>CAVUPH010000012.1:0-140747 GCA_963743305.1 uncultured delta proteobacterium
TCGTGCCGATGGCCGCATAGATATTCATCTTGCCCTGCATGGCAATCTGGAAATAGGGGCGGAACTTTACGTCCACCCCGGTGAGGGGTACTCCAACCGTGTCCCAAGAGGATTTGATTACCCCGTCCGGGTTCACTAAATAAACCCCGTTGGCCTCATAGGACTGGCCGATTGCCTGCAAGCTTTCCATGACCACCGGAGTATCCAGGGGAATCTCTCCGCGTGCGACTCTCTTGATCAGCTGATCGACCAGCCCTAACGCGGACACCGCTCCCATCACATTGCCGTTCATCGTCTGTGCTATTACTTCGAAGCCGCGTCGAGTTACCTCGGTTTCCAAATCCTCTTTGTAATCGTGTTCAAGAGAGAGGCGCGTTGCCTCTATGATGCCGAGTGCCACCGTAACCGAGAGCAGGATGGCGCTTATCCAGGGCAAGAGGCGGCGTGACGATGGACTAATTTTCATGGTGGGTTTCCTGTGAGTTGTATTCACCCAAGATCAAATCTAACATCAGCTGAATTGTATTCTTTCCTCAGCTATGACGCCCATGGCATAAAAAAGTATCGGATATTCCCTTTTCAATCTCTCGAAATCCAGGCGGCGTAAGATCAATAAGGAGGTGTCTTCCTCGGCAATAACCGTGGCGGTGCGGATGCCATCGCCCAGAACGGCCATCTCCCCGAAGAACTGGTTTTTGGACATAGAACGGATCTTTTCCGCTTGACCGGTTATGGTCATAATGACGCTGGCTTTACCCCACTCAAGATAGAAGATTTCATCTCCCTTTTCTCCTTCATGAGTAATTATCTCCCCTGCTTTAAAGATTCTCCGGTTAACTTTTTCAGCAAACCGGTCGATGATCTGGAGGGGCAGCTCTTTGACCCAGCCGCATTGTAACAGAGCCGGGCGCATTTGATGAAGTTTGAGAAGCCTTTTTCCGAGGGTGGTCCTGCGTGCCATTTGGAGAAAAACTGCTCTGGGGATAACCATCATCCTTCCTTTGGTTTTGGCTTTTACGGTGACTGTGCAGAGGTTGTCTTCTAAAATGGGTAGTTCTCCGAAAAAATCTCCTGTACCCAACCTTATAAGTTTATGGTTACCCTGGATAATTGAAAACGCTCCATCGATGATAATATAGAAGTCCTTCCCTGGCTCACCTTCTTTTAAAATAACCTGACCGATATCCACCGCCTCAATTTTCCCCAGGGAATAGATGGTATTCAGCCATTCCTGACTAAGGCTGGAAATAAGAGGTGAATTCTGTATGGCATTGATATCGCCAATACTTACCGTAGACGCCGGAATAAATTCCCATTGCTGGCCGGGAAGGATAAGATTCAATCCTGTTATTCCTTCAGGTAAATTGGATCGATGGGTTAAGTAAGTTTTTTGCTTAACATTCAGGGGAAGTTTGTTAATTTCCGCCGGATCGGGGTGAATTAAGCCCCCTCCGCCGTCCATGATGACCAAGTCGGCCTTGGCAGTAAAAATATTTGCCAAAGGATCATATGTCGCCTGGTCGACTATTCCGGCAGCAAAAAGGTTTTGCAGTGGTTCGCCCCAAACAGTATCACCGCTATATATAATTTTTTTTCCGTTATAAGTAACTTCGAATCCTATGGTTGCAATGGTATGAACGCTTCGAAAAAATTTAAATGTCGCTCCAAACCAATAGTACGGTTTATCTAACGAAACTTCTATACAATGAACCATTTTCTTTATTTTATCTTCAGGCCAATTAATTAATAAGGATAGTTTTAATATAAAGCTATGGTATACTTCCTTAATAGTTATCAAGGTTACTTTATGACCACTCATGATGGTATCAATCACGGAAGAATGGTCCCCATGGGTATGAGATAATATACTTCCTTTTATTTCACTGATGCTCAAACCAAATGCCCTGAGATGTTCTTTAGTCCAGGACGGTCCATCAATAAGAAGAGGCATAGAGTTTATAAAAAGTACTAAACCAGTTGTAAACCCGATGGGATCAAAACCTGAGGTGCAGTGACTCAAGGCAAGTAATCCGAATGCAGGCCTTTTGAGTTGGAAAGAAGAATCTGCTTGTATTTTCATCGGTGGTTTCTGTCTTTCATAAAAATTTAAGTTAATAACCTGATTTTCCCCTCGATAGGTAATAGAGAAGCAATTTTTCTCCTTTACTTCGATATGCAACCCCTTTAATTCTGTCTTTCCTTCGTTAAAATAGATGAATTCAACCAGATCATCGACTTCGGCAATTGAACCTTCCTGCCTTTTTAGGGCAAAGTGATTGATGATGGCAAGTTGTCGCGCCATTTCTTGTTGCGGAATGTGCCACTTACGCATGAGACTTTCATCCGGACCCAGCAGAGTAAGCCTTAATAGCTGCCTGGTCCTATCAATCTGGTCGGCGGTGCCGATAACCTTGAGTTTTTCTCCCTGGAAGAATCCCCCTCGAAAAAATAAAAAATGATACAGCGGAAATTCCAGTTCGGCTTGAACCTCCTCTAACCAAAAAAAATTGGCCGGTAAAACCACCGTGGTGGGCATAGATTTCCGGCGATTCATTAAGACCTTGATAATCTCCGGGGGGGAACCGAAAATTATCGTTTCATCCTCTATCTGAACTAAGAAACATCCTATCATCATTTCTTCGACGGTTAACATTGGTCTTATCCTTTCATCAGGGAGACTATCCGCCATGTGGTCCTCAACCTCATCCTTCTCCATAGACAAAAAACGGGGAAAATCCGCTGCCCTCCTTTCACTTGGATATATTATGGGGCGGCGATGTACGAGGGTCATCCTGAGTTTGCCAGCCGCCGCCCAGGGCCCGGTAGAGAGCGATGACGGCCAGGAGTTCGTTGGCCCGGTCCTGGGTTAACTTGAGCTCGGACTCAAATAACTGCCGGTCCGAATCCAGCACTTCCAGGGGGGGCAGGTCAGTTGCTTTTTATCCCGTCCGAAAACGATCAGCCAATTTTGATCGCCCGGACCTCCGCGGCGCGTTCATCGACCGGGATCACGGGCAGTTCGCCCTTGTTCTTGACCGGCAGGCTGCGGAGGTGGTCCATGATCGCCTGCCATTCCTTGATCTCCCGGGCGGCTTTCTTCTTCCCCCCAGTGGCGACACTGCGCTTGTCCAGCGTACCCTTCGGCGGTAGCAGGTCGGGTGTGCTGTCGCGAGGGTCGTCGAGTGCCTCGACCTTCGACTTGAGGGGCTGTCCCTTCTTGTCCTTGGGAACAAGAGCCAGTTTACCCTTGGTGTACTTCGGGATGGCCATGACAATCATGCCGAGCATCAGGGGGCAGGTGAGGCTGTACAACCGCTCGTCCTTCCCGCTGATGTCGATGGCGCGGTAGCCGCGATCGAGGTCTCCGATCTCGATGGCCGTCACGACGTCGAACTTGGGGCGCGACTGGTCGTAGCGGAACCTCATGCCGGAGGTGCGGGGGAAATACTCGCCGGGGTGGGCCGGGTTGTCAACGAGGAAAAACTCGAGCAGATTCTTCAGCTCCTGGCCGGTGAAGTAGCCAGTCACGAGTGCGCTGCCGGCCGTGGTATCCACGACACCGGCGCCGAGGGGCGCCACGGCGAACACGTCATAGACGGTTTGCACGCCTGATTTTCCCCGGGTCAAGCCGGCGCGCATCAGCCCGTTGGCGGTGAATGCGATGTCCGCTTTCGTGGCTTTTCTGAAGGCGTCGGTGACAGAGGTTGGCGAGGGGGGTGCTGGCGGCGATGTCGGTGAACGTGTTGGGCAGGTCCCGCGGCGCCACCGCCAGCGGCTGATCGATGCTGTAACCACGGGATGCGAACACGATCCCGGTGACACTCTTCTTGAGCTTGTCGATCTCGTCGGCAATGGCCCGGTCGCCGGCAAAGGTGTCGTCGATCGGGTAGAGCCGGTAGGACTCGACCGTCAGCTTGCCGCCGTCCATGGTGACCACCAGCTCGCCGAGGTTCTCTCCATACTTCCCGGTCTGGACCACGGGGGTGCGGCCGTTGACGATGATCGCCTCCTGCAGCTCGGTGTGGCTGTGGCCGCCGATCACCACGTCGATGCCCGGCACGGCCTTGGCCAGACTCACGTCGTCGCCCTCGCTGAAGCGCCCGTCCTTCCCTTTCTGCACGCCGCCATGGCTGAGACAGATGACCACATCCACCTTCTCCGTCTCGCGGAGAAGCGTCACCATCTCCCTGGCGGTCTCGATGGCGTCGGTGAACGTAACGGCACCTGCACCACTGGTGTAGAACTGGGCCTCCTTGCCGAGCACCCCGAAGATGCCGAAGCGAATGCCGCCGCGCTCGATCACGAGGTGGCGGCGGATCACCCCGGCCTTGGCCAGACGCTGGAGATCGGCCAGCGTTGCGTCTTGCTGCGCGAAGCCGGTATTCGAGGCAAGCACCGCCGGAACCCGGCCGGCTTTGGCGGCTACGCCGATTGACCCGCCCAGGCCGTCAGGCCCAAGGTCGAATTCATGGTTGCCGAAGGTAGTGGCGTCGTAACCCATCCGGGACATGAGTTTAAGTTCGCCGCCGGTCTCGCGGGTAGCGGCGCCGAACGCGGTCCCCATGCTGTAGTCACCCGCGTCAAGCACCAGCACAGGACCCTGATCTTTGCGCGCCTCCTTCCTCTTAGCGATCAACGCGGCCAGACGCGCGTACCCGCCCCGGGTCGTGTCGTCGTTGAGCTTGAATGGGGTGTAGTCCGCGGCCGGACCCATGCCGATGAAGGCCGAGTGCATGTCGTTGGTGTGCAGGATGGTGAAGGTCTTCTTCCCGTCCGGGGCCGCGGATAGTACTCCAGGCAGGCAGATCGTCACGCCGAATGCCGCTGAGACAACCAGGAATTCGCGACGGGAGATCGTATCGCGTGACATGAGAGTGAAGGTCTCCTTCCCGTCCGCTATTGCGGCCGGTTCTTTGTCTGTGGTTTTCATTGTTGTGGCCACCTCTTAAAAAAAGGTTTTGGAGAACTCTTTCCCGAGTTTAACCCTTTCGAGGGAAGGCCCAGGTCGAATTCGATCTTGCCGATGCGCGTGTCGCTCGTTCCCTGAAGAACGGGCGTGGCCTGTGCCCAGGCGGACGCAGTTCTGTTCATTTTACGGGGTCGAACCAACTTCTTCATGGACCTGCCTTTCGATGTTTGCTTGCCAAGGTGGGCCGCACCCGGTTGCGACAGAGTGCGGCCCGATATGTTAATTTAGTGGTTCATACAACCCGGTGTCACTTTTCGCCCCCAGCTTTCGTGATCGATTCCATCACGCGGTCGAGGTTAAAGCTGCCGGGCTTCTGGCGCGGCGGGAACTCGCGGAAGCTCTGCAGCCACTGTCCGACGTAGGCGCCCGACGGCGCAATCGCAAAGGCGCGCTCCATCATCCATTGGGTGTAGCCCGCGCCTTCATACTCGGCGCGCTCGAACGGGTCCATGCGCAGATTGGTAATCATCGGTAAGCGCAGTTCCTCGAATGGCTGCTGCCAAACATGGAAACCGTGGGCGTTCTGCTTCAGGAAGGTCACCTTCCAGTTGTTGTAGCGCAGCGCCGCGACGCTGCCGTCGTCGGTCCAGTAGATGAACTCCTTCCGCGGCCACTCGCCCTGACCCTTGAGCGCGGGCAGGAGATTATAGCCGTCGAGGTGCACCTTGTAGGTCAGGTTGCCGACTTTCTTGCCCTTCAACAGGTCCTCCTTGGCGCTGGTATCGCCCGCCGCCGCGAGCAGGGTCGGGAGCATGTCCTCGTGCGCCCCGATGTCGTTGATGACCGTGCCGGGCTTGATGACGCCGGGCCAGCGGATCAGGGTCGGGACCCGGAAGCCGCCTTCCCAGTTGGTGTTCTTCTCGCCGCGGAACATCGTCGACCCGCCGTCGGGCCACAGGAAGGTTTCCGCGCCGTTGTCGGTGGAATACATGACAATGGTGTTGTCTTCGAGGCCCAATTCCTTCAGCTTGGCCAGTATTTGGCCGACCTGGCCGTCATGCTCCACCATCCCATCGGCATAAACGCCCAGCCCGGTCTTGCCCTCGCTCTCCTTCTTGAGGTGCGTGAAGACGTGCATGCGGGTGGAGTTCCACCACAGGAAGAACGGCTTGTCCGCCTTCTTGGCGCCTGCTCCATGAAGTCGAGCGCCTTGGCGGTGACTTCTTCGTCTATGGTCTCCATGCGCTTCTTCGTCAGCGGGCCGGTGTCTTCAATCTTGCCGCCGGCGAAACTGTGGATGACACCCCGGGGGCCGAACTTCTTTTTGAACTCGGGGTTCTTGGGGTAGTCCGGATTCTCCGGCTCCTCCTCCGCGTTCAGGTGGTAGAGGTTGCCGAAGAATTCGTCGAACCCGTGGTTCGTCGGCAGCATCTCGTCGCGGTCGCCGAGGTGGTTCTTGCCGAACTGGCCGGTCATGTAACCGTGCGGCTTGAGCAAGCCGGCAATCGTCGGATCTTCCTTCTTCATTCCCTCGGGCGCGCCCGGCAGTCCGACCTTGGTCAGGCCGGTGCGGATGGGCGACTGCCCGGTGATGAACGCCGCGCGGCCGGCGGTGCAGCTCTGCTGGCCATACCAGTCGGTAAATAGCGCTCCTTCCTGCGCGATGCGGTCAATGTTGGGCGTCTTGTAGCCCATCATGCCCTGGTTGTAGGCGCTGATATTGAACTGGCCGATGTCATCGCCCCAGATGATGAGAATGTTGGGCTTCTTGGCGGCCTTGGGCGCCTCCGCCGCCTTGCCCGCCATCGGTGCCGCGCACATGATGGTGGCCGCGGCGAGCACGCCGCCGACCGCCGCCCACCGGCGCGCCTTGCTCCCCTTCGTTGGTACTCGTTTCTCCATGTGCTCCTCCTTCCTTAAAGGCTATTTTTCTTTATTTTTGCGTGTTCTCCAGCAAATAGTCCAGGACACTCTCGGCCAGCAGGAGGTCCTTGAGCCGCGGTCTGCCACTCCCTTGCTCCAGTTCGGCTCTTAAAATGTCGGCCTTGGTCCCGAACTCCGCCGCCTTCTCCTCAATGCGCCGATCAACGTCTGCTTCTTCCACCTCGATACCCTCTTCCCGGGCGATGCGTTTCAGGATCAGCATGAGCTTGACCCGTTGGGCCGCGGCCTGCCAGGGCTCGCTGCCCGGCTCACTTTCCGCCAGGCCGTCCGGGGCAAGTTCAGCCCGGATCAACGCATCGGGGATTGGGAAACTTACCAGTTCAAGCAGCCGCAGCGACAGCTCACCCTGGGGATCCCCGATCCCTGCCTCCACAGGCCTTAAGGACCGGTAATCCGGAAGTTCGAACTCCGGCCAGGGGATAAAGCGCGCCGTGAACCGGAGGGATTGGCCTGTTTCCCACTCGATCTCCGAGACTTCCACGGGTCCGGCGGCCTCCGCCTGCGCCAGTTCCAGCGCCTGACGGCAGAGGCGGGGGGCGCAGCGGCGGGACAGATTTTCCGTGATCTCCCGCCGAAACCGCTGCTCCAGAACCTGGCGGGGCACCTTGCCCGGCCTGAATCCCGGCACTCGCAGGCGTGCATAATCTCTGAGGATATCGTCGTAGTCAGCCGCGATCTCTTCCCAGGGGGCCTCCACGCGCACCTGCCGGTAGCCGTCTTCCAGGCTGACCATCTTCCATTTCATGGTTGTTTCTCTGGGCGCCAGTTCTCCGCCGGAAGGCTTCGGGCTTCCTTCACCACCGGAGCGCCCAGGCTGCGGACGATCTTCTGAATATAGGGATCGATATGGGAGAAGAAACGCTTCCAGCCCCGACACAGGTAGTTCAGTCCCGGCTCGCCGTCGGGCGTCTTGAGGAAGCGATTCTTGGGGCATTCGCCGAAGCAGGCGAACTCATACTCGCACCGCCGGCAGTACTCGGGGAGCGTCCCCTCCTTGCTTTTGCCGAAGCGCTCCTGGCGCTCTGAATAAGCCATCTCTGCCAGAGGCAGGGTAAGGATGTTACCGAGGGCGTATTCGGGATAGACGTAATGGTCGCAGGCATATACCGAGCCATCATGCTCCAGGGCCAGCCCCTTGCCGCACATGGGGCTCTGGGTACACAGCGGCGAGACGTGCCCCATCCAGGTCTCCACCGCGGCCTCGAAATAATGGACATAAATCTGGCCCAGGTCCTTACGGTACCACTCATCGAAGATGCGGCAAAGAAACTCCCCCCAGTCATCTGGATCGACGCACCAGTCCTCCACGATGGACTCGGGATGGCCGGGTCGCGCCTGGGGAGAACCGTCCTCCGGGATGAATCGCTGGCCCCAGTACTGCGGCGCCGTATACCAAAAGCCTACGGGCTCAACGATGGGAATGAATTGCAGGCGTTTGGCGCCCACCTCATCCCTGAGAAAGCGATAAACTTGAAGCGGCTGCTTGGCGGTCAACCGGTTCACGCAGCTCAGCGTGGCAAAGTTGACCTGATGTTTTCTGAGCAGCCGGGCCGCCCGGAAGACCCGATCAAAGCTCCCCGCCCCCGCCTTGTCCTTGCGGTAATGGTCATGGAGTTCTTTGGGGCCGTCGAGGCTCAAGCCCACCAGAAAATTGTGCTCCGCCAGGAACTCGCACCAGGCCTCGTCAATGAGCGTCCCGTTGGTCTGGAGGTCGTTCTCGCAGCGAACGTGGGGCGGGCAGTACCGCTTCTGCAACTCCACCACCCGCCGGAAGAAGTCCAGGCCCAGCAGGGTGGGCTCTCCTCCCTGCCAGGAGAACACCACCTCCTTGCAGTTTTGGCCCTGGAAATACTGCCGGATAAAGGTCTCCAGGATCTCGTCGGTGATGCGCCAGTTGTTTTCCGTGTTCAGCAGGACCTGCTTGGTAAGGTAGTAGCAATAGGTGCAACTGAGGTTGCAGAGCGGCCCCGTCGGCTTCACCATCACGTGCATACGCCGCACCGGTTTGCCCCGCCAGAGACGGGGCTTTAATGTTTGGTGCTCACGTCCCATTTCTGTTCTCTCTAAGTTGTTCACTTCTTCTTCGACCCCACGCCAGGACCTCCTTATAGCGGTAGAAATCCATGACCCGAATGTTTTTCAGCCGGCTCCTATCGAATTTCGACGGCCTGCTTTAAGCCCGGCGGGTACTTCATCCAGGCATAGCCCCGGCGCCCCTGCTCATATCCCAGGTTGAAGAGCTGGTTCATGTAATTGCGGTCAAACTCTTCCTTCCGCTCCACCTTGAACTCCCCCGGAATGACGGCCAGGTTGAAATCCACTCCGTCCTGCTTGCTCAGAGTGTAAATCCGATATAAGTCGCCGACGCCCTGGTATTTGATGATGGTGTTCAGGGCCCGTTCGGTGATGCCTTTCAGACCGGCTTCGGTCATACCCCATTCGGGCTTGGTCTTGCTGTTCCGGAGGATATACATCCGGGTGGGCCGGGGCTTGGCGTCTTTCCCCCTAACTTCAGTCGTGACCGCCAGGGGCCTGAAAACAAACTCGTAAGTGATCACCTCGGCCACGACGCCGCCGTCCACGTGGACCTCGTCGTACTTGTTGCCTGCCGCCTCAACTTCCAGATAGATGGGGGGAAACATCACCGGAATAGAGGCCGACGCCAGCAAGATCTTCCGGAACAGTTTATAAGCCTCCGGGGTGCCGACGGAGGCGATGGCCCCCATGTCCCAGATGGTCAGACGCTGGGCGTCCAGGTTGGTGGTGCCCACGAATAAGCGGCGGCCTTTCTGATGCTCTATGGCAATGGCCCGGAGCATGTCGTCATCCATCGACTTGGCTGCAAGCTCCGCCAGGGGCCAGGTGTCGGTGATGGAATCGGACCACAGCATCTTCAGCAGACTGCGCACCCGGTAGATGTTCTCGGTGGTGATGGTGGTATAGACTTCTTTCAACCTGGCATCGTACTCCGGCCCCAGGAAGGCAAATGGGGCGATAAGCGACCCGGTGCTGATGCCGGTCACCAACTTGAACCGGGGCCGGTCGCCGTGTTCGGTCCAGCCGCAAAGCAGCCCCGCCCCGAAGGCCCCGTCGGCCCCGCCGCCGGAGATGGCCAGGATATCCACCGTCGGGGTGGCAAAGACGCCGGCCGGCTTGCCGGGCTGGGCCACCAACTCCTGGCGGATGGATTCCACCGCGCTCCGGTGCATACTGTCATCAGGCGAATCGCCGTATCCCCTAACATCGGGCATGCCCACCACCCGCGCCTCATCCTGCAGGACCAGAGGCACCGGATGGCGCCCCCTGACAGTGCCGCAGCCTTGCACGAGAATGAAGAGCAGAAAAAGGTAGAAAGTAGTCCTTAACCTGACTCGCGGCATTCTTTGACATCCAAAACAACTCACTTTTCTCCACCCTCCTGCCATTCTGATGGTCTTTCGGCATGATACAAGCCTGCCTCAATGGCCTCCAAGAGCTGGTGTTCCTGAAAAGGCTTGCGCAAGTAAGCCAATGCGCCAGCGCTTAATCCCTGGGCGCGCTCCTGGTCGTTATCAAAGGCCGTGATAAAGATAATGCGGAGACGGGAGACTGAGGCGGCCAGGACTTTTTGCAGGGCGAGGCCGCTCAGACCCGGCAGGCGAACGTCCAGGACCAAAAGCCCCGGGCCCTCTGTCTGGCCGGAATCCAGAAACTCCTGGGCGGACATGAAGGTCTCCACCTGGAATCCGGCTGACTTAAGAAGCCTACTCAAGGCCCGGCGCACTGACGCGTCGTCGTCAACCACGTAAATGGTGGGACCGGCTTTAGCCATGCAAATTTATTCCGCCTGAGGTTGCGCACCTGGCAAAGACGAGCAAAAAGGAGAAAACTTAATCGGAAGGATAAAGAAAGAAACGGATTCCGACAATTGGACTTTGGTCCAATGCCGGTTATTTTTTCGAGGGGTAGATCCCGGCTTTGGCCGCCAGACGGACCAGTTCGGCCAGGGAGGGGCAGTTGAGCTTTTGCATGACCCGGCCCCGGTGCACCTTGATGGTTTTCTCCGCGGTGCCCAGGTCCCAGGCGATTTCCTTATTCAATTTACCGGCCGCCACCAGGGCTAGGACCTGGCGTTCCCGGGGAGTAAGCGCGGCGAGCCGGCGCTCAATCGCCGTCATTTCCGACTTTTCCTGACGGGTCTGATAGTTCCCGGCCAGCGCCTGGTTCACGGCAGCCAGTAGAGTTTGGTCATCCACCGGCTTTTCCAGGAATTCCACAGCCCCGGCCTTCATGGCGCGCACACTTTCAGGCACGGTGCCGTAACCCGTGAGAAAAATAATGGGGAGGTCAAGATGAGCCGCGGCGAGCTTCTCTTGCAAGTCCAGCCCGCTGATCCCCGGGAGACGCAGATCCAGGACCAGACAACCGGGAGTGTCGGGCCGCCTGGCTGCCAGGAACTCCTGGGCCTCGGCGAAGGTCTCGACGTGTAAACCCGCCGACCTGAATAACCTTTGCAAGGCCTTCCGCACGGCGGGGTCGTCATCCACCACAAAGACTGTGGCCTCCGCATCACTCATGGACCCTCCTCCTGGAAAACCGGCAGGGTGAAGTGGAGAGCGGTCCCTCGATGGGGAAGGGGGGTGGCCCAAAGTTTGCCGCCATGGGCTTCGATAATGGCGCGGCTCAAAGAAAGCCCCAGCCCCAGGCCGTCTGGTTTGGTAGTGAAAAAGGGCTCGAAAATCTGCTCCGCTTCCTCAGGTTTAATCCCCCTACCCGAGTCCAGAATGGATACCAGGAGGGTAGCAGCATCCTGTCTCCCTGTCTTGATCTCGAGATTTCGGGAACCTGTGGGCATGTTTCTAACCGCCTCCAGGCCGTTCAGGATGAGATTGAGCACCACCTGCTCCAGTTGAATGCGGTCGCCAAGCACCAGGGGCAGGTCATCGGGTAAGGCATACGCGAGCTTGACATTGCTGGCCGCGGCTTCAGTGTGGACCAGAACCACAACCCCCTGCACGACATCATTGAGAGACACGGGCTTGCGCTCGAACTCGCCCCGCCTGAGGTGCCGGCGTAAATGGTGGACCATGTCGCCGGCCCGCTTGCTGTCTTGGGCGATGTCCTTAAGAATCTCCGCCACCTCTGCCGGGTCCGGCGCCGTTCCCTGGAGAAAACGCTGCCCCGCCTGGGCATTGCTAAGGATGGCGGTAAGCGGTTGATTGAGCTCATGGGCCAGGGAAGCGGTGAGTTCCCCCAGCATCCCCACCCGGCTCAGGTGGGCCAGCTCCTCGCGGTGGCGCTGGGCCTCAAGCTCAGCCTGGAGGCGGTCGGTGATATCACGATTACTGACCCTGATTCCCAGAAACTCGCCCTGGCTTCCAGTGACCGGCTGGCAGGTATGCTCGATCCAACGGATTCCGCCGTCTTTCCGGCCGATGCGAAAGCGCAGCTCGCCGGCCTGCATTCCCTGGTGCTCGTCCTGATGATGGCAATTCCATAAGGTCTGGTCTTCTGACACCACGATTTCCCGGAGCAGATCGGGGTGCGCCAAAAACTCTTCCGCCCGGTAGCCGGAGATGCGCTCACAGGAAGGGGATACATACTTGAGGGTGCCGTCGGGGTTAGCCCAATATTCCCAGTCATACGTAAAATCAGCCACCGTGCGGTAATTCTGTTCCGCCTGTCGGCGCTTGCGGCGATTGATGGTGAGAAGCCCAATCATTAAGCCCTGAATGAAGACAAGGGCGATCAAACCTACGATGCGCCATCTGTAAAGTTCCCAAACAGATAAGTCTTTGAAGCGCACCACACTGCCGGGAGGCAAAGCTGCCTCGGACAAGCCCCATCGCTTGAGCTGACGCCAATCAAACAGATAAAAATTGGCCCCTTCAACCACGATGGGAATATCGTCGGGTTTTTCGCCCTGGAGCACGCGTCGCCCTATTTCACCGGCTATTCGTCCTTGGGCTCTGAAGCTCATGAGATGCCCCCCCACAATGCCGTGCCCCAACAAAGTTTCCCAAAGGCCGTAAACCGGCACCTTGGCCGTCTGCGAGACGAGAGCCGCGGCGTCCCGGGGAATGAATTCCTTGCCCTCACTATCCCGCAACAGCGTGAGAAGAAGGACAATGGCCTGGGGAGGCAGATTGCCCAAGCGTTTGAAGATTTCTGAAGCCGGAAGATCGGTCAGGAAGGTGGCCTCGAGACGTCCTTCATAGCGACGCAACGCCTCGCGCGCCAATTGCTGAAATAACCTATCGGTTTTGGCGGTCCCCCCGACGACCACCACCTGCCGGGTTTGCGGCTGCATCTTGAGGGCCGCCTCCAAGGTGCCCTCCACGTCGATCCAGGCAACCACGCCGGTACTGTTTTTCGGCTTGGCGAGAGTCTGAATCTCGGTTTTCACTGCCGCGCAAAAGACCATGGGCACACCGGGAAAGAGCGAGTTGCCATGGGACGACAGAAACTGAAAGGCCAAGTCCCCCACTGGAATCAGGAGGTCGATTTTCTTGCCGCTATATTTGTTTTGCAATAGGGTGATCAGGTTTTTGACATAGGACTCGCCAGGGAAGCGCGCCAGATCCAGGTATTCCGTATAGAATTCCAGCGGTCCAGGGTCAATGCCTTGCAGTCCCGAGCGAATGCCCTCATCCCATTCCAGAATGGCAGGAAGCACCGATTGGTAAGAATAGAGCAGCAGGATCTTCTTGGGGGGTTGCGCTTCTGAGGCGAAAGCCGGGAAACCGCACCACAAGAGCGCCAGGCACACAAACGCCTTCAGCAAAAGGGGTTTGCCTACGGGTTTCTCGACTTGCTTTTTGGAATCCATTGCTCAATTATCGGCAGCAAAGTTCGGGCTGTCACCAAAATTTTTGTAATAAATCTTCGCCGTGAGCACTGACAAGGCATATCGTTTGATCATCCAGAGCCATCCAAGCTACAGCTCTCCCGTGCTATTACCCATCCAAGACTAACTTGCCACTATACGCCCTTTCGCTAATTTTTCCATATGGTTCGTATATCGGAACCTTTGCAAATGGAGTTTGGATTGGGAATCCTCCCGAAAAATCGGAAATTTTCCGGGGCGATCATATTGACCTGGGGGATGGAGTTCCTCCCGAGGTGTTCCGGTTTCCGACTCAGACCAAGGCCAGAGGTGCGGGACCGGGCGGTGCTGACACCAGAAGCAGCAGGCATGAAGAAATCGGCACGGGTGCCGTCGCCCTTCTCCTGGCCGACCTCGCCCGCCGGGAGCACCGGCACCCTGAAATGCGCCCCCAGACCTCCCCCCGGAAAGATAAATCTACGGCGCTGAGGGCCACTCACAGCCCCGCCACGGCCACGAAAGGGGGCACCCAAGGGTAAGGGGGCGGTGGGGCAAAAGGTGTTCGCCGCAGGGGCCCGGAAGAGGCGAATCCCGAGTGAGAAACAGACGGCGGTTTTGGCTCCGGGGCGGGACAAGGCAATGGCCCCCCTCCGTGTACATCGAAATGCCCTGGACCAGGCCGAACTTTCCCCCGCGGCCATCGCCTTCCCCAGCGTCCGGCCCGATACCCCCTCGTAGGCCGCTACTTTGTCGCGGGTCTTGCCTTTAGCCTTCGGTGGTGGGAATTTTCCATCATTCCTTTTTTGGGCCTCCCCACCGGAGTGGCAACTGCCGGCGCCAACGCCTTCGTTATGGCCACCATCGTGGCGTAAATCCCAGAAGATTTTTGATAAAAAAATTTTCACCCCCATCAACCCCCAGGGGGGACCACCCTCACAGCAAAGAGCGTCCCAAACTTCTCCCCTGAAGATTTTTTTAATTTCCGATGATTTTTGAACGTCGGGTGCCGACTGGGCATTGATAGTACAGGGGGGGGAGTCCCTGGTCCCGGGGTTTCGGTTTCGCGGCTGCGGGCTGGGGGCGATTCGAAGGGGGAGCCGGAGCCAGGCGGCGGCCGATCCGCTGTGCTTCGTTGGTGGTGGCTCCGGTGGGGGTCAGGGGCTACGGTAGCCCCCAGGGCGGCGTCGTCCTCTCCTTGATGTTCTACACCCACCATGGCGCTTGCCAGGAGTGTGCGGTGGGGCCGTTGGCTGGCCACAGCAGGGCTCAAGGTGGCGGGGCCAGAACACGGCTCCCACGTGCTCTAAAACGTTCGATCATACACCGCGGTGGGTAGGGAAAGGGGCGGCGGATGTGAGGGGCCATGCTGGAGCGCTGGGAGGGGGCGGCGACACCCAGGGCGCTGGGCTGGTCGGGTGCAGGGGGCAGGGCTAACAGCACAGGCTCGAGGTCGCGGTTGTCCAGGATGGCGGCGGGGAGGCGATTGGCCGACCGAGGGCCGAGGGCAGCGACTGCCCCTACGCCAGGGCCTGCTCCCGGGCCTGGGTTCTGCTCCCCTGCTCCTTGGCCTGGCCGGCGGGGCCACGGGTGCGAGGCGGCGGCCTCCCACGTCTGGACGGCGGTGGCGATGGCCCCGGGGCGGGAGCGGGCGTCCGGGTCCGGGGTGATGGCAGGGCACCAGGGGCAGGCTGGCCATAGAGGATTGGGAGGAGGTGGAGGTCCTTGCGCTTGGTGCCCGGTGTGAGGATAAGGTGGGTTCCAGACGGCCACCACCATGATGATCATCACTTTCCCCAAGATGGTCAAGACATTGGTCGGGCCATCTGCTCCTTCCCCCGGAGCCAAACCAGCCTTCACGAACCGATAGGACTTCCCCCACCATCCGGGCCGGGAAGATCAGGGACCGGGGCCAGGGATAGGCTGGCAAGAAGCAGAGGTCTGGGGGGATAAGTGGCTGGGGCTGGCCAGGCCCGCCGGGGGGCAGCCGACCATCTATCGCTGGGTTCAGCCCCAGGCTGGCCTGGAGGAAGGCATATTCTCATTCACCAATGACCTCACGGGCATCTTCACCTACCTGTCTTCTCTCTCTCCAACTTTCAACCACGATCAGCTTTGCTCCCCTGAGGGCTCCTGGGGGTGGGGGAAATGGCCCGAACGGTGAAGCTGAGCAAGCCCTTATGCAATCCTAAAAACTTGACGCTGTTTATCCCTGGCTTATGCCAGACCGTCAGGGGAATGAGGGTCATCAGGCAAAAATGGTACCCAGATTGGTACCCATAATTAAAAAAGGGTTAGCCTAAATCAGCTAAACCATTGATTTTATTGGGCCGGCACGGGGGGTCGAACCCCGGTCCTGCTGATTACGAATTAGACGAAAATGAATTTAATACGAAGAAGAGTATCTTTTCCGAAATGGTAGCCCAGATGGTAGCCCAAAACAAAAATGGGGTTAGCCAATTCAGCTAACCCCTTGATTTCTCTGGTAGGCCGTCGGGGGCTCGAACCCCAAACCTAGTGATTAAGAGTCACTTGCTCTACCAATTGAGCTAACGGCCCGGCGGTGCAAACTTTATAAATATACTGGCCCTCAAAGAGTTTGTCAAGCGAGGCGAGCCGCCAAAAGGCGCCAAATCTGCCTTAATCGACGGCAAGCACTGAGTCAACGTACCGGGCGCAGGAGGAAGGCACCCTACCCGCCCGCTGGCGGTGGCGGCCGGAAAGCGGGAAGTCCGGGAAATTCCTTGACCTGTTGCCGGGTTATGACATAAATAAGAAAACCTAGCCTGGATAACGATACGCATGAGTGCCACGGCCGCACAGTTTTTGACTAACCTGATCCCGCCGCTCCCGTTTTTGGTGGCAGGCTGTCTGCCGCTATGGGTAGGGCGCTCCTGGCGGGAGTGTCGGGATTGCCGGTGCACCCGGGGGTTCTGGGAACGAGCAGCCTGGCGCGTGGTACCCCTGATCCTGGCGGCCTTTCGACAAGTCGCAGGGGCTTTCTCAGGCACTGAACAGCCGGGTTTACTGGGTGAGGTTTGACGCCTTCGATTGGGACCGGATCGAACCGGTACAAACCGTTCCCCCCACCTTTCGGTGGGAACACGTTGCTGAAGATAGCCTGGTGCGGGCGGCTCAAAATGGCCTCAAGGTCATTGCTGTGGTCAAATACACTCCGGGTTGGGCACAGAAATACCCCGGCTCACCCTGTGGCCCGATAAAAAGCACTGCCTTCTCCGGGTTCGCCAAGTTTTTAACCGAAGCGGTGAATCGTTATAAATCCCCCCCCTATAACATCAAATACTGGGAATTGGGGAATGAGCCGGATACGCCGATCTGGTACAGTAAAAGTGTTTTCGGCTGTTGGGGAGAAGTCAGCGATCCCTATTTCGGGGGGGAATACTACGCACAGATGCTCAAAGCGGCTTACCCGGCTATAAAAGCGGCCGATCCCCAAGCCCAGGTTCTGATCGGCGGCCTGATGCTGGACAACCCGGGGAAAGACACGAAAAATTCTTCACGGTTCCTTGAAGGAATCCTGCGCGGAGGCGGGGGCCCTTTTTTCGATGTGGTCAGCTTCCATAGCTATTCTTATTTTTGGGGGACCGTCGGCCAGATGAGCAACCGGAATTGGCCTGGTTCCTTTACCGGTATCCCGGAAAAAACATTATTTATCAAAGACGTCCTGAGCCGCTATGGTCAGGTGGACAAAACCTTAATGATTACCGAAGCGGCCCTTCATTGTGACATTGAAACTCCCGAATGTCTTAAAACACAAGGGGTTTTTGCAACCCGGGCCTATATTGACGGTCTGGCCTTAGGCCTTCAAAGCGTTGTTTATTATTCCATGAGGAATGACTATCGCGGACTGGGACTGATCCGACAGAATTTTACACTCCGGCCCGCCTACCAAGCCTACAAAACAGCTTCCTCCTTCCTGACGAAGGCCCGCTATCTCCGGCCGGCCACCGGCTATCCGAGTGGAATAGCCGGGCATTCCTTCTTATCCTTTTCTTATACCCCTCTGGACATAATTTGGTCAGTGGACGGGACGGGGAAAACGGTTCCGCTCCCTCCAGGATCTTCGGCCCTCGACTTCAACGGAACCCCCCTTTATCCCGTCGGAGGGAAAATCACCGTCGACTACGGACCGGTTTACATTTTAAAAAATAAAGGATACGACCCCAAAGGGGCCGGTATTGGATAACCCCTGGACTCTGCCCTTGCCCAAAGGGCCAGGGTTTCTATGTTGGAGTAATAATCGGAGGAACTCTTGAGAATGAATGACCGGTTAAAAAAAATTTCCGGACTCCGCGGGTGGGGGTTATTTACTTGTCTGACCTACTTTTTTTTGATCTCTGCCGGTGCAATTCCCGATTTGTGGGCCAGGACCCCGGAGAAAAAACCAACCCGATCTTCCAACTTGTCTTCCACTCCCAAAAACCAAATTCCCACCACCTCCATTTTCGGGGTTCAAATAAACGGTCCCATTGATAACGACCAAGGGTTGCAGCAGGCCGTAACCGCAAGGACGCACTGGCTTCGCTACGACGCTTTTGATTGGGACCGCATCGAACCGAAGCCGACCTCTCCCGCGACCTATCATTGGGAAGAGGTTGACGAAGCCAGCCTACTGAAAACCGTCGGGAACGGGTTGGAGATAATCGCCGTGGTCAAATATGTACCCGGGTGGGCCCAAAAATATCCGGGTTCGGGCTGTGGTCCTATTCACAGTGAAGCCATTGGTCGATTTGGCAAATTTTTGTCTTCCCTGGTCAACCGATACAAGAAACCACCCTACAACATCAAATACTGGGAACTGGGGAATGAGATCGACGCTCCGCGCGTAGAAGCCCGGAGCGTCTTCGGTTGCTGGGGGGACGGGAGCGACCCTTATTTCGGCGGAGGATACTACGCCCAAATGCTCAAAGCGGCCTATCCAGCCATCAAAGCGGCCGATCCCCATGCCCAAGTGCTACTCGGGGGATTGCTCTTGGACAATCCCAACCAAATCCCCAATACGATGGCTCGCTTCTTCGAAGGGGTACTTCGAGGCGGCGGAGGTCCTTTTTTCGACGTCGTCAATTTCCACACCTATTCTTATTTTTGGGGGACCGTCGGTCGGATGAGCAACCCGAATTGGCCCGGTTCGGTCACATCCCTTCCTGAAAAAATAGCTTTTCTTAAAACCATCCTCAACCGCTACGGTTGGGGAAAAAAGCCGCTGATCAATACCGAGGCCGCCCTTTATTGCGACGTCGATACCGATCCCTGTTTTGAAACCCAGGCGGTGTTTGTGGCCAAAGCCTACGCCGAGGGAATCGCCCTGGGCTTGCAGGGAATGGTCTATTATGCCTTAAAAAGCGAGCATCGCCTCACCGGGCTGCTTCGGCCGGACAACAGCCCCCGGCCTTCCTACCTGGCCTTTAAAACCGCGGCCGCCTTTTTGACCCTCGCCCGCTACCGCGGTCCAGTTACCAGGTACCCGGGTGGGATTTTCGGGCACTCCTACTGGGATCAAGGGGGCGCCTCTATCGACGTCATCTGGTCCACGGATGGCACCCGGCAATCAGTTCCCCTGCCCTCCGGGGCCACGGCCTTTGACCGTTACGGAACCCCCCTCCCGATGTCCGACGATAAAATTACGGTCGATTACGGCCCGGTATATGTTCAAAAACATTAACCCATGAACCGAACTGTACCCAGCCGCCCCTTAATCAGCGTCATCATCCCCACCCAAAACCGGGCGGAACTTCTGGACCAGTCGCTTCGAAGTTTTACCCGACAGACATTGAACCAGGCGCTGTTTGAAATCATAATAGTGGACGATGGCTCCATTGATTCCACCCGGCAGGTCTTAAAGTCATGGGAAAACCATTTGCCGGTCCGAACCTTTTTTCAGCCACAGGCCGGGATTGCCGCGGCTAAGAATCAGGGTATCTCCGCCGCTGCCGCTCCCCTCCTGCTGTTTTTTGATGATGACGACCTGGCCTCTCCGGGTTTACTGAAAGCGCATCTTAAAAGCCACCAAAACCATCCGGCGGAAACCGTTGCCGTCCTGAATTACACTATCTGGCAACCCGGTTTAAAAATCACCCCCCTGATGCATTTCATCACCCATGAAGGGGGGTTGCTTTTCAGTTACCCCCAGATTCGGCACGGCCAGTTCTTGGATTTCACTTTTTTCTGGGGCGGGAGGGCCTCGTGCAAAAAAAGCCTGCTGACCCGCTACGGAGTATTCAATCCCGACTTCCGCTTCGGCAACGAAGACGTGGAACTGGGATATCGATTGGCGCCTCAGGGGTTTCAGGTAATCTTCAACCGCAAGGCCGTCAGCTTTATGAACCGGCCGGTGACCTTGGACGATTTTGTGGACCGGTGCCTCAAACAAGGAAAGGCCAATTTCATCTGGGGGACCGGGAGCGATGATCCCTGGGTGCGGGCCTGGTGCCTCTTGACCCACATCAACCAGGAGGCTGCCGGGAATAAGGCCCATTATGATGCCCTATTGGACTATACCCGAAAGCTGGACCACCTGGCCAACGAACAGATCGCCCAAGGCCTCCCCTTAAGCCTCGAATTTCAGAAAACCCTGTTCGAGGCTTACGGAAAGACCTTTCGGGCCTGTAAAATCAAAGGGGCTACCTTGGAGCGGGGAAGCCGGAGCCTTTCCGAAAGTGCAGAACGGACCAAATCATTTCTGATCGATCAAATCCCCCAGGACTTCAAAGTCGTGGCCGTTATCTGCGCTTTTAACGAAGAGGATCTGATTTATCACAGTTTGCGCCACTTGATTGAAAACGGCGTAGCGGTCTATCTGCTGGACCATCACTCCACCGACCGCACGGTCGAAGAGGCTTCCCGCTGGCTGGGGCAAGGGCTCCTGCACATCGAGAAGTTTCCGGGAGAAAGTGGCTTCTCCGAAAAATACCAGTCGATTTTTTCATTGGGGTTGATCACCCAACGGGTGGAGCAGCTCCACCGGGAACTGGGCGCCGATTGGGTTATGCACTACGACGCCGATGAATTTCGGGAATCCCCCTGGCCGGGGATGAACCTGCAGGAAGCCTTCCGCCTGGTGGATACCCTGGGATTCAATGCCGTAAATTTTGAGTATCTGAACTTCTGGCCCACGGAGAATAATTATCTCCCCGGGCAGGATGTTCGGGATTTCATTCATTACTATGAACCGGCCACGGAGTTGGACAAACCTCGCATCAACGCCTGGAAGAATTTTGGCCAGCCTATTGACTTAACTACCTTTATGGGCCACAAGGTTTGTTTCCAGGGGTTAAAGGTTTTTCCACTACAGTTCATCAACCGGCATTACCGTATCCGCAGCCAGGAACACGGGCAGAAAAAAGTCTTCCAAGAACGAAAAAATCGTTTTGATCCGACAGAAAAATCGGCGGGTAGCCACCTCCATTACGACGGGTTGAATCCGGAATTTAATTTTATCAAAGATAAAAAGGACCTTTGCTTGTATGATGCGGCTCGGGTCAGGAAAGAACTCTGGTTTAAGTCGGCCTTCAATGCGGGCAAGTACCGCTGAAAGCCGGGGACCTTCCATGGACGACCAAGAAAACAGACTTCTCGAAGAGCTAATAGCGGAACTGCAGGAAACCGTTCAAACCCAGAAGAGGATTATCGAAAACCTGCAGGAGGTCATCAAAGCCCGAGACATGGATCTCACGATGTTGGAGAATACCGTCCAAGTGAAAGAAATCGCCATCCAGAACCTGTATAGTTCCCGGACCTGGAAGACCCTATCCGGGTTATTCCAGTCGGTCAATCGCCTGCTGCCTCCTAATTCCAGAAGACGGAAAATGGCCGGCAAGATCTTTCCCCGGTCGTTTATCTCCTGATTTATCCAAAGCGCTTTAATCGACCGCTATGGCCTCCTATCATCCGCTATTCGGGTCCTTCCTTTTTCCAGCGATCTTTCCCCTCCGGGATCCTGTCTAATGATTCACTACCGAAAAGAGGAAGGGGTGCGCGTCTCCCCCCTCGGAAGGCGGCCTGTCTTCGTTACCCCCCAGGGCGGTCGGATCGCCAGCGATTCGCACTTGGCAGCCTTCTGGGAAGGGGTCGATGGTCGCAGTCTGGAAGAGATCCTGAATCAGGGCCGCGCGGCCGGTGATTCCCGGCCGGAGATCTTGGCCTCTTTGGCCTGCCTGGCCGAGGCCGGCCTGATCCGGCGGGAGCCGTCCCCGGAATCCTGGAAACAGAAACCGCCTTTTGGTTTGGGTCCCTTGGTTTCCGTGGTCATTGTCAGCTTCAACAGCCGCGAGTGGCTGGTCGATTGTCTCCCTTCGCTGGCTCGGCAGAACTATTCTCCCCTGGAAATCATCGTGGTGGACAACGGATCGAGCGATGATACCTGCCTCTGGCTTCAAAACCATCATCCGGAGGTCAAAGCCCACCGTCTGGAAAAATCCGGAGCCCTGTCGCGGGCGATTAATTTCGGTGTAGCCCGGGCCCGGGGAGACTATTTCCTCCTCCTAAATCCCGACCTCCTCCTCGACCCCGAGGCTATTTTCCACCTGGTGGAAATCGCCCGGCAGGATCCGGCCTGCGCCGCTGTGGCCGCCAAATTGAAATTGTGGTGGGCGCCGGCTTTTTTGAACGGCTTGGGTAATTATGTGGGGCCTTTTTCCTGGGGAACGGATATCGGCCTCGGACATCTGGACCTTGGACAGTTTGACCATTGGGAAGAAATCCCTTCGGCCTGCTTCGCCGCCACCCTGATCCCTCGTTCGGCTTGGGATAAAGTCGGCCCCCTGGATGAAGGATTTCCCCTTTATTATGAGGACTCCGAGTGGTGCTACCGGGCCCGTTCTTTAGGCTTGATGATCCGTCCGGCCCCCCTGGCCGTGGGTCTTCATGCCTTCGGCGGACGCCGACCCTCCGGTCAAGCCGATCCTTTAACCCCGCGCAAGCTGGAGCGGGTGGCCTATGGGCGGCTGCGGTTTGCCTCTAAACTGGCCGATAAATCATTGCCCCGGTTTCTACGCAATTACGCCCTGGAGGACCTGCTGAACGGTGCCCGGGCTGTCTGCCGATTCCAGTGGCCCCTGCTTCAGGCCTACGGGCGCGCCTGG
Organism: uncultured delta proteobacterium; assembly: GCA_963743305.1. GTDB lineage: Bacteria > Desulfobacterota > RBG-13-43-22 > RBG-13-43-22 > RBG-13-43-22 > CAVQSS01. Next base: position 22,757 of record CAVUPH010000012.1, read on the forward strand.
TTAAAATTTTCCCGGGAATGGCCCGGACTTCGATCGATTCGCGCCCAGGCACTGGCCGGGCGGAGGCTTTCCGACGAGGTTCTTTTCAAGACCCCGGTCGAGCTGCCGCCGACCTTGATTTGGAACGGCCTGCCGGAACTTTCCTGGGACCGGATCCGATCCATCTACCTGCCCTTGATCCAATCCAAAAGGACACGCCCTATGCCCGAATTTTCCCCTTCGTTTAGTCAACTCCGCTTGCTGATTGTCAGCCACGACCTGGTGGATACCAAAATGGCGGGTCCCGGCATGCGATACCTGGAGATGGCCAAGGCCCTGCAGCAGCTCGGCCTGGAAGTCACCCTGGCCATACCCGGGAAAACCAGCCTGGAGCAGTCGGAGGTCTCTTTAGTCTCTTACGAGGAGGCCCGACCGGACGGCCTTAAAGTGTTGGTCGAAAACCACGAGACGACGTTGATCTCCGGATACCTGATAAAAAAATTTCCTTTTCTGGAACAAAGCCGTTCCCGCCTGGTGGTGGACTTGTACGATCCGATCGTCCTGGAAAACCTGTATTATTATTTAAAGGAACCCCTTAAAAGTCAGGAAATCATGAATAACCAGGCCGTTTCCGTGACCAATGCCTTGGCCCGGGTCGGCGATTTCTTTATCTGCGGTAACGAACGGCAGCGTGACTACTGGATCGGGCTGCTGACCGCCAACCAGCGGGTCAATCCCCGGAACTTCGCCGAGGACTCCAGCTTGCGTCGGCTGATCGATGTGGTCGGAGTGGGACTACCCGACCGGGAACCCCGGCCTCACCCCCTGGTTCGCGGCCTCCATCCGGCAGTACCCTCGAACGCCCGCCTGGTCCTCTGGGGAGGAGGAATCTGGAACTGGCTGGATCCCCTGACCCTGGTTCAGGCCTGGCCCGAAGTGCTGAAAGAGCACCCGGAGGCCCGGTTGATATTTTTAGGCACCCGACACCCCAACCCCCAGGTCCCGGTTCATGAGATGGCGGAAAGAACGCAGCGGCTGGCCGCCGAAGTCGGCGAAAAAGACAAAACCATTCTCTTTTTTGAATGGTTGTCCTATGAAGACCGGGAAGCCCTGCTCTGCGAAGCCGATATCGGCGTCACCCTGCACCCGGTCCACCTGGAAACCCGCTACTCCATCCGCACCCGCGTTCTGGATTACATCTGGGCCCGGTTGCCCATCCTGATCACTGAAGGGGATGTGACCAGTGAATGGGTCCGCCAGGAGGATTTAGGCGCCGTGGTCCCACCTTTTAATCCCGAGGCGGTATCCCAGGGACTGAACCGCATTCTGGATCAGCCGAAGGACTATTGGTCCTCCCGGTTTGTCACGCTCCGGGAAACTCTATCCTGGTCCTCGGTGGTCCGGCCACTCCACCGGTATTGTCTGGAAGGCGGCTACGCCCCGGATCGAGTGGAAGGGAGGACTTCATCCCTATTGAGCCTGGATAAAGGGATGACCCCTCTTTCTCGAGCCCTGGTGATCTGGCGCTCCGAAGGGGCCCAGGTCTTATGGCATCGAGGCCTACGCTATCTGCAATGGCGCCTTTCCAGGAGTTGACCCCGAAAGATCCCGGCCATGAAGATTCTTCATCTCGTTCAGGGATACTTTCCGGCGGTCGGGGGCACGGAGTGGCTGATACAGCAAATTTCGGAAGAATTGGTGCGACAATTCGGGGACGAGGTCACCGTATTTACCACCAACTGCTTGAGCGGCGAAGGTTTTTTTAATTCCCGCTTACCCCGTCTTCCTTCCGGCTGGGAAGAACGCCGGGGAGTGAAAATACGCCGCTTCGAAGTCAACAGCCGCTTGAGTTGGATAGCTCGGAAGGTCCAATTCCTGCCTTACCATTTAAGCCTTCCGGGCAATCAATACCTGCGGGCTTTAGCCGGAGGACCGATTATCCCTGGATTGAAGAAGGCTGTTGAGGAACACCCGGCCGAAGTAATTGCCGCCTCTTCTTTTCCCTTACGGCATATGTTTGTCGCCCTGGAAGCAGCCGCGAAGACCCGCAGGCCTTGTGTGTTCCATGGAGGGCTTCATCCCCAAGACCATTGGGGATTTCAGCGGCCCATGATTTACCGGGCCATTCAAAGGGCTAGTTACTATATTGCCAACACTGATTTCGAAGCCGCCTACGTGCAACAACAAGGCGCTGATTCGGGTCGGGTGGAAACCGTTGGCGTGGGTACCCACTGGGAGACCTTTGCGAAAGGTGATGTTCAAGAAGCCAAGCGGGCACTTGGTTTATCAGGAAAACCGGTGGTTGGTTTTATCGGTCAAATCAGCGCGGTCAAAGGGGCGGACACCCTGGTACGGGCCATGCCCTTGGTTTGGAGGACCTTCCCCGAGACCCGCCTCTTGATTGCCGGAGCCAGGACATCGTTCACTTGGCATCTTGAAAACCTGATAGCCGCTCTTCCGGAAGGGGATCGAAGAAAAATCCTCCTCATCCCCAATTTTCCTGAAGAGGACAAACCCAGAATTTTTTCCGCTCTGGATGTTTTCGCTTATCCTTCCGGTTTCGAATCCTTCGGGATCTCCTATTTGGAGGCCTGGGCCTGTAAAAAGCCGGTCATCGGCTGCCTCCGGGGTGCCGTTCCCTGGGTTATTCAGGGGGGAAAGGATGGCCTCTTGGTACCTTACCAAGATGAAAAGATGCTGGCCGAGTCGATCAACCTCCTTCTAGCCAACCCCCGGTGGGCGCGAAGTCTGGGGGAAGCGGGATATCAGAAAGTCGTCCGCAGGTATAACTGGCCCGAAATTGCCCGTCGCTTCCGACTGATCTACCAGCGGGTCTGCGCAAGTTCCTCGGCTTCTTAGAGCTCATTGGTCCCCTCCAGACCGTCATTTTTTGTCGATTTTAGACACTTTTTGGCTGGATTTCCATACGGCCATTCGCCTCCCTATACATATTATGCCGGATTTAGTGCTAATTTATTCAATATAGATGTTGGCCTTCCTTTTGCTTCTATCCCTTATTGTCTGGTCTAAAGATTTTGATCGTTCAGCCGATAAAGAGATGGAGAGATATTCAATGAAGGCCGCCGCTATTACAAAATATTTATTGGCTATTCTTTTTATATCCGGATTTATCTACGATTTCATTCCCGGGATTGGAATTCCGGGATTCACTAATACCTGCCTGGCGCTAACTGACTCAAAATTTCCCGAAGGAAACGACTATGCTACCCGGAGCTTGCACAATTCCTGGGACATGGACGAATACTCGGATATCTCTCAATATATCAATCAGTCCGGCCAGGCGAATGTTCTCCAGGACATTAAGGTTGAAAATGGACTCTTTTCAGCTCGGTCGATTGATGATGCCCATTTTTTTCCGTTGTTTCCCGGATACCAGACCGCTATGCTGATCGGCAAAGTGGGACACAATTACCCGATCGTCTCCTCGAAATATAAGACTTTATATATCGCCATGAAAGTGGATTCGGGTGCCCCGGCCCCCTATCCGGATATGTTTCAAATCATGTGGTTCGCCGACGAACGACTGAACGGATCGGGAGGCATTTGGGGCTATTCCAAATTTGTACCCCTTTATCCCGAAGCCGGAACAGCCACGCCTAATCCTATCTGGAAATTATTTAAGATTGACCTTTCCACCGCTGAAAATGCAGGCGGAGGCACCCCCTGGACCGGCAGTACCGTCTGGCAGGGTTTGCGGATCGATCCCACCATGCAAAAGCAGGTAAATTTTCAAGTGGACTGGATACGACTGACCGACTCCCTTCCGGTCAATTTCCCCCTTACCTTTAGCGGCGGAGGAGCAAACTTTTCGATTTGGATCGTCCCGGTCGGGACCAACCGGGAGATCCTGGTCCAAACCGGGGTCTCCAGCCCCTTTAATCTAGACCTGCAGGGGATCGCTCCGGGAACATATACCTATCTGATTAAGAACGGAAGCACGGTGATTAAATCCGGAAGCTTTGAAATCAATCAGGCCCCGATCGTGAACTTTACCCGTCCCTCCCCCACGGGCAGCGAGGATTATGCCACCCTGGCGGGTACTGCTTGGGATATGAGCACTGGATCGGGGGTCAACATGGAATGCGCCGCCTATAATTTTCAGGACGGCAAGCTGAACTTGACCACCCCGACGGCCGCCGCTCAGCCCCCCCAATGTGACGGGGGGGGCGTTTCCGACCCGCGTCTGAATCTGAACGTGCCTTCTCCCTTTAACCCGGCCGAATACCGTTATTTATCCTTCCGGATGTATACGGAAGGGGCTTGGCAAAACGTGCCTCAAGGGATGATGGCCCGTTGGATCTGGACGGTTCCCGGCAGCGGGAACAATTGCTACCTGGTAAGTCAGGATATCCCTTTTGACGTGGGCTGGCAGACCTATACCATTGATTTATTCGATGCCTTCAACGGAACTCCTGAAGTGGTGGTCGGCCCCTGCCCTCAGTATTCCTGGGAAAATACCCCTTCCGTGATCGGGTTACGTTTTGACCCGAATGAAAACATATTGGGCTATCCTCTGTTTCAATCAATCGACTGGGTCAAACTCTACAAAGGGGATCGTGTTTCCAGAGGGGTTCCCTTCCCGGTAAAAATGTTTCTAAATAAACCTCCGGAAGAAACGGGACTCAGTTATTTTTACACCAGCGACCCCAAGAACGACCCCCAGCAACAGGCGGCCCGGGTGTATCTGTCCAGCCCTTCCTTGTCATCGACCGGTTCCTATCGGGTTTATATTCCTATAATAAATTCAAATTTCGATCCCACCGATATGCCCCCGCCCAACAGCGTGACTTACAATTGGGATACCAGTCAGGTTACTCCCGGGAAATACTATATTTGCGTCTCGGTGACGGACTCTCACAATCCAACGACCGTATGCAGCGACGTTCCTGTCCAGGTAATCTAATCCCGACCAAGTATTTTCTTCACACTTTGAAACTTTAGTCGCCCGACCAGGGAGGTTTCAGCCTCCCCCGGCCTATATTTTCGTGCTTTCCGGGTGAACGACGGGGACCCGGGGATTCCCTTCCTTTGTAGTCAGGCTGAACCACCTTTCCTGCCCTAGTGAAAAATCTTCATCTCAACCGCCAATCCATTGGATTTAAAGAGTACCAGGCTGCCCGAAGGGCCCATTGGGATGCCCTGGCCTCGGAGGAGTCACTTCCAAAGGGCTGGGGGAGGTATTACCATCAAAGGCTGCGGCAGATATACCAAAATATTATCCCCTCTGGTCGACAGGTACTGGAATTAGGCTGCGCGGAAGGGGATCTGCTGGCGGCCGTTAAACCGGCGAAGGGCGTCGGAATTGATTTTTCCGGCCGGATGCTCCGAGAGGCCGCTAGCCGGCACCCGGAGCTACATTTCCTGCGGGCCGACGCCCAGGAAATGGAATTAAAGGAACGTTTTGAGGCCATCATACTTTCCGACCTGGTGAATGATCTCTGGGACGTCCAGGAGGTTTTGGAAAAAGCCGCTCGCTGTTCTTCCTCCAGGACCCGTTTGGTCATTAACAGCTACAGCCGACTTTGGGAAATCCCGCTCTCCCTGGCCGGCCGCCTGGGTCTGGCCCGCACCCGGCTTTACCAGAACTGGCTCACCGTGGCGGACATCCGGAATTTGTTGACTTTAAGCGGTTGGGAGCTGATTCGTTCCTGGGAAGAGGTCCTCTGGCCTCTGCCCTTTCCTGTCCTGGGAAGCTTTACTAACCAATTTCTGGTCAAGTGGTGGCCCTTTAAATACCTGGCCCTGACCAATTTCTTCCTGGCCCGGCCGTCTCCCAGCGCACCATCGGCTTTTGAAGCGCCGACGGTATCCGTCATCATTCCAGCCCGGAATGAAGCCGGCAATTTGCCGGAGATCTTTCGCCGGGTGCCGGAAATGGGTCAGGGAACCGAACTGGTGCTGGTGGAAGGCCATTCCACGGACGGTACCTATGAAGCCATGGCCCGGGAGGCGGAGAAGCACCCGGAACGTTCCTGCCAGTTGCTTCGGCAGAGCGGCAGCGGCAAGGGAGATGCGGTCCGTTTAGGCTTTTCCCGGGCCAAGGGAGCCATCCTGATGATCCTGGATGCCGACTTAACCGTTCCTCCGGAGGACCTGCCCCGTTTTTATCAGGCGCTGGTTTCCGGAAAAGGCGAAATGATCAACGGGGTCCGCTTAGTCTATCCCCTGGAGGATCAGGCCATGCGGTTTTTCAATTTCTTGGGCAATAAGTTTTTCAGCCTGGCTTTTTCCTGGTTGCTCGGGCAACCGATCAAGGATACGCTTTGCGGCACTAAGGTAATGTGGAAGGAGGATTACCGTCATCTAGCGGCCAACCGGGAATACTTCGGGGACTTTGACCCCTTCGGGGATTTTGACCTGCTTTTTGGAGCCGCCAAGCTGGGGCTCAAGATCATTGATCTTCCCATCCGGTACCGTCAGCGGGTTTACGGGACGACCAACATTCAACGCTGGAAGCACGGTTGGCTGTTGCTCCGGATGGTCGGCTTTGCCGCCGGAAAAATCAAATTCATTTAGAACCATGGGTAATTTCAAAGGCAGCAAAGAGAATCCCTATGACCATTCGAAGATTAAAACTCCTTAAGAAAGAACAATACCCAAAACCCAAAAGGGGCGACCCCCTTCCTTTTTATTATTGGCCGGTCATAGGAAAGCTGTATCGGGAAAGGGTAGAGCTTTGTTTAAACTCGTTACCCTTCGGGGGCCGGGTTCTGGAAGTCGGCTTTGGTTCTGGTCTTCTATTTCCCAGTCTCAAGGAGAGGTTTAAAGAAATTCACGGAATCGACCTCAATGCGGACATATCGGGAACCCAGGAGGTTTTCGACCGCTTAGGGATACCCACCTATTTAAAACAAGGCAACATTCTTGATCTTCCCTACGAAGACCACTTTTTTGACGCCGTTCTATGTGTCAGCATTTTGGAACATCTCCAACCCGATTCTTTGCCCCGGGCAATGGATGAAATCAAAAGGGTTCTGAAGCCTTCAGGGAACCTGGTCTATGGGGTGCCGGTGGAACGCCCCTTGATGGTCATGATGTTCCATCTGTTGGGATACGCCATTCGAAGACATCACTTTTCCACTGAAAAAGATGTGGCTCGGGCGGCCGAGGCCAGTTTTGAACACATCAAAACCCGCACCTACACTCCTTTCGGCGGCTGCCTGGGAGTATTGTACGAGGTGGGGGTTTATGAAAGGTCGAACCTTCCCGAACGTTAAACCGATGGTCTTCAAACAGTTTATTCCCCAAAAGATTTTCTTATTTTTGGGAGGACTTTTTGGGATTATTTTTCTACTGGTTACCCCGCCCTTCCAAGTCCCGGATGAATTTCAGCACTTTCTACAGGCGTATAATCTCTCGGAAGGAAGGTTTAGGGCCAGACTGATTGGAGGACGCGGGGGAGAAACCCTTCCAGCCAGCCTGTCCCATTTTGATAATACGCTGAATCACGCCGTCGCCACCCATCCGGAAAATAAACAGAAACTGAAAAACCTTTTTATTCAATTCAAGCGGCCCCTCCACCCTGAACAGCGCCAAAATCTCCTTTTCCCCGATACCGCCCGTTATGCCCCTCTGGTTTACCTTCCCCAAGCCCTGGGCATTTTGCCTGGAAGATTGCTGGAGGCCTCCCCGCCGACAATATTTTACCTTGGCCGCCTGACTAATCTTCTGGTGTGGTTGATTCTGCTTTTTATAACCATTAGATTGATGCCCTTTTTTAAATGGGTAATCGTCTTTCTGGTTTTGACTCCCATGTCATTATTCCAGGCCGCTTCTCTTTCCGCGGATGGACTGGTTAATGGGATCGCCCTGTTGACCATTGCTGTTTTTCTTCATTTGGCCTTTGGCCCGGTAGCCCGAGTGAAATGGCGGCACTTGGGCTTACTTTTAGTGCTAGGCCTTTTGCTGGCCTTTGCCAAACAGGTTTATGTTTTACTGTTAGGCCTTTTCTTCCTCATCCCGCGGACTAAGTTTAAAGACCGATGGCATTGGACATTATCCGGATCAAGCACTCTTATTTTTGGTGGGCTAGCCCTTTTAGCTTGGTACTATCTCTATATGGGGCTATACCCCCCAGAGGCCGGCGACGGATCGGTTCACTTTTTCCCCCGAGAACAACTCTCTTTCATCTTGGAACACCCCTGGGCTTATTCCAAAATATTAGGGGCTACTTTAAGAAAATGGGTATTCCTTTGGCTGGCTATGTTCGTTGGTATTTTGGGTTGGATTGACACCCCTTTGCCTCGCTTAGTCTATTACACCTACTATCCGGTGCTCGGCGCCGTCGTTTGGGGGGACAATCAGCCTACGGTTTCAATGTCCTTAGCCTCTCGATTGACGTCTTTAGCAGTTTTTGTGATCTCTTTGCTGGGGATTTTAACCAGCCTGTATCTCACTTGGAACCGTCTGCAAGCTCCTATCATTTCAGGTCTTCAGGGAAGATACCTGATTCCGATCGCTCCCCTGGCGGTTATTCCTTTTTACCGGCTAAAATCCAGATGGAAAACCGAGCAAGGAATTGGAAAATTTATCTGCTATTATTTAGTGACTATTCTATCAATAACAGTCTGGACTTTGATCAACCGGTATTATATGGGATAGTACTTAAAGCGCTAAAGTCCAGACCACCGCCCCTTTGACCTAGCTCCCCGTGAAAATTGCCGTCAACACCCTACCTTTGCTGGATAATCGCGCCGGTGCGGAGCGCTACACTCAGAATATCATACGGCACCTGATCGCCGTCGATCCCCGCAACGTCTATTATCTGGTCTTGAGCCGAATCAACCAGACCTATTATGGCAGCGAAATGGAAAACGCCCGCAACCTGGTTTGGGGGGGCAACACCCGGAATAAATTGATTCGTATCCTGGGTGAACAGGTCTATTTGCCCCGGTTGGTCCGGAGAAAAGGAATTGATCTCCTTTTTTCCCCCTGTAATATCGGTCCCCGGAACCCTTCCGTCCCAATGGTCATCACCCTCTTCGACCTCCACTGGCTTCGCTTTCCGGAATTATTCAGTCCCCTTCGTCTGGCTTATCTTCGCCGGGCGCTGACCTGGTCGACCCGTCAGGCCGAAGCCGTACTGACCATCTCCGAAAATTCCAAACAGGATCTGATCAACCTGCTCTCAGTGCCGGAAGAAAAGATCACCGTGACCTATGTGGGCTTGGATCCTCTGTTTCGAGAGATCCCCGAAAAATCCGAACTCCAGGACCTGCGTCGGCGTTACGGTCTGAAGGATCGATTCATCCTCTCGGTTGGTCAACTTCATAAAAGAAAAAACATCCCGGGGCTGCTGCAGGCCTTCCGACGATTGGCCGACCATTCTCCCTGGAACGTCCAGTTGGTTCTGGCCGGCGGTGAGGGGGACGGCGCCGCGGAAGTCCGGGAGGCTGTTCGTCCGATTGGCCGGGATCGGGTGGTTTTCACCGGCTGTCTACCGGATGAAGACCTGCTGCGGTTCTATCACGCCGCCGAATGCCTGGTGTATCCTTCTTTCTATGAAGGATTCGGGCTCCCCGTCCTGGAGGCCATGGCCTGCGGCTGCCCGGTGATTACTTCTAATGTCTCGTCTCTGCCCGAGGTCGCCGGGGAGGCCGCGCTTTTGATCGATCCCTATCGGATTGAGACTATTACCAACGCCTTGGTTTCGCTGTTAACCAATCCGGGTTTGGCCCAAACCCTTATCCAGAAAGGATTTGAGCAGGCCCGTCGGTTCACCTGGGAAGCCGCGGCTCGGAAAACCCTGGATGTATTCGAAAAGGTTAAAGCCTCCCATGGCTGAACCGATCAGACCCTTGATTACCCTCTCGATCGTCAGCCATCGCCAGGGCGGAATGGTAAACCACCTTTTGAAGGACCTGCAACAGGTTTGTCACGACCCCGCCCTGCGGGTTATCCTGACCCTGAATCTTCCGGAAAAACTTCCTTTTCACCCTGAAGAGTTCCCCTTCCCCGTCGATATACTTCAAAATTCCCGGCCCCTGGGGTTCGGGGCCAATCATAACCAAGCCTTTCGGCAGGCTTCGGGAACGTTTTTCGGAGTGTTGAACCCCGATCTTCGCCTTCGCCGGAATCCTTTCCCCTTATTATGTTCCGCCCTGGAGGCGGGGAAGGAGATCGGGGTGATCGCCCCCGGGGTGGAGGATGAGGTCAGCAATATCGCCGATAATGCCCGTTGCTTCCCCACCCCTTTGCGGATTCTGAAAAGGATCCTGGGCGACTCGCGGCAACCCGATTATCCCCCTGCCGGCAGGCCCATACCCGTGGATTGGCTGGCCGGTCTTTTTTTATTGTTTCCCTTCCGGCTCTTTACTGCTATCAAGGGATTCGATGAGCGCTATTTCATGTATTGTGAAGATGTGGATATCTGCGCCCGTTTTCGCCTGGCCGGGTATGGGGTCTTTTGGGATCCCAGGATCTCCGTCATCCACCAGGCCCAGCGCCACAGCCACCGCCGTTTGAACCACTTAAGCTGGCACGTGGTCAGTTTAGTTCGTTTTTTCAATTCCGAGGTTTTTACGGCGCTTAGACCGCATTTGTTATGAAGACCTACATTGCCTTCTTTTTTATATCCTTGGTCGCGGCCTGGATCGTTACCCCCTGGACTCGCAACCTCGCGATCCGCTTCGGCGTTTTGGACCGGCCCAACCGGCGGAAGATTCACCAGGGTGAAATACCCCGACTGGGGGGAGTAGCCATTTTGGTGGCCACTATTCTCCCATTCATCGGGTTTTTGTTCCATAGCAACCTGCTCTGGGAACAGATCCGTTTATTCTGGCAACCCCTGTCGGGTTTGGCGCTCGGCAGCTTGCTGGTCTTCAGTGTCGGTCTGTTGGATGACCGCTATCACTTATCGCCCTGGCCCAAATTGGCGGCCGAAATCCTGGCGGCCCTGGTGGCGGTCGCCTTCGGACTGCGGATCGAGTTTCTCAGCCAGCCCTTTGGCTGGCAGATAGACTTGCGCTGGCTGAGTTTCCCCCTCTCCGTCTTTTGGCTGGTGGGCATTACCAATGCCTTCAACCTGGCGGACGGACTGGATGGCCTGGCCACCGGGATCGCCACCTTCGCGGCCCTGATCCTCTTTTATATGACCTATGCCGGCGGCTATTCCGTGGCGGCCCTCCTGGCGATCGCTTTGGCCGGGGCCGCTCTGGGTTTCCTGCGCTATAACTTTTATCCGGCCACTATTTTTTTGGGAGATTCCGGCAGCCTCTTTCTGGGTTTTTACCTCGGCGGTCTTTCGCTCTGGGCCTCCGAAAAAAGCACCATCACCTTCGCCCTGCTGATCCCCATTGTGGCCCTGGGACTTCCCCTGGCGGATATGCTCTACGCCGTCCTGCGACGCTGGATTCGGGGGGTTCCCCTAAAGCTCGCCGATCGGGAACATATTCATCATAAATTAATGGACATGGGTTTTGCCCAGAGGCCAACGGTCCTGATCCTATACGGGGTCAACATTTTCTTGGTCATTCTGGCCGGGGTACTGCTGATAACCCGCAATTCCCTGGCCGCCTATATCCTGGTTCTGCTGGGAGCGGCCCTGGTCATCGGCTCCCGGGTTTTAGGCTATTTCCGTTTTTCCCGCTTTGTGCGCCATCTGGTTCACCGTTGGAAAGACCTGCAGCAATCCAAATATGTGACCTTCCGGGCCCACTGGTTGCGGAAGGCTTTTGAAAAAGAGCCGTCTTTGGCCGGCCGCTGGGATTTGGCGGAGGACCTCTGGCCCGATCTGGGCTTTCGACAGGTCCGGTTTATTCCCGCCCTTTCCCATTTCCCGGCCCTCGAGTGGCTGACAACGAACCCCGCCGACCCGGAAGGGAAGGAAAGCGAATTAATCCTGACGCTTTCCATACTGGGACCACAGGGTTCTATCGGTTTATTAGAGATCACCTGGCTTTCCAATACCCAGCCGTTGCCGGCCGGTCTGGATAAAATCCTTTCCGTCATGGCTAACGATTTCGCTCGGGATATTTCCTCGCCGCCCTTGACACCTTAACCCCCCCGAGGTCTCCTTGTCCCCTTCCGAAGCTGGCAGTAAACGGCAACCTGTAAATCCCCTCTGGATAATCGCTTTCTTTTTCCTAATGGCCGGGGGGGTGTTATTCTTCCACCTGCCGGAAAAATGGACCGCCGCACTGGTCGTCGGTTTCTTCCTTTCCCTGGCGGCTCTGCATCCTCTCAACGGGATCTCCTTTTTATTGCTGGTGATCCCCTTTTTTTTAGGAAATCCTTTCAAGCCTTATATTTTCCTGCTGGAGATCTTCATTTATGGGACCCTGGTTTCCGCTTTTTTTCATTGGCGATCCCGGGAACGACGAGGGGCCTCTCCTTTAAAATTCCCGCTGCTGCTCTGGATTCTGGTAGCGGCCTTGAGCCTCCCGCTGGACGCCAGAGAACTCTATTACACCCTCTGGGCCTCGCCCGGCCGTGACCTTTTTTTTCAATGGCTCAGCGGGAATCCCGGCTACCCGGTTCACTTTTTTCGAATTCTCTGCAACGTAATAAGCGCGGTCGGCCTTTTTTGGGTTACCCTTCACTGGCTCAAAAAAGACTGCGAACCTTTCCTGATCAAAACCTGTCAAGCCCTGGTCGTCATGGGTGCCCTGATCGCGGGCCTGGGCCTGCTTTTTTTGTTTCAGTGGCTCCCCACGGGGCCGAAGCTATTTGAGTCTTTCCCTGGTTGGTGTTCATGAAGGCGCCATAACGGCCTTCGCCTTTAATCGGCAGTTTCTGGCCCAATATTTGTTGCTCTGCCTGCCTTTTGCCGTTTATCTGGCTCAACGGTATGGCCGCCGACGGAATTATGCCGCTCTCTTATTGACCTCAGGGTCTCTGGCCCTTTTCATCCTGGCCTTAGGGGCCAGCATGCAGCGTTCGGCTTTTTTGGTCCTGTTCCTGCAAATCGGTTTTTTTTTCATAGGGATCGCCTGGTTCATTCGCCTCCCAAAAAGCCAAATCGCCTTACTCGGCCTCATCCCGCTGCTGATTGCCGCGGGATTGTTTCTTTTGGATTGGACGGTGTTCGATCAGCGGTTTATCCATCGGCTTCAATATCTCGAGCAACGCGAGAATATCCGTCTTCAGCTCTGGCGCACGACCTGGGAGATGTTTTCCTTTTCTCCTTTATTGGGGATAGGCCTGGGACGGTATTACACTTTTTTCCCCGTTTTTTACCCCGGACCGCCGGAGGCCTGGAGACACTTCAACGTCAATCGGGGCAACGCCCACTCCATCTTTATCCAGCCTCTGGCCGAGCAGGGTCTCTTGGGATTTCTGTCCTTCCTGCTGCTGATAGGCGTGATTTTAACCATTGCCTTTAAAATGCTTAAAGGAGAAACCGAAAAAGAGAGGCTCTGGTTAGGCCTGTCAATCACCATCGCCCTGATAACCTGGCTGATCTTTGGGCTTTTTCACCATATCGCCTACGACCTCCGCTCCCTGGAAATTTTTTTCTGGATCTTTACCGCCTTTCTGCTGGTCCTGGCCCGGAGAACCGCCGGGTCTTTCCAACCTGGGAAAAAAATGGTTGTCGGGCTGATCCTTGCTTTGACCGCCGCCTTGGTCTGCCAGGTAAAACTGATAACCAACTACCCGATGGGAGAACATTTTCAAGTCGGTTTTTATCACTGGGAGAAACAAGCGGACGGCAGCCGGGTCCGCTGGATGGGCCAACGGGCCGCGGCGGTCCTCCCCGCGGGGACGGAAGAATTGATCTTGGAACTTCGCGCCCCGCTCCCAGGAATAGAACAGCGGCCTCAAAGAGTCCGAATCCGACTTGATGAACGAACCTATGCCCTGACTCTGACTGACCGGGAATGGAGAAGGTTGGCCCTTCCCTTAACTACCCCCGGGACCCGTCAGCACCTGATTTCGCTGGAAACGGCTTATACTTTTAATCCTGCCCGGTCCCTCGGCAGCCAGGACTCGAGGAACCTGGGGATACAACTGAAAGATTTTGAACGGCGGCCTTTAGCAACCGCAAACCCTAGCTAAAAATATTTGAAATATTTTTAAATTGACTTTTGTCTCTCCTGCCTTTTAACATTATTTATTACACTTCTGGAATCGAGGCCTAAGAAGGTGGTGATGTTCATGATATGGATCATGGAACGCCCGAAGAGGGCAAAACAGGGAATGTTGCTTAAGAGGAATTTTCAAAACATTGGAGGCATATCATGGGCAAAACCATTGCTGAAATAAACGAAAAGATCAAAAAAGGGAAGGCCGTGGTGGTTACGGCCGAGGAAATTATCGATTTAGTCAAAACCAAAGGAACCAAGAAAGCGTCCCAGGAAGTGGACGTGGTGACCACCGGGACCTTCAGTCCCATGTGCTCCTCGGGGGCCTACTTAAATATTAAACAGCCTATTCCCCGGATGAAAATCGGGGGCGGCCGCGCTTATTTCAATAACGTGCCGGTCTATACCGGCTTTGCCGCTGCCGATGTCCTGTTGGGCGCCAACGCCCTGCCCGACGATGACCCCCGCAACGCGGTCTATCCCGGACAATTTCTTTACGGCGGGGCACATGTCCTGGAAGCGCTGGTGGCGGGGAAAAGCATCGTTTATACCGCTTTCGCCTACGGAACCGACTGCTACCCTCTGAAAAAAAGGGAAGAAAGTCTGACCCTGAAGGATTTCAATGACGCCGTGCTGTTTAATCCCCGTAACGGCTATCAGAATTATAATGTAGCCGTCAATCTCTCCGACAAGATAATCCACACCTATATGGGGGTCCTGCGGCCCCGAGCCGGCAACGCCAATTACTGCAGCGCCGGCCAACTCTCCCCCCTGTTGAACGATCCCCTCTACCGGACGATCGGCATCGGGACCCGCCTCTTTCTGGGAGGAGGAGTGGGCTACGTCTGCTGGCCGGGCACCCAGCATAATCCGGCAGTCCCCCGGGGAAAGAACAAGGTGCCCCGAGGCCCCGCCGGCACCCTGGGTGTCATCGGCGACCTGAAGGGCATGAACAGCCAATGGCTGCGCGGCGTCTCCTTTACCGGGTACGGTACCACTCTGGCCGTTGGCCTGGGAGTGCCCATCCCCATCTTGGACGAAGAAATGGTCGCCTTTACTTCTGTCCGGGATGAAGATATCTGGACCAGGGTGGTGGATTACAGCTATGATTACCCTCAAGGAACCGGAAAGGTCCTGGGCGAGGTCAATTATGGAGAATTGAAGTCCGGGAAAATCCGTTTTCTGGATAAGAACATCCCCACCGGAGGACTTTCCAGTTACTTTAAGGCGCGTGAGGTGGCTGAGATCTTGAAAAAGTGGATCCTCAAGGGAAAATTTTACCTGACCGAACCAGTGGCCCCGCTACCCTCCTCCTAGCCCTTGGGGTCCCGGGGACGTCCTTTTGCGGTATACTGAATCAAGGAGAGTACCATGGCAAAGAAAAAAGTAATCTTGACCTTTCCGCCGGCGCTGATCGAAGAACCGGTAACCTACAATCTGATAAAAAACTATGACTGCAAAATTAATATCCTCAAGGCGACGGTGCGCCCGAAGGAAAAAGGCCGTTTGGTGATTGAATTGAACGGCCATAAAGAGGCGGTAAGTCGCGGATTAAATTACCTGAAGGAGATCGGGATCCAGGTGGAACCCCTGGCCCAGGAAGTCCGCTATCTAAAAGACCGCTGCGCCCATTGCACGGCCTGTATCCCCCACTGCCCCACCGAGGCGCTCTCACTCGACCGGGAGGAAATGAAAGTTTCCTTTCACGGCGAGCGCTGTATCATCTGTGAGGCCTGTTTGCCCGTCTGCTCCTACAAGGCCATGGAGATCCAGTTTTAGTCGCCCCGGGAACTGAATCGTGAGGCAAAAAGGGAATAAAAGCGAAAAACGCTGCGATAAGACGGATTCGGGACCTTTTAGAACCCGCCAAGAAATAAGCTGTACAATGGCGCGGTATCTCCGTTCATGCTGAGCTTGTCGAAGCATGGCCGTATCGTTCACCCTTCGACTGCTCGACAGGCTCGCAGCTCAGGGCGAACGGTTGTAGCGTCGCTTTATCAAGGTTATTTGTTTACAGATCCTTAATTCGGGGCGGGGGACCCCCCCCGCCCCTTTCGTTTGAGTCTCTTTCGCCGGGTCGGACTATTTCTCGGGCCATTCCAACCGTATGTCCCGACCCAGAAAATCCCGGGCGATGGTTTGGGCATTCGGGGTGAGGTCCGACACAAAAAAACGATGCCCCCCTTCAGCCCCTTCGGCGGCCGACAGCGTCCCGGCGACGTCCGGGTTTTCTTCCAGGTAGGTCTTTACCCAACCCGCCACCTCCTCCGAAGAATCAATCACCCGAACGCGGCGTCCGATCTTGTTCTGGATAATCGGTTTAAGCAGGGGATAATGGGTGCAACCCAACACCAGGGCATCGAGCTGCCTCAGCTTCAACGGGAAGAGGTATTTCCGGACGATCTGCTTGGTTTCCGGGCGCTTCAGCCAACCTTCCTCCACCAAAGGCACCAGCAAGGGGCAGGCCTGGGAAAATACCTGGATATCACCCCGCAAGGTTTTTAGAGAGCGTTCATAGACACCGCTGCCGATAGTGGCCCGAGTGCCGATGACCCCCACCCGCAAATTGCGGGTCACTTCCAGCGTCCTTTTTACCGCAGGGGCGATGACTTCGAAAATCGGGACAGCATATTTTTCCCGGAGGATATCCGCAGCCACCGACGAAACGGAATTACAGGCGATGACAATAATCTTCGCTCCCTGAGCCAAAAGAAATTCCATATCCTCGATGGCGTATTCGGTAATGGTTTTAGGACTTTTGGTGCCGTAGGGGGTCCGAGCCGTATCCCCGAAATAAACGATCCGATATTCGGGAAGTTGCTCCAATATTTCGCGCACCACGGTTAATCCGCCGATGCCGGAATCAAAAATACCGATCATGTCTCCTCACATTCTTTCGTTTTTGACAGCTAAACAGATATTCGGTTACCTGTCAAGATGATAGCCTCGGGAAGGATCTTGCTGAACGTCCCCGGGGACATTTTAACTGAACAGCCGAACCCGGCGACCCGGCCAGGCCGCTCTGATTAACGCCAGGTCTTCGATTTCATCCTTGACAGAATCTCTGGCCCCTTGTTATTTTATATTGTTATATTTCTTAGGATCGCTTCATGAAAACCGGCATTGTTCGAGACCCCATCTACCTGGAGCATCTGCGAGGCTTCCCCCATGTGGAGAGTCCCCGCCGTTTGGAAGTACTTTATGAACTGCTCGACCGAAATTTTTCCGGACGTCTCTATCCGGTGCCTTCCCGGGAGGCCGCTCCGGAGGTACTCACGGCCATCCATACCCCGGATCATATCCGTCGAATAGCGGCGACAGCCGGCCGGAATCATGGTTCTTTAGACCCGGACACCCAAACCACGGCCCAATCCTATGAGGCCGCCATTCACGCCGCGGGCGGGTTGACGGCCTTGATCGACGCCTTGCTGGATGGCGAAATCGAAAATGGATTTGCCCTGGTGAGGCCCCCGGGACATCATGCCGAAGCCCATCGGGCCATGGGTTTTTGTCTGTTCAACAATGTAGCCATAGGAACCGCCTATGCCCGCCAGCGGCGCGGGCTGGAACGCATCTTGATCGTCGACTGGGACCTCCATCATGGAAACGGTACCCAGCATTCCTTCTGGAACAATCCGGAGGTCCTTTATTTCTCCACTCATCAGTACCCCTATTATCCGGGTACCGGAGGTTTGCAGGAAGTGGGCGGGAAAGAGGCGCCGGGGTTTACGGTCAACGTTCCCCTCTCGAGCGGCTGTCTGGATGAAGACTTTGCCCAGGTTTTTGAACGGATACTGGTTCCCATCGGGAGGCAATTCAAACCCGAATTGATCTTAATCTCCGCCGGCTTCGACACCTACTATGAAGATCCCCTGGGGGCCATGATGGTCACCCCCAAGGGTTTTGCCCGTCTGACCCGCATTGTCCAGGGATTAGCTAACGAGGTTTGTAGGGGGCGGTTGTTATTGGCCTTGGAAGGCGGTTATCACCTGAATGGCTTGCGCCAATCAGTCCTGGCGGTCTTAAAGGAACTTCAAGGGGACTCCGTTTTGTCCCTCGAAGACACCGCGGCGGACAACCGGGCCGACTTAGCCATCGTGCGGCAGGTCTGGAATGTCCAACAGCATTATTGGAAAAGAGGTTAACAGCGAATATGTTTCTTTCAAATGAAGAAGTGCTGCACATCGCCCAACTGGCTCGGCTGCAATTAAACCCGGAAGAGGTCGGCCCGATCGCCCGACAGATGAACGACATTCTGATTTATATGGAGAAATTGAATGAACTGGACACCAGCGGTGTCGAAGCTACCTCCCACGCCCTCCATTTGGCGAATGCCTTCCGTGATGATCAGGTCCAATCCTCATTGCCGGTAGAGGAATCCCTGGCCCTCGCCCCGGAACAGGGTCAATCCGCCTTCGTCGTGCCGAAGGTTATTTGAGGTTATCAATTAGAGACGGACTCGCAAGAAGTCCGTCGACAGACCGAGGGCGATTAAGCCCCGGTCTGGGGTAGGGGTGGAACCATTTGAATTCACTTCAAATGGCGGGGGAGGGAAGACCCTCCCCCGCCGAGCAGAAAGTCGTTTTTTGACTTTTTGCGAGGTTATCATATAATGACGCTTCCCTTTGAACTGACTATTGCCCAGGCCCACGAATTTCTGACCAAACGAGAAATCAGCTCCGTCGAATTGACCCGGGCGGTCCTGGACCGGATAACCCGGGTGGAACCTCAGATCGGCGCTTTTATCACCGTGACCCCGGAAGCGGCCCTCAAGCAGGCTGAAGCAGCCGATCGGCGCATCGCTGCCGGACAAATACTTCCCCTGACCGGCATCCCCCTGGCCATCAAGGATTTAATCTCCACCAAAGGGCTTCGGACCACCTGTGCGTCACGGATACTGGAACACTATGTCCCGCCCTACGATGCTACGGTCATCTCCCGTCTTCAAGACCTGGGCGCGGTAATGGTCGGGAAAGCGAACATGGATGAATTTGCCATGGGCTCTTCAACGGAGAATTCCGCCCTGCAGGTGACCCGGAATCCCTGGAACGCGGATTTTATCCCCGGCGGGTCCAGCGGGGGTTCGGCAGCGGCGGTAGCCGCCGGGGAATGTCTGGGGGCTTTGGGTTCGGACACCGGGGGCTCCATCCGCCAACCGGCGGCCCATTGCGGGGTGGTGGGGCTGAAACCCACCTACGGACGGGTATCCCGCTACGGGTTGGTGGCTTACGCCTCCTCTTTGGATCAGATCGGCCCTTTAGCCAAAACCGTCGCCGACTGTGCGCTTCTCCTTCAGGCCCTGGCCGGGCATGACCCCCGAGACTCCACCTCGGTACCGCGGGAAGTGCCCGATTACCCGTCTTCCCTGAATCAGGGAATCCAGAACCGTACGATCGGCATCCCGAAGGAATATTTCGTCGGCGGATTGGACCCGGAAGTCGAACAGGCCATCCGGCAAGCCATTAGGGTTTTAGAGAAAGAGGGAGCTCGCTGCCAGGAAATAAGCCTGCCCCATACCGAGTACGCCATAGCGGTTTATTATATCATCGCCACGGCCGAAGCCAGTTCCAACCTGGCTCGTTATGACGGGGTTAAATACGGTTTCAGGGAAAGGGAGAGCCGAAAATTGATGGACATGGTTCAGAAAACCCGTTCCCTGGGATTTGGTCCCGAGGTGGTCAGGCGGATCATGTTGGGAACCTACGTGCTTTCAGCGGGATATTATGACGCCTATTTTCGGAAGGCCTCTCAGGTCAGGACCCTGATCAGCCAGGATTTTCGTCAAGCCTTTGATCAGGTGGATCTGATACTCACTCCCGTGGCCCCCACCACGGCTTTTCGGCGGGGGGAAAAAACCGACGATCCGTTGAAAATGTACCTGACGGACATCTTTACCATTTCGGCCAACCTGGCCGGCATTCCCGGTCTGGCCCTGCCCTGCGGTTTCAGTTCTCAAGGGTTGCCCATCGGCCTGCAAATCTTAGGCAACCATTTTGAGGAAGAAAAAATTCTCCAGGCCGGGTCGGCCTTCGAACAGGCCACGGATTTTCACCTCCGTCGCCCGCCCCTTTAAGAGCGCGCAGACGCAGAGATAACGGCCGTAACCCTTCAATCCGGTCATGAGTGGATCTTCGATTTCTGCGGCCGTTTTCCAGCGCCAAGCGCTCCGCGCCTTGCGCCCAGCGCTTTTAGGGTTGTTCCGCCTGCTCCAGGATCTCACCCATAACGCAGGCCGTGTCTCCCACCAGTTTTTGGCAGTGTCGGCGCCGCCCATCGGGGCTGGAATAAAAAACCTTGACCGCCTCCCGGTCCGACCAGTTTACTTGGGCGATATCCCGGCAATCTACTCCACCGTATTCTTTGGTCAGATCCTCAAACCGTTTAGCCAATTTATAACTCAACCGCCACATGCGGGGATGGTCCTTCCCTTCCGGGCGGTCCTTGCCATAGAGGCTGGAGAGAAAGGCCAAGCCTCCGGTCAGGCAACCACACACCCGTCCGGTGCTGGCGACCCCGCCGCCGAAGGCCCCTACTGCTTTTATTAAAGTGTCATCCTGTTGGTTCATTTTTTCCTGGCCCACGGCCAGAACGGCCTGGCTTCAGTGAAACCCTTTCAAAAAAAGGTCCTCCGCTTTTTGCCGCATTTCTTCAGGGGTCATCCTTTTTCCCTCCAACCATCATTTCGCTTAATTCAGGAACGATTACGCTCGTAGATAATCCGCAGGCCCTCCAGGGTCAAATAACTGTCCACCGCCTCGATGGTCTTGGACTCCGAAGCGATCAGCGGGGCCAGCCCTCCGGTGGCGATTACTTTAGGCCGCTGGGGAACAGCCGCCATGATCCGCTCGACCAGGCCGTCCACCAGGCCGGTATAACCATAAATAATGCCCACATTCATGCTGCTGATGGTGTCTTTGGCCAATACGGTTTTGGGTTTGGAGAAAATTTCCACTCGGGGGAGCTTGGAGGCCTTCTGGAAAAGGGCCTCACAGGATATCAGGATACCCGGGGCAATCGCACCCCCCAAATACTCCCCCTTATCGGAAACATAATCAAAGGTGGTGGCCGTTCCAAAATCCACTACGATCAAGTTCGTTCGATATTTTTCGTAGGCCGCCACGGCATTGACAATCCGGTCCGCCCCGACCTCTTTAGGGTTGTCGTAATAGATGGGCATACCGGTTTTTATTCCCGGCCCCACAAAAAGCGGATGTAGGCTGAAATACCGCAGTCCGAATTCCTCCAGGGTGTTCAACATGGGAGGCACCACGCAGGAAATGATCAGGTCGTTCACCTGGGAAAGACTTAAGGTTCGACTGGCGAACAGGTTGCCGATCAGGATGCCCATTTCATCCAAGGTCCCGTCTCGTTCGGTGCGAATCCGCCAGTCACACACCCGCTCTTTTTGCCGATAGACCCCCAGGACCGTGTTGGTATTCCCCACGTCCATTACCAGTAACAGGTCTTTGGACGACGTTTTAGGCATTGAATTCCCTTTCGATAACCTGGGCTGTTTCCTCGGCCAGTAAGGCAATTAAGGCCTCATTCTCCCCTTCCAGCATCACCCGGACTAAGGGTTCGGTTCCTGAAAAGCGGACCAGGATCCGGCCCTTTTCCCCCAATTTCTTTTCCACTTTTTGAATCTGCTGGGTGACGACGGGAAAGTGCTCCAGGCTTTTTCGTTCCCTGATCCGGACGTTGATTAATTTCTGGGGATATTTTTCCATGATATCGGAAAGGTCCGAGAGACTTTTTCCCTCCTGCTGCATGATGGCCAAAACCTGCAAGGCGCTGAGAATCCCGTCTCCGGTGGTGTTATGGTCCAAAAATATCAGGTGCCCGGATTGCTCTCCTCCTAAATTGCATCCTCTCCTGACCATCTCCTCCACCACGTAGCGGTCCCCCACTTGGGTGCGTACCAGTCGGATACCCTGCTGCCGCAGGGCCACTTCCAACCCCAGATTGCTCATCACTGTGGCCACCAGGGTATTTTTTTTCAAACGCTTCTCCTTGAACATCCGATTCGCGCAAATGGCCATCACCTGATCGCCATCGATCATTTCGCCGTTTTCATCCACCAGGATCACCCGATCCCCATCCCCGTCAAAGCTGATGCCCAGATCGGCCTTCTTCTTTCGGACCATGGCGCCGACCAGACCGGGGTAGAGGGCGCCGCAATTTTTGTTGATATTTTCACCGTTGGGTTTAGCCCCCAGCAGGGTGATCCTGGCCCCCAACTCCTCAAAAACGGTCGGAGCTACCCGATAGGTTGCGCCGTGGGCGCAATCCAAAACCAGGTGCAGCCCTTCCAGGGTTAATTCCTGGGGAAAGGTATTTTTCAGGAAGACGATATAGCGGCCGATGGCATCCTCAATCCGAAAGGCTTTGCCCACCTGGTTGGCGGTGATCCCGGGTACTGCCAGGGTTTCCGAGAACATGAGCGCCTCAATCCGTTCCTCCACCTCATCCGGAAGTTTAAAACCGTTTCGCGAAAATATCTTTATCCCGTTGTCCTGATAAGCGTTGTGGGAGGCGGAGATGACAATCCCGGCGTCGGCCCGCATACTTTGGGTTAAAAAGGCGATCCCCGGCGTGGGCAAAGGCCCGATCAAAAGAACGTCCCCCCCCATTGAACAAATCCCGGCCGTAATGGCATTTTCCAGCATATACCCGGACAGCCGGGTATCCTTGCCCACCACGATCTTGTGCCGCCGCGTTTTGTCCTTAAATATATAAGCGCAGCCCTTGCCTAACTGTAAGGCCACTTCCGTGGTCATGGGGTGCACATTGGCCACTCCGCGAATGCCGTCGGTTCCAAAGAGCTTTCGCATCACTCCTCCTTAGGGGGCACTGATTTTTTTGATCTTAACTTCCACCTCAACGGTCTGGTTTCGAGGCAAATGGATCTGCAGGGAACGGAAGTCCAAATTAACTTCCTGGACCAGGGTTTCCTGCCGACCACCGATATCAACGGGCTTGGTGGAAAGATTTTCCAAGTCCTTGATTACTTCTTCCGATCCGGCCACTTCCACCTCTTCCGGTCGAACCCTGACCGATTCCACTTCATAACCGCTTGCCGGTCGCCCCATGACCCGGGCCCGGACCGAGATCATTTTTTTTATTTGCTTTTGAAGGACCACCACCACCTGGGTGGGATGGATACGGGTGACGGCCACCCCTCGCGGTAGCCGAATTCCTTCCGAGGAGATGGAATAGGTTATCGTTCCGGCCTTGGTGTTGGACAGATCGAGGCTTTTGCTCAAGTTGCGCGTCGTCAGGGAACGGATTAAACTGCGCGGTCCGTTGACCCGGATGTCGATCCCCTGGGGGATGTTATTCACCACGATCATATCCCGAGGCATGTTCACCAATTCCAAAGGAATGGTCAAACCCACTTCGGCCCGCTCCTCGCCGACCACTAAGAACCAGAGAATGACCGCCAAGACCAGGGCCAAAATTTTAAAAACTAAGTTCCTCAACCCTAGGAACCTCCGGTTTTTCGGGGGCCGAACAGCCAATAAGTGCGGGAGGCCTTTTCCTGGGTAAACAGGGTTTGCAACACCCGTTTCAGGGTGGTGGAATCCAACCCTCGAGTGAAACGTCCTTTAATGGCCACGGAGATCCGGCCCGTCTCCTCCGAAACCACGATCACCGCCGCGTCCGTTTTTTCGGTCAGCCCCAAAGCCGCCCGATGGCGGGTGCCGTAGCTCCGACTGACCTTGGCGCTGCGGGTCAACGGGAGATAGCAGGCCACGGCGGCAATCTGGTTATCGCGGATGATCATGGCCCCGTCATGAAGGGGGGACTGGGTGTGGAAGATACTGACGATCAGTTCCCACCCGACCCGGGCCTCCAAAGCGGTCCCGGTCTGAACAATCTCCCCCAGCCCGGTTTGCCTTTCTAAAACGATCAGGGCCCCGGTGGAATGGCTGGAAAGATAGACCGCAGCCCGGATGACCTCTTCAATCGTTTGCAGGGTCTCGGCCGTAGTTTTGACAAAAGGGCTCCGCCCTACCTGGGCCAGCACCCGACGGATTTCCGACTTGAAAAGGATAATGATGACCAAAATGATGGAACTCAGAAAGCTGCTCAGTATCCAGTTTAAGGTCAATAATTCCAGCTGGCGGGCCGCCAAAAAGGCGATAAAAATGACGACCAAACCGATGATGATCTGAACGGCCCGGGTGCCTTTGATAAACAGAAAAAGCTGATAGATCAGGATGGCTACCAGGAGGATATCCAGACCATCCTGCCAGCGGATATTGGTCAGGGTCAACCAGAGGTTGTTCATGGGGTCGGTGCCTCCCGCAAGGCATCCACCACCTGCAGCACTTGCCGATTGGAGTCCACCCGATGAACCCGGATCAGATGGGCCCCCAACCAAGCCGAAAGAGCCGAAGTGGCCGCCGTACCCCATTCCCGTTCTCCGGGATTTTGCTGACCGGTGAGCTTACCGATAAATGATTTCCTGGAGGTTCCAATCAAAACCGGGCAGTCCAAGTCCGAAAGAATATCCAATCGTTTGATCAATAATAAATTATGTTCCCGGGTCTTGCCGAATCCGATGCCCGGATCGATTATCACCCGGTCCCGGGCGAGGCCCTGTTGCTGGGCCCAAAACAGCCTTTCCTCAAAAAAAGAGTGAACCTCTTTTAACAGATCCCCATAGTGCGGCCGGGACTGCATATCCTGCGGAGTCCCCTGCATATGCATCAGAATAACCGGCGTTCTATGATTCCGCAACACTTCGGTCATGGCCGGATCCAGGCGCAGCGCGCTGATATCATTGACCAGGGCCGCACCGGCGTCTAAGGCGGCCTCCGCCACCTGGGACTTATACGTATCCACCGAAATGGGGATCCGAACCCTTTTGACCAGTTCCCGGATAACCGGAATGATGCGCTTCAGTTCCTCCTCCACCGCCAAGGGCTGTGAAAAAGGCCGGGTGGACTCTCCCCCGATATCCAGGATATCCGCTCCCTCGGCGGCGAGGGCCTCCCCCCGGGCAACGGCCTGCTCCCGCCCGTAAAAAAGACCGCCGTCGGAAAAAGAATCAGGGGTGACATTAATCACCCCCATGATCAGCGTTCTCCCCCCAAACGACAGGTGAAAATGGTCCCACGACCACTCATATTTCTTTCGGATGACCATTATTTTTAAGGAAAAAACCGGGGCTTAGGCCGTAGCCAAGGTTGCCCCCGGGTCCGGTCCCTGGATCAGACGATCAATGGTGTCTCCGTCCAGGGATTCTTTTTCCAGCAGGCTCTGCGCTAAACGATGCAAGACCTCCAAATTTCCCGCCAAAATATTTTTCGCCTTTTCGTAACTTTCCAAGATCAGCTTCTTGACTTCCAGATCTATTTTACGAGCGGTTTCCTCACTATAATCCCGGTGTTGGGCAATTTCCCGACCCAGAAAAATCTGTTCTTCCTTTTTTCCAAAAGTCAGGGGGCCGAGTTCTACGCTCATTCCCCAATCGCAGACCATTTTCCGCGCCAATTCAGTAGCCCGCTCCAAATCATTCCCCGCCCCGGTGGTCAGTTGTTTCAGGACCAATTCCTCGGCCACCCGTCCGCCTAAAAAGATCACCAGGTTATTCATCAAGAAATCTTTGGGATAGGTGTGTTTCTCGTCGATGGGCAACTGCTGGGTCAATCCTAACGCGCGTCCTCTGGGAATAATGGTCACCTTATGGATGGGATCCGTTCCGGGCAACATCTTGGCTACCAGGGTATGACCGGCTTCGTGATAGGCGGTATTTCTTCTTTCCTCCTCGCTGATGATCATGCTCCGCCGCTCGGCTCCCATCAAGACTTTATCCTTGGATGTTTCGAAGTCACTCATATCCACTTTTTCTTTCCCCAACCGGGCTGCCAGGAGCGCCGCCTCATTGACCAGATTTTCCAAATCCGCTCCTGAAAAACCGGGCGTGCCCCGGGCCAAAATACTTAAATTCACCCCTTCGGCCAAGGGGAGTTTTCCGGGTATGAACCTTAAAGATTTCTTCCCGCCCTTTGACATCCGGCACCGGGACCACTACCTGCCGGTCGAATCGGCCGGAACGCAACAGGGCCGGATCCAGAACATCCGGGCGATTGGTGGCGGAAATCAGAATGACGCCCTCAGTGGATTCAAAACCATCCATCTCCACCAGCAACTGGTTCAAGGGTCTGTTCCCGTTCATCGTGTCCGCCTCCCAAACCGGCGCCTCGATGACGACCCACGGCGTCGATCTCGTCTATGAAGATAATACAGGGTGCATTGCGCTTGCCTTGGATAAACAGGTCCCGAACGCGGGAAGCCCCCACGCCCACGAACATCTCCACAAAATCGGATCCGCTGATACTAAAAAAAGGGACTCCGGCCTCCCCGGCAATGGCTTTGGCCAGCAAGGTTTTTCCCGTACCGGGTGAGCCCATGAGCAGTACTCCTTTGGGGATCCGCCCGCCCAAACGGGTAAATTTCTTGGGATCTTTCAAGAAATCGATAATCTCCCGTAATTCTTCCTTGGCTTCTTCGATTCCCGCCACGTCATTAAAAGTGACTTTGGGCCCCTGGTCCGATTGGAGCCTGGCCCGGCTCTTGCCGAAGGCCATGGCCTTCCCCCCACCGGCCTGCATCTGGCGCATGAAGAAAATCCACACCCCAATCAAAAGCAGCATGGGAAACCAAGAGATCAGGATGGTCATATACCAGGGGGACTCATCCAAGGGTCTGGCAGTGATTCGAATCCCTTTGTCCCGCAACGTTTTTATCAGTTCGGGATCTCTGGGGGCGTAGGTCTTGAATTTTTTCCCCCCCACCAGAAAGCCTTGAATGTCATCCCCCTGGATGGTGACACTCAGGACCTCCCCTTTTTCCACGGAGGCCAAAAAATCCGTGTAACTGATCGGCTCCTTGGTTGTCTGGGGCTTATTAAACAGATTGAAGAGCGCTATCATAACCAGGCTGATCACCAGCCATAAGGCCAAATTTTTATAAAAAGGGGTCAAATTTTTTCTCCTTCAACACTATTTCCTGTAATCATTCAAATTACCACAAAAACCCCTTGATCTCAAACCCTTTTTACGCCATCTGGAGCTTCAGGCAAAGGGCCTGTCGAGATTGTTCGTTCAAAGCAAAGGGGTCCCCGATTTCCAGGCCGGCTACCCAAACAATCTCTCCTCCGGAAATGATGAGCGGGATCCGGTCACGCTGGGACCGGGGTATTTTCCTGTCTATAAAAAACCGGTGGACCTTTTTGGCGCCCTTTAACCCCAGCGGCCGGAAACGGTCACCGGCCTGGGCATTGCGAACCAACAACGGCCACCGGATTTTTTCCCAATCCACCAAAGCCTGGTCTTTAATGAAAGTCTTTTTGACCCTTTGGGGATCGATTGGAACCTTTTCGAAGGAAAGCTCCAGACCAATTTCCCGGATAGTAAGCGTTCCCGGCCCATCGACCTGCTCGGAAAAAAGGCTTGGGGAGAGGGAAACGGAAACGGCGGGTTGAAGAATTATCCGCTCCCGGTCCCAGGAGGCCTGCAGCCCTCCGGGTAGATCCAATCTGCCTTGCAGGGATGGGCCGCAAACCACGTTTACCAAGGAAAGCAGGTGGACCGAACCGATGGACTTCAAATCCCCCTTAACCTGAAATATCGCTTTCTGAAAAAGGCGGGAAAGGATAGCCGGAGGGAGTTTTTTCAAGCCACTCCGAGAGATTTGAACCCCTCCCTCCAGCGGCACCAGGACTCGGGCCGTAATTTGCTCGGTTTGTTCCTGCAGGAAAGCCTCATCTTCCTTCAACAGGCCGGCCGTTCGATTCAATTGGGTAATGATATTAGGAGAGAACTTCCCCAATTCGGGCAACAATTGGTGACGCACCCGGGCCCGGAGAAAACGTCGGTCCTTATTGGATTCATCCTCCAGAAAGGGGATGTCCCGTTCGCCTAAATAGGTCAGGATTTCCGCTCGGTAGGTGGCTAACAGGGGGCGGATAAAACCCTCGCGCTGTAAGGGAATCCCGGCCAACCCACCCAGTCCTGCCCCTCGGATCAAGCCGATCAGCACTTCTTCGGCCTGATCATTGGCGGTATGGGCCAGGGCCACTTTGTCGGCCTTCTGCTTCACAAAAAATGACCTGAATACTCGGTAGCGCAGCTCCCGGGCCGCTTCCTGGAGGGATAATTTATTCTCCTGCTGAAAGGCCTGGACGTTCACTTTGGAAGTGAAGAAGGAACAACCCCAGCGTTCGGCCCAATGCCGAACAAAATCTGCTTCCTGGTCCGCGGCTCGGCGTAACCCGTGATGGCAGTAAAGGGCGATTACTTCCAAACCCCAGGGCCCCCGCAATTCATTTAAAATGGAGACCAGGGCCATGGAATCCGGCCCTCCGGAAACTCCGACGATAATTCTGGACCCGGGCCCGAAAAGCCGATGGCTTTCAATAAAACGCTGTACCGCTACGGTCAAAGATGGCTTTCTGCTCATAGGTTCACCGGTCTTTTATACGAAAATAGAATTGAATACCGCTTTTTAGGCGTTTTATTTTTGCCGTCATCCCGGACTCGATCCGGGATCCAGGTGACTCAAGACTTTCACCGCCCTGGATTTCGGCGTTCGCCAGAATGACGACCTAACAAATTGAATAAACATAAATTTTCACGCTTCGGGGTACCCGGACCCGGCATGGGGGTTTAGTCTGAAATCGGGATTCCGTGGCGGCCGGATATCGGGGGTACCCACCCAATAGGGCGGAAGCAATAGTTATTTTTTGTTCATCCTTAAGTATCCCTTGCAAGATTCCCACAGGGTAATTATACCCTATTTAATAATGCTTGACCATTTGATCCGCTCCCTCTACAATTTTTCAGGATAGATTTCCTATATTCTTAAGATCGACTGGAAGATAGCATCATGGAGTCGGAATACCAAGTAATGGGTAAAATCATTGAAATTCGGGGGTCCGGAAAATGCTCTTATGGACATCGGGTTGGTGAGACCTTCGAATTCAAAGAAATGGGGTCCGCCATCTGCCAGTGGGCTCAGAACAGTATCTTCCCTTTTTATACGGTACTCAAGTTCGGGGGGAAGTTCCCTTGGCTGAAAGACCCGGACCGCCTGCAGGTGTCTTGTCCGGACCCGGCCAACGTGGTCGTCTTTGAACTCTGGAGGGAAGAAAATAAGTGAAAATCATAGCGGTCTCCATCAGCGATCAAAAAGGAGTGCCCAAAAAAAATATCCCCCAGGGCTTGCTCCTGGAAGAATTTGGTTTGGAAGGTGACGCCCATGGGGGGCCTTGGCACCGCCAAGTCAGTTTGCTGGCCCTGGAAAGCATACAAAAGATGCAGGATCTCGGCCTGAAGGTTCGACCCGGCTCCTTTGCTGAAAATCTCACCACGGAGGGGATCGATTTACCGGCCTTACCGATCGGGACCCGATTGCGGATCGGCCCCGAATCTTTGGCGGAGGTTACCCAGATCGGCAAGGTCTGCCATGACCGCTGCGCCATTTATCGCCTGGCCGGCGACTGTGTCATGCCCCGGGAAGGGATCTTTGTTCGAATTCTTAAGGGCGGCCCCGTAAAACCGGGCGATCCGATAACTCTCCTCGGAAGAGAAACCTGACCAAAAGAATTTTAATGGCACAGGTCCACCGGCTTACCGCTAAAAACTGCCTTTATTACCAACGCGGACATTGCACCAAACCCCAGAACTCCATCCCCCCGGAGGAGGGAACCTGTCTCCTGATTGTGGAGCGAAAAAAAATCGGCCGTCAAGCCCTGGACCGTTTGAAGCGCCTGGAACGTTTTGACCTTTCGCGACCAGGAGCAGACCGAATGATCGCTGAGAAGTACATCGTGGATCGGAACCTAAAGGAAATGACCAAAGTCCAATGTAAAAATTTTATCGACTCCGGGGTCAACTTCCCCCCCTGCCTGCACCAGGTCAGCACCGGATGCGCCCTGAAGATGAGACGTTGTCAGGGACGATGTCCGGACTACGAAATAAAGCCACAAATCCCATAAAACCTCGTTAAAAAGGTATTAATAGCTTATGAACAACTTTGAGATCATCCACCGCGGCGACCCGAACGGCAACGGGTGGATCATCCGCCTGCCCTTGCCTTCGGGCCGAACCCTCTTCGGACTGGCGACTGAAAACATATACGGCGGTGACTGGGACCTGGGCCCCACCTGGAACTATATCGTTCAGGGCGAGTTTCCCTTCTTAATCGATACGGGCCGTTTCGGCATGGGAGGCCGGTTATTGGAAATGATGAAGCAGACCGACCTTCACTCGGAAGATTTAAAAGGAATATTCCTCACCCATGGCCATGAAGACCACGACGGGGGATTACCGGAACTGGCCCGGGATACCAGCGCTTCGATTTGGGTCCATCCTCTGTACGACCTCCTCCGTCGCTCCTACCCCAACCTGGCCCCTCCGGCTACCAAAGAGGACTTCTCGGCTTCCTGCTGGCATTGCTTCATGCCCGGGACCTTTACCCAGTCCCATTGCCGGGAATACCACCGCCAGAGAGATGATTTGAAAATAAACCGCCTGGAAGGATTGCGCTTTCCGCTGGATGGAGCGGTTAACTTGCATCATCTGCCGGGACACTGTCCGGACGCTTTGGCCTATCAGATCGGGTCGGAAGCCCTGATTGTGGGAGATACCCTGCTTCCGGACATCACTCCCCATCCTTCCCAGGAGGCCTTTTATCCACTCATCCAGCCCCTCCTGCCTCCAGATTTTCCACCCCAGTCGGCCTGTTATGGTCTGCGGGCTTATATCCGATCATTAAAACGGCTGGCGGTCTTGGGCCGGGAATATCCTCGGATGCAGGTCCTGCCGGCCCACCGGTTGTTTTACAATGACCGCTGGGGGATAATCGAGCTAAGGGAAAGAAGCGAAGAAATTATCGAGCACCACCTCCAGCGCTGTGCCTCGATCCTGGAAGTCCTGAAGAAGGGCCCAATGACGGCGGAGGAAATCGCCCGAGCCTATTACGAGGCAAAGTTGCTAAAGGGATTCGGGATCAGGATGGCGGAAAATGAAATAAAAAGCCACCTGGAGTTACTGGAGCATAGCGGGGATATCTTTTGGTCGGGTGCAGGAATCGCCTCAGCCACCGGGAAAACCGATTTTGAAGATTATATTCGACGGATCGAAGCCGATTGATTCGAAAGAAAATCCTTATATTTTAAAAAATATTCCCCTTAGTACACCTGAACCGCTTCCGTTTTCCCTCCGCCAAACCGGGTCATGGTCTCGGCGGCCAGCAATAATCCCTCCTGGATAGGCTCCTTATCAACCCCAGGGACAGCATAGGCATAAAAAAGCGCCCGTCGGGTGTTTTCAGAAACCCGTGTTTTTTCGTCCGCCCCTTGACAGAGCACGCAAACCACATCCTCCTCGTCCCGAAGCACGAT
Organism: uncultured delta proteobacterium; assembly: GCA_963743305.1. Taxonomy (GTDB): domain Bacteria; phylum Desulfobacterota; class RBG-13-43-22; order RBG-13-43-22; family RBG-13-43-22; genus CAVQSS01. Next base: position 54,191 of record CAVUPH010000012.1, read on the forward strand.
CTCCCGGTCCTTCAGTAGAAATTCCCTCTTGCCCAGTCCCCGGCAGACCTCCCCTTCTCCGGCAAGGTCCAGCAGCAGAGCTCCTTTAAAACGATCGGCATCCGTCACGGCCACCAGGATGCCGGCGCACATTTCGGCCATAAAATGGGTATCTATCATAAGATTATAGCGGGGAAAACCGCTTTGGTTGGTCCGCTTCAGGTGTTTGGGCAAAGGGCATTCATACCCGAAAGATCGAAAAAAACGTTCGTAGGACTCGATGCGGCCGGTAATCCGGGCCAGGGTCTCCTTCTTCCGCATGAGGCGCAAATGCTTCCGTTTGTATTCGTCAAAACCCGGTGGATTGACCGGGTTTTGACATCCCGAAATCAACGCCAGTCCGAAAGCCAAACCGGGGTAGGTGCTCTTATACGCTTCCGAAATCGAAAATTCAAGAGAAGTAGTCATTGTCTTGGCCCCGTGGGCGGCCTGCTGATCGAGACGCTCCCATCTCCCCCTTTCAGGCGATTTTCACCACCCAACCGAAGGGATCTTTTTTATCTCCATACTGAATGCCCGTTATTTCGTCATAAAGCCGTTGGGCCAGCGCTCCGGTTTTCCCGTCGGCCACGGGAATAACCTGCTCCTGGAAGCCTATTTCGCCCACCGGGGAAATTACCGCCGCCGTGCCGGTGGCGAACATCTCCTTCAGCTTGCCGTCTTGGGCGGTCTTCAGTACCTCATCGATGGTAATGGGACGCTCGGTCACTTTGATCCCCCAGTCTTTTCGCCAGGTGGATAACGGAGTCCCGGGTCACACCGGGGAGGATCGTCCCGGCCAAGGGGGGGGTAATCAGCTCGTCCTGGATCAGGAAAAAGATATTGCTGGTTCCCACTTCTTCCACATACTTATGCTCGGCCGCGTCGAGCCAGAGCACCTGGGTGTAGCCCATCTCCTGGGCCTTGGAGGCGGCAAACAGGCTGGCGGCGTAGTTCCCGCCGGTCTTGGTCTCGCCCACCCCGCCTTTGGCGGCCCGAACATACGATTTGGTGACGTAAATTCGGGTGGGGCTGAAACCCTCCGGGTAGTAGGGACCCACCGGCCCGAGGATGATGAAAAAAAGATAGCGATTGGAGGGCTTGACCCCCAGGGCGGCCTCGGTGGCGATCATGGTCGGACGAATATATAAGGAAGTCCCCTTCGATACGGGGATCCAGTCTCGATCCAGGAGGATAAGCGCTTTCATTCCTTGCATAAAAATATCCGGATCCGTTTCCGCCATGCACAGTCGCCGAGCCGAACGATTCCAGCGCTCAATATTCTTGTCCGGGCGAAAAAGGGCAATGGTCCCGTCAGTCCAGCGGTAGGCCTTCAACCCTTCAAAAATCTCCTGGCCGTAATGGAGGACCATGGCTGATGGATCCAAGGAAAGGGGCCCATAGGGTACGATCCGAGGGTCGATCCAGCCCTTACCCTTTTCGTAATCCATAAGGAACATGTGGTCGGTGAAATATTTCCCAAAACCCAGTTCAGACTCGTTTTTCGGCCTCGGCCGCCGGCCGATGGTGGTAGATTTGGTGATTGGGATTTCCATGATTCAACACTCCTCCCGAACAGTATTTATTTCGAAATCTGAAGAAACTTACTCCCTATCTTTTCTTTACCACTTTTTCAATCGAATATCCACCCTTTCAGAGATGTTGAAATTTCCAATTAAATGTATTATTATAAAAAAAAGGGCTGAACGGGCCCTTCAATTATATATACAGGGAGAAAAAAAATGACCCATCACGAACCTTCCCCGTCTCCGGAAGAAAAAGCTGACTTTTTTACCGCCGAAATAGAAGACGGCGAACTGGTTATGAAACCCTTCTGTAAATGCGGCAACATCCTGGATGAAAAATATTTCTGTGAGAAATGTCAACGCCAATGCCTGTGCACCGACATTATCTGTGCCGATGAAACCACCTTCCGCTTTGTCCAGGACAACCCCCCGTTTAAGAAGTTCAGGTTTTTTCTGGCCTCTAAGTAACTAATTAAATTATTTTTTTAAATTTCCGCCGTTTTACCTGGTCGGTTAGGGACGGGGGCGAAGTCTCATCCCATATCCAATCAACCCCTCATCTCCAATTTTGATATTTATAATGAAAGGAAACTCAACGATGGAAGAACATAAACCGGCTATTAAACCCGCTGACCGGGGCGAATCGATCATGCCGATTCACGGCACTTTTAATTTCCAGTGCGGCCCCGGGGTCACCTGCTTCACGAATTGTTGCCGCGACGTCACCATCTTTTTGACCCCCTATGACATCCTGCGGATGAAAACTGCCTTGGGAATCTCTTCCGAAGATTTTATCGCCCAATATGCCCTGCCTATGACCGGAACCGACTCCGGTCTTCCTATTTTTATCCTGAAAATGGGCGAGGGCCCCGAGAAACGTTGTGCTTTTGTCGATCCTCAGAAAGGTTGCCGGGTCTATGAAGAACGCCCCTGGGCCTGCAGGATGTACCCCTTGGACAGCCGAGAAGGAGATGAAGGAGAAGAAGAGTTTTTCGTCACCGCCGACCCTCAAAAATGCCGGGGCCTACTGGCCGAGCATACCCTGACACCGGCGGAATGGGAAATAAACCAAGGTCTAAATGTTTATAAAGAGGTAGAGGAACTTTTCAACCAAGTGACTTCGGCCCAGCGAATCTGGGGAGACCATAAATTGGACGGCAAAGTCCAGAGTATGATCATCCTGGCCTGTTACGATACGGAACGGTTTCGAAAATTCATCTTTGGTAGCAACTTTTTGAAACTCTTCGATCTTTCTCCGGAAGAAACCGAAACCTTGAAGACCGATGACCTGGCCTTGCTCAAACTCGGATTTAAATGGTTGCAATTCGGCCTGCTGGGAAAATCCACCCTGCCGGTGCGGGAAGAAGTCATCAAGGCTAAAGAAAAAGAACTGGGGGTTACTCTTCCTAAAGACGACGGGCTTTGGAAAAACCCGGAGATAAAGAAACCTCAGGGTCTTAGCCGTTAGTCAAAAAAATGAACTCCCCAGAACCCTTTCAGTTCCTGGAAAAAGAGGCTTTCACCTTTGCCTGTCATCCAGGAGTGCCTTGCTTTACGGAATGCTGCCGGGATCTGCGGCTGGTCCTGACCCCCTACGATATTTTGAGGCTAAAAAAACGTCTAGGCGTCACATCCGGAGCTTTCCTCGACGACTACACCGAACTGCAATTGGGCGAACACAACGGCTTCCCGGCGGTCTCTCTAAAAATGGAGGCTAATGATCGCCGGACTTGCCCCTTCGTAACCCCGCAGGGTTGCCGGGTCTATGAAGATCGGCCCGGGGCCTGCCGGATCTACCCTGTGGGCCGGGGTGCATCTAAAAACGAGAGCCGGGGTCCAGCCAGGGAAATTTTTTTCGTGGTCCGGGAACCCCATTGCCTGGGATTTCAGGAAGATACCGACTGGACGATCGAGGGCTGGTCTAAAGATCAAGGCCTGGAACGGTACAACTATTTTAATGACTGCTGGATGGAGATCATCACTCATCGGGGTTCCTTGGGAGCGAGCGAGGTTATCCCCAAGAAAATGCAAATGTTCGCCATGGCCAGCTATAATCTTGATCGGTTCCGGGGTTTTGTCCTGGGCAGTCGATTCCTCGCCCTTTTTGAACTGCCTGAAGAAACCAGGGAGAAGATTAAAACCGACGATGAGGCATTGTTAGCCTTGGCCTGTCAATGGCTTAAGTTTGCCCTTTTTGGTGAAAAGACCCTCACTCTGAGGAAAAGCGATGAGTGAATCCTGCCCCGGAGAAAAATACAAATCCGGCCTGCTGCCCCTTTCCACCGGTGAAACCATCAAAGAAGAGGTCATCCGGGATAGAATCGTCCGTCTTTTATTGAGCGAAAAGGGATATCAGGAAGAGGACTTGGAACTGGATGTGCCTTTCAGCCTGGTTATAGGTCCGGAAACCTTTTCGCTGAAGGCCTCCATCCTAATTCAATTGGGCGGGAAAAAGGTGGTGCTGATCAAGTGCGGCGCCGGCTCCATTCTGGCCCGGGAGCGGTCCACACTGGCCCTGGCCCGCCTATTCACCGAATATCAAATTCCCCTCACCGTCGTGACCAACAGCGAAGACGCCACCCTGTTGAATACCTTGAACGGGGAAACCCTGGAATGCGGCCTGGCGGCTATTCCGGGAAAGGGGCAACTCCTCGATCGTCTGGAGGAGCTGTCTTTTGTGCCACTCCCGGATAAACGCCTGAAAATGGAAAAGCAGATCTTGTCGGCCTTTGAGGCCTTGGGCCTGCATGGAGAATGCCACTAAAAGCGCTATTTGATCTGAATATCGGTTTTTATTGCTTCCCGATATACCCAGCCCTTTCCCGAATGAGCGCGTCGATTTCCTTCCGGTTTTTGATCATGAAATCAAGCAGCTGCTTGGAAAGGAAGGCCAACTGAGGAATGTCCCGAGCCTGTATATCCTCTATTTTGAACAGGATCTCGTTCCGGTACAGGTAGGCAACGATGGCGTCCTCCGCATCCAGATGAACCTCGAACCGGTCCCTCAAATACTCCAGCCAGCGTCCAAACTCCTGGGAATGATCCAGATGGTCGACCGGTATCCCGCTCTCTAAACTCAACTGTTTGAAGGTCCCCGGCTCGGTTCCCGACCCTTTGAGGTAATCGAGTATATGGGCGAATTGATGAATCAGCGTGGAATCTTGAATTTTGGGGGTAATGGCCAGATAAAAATGCCTAGGGTCGTTTACCCTGGTTTTCCGAGTATTGACCAGAATAGCGGCGCTGCCCTTTAGACCCTCCAGGGGGATTTCCTGACCGGAAACCCCCAAATTCCGGTACGCCTCCAGGTCGACGCACTTGATCCCCATCGAGCTATCCAGAATCCCGTCTTGGACCAAGGCCTCGATCATTGCCCGGGAACGGCCGTAGTGGACCTCGGGTAATCCGCAAATCTTACGGCCGGCTTCCGGGTCCAAGACTTCCTTTTTCCTTAGGACCAGTTCCCCTTCCCGGCCCATATGGCACTTTTTGAATTTTTTCCCGCTTCCGCAGGGGCAGGGATCGTTTCGTCCTGTTTTGGACAGAGGTTCCAATTCGGTTAATCCTCAATGATATCGCACTTCAAGGCATCGTAAGACCATACCGGAAGTGGACCCGTCTCGCCATTTTCCGGATTGTATCGGTGGCGGTAAGAGGCCTTGGCCTTCATGGTCTTCATGGTCCAGTCCCAACCCCGGACAAAATAGGGGCATTCGTCATTAAAACAGATGTACTGAAATTCCGATCCCCAGGTGGAAGCGGCCGGCGTTTTCCACTTCTTCATTTTCTGCCCGCAATGGGGGCATATGGTTTTATCCTCTTCCATCGATTCTCTTTCCTCCCGTATTCAGTTACTCAAGTCTTGATTAAAGTAATCGGCTGAGGCCTTTTTGTCAACTTTCTCCCGATAGCAAGGTTCCGTTGGAGTGTTCTGGGATGAGGGAAGCATGACTATGAAATTATTTGACGCTTCTCCCTTTTGGGTGGGTACCCCCAGATCTGGTATGGCCCCAATTCAGTCTAAACTACCACATATTGTGCCCACCCACCCAAGTGGGCGAACAACCAGTTATTTTCAGCCACCTGGAGGGAACCAAAGGCTGGAAATAAGACTGGTTTAATCAGAATCCCAGATAGGCCTTGCAGACCTGCTCATCCTGGAGCAGGTCCCGGGACGGTCCTTCCCTAACGATCTCGCCATTCTCCAAAACATAGGCCCGCTGGGCGAGATTGAGGGAATGATGGACATTCTGTTCGACCAGGAGGATAGTGATGCCATCCTGATTAATCTGCCGGAGGATGGCAAAGATGCTGTTGACCAGCAGGGGAGAAAGGCCCAAGGAGGGTTCATCCAGCATCAGGATTTTGGGGTTGGACATGAGTCCCCGTCCGATGGCCAGCATCTGCTGTTCCCCGCCGGAAAGGGTCCCCGCGATCTGGGACTGACGCTCCTCCAATCGGGGAAATAGGGTGTAAATTTTTTTTAGGTTTTCCTTCTTGAATTTTCGGGCTTTAGGGTTCAAGGCCCCCAAGTCCAGATTTTCCAGGACGGTCATAGTCGGGAAGAGTTGCCTCCCTTCCGGGATCTGGATGATCCCCATTTCCACGATAGCCGAGGTCGACCGGTTCTGGATAGGCTGATCGTTCCAGGTGATGGTGCCGCGCTTCGGTCTCAGTATCCCGGAGATGCCGCGGATGGTGGTGGACTTCCCGGCCCCGTTGGAGCCGATGAGGGTGACGATTTCCCCTTCCCGGACTTCCAACGAGACTTCCCGCAGGGCCTGGAGATCCCCGTAAAACACGTCGATACGCTCAACTCGGAGCAAAGCAGAATTCCTCCCCCAGGTAGGCTTCCACGACCAGTGGGTTCTTGACAACCTCCTCCGGCGCCCCCTCGGCTATCTTCTCCCCGAAATTAAGCACCAGGATGCGCTGAGACAGGGCCATGACCCCTCGCATCACATGTTCGATCAACAGGATGGTAACCCCCCCCCGGTTGATCTCCCGAATCAACCCGATCAGGGTATCGGTCTCCGTCGGGTTGATCCCGGCCATTACCTCGTCGAGCATCAGCAGCTTCGGGTCCGTGGCCAAAGCGCGGGCCAACTCCAGCCGCTTCCGGTTGGGCAGGGTCAGCTCATTGCCCAGGGCCCGGCGCTTATCCTTGAGCCCGACAAACTGGATGACCTGATCGGCCTTTTTCGTCGCTTCCTTCAAATCCTTCAGCCGGTTAAAAGCGGCCACGATGACATTATCCAGAACGCTCAGTTCCAGAAAGGGTTTAACGATCTGAAAGGTCCGGACCAGCCCACGCTGGCAGATCTGGTGAGGTTTGAGGCCGAGCAGCGGCTGGCTTTGAAAAAAAACCCGGCCGCTGTCCTGTTTGATAAATCCGGTCAGGATATTGAACAGCGTCGTTTTCCCGGCCCCGTTTGGTCCGATCACCGCCATGATTTCCCCGGACCGGATCTCCAGGGATACATTATCCAGTGCCCTGAGTCCCCCGAAGTTTTTCCCGATGTGGTCAACCGCCAGCATAGCTGTTAATCTTTTTCCTTGAGGAAGAAGGGTCTTAACTTTCGGTTCAATAGGGGCATGATCCCCCGGGGAAAGAAAAACACGGCGAAGATCAACACAAAACCGTAAATGACCATGTGCAGCCCAGGACGCCCTATCTCGCTCAGGTACGCCCGGGTCCATTCGGCGGGTAGCGTGATCAGAAAAGAGCCCACGATGGGTCCCAAAATGGTTCCCATTCCGCCGATGATCGGGCGGAGAATAATCTCAATGGACATGCCCATACTCATCACCCGATCCGGGCTCAGATGAAAAATCCGGTTGGCGTCGAAGGTTCCGGCCAGGGCCGTCATGAAAGCGCTCAGGGAAATGGCCAGCATTTTATATTTGAAGGTATTGACGCCCAAGCTCTCCGCCGCATCTTCGTCTTCCCGGATGGCCACCAGATAACGGCCGGCCTTGGAAAGCTCCAGTATCCGCACCACAATAACAGAAAAAAGCAGTAACCCTAACGAAACATAGTAATAGGGGAGATTGCCCCGGAACTGCATGTTCCAAAAACCGGGATTGAAATCGATAAACAATCCCATAAACGAACCGAGGCTGTCCATTTGCAGGGCGATCAGTCGCCCTATTTCAGCAAAAGCAATAGTAATCAGTACGAAATAGACCCCCCGTAGACCAAACCTAAACCCCAGGAAACCGACAATGAGTCCGACCACCGTGGCCAGCAGACCTCCGGCAAACATCCCGACCCAGGGGGTCAATCCGAACACCATGACCAGACGCGTCGAGGTGTAGGCCCCGATCCCCAGGTACAGGGAATGGCCCAGGGATATGTTACCGGTATAGCCGGTCAGAATATTCCAGCACTGACCTAGATAGGCATAATAAAATATAAGGATGAAGATTTCCATCCAGTAGTTGTTTAGAACTCCAGGAAGCAGGAGGAGCACGGCCAGGCAGAGAGCCAGGAAGACATAGAGGCGTTTCATCAGGACTTGCCCCCGAAAAGGCCCTGAGGGCGGAAAAGCAGGATCACCACCATGATGGTGAAGCTGACCACCTGCTTCATGGAACTGGGCAGGAAGACCGTCCCCAGAGATTCGGCCACGCCGATGATCAGACCGCCCACCAGGGCGCCGGCCAGACTGCCCATCCCCCCCAGGATGACGATGACAAAAGAGACCATGGTATAGGGTGCTCCCATGGTGGCCTTGGCCGGCATCAAGGGCACCAACAGCGCTCCGGCGGCACCCACACAGGCCGCTCCGATCCCGAAGCAAATGCCGTAAAGGCGGTTGATATGGGTCCCGATGATCAGAGCGCCGAGGCGATTGTCGGCCGCGGCCCGGATGGCTTTGCCGATAGTGGTCTTCTTGAGGAATACCAGGACAATGAAGGTGATGACGATGGACAGGACAAAGGCGATCAAGCGCGGCACGTCCACGGTCAGCGGTCCCAGCCGGAGGGAGGCCAGGGCCAGGCTGGTCTTGGGGCTGATGTCGCTCCCCCCCCAGATCATCAGGGTGCCGTTTTCAAAAATGATGGCCAGCCCGACCAACACCAGCACCTGCATAGCCTCGGGCAAATCCAAAATACGATTGACGAAGATCCCTTGGACCAGATAGCCGACCCCAAACATCAGCCCGGCCACGATTGGCAGGGACAGATAAGGGTCGATGCCCCATCCCAGCAACAGCGTGATGGACAGGAACATGGCAAAGACCATCATCTCGCCGTGGGCGAAGTTGATGACCTTCATGACCCCGAAGATCAGGGAGAGGCCTAGAGCGATCAGGCTGTAGACCCCCCCCATCAAAAAACCCTGCAAGGCCAACTGCAGGACCAGCGTCCAATCCATGAACTACCCTCGATCCCAGAGCTGCTTCCAGGGAAAAACGTAGGGCGCCTCGGCCGAATCTTTGGGCAGGACCACCTTGACCCGGTCGTCCACCTTGGGGTCCGGAAGGACCTGCACCATGGCCGCCGTGGCGTTGATGTTGTCGCCCTTCTCGTCAAAAACCACCGGGCCCCCGACCATGGGATGGTCTTTGAAATTCGTCTTGCGCAAGGCCTCCCGTAGAGCCGCCGGGTCCGTCGACTTAGCCCGCTCCAAAGCGTCGGCGATCACCATGACCCCGGTGTAGGCATACCCGGAGTTGGTATCCAGATATTTTCCGGGATATTGTTTTTCAAACTTCTTGTTCATCTCTCTATAAACGGGGCTCTTGGGATTGACCCAGGGCACGTTATCCATGACGTAATAGGCCAGTTTGTCCATATCGCGAACAAATTCCGGTTCGTACCATCCCGGGCTTCCCGGGCTGATGATCCCCACGAGTTCCACCCGCTGCTTGTACAATTCCCGGATCAGAAGTTTGGCGTCGCCGGGACGGGCTACGGGACACAATAATTCCGGTTTGGCCGCCTTGAGCTTGGCCACCTCGGCCGAGAGGTCTTTGACCCCCAGCGGGTATTCGATGTGCTCGACGATTTCAAAGGGAAGCTTATGGTCCTTGACATACTTAATGAACGCGGCCCCCTGTCCTCGCCCGAAGGCGTCTCCGGCGTTGGCCACGGCGATCCGCTTGATGGTCACTCTCTTTTCCTTGAGGATCTGATCCAGATAGATCCCCATGCTTTTCATGAAATACTCGACCTTGGGGAAGCAGCGAAACACGTTCTTATAGCCCTTGGCGGTAATGGCATCCAAGGCGGCCACGTCGATAACAAAGGGGATATTCCGTTGTTCGGACAGGGTGGCAATGGCCATGGCCACGCCACTTAAAAAGGGACCCACCAGGCAGACGGCTCCTTCTTTGATCTGCCGCTCGGCGACGGTCCGGCCCACCTCCTCCTTGGCTTCGTTGTCCCCCAGCAGGAGTTTCAGCTTGGCCCCGCCCAGGGACTTGATGCCACCCCTAGCGTTGACTTCATCCGCCGCCAGCTTGTTGCCCCGTTGCATGGCAATGCCGATATCTGGAAGCGGTCCGGTAATCGGCTGGATGGAACCGATGGTGATTTCCTTCGGCTGGCTTCGGACGATGGCCGGAAAACCAGTGATGGCCGTGACCGCGCCGACGGCTGCTGAAGCCTTCAGAAATGTCCTCCGGTCAATACCTTGGGGCTTACCTTGCTTCTCTTTCATGGTTTCCTCCTTTTACCAACAGGGTTAATAAGAACTAAATGGAATTCAGCTTATTATCGTTTCAATCTTTTTGGTTCACGTCAAGTGATTATTTTTAGCACAAACTGATGACTTTTATCAATAGTTTTTGAAAGGTTAGGCCCTAACCTGAAAAACAAATGTTTTTTAAGAGGCTTCGATCTCCGGCAGAATCACCCCTCCTGAGGGAATCACGTGGACTTCAGGTGAGGGGCAATAGCGGGCGCTAATGGCTATAGCCTGGTCCAGGTCCTCGGCATATACGTACCCCATGCGTTCTACCGTCGTCCGGGGGATGTCTCCGGAGACCAAAACAATCTTGAATTGGTGCTGCGCCGCCAGAGCGAAAGCCAAGGCCATATTGTAGTCCACGGCCCCGCCCTCCATGATCAAACGCCTTTCCGAAAAATGGGCCAGGACTCCCCCGAACAAGTCCCCGGCCTGCCGGGATCGGAACCTTTCAAAGCTGGCGATAAAGGGCTCCGGCAAATTCCCCGAGCAGTCCGCGGCCAAAATGATGCAGCCCCCCGGTTTGGTTACCAGGGAAGCCGGTACCAGGGGTTTGACGATTTGGGGCCCTTCCCGGTAGGGGAAGGAGGTGGTCACGGTGAGGTCGGCCCGTTTGGGGAAACGCCGAGTAGTCAGTGCTCGGCAAATCCGGGCGCCGGCCCAATGGGCCTCGATCGGATCTCCGGCCACTAAATCGGCCAGGGCATCTTTTTGGTCCAGGACCCCGTTGACCACAAAATGCAAAGGCACCGACCGGGCCAGGGCGCAGACTTCCTCATAAAAAGGATTCCCGTCTAGTTTTCCCAAACCGGTGCCGGATTGAAAGGTATAATGGAAATGATGCTCGGTAATGGCTTCCAGATCGGCCACTCCGGGAAAGAGGATCTTCCCGCCTCCGCCGAAACCGTTCATGGGATGGGGGAAGATAGACCCTATTCCGAGGCGGAAGGTGGCCTCCATGACCCGGCGGTTGATCTTGACCCCATGTCCGGTTTTCAGTCGGGCGGCCGGCACCAGATCGGCGGCCCGGCAGTCGTGGTTCACGAACTCGTACCGGTCGACCAGCTCCCGCCCGAAGGCCCCTTCAATTTCCTCCTGTTCCAAGCCCCGGTGGGTGCCCAGAGAAAAAATGATCACGATTTGCCGGTCCGGGATCCTTTTTTTCCTCAGGAGTTCCAGGATCGCTTCCAGGATGATTTTCTTGGGAGAGGGCCTGGTCAGGTCTTCGATGAGCACTGCCACCCGGTCCTTTTCGGTAACCAATTCCGATAACGAGGGGGCGCCGATAGGGCTTTGCAGGACCGTCCGGGTTTTATCCCGGATATTGTCCACTCCGGGGGAATCCTCAAAATCTGCGAAAGATAATATTTTCCAAGCCGAGGGGACCGTCAGGGGTGTCTTACGGTTCTGGTATTGGAGAAAAAGATCCTTCATCATCACCTCACAAAAAGTCTAACCAAAAAAAGCTGAATATTTGGTTTAGATTCTCAGGCAAACATAGGCAAAAATCTAGAAACGACTTTTTGCCCGCTTCAGGCAGGTCTTAATTTCCTCTCCCTTTAGGCGAAAGGCCTGCTTCACCAGGGAGTAAAGCGGTTCCCGAATTTGGCTCAACTTCGGCAGAGACTTGAATTCTGAAAACCCCAAACCTGAAGGATCCAGGGATGGCAACATCAGTTTCTTTTCCAGATCCGGTACGGCCCGGGGATCGGTGTTTTCTCCCAGGACCCCTTTCAATTCACCGCTGCCCTCTATCGCCTTAATAAAAGCCAGTATCTCCTGAAGGCTGTAGGAGTGTGAAAATTTGGCCAAATCCTCATTAAAGAGACGGATCCTTTTCTCCAAAGCCAGGCCTTTTTCCAGGAGTGGTTGACTTCGCCCCCAGGCCAGGCTATACATTTGGGTGATCAGGCCCTGGTATTTGGCCTTAGAAGTTAAGGCAAACGGCAGTGCACAGATTGCCACGGCTTCCGAAAATGGACGGTCCGGAAGGTCCGGGACCGTGAGGAGCGGTCTCTCCCGTCCGAGGAGAGCGAAGAAGGAATTCATCGTTTCCGGATCCAGCAACAGGTCCCCAATCAAGGCCAGCGGGACTTGCACCTCCTGAGCCCATCTCTTTTGGATCTCTTTCGCCTGGCTGATCAGATCCTCCCGCTCCTCCTCCAATTCCCGACGGGTCCCGAAATAATTTTCGGCGATCTCCTTTTTGACCTGATAGGCCAGGGCCGCCGCAATGTCACCGACCTGCGTAGCCAATCGATTCCCTCTTTACTGGTTCTTGGTATTTTTTCCCCACAAATACCAATTAAATTCTGTTGTCCTGGATGGACCGCAAAGACAACCCCTCCTGCCAGAGTAGAAAAATACCCAGCACTGTGATGGGGATGAAATAAGCGAGCCAAAGGATTATTGAAAAGGTCTTTGCCAGGTTGGGCTCGATCCCAAAAAAAGCCAGAGCGGCGGCACAGGCCCAATGAAAGGTCCCGATATACCCCGGGGCCGAGGGAATACTCACCCCGAAAATCAATATGATCTCCACAAAAATAGCCTGCAGCAGGGTTAAATGAAGACCGAACCCAAAAAAAAGCAAGTAAACGCCAAGACTGGAGACAATCCACAAAAGCAGCGAATACCCTTTGATAATTAAAATGTCCTGTCCCCGCCGCAGGATCTCCAGGCCGAACACGAAAGAGTTGATGATTTCCAGGATCCGGCTGGATACCCGGGCGGGAAAAGGTTTAAGCACCAGCCCGATCAGTCGATTCAAGCGATGGTTATGAAAACGCAGCAAAACCAAAATGACCAAAACCAGGAAGTAAAACAGAAAGCTGAACCAACCAATCATTTTAATCCGGGTCGGCGTCAAAAACGATGTCGAGGTCTCCGGAAAGGGCATGAAAAGAAGCACTCCTAAGAACAAAAGCAATACGGAAAAACCGTCAAAGAGCCTCTCAACCACCAGTGTCGCCAAGCAAGCGGTTTTGCTTATTTTTTCCCGATCCCCCAGAATAAAGGCCCGGACGAATTCCCCGATACGAGCCGGGAGGATATTGTTGGCCATAAATCCGATCGCCGTGGCCTTGAACAATTCGAGTAGGCCGACGCTCTTTATCGGGCTTAACAAATAGCGCCAGCGAACGGCCCGAATCCAGAGGCAGAACAGGTTGATTAACATAATCGGAATAGTATAAAAATAGTTGACGCTTTGAAAGGCAATCCATATTTCCCGGATATCGACATTTCTAAAGAAAAAGAAAGCGAACAGGATTGAGACGGCGAAACCAAACCAATATTTCTTTTGGGTCATTTACCCTTCTTCCCGCGGGAAAACCGAAGGGCCAGCACCGCCCGGGTATAATTGATCAGTTGTTTTCTGAACTGGGTTTTACTCTCTCCCCCCAAGCGAAATTCATAGACCACCGGGACTTCCCGGAGGACAAAACCCTCCTGCAGGGCATGATAAATCAACCGAATAGCATAATCGCCATAGCCAAAATAGATAGGTTTATCCATCAGCCGTAAAAAAAGAGTTCGTTTGCCCACCAGGAAGCCGCTGAGATTATCTTTGATCGGGGATCCCAACCCCCAGCGAATAAAAACGTTAAAGAACCAACTTCCCCAGTACCGGAACCGGGACGTTTTCATGCCCCCGCCCGGCAAATATCGGGAGCCGATGACCAGGTCAGCACCGTTCGTTTTCCTGATCATCTCGGGGAGGTAACGGGGATGATGGTTAAAATCCGTGTCCATCACTCCGATCAGTTCCGACTCGGCCATAGAAATCCCTCTGGCGATAGCCGTGGCCAATCCCCGCTCTTTTTCTCGCACGATCAGGCGAACGGCCTCCGAACCTCTAAAAGCCTCTCGAACCGCCTCGGCGGTCCCATCCGGGCTGTTATCATCCACCACGATGACCTGGACCTTCAAGGGCGGGACCGCCAAGGCTTCCAATATAGCCCGAATCAGGGCGACAATATTGGTCCGTTCATTATAGGTGGGCAGGACGATAGAGATATCGATGATCTGGACTCCTTTGAAAAACAAAAACTAGCGGCTGATAAATTCTTGAATTAGGGCCACGACGGTGTCAATCTCCCCCCAGGTCAATCCGGCCCCCGAAGGCAAGGAGATTCCCAGGGCCGAAATTTTTTCGGCTATGGGAAAAGAACCGCTTCCCACATAAGGCGGCATGGTAGGAATTGGATAGAACAGGGGCCTGGACTCTACCCCGGCTCGGGCCAGAAAGTGGATCAATTCATCCCGGTTTTTATTGAGCTCCGGCTTCAATAAAATGGAATAAAGCCAATAAACATTTTTGGCCCAAGAAGCCTCCGGGGGTTGGATTACCCCCGCCACCTCTTCAAACTTTTCATGGTAATAGCGGGCGATTTGCCTCTTTTTTTCTAATATGGCCTCCAGTTTGGTCATTTGACCCAAACCGATGGCGGCTTGAACATTGGTCAGGCGGTAATTGAACCCCACCAGGGGATGCCAGTATTTCCGCTCTGTGGACATCCCGTGATCGCGCAAAATGCGGGCCCGGGCAGCCCAGTCAGGATCGTTCGTGACGATCATCCCCCCCTCCCCGGTGGAGATGATTTTATTACCGTAAAAACTAAAACAGCCCAAATGCCCGAGGCCCCCTACTTTTTTGCCGTTATATTCGGCGCCATGGGCCTCAGCGGCGTCCTCAACCACCCAGACGGACGCTCTTTCCGCCAACTCCAAAAGGCGTGTCATATCGGCGGGATGCCCATAGAGATGAACCGGGATGACCGCCTTGGTCCGCGCGGTAATCCGTGATGCCACCTGCTCCGGGTCCAACGTCCAGGTCTCCTCGCTGACATCGGCAAAAACCGGTTTGGCCCCGGCATGGACCACCACATTGGCCGTGGCAATAAAACTTAAAGCCGGGACGATGACTTCATCCCCCGGACCTATTCCTAAGGTCACTAAGGATAAATGCAGGGCCGTGGTCCCGTTGGAAGTGGCGACTCCAAAGCGCGTCTGGCAAAATTCCGCAAAGGCTTTTTCAAAGGAAACGATATATTTGCCTTGCGAAGAAATCCAACCCGTATTCAAACAATCCATAACCCGGTCGATCTCCTGATGATCGATCAAGGGTCCCATGATAGGAATCATTAGGCGCCTCGCTTGAGGTGATAATGGGCTTAACCCGTTTATTGTTCGGCCGTCGGTTTGGTATAGGAGGTTAATACCCCCAACTTGAGCCCAAACGGTTAAATTTACCCGAGCACTCGAAACTTTTCAAGCAAATAAAGAAGTCTGTTTTTTAACTGGCTATTGCCAAGAAGGGGGCGGTTCGCCCTTTTGGAAGGAGTTTCTTGGGGGACCCGGGTGTATCTAAAAGCTGATAACTTTTTCCGCCACTTGCAGACTGGTGACGATATCCAGCATATTAGTTGTTTCGCCCACCATTTTCTGTTCCAACAAGCCGAAATGATTCAGGCAGGTGCCGCAGACGAGAACCGAGACGCCTTGCTCGGCCAGCCCCAGAATAAGCGGCAAGGATTCTGCTCCCGCGATGGTCAATTTGACTCCGGAATTCAAAAAAACCAAGCGCCAGAGACTTTTTTCCATTTCCTTCAAAGTCTTCAACAAATTGAGCATGAGTTGGCTGCCCAGGTAGTCATCCCCCGTTCCCAACTTATCCTTGGTAATCAAGATGATCGTTTTTTGAACGCCCTGTATCAAATCCTGGACAACGGCTTCGCAGGTCGGTCCACCCGCCCTTTCGGCGTTGATCTTAAAATTCGATTCGGAGGTTTCCACACTGACCCCAAAGCCCCGGCTTTTAAGGAACTTCTCGACGTTTTCGGCCGAAGCCGGATTGTCCACCAGGACCTGAAAATGATTCAACTGGGGGTGATTCTCAATATAGTCCCGGGTTTCAGTAACCGGCAGAGGACAGGATAAGCCGCGGCAATTCAAAGTCTCCATTCATCCCTCTCGAATAAATTTTCAACCAATTATTTAAAGGTAGTCCGGACTTCGAATCCGGGCCTAAGTTGCTACTATTATATAGTGATCGCTGTGGAGCGAGTCAAATAGGAAATCAGATGAATAGGAAGGCGCTAGAATAGATTTTTTCTATATTATTTTAGGACGGGATCGCGGGCGGCTTCCCGTCAACCGGCGCCGGAGACGGAGATTCAGAGGAAGCGACCGTCTTCCTGGAAGTATCCAAACAGCTTTTCCCCATGTTCAGTTCCTCCATAATGGCAAAAGAAATGTCCCGGGCAATCTCGCTGATCTGCTGGTAACTGTTCAGCAGTTCCAGGTGCAGGTTGCTGGTCTCTTCGCTTTCCTTGACCCCCTCGGTTAAGCGGTGAATATGGTTTTGACGATACTCCCGAATCAGGGCACTGATCCGGGGCTGGGCGGTTACCGCCTCTTCAGCCAGGTAATAATCGTTCTGAACCAACCCCTTGTGGGTCAGACGTAACTGGTCGATCACCCGGTGGATCGTGTTCAGCAGTTCCGTTTCCCCCTGAGGGGAGAAGGAGGCTCTCTGCGCCAATTTGGTTTCAATCCTATATTTTATATCCCGTTCAATAATGTCGCTGATTTTCTCCAGATTGTCCAGGACATGGATTAAGCCAATGGCGTATTGGTGTTCATCGCTACTCAGCGGCTGGCGCAGAACCTTGGTCAGGTAGTCCACGGCGGCCTTAAAGAGCACATCCATCACCCTCTCCCGATAGGCGATTCGCTCCAGAAAATATCGCTTACCGTGGGTGATGGTCCTTTCCGTATACCAGAGCATGCGCAGGGTTCCGGCCGAAAGCCGCACCGTTTCCTTGTGGGCCAACCCGATGGCCACCGCCGGCAGGTTGATGACCTCCTCCCGCAGAAATTTGGGCTCCAGCTCCGGAATCTTTTTGTCGGGCACCAGCCATTCCAGGAAACGGCTCCCATATCGGCTGAACGGCAGGAAGACGGCGGCCAGGCCGACATTAAAAACGGTGTGGGCATTGGCCACCTGGAAGGGCGGGTTGGCGGTCAAGAAGGACAGAAAGGCAGCCAGACCAGGGACCAGAAAGAAAAAAAGGACCGTCCCCCCCAATTTGGAAAAAAAGTGGGACAGGGCCACCCGCTGGGCTTCCCGACGGGATCCGATGCTGGAAAGCAGGGCGGTGAAGGAGGTTCCCAGGTTGCACCCGAGAATTAGAAAAATCGCGCCGGGAAGATCGATGAGCTGGTAGCCGGCCAGGGCCATGATGATGCCCAGCACCGCTGCGCTGCTATGGATCAGGAAGGTGATGACCGAGGCGGCCGCAATGGCCAAAAGCGGATGATTGCTGACCGAAAGCAGGAGTTGAGTGAATTCCGGGACCTTCTGAAGCGGATGCAGGCTATCGCCCACAATCTTCAGACCGAGGAACAGCAGGCCGAAACCCATGACGGCCTGGCCGATTCGGCGGTATCGGTCTTGCTTGGCGAAAAAAACGACGGGCGAGCCGATCCCCACGATCAATAGCGACAGCTCCGTAAATTTCAGAGCGATCAACTGGGCCGTTACGACGGTTCCGATGTCCGCCCCCAGAATTACCGGCATGGA
Source organism: uncultured delta proteobacterium (assembly GCA_963743305.1). Classification (GTDB taxonomy): domain Bacteria; phylum Desulfobacterota; class RBG-13-43-22; order RBG-13-43-22; family RBG-13-43-22; genus CAVQSS01. Next base: position 72,012 of record CAVUPH010000012.1, read on the forward strand.
TTGCCGCAAGGTGATGACCGCCGCGTTGGTCAAGACCTACCAAGATAACCGTCGTGGCCGTGCTGCTCTGAAAGAGCATGGTGACCAGGACCCCGGCCAGGACTCCCAGTATAGGCCTCCGGGTCACCGACTCCAGCAGACGCCGCAACTGTTTTCCCAGAATCTTCTGCAGCCCGTCCCCCATGACCTGGATCCCGTAAAGAAGGATCCCGATACCGCCGAAGAGTCCTAAGAGAATGGTTATCCAGGGGATGGGCACCGGCTAGAAGGACCTTTCAACTTGACGGACTTTTTGCGAGGTCATTCTATTTGACAATCAGTACCGGGCATGGAGTGCGGTGCAGCACCTTCTGGCTGACGCTGCCGATGATGACCCCGCGCAAAGGACCGATCCCGCGGCAACCGAGAATGACCAGATCAAAGGATCTCTTCTCCAAAAAATCAATGATCTGTTCCGCCGGATCGCCGAAGTGAACCAGGGCGTCGACTTCAACCGGCCTGTTTTTCAGCAGGTCGGAACAGGCCGTCCGGGCTTCCTTCAGGACCTCCTGGCCCTCCTTGAAGGCCTTATCCAGGGCGGATCGTTCTTCGGAGGCCGCCTGATTCAGGTCGCTTAAAGGCCCTCGAAAACGGAACCAGTCGAAGTCGCCGGCTGCCTTGGCCACATAGAACAGGGTCAGGGTCCCTGGAGACTCCCGGTTCAGGATATCGGCTCCCAGCAGCGCGGCCCGCAACGAAAAGGATGAGCCGTCCACGGCCACCAGTACTCGGGATATCACTACACCTCCTATCCTTCGGTTGTTTGTCACCCCTGAGGGTTTCACGATAACCGATTTAAAAAATCAGCGGACCTTTTTCACGCCCTCTCGGAGACCTTCTGAAATATATGCCTTTTTTATGCAATTATCAAGCAAATCACGTGCCATCTAGCGACTCTTGGATCTAAAATAGTTAATATAATGAATTTAAATGGTTACTATAGGTTCCCCTCGATAGTTTTTTCGTGTTCCTTGAATTTATTGAAATTCCTGACAGAGGTGTAACCTGACCAAGGGATATGTGCCCTGACAACCGGCCCATTCATCCTCCCCTTGGCTAGGGCGAACCGGATGACGATCCCTGGAAAGCCTATCATCATTTGATTGACCCTGAAACATGAATTTGGTAAACCAGATACATTTAGCCGGAGACAACCGGTTGGATTACCTGATTCCGACGCTGGAGAAAGCAAGATGTTCGAAGAAAAATGGGTATCGGCCGATGAGGCCTTGAGCCGGATAAAAAAGGGGAGCCGGGTCTTTATCAGCTCCGGCTGCGGGGAACCCCAATACTTGGTGGAACGGCTGGTCAAACAGGCCGAGCGTTTCTTTGACGTCGAGATTATTCATGTCCTGAGCATTCGGGATCCCGGTTACTCTTCCACCGGGTTGAGCCACCACTTCCGGGTCCGGACTTTCTTCGTGGCCGGCCGCGGGGCCCGGGAGGCGGTCTGGGAAGGACGGGCGGAATACATCCCTATTTTCATTTCCGACATCCCCCGACTGTTCAACGACCGGCGCCTGGAGATCGACACCGCTTTAATCCAGGTTTCCCCGCCGGACAAAAACGGTTATATGAGCCTCGGAATTGCCGTGGACGTGGCCAAGGAAGCGGTGGAGGCCGCCGGAACGGTCATCGCCCAGGTCAACCCGGCCATGCCGACCACCCTGGGCGGCGGCTTCATCCACATTCGCGATGTCGATTTCCTGGTCGACAAGGAGGAGCCTCTGCTCGAGGTGGGGAGACCCCCGTTGAGCGAAACCGATTGGGCCATCGGTCGCAACGTGGCCCGCCTGGTGGAAAACGGGTCCACCCTGCATGCCGGTCTGGGGCATCTCCCGGCCACGGCCCTGCTGTCCCTGAAGGACAAAAAAGATTTGGGCATCCATACCGACATGCTTACCGAGGCCTACTTGGAATTAATCCGTTCCGGGGCCGTCACCAACGAGAAGAAAGAGATCAACCGCAAAAAGGCCATCGCCTCCTACTGCCTCGGCGGCCGCGAGCTGTTCGATTTCGTGCACCTGAATCCCTTTGTGGAATTCCATCCGGTGGCTTACACCAATGACCCCAATGTCATCAGCCAGCACGATTCGATGGTTTCCATCCATGAGGCCCTGGAGGTTGATTTTTCCGGGCTGGTCTGCACCTCCAGTGGCCGGAACCGGATTTATAGCGGCATCGGCGGCCTGGTCGATTTCATGCGTGGCACCTCACGGGCCCGGAAGGGAAAGTTTATCATTGTCTTGCACTCCCTGACCCGGGACGGCCAAGCCTCCTGCATCGTCCCCGGCATCCCCCCCGGTTCGGGGCTGATAGCCAGTCGCGCGGCCGTTCAGTACGTGGTGACCGAGTTCGGGTGGACGAATTTACACGGCAAGTCCCTTCGGGATCGGACTATTGCCCTGTTAGAGATCTCCCACCCCAAGTTCCGCCAGGAGTTATTGAACCGGGCCCAGTTGGATGGACTGCTGGCCCATGGTGAACCGATCACCTTCTCCACCGCCGGTATCTACCCGACGGAAATGGAAAAAAAATTCACCCGTCGCGATCAGTCCTTACTGTTGCGGCCGGCCAAACCCACCGATCTCCGCTCCATCCAGGAATTTTTTTACGGGCTCAGCGATCAGGACATCTACTACCGGTTTCTCCGTTCCAAGCACACCTTTCCCCGGGAAGAAATGGCCGCCATCGTGGATATCGACTACCATAACCGGATGACCCTCCTGGTCCTCTCCGGCGACCCGGCCTTTGAGAAAATCGTGGCGCTCGGGCGATATATCGCCGAATCCGCCCAGGGGTTAGCCGAAATCGATATCGCCGTGAGCCCGGATTACCGCCGTCTGGGCCTCGGGCAGGCGGTGCTGGAAGTTCTTTTCGAAACCGCCAGAAACAAAGGCTTCCAGGGGATCAAGGCCCTGGTGGATTACGACAATCCCAGGATGATCATGCTACTCAAGAAAATGGGCTATAACATGCGGGCCACCCTGGATCACGGGGTTTACGGAATCGAAATTCTGTTTGAGGAAAGCTCCGCGGAGCCCTCCTTCGTGGTTACTTATGCCTGATCCCCGGCACCCCTGCCCCGCTCCAGAATTTCCGCACCATATTATTCTGCCGGAAGCGAATACGCTTTGGTCCGCACCAGCCTTTACCTCTTTCTAATCGTTTTTCTAACCGGCTACGGTTTGGTTAACGCCTATATTTTCATCCGGGGCTGGCCGGCCACGGCCTGGATGCGGCGTTTTTGGCGAAAGGCCGTCCTGCTGCTCTTCGGGCTGTCCGTCCTCTCCTATCCCCTGGGCCGTTTTATAAGCAGGCGGGTGCCTCTACCGGGAGAAGACGGGCTGGTCCTGATGGGATCTTTTTATCTGGCCGTCATGATTTACCTGTTTTTGGGTTTGCTATTTCTGGACATCCTCCGTCTAATCCGCTATTTGACCCCAACAGTCCTGAAAAGACACTTTCGGCCCTGCGAGATAGCCCCCCGAACAAAATTTCTGCTGATGATCGGCATCGTACTGATCACGGTATCCCTGGGACACTGGAATGCCTTACACCCTCGGATTCGAAACCTGGAGATAACTCTCCCTCAAACCACCGGTCCCAGGAAACAATTGAGCGTGGTCATGGCCTCGGACCTGCACCTGGGGCGGATCATTCGCAACTCCCGCCTGGAAAAAATCGTCGGGCTGATTAACGAATTGAAACCGGACCTGGTCCTGCTGGCCGGAGACCTGACCGATGAGGACATTTCTTTTCTCTCGGACCAGAACACGGCCGCTATCCTGCAGCGGATCCAGGCCCCTTTAGGCGTCTATTCGGTTACCGGGAATCACGAATACTATGGTGGAATAAAAAAAGCCGTGGCCCTTTTAAAACAGGGAAAGGTGCGGGTCTTGGAAGACCGGACCGCCCGGATCGGCGACTGCCTTTACCTGGTCGGGCGAAAAGACCGGACGGCGGAACGGTTTGGAGAGCCAAGAAAACCGTTGGGGGAACTGATGCAGGAGGTGCCTTCCGGCTACCCCGTTATCCTGATGGACCACCAGCCCTTTCAGTTGGCGGAGGCCCAGCGGCAGGGCGTTGGGTTGCAGTTATCCGGGCATACCCATAACGGGCAGCTTTTCCCGATCAATTACCTTGTGGGACGGATTTTTGAAAATCCCTGGGGCTACCTCAAAAAAGGGAATACCCACTATTACGTTTCCTGCGGGGTGGGCACTTGGGGTCCGCCGGTGCGCACCTGCAGTATCCCCGAAATTATTCATATCCGCTTGACCCTTCAATCGGGTTATTAAAAATTCCGCCGCTTCGCCTTTTTGAGTGCGTCCCCCCCAGATCTGGTATGGCCGTGGGGTCTCGGCGAAAGGTCTTGCCAAAGGTTCCAAAAGTACTCCGGACATCGAATCCGGGCCTAACTTACTAATTTTATTTAAAGCAGGCCCATACTCCGATTAAGCAGAAACCACGGCTTTGGAGAGTTTGATCGGGTTCAGACGGATGATTAAACCCTCCAGGCTAATCCGGTCTAGGTGGGGAACGGTCCGGTGAAAAGAGAATAGGTAGGCGCCCTCCACCAGCTCCGGTTTGAGGAAGGGGAGGCAGTGTTGACGAAAATCTTCATAGGCCAGGGTATTCATCAGGTCAAAGCATTTCAAGGTTTCGGGATATGGTCTTTTCGATTTCCGCCCCTGGCAGTCAAAATCCCGGGGAAGAACGCGATCCAGTAAAGGAAGGAGGTCCACTTGGTCCTTATCCACTGTTCCCAGAAGCCTGATAAAATTGACCGGGATGAATCTTTTTCTGTTGGGAAGCTTATAAAACATGCGTCCTTCCGGATCGATTTTTATTTCCTTGTAATTGGTCCCCAGGTTCCAATTCGAAGAACGCACATTATGATTGATGGCCAAATCCTGGAGCCCGAGACGCCAGTTTTTTAGGTTATAAAGGCTGGCCTGATCCGCTGAATTGGTTAGAGTTGGGGGATAGCAGGGTTCAATCAAAAAGCGAAAGTAGTTCTGGGAAAGTGACTGGTTGAGCCGGGTTAACTCCTGGATTTCCCGATTCAGCTTGCGGGCGGTCTTCAGCCAACCTTCTCCCAGTCGCCTGACGTATAATTCCTTAAAGTGCTGGAGGGACGCGGGGTTTCGATCATGATCCAGTTTTTCAAAGGCCAGGTTGATCTCGGCCACTTTTCTGTTTCTCAGCGTTTTTAAGGGTTCGTTTCCCAAAGGCGCTCGGTCGGGATGATAAATCATCATCAAGGCCCGGTAAGAAGACCGGATCAGGGCAAACAGGTCCTTTCCTTCCAGCGTTCGGACGATTTCCGGAGAAAGCCCTAATAATTCAAAAGGGTTTTTCATGACGTAAAGATCTTGCCGGGATTGAGGATGTGATTCGGATCAAAGAGGTCCTTGATTTTTTTCATCAGGGCCAGGGGCAGCGGATCGATTTCCCAGGATAGGTAGGACGCTTTAGCCAGACCGATTCCATGCTCCCCCGAAAGGGTGCCTCCCAGTTCGATAACGGTCCTGAATATATCTTCAACAGCCAGGTGGGCTTTGTCCTCTTGGTTGGATATTTTTTTATCAAACATGACATTCACATGAATATTGCCGTCACCGGCGTGCCCGAAACAGACCACCAAGAGGTCGAATCGGCGCCCGATTTCCTGAAACCTGCGGATGGCTTCAGGAATATGCGCCCGGGGCACCACGATGTCTTCATTGATCTTATTGGGACGGATGCGAAAAAGGGCGGGGGAGATGGATCGCCGGGCCTTCCAGAGATCTTCCGCCTCCTGAGGTGACGAAGCGGTCCGGATCCCTACGCCTCCCAGTTGTTCGCAGGCCTGGACCACCCGGCGGCTCTGACGATTCACCAGGTCCCGGTCTCCATCAACCTCGATCAGCAGGGCGGCTTCCGCCTCCCGGGGGAAATCCAGTTCTAAAAACTGGTCCACCGCCTGAAGGGAGGGTTGATCCATGAATTCCAAGCTGGAGGGGACGATGCCGGCCTGTAATATTTCCACCACCGCCCGGGTGGCTAAATCCAACCGGTCAAAAAAAACCAATACCGGCTGACGGGTTTCGGGTTTAGGCAGCAGCTTCACCGTGAATTCAGTAAAAATCCCCAAGGTCCCTTCCGAGCCGACCAATAGGCGGGTCAGGTCATAACCCACCACCCCTTTGGCGGTTCGGGTACCGGTCTTCAGAATTTCACCGGTCGGCAGGACCACGGTCAAAGCCAGGATGTAATCTCGGGTCACCCCGTATTTCACCGCCCGGGCGCCTCCGGCACACTCGGCCACATTCCCTCCCAAAGTGGAAAAACGTAAGGAAGCCGGATCGGGAGGATAGAAAAGGCCCACCGCTTCCACTGCGGATTGCAGGTCTCGGTTGACCACGCCCGGTTCAACCACGGCCAAGAAATTCTGGGTATCGATATTTCTGATGCGGTTAAACCGGCTCATGACCAGAACCAGTCCCCCCTGAATCGGAACCGACCCGCCGCTCATCCCGGATCCGGCCCCTCGGGGGATCACCGGAAACCGGTATTCATTCGCTAATCTCAAAATAGCGCTGATTTCTTCAGCGCTCCCGGGAAAAGCCACGGCCTCGGGCATCGCCTGGAAGGCGGTGGCGTCGTAGGCATAGCACTTCAGTTCGGTTTCCTGATCGGTGATCTGCCCCGGACCAACGATTTCACGTAGGGACTGATAGGTTTCCTGGCTGAAAGGCATGGAATTTATAATACCGGCTTAATATCCAAATTCGGTTAGGGCGGCCGGGTTTGAATGTCGGACCTTCAGCGTTTGCCAATGATCGACCGGAACTCGCTCTAAATACTCCCGGCGGCTCCCCACCCCGTATACCCATTCCTGGAACCATTCCCGGCTGCCCTCCTCGGTTCGGGTGGCCCGGGCATAGTCCAGATAGACCGGGTCATCGTGGCCGTAATAGCCTTGAACCGCCGACGGGTGGGCGCCCCAAGGCTCTTCCACTACCCCTGAGACGGTAAACCCTGGAATGATAGTCCGGTTGGGATCGCTGCGGATTACCTCCGGGTCAACGATCTCCTCCGTAATAATGAGCACCGCTTTGGCGGCTCTGGCCGCCGTGGCGCTGACGCCCATGTTCCCCCAGAGATGGGCGTTTCCCTGGGGATCGGCTCGCTGGACATGAATAATGGCCAGGTCGGGCTCCATGGCCCGAACCAGCAGCAGCGGATCCCCGGTGAAAGGGCAGGGGCTCACCTTAAACGCCAGATTGTTCCGAATAATGTGGGAGCCCAGCAAGGTCCGGGCGGGGAGATAAGGAACCCCTAAGGCCGCGGCTTGCAATCCCAGGGCAATGGTAAAATTGGAGTGATTTTCCATCACCAGGGAGTGCGGCTTGCCCTGCTCCACGGCCCGGCGCAGATGATACCCGATTCCGGTACTGACATTGCCTACCCAAGCGGCCTGAATCCGGGTAACACAGCCTCCCCCGATCAATTGATCGAAGAGCATATCGGATATCGGTCCGATTAGGGTTAAGTCTCTGATGCCTTGACGGATTAATTCGTGCCCGGCGGCAAAAGGAATCAATCCCTCCAGGGAAGTGCCCAAGGCTATGGACATACCAGGTCTAACCAGTCTGGAAACGGCCTCGGGCATGGACATCAGCTTGGATTCAGTCAAATACATAAGTAAATTAATGTAACATTTGTATTTTAAAAAGAAAAGAGGTAAAAAGATATTGACAAAAGACTCATTTTTTTTGATAGTTACAAGTTTAACGGACTTACCGGTTGCGAGGTTATCAAGATTGTAAGCCGCCGGAGGGGGATAAACCCCTTTCCGGTCAAAAAAGGAGGAAGGTATGCGGGAAGTCGTCATAGTCAGTGGTACCCGGACCCCCATCGGGCGGTTCGGTGGCACACTAAAGGATGTCAGCGACATGGACATAGGCGCTTTGGTCATTCGAGAGGCCCTCAAGCGGGCCGGGATATCCGGGGATCAGGTGGATGAGGTAATCTTCGCTTCCGGTTATCGGACCGGCGATCTGCCCATCAATTCAGCCCGAGTGGTGGCTGTCAAGGGCGGGATTCCCATCGAAAAACCCCAGTTTACCATAACCAAGGCCTGCGGTGGAAGCCTGAGGGCCGTATCTCTGGCCGCCCAGATCATCAAGAGCGGGGATGCGGATGTTATCGTGGCCGGCGGCATGGAGGTTATGAGTCGGGCGGCCTATCTGTTGAAAAATGCCCGCTGGGGATATCGTCTGGGTCATGGACAACTAATGGACCAATTAATCCTCTTTGACCCCCTGTCCGGAAATACCATGGGAGAAACCGCGGAAAACGTGGCCGTCAAATATCAGGTGACCCGCCAGGAGCAGGATGAGCTGGCCTTGATCAGCCAGCAGCGGGCCGAAGCCGCTATCAAGAACGGGAAATTCAAAGAAGAAATAGTTCCGGTGGAAATCCCCCAGAAGAAAAAACCTCCCCTGGTCTTTGATACCGACGAGCACCCCCGGTTGGGAACCACCATGGAGGCCCTGGTCAAGCTGCAGCCGGCCTTTAAGAAAGACGGCACGGTAACGGCCGGTAATTCCAGCGGGATGAACGACGGGGGTTCCGCCTTGATCGTCATGGCCAGGGAAAAAGCCGAGGCCTTGGGATTAAAACCTTTAGCCACCATCGTCTCTTACGCCTCAGCCGGTGTCGAACCTTCTCTGATGGGCATCGGTCCTATCCCGGCCACTCGAATGGCCCTGGAAAAAGCCGGGTTGACTGTTAATGACCTGGATTTGATTGAGCTCAACGAGGCCTTTGCCTCTCAGGCGGTAGTCTGCATCAAAGAATTGGGTATGCATCTGGATAAGGTCAATGTGAACGGCGGGGCCATTGCCCTGGGGCATCCGATTTCCGCCTCGGGCGGGTGTCTGCTGGTTAAACTGCTTTATGAGATGGGTCGGCGAAAAGCCCGCTACGGCCTGACTACCATGTGCATCGGCGGCGGCCAGGGAATTGCCCTGATTGTTGAACGAAAGTCCGACCTCTAATCGCTTTGGTGCTTCGAATTTTGGACTAATAATGTAAGAATTCACTCATGTTCCTTCATCTCAGCCCGGAACAACGGGCGCTGCAAAGACAGGTCCAGGCCTTGGTGGCGGAACGAATCGCCCCGTGGGCGGCGGAAATTGACGCCCGGGACGAGTTCCCTCAGGAAAGCTATCTGGCCTTCAAGGAGACCGGTTTGCTCAAGCTGTCCCTTCCCAGGGAGTACGGCGGGATAGCGGCGGATGCCACCACCCTCTGCCTGGTGATTGAGGAGATCTCCAAGGTCTCCCCGGCCTCGGCCTTGTTGGTTTTTCCCACCCAGGCCGTGATCCGAACCATCCGGGAAGTGGGCACGGAGGAGCAAAAGCAACGTTTCTTTTCCGCCATGTCGGCTGGGGACAAACTGGCCGCCTTCTGTCTGACCGAGCCCAACTACGGCTCTGATGCCGGATCCCTGCAAACCCGGGCGAACTTGGAAGGTGATTACTATCTGGTGAACGGGTCCAAGACCTATATCACCCAAGGCCCACACGCTCATTTCTACCTGGTTTTTGTCCGAACCGGGCCCGGGAAAAGGACGGCCGGAATCAGCGGGCTTATTATCCCGCGTGATACCCCGGGATTATCCTTCGGAAGGAAAGAGCGCAAAATGGGGTTGGGGGGATCGGTCACGGCCGAGATGATCTCTTAAAGATGTCCGGGTGCCCAAAGATAATCTGCTCCTCTCCGAGGGGCAGGGATGGACTATCCTTTCGCGGCACTCCAACCCCATGAGGGTCTGGGGGGCCGCTTCCATGGCCCTGGGAATCGCCGAAGGAGCTTACGAAGCCGCTCTGGAATTTGCCAAAAAAAGGGTCCAATTCCGACGAAAAATAGCGGCCTTCCAAAGCATCCGCTTCATGCTGGCCGACATGAAAATGTCCATCGAGGCCACCAAATCCCTGATCTACCGGACCGCGGACCTGATCGATTCCGGTGAAGGCACTTTCCGGGACATAGAAACCCTCGTATCCATGTCCAAGTGCTATGCCTCGGACATGGCCATGAAGGTAACCATCGATGCCGTTCAAATCTTCGGCGGGGCCGGGGTTCTCAAAGGCTGCCCGGTGGAGCGGATGATGCGGGACGCCAAGGCGATTCAGATCTTCGATGGCAGCAACCAGATTCAACGGATGATCGTTTCGAAAAATATTATTTTAGATTAATGCACGGGGTTATCAATCCCGTCAATACCCGAGGAGGAATGCCATGGATTTTGAATTATCGGAAGAATTGCAGGCGGTACGGGAGATGGCCCGCGATTTTGGGACCGAAAAGATCGCCCCCTTTGCCGACAAGTGGGATATGGACCATTATTTTCCCTATCAGGAAGTCATCAAGCCCATGGGCGAACTGGGGTTTTTCGGGACGGTGATCCCTGAAGAATACGGTGGAAACAATATGGGCTGGCTGGCGGCCATGATCCTGACCGAGGAGATCGCTCGGGCCTCCAGTTCCTTGCGGGTCCAGATCAATATGCTGGCCCTGGGCTGCGCCTTCACTATTTTTCGCTACGGGACCGAGGGCTTAAAAGAAAAATATATCTCCAAGCTGGTCAACGCCGAATACTTGGGCGGTTTCGGCATCACCGAACCCAACGCCGGTTCGGATGTCATGTCCCTGAAATCCACGGCCGAGGACAAAGGGGATCATTGGTTGATCAACGGCTCCAAGACCTGGATCTCCAACGCCAGCATCGCCGACGTACTCATTTATTACGCTTACACCGACCGCTCGGCCGGCGGCCGGGGCCTGTCGGCCTTCGTCATCGAGCCGAGGAATTTCAACGGGATCTCCACCACCGATCTGGACAAGCTGGGTTCCCGCTCGTCCCCCACCGGGGAGCTTTATCTGGAGGATACCCGCGTTCCCAAGGAAAATATCCTGGGCAAACCCGGAGACGGGGCCAAGATCGTTTTTGGTTCCCTCAATCAGACCCGGCTCTCGGCGGCCGCCGGCGGCGTTGGACTGGCCCAGGCCTGTCTGGACAGCGTGACCAAGTACTGCAACGAGCGCGAACAGTTCGGCAAACCCATCGGTCAGTTCCAGATGAACCAGGACATGGTGGCCCAGATGACCGTGGAGATTGAAGCCGCTCGTTTGCTGGTTTATAAAGCCGCCTGGCAGAAAGATCAGGGCAACCTGAACAACAATCTAGAAGTGGCCATGGCCAAATACTTCGCCGGCGAGGTGGTCAACAAGGCCTCCAATTTCGCCCTGCGGATTTTAGGGGCCTACGGCTATTCCACCGAATACCCGGTGGCCCGGTATTACCGGGATGCCCCCACCTATTTCATGGTGGAAGGCTCGGCCAATATCTGCAAATGGATCGTGGCCCTGGATCAGTTGGGCATCCGGAAAGCGAACAAGTAGGGGCAAGGCAGGCCAGGCCGAAAAGCAGCCAACCAAAGTTGGGAATGATGGAATATTGGAATGGTGGAATGATAGGCAGTCTGAAATGGCGTTCCTCCATTATTCCATTGTTCCATTATTCCAATCATCCAATATTCCCGAGCGTATTTCACTTGAGGAGGTTTTTTAACGATGCACCCTTATTTTAAGAAAATGGACGACTTGGGCAAGCCTTTAAAGCCCGCTCAGTTCGACAAGATGGCGGAAAACCGGGCCCAGATCGATGCGGTCCTGATGGAAGTGGCGGCCGAGGTCGAGCGGGTCAAAAACGCGGGTTTACCGGCCGAAAAAATCCATAAACGGGGAGAGATGACCGTTTGGGATCGGATCGAGTATCTGATCGATCCCGGGACCTTCTGTCCCTTGCATACCCTTTACAATCCCCGGGACAATGAAGAAGGGATGACCGGGGTAATCGACGGCCTGGCCCGGATCAGGGGCAAGTGGTGCGTCCTGATCGGGTTCGACAACAAGGTGATGGCCGGAGCCTGGATCGCCGGGCAGGCGGAAAACCAACTTCGGGTGACCGATCTGGCCAAACGGCTCCGGATCCCTCTGGTTTGGCTGGTCAACTGTTCCGGGGTCAAGCTCCCTGAGCAGCAGGAAGTATATGCCGACAGGCGCGGCAACGGGACCACCTTCTTCCGCCATGCCGAACTGGAACAAATGGGGATCCCCATCCTGGCCGGGATCTACGGCACCAACCCGGCCGGCGGCGGATACCAGGGAATCAGCCCGACCATTCTGTTGGCGCACAAAAACGCCAACATCGCTGTCGGCGGCGGCGGGATCGTCAGCGGCATGACCCCTAAAGGGTCCTTTGATGAAGAAGGGGCCGAACAGATTATTGAGGCCACCCGTCATTTCAAACAAGTTCCGCCGGGCAGCGCGGGGGTCCACTTCGACCAGACCGGCTTTTTCCGGGAGGTGTATGAAAATGAAACCGAAGTCCTGGAGGCCCTCAAGGGATACATGGCCGAAATGCCGGGTTATCATCCGCGATTTTTTCGGGTGGCCGAACCGGCCGAACCAAAGTTCCCTTTGTCCGACCTGCCTTCCCTGATTGCCTTCAACCAGAAAGCGGTTTACGATTTCGACAATTTCTTAGCCCGGCTGGTCGACAACAGCGAGCACCTGGAATTTCGCCCCGGGTTCGGCCCGGAGGTCTATACCGGCTTGGTGAAGATTGACGGTTTCCTGATGGGGGTGATCGGTAACCGCCAGGGATTTCTCGGTCCCCAGTATCCGGAATACACCAACGAATACATGGGGGTCGGCGGCAAGCTTTACCGCCAGGGTTTAATCAAGATGAACGAATTCGTCACCCAGTGCGGCCGGGACCGGGTGCCGGTTATCTGGTTTCAGGATACCTCGGGAATCGATGTGGGCGACATCGCCGAAAAGGCCGAACTCCTGGGGTTGGGCCAGTCGTTGATCTACTCCATTGAACAGACGGACGTGCCCATGATGCTGGTGGCCCTGCGCAAAGGCACAGCGGCGGCCCATTACATCATGGGTGGGCCCACGGCCAACAACCACAACGCCTTCACCCTGGGCACAGCCACCACCGAAATCTACGTCATGCACGGGGAAACCGCTTCGGTGGCTTCCTTCGCCCGCCGGCTGGTGAAAGAAAAGGACGCCGGCCGCCCCCTCCAGCCGACCATCGACAAGATGAACGAATTGGCTCAACAGTACTATAACAATTCCCGTCCGGTCTACTGCGCCAAACGGGGTTTCGTGGACGAGATCGTCCGCTACGAAGACCTACGTAAGTACCTGGTGGCTTTCACCGATTCCGCCTACCAGAATCCAAAATCGATTTGTCCCCAGCACCACCTGATGCTGCCTCGCTTGATCCGGGCCCAGGTCGTCAAGGGCTTGGACCGGCCGAAAAAGGAAAGCTAAGAGGGGTTCAAGCGCTTCCGAAAATTATCTGAATTAGAGCCCGACAAGGTCCAGGCGATTCATCTTGCCTGGACCTTGTATTTTAAAGCTCCGAAATTGGAGGGTGTAAGCAGTCGTACCCCAAAAAAGATCGCCGGAAGTGGCTTTTCAGTTTAAGAAAATTCGCCCTTCTGCCGATAAGTTAGGCATTTCGCAGTTTGCACTATTCAAATTTCAGTCCTTATTCTTTCCACAGAACCCATCCCTCAGGGGGGGGGTTGGGGCGGAGGTGCAAAAAATGATACATCGGCCGGTCTTCGGTGGTTTAACCGCTGCAATTATCCTAGTTTTGGGGATGGTTCACCCGGTTTGGCCGGATAATAAACTGTTTTTACCCTTGGTTATTACATCAGCCAATCCCCAGCCTACTTCGGCCATTATCGTGAACCACACCAGCACCGATTTGAGTAAGATCCCGGCCCAGTGGATTACCCAGGCTAAAACGATATTGCGGGCCAGTTACGGCCATACCTCCCATGGCAGCCAGTTGATTACCGGGATGCAGGCCATTGAGAGTAATAGTTCTCTAAACGTGAATCATCTTTTTGATTTCAATACCAGCGGGGCCGTAGAAACGGGGGTTCAATCTATAAAAGATTCTACCCCATCCGGGGACCTGGGAAACCCGGATCGAACCTCCTGGGCCAGCCGGACGCGGGATTACTTGAAGAGCACCGCGGGTCAGAACCGCAATCTGGTGGTCTGGTCCTGGTGCGGACAGGCAGATACCTCCAACCCGGCCGATATAGAAACCTATTTGAATTTGATGAACCAGTTGGAGAATGAATTTCCAAATGTCCGTTTTGTCTACATGACCGGCCATCTGGTGGGAAGCGGTCCTAGCGGCGACCTATATCAACGCAACGATCAAATCCGGAGCTATGTCCGGACCCACAACAAAATCCTCTTCGATTTTGCCGACATCGAAAGCTACGCCCCGGACGGGACCTATTATCCCAATGAAAGCGACGGCTGCAACTGGTGTTCCGCCTGGTGCAGCGCCCACCCAGCCGACTGCACCAACCTGCCTCCCCTCGGGTCCTGCGCCCATTCTCACGAGTTCAACTGCTACCGCAAGGGAATCGCCTTCTGGTGGCTTCTGGCCCGTCTGGCCGGCTGGGATGGGGTAACTCTGTAATTATTCATCCCCTATCGCCTCTTCGGCGTCGTCGGCCTATTTACGGGGGCCCCCTCCGAGGGCGATGATTTGATGACCACCGGATCCCCGCTGGTGGTGGAGATGGCCACGTCGTCCACGAAAAAATTACTGGTATACCCTTCATCGGTTACCACCTTAAAGGTCAGATCCAGCGTCTGTCCCCTATACCCCGATAAATTGACTGTGTCCTGAACCCACCCGTTGGTGTTTTGATCGGCGCATAAATCATATCCTTTAAGATTCTGAGTCCCTAGGAAGATTCCGGCGGTATCATAACCGCAGAGATCATTCGAACCGATCCAGTACCAAAAACTGAGGGTCTGCGCAGTATCGGGAACCTTGATCTTTTGGGATAAGACGGAAATCTCGAAATCGGCCCCTCCCAGCCAGGCCGCCCAAGTGCCGCTATGGGGGGTGATCTGTAGTCCTTCGACCGGAGTCATAACCAGCAGGTACCCGTTGCTGGATGACTCCTGCCAAGTGCCGTCACGCCCGGACTCAAAATCACCGTTTCCAAGGGCGGCGGAAGGCGTCGTCCCCCCCGAGTTATTAGCGACTAGGGGGAAATAGAGCCACTGGGAGGCCGTGAAGGGCGCGGAGTAAATCACATAATTGGCCGAATAGCCGATGTTGGAAGTGCCCCGGGTAATCTGCATATAGCCTCCCTCGCCCCAGGAGGCCCCCCAGGAGTTTCTCATAATCCACGTGTTTTCAACATCGTTCCAGCCTACCAGCACC
Source organism: uncultured delta proteobacterium (assembly GCA_963743305.1). Classification (GTDB taxonomy): domain Bacteria; phylum Desulfobacterota; class RBG-13-43-22; order RBG-13-43-22; family RBG-13-43-22; genus CAVQSS01. Next base: position 87,394 of record CAVUPH010000012.1, read on the forward strand.
ACGGCATGGTTGACCCCGCCGCCGCAATAATTTCTTTCGTCAGTACTAAAAACGCCTCCCCGGTAGCCCTGCATCTTCGGGCCGGAACAGACCGCTACGGCCACCGGCCCATAACTGTAGATGGCATTTTTGATCGCTTCCGCGGCCGGGATGCTGGAATCATTGCCCACATAACTCCAGTTTATCAGCCGGTAGGGGTGGCTGAACACCCGGTTACAGGATTGGGAGGCACCCACGTAGGGAAAATCCGCCTCCAAAACAGCCCCGGGCTGGGTCTGATTGATGGCGGTTTGATTAGAATGGTATTCATGAGCCCACCAGCCGCCGTTGCAACTATACCCGTCGGTGTTACAGGAAAGCAGGAATTCCTCCGAGAGGTCCGTGGTCAAGCTGCTTTTCCATTTCAGATTGGCCTCAAAGGGGCCGACCGTGCCGAAGGCCCAGCAACTCCCGCAATTTCCCTGGTCCCGGACCGGGGTGAGTATCCCGGAATCCCTCCAGTCAAAGGAGGTGGGGAGTCCTAGAGCCGGCGTTCCGGATAGCGGGGCTTTCCGGTCAGTGGAGAAACGGGGTTGATTGATAGGCGGTTCTGGATTGCTCAGATCGGAAATCAGGGAGATCTCAGCCGCCTGGAGGGTGATCTCCATTTGGGGGGCTTGGGGTTCGATCCAGGGTCGCCGGTAGAGGAGCCGAACGGCGGTTTCCCCCTCCGTCACCCCTTCCAGAGAAATAATTTGTCGGGCGGCTCCCCCCAACCTGCTTCCCGAAGATTGAAATTGCACCGCTTCCCCCGGTTTCAATTTCAGCGCCTCCAGGGTTTGAATTTCCCAGACATAACCGCTGGCCAGATTGGATTCCAGGATTAATTCCAGAGGTTCACCGGACTTGACGCTTCCCCTCAATTCCAGCAAGGACGGGCCATCAGTAAACGGCAGGGTTGGATCAGTAGCCAGGAACAAGGCCTTTCGAAACTGCCCCCAACCCTCGGTTCCCTGAAGCTGGATCTCATAGGTCAAACGACCTTCCGGGCCGACCTGTTTCCGGAGGTTAGGGGTAACCCTCTGGGTCTTGAGTTTCCCCAAGAGTTGATCGGCCAAAAGCCGATCGATGTTAGCTTCCCGACCCCTCACTCCCGGGCTGAAAACAATTTGGACCTCCGCTTCCCAATGCTGATCGGACAAAAAGCGGGCTGCGGTTTGGCTGTGAGCCGGAGAACCGGAAGCCACCCCAAAAAATGTTAAAATCAGAATGGTAATCCTCACAAATAAAGGAGCGAAAATAGGATTAGATATGGACACGCTGAAGCACTCCTTCCATAGTGGCCCGATACTATTAATGGTACTGTGTCACTTTTGGATAGGTAATCCCCCAAAAGGAAAAACCACCCCATTTTATCACCATAGTTTAATGATCATAATCGCCACCGTCAAGAGGGAAGTCCCCTGGCATTCCCTTAGAGGAGATCTAGAGGCAAGTCAAAAAAATCCGATTTACCCTGTGGCGCATCAACGACTCCGGAAAGGGTTTGATGAAGGACCTGCAGGAAATCCGACATTCCGTCGGACAGCCCTGCAGGCGTGGGGTGGGCAAGTGATAAATATTCTAACAAAATCGTTTGCGCGATCGGAGGCTTCAATAGACCGGAGTGGCTGATCCTCAATGGGGCTTTAGAAGTTTTATCGGCCTATCTTCGCCGATGGCCGGGCGGACTTTCTTATCCCGGGAGAAAACGGCATCCTGGTTTTAGGAATCTCGCCTGAGCCTTGCAGCGACTGCGGCGACTGGGCCCCCACCAGGATGGACACATCATCCAGCAGGAAGCTGCTGATAAATGTTCCGGTAGAATCAGGGGCGATTTCTGCCTTGAAAGTCAAATCCAAGGCTTTACCCCGAAAATTTGCCGGAATAGCTACCCTTTCATTCGTCCAGCCCAAAGTTACCTGGTTCAAATCGTAGGTTTTTATAGAGGTAGCGTCCAAGTAAACCGTCCCCGTACTTCCCCCAATATTGTCGTTGGAGTCGATCCAATACCAATAACTGAGCTCGGTGGCATCCCCCGGGACAGTGATGTGTTGGGTGACAGTGGCGACCTCAGCAGGATCTCCACCCAACCAGACGGCATAATTACCGCTATGATTAGAAATATCATAATCGGATAAATTGACAATTATAAATTCCGACCAGGAATTGCCGGACGTGATGGCCCAGGTCCCATCCGGCCCATTTTCAAAATCCCCGTTGCAAACAATTTGCTGGCAGGCGCCTTTATCGTTCAAAACCACCGGCAAATAGACCCAATGGGTGACTGCGGTTTGCGGCGGAGACGGCGGAGGCGTTGGAGGTAACGGCGGAGGACTGGACGTATAGACCACGTAATTGGCCGCATAGCCGATATTGGAAACATTTCTTTTTATTCGCATATAACCGGACTCACCCCAGCCGGTTCCCCAGGAATTCTTCATGATCCAGGTATCGGTGGCATCGTCCCACCCAACCAGCACCACGGCATGGTTGACCTGCCCGGTCTTGCAAACATTTTTTTCATCGCTGGAAAAAATCCCCGAGCGATAACTGGAGAAGGCCGAACCGGCGCAAACAGCCGCAGCGACCGGCCCGTAGGTGGCGATGGCGTATTTAATGGCTTCCACCGAAGGCACCCCGTAAGAATTGCCCACATACTTCCAGCTTTCAATCTTCTGGTAATGGGCATGAGGAGGATTGCAGACGGTGTCGCTGGCGGTATAGGGTAAAAGGGTTTCCAGTACCGATCCCGCTTCGAGTTCACCGGACACCTTTTTGTCATTGTGATAATCGTGGGCCCACCAGCCGCCATCGCAACTCCAACCGCTGTCGTTGCAGGAAAGCAGATATTGCTCGGAAAGATCGGCTAATTCCCCCCCGCTGATCAACAGCTTGGCCTCCAAGGGTGCTACGGTACCGAAGGCCCAACAGCTCCCGCAGGATCCCTGATTTTTGACAGGTGATACATAATTCTGCCCGTTCACGCTGCGCCAATCAAAGAAAGACGACAATTGCAGCGAACCGGAGGCGATTTCCTCTCCTGGGGTAGTGGTAACCAGGGCTGCCGGGCGCATCAATGGGGGGTTGGGATTACCTAAGTCGGCCACCAGGGCGATCTCAGGAACCTGAATGGTAGTCTTTCTTTTAGGGACCTGATCGCCCAACCAGGGCCGGCGGTAGGTAAACTGGACCGAGGTTTCCGCATCCTCCTGTCCTTCCAGATAGATAATCTGGGTCATGGGGGCACCCAATAGATCACTCTTGGACTCGAAAACGGCATTCCCCTGCTGAAGGACCTGTTGGGCATTCGCAGCCGTGAGTTCCCAGATAAACCCGGTCGAGGGATTGCTTTCCAAAATCACCGGGATGGACTCCCCTTTTTTGACCCTGCCCATCAGTTCCAGAGCCACCGGGCCGTCGGCCAACGGGAGGGTCGGATCAGCGACGACATGAATCACTTTTCTAAACTGATCCAACCCCTCGTTTCCCTGGAGAGTGATCGTATAGGTGAAGCCGGCATTTCTTTCCGGACTCCGGGATACATGATAGGCTACCCGGTGTGATTGAACCTGCTCCTGGAGGGTTTGCCGAATCTTCTGAACTATCCCTGCTTCCCGCGCAGCCATGTCCGGGCTGAAGGTTATGGCAATATCCGCTTTCCAATCTTGACTGCCGGTTTGGATCAATTCACCAAAACACTCCCTCGGCCCGAGGGAAAGCAAAGTGATAAAAGCCAAAGAAAAGAAAAATGCCAACCCGCCCATCAGTCGCTTCAGCGGGTTGAAGTTTTCGCGAAACTGATTGAAATTATTCATGATCGTTTAATTAGGTGTAATTCCGTTGAGGTGCTCTCCCCTTATTTGCTTAGTACTCTTATCGGCATTTCCCGGACAACCTTAAATCCTGCCTCGCCTTTTGCGGAGGTGGGATAAACCGCTCGAAATCGTTCCCCCGATCACCCGGGTCGGGCTAAAACGAAAAGATTTCCAAACCGCTTTTATTTTATTGCCCGTTTTACCGATAAGGCCGGTAAGGAGCGGACCAACTGTCTTTTTTCAGAAAATTTGGAAAAGAAAGAAAAGTCGGATTTTTCCGAATCAGGAGAGATAAACCCTCAGTCTTGAATTTCAAGACCGATATATCCGAGCGGAGGCACTTGGAGAAGGCGCTAAAAAGATCGGATCGAATATGACGGCCGGCCGATGGTTCTGGGCAATTTTTTCGACATCACCAACCGGAAACAGGCCGAAAGGGCGTTGGAAAAAAAGGTCTTTAGCCCAATAGACCTCTAATCCGTCAAGTTCTTGACTTAATCAAGGGCCTGGAAGGGTAGCAGACCAGCCCTTCGAGATTAACCTATTGAAAGACAAAAGAGTTTTCAGTCAGCAATCAGGTTGAATTCCAGGACTTGGATCTCTCCCGGGTCGAGGGAACCTTTAACCGGATACGGACTCAAGCGGACTTTGGTTCCGATGAGTCCCATATCTGCCGTTTCCGGGTCTCTATCCACAATCAACCCCATCACCCAGGGTCCCTGTTCCAGCTCGACCAGGGCAAGAACATAGGGGGGTTGTTTCCCTTCCGGGGCTACCCGGATGACCGTGAAGGTGCGGATCGCGCCCTCCCCTTTAATCTCCGCCGGAAACAAGTTTGGCCCTCGGCAGTTTCGGCAGACTGCTTGAGGGGGAACGGTGTAGGTCCCGCAGGATGGGCAGTGCAACCCCAATAATTTTCCCTCCCTCAGGCCCTGCTGGTATTGCTCAAATGTTAAGGGATATTCCATCTTCAACTCCTGAGAATGAGGTTGCAGACTGTTCCAAAATCTCCGCCCAGGGTGTCCACCAACCCCACCCGGGCTCCAGCCACCTGGCGGGCGCCACTTTCCCCGCGCAGTTGTTCTACGATCTCCACCACCTGGGCCGCGCCGGTGGCCCCAATCGGATGCCCCTTGGCCTTGAGTCCCCCCGATGGATTAACCACCACCCGGCCCTTGAAGGTCGTTTCCCCTTTAGCCGCCGAGTCATGGGCTTGTCCGAAATCGTAAAAACCCAAACCCTCCAAGGCCAGGATTTCGGCGATGGTAAAACAATCGTGGAGTTCCACCACATCGATATCCCGGGGAGTCAGTCCTGACTGCTCATAGGCGGCCTGAACCGAGGTCTCCCGGGCCTTGACCCGAGTCAGGTCCTGCTGGCGGTATAATGGTCCGGCCGAGGCCTGGCCCATCCCGACGATATAAACGGGTTTTTTCGTCAGCTTGCGGGCCGTCCCGGCCTCCGCGATGACCACCGCCGCCGCGCCGTCAGAAAAAGGGCAGCAATCCAACAACTGCAGGGGATCGGCCACCATCATTCCGGTCAGCACCGTTTCCGCCTGAATTATTTTCTGAAAATGGGCTTTGGGATTCAGGAATCCGTGGGAATGATTTTTGACCGCCACCTCTGCCATGTTCCTCTTTAGAACCTCCAGGGGGATACCATACTTGTGGGCGTACAGATGGGTAGCCATGGCAAAGACCCCTGGGAAAGTCAGCCCCACCGCCGACTCGTACTGGGCCTGGCAAGCCATGGCGAAGGTCCGGGTGGCCAGAGGCGTGCCCATTCGGGCGGCCCGTTCGGTACCCCCGGCCAGGACCAGGTCGTAAACCCCGGAGGCCACCAGCAGGGCCGCATGGCGTATGGCCACTGTGGCCGTGGCACAGGCCGATTCGAAACGGGTGGCCGGGGCCGATACGGGCAGGCCGAGCTCCGCGTGGGCAAAGGGCGCCATATGCAGTTGTCCCTCCTCAAAATCACCCAGACAGTTGCCGAAAAACAGGGCCTGCAGCGCCTTGGGTTCCAGGTTGGATTGTCCAATAGCCTCCAGGCCCGCTTCGGCAAACATCTCCAGGTTGCTCTTTCGGGAAATGCCGAATTTGGTCATCGCCGCCCCCACTACCGCAACCTCCCTCATGCACGCCTCCTATTCACAGTTCCTTCGTCCGGTATTCAACATCCTACAACCGGCCTTACTTCGCCCCCATCCTCAATCCGCCGTCCAAACGGATCACTTCCCCATTCAAGAGGGGGTTTTCAATGATCTGGGCCGCCAGCATGGCGAATTCCACCGGCCGTCCCAGACGTTTCGGAAAAAGCGTCATATTGACCAGGGACTCATAGACTTGAGGAGACATGCCGGCCATCATGGGGGTTTCAAACAACCCGGGGGCAATCGTCACGATTCGAATCCCATAGTTGGCGAACTCCCTGGCAATAGGCAGGGTCATACCGGCCACCCCGGCCTTGGAGGCGGCGTAAGCCGCCTGACCGAACTGGCCTTCAAAGGCCGCGACGGAAGAGGTATTGACCATCACGCCCTTTTCACCGTCCTCGTTAGGTTGATTTTTATTGATCTGTTCGGCGGCCAGGAGGATCACGTTCATGGTGCCGATCAGGTTGATTTGAATTACCTGATTGAACCGGGCGATGTCCATCGGCCCCTCTTTTCCCAGCACCCTGCCGGGAGTGGCCACACCGGCACAGTTCACCACGAAATGGATAGCACCGAAAACCTCCATGGTTTTGAAAATGGCCTCCTTCACGCTGGCCTCATCCGTCACATCGGTTTTACAGAACAGTGCATCTCCACCTAAATCAGAAGCTACTTTTTCCCCCCGATCCTGGGCAAAATCCAGGATCGACGCCTTGGCCCCTCTCCTCATTAAAAAGCGCACCGTGGCCTCCCCCAAACCGGAAGCCCCGCCGCTGACCACGGCTACCCCACCCTTAATCTCCATCTTCTTCCCCCTCTTTCTAATTAAGAAATTTTATTAAAGGACAGATTTCAATAAGCGGTTAAAAACGAAAAAGGGAGGCCCCCCAGGTAAAACCGGCCCCAAAGGAGGTAGTCAGAACCAGGTCGCCTCGTTTGATCCGATCGGAGCGGACCCCTTCATCCAGGGCCGTGGGAATGGTGGCCGCCGAGGTGTTGCCGTACTTCTGAACGGTCAGGATCACTTTTTCCAGGGGAACTTCCATCAGCTTGGCCACGGCCTCGATGATCCGAAGATTGGCCTGGTGGGGAATAAACCAATCGATCTGCCGGCCGGAGCATTCCACCCTCTTCCAGGGCGGCTTTCGAGGCTTCCGCCATGGAACGGACGGCATGTTTGAAGACCTCATTGCCCTTCATCTTAACGTATTGGAGTCGCCGGTCGATCATCTCATGGGTCGGCGGGTTGAGCGAGCCGCCACCGGGGACATTCAGGAGTCCCCAAAGGTCGCCATCGGAATAGATCCGGGTGGAGAGGAGTTCTCCCTCCCCTTTTCGGGTGTGCTGCCCCAGAACGACCGCTCCAGCCCCGTCTCCAAAAAGCACGCAAGTATTTCGATCCTCAAAATCGGTTCGGTGCGAGACGATCTCCCCCCCCACCACTAAGACTCGTTGATGGGATCCGTCCTGCATAAACTTCTGGGCCACGGCCAGCCCGTATATAAATCCCGGGCAAGCGGCATTGATATCAAAAGCCACGGCCTTTTTGGCCCCGAGCCGGTGTTGGACTATGCAGCCCGCGGAAGGAGAGGGCATATCCGCCGTGGAGGTGCCGATAATAATCAGGTCCAGTTCCTTCGGGAAAACGCCCGCCATTTCCAGGGCTTTTTCCGCGGCCGGGACCGCGAGATCGCTCAGGGCCTGCCCGGGCAGAACCATCCTTCGTTCTTTAATTCCGGTCCGACTGACGATCCATTCGTTGGAGGTATTTACCAGGCCTTCGAAATAAGCGTTGGGGACGACCCGTTCGGGAATAAAGGATCCTGTCCCCAAAATGCGCACTTTCTTCAATTGAATATCTTTCCCCCAATCGTCTTTGATGCTTTGAGAACTATTATCATTTGAAAAACTATTTATCAAATTATTTTTTTAAGCAAATAAACCCTTTGACAGGGATCCTCCCGGGTTGCTAGATTTAGCCCTCAGGCGGAAATTTTAATGGGAATCGGAGGGGATCGTATGACTTGTCATTTACACCATACCCATTTATTTGCTTCGGACCTAAACAAAACTATCCAATTTTATTCGGAATATTTTGACGGTCGGGTGGTGATGGACCTGGAGATGGCGGGATCCAGAAATGTTTTCCTGAGCATCGGTCGGGGGAGGCTTCACTTTTATGACCAGGCCCCGAAGAATCCAGTCCGGGGGAATATCCACCACATTGGTATTCAAACCGACAACCTGGAGGAGATGGTCAAAAAACTCGCCGCCGGGGGGGTGCCCTTAAAGAAAGGGATAACGGACTTTGGATTCTGGAAATACATCACGGTCCTGGCGCCGGACAACGTCCTGATTGAACTTTTTCAGGTCGACCAAACCCAGTTGTCGAAAGAACAGAGCGCCTATTTTAATCAGGACCATCCTTAAAGGCCGTCGGCCTGGTCATAGCGCCGACAGGTCCGCCTTCATCTGTTGATGTATCCGCCCGCGATATTCGTGTAGACGACCCGCGGGCCGCCAGCCGACCTGGACGAAAAAGGGGATGTTTTCTTCCTGAATCCGGGCGGTAAAGGCCGTGCAGCCTTTACTTTTCACAAAACGCATGGCTTCCCTGACCAGAAGTTCACCGGCTCCCGAACCCCGCCATTCCTTTTGAATGGCCAACCTCCCACCGATCCAGTGGCCGTTTCCTTCCACCGGGAAGACCCTCACCGTGCCGATAATTTGCCCTTCCATCTCAGCGATCAGATGGGTGCTTTCCCCATCGTTTTCGTCGGCATCCGTATCCTGAAAGAGCCGCTGCTCGTCCACAAAGACCTGATGACGAATCGCCGCCGCCTTGGCCAACTCCCGGCGGGTCCGGGAGGGGTGGCAAACGATTCGTTCGACCGGCTGTTCGTAAAAAGGCAGGGCCGAACAGGCCCCGCAGCGGACACAGCCGGCCAAACTCTTTTTCGAGGACAGCCCTTTTCTGCTTAAAATCTCCGCCACCTTTTCGTAGATTTCCGTTATGATCCCGTGATCCGGAGGCACAGCTTTCTCCATTGCTGATCCGGGGATCGGACGGAGTGGAACCACAAAAGGGAAGACCCCCAGATCGGCCAACCGTTCGCTGCCCTGGATAATCGAATCCTGCTCCTCACCCAGGCCGACGATCAGGAAACTGCTGACCTGGTTGGGCCCGAAGAGCTCCACCGCCTCCTTCCAGGCCTTGACATACCTTGACCGGCCGATAGCCGCTTTGGCCGGGGCCAGGCGTGCCAGGACCTCCCGGTCAAAACTTTCAATATGAAGGCCGATGGTATCCACCCCCGCCGTCTTTAATAAAAGCAGGGACTCCGGATCCGAGGGGGGAAGGCATTGGGCCTGAACGGGTAAGCCGGTAGCCTGTCTTGATAGCGGTCGCGCAGCGGGACAGGAGCTGAACCTCTTCCCCCGGTGAAGACGCCGCTCCGGTGGTGAGGACCACCTGCCGGATCCCGTCCAGTTCCTTGGCCTTCCGGGCCACTTCGGCTACCTGGTCCGGAGTTTTGCTGGGGAGTGTGGATTGGTTCCGAAGAGAAACCGCTATTCCACAAAAACGGCACTGCCGTTGGGATGGCCAGTGGTCGCAGGTCTGCAACACCGTCGTGGCCAGGCAATCCCGGCCATGGAGCAACGCGATTTTTTTATAGGGAACCCCTTCCGGAGTTTGAAGTTCATAAAAGGCCGGACGCGAGACCGGTTCTACCGTGTTTCTAAATTCTCCATGTCTGAAAATCCCATATCGATTTCCCGTGCGCTTCAAGGTATAGGGAGAATGAGGGACGTAATGTCCGCTGACCGGAATCGAAACCGCCCGCCCTTGGATGATGATGGTCCCCCCTTCAGCAGGACCGGCCCCGCCATTTCGCTGTAGGAGACCCTCTTGGATCCGCAGACCCAGGCTTTGCAGTTCGGTAACCAGATGCTTAGTGGCCTTGAAATTTATTTCTGTTTTGTCGGTGGCCAAAAAAGTTCTCCCCAAGGTTCAACGGTTCAAGTTAACACCCAATTCTAATTGATTCCCGGCCCTCTCTTTTATCTGGGATCTTTGAACTTTGAGCAGATTAAGGATGGTCCGGCGCAGGGTATTGAATTCCGGATCGGTTCGATCCCGGGGCCGGGGTGATTCCACCTTCAAAATGGTCTCAATCCGGGCCGGCCGGGGAGTCAACACCACGATCTGATCGCTTAAGAAAACCGCCTCATCCACGTTGTGGGTTACAAAAAGGATCGTTTCCCCCCTTTTCTGCCAGATGGACAGAAGAAATTCCTGCATATCGTTCCGGGTCTGGCTGTCCAGGGAAGCAAAGGGTTCGTCCATGAGGACCACCCGCGGATTCATGATCAGGGTCCGGGCAATGGCCACCCGCTGTTGCATGCCGCCGGATAATTCCCGCGGATAATGGTGTTCAAAACCGGAAAGGCCGAAGATAGACAAGTACTTCCCGGCCAATCGTTCCCGGTCCGCTTTAACGATACCCTGCATCTCCAAACCGAATTGGATATTCTCCAGGGTAGTCCTCCAGGGGAAAAGGGCATATTCCTGAAAGACCAATCCGATGCCCTCGGTCCCGGGAAGAAGTTCCCGGTCATTCAGCACGACCTTTCCCGAAGTGGCTTTCTCCAGGCCGGACAATATTTTCAAGAGGGTCGTCTTCCCACAGCCGCTGGAACCAATAAAAGAAATAAACTGACCGGACTCAAAACAGCAGGAAAGGTCCTGGAGTACCGGGATGGTTTCCCCCGGGTTCTTTCCGGGATAGCTTTTGGTAAGTTTACTGAGCGCTAAAGACAAAAGGGGACCTTTCACTTCCAGGGAATCATTTTGGCCTCAAGCTGCCGGAGACCCACATCAATCAGGAGTCCGATCAACCCGATGACCAGCATGCCGGCCAGGATCTCATCCGGCCGCTGAATGTCCCGGGCGGTCATGATCATATACCCCAATCCGTAGCCCTCCCGGACACCGGTGAACTCCGCGGCCACCAAAGTCATCCAGCCGATCCCGATGCCGATCCGTAATCCCACAAAAATGGAGGGAACGGAGCCGGGCAGGAGTACCTGGAGAAAGATATTCCGCTCTCTGGCCTGCAGGGTACGGGCCGCCTCCACCAGGGTGGGGTTGATGGACAACACCCCGGAGATGGTATTCAGGAGGATGGGGAAAAAGGCGCCCAGGAAAATGATAAAGGCCGCGGCCTGAATGCCGATGCCGAACCAGAGAATGGCAATGGGAATCCAGGCCAAAGGGGGAATGGGCCGGATGACTTCGATAACCGGCCTGACCAGCCCCCTGACCTTTTCGGACCAGCCCAAAACCAGCCCAAAAGGGATGGCCAGCACTACGGCGGCCAGGTAACCCAGTCCGACGCGGTATAAGCTATACAACACATGATTATGCAACAGATGGCCGGGAGGCATGCCCTCCAGGACGAGTTCCTTTAAGCCGGCCAGGATCTCCAGGGGAGCGGGGAGCTTGAACCGGGGGACGATCTCCAGGATAGAGACCAATTGCCAAAGAACGATCAACCCCAGGGGTAATAGAAATTTTTCATATTTCATGGTTATGGAATAGATTACTTCTTCAAGACTTCAGCCAGGATCTCCGGCTTTAGAAATTCCCGGACGAAAGCCTGAGGGTTTTCCACCTTGATGTATTTCATCTGGGAGAGGAAATCCACATATTCTTTTTCCCCTTCCACACTGAGTTGATAGGTGTAACGGACATTTTTCAAGGCCAAGGCAATGGTTTTTTCATCCAGTCCGGTGTATTTGACCCCGATTTTGACGGCCTCCTCCGGATTCTGCCGAATAAAATCCGTGGCCTTCACATGGGCCCGGACCAGTTTTTTGGCCGAGTCGGGCTGGGCGTCCAGAAATTTGGCCTCCACCGCCAGCACGCAGCAGGGATGGTCCTTCCAGATATCCCGGGAATAAGCCAGCACCCGTCCCACTTCCATGGTCTGGGCCTTGGCCGGAAAGGGTTCCCAGGCGATAAAGGCCTCCACCTGGTCGGTACGCAAGGCCCCGATCATTTCCGGGGGCTTGATCACCAGGGTCTTGACCGCTTTTGGTCCATTTTGTTGTTTAATAATGCTTTCTTAAATAGAAAATCCTGGACCGTGGCGTGTCCGGGAATGGCCACGCTTTTCCCCGCCAGGTCCGTCACTTTTTGAAGTGGAGAATCCTTTTTTACCACCAGGGCCGAGCCCTCGACGTTGACCTGGGCCAGGACCACCACCCTGGCGGCTTTGTTGGCCACCGCCGTGGTGGCCGGCGCTTCGCCCACATAGCCTGCGTCCAGGGCCCCGGCGGCAGAAGGCGCTCATCAGTTCCGGCCCGGCTTTGAAGACCCCGGCCACCTGGACTTCCAGTCCTTCCCGGGAATAAAACCCCTTTTCCAGGGCCACCCAGCAGGGCAGGTGGTGGATGTCATTCTGCAAGATAGGCTATCCGGATCGGCTTTTTATCGGCGCCTTCGGGTATCCCCTGAATCAGCAATATGAAAAACAACCGCCAAGCCCATGAAAGGTAGCTTCAGTTTCATAACCAGCTATTTTCCTTCCTTCACAATTCCCTCCAGGATCTTCCCTCGATTTATCTTGTCCACCAGGGTGGGCTTTCTTAAATGTGCCTTGACCAAATCCAACACCCGGGAATTAAATAGATCCTTCCGGTTTTGAAATTCAGCGAGGTCTTTCAAATCCCGCAAGAGGGAGACTGCCTCATCATATCGTTTCGGTTGTTTGGTGGCAATGAGTTCTTCCACCTTGTTCCAAAGAATACCTTCCTTGTTGACCAGAGACTCGAGATACTTTTTTCGTTTTTCAGCCTCCTCCTTTTGCGCCTGGCCAAATCACGGGCCTTCTTTTCGGCCTCAATCCTTTTCCTTTCCGCAGCCAGAATTTCGGCCCGGGCCCTGATCTGACCGGCAGTCCTTCGGGGTCCTTCGACCGGCTTTATATCCCCGCGCAGCTCCCGCCTGGCTTGTTGTCGAAGTTCCGCCAGGCAATGCGGGTTGTCCCCCTCGACCAGGCGTAAGAGGAGCCTATCTTTTTCTTGACTCGGTAGACTCAGAACCCACTTTCCGAATTCTTCCTGCGATAAGCCGATAGCCTGCTCGCCGGGACTGGCTTCCGCTGCCGCCGCAATGAGGTCCCTGGAGAGACGCAGGAAATCGGCAAGTCGATCCAGGGAGGCGTTAAGGGTTTTTAGACCACCCGGAACAGGTGGCTCCAACTCGTCATCATCGATCTCCTCCGATTGCACATCGCCCAGCCAGCCAAGGTATAGGGCGCGATAATCTCCGGACAACAAATCGGCCCGTATCGGCAAAAGCGATGCCAGCCAGCCCTCTCCACCGGCCCATTCACCATCCTCATCCTCGGACTGAAAAGTCAGAATGACTTTGTCCCCTTTCGAATGACAGGACAGGGTTTCACCCTCAGAGTAGGGTTCTATGGTCTCTGGATCGAACAGTTTTATGGGTAGTCCCAACATAAGATGGTGAGAACCCCAATTGGCAAGGTACAAGGAAAGCATCAAAGTATTGCTCCAGCCACTTTTCCGGATTACCCTTGAAGCTGCCATAATTGTAGACCACGACAAAGCTGCTCGCCGTAATCTGGGCACGGGAGGAGTAGGCCCGCAGTACCGATATCTGCTCCGGCGTCAACGGCCGATCTACCGCCTGGAATTCATAGTACTGATACTCGCTCATCGGTTCTGGTCCTTCATATCGATACCCCTTCTTCCCTAACCGCCATGGCCGGCAAGGATGCCTGTTCGGGTCCGTTTTCCCATCTTTCACGTGAAACCACGATGGGCACGACTACAATCCCGGCCTCAAACCCGACTTCCCGGGCGTTATCGGAGACGATTCTCCGGGACTGTTTAGAGACCGGTCCATCAAGAACCACCAGTACATCCATGTCCGAATCGGATTCGGCGTCCCCCCTGGCGCGGGAGCCAAAGAGGATCATTCCCGACAATTGGACCCTGCCCTTTATGGAATGTTTAAGCCGCCGGAGTACTCCATGATCCTTGGGGTCCATATCTTTTACCCTTTATAGGCCTTTATGAGTTTTGGTACCATAGCGTTAACCGTACACCTTTCTATATCGGCTAAGTCATTAAGCTTTTTAAAAGGGATTCTCTTACGGTTTTTTCTCGATTGCGTCCAGTTCCTTACCCGTGTGGTCCCAGATTTTCATTGATTCTCTGATGCCAAATGCCGGAGCCTCAGTTGTGCTTTTTATGTCGGTAAATGGTCTGTTTTGTCGATAGTACTTCCTTATTTCTTGATAGTAACGGTTTGACATCCTGTCTAAAGAGGACGAGTTCTTTGAAAAGACACGGTAGCATTAGATCGGCATATTCCTCTGCCGGCTCATGACCCAAGTAGTCTTTGTAACTTGTCGAAGTTAAGACCTGGCCGTTATTCCCGGAGAGGACATGAATGGAGTTTGTGCGTACAAAGTGACATAGAAACCTGGAGAGAACCCCGTCAATAGGAGTCGCTTCTTTGAAGCTCGGGTAATCATCCGAAAGCTCCCTGCTCATCCCTAGACGAGTGCTCCACGTGTCCGCGTCAGACATGGGGTTTATGCCTTCGACAAGGTATTCAACTATCATCCTGTCAAAAGCTCGCCCCCCATCTGTCCTTTTAGCGGTCAGGGCATTGACCTTGTCTGGTAACACTAAGTATTCAGGAATACCGTTCATAGGGCTACGGCCTGACAACCGGCAAGTTTGCCGCCCAAGGGATGCAATTCCAGGTGGGGCTGAAACGGGTCCGATTGCAGATCTTTCAGCACCTCGGCAAAGCGTGATTTCAGGTCGGCGTGCTTTTTAAGAAATTTACGAGCCTGTCGGAGAAACTGATGCGGCGTGACGATGGCGTACACTAGGCGATCTCGTCGACGTCCAGGGCTTTCAGCAGGTCGTCTGCAGTCTTAAATGACCGTACTTCCCCCCGCTTGACATTCTGCAGGGCTGAGCGGACCCGGCCATTATAGGCTTCCTGCTCTGTCCGGATCAACTCGTGATAGCGCTCTTCCGAAAGCACCACATACTGGGGTTGGTTTTTCCGAATCACGCGGCGTTTTGCATCTTGTTGGCAAAGTCTCGTCCCGAAGTAGGGGGCGGAAGGGGTTTCCCGTCCTTGCGGTACAGAGAAACAGCTTCCTCGACGATCTCACAGAGCTCGTCGAACACCGCTTTCTCGTCCGGGCCGTGGCATCCTCCGAACACCAGCCCGGGAGAACTCCCGACATAGCACTGATCCTCTTCCGACCATTCGACGATCTTGGCGTATCTGGCACTGTCTTTCATTTTTTCGACTCCTCAATGACGAGCTTCACTGTGCGAACTTGATAATGCTTGGCGTCATCACCCAGGGAACCCGATATAGTGACCGGTTTAGCCACCTGGGGATGGACGAAGTTCCGGTGGTTTCCCTTCCCTCCTCGTTCGACAAACCCTGCGCGCTCCAACTCAGCTACCAATTCCCTTACCTTCGGAGGCACGTTTTTCAACTCCCCCCTACCCCCATCGAGTCCGGGAACACCTAACTCTTTGTATTGTGCACTTAATTTTTCTGAATAAGCTACCATTATTATTGAATATGGGGTCCTTGTCTATAGGTTTTTACCCTATCATCTTGGTAACACCTAAGTACGATTAAACCGGCGCTTTTCAGGGACAAACCAGATGAACCGGTCCCTTCTCAGGGACTAATCACCTCATAATAGTGATTGGGAACCATCCCGGCGAACAGCACCGCCCCCGGGCAAGGGACCACATATTTTTTCTGGAAGGATGCTCCGATGATATTATAGAACTCGAGGCAGGCCGAACAGACCGTGCGGGTCTTGCCCAGCGAGTACGGCACGGGCCGTCCGTCCTCCGGGACCTGATAGGCTGGTTCGATGAAATTGGCATGATTGGCGCAGTGTCCCACAAACAGGTCTTCGAAGGTCATCCCCTGGAGCCCCATGACCTTCATCCAGCGCACCTGCTCGTCTCGGTCCGCGGCCCCGATATTTTCCCATTCCTCCGGACGGGCCTCCCGGTAGCTGGCCCGGTGAATCAGGGCCCATTGTTCTTCCGATGTAGGCAGGCGCGGCGGGCGGAAGGCGGAGTTGCGGAGGAAAACTTCCGGGGGCGGGGCCGGTTCAGGCAGGGGGAGGCTGCTCACAACCAGGGTCTGGCCCCGGCGGGGGGATTGGCGGTACCAGGAATATTGTCTTCGGCACAAATCATAGTTGTCCCAGGCCGCCGGGGCCACCAGACCGACTACCACCCGCCGGGACAGGGCCAGGCAGACGGCCTTTTTGGCCTCGGTCACCTCCAGGCCGCTGCGGTCCAGGGACGACCTCAACCCTGCGGCTTCCGACGCCGGGACCCAATACACATATTTGCAAAAAGGTTTGATGGCCCCTTCCCTCTTCAGCCAGGGAAAAAATATCTTAAGCGGTATGCCAGTTTTCCAAAAACAGTCCGGAGAAAAAACGAAAATCGTTCAGATTCCTGGTTACCAGCGTCAGCCCATTGGTAACGGCGATGGCAGCAATTTGTCCGTCTGCAAAGGATGGTGTCCGACCCGTCAGGGATAAGCGCGCCCTTTCGAGAGCATGCCATCTGGCGGCCTGTTCATCGTAAGGGAGTATCGACAATTTTTTTGAAACGACCTCTTCCAGGAATAATTCCAATAGTTCCCTTTTACGGGATTGAGGCAACCTCTGGCATCCGTACTGCAATTCATGCCAGACCGGAGCGGCGGTAGCCAGCTCCTGCCGGTACTGGCTGCATCTTTTTTCCACCCTCCGATCAGGTTTGAGTTTACTCAGTTCGGAGATCAGGTTGGTGTCTAAAAGATATTTCATTCAATCCAGATCGACCGGGCGTCCCGGCGAAGCATCCCGAAGGTCGGAAAAATCGCGGTCCTCCATAACTATCCCCTCGGCCTTCATGATATTTCTAACCTTGACCAGGGCCTCCCAAAATCCCCCGCCTTTCTCCTGCAGCCGCTCAAAATCCTTTTGGGGGACTACAAAGGCCACGGATCGGCCATACCGGGTGATCTCCACCACCGAACCCTTTTCCACATCATGGATGATGGCGGGGAGCTTATTTTTGGCCTCGGCCACCGATACCCTGCGGTTCATTCCTTAACCCCTCTTTTCGATTTCCTTACGACGAAAAAAGATTCCATAGCTTCTCTCCATTAGGGTAGGGGCGACTTTAGTCGCCCAAACGGGGAGGCTAAAGCCTCCCCTACCCGGGATTTTCATGCCTCGCGGTCGCCCCACCGACCATGAGGATTTAATTTAAAAAAATTATAGCTATAATTATAGCCATGTCAAGTGTTCTATGACAACTAGCCAATTCTTGGGGATTGCTTCGTCGCTTCACTCCTCGCAAAGACAGCTTGGGGAACTTTTTGCGGATCCGGGACCGTTTATCAGCCGGCCTTCTGGATAAGCGATTCCTCGACCAGGCAGCTCAGGTCCTTCATGACCAGCGGGGAATTCAGGGCCTTGATCCCCACCTGCAACCCGGCGTAACAAAAGGGGCAGGCCGATATCAGTTCACTAGCCCCGGTGGCCTCCGCTTCCCTGACCCGCTCCCGGGCCATTTTGTTTTGAATATCCGGATAGCCGGACTTCAGACCGCCCCCGGCCCCGCAGCAGCGGGAGTAGGGACCGCTCCGGGACATCTCGACCAGTTCCAGCCCCGGAATGGCTTCCATGAGCACCCGCGGGTCTTCAAAGACGCCACTGGCCCGTCCCAAATGGCAGGGATCGTGGTAGGTGACCTTTCGTTCCAACGGTTGAACAAAGGGTAGTTTTTTATCTTCTAGCAGCCGCCGGAGAAATTCGACGGTATGGAGCACCTCGAAGTTCAGCTTTCCCACCTTGGGATAGTCTTCCTTGATGGTTTTAAAACATCCGGAGCAGGAGCTGACCAGGGTGTCGATGCCCAAGGCGTTGAGCTGTTTAAGGTTATCCCCGGCAATCCGTTCGAATTCCGCATCTCCCATGCGCAGGAGCACGCTGCCGCAGCACTTCTCGTCTCCCCCCAAACAGCCGTAGTCGATGCCCAGGCTTTCGAGGATATTGATCGTGCTGATGGCGATCTGTTTCACATTGACGTCATAGACCGCGGTACACCCCAGCCAGAGCAGGACTTTCGCCTTGTTCTTCTTGATTTCCCGGGGCGGGGCGGCAATCTGGCCGTCTTTTTGCGCCCGGCGCGCCCACTTGGTGCGGCCCGCCCGGGGCTGCTGCCAGGGATTGTCGTAGGCCTTGACGCTTTTCACCAGGACCTTCTGCGGTTCCAGCGGCCCATAGCCGGCAGTGACGACCAGGCGGCGAATGTCTTCCCAGAGGCTGACCGTATCGATGTTGGCCGGGCAGACGACCTGGCATTGCCCGCAGGTGGAGCATTCGTATAGATTCTGAACGAATTCGTCGATTTCATTTTGACCGATTTCTTTATAGCGGAATACCGCGCCCAACAGTTTCTTGATCGGTTCGCCCACCTTTCCCTGCTTCATGATCCGGGTCAGCAGGGATTGTTGGGTTTTGACGATGTGCAGGAAATCGGCGATCTTCTTCCGAGGGATGATCTGTTCTCGGGAATCCTGGTCATGGACGGGACACCAGTTCAGGCATTCCCCGCAGCGGGTGCAGGCCTCGAGCTGAATCAACCGGGCGGCCGACAGGTTGGCGAGGGGAATCTCCCGGGCCGGCTCGGGAGGCGTTTCCGTCTCGGTTGCGGCGGACTCGGGGGGGATTGGTCCCGATGGGTTGGCCGGGAGGTTGTTTTCAACCGGAACTTCTTCTGTCATTCTACTTCCTCAATTCATCCACTGAAAAAAAAAGCTAACACTTCTTTATGGCTTGTAGTTGTCTATTTTATCTGTGGCTGAAAACGTCTTTGTCTTTGCAGTTGCTTCCCTCTTCCATCTGGCCCCGATCTGTAGCGTCGGTGGCGAAAAATCCAGGTTATCCCTTCTTCTTATATTGCGACACCAGGCTCAGCGGCGTCACGAAAATATGCTTGAGCTTTCCGTAAGGCAAATAGGCCACCAGCAGCGCCCCCAGGACGGCGTGGGCATACCAGAAGTACACATAGGCAACAGGCCAGTCCGCCGGCAACCAGGCAAATAACCGGGAAAGCAGGTAGCCCACAAACGAATAGGCCGCCTTTTCCGGGGGAATCCCGGTTACCAGGATACGGGCGCCCTCCAGGAAAAACCCCACCAACACCAGGGCCCCCAAAATGACCAGGGCCCAGTTGTCTTTCCATTCACTAATGACCTGAGGGGACTTCACGACCAACCGTTGAATGACCAAGGCCGCCAAACCCGCTAGGATGAACAACCCCAGAAGGTCATTGGTCAGGGCCACGAAGGGATGGTTCTTGTCGATCAGGGCATAGGCCAGCGCGCCGCCGGGTTTAAAAAAATAGGAAAAATGGGTCAACAAAGCCAGCCCGAACCGCGACAGGATAGCGTAGTAAATCAAGGAGTGGATGGACCAGCGTTTGACGCTCTCCTGCAGAATCCGCCGCTGCAGCAACACATCAAAGAAGAAAGTTTTGAGCAGGGGCCATAACTCCCGGGAAAAGACAACGGACCAAGCCGCTTCCGAACCCAGGCTGATTTTTCGGTGGATCGATTTTTCCTCTCCCTGGACACTCCCGCTGAGCCAGAACATTCCCGTCAACAGGAGACCCAGGCCAAAAATAACCAGGGCCGCCCAGAACAAGGGGTGCCCGACGGCGATCGGGGCATAGTGGCAGGGCAGGCAGAGCAGGCTTTTCGCCGGAAGGACCGCCGCTGCCGCCCCCACTTTATTCCCCGGCACATGGCAACGTTGACAGAACTCCGTACTTCGGGTATCCGGCAGCCGATGGTCGGTCAGCGCCATGGGGCTCCCCCGGGCATCGAGCCGGGAAAGAACCACCCGGTCTATGGATTTATTGAGTACCGCCGCCTTTGACTGCCGGTGGCAGGCCTGGCAGCTTACCCGCAGATGGGGATCATGGGCCGCGCCTTCCCCGTGGACCGTATGGCAGGAGAGGCACTGGGCCCCCACCCGGGTCCGATGCGGTGAGCGGGCCACGTCGGTATGACAGGCCATACAGGCCACCATCCGGTGGCGATTGCCGATAAAGGATTCGGGGGTTACCTGCAAGGAAACCGCCGTATCCCCCCAGCTTCGTTTCAGGCCTTCCCGGGCGTGGCACTCCAAACACAGGGCTTGAATAGCCAGGGCCCCTTCATTGGTCTGGATGTTCGGCCGGCGGTGGCAATCCAGACAGACCCGTTCCTTTCCCTCCGCCATGACCGGCATGGAAACCGGCGCCTCCGCCCACCCGCTCCGAGCTCCCGGGAGGCACCCCAGCACGGCCGTCAGCAGCAGGAACCCCAGTAGGTTTTTTATATCTTTTCTTTGCATTTTGAAATGTACGCTTGGCCTGTCAACTATCGGTTCCTCTCCTGCTGCACATCTTCCCATTCCCCCGGGTGCTCGTGTTCCATCCTCTCCGGGGTGGTCTTCCCGTTGAAAATGGATTTGTCCAGCGGATAGACCTCCGGACGCAGATGGGCGGTCACCCCATGCACCACGAATTTCAAGGCCACCGCCAACAGGGCTTCATAGAGATGAAGGACCCGGGCCAGGTTGATAAAATATCCGGGCATCCACCCGCTGAAAAACACCGGAAACCAGAGCACCAGCCCGGTCAGGCCCATGGTGTTCATCCCCACCAGCATGGCCCAGTAATCCAGTTTCTCCCAGTAGGTGAACCGGTTAAATCGCGGCGGGCGGCCTTTTCCCAGAAAGTATTGGACATGGGCCAGGAGATCCTTCAGATCCTGGCTCCCGGGAAAGGCCGATTGGGGCCCGGTCAGGCGCCCCTTCAACACGCCCTTGAAATAGACCAGCCAACCCAAGTGGATCACCACGCCACCGTAAGTGATCACCGCCCAGAAGCGGTGCCAGTAACCGGTCCAGCCCGGGCCGCCCCATAAGCCAACGATCCACTGGGCCCAGGTCTGGGAACTGAATTTGAGGGGAAACCCGGTCAGTGCCAGGCCGACAAACCCCACCATGATGACCCAGTGCAGCAGGCGGTGAATAACCGGAAACCGGATCAACGATTGGTTTTCCTGCCGGTCGACGGTCATGGCCGGCGCCTTTTCAGTTTTTCGTGCAGCTCCCGCAGCAGCCAGATGAAACTGTGTCCATAGAAGAAAGCCACCAGGGCGATGACCAGTACCAGCATAACCAGGGTCACCGTTTGGATGAGTTCCACCCGGGCCTTTTTCTCCCGGTCTTTTTCGGTCAGGTCTTTGGTCGCGGGATGAATAACGAATTCGGCCAGGCGCTCCCCGGCCTGGGGATGGCAGCGCCGGCAGGCGGTCAGGGCGATCTTTTTGTCTTTCAAGGAAACACATTGGTGGGCGCCGTGGCAGTCAGTGCAGTAAGCGGCATTGATCTGGCCCAACCAAACAGCCTTCTTCCCGTGACTGTTCTCCAGGTAGGTAGCTTTCTGAGAGGGATGGCAGGACCCGCAGGACTCGGTCATGGCCCGGCCGATCTCCAAACGGGTTCGGTGGGCTTTTTCATAATGGGAAGAATGGCACTGACCGCAGGTCGGGGCCGGGGTCCTTGGATCCTCCAAGGACTCTCCTCGAGAAAGAAGATCCTTTTCCTTTTGCCGGGCCAGGGCATGGGCCCCGATTTGATACCGATCATAGCCCGTCCGGTGGCAGGACCGACAGCGGCCGTAGTCAAAGAGGCGACTGGCCTCCTGCTTGAGAAAAAGGGGTACCCTTGAATCCGGGTGAATCTTGCCTGCTTCCTTCATGGTCCCGTGGCAGACCTCGCAGGTCAGCGTACCATGGGCCGAGGTTGAAAATCGGCTTAGGTCGACAAACCAGGAGGAAGCGGGGGGCGCCTCTTTGGCCCACAGGTTTTGGCCGAGAAGACTCAGACTGACCCAGACGCCAAAGAAAACTATCCGGGCCGGTTTCCGACAAAAACTAAATGTGCTGATAAATAGCCGGGGCTGAAAACCGGCTGAATTTGACTTCATCAGCAACCGCCTTTTTGGTCTGAAAATAAATGGTGAGAAAATCTTGGGCCAGGGTCCTTAAACCCTGGAATATTTTTTCGGCCAGGGGAGTGGATTCCAGTCCCTGGTCTGAGTATTTTTTGAGTTCCCGCAACTGCCGGGTGATCTGCTCCGCGGCATTCACCACCGCTGTCCCTCGCCGCGAGCCATGGATCCGGTTCACCTGCTCCAGCGATTTTAACCGTTTCCAGATCGCCTCCAAAAATACCCTCATTTTCAAAGGCTCATACGTTTTCCAGCCGATTTTCCAGTTTAGAGAAAAGTTTTCGATTCCGGCGACCACGATGCGGGCGTTACTCACTTCACGTTTGACCGCCAGGACCCACTGCCGGGCTTCGTCTATTTCCATAACCCGGGGAACAGTCGAAGACTGTTGTTTTGGGCCTAAGCCTTCCCGGGTTTCATTCCGGACCATCCGAACCATCAGATTATTGGCGCTGGCGAAACGGGGATGTTCCAGGTGGGGCCCCGAAAGATAAAAAGATCCGGCCCCCAACTTTTTCCGAATAATGGCGGCCTTTCCGATCAGCGTCTTTCGGGCCAGTTCCGGGTCCACCAGGAAGGCGGTCCTATCGGTAAACCCGGTATAAGTGGCCAGGGTTTCGGTCCGGTCATAGGGGACCATGGCCGGACCGCCATAGAGCGGAGCCGGAAAAATCCCGGTCAGCGGCATTTTTTCATTGGCCGAAAGCTGAACCTCCTCGCGCACGGGATGGAAGATGAAAGAACAGCCGTAGGGCTGGCTGAATTTTTCCTTTAATTGTTTCGGTTCCGGGAGGATGGAGGTCAGGTTGCTTATCCTAGCCTCCACAAAATTAAAGAGGTCCAAGGGGTCCTTGGACGACCGCAAGGGTAAATAGGCCCCGGCACAGGAGCCCAGATAAATCCCCCCGCCCCGGACGAAGGTCTCGATCGCCATCGCCCCCTTACTTCCCAGACCTTTGGCCATGGCAAAGGTGTCGCCTCCGGAAACGGCTAGGAACGACAGGCCTTTCAATTCACCCTCCCTGATCCCGGCTTCGTCCAGAAGCCTCAGGTCATAAAAGCCGGAGGTTTCAAAGAGATCCGCGAACCAGAGCCAGGAATGGGAGCTGCCCTGACCGGTGTAAATAGCGATCGCAGTACTCGGCATCAAGGAACCATCGATTTTTATTTGTCGCCTCGCCCTTTTGGGTGGGTACTCCCCCCATAACTGGTATGGCCGCCGGGTCTCGGCCAAAGGGTTTTCCAAAGGTACTCCGGACTTCGAATCCGGGCCTAACTTATTAATTTTATTTAAAGCAGGCCCATACTCAGAGACTTTTGACGCCTACTAGGCCGGCCCTGCCTCCTGTAAGATTTGACCAGATGGGGGCCGGGTTAGAACCGAAAAAACATTGTGGAAAACCCTTTGGCCGAGACCCGGCGGCCATAGAGCTCCGCTTACAGACTAAGCTAATCTATAATTGTGGCCACCCACCCAATAGGGCGAACAACCTTTTATTTAACAAGATCATCAATGACGTTATCCAGTGTCTCCCGGGGAAACTCCAGCCCCGTTCCGAGCCGGGCCAATTCCAACAGGTTCTCCGCGGTCAATTCCGGCGACATCAAGGCAAAGATTGGATGAATGCCGAAGATATAAGCTAGGGCCTGGCGTTTGGCCCACCAGTCGCCTTCGGCGGACCCGCTGAAATCGGCTCCCAGGGGTTGCGGCGGGGCCCAGGGGCTGAAAGGCGTTTTTCCGATATCCTCCAAAGGACCTTGGAGGCCCGGCAGGGATTTCCGGATGGCCTCCATATGGTCGGCGCCGGACTTCCGGCATAACTCGGACACGGCCACCGGATCGAGGCCGTTGCGTGCGCAGTCTTTCAGCAGGCGGCAGGAATCAACCGCCGAAAGTCCGATCTTTTTGAAGCCCAACAACCCGAAAAGGTCGGTGATCAAGAAACCGGGTTCAGCCCCTGCGGTCTCCTGGAGCATCCGGGGGTCTTCGTCCAGGAAAACAAAGGTGTTGGTGGCATAGGGGGTGTTAAAACAGGCCCGGTGGCGGTGGGTGATGGGGGCCAGCCATTCGGGAACATCGTTTTCGCCCAGAGCGGCGGCTATTTCGGCGATTCCCTTCTTCCCCGCCCAGGGACCTTTCTTGATCTCGCCCAGCAAAGCCTGGCTTTGGGCGATGAAACCTTCCGCATCGGCAATCTCCAGGAGCCCCATGCCGCGAAAGGCGATCCCCTTTAGTTTTTTCGAGCCGAATAGGCCGCCGAATCCCCAGCGGTCGCCGCTGCCCCAATAATTGATATGGACCTGGGCCAGACTGGAGGCGGCTTCCCCGGCCGGACCGATGGCCAGGACCTGGATGAGATCATCCCCCAGGGACTGGCGAATGGCCTCGGTAGTCTGCCAGAGGTCCCGGCCCCAGAGATCATCGGCCGGGTTGCTATCCAGAATCCCGTCGTGAAGCCAGAGCGATACCGGACGGGCCGAGGCCCCCTTGATGACCAAATAGTCAAAACCGGAGAATTTCAGTTCCATCCCGGCGTATAAGGTCAAGGGCGCGTGGCCGACCCGGCCGTTCAGAGGGCTCCTGGCGGTCAGCACCCCCAGCGACGAGCCGGGAACCAGGGTGCCGGTGAGCAACCCGGACCCCAGCACGATCGGGTCTTCCGCCTCGTATTGGGCGTACAGGGCGGAGGTGATCCCGGCCCCGCCGATTTTTTCCTGGACCAGGCTCTCCTCCAACTCCTCTTCTTTGATCTCGCCCGTGCTCAAATCGATGATCGCAATTTTATTCGCAGAGAGATTATCCATTAATGGGGCTCCTTTAGTCTAAATAGATGGCGTCCACCGGGCAGAATTGAAGGCACAAAGGACCCCCTTCCCGGTCCTGGCAAAGGTCGCAGGGTTCGCGGAGGAGCATAGGTTTGGCCGAGG
The DNA here is from genome assembly GCA_963743305.1 of uncultured delta proteobacterium. GTDB lineage: Bacteria > Desulfobacterota > RBG-13-43-22 > RBG-13-43-22 > RBG-13-43-22 > CAVQSS01. The sequence continues at coordinate 112,474 of CAVUPH010000012.1, forward strand.
CATCCCCTTTGGACTTTTCATCGACTTCCCCGATCTTTTTTACCTCCAGCCCTTCCGGCCGGGCAATGACCAGGCTTTCCTCCTCTTTCAAAATCACCCCGAAATAATCTTTTTTTTCTTTAGTCCGGTAAGTCACAATGCAGGCCGAGAGCAGCGCGAAAGCATCGTCCCGATGATATCCGCAGGCCATCTCGCAGGCCATGCAGGCCGTACATTTTAACGGATCGATTTTGACTCCCATGTCTGGTCTCCTTTGACGGACTTTTTACCAGTCGATAAATTTATGGGACATTTATATAAAAGGTCGATTACAAAAGTCAAACAAAAACAGTATAAAAAATATAATTATTATGATATTTCGCTTGACACCGCCGTTTTCCTTTGTCTAAGATAGCCGCGAAAGCCTACCCCAATTAATCAGGAAGGTTTCCTTTGTTCCAGGCAGCCAGCAAAAGCCACAAAATCTCTGATCAGATTATAGATCAGTTCCGGGACGCCATCCTTTCCGGTCAATTGAAACCCGGCGAAAAAGTGGCCTCGGAAAAAGAGCTGACGCTCCAGTTCGGGGTCAGCAAAGCCACCCTCCGCGAGGCCCTTCGCGTCCTGGAGGCCATGGGTCTGATCGAAATCCGAAAAGGGACGGCCGGGGGGGCTTTTGTCGCCGGAGTCGACATGCGGGCCACGTTGAACAGCCTGGTCAACTTCCTCCGCTTCGAAAAGATCTCCGTCAGGGAAATCACCATGTTCCGTTATCTGATCGAGCCCACGGTCGCCGGAATCGCCGCCACCGGGATCACGGATAAGGACATATTCAATCTGAGAAAAATCATCGGACGGACCGTCACCAAGGGTAAAAATGAGGTTTCCAAAGAAATCGGATTTCACCGCTATCTGGCCCGAATGGTAGATAATACCCTGCTGAATTTGATCATAGACTTCGTTGATAATATCCTCAGCTCCCTCAAAACCGAATTGCAACTGGAAGACGTGTTTTACCGAAACGTCCGGACCTCTCATCGATATATATTGGAATGCATGATCCAGAAAGACCCCATCGCCGCCGCGGTCGCCATGGGAAACGACCTGATCGAGGTCGGCGACTATCTGGCTGAGGTCACTAAAACCGCGCCGTTCGACCCCCAGGAACTCCCCCAGTTCTGGTCCTCCGATCACTGGCACCTGCTCTTGAACCCGGGGGCCCGGGTGGTAGCCGAGGGAGATCCGCTGATGAAAAACCGGGGGGTTATTTTGAAGCGGGTGGGGACCAGCCCGCTGTTTCTGGCTTCCCAACCCCCGACCGGCATAACCCAACGATCGACCTAGGTATTCATTTTCGCAACCCAAAACCGAGAACAGCGGTAAAGGGAGGCGGAAAAGGAAGACGGAGAGAGGTAATTAGAGATTAAATAATGCCCAAAAAAACAAAGACCACCTACGGGGAGGATAAGATATGGCAGACAAACATTTAAAGTATTGTGTCAACAACGAGTGGAGGGAATCCAGCACCGGCAAATGTATGCCGGTGACGAATTCCAGCACGGGAGAGATTATGGCGGAGGCCCCTTGCTGTACCGTTGACGAAGTGGAAAGCGCCGTGGCGGCGGCTAAAGCGGCCTTCCCGAAATGGTCGAGCAAGTCCGTGCAACAGCGAACCGAGTTAATGTTTCATTTCCGTCAGCTTCTGGAGGCCCACCTGGAGGAGTTGACTCTTTCGGTTTCCATGGAGCTAGGCAAAAACCTGGATGAAGCCCGCGGGGATATCCTTAAAAGCATCGAGGTGGTGGAACTGGCCTGCGCCGCTCCGGTGCTCATGCAGGGGGACGCCCTGATGAACGTTTCCACCGGGCACGATACGGTCATGTACCGCGAGCCGATCGGCGTTTTTGCGGGGATCGTTCCCTTCAACTTCCCGTCCATGATCCCCTTCGGCTGGATGATTCCCCTGTGTATCACCATGGGCAACACCTTTGTCCTCAAGGCGGCCAGTCTGACGCCTCAGACCGCGGTGCGGGTTTTGGAACTGCTCATCCAAGCCGGAATGCCCCCCGGGGTGGTGAACCTGGTGACCTGCAGCCGCGATGAAGCGGGACTGCTTCTCAAGCACCCCGACGTCCGGGGGATTTCTTACGTCGGGTCCACTGCAGTGGGCCGCCATATTTATGCCACGGCCGCCGCCCACGGCAAAAGAGTTCAAGCCCTTTGCGAGGCCAAAAACCACGCCCTGGTCATGCGCGATGCCGCACTGGAGCGCTCCGCTTTAGGGATCATCAATTCAACCTTCGGCTGCGCCGGCATGCGCTGCATGGCCTTGCCGGTCCTCTGCGTGGAAGAGGCCTGTGCCGACGAATTCCTGGGTTACCTGATCAAGTTCGCCAAGGAGCGCAAGGTCGGATGTGCTTACCATCCTGATACGGAACTGGGACCGGTGGTCTCCGCGGAGCATAAGAAATCGATTATCGACTGGATCAACAAGGGGGTCGCCGAGGGCGCCGAACTGGTTCTCGACGGAAGGGATGTCGTCGTCCCCGGGTTTGAAAACGGTCACTACATCGGCCCCACCATTTTCGATCATGTCCAGCCGGGGATGAGCGTGGGCGATTCCGAGATTTTCGGTCCGGTGACCTGTATCAAACGGGTCAAGGATTTCGAAGAAGGCCTGGCCATCATGAACGCCAGTCCCTTTGCCAACGGATCGGCCATCTTTACTCAAAACGGCTATTACGCCAGGGAGTTCGCCCGGAGGACCGACGCCGGTATGGTCGGGGTCAATGTAGGCATTCCCGTCCCTATCTCTTACTTCCCCTTTTCCGGACACAAGCAGTCCTTTTTTGGCGACCTGCATGTCATGGGCCGAGACGGGGTGGCCTTCTACACGGAATCCAAGTGTGTCACCTCCCGCTGGTTCGGTGAAGTAGAGAAAAAAGAGACCAAGATCAGCACCTGGGAAGGGACGATTGCCCGGAAGTAATAACCCGAGGATCGTCATTCCCCACCTTTTGTCGGAGTAGGACAAAAAAAGGAAAGGTGAAATTAATAACGGCTTTTTGCCATGCTGTCAATCCTGAAACAAGGAGAGTTTTATGCACGTTACCAATAAAGACGTCATATTAGACGAACTGGTCTCTATCGTAGGAAAGGATAATGCCACGGCTGCGAAACACATCCGCTATGCCTATTCCTACGATATGTCCTTCGTTACTCCTAAGATGCCCGACTATGTGGTCATGGCCACCACGGTGGAACAGATCCAGGCCGTCCTGAAAATGGCCAACCGGGAGAAGATCCCGGTGGTGCCCTACACGGCCGGAACCAACATCGGGGGTCTGACCATCCCGGAACGGGGCGGAATCATCCTGGATCTGAAACGGATGAATAAGATCCTGAAAATCGACGTCGAATCCCATTATGCCGTGATAGAACCGGGGGTTTCCCATGGCCAATTGGCCAGCGCCCTCTATAAACATAACCTGCGCTTCGGCTGGCCGGTGGGTCCCCCCTCCGCCTCCGTATCCTCCTGCGCCATTTCCCACGGGATCGGGGGTTTAAACGCCCGCTACGGCTTGAACAGCCAGGAGATCACCAGTATGGAAGTAGTCCTGCCCACCGGCGAACTGGTGCGGGTGGGCTCCTGCGCCATTAACGCCGAGGCCTGGCATAGTGTGCTGCCCATGCCCCAACTGGACGGCTTGTTCAAAGGCTGGCTGGGAAGCACCGGCGTGGTCACCAAACTGGGAATCACCGTTCATCCCATTCCGCCGGTTTTGAAAGTCTTCACCGTCTCCTGCGAGAACGTGGAAGACATGGTCTCCTACATGATGAATCTAAGCACCTATGAGATCTGTGACGACCTGACGGCTGTCTCCTGGTGGCTGGCCCAGGTGCCCATCCCTTATCCCCTCAAACCCAAACCCGATTCCGCCCCGGAATGGTTCAGTTTCGCCAATACCAATTCCTTTACCCAGAAGGAAAAGGAAGCCCGGGTGGAAATCTGGGAGACGGTGGTCGAGGAGGAGAAGAAGAAAGGGACCTCCCTCCAGGTAACCCAATACCCGGAAGAGGCCCTGCGGGCCCGGACCCAACTGCCCAGCCAGATCGTGGGCTCCACCAAGAACTACTGCAAGCAGGGCGGCGCGGGCATTTCCTGGCCGGGCACCTTTACCCCGGCCAATAAATGGGCCCCGGTGTATAACGACTGGAAAAAAATCCTCATGGAGCACAACCTGTCCCCCTCGGTGCGCATGAGCATGTACCGGGGGGTCCACTACGGCATGCTCCGGGCCATGATTCCCTTCAATAAGAAAAGCCCCCAGGAAACGGAAAACGCCCGGCAGGCCATTGTCGAGTGTCTCAAGGTCGATCTGGATCACGGCGGCATGCCCTACAAGCCCCCGGTGGACTTTGCCCGGGAGATCAACCAGCGGGCACATCCGGGGTACCTTTCCCTGCTTAGACAGGTAAAAAAGCTCCTGGATCCCAACGATATTATGAATCCCGGAAAGCTGGGAATATAGGTGCATCCATTTTTCTGAGAATTTGTATCTAACAATTAAACCGGACCCATCATTGCATCTCACTATGGGTTTTTTATTTCAGCCAAAAATTTTAAAAGTTTTTGGCTAGGTATTGGAGGTTGGTATGCATTGGAACATTCCTTCGCTGGAAGATCTGGAAGACGCCATCTGGCGGTGCACGGCCTGCGGGACCTGTAAAGTAACCTACGAATACGGCCCTCCCTCCCGCTGTCGGGAAATCTGCCCTTCGGGGACGGAATTTGGCTTTGAAGGCTTTATGGCCTCCAAGGGAAAAATCGCCTTTGCCCGGGGAATCCTCAGCGGCGAACTGGAATGGGACGACGACCTGGCCGAGGCCGTTTACCGCTGCACCCTCTGCGCCGGCTGTCAGACCCAGTGCCAGCTCGACCATAAGCCCCATATCCCGGAAATTTTTGAAGCCTTGCGACGGAAGGCCGTGGAGGCCGGCGCCGGCCCTCTGCCCCAGCAGAAGGTCATCGCCCAGTCGCTGAAGAGTTACGACAATCCCTACCAGGGCCCGCGGCGGGTCCGCTGGGACTGGACCCGGCCCTTCAAAAAAGAAAAACGGCCCATCAAGGATATCAATAAGGAAGCGGCCCCGGTTTTGTACTTTGTGGGGTGTACCGGCGCCTACAACCTCCCGGCCCGAGTCCTGCCTCAGGCCACGGCCTCGGTCTTTCAGAAACTGGGGGTGGATTTCGGCATCCTGGGTGAAAACGAACTCTGCTGCGGCTCAACGGCCATGCGGTTGGGAGATGCCGAGGCCTTTAAACGGGTGGCCGAAGCCAATCTGCAGACCTTTAAAACACTGCATGAAACTCGGGGGGTGGAGACGATCGTCACCGCCTGCGCCGGCTGCTACCGGGCCATCCTCAAGGATTATTCCCTGGCCGATGAATACGAAGACCTGATGAAGGGAATTCGAGTCATCCATGTGACGCAGTTTCTCAGCGGACTGCACCAGGCCGGTCGACTGACTTTTTCCCGGCCGGTCCCCATGAAAGTCACCTACCATGACCCCTGCCACGCGGGCCGGCATTTGACCAAATACCTGGTGGACGAAGACGGCTCCCAGCTCTGGCCCGGGGCCTATATCAACCTGAACGAAGAGGACTGCCTGTACGATATTCCCCGGGACCTTTTGAAGGCCATTCCCGGCATCGAGCTGGTCGAGATGGAACGGACCCGGGCCAATTCCTTCTGCTGCGGAGGCGGCGGCGGGGTCATGACCGGCTTTCCGGACTGGGCCCAGCGCAATGCCGCCCTTCGCGTCCAGGAAGGGTTGGAAACCGGCGCCGAACATATGGTCTCCATCTGCCCTTTCTGCCATTTTAATTTGAACCAGGGCGCCCAGGCCATCGGCAGCACCATGAAACTTTACGATCTGATCGAGTTGATTGACCAGGCGCTTCCCGAAAAGTCATAAATCAGATGGCCATCTTCAATTTAGCTTAGCCTGAAAATCGATAGGAGGGGGTGATTTATCCTGCATTAACCGATTTTGGTAAAAAGGGCCTAGTGATTCATTCACTTAAACTTTTTTTGATGACTACGAGGAGGGGATATGGAAACCAAAAAAGGTACGCCGGCAGAACAGAATAATGAACCCCAAGGGGTCAATCGTCGTGATTTTTTAAAGACCACCTTGGCCGGGGCGGCAGGACTCTCCCTGAGTTCCTGGGTGGTTACTCCGTTCACCTACGGAGCTGAAAAACCAATTAAAATCGGCATGATCAATGAGTTGACTGTGGGGGCCACCGAATATGGCTATTGGTTGTCCAAAACCGGCCATGCCGCCATCAAGAAACTTAATGCCGAAGGCGGCATTGCGGGACGTAAAGTTGAAATAATCGAGTACGACACCAAGTTCAACCCGGCCCAAGGGGCCCAGATGTTCAAGAAGCTGGCCCTGGAAGATAAGGCGGATTTTATCATGGGGTCTATCCATTCCGGAATTCAACTAGCCTGTTTCCCTCTGGCCGAACAGTTCAAGATCCCCTACTTCGGCGGCGGGGCCATGGCTTCTGCTTTGACCGGAAAGGCGGCCGTTCCCTACTACATCCGTATCCACACCCATGCCCTGATGCAGGCCGTGGCCGGCTGGGAATGGGCCTTCAAAAATCTGGGTAAAAAATGGGCTTTGGTGGTGGCCGATTATGCCTGGGGCCATTCACTGGAAGAAGAGTTCGGCAAACGGGTCCAGGCGGCAGGAGGCAAGGCCCAAGGGATCCGCGCCCCCCAGACCACCAAGGATTTCATCCCCTTCCTGCAGAAAATCGACCCGGATATCGACGTCCTGTTTACCGCCTTCCTCAATCCGGCCGCCCTGGGCGTCATGCGCCAATCCGTAGAATTGGGGCTGCATAAGCGGATGAAGCGCTTTACCGTCATCTGCTGCACCGAGGGCATCAGCCAGGAGGTGGTCGGGAAAGAATCCGCCGGGGCCTATTATGAGGAATACCATCCCCGTTATTTCAACCAGGTGCCAAAGGAACTTCAGGTCTATGAGCGGGCCTACCGCCAGGCCGTGGGGGTCACCGACGACGGAAAAGACACCAAGGATCCCAAGATCACTTCGGCCCACTCCCACATGTGGTCCATGTGGACCTCTCCCTACATGATTAAATTGGGGGTGGAACAGACGGGTTGGAAAGACGCCTCTAAAAACGCCGATTTTATCAAGGCCGTGGTTAAGATGAAGCTCAAGGCCGGGCCCTGGACCCCCCAGGGTGATTTAATTATGCGGGAAGAAGATCATCAGGGCTTTCACGATCATTACATCTCGGAAGTGACGCCGGACTTGAAACTGAAGGTCCTGCTGCGCATCCCTAAAGAAAAAGTCATGTATGAACCGCAGGTTGATTTGAGGACCAAGCTCTAATCGCCGAGCCTTTAGCCTATTGTCGACCGGTTTCCCTTTCCCGCCCGGGGGAGAGAAACCGGTCTCAACCCGTCCCTAAGGAGTTGCCCACCATGCTTTCCAATGTAGCCGTGGCGGTTATAAACGGCGTCATCTGGGGTTTGATCATGGCCCTCATCGCCCTGGGTTTGAACATGATTTTCGGCCTGCTGCACATTATCAACATGGCCCACGGAGTCCTCTACATGCTGGGGGCCGTGGTGGCCTGGTATATTATCAATCTGACCGGCAACTTCTGGATCGCCCTGATCCTGGCCCCGGTTGTAGTCGGGGTGATCGGGATGGCCATAGAGCGGGGGCTCCTCCGCACCATTGAAGACCAGCCCATCACCACCATCATCTGCACCTTCGGCATCATGCTGGCCGCCCAGCATCTGGTCTTCATGACCTTTGGGGGCACACCCCAACGGATCAATATTCCCATTGAGGGACGATTTCAGCTTTTTCAATTGCAATATCCCCTGATGCGGGTGGTCATCGCCGCTATCTCCATCGGGGTCATGATCGCCCTTTGGTTTCTCTTAAACAAGACCAAGTACGGGCTCTGGATGCGGGCCGTAGTCCAGGACCGAGAGATGGCCGTGGGCATCGGAATTCCGGTACACCGGGTCTATATGTGGACCTTTGTCCTGGGATCGGCCCTAGCGGCCTTCTCCGGAGTTTTGGCGGCCCCCATTGTCTATGTGGATTTCATGATGGGCCGGGAAATCCTGATCATGGCCTTCATCATCGTCATCGTGGGGGGCATGGGAAATCTGGAGGGATCGGTCCTGGCAGCAATTATTATCTCCCTGATCCAGGGGGTGGGCTCGTTATTCGTTCCACCGGCCATGGCTACCGTCTTTGCCCTGGCCTTCATGATCATTGTCCTTTTGTTTCGCCCTCAAGGGCTTTTTGGAGAATAGAGGTCGGTCGTGTCCGGTCATCCGCAAAAATCAACCGGGTTTATCCTGGGTTTCTCGATGGTACTCTTGGTCCTGATCGCTGTGCCTTTTTTTATGGGGCTCTTTTACCAAACCTTCCTGACCGAAGTGCTGGTTTGGGTCCTCTTTGCCGTCTCCTTTGACCTGATCTTCGGCTATACGGGCCTGCTCAGTTTCGGACAAGCCCTTTTCTTTGGTCTGGGGGCCTATTGCATCGCCATCCCCGTTTCGAAATTCGGCCTGGGACCTGCACCGGCTTTTATGCTTTCCATCGTGGTCCCCATGCTCTTTGCCTGGTTTGTGGGCTATTTTTCCGTAAAACTGTCCGGGATCCACTTTGTTATTATTACCCTGATCTTTGCCCTAATCGGCAGCACCATCGGGGAAACCTGGCCTTCCCTGACCGGCGGCGCTGACGGTCTGACCATCCCCCTCAGCCCCCTGCAAATAGGCCCTTTAAAAATCGATTTCGTCGATATCAAGACCAACTATTATCTGGTCCTCATCGTGGTGGCCCTCTGCTTCCTGTTGTTGAGACGGATGGTGCAGTCGCCCCTGGGCAAGGTCTTTATCGCCATTCGGGAAAACGAGGATCGAGCTCGACTGATTGGCTACAATGTCCAGCGCTACAAGCTGCTGGCCTTCGTAATTGCCGGCGGTCTCAGCGGCCTAGCCGGAGGGTTGTACGGAATTACCTTGAAGTACGCCTCAGCCAATTTTCTACACTGGGGGGTCTCCGGCCACGCGGTCGTCTATACCATTGTGGGAGGCATGGGGACCCTTTTCGGGCCGGTGTTGGGAACGGCTATCATCATGTCGCTGGAACATTATTTGGTAGACTACATGCAGGGCACCGACCTGGTGATCGGGATGGTCCTGGTCTTTATGGTGCTGGTCGCCCCCAAGGGTCTGGTGGGTCTCCTGCAAAGAAAAGGGAAATAAGTGAACCCAGCAGCTCCGGAATCCATTTTGACGGTAGAGGAGGTCAGCAAGTCCTTCGGGGGTCTGCTGGCCATAAACAATGCCCATCTTTCCGTAAAGAAGGGGGAACTGCGGGCTTTGATCGGACCGAACGGGGCCGGCAAAACGACCCTGCTCAATCTGATTACCGGCATTTACCCGGTCTCCCGAGGACAGATCTATTTCAAGAATGAAGAAATTACCCATCTGACCCCGGATCGGATTTCCCGCAAGGGGATTTCCCGGACCATGCAGATCACCAGTCTGTTTTCCGGGTTGACGGTATTTGAAAATATCTGGGCGGCGGTCCAGTCCCGGAAGAAATTCTTCAATCCCTTTATTCGGGCCTCTAAATGTCAGGATGTCCGGGACAAGACGCATCAGATGCTGGAACTCACCGGGCTTCAGGACAAGGCCGACCTGATCTGTTCCGAACTGGCTTACGGGGAACAGCGCATCCTGGAAATGGGCATCGCCCTGAGTACCAGCCCCGACCTGCTCCTGCTTGATGAGCCCACGGCCGGCCTGAATACCCAGGAGTCCATGGCCTTGGTCAGAAAAATGAGAACCATGCTTTCCGGCCAGACCATTGTACTGGTGGAACACGACATGGGGGTCGTAATGGAACTGGCCGACCGGATTTCGGTGCTTCATTACGGGGAAATCTTGGCCGAAGGCGCCCCGGATGAAATCAGGAATAACGAAGAGGTAAAAAAAGTCTATTTGGGGCATTAGTATGTTAACCATGAAAGAAGTGAACTGTTTTTACGGAAAAAGCCATGTCCTAAACGACACCTCCCTGAAGATTCGGGAAAAGGAACTGGTGGGCCTGGCCGGGCGTAACGGGGTCGGTAAGACCACCACACTGAAAGCCATTATGGGCCTGGTCCCGCCCAAAAGCGGCGAGGTCCGTTTTGACCAATGCACCCTTTCCAAATTGCCGGCTTATCAAGTCCCCCGCCAAGGCATTGCTTATGTCCCCCAGGGGCGACACCTTTTCCCCAAATTGACGGTCATGGAGAACCTTCGGATCCCTATCGTCCAGGGGACCTTCGATCCCGACGCGCTGGAAGAAGTCTTTGACTACTTCCCCCGTTTAAAGGAAAGGCTCAAACAAAAAGCCGGCACCCTTTCCGGAGGGGAACAGCAGATGTTGGCCGTCGGTCGGGCACTGATCATCAAGCCCCGATTGATTTTGTTGGATGAGCCTACGGAAGGACTCATGCCTTTGCTGGTTCAGGCCATCAGCCAGACCGTAAAAGCCATCAACGCCAAAGGAACCACAATCCTGCTAGTGGAACAGAACCTCAAAACCTTGAAAGACGTTTGTCATCGTATTTATATTATGGAAAAAGGCTCCATTGTTTATCAGGGGACCCCGGCTGACCTGGAGGCCGCCCCGGAGATCCAGGATCGTTATTTGAGTGTCAAAGTCTAGATTTTTACATCCGTTGTTCGAGACAATTTCTCAGAACAATGGATGTAAAAATCTACGTGGGAGTACGTTCGTTATTAAAAAATCTTCATACTGGGTCCTGGTCGGTCTGGCCCTTATTCTGGCAGGGCGCCTGGAAGCAGAGGAATTCGGGATCGTTCACTTCAAAAACCAGGAATTTCTGGTTAAGCGCGATCCCCTGAGCCGAAGTCCGGTGATTATTAGGGGGAAAGACCGGCCGATCATCACCCTGAAAGGGGCACTAACCCGTTCCCGGGTTGTTCAAAGCGGCGCCTTGGTCGCTGATCGACTAAACCCGCTGCTTCCACTCACCGCGAAGCAGATCAAATTTAAATCCGCCGAGAAGATCGACGGCCTTTGGTATGTCAGCTTCTGGCAGACCGCCGGGGGCCTTATCGTTTTTGGATCGTCGTTGGGTTATAGTGTGGACCGCAGGGGGCGTATCCTCTCCACCGGATCGGTCATTTACCCGGCCATTGAGGTCCCAACCGCCGTCAAGGTTGATCGGAAGGCGGCTTTGGAAACATCGACACGGTCCATTAAAAATTTTCAGACACTGAAATATAAACTCTTCGCCGAGAATGTCATCATCTATCCGGATCGGAAGGCCAACCCTGTTCGGTTTTATCAGGTTTACGCCTTCAACTTTTTCCCTCCTGCGGAGGCCCTGCACCCGGCTTCAGCGGAAGCGGGTTGGGGTATTTTCGTAGATACCCAGACCGGAAAGATCGTGGATCGCCAGACTCTTTTTAAACCCTTGGGCTGTTGTGTCCCGGAGGAAGGCCCTCCCCTGGACACCCAAGAACTTTATAAATCTCAAATCGGAAAATAATTACCAGCAAGGAGGAAATTTCGCCATGACTTTAAAAGAACGGGTGCTGAACCGTCTTCAGGGAAAAGAAGTGGACAAAACCCCGGTGGGGTGTACGACAACCTACGGGGTGGTGGATTTCATGAAAAAATGCGGCTTCGAGCGACCCCAGGCCGATACCGATCCGCTGGCCATGACCGAACTGGCCATGGCCGGGCACACCTATGGCGGCTTCGAGTGGGTCAAAGCCATGGGTTGGGACATCGTGGCCTTGAGTGAGGCCCTGGGCTGCGAGTTGGGAACACCGCGGATCGACCGGCAGTATTATATCAATTCCTTCCCCTACGCGGAAGGAGTGGATCGTCTGGAATTCCCCTCCGACTTCCTCTCCCGCGGCCGCTTCCCGGCTTTTAAAGAACATCTGAAACTCCTTAAAGATCGGGTGGGCGATCGGATGGCCATTTTCGGTGAAACCGAAGGGGCCTTTACCTCTGCCGCCAATCTGGTGGGTCCCGAACAATTTATCAAATGGGCCATCAAAAAGCCCGATCAGGTGGCCAAAACGTTGGAAGTCACCAAACAGGCGGCCGTCGCCGCCGCCAACTTTGCCTTTGATAACGGAGTTGATTTTTTCGTCTTTGCCGAACCGACTTCCGGACCGGCCCTGCTGAATCCCCGGATCTATGAGAAGCTGGTGTTGCCCGTGGAAAAAGAGATCGTCAGCCAAATCAAAGGTCCGGTGGTGTTGCACATCTGTGCCGATACCGATCCGATTATGGATTTCATGTGTCAGACCGGAGCGGCCGGGATCAGTATCGAGGAAAAGGCCGATTTGAAGCGGGCCGTGGAAATCGCGCATCGCTATGGAGTCAAGGTCTTCGGCAATGTGGCCACGGCCACCACCATTTTTAACGGCACTCCGGAGGAGGTTTACCGGGAAGCGATCACCGCCCTCACCCATGGGACAGACTTCCTTTGCCCGGGTTGCGGCATCGCCCCCGGCTCTCCGCTGGAAAATATCGTCCAGATGAAAAAGGCCCGGGATGATTTTTTTAAATAGGGGGCCTCAAATCATTTATCAAAAGAAGGAGGAATAGACATGGCTTCAGAAGAAAGAACCCAAGAGATCATAAAGGGACTTCAGCAGGCGGTAATTGAGTTTGACGAGGACAAGACCAGGGAATTGGCGCAGGCCTCCATCGATGAAGGGGTGGATCCTTTTCTGGCCACCATGGAAGGTCTGGCTGAAGGAATGATTCAGGTGGGCGATCTGTATAATAAAAAAGAGTACTTTGTCTCGGAACTCCTGTTGTGCGCCGACGCCCTTTATGCGGGATTGGACTTACTCAAACCGGCTATTGTGGCCTCCGGAAGAATCAGTGAGGCCAAAGGCTCCATCGTGCTTGGGAGTGGTGGAAGGCGATGTCCACGACATCGGTAAGAATTTGATCAAGATGATGTTCGATGTGGCCGGCTGGACCGTCTACGATCTGGGAAAGGATGTTCCTTTGGAAAAATTCGTCGAAGAACAACTGCGGACCGATTCGGATATCGTCGGTCTTTCGGCGTTGATGACCACCAGCATGATCAGCATGCCGGAAATCGTCAAGAAGCTGAAAGAGAAAAATCCCAAGGTTCGGATTATGCTGGGCGGCGCTCCGATAACGCCGGAAACCGTGGAAAAGTACGGCGCCGACGGGTACGCCAAGGACGCGGGGACGGCCGTTGATGAAGCCATCAAATTGATTAAAATGTTGAGGACCGAGGAAAAGACCAAATAGGAAGGAGCAGTCTTTATGGCGAGTGGTGAAAGTGAAAAATGCCTGGTCATTTTTCAGCCCTCAGGATGCCGAGGATATGTCGATAGAGGCAAGACCCTTAAACAGGCCTCCGTGGCCCTGGGCGTGGATATCGAGGGGGTCTGCGGTGAACAGGCCATTTGCGGAACCTGCAAGGTCCGGATTGAGGAAGGGGAATTTGAAAAGTACGGTATCCGTTCCGGCCGGGAGAGCATCTCGGCTATGGGCCCCTCTGAAAGAAAATTTTTTAATTTGCGCCAGGTGGATGAAGGCTATCGTCTGGCCTGTCAGGCCCAGATCCTGGACGACGTGGTTATTTTCGTCCCGGAAGAAAGCCGCATGGGGAAGCAGGTGGTCCGCAAGGCCGCTACCTCGCGGCCCATGGCCGTCAAACCGGTGGTCCGAAAATATACCCTGTCCCTGGTCAAAGCCACCCTGGAGGATAATGTCGGAGACTGGGAACGGGTGACCGCGGCCCTGGAGACCCAATACGGGCTCAAGGACCTGACCATCGATTATGAAGCCCTCATGTTCTTGCAGGACCTGGTCCGGCAAGGAGAGTGGAAGATTACCGTTTCGGTCTGGCACGGCCAGGAGGTCATCCGGGTTGAGCCGGGGTTTAATGAAAAAGGCTACGGCCTGGCGGTCGACGTGGGCACCTCCACGGTGGCCGGATATCTATGTGATCTGTCCGACGGCACGGTGGTGGCCACCGCCTCCATGATGAATCCCCAGATCGTCTACGGGGAAGATGTCATGTCCCGGATCAGCTACACCATGACCAATCCCGAAGGTCTGGAGATCTTAAACCAGGCCATTATCGACGGCCTGAACAATATCGCCGCCGAGGTGGCCGAAAGCGCCGGCATCAAACGCCAGGATATCCTGGATATGTCCCTGGTGGGCAATACCTGTATGCATCATATTTACCTGAACATCAATCCCCGCTATATCGGTCGTTCCCCCTTTCCCCCCAGTCTACATCATTCCCTGGACGTCAAGGCGCGCGATTTCGGCTTCAAGATCCCCCAGGAAAAAGAGCGGGAAGAGAAGGGCAAGTACGCCCCTTGTCGGGTGGAATGTCCGGCCGGGGTCAATGTAGACGACTTTTTATATCTCATCGCCCAACGCAAATTTAAGGAGGCCCTGGAATTGGTCCGCCTTTCCTACCCCTTTCCCGGGGTCTGCGGACGGGTCTGCACCCATCCCTGTGAACAAATTTGTGAAAGGGGAAAAGTGGATGAGCCCATCTCCATTCGGGCGGCCCATCGTTTCCTGGGCGATTTTGAATTGACTGCGGGAAGGGAAAAGGCTACTCCGGTGGAACTGAAAAAAGAGGCCCCCATCGCCGTGGTCGGATCAGGACCGGCCGGTCTGGCCTGTGCCTATGACCTGATCAATCGAGGATATCCGGTAACGGTTTTTGAAGCCCAGTCCCAGGCCGGAGGAATGATGCGTTACGGCATCCCGGAATATCGGCTGCCTAAACGTATTTTGGATGATGAAATCCGTTATATTGAAGAACTGGGCCTGGAGATCAGGACCAATACCCCGGTAAAAAACCTGAAGGATCTTTTCGATCAGGAGTATAAAGCCGTCTTCCTGGCCACCGGGACCTGGAAAAGTCAAAAATTAAATGTTCCCGGTGAGGAAAGCCCGGGGGTGATGATGGCCCTCGACCTGCTCCGGGAGGTCAATTCAGGGGCGAAGGTCGAATTAAGCGGAAAAGTAGCCGTGGTCGGAGGCGGCAGCGTGGCCGTTGACGCGGCTCGAATGGCCCAACGGCTAGGTGCCCGGGAAGTCCATCTGATCTGCCTGGAGTCCGACGACCTCACCTGCCAAGACCGGATGCCGGCCCAGGATTTGGAAATCGACCAGGCCCGCGAAGAGGGTGTGATCGTTCATCCCTCTCTGGGCGTCGGCACCATCGTGGTCGACCAAGGCCGGGTCAGCGCCGTGGAAACCATAGGCTGTGTATCGGTCTACGATGACCGGGGACGGTTCGCGCCGCAGTTTTCCGAAGAACCGGCTCTCCCTATTGCCGTGGAGACCGTCATTGTGGCCATAGGCCAGAGGGCCGAAGAAGATCTCTTTCCCGATTTGGCCCGCCAGCCTTCGGGCATCTTCCAGGTGGATGAAAACACCTTTGAGACCAGTGTCCCGGGCGTCTTTGCCGGCGGAGACGGGGCCAGCGGACCGGCCAATGTCATCCAGGCCGTTCGAGCCGGCAAGGAAGCGGCCATCTCCATTGAACTTTATCTGACCGGAAAGGACATGAAGGAAGACCGCCCTAAAGCGCTCAAGGCCGTAGAAGAAATTCCCAAAGAAGGGGTCAGGAAAGAAGCCCGACAGATGGCCCCCGTACTCGCCCTGGATAAGCGTCAGGGCTTTGACGAGGTGGAAATGGGCTTTGAAGAAGCCCAGGTGATTCCGGAGGCGATTCGCTGCCTCCATTGCGCCGTTTATGCCCAGAAGGAGGCCTCCGAAGAAAAAGAGGCCCATGGCTGGGGGATCAAGATCGCCCCCGGAGCCTATGTCCATTGCCTGCCGATTGAGGCCGGCTTTGTGGGCGCCGATAATGTGGGCGTGCTGATTGCCGAAGCCCCTTATCATCAGGACTCCCTGGAGCTGATCATCGATATCGGCACCAACGGAGAAATCATCCTGGGCAATAAGGACCGCTTGATCTCCGCTTCCTGCGCCACCGGACCGGCCTTTGAGGGAGCCCAACTGCGTTTCGGTATGCGGGCCGCACCGGGGGCCATTGAAAAGATAGCGATCGATAAAGAAACCAAGGAAGTGCGTTTTAAGGTCATCGACGAATCCCGCTGGAACACCGAAATGAAACCGGAGGAAATCAAGGCCAAGGGCATTTGCGGATCGGGGATCATCGACGCCCTGCCTCAGCTCTTCCTGGCCGGGGTTATCGACAAATCCGGAAAGTTTAATAAAAATATGGAACACCCCCGCTTACGCTATTCAGGGGATCAATATGAGTATGTCATCGCCTGGGCCCAGGAGACCTCCATCGGCCAGGACGTGGTCGTCTGTCAGGACGACATCCGGGCCATCCAGCTCGGTAAGGCGGCCATGTACGCCGGCAGCCGAATCCTCATGGAAACCCTGGGTATCGAAAAAGTGGACAAGGTCATATTAGCCGGGGCCTTCGGAAGCTACATCGACAAACTATCGGCGGCCGTGCTGGGAATGTTCCCGGATTGCGACCCCCAGAATGTCTATTCCGTGGGCAACGCCGCCGGTGACGGGGCCCGGATGGCCTTGCTCAATGCGGACAAACGTCTGGAGGCCGATAACTATGCCCGGAAGGTGGAATACATCGAATTGACCCTTTCTCCGAAATTCGAAAAGATGTTCGCCCATTCCATGTGGATTCCGCACATGAAGGATGCCTTCCCCAACCTGCAGGAATTCCTGCCACCCAAGAAATAAGGAGGAACAGTCATATGGGAATAGAAATGAGTGCCAGAGAACGGGTCCTCAAGCTTTTTAAAAAAGAAAAAGTCGATCGCCTGCCGATCTTCAGCGGCATGGGAAATATCACCGTTACGGGTCTGGAACCCACCCAGTGGAACTTTGCTGAACTGCATCTGGATGCGGAAAAGATGGCTAAAATAGCCGCCTCGACTTCACGGTTGTTTGGTTTTGAATGCGCGGTGGTCCCTTTTGATATGGGGGTGGAGGCCGAGGCCTTGGGGGCGGGAGTTAATTATTATGCCCATCGCACCGATATCGTCTACCCGACGATTACCAAAAAATTGGCTGACAAGTTCGATGACTTGAAGATTCAGATACCGGACTGGTCAAAAGCCGGAAGAATTCCTTTGGTAGCCAAGGCCATTCAGCGATTAAAAGAGGAAGTAGGGGATACCTTGGCCATAGGGGCTTGGGTCCTCGGTCCTTATACCTTGGCCGCTCAGTTGACCGATATGGGAGACCTGGCCAAAGCCGCTCTGAAGAAGACCGCCCAAGTGGAGGAGGTCTTAATGCAACTGGCCGAGGCGATTATTCAAATAGCCCGAATCTACCGACAGGCGGGCGCCGATTATATTACCGTCCGGGAAATGGGCGGCGGACCGGATATTATCAGCCCCCGAATATTCAAGAAATTAATTCAGCCCCCCTTGGCCAAAATATTTGCCGCCCTGGAATCACCCAAGATCCTGCACATCTGCGGCAGCACCGATATGATTATTGAACAGATGGCCGAGTGCGGGGCCGACGGCTTGAGCGTAGATCAGAAGAACACCCTGGCTGAAACCAGGAATAAAATCGGATCGGAGATGCTCCTGTTCGGCAACTTTGACCCCTATGGGACCCTGGTTACGATGAACGCCGAGGAAGTGGATCAAGTCGTCAAAAACTGTTTCGAGGCCGGGATCAACGCCCTCTGGCCGGGATGTGATCTTTGGCCGGATTTAAAAAAAGAGAACTTTCAGGCCCTGATGGCCGCCGCCCTGAAATATGGGAAACAATAACTGTCCTCTGCCCCGGATGCGGCTTGGTTCCCCGTTCGCCAAAGGCCTGGCTCGCTGACTTCAAAGACAGTCTGCTTTTTTGTCCCTCCAGTTAAAAGGGGCCGGGAATTAATTCCCGGCCCCTTTTAACTGGCGCTAGTCAATGGCGCACCGTCCACTGCCGAAATTCGGGATTAAGCCCTTTTTCAGGAAATCCTAAAGAAAGGTCTACCCGCCTCCCGATAAACCAGCCGTTACTTGGGCGGTTGTTTTTCGATCACTTGAACCTTCATTTCCACCCGTTCATTGGGATTGTCCTGCTTGTCCCGGGGCTGGCTGACGATTTTGTCGACCACGTCCATCCCGGAGGTCACCTGGCCGAAGACCGTGTATTGCCGGTCAAGAAAAGGGGCGTCGGCCACGCAGATGAAAAACTGGGACCCGGCGCTGTCGGGATCGGCCGACCGCGCCATGGAAAGGATCCCCCGTTTGTGGGCGGTGGGGTTGAATTCGGCCTTCACGCTATAGCCCGGGCCGCCCATCCCGTGTCTTTTCCGATCGGGATCCTTGGTATTGGGATCGCCTCCCTGGATCATGAAACCCGGAATAACCCGGTGAAAAGTGGTTCCGTCGTAAAATCCTTTTTTGGCCAATTCAATGAAATTATTCACATGATTGGGCGCGACTTCCGGGAAAAACTTGAGTTCGATCTTTCCAAACTTGGTTTCAATAACTGCCTTGGTATCCGTCATCTTCTTAATTTCCTCCTTGGAAAAATGTTTAAATCGAGTTTCGGCCACAACCAGAACCGGAATCAAGCATAAGGGAATACAAAGAAGTTTTCTCCATAGGCTTTTCATCTGACACTCCTTCATCAAATTTTAGTATGGCTATAGTAAGGATGCGATTCCAGGCCGTCAAGTAAATTTCATGGAACGAATCTAATTTTCTATCCACCGGTCTTTTAACAGGCCGAAAGGCTGCCGAATTTCTTGTTGCCCTTGTTCTTCAAAACCTCTACTATAAAAACTAACCAAAAAAGGATGCAGATTTTCACCTCCCGAGATCGGGTATCAATAAGGCGGATTAATAAAAAGAAAAACCGGTGGCCAAATGATTAGACTACCTTACATAGGGAGGGACTATGGGTTTAATGGATGGACTATTCGAAGGAGTAGCCAATAAATTTTTAGGAGGAGGGGGATCAAATCCGCTTCTCGGGATGGTCGGCAATCTCCTGTCCGGTTCCCAGGGCGGAGGACTTTCCGGATTGATTCAAAGCTTTAACAGTAAAGGATTGGGCGATATCGTATCTTCCTGGATTGGTACCGGGGAAAATCAGCCCATCTCCGGCCGGCAGATCCAGGAGGTCCTGGGCAGCGGCCAGATTCAACAGATGGCCGAAAAGCTGGGAACTTCGAGCGAGGAGGTTTCCGGAGGGCTGGCCGGCCTATTGCCCCAAATAATCGACAAGCTGACCCCGGACGGGTCCGTCCCGGAATCCGGCCTGCTGGAAAAAGCCTTGGGCTTGCTTAAGTCCGGCCTGGCTTAGGGCGGCCTCTATTCTCCGTTATTTAGAAGTTAACAAGATTATGCAATAGAAACACAAAAAGGAGGAAACTTATGGAAAGAGATGGTCTGGTATATCGGCATTTCAAGTTGTTTTTCTTACTCACCCTGGTCCTGGCAACCGGCTTAATCTTAACCTCCAACCCCGTTCTGGGACAGATGAAAAAACCCCTCGTTGATCTGAACAGCGCCTCTGAAAAAGACCTGGAAGCGCTCCCGGGCGTAGGCCCGGCAACGGCCAAGAAGATCGTGGCCGGACGCCCTTATAAATCGGCGGATGAGTTGAAAAAAGCCGGTTTAAACAATAAGGTCATTGAATCTTTAAAGCCTCTGGTGACGGTCGGCCCGGCTTCGTCGGCTCCTGCCCCCACCAAGGTCGCCACCCCCGCTGCCCCGCCTAAAGAAATCCCGGTTGTCAAAGAAAAAGCCGCCAAAGAGCCAGCGGCCAAGGGGAAAGCCTCCCAGGAACCCGCGGGAAAGGGAAAAACCCCGGCGCCAGTCAAACTGGCGCCCGGTCAAAAGGTGAACCTCAACTCGGCCGACAAGGCCACGCTGGAAGCCTTGCCGGAAATAGGACCGGTCCTGGCCCAAGCTATCATCGATGGTAGGCCTTATTCCAAAATCGAGGATGTGATGAAGGTGAAGGGGATCAAGGAAGGCAAGTTCGGCAAGATTAAGGATTTGATTACCGTAAAATAATGAATTTCCCCTTCTCCTGGAGAGAAGAATTCATAAGGGGAGCAGCGTTCCCACTCCCCGTCGACCGCCAAAAACAGCGGCCTACGGGGAGTGCCCTTCCTAAACCCATTCAGTTCCCAAACTAACCGTTCAAAAATCTGGTTACCGTGGCTTTCCCCATCGATAAGAAAATAGTTTTTTTCGGCTGTCTCCTGGACAGCGACGAACGTTACGATGCCTTGCAGGAGAAGCTCGCTGCAATAGACCGGGGGGAAGCCTTTATCGACCCTTATCAGTCCGTTCTCTCCCTGGCCACCCGTGAGGTGGACCCTAACCGCTGGGAATCCAAGGGACTGATCCCCATCCCGGACTGGCTTCACCCTCTTCCGCCGGATTCCGCCAAACCCCGATTGACCACCTCCGAGATCATCACCTTTATCGACCGGAACGGCTGCCGGGAGACGGCCGAGGATGCCGGCCGGTTTGTTGAAGAAAAAGTCTTCCCCCATATCCCCTGCCTCATTGCCGTGGACCATTGTCTGACGGGAGAAGTCTACCGTCGGGTGGCGGAGAGATACGCCCCGGAAGAAACGGCCCTGGTCATCCTGGATTCCCACACCGATGCGCTGCCCATGAGTATCCTGGCCCCCGCCGTCCAGTATGATGCGGAAAATAACCCTCAGTCAGTGCATGATCCCGAAGACCCCCTGTTATACGATCGGCCCGATTCGTATAATGCCGGGTCCTTTCTTTATCACCTGCTGATCGACGGGGTGGTCCTCCCCCGGAACCTTTACCTCCTGGGAATCAGCGATTATCCCCCCAAACAGGCCTTCCGCCTGAAAGATGAACGGATAAAGAATTTCGTTCATTTCTACCGGGAATTAAAAAATGCCGGAGTGAACCTGGTAACCAAGGACGAACTTTTGAATTCGCCCTCTCGGACACGCCGAATCCTGGAGGGAATTAAAATGCCGAACCTCTATGTTTCGGTGGATATGGATATCGGGGCCCGCAATGCCCTCGAAGGCGTCCGCTTCCTGGACCGCCAGGGTCTCGACGAACCGCAGTTTTTTCGACTGATTGGATATCTGAGGGAGGTTTTGGATAGAGGCGTGAAGCTGGCCGGGCTGGACCTGACCGAATTCAATCCCCGGAAGGCGGGTCTGGATCAAACCTACCCCATTGCCGCCCAAATAATCAAGCAACTCCTGGCGACGGTTTTTTCCTCTTAGCCGGGTTTAAAAGAAAGACGCTTTGCTCTTTTGGGTGGGTACCCCCCAGATCTGGTCTTGTGGCCACCCATCCGAAAGGGCGAACTATAAAGAAAGTGAGGCTCGATCGTTTGGGATATCTTCTCCTTGAGGTTAACATCCTGCACTCTTTTGGCGACAGATTCGCATTTCAGACCTTTAAATCTTTTATATTCACCCAAAATCAATGTCAAGGATCTGAGGATTAATAAAAATTTCCAGCAAATAGACCTTGCCTTCAACTTCTTTTTTGATAGAATTATTCCCGGTGAGCATTGACTGCTGGTCCAAATACCGGGATTGAGACCCTGCCTCGGGGCGTCAGGACCAGATCCTGATCATCAGGAGCGCCATCTCATTTGCCGCGATGCTCACCACTTTTTTTTTGACTCTTCGCCCTTTTGGGGGGGTATCCCCCAGATCTGGTATGGCCGTGGGGTCTCGGTGAAAGGGTTTTCCAGAATTACTCCGGACTTTGAATCCGGGCCGAAGTTACTAATTTTATTTAAAGCAGGCCCATACTCAGAGTATTTTGATGCCTCCTGGGCTGGCCCTGCCTCCTGGAAAATTTGAAAATAAGAGGGCCGGGTTAGAACCTAAAAAGCGATATGGAAAACCCTTTCACCGAGACCCCACGGCCACGGAGGCCCGAATTCAGGTTAATCTGCCCTATATTGTGGCCACCCACCCAAAAGGGCGAACAACCACTTTTTTGACCAGGAGATTGGAAAAAAAAAGATGAATGGTACCAGCACCTTCCCCTATCTGGACCTACGGGAAGTCAGCTTTGCACTAAACGGGACCCGGATACTGGATACCGTTTCCTGGAAAGTTGAACCCGGGGAACACTGGGCTATCCTCGGGCCCAACGGGGCCGGGAAAACGACCCTGCTCAAAATTGTCTGCGGCTATCTCTGGCCCAATGCCGGGGGAGCGGTTTATCGAAAAGGGGAAACGTTAATCGACTTGAGTCAACTGCGGCGAAGCATCGGCTGGGTGACCTCCACCCTGGCCGACGAGATACCTGTCCGGGAATCGGTGCTGGACACGGTCGTCTCCGGGAAATATGCCCAGATCGGTCTGCTCGAATACCCGTGGGAACCCATCCCGGCTCAGGTTTATGAAAAAGCGCGAGCCTGCTTGAGGGAACTGGGCTGCGAAGCCTTGACCTCCCACCCCTTCGGGACACTCTCTCAGGGCGAACAGCAGAAGGTCCTGGTCTGCCGGGCTCGGATGACCGACCCCTACCTCATTATTCTGGATGAGCCCTGCGCGGGTATGGATCCGGGAGCGCGGGAACTTTTCTATCCTCCCTTTCGGCCATTCAAGCTATCAAGGGACTTCCCAGTCTGGTCTACGTCACCCACCACGTGGAAGAGATTTTGCCCTTATTCAAAAAAACTTTACTCCTGAAGAGCGGCCGAATCATCCGCAGCGGAGTTACGGAGGAGGTGCTTTCCGCCTCAACCCTGAAGCAACTCTACGGCGTTTCCCTGCAGTTACTAAAAAAGAAGGGCCGGTACTGGCCTATTCCGGAGTAACCCCAAGCCTTTCATATCCGGTCGTTCGCCCTTTTGGGTGGGTAGGCCTCATATCCGGCAAAGGCCAGATTTTGAGTTAAACTGCCCAAGAATGTGGCCACCCACTCAAAAGGGGACACCATAACCCAAAACCGAGGATTCTTCCCTGTGGCCATTTTTGATCGTTCTTCTCCTAATCATCGGCGTTCTATTCGCTCTCTTGTATTTTTGGGGGAGGGAAGAGCCGAAATCCTCTTAGCTGAGTATTTATCTTCAGTCAAAAATTTGAAAAATTTTTGACTAGGTCTTACATTGATTGAGGTACCGATCCACGATCATCTCGGAAATCGAGTAAGGATCGGTTTTCTTGTGTACCAGGCCTTCCAGATACTGTTCCCACTGGCCGGTCTTTTCCAAATAGTCCATAATCGTCCGGATCACGTCCTGCTTAATTAGATCCAATAGTTCCATTCGGGCCCGATCCATCTCGAATTGCGTCAGGATGGCCGGATCCTTTTTAAAGAGAAAGTCGCGGTGCGCCTCGATCCCGGCCATCAATTCCGCCACCCCCTCATTTCTCACAGCCTCGGTCTTAAATATCGTCGGGGTCCAGCCGCCTTTCGCCTGCCGGTCCTTGTCCATCTCGATCATCATCATCAATTCCTGACGGGTCTTATCGGCTCCTTCGCGATCGGCCTTGTTGATGACAAATACATCACCGGCTTCCAGGATACCGGCCTTGATGGCCTGAATATCGTCGCCCATGCCGGGGATCAGGACGATCAGGGTGGTGTGGGCGGCCCGGACGATCTCCACTTCATCTTGCCCTACGCCTACCGTTTCCACCAGGACATAATCCTTGCCCATGGCATCCAGGACCGCTATGGCCCCGCGGGTAGACGGAGTCAGCCCCCCGAAGTGCCCGCGGGTGGCCAGGCTGCGGATGAAGACCCCCTCGTCGGTGCTGTGGCGCTGCATACGGATCCGGTCCCCCAGGATGGCCCCGCCGCTGAAGGGACTAGTGGGATCCACCGCCAGCACCCCCACGGTTTTCCCCCGGCTCCGCAAATGCTGGATCATCCGGTCCACCAGGGTACTCTTGCCCACCCCCGGGGAACCGGTGATGCCGATGACATAGGCTTTTCCGGTATGAGGATAGAGTTCCTTCAGCATTTCCCGGGCCTGGGGCATGTGGTCATCGATATCGCGAATCAGCCGGGCGACGGTGCGCATGTCACCGGCCAGGATTTTTTCGGCCCATTCACTGCTCATCGGGGTTTGACGTGGGCGCGGACCCAGTCCACGATGTGATCCAGGGTCTCGCCGGGAATAAAAATTTCCCGATAGCCAATGGCCTTCAGCTTCGGAACATCCTCTTCGGGGAAGATGCCGCCGCCGATCAGGGCGATATCCTCGGCCCCCTTTTCCTTGAGCAGTTCGGCGACCCGTTCAAAGAGGTAGAGGTGCGCTCCGGCCAGACTGGACAGGCCGATCAGATCCACATCCTCCTGGATGGCCGCCAGCACGATCTCCTCAGGGGTCTGGTGCAATCCGGTGTAGACCACCTCGAACCCGGCATCCCGGAAAGTACGGGCGATGATCCGGGACCCGCGGTCATGTCCGTCCAACCCCGGTTTCCCGACTAAGACACGCAATTTTCTCTCCCCTGCCATATATGACCTCCCTAAAAAACTAACGGAAATATCTTTAGGCTGAATTCCGAGCGTTCCCTCCCCCTAGACGGGGGTTAGGGTGGGGGTGAAGCCGGCTAAATCAATGGTTCGGGATTCACCCACCCCCCAACGTTCGGCTGAGCTCACGTCGAAGCCCCCCTCCCGTCTAGGGAGGGGGAGGTGATATCCAGCCTATGTGAATTTGTTTCGTCCTCCGGGGCAGAATGTGCTTCGAACTTCGGATTTGCTTGTTAAAATATCCCCGGATCTCGATAAGTCCCGAACGCCTTCCGATAGACGTCGCAGCATTCCTGAAGGGTGGCCTGTTCCTTGACCGTCTCAATCAAGGTCTCCATGACATTGCGGTTGTTGACGCAGTCCTCCCCCAGTTTGTCCAGGCATTCCCGGACCCGGACGTTGTTTCGGTTGTTTTTGATCTCATTGGTCCGGGCGATCTGAGCCTCTTCCAGGGCCGGATCGATCCGCAGCACCTCCGGCTTCAGGATATCCTGCGTCACGTATTGGTTGACCCCGACCATGATCTTTTCCTGTCGGTCCAATTGGCGTTGAAACTGGTAGGCCGACTCGGCGATCTCCATCTGCGGAAAGTGCCGATCCAGGGCCTCGACCATACCCCCCATCTCGTCAATCTTATGAATGTACTCCAGGGCCTTTTCTTCCATCTCGTTGGTCAGGGACTCGATGAAATAGGAGCCGGCCAGCGGGTCGATGGTATTGATCACGCCGGACTCCTCGGCGATGATCTGCTGGGTGCGCAGGGCGATGGTGGCCGCCTGTTCGGTAGGCAGAGCCAGCACCTCATCCAGGGAGTTGGTGTGCAGGGACTGGGTGCCGCCCAAGACAGCGGAGAGTCCTTCGATGGTGGTGCGAATCACGTTATTGTAGGGCTGCTGGGCGGTCAGAGAACAGCCCGCCGTCTGGGTGTGAAAGCGGAGCCACAGGGATCGCCAGTTCTGGGCCTTGAACCGTTCCTTCATGAAACGGGCCCACATTCGCCGGGCTGCTCGAAATTTGGCGATCTCTTCAAAAAAATCGATATGGGCGTCAAAGAAGAAAGACAGCCGGGGGGCGAAGTCATCCACCTTCAAGCCCCGCTTGATGGCATCTTCCACGTAGGCCAGCCCGTCGGCCAGGGTAAAGGCCAGTTCTTGAACCGCCGTGGCCCCTGCTTCCCGGATATGGTAGCCGCTGATGCTGATGGTGTTCCAGCGGGGAACTTCTTTGGTCCCGAACTCCACCGTATCCGTCACCAGCCGCAGGGAAGGACGGATAGGACACATGAAAGTCTTCTGGGCCGCGAATTCCTTAAGCATGTCATTCTGGATGGTTCCACCGATCTTGGTCCGGGGGATCCCCCGGTTTTCGGCCATGGCGATATACATGGCCCAGACGATCGAGGCCGGGGGATTGATCGTCATGGAGGTGGTGATGCGGTCGATGGGCAGTCCGTCAAACAGGATTTCCATGTCTTTCAGGGTGTCGATGGCCACCCCGCATTTACCCATCTCGCCCCGGGCCTTGGGGGAATCGGTGTCGTAGCCCATCAGGGTGGGCATGTCAAAGGCCACGCTTAACCCGGTCTGCCCTTGTTCCACCAGGTAATGAAACCGCCGGTTGGTGTCTTCGGCCGAACCCAGTCCGGCAAACATGCGCATGGTCCAGAGCCGCCCCCGGTACATGGACAACTGAACGCCCCGGGTATAGGGATAAAAGCAGGGATAGCCCAGGTCCTGCTCAAAATCCAGGTCCTGGATATCTTCCGGGGTGTAGATATTCTTGATTTCCAGGTCCGAGACGGTGGAAAACCGTTGTTTCCATTCCGGGTGCTTGGCCAGACGCTGGTCCAGCTCTTTTTGCCAGGCAACCTTCCCCTCTTCGGATTTTTGAATTTGATCGTCTTTAAACATCTTGGACATAACCACCTCTTTTCTCTCCCACTCGATCCTGCCCCTGAATCAAAAAAGCTATTTTAGCACTAAATCGGAATCCCCTCAGTGTCAATCTTTTTCTCCGTTCAAATTTGATGGACTTGCAAAAAGTCCATCAACAGCCCGAGCGCGTTTAAGCGCCGGGCTGGGGTGAGGGTGGAACCATTTGAATTCACTTCAAATGGCGGGGGAGGGGAATCATCCCCCGCCGAGCAGAAAGTCGTTTTTGGACTTTTTGCGAGGTCATCAAATTTGGTTGTTCGCCCTTTCGGGTGGATGGCCAGAATATTTGACAGATTAACCTGAAATCAGGCCTCTGTGGCCGACGGCCAAACCAAATAGGCGAGGAATCCCATCCAAAGGGGCGAAAGGTCAATGCAACTAATTTACCACGATTATTATTTTATTAGCAAGAATTTTAGGCTGTTCCCTATTTTCCGGGGTTCCTCGCAACGCCAAATGGTGATTGACTTTTTAGAGGAGTAGCCCATAATTAAGCCATCCTCTGGGACTCGGGTTCAAGTACCGGAACCCGTAATTCTTATATTGAAACGGAGGTTTTCGATGACGGCTGCCTATGACCTGATTATTTTGGGGTCCGGCCCGGCGGGGCTGACCGCCGGGCTTTATGCCGGACGGGCCAGAGTGAAGACCCTCATCCTGGGGGAAACCCCCGGCGGCAATCCGGTGAATTATGAACATGTGGGTAATTACCCGGGGTTTCCCGAGGGGGTTTCCGGGGCCATGCTCATGATGAGCATGATCCGGCAAGTGGACATTCTTGGGGTGGAGCGGGATCTCAAGAACGCCCTTAGGGTCACCGGGGCGGGAGAGGGGTTCCGGGTCTCCACGGAAGATCAGGAATACAGCGGCCGATCGCTGATTGTCGCTACCGGTTCCTCCCCCATCAGCATGGAGGTGCCCGGCGAGAAAGAATATCGGGGGAAGGGCATCTATTATTGCGCCCACTGCGACGCCCCGGTCTTCCAAGCCATGAAAAAGGCCAAGGCCAGTGTGATCGGCGGCGGAAATTCGGCGCTCCATGCCGCCTTGTACGTGTCCCGCTACGCCGAAGAGGTGACCGTTATTTACAAAGGAAGCAAGCTCCGGGCCGAACAATCCGTTCAGGAAGCGGCCGCGACCAATCCCAAGATCCGCATACTCTTGAACCGGGAAGTGCAAGGCGTTCAGGGCGAAAAGGAGCAGGTCCGTTCCCTGCAACTCAAGGACAAAGAAACGGGAGAACAGCAGGTCTTCGAAACGGATGGGATCTTTGTCGGCATCGGCATGAAACCCAACTCCGAATTATTTGACGGCCTGCTCGACCTCGATGAAGAGGGTTTCATCAAGGTCAACCAGCGGCTGGAAACTTCAATCCCCGGAATTTTTGCCGCCGGAGACGTGATGGTCAAAACGTTGCGGCAAATTATCACCGCCGCCGGGGACGGGGCCACCGCCGCCGATTCCGCCATTAAATTTCTGGAAGGCGGAAGGCGGGTAAATTAGACCAGGAGCTATTAGATGTTTTAACGAAAGGAGAAACCGGACTATGAAGAACAAGCTATTTTTGCTGGGAGCGCTGATTTTTATCTTCACCTTTCTATCTCTCCCCCTGGCCGGAACAACCCTGGGAACTGCCCAAGCCCAGGTCCAGGTTGACATGCCAATTTCAATGCACTATCTCTAATATTGCCTCGGTGGAAGTCGATAGAACTGATATTCCAGTTGAAAATCGCATTTACGTTTCATGCGCAAA
>CAVUPH010000013.1:0-294902 GCA_963743305.1 uncultured delta proteobacterium
GTGTTATGTCTACTCATTCAGTTGCGTATTATGTACTGTGTCTTGTTCTTGGGAATGCAGATTACATGACCCCCATCGGAGCGACCTTGATCGTGGGTATGGTCATTGGCATGTCGATCACACCGAAACTCGTCCGTGTCTTTGAAAAGAAAAAAGTCTTTTTCATAACGTGCATATTTGGCTCCATTTTCACTGCATTGCCCTTTTTTATTGGCGGCGGCAACGTGACCCTTACCTTGATCATGTTTGGCATTAGTTTCATTTTTAGCGGTATAGGGATGGTAACCACTACTTCCCTGCTTATGGACGGGATTGACTATTCCGAATGGAAACTGGGGTTCCACGGAGAAGGCGTCATTTTTGCCGCGCAAACGTTTTTGGGAAAACTTAGTTCCACGATTGCCAAACTCCTTAT
Organism: uncultured delta proteobacterium; assembly: GCA_963743305.1. Classification (GTDB taxonomy): domain Bacteria; phylum Desulfobacterota; class RBG-13-43-22; order RBG-13-43-22; family RBG-13-43-22; genus CAVQSS01. The sequence continues at coordinate 416 of CAVUPH010000013.1, forward strand.
TGGCCTGGGCTTGGTTCTTGTGAATTATATCGAGAATGCGGAGCCCACCCCGCAATTGCAGACCGGTTTAAATGGGCTGATGTTCCTCCTGCCGGCAGGCTTCTTTATCCTATCCATCATTCCGATGCTCTTCTATAACGTATCTGCCAAAAAGCAAAAAGAAATTCGAGATGAGCTTGATCAAAGGCAATCCCTCATTCTAATTCTGGAAACGCAATCGATATTTAGAACGATTATTTGTGCAATAAATCTGACGATCTTGGGACTCCGTAATAGTGCGTGAGCTTTCTCCACGGATCTCTCCTACTATCGATCAATATAATTTTTTGGAGGGGTTTCATAAAAAAATTCCTGTGTCTATCCTGTATTTGGATTATCCTGTGTGGTACCTGTGGCAGCCTGCGTCCCGGCAACCTGCCAGCTGCACCAGCACCGATCATCTCTGACCAGCATTGCCGATGTCATCGCCAAATACCGCCAGGAGATACCGCAGCAGATGAAGCAGAATAATATCCCCGGCCTGGCCATCGCGGTGGTGGATGACCAGGGCATCCTGTGGGAGGAGAGTTTTGGTTATACGGATTGGGACAACCAGACGACCGGTTACGCCTTCCACCCTTTTCTCGATCCAATCCATGTCCAAATCCTTCACCGCTACAGCCGCCATGTTCGCCGCCCAGGATGGATTGGTTGACCTGGATGCACCCATCACCACCTACCTGCCCGATTTCCACGTCAACAGCATCTTTGAGGAGCACCCCGAGCAGAAGATGACCCTGCGCATCCTGCTCAGCCATACGGCCGGGTTTCCCCACGACACATCGTACGGCGGCAACTACGACCACCCGGCAGACTACTCTTTTGAGAAGCATATCGCCAGTATCTCGGACACCTGGTTGATGTTCCCGGTGGGCACACGCTACAGTTACTCTAATGAAGGGATCGACCTGGCCGGATACATCCTGCAGGTGCGTTCCGGCATGCCGTTCATCCAGTACGTGCAGCAGAAAGTGCTGGACCCGCTGGGCATGAAGGACAGCACGCTGGATATCAACCGGGTGCGCGCCACTGCCACGCGGGCGATTGGCCATGTGGATGTGCCCTTGCGGCCCCCGGTCGACTTCCTGATCATCCCCTCCGGCGGGGTGTGGACTTCCGCAGAGGATATGGCGCGCTACCTGCAGTTCCATATCAACGCCGGCGCTCTCGACGGAAAGCGCCTGCTGCGAGAAGATCTGGCGGCGACGATGTACACGCCGCCCAATCACCCCTCCAGCCTTGAAAATTATGCCCTGGGGATTACCACAGGCCCGCGCAACGGGGCGATCATTATGGAACACGGAGGGGGCGGCTTTGGCTTCATTGATGATATGGCCTGGTACCCCGAGCTGAAGCTGGGAGCGGTTGTGCTCACCAATGCGCACCAATCACAGTCTTATGCTTTCCAATTGAATATGAATGTGTTGGATAACATTATCGGCGGCAATATTCCCCTTTATCGCCAACGCTATCTCAACGCTGCCCATCCATCCCCGGCTTACCCGGCGGAGATAAATGGTAACAATCTATCTGATGATGCTTTACAAAAGCTGATCCAGGGCAAGGCAATGCCGGAGGATGCGGCCACCTTTCAGCGCAGAAGCGGCCTACGCAGGGACCTATATTGTTTCCTCCATGGGGTTCCCGGGGGAAACGTTCGAGATCACGGACTCGAACGGTGAGCTGGCCTGGTCTTACCAGGGCGGGATGAGCCAGTATCGCAAGAACGGCACGCTGACCGAAGTGGAGCCGGGCTTATTTTTCTCTGAAAACGGCAGTCTCTTTGACCTGCGCGGGCCGGTCCCGATGATTGACAACATCCCTCTGGTCAAGGCAAATCCCCAGGCGCTGCCCTTCAAGATCTGCCTGCTATGCCATCTGCGGGTTTATTTTCCTATCAGCCCTGTTCTTCTGGCCTGTACGCGCCCTGATCCGCAAAATTCGGAGAAAAAGCGCTCCGGATAGAGGCAGGTATCCTGCACCCGCAGCGTAACATCTGGCTGGCGAAGCGTGGTCGGGTGGGTTAGCCGCTCTTGGCCTCACTCTTCAGCTTGTTCTGTCTGGCGATCATTGCTATCGCTCCAAACCTGGTTTACTTTCCCTGGCCGCTTCCGTACGTCTGACTTGCTCTGGTGGCAGTATGCCCTGTCTGGACTTGCCGTTCGCCAGTCTCCTGTTAGCGGTCGGGGTCATCCTGATGGCGGTTCTTTTTAAGAGAAGTTACGCCAGGCGCGTGCCATACGCTGTTATCACTTCGTGGTTGGCCTGGCGCTGATCGCCTTCAATTTGGTAATCCTTCTATAACAGGCATTTCTTTCAAGATCCGAATTAATTATCATCTCTGTTTTTCCTGATTAGCACAAGATGAAACGATGTCCACAAGCAATTTGCCCTTAGTCCATTTTCATATGAAACGCCTTTCAATCGTGGTCAGTATCATCGTTTTTCTGGTGGTGGCGGTATTGCCCTTCCATATCGCATCGGCAAGAGCAGAACCTGATTTTGCTGCTATGGATGCATATAGTCAACAGCAATATGAAGAATGATCACCTTCCGGGCGTCTTTATTCAGTTGCGGGGGCTGGACTCGCAAAGTCCCCCTGGGGGAAACCAGCGCCTTGAATTAAAAGACGCCCTTCCGGGCGTCTTTACTTAGTTGCGGGGGCTGGACTCGCAGAGTCCCCCTTGGGGGAAACCAGCGACCTCCAGGTTATGAGCAACAACACTGATTTCGCATCACCCGCCCTCAGTCTCACTTATTTTGACCGGTTTTTGGACCTGCGGGGTAACCGAACCTGAAGATCTTTGATTGGATTACAGGAAACCTCTTTTGGGCCAGAAGAACAGACGTTAAGACTATAACATTAAACCAACATCGCTATACATTCAGCTAATGAGACACTTCGCCGGGCTAGCCTACGTTCAATGGTCCGGCGGCTGTACTGGACACCTCCTGATGTGCGACATCACGAAGGGTTTGGATAAACAGACTCAACAATTGGGAAATCAGTTCGTCCAGCCCTTGATCGGCGAAATGGATCTTCTGCTCGATGCCCGCGGCCCAATTGACCGAAAAACAGACAGCTGCGAAACACAAATCTCTTTCTTTGGACAATACCACCTCGGGAACCGCCGTCATACCAACGACATCCCCTCCCAGTTTTTCATACATCCTGATTTCAGCCGGGCTTTCCAATCGCGGTCCATTCGTACAAACATATGTGCCAGAAGGCTTTATGTCAAGCCCGAGCTGGGTTGCTTTGTCCAATAACGCTGCCCGCAAAAACGGGCAGAAAGGCTCACTCATTTCTACATGCCTCACTTTATTTACCCCGTCGTCAAAAAAAGTCGCATCGCGGCCTGAGGTAAAATCAATAAAGTCGTTGATCGCTACCAGTTCCAGTGGATGGATCTGCCGGTTGATCGAACCGACCGCGTATGCGGCTAAAACGTACTTGACGCCCAAGTCAGCCAGAGCCTGAACATTAGCCCTGTAATTGACCTTGTGGGGCGGTATGGTATGTTGGAGACCGTGCCGAGGTAGAAAAACCAAGTCCTTATTTTCACCCTTTCCAAGCCAAACCGACGCCGTCCCATAGGCTGTCTGAATGGTTTTTTCTTCCATCTCGATCTCGGGTATGTTGTAGATGGCAGTCCCAGCGATGATGGCGACCGGCATAATTCGTTCCTCCTCGTAGACCCCTGCTAGTGGCCTGGACTCATATCTGATTAGAGAGCCAGCCTGCAGGTCAGTCGATCATTCGGTGTACCCATTTCTTGAAGCCACTGTGCATATTCCTTGTGCATCGCTTTGACAATGCCCTGGTTTTCTTCAGCCAAGTTCGTTGTATGCCCCGGATCTGTCTTCGCATTGTATAGCTCAACCGGTTCGCCTGTGACCGAATAGAGCATATCCCATTCCCCATTCGTAATCGTGCTTGGGGAAAGTTCCAACACTTTTCTTGGCTGGTCATCCACGATTTTTTGGATTACCCCAACTGTTTCAAGTGACCCGGAAGTAACCACGAAATCGTGTATCTTGCCCCCATTTTTATTCACTAACGGGAGCAATGATTTTGATCGGACTGCATCTGGAATTGGGGCTCCTGCAAGTTCGAGGATCGTTGGAGTAATATCCGGGACGCTTGCCAGTTCATTTATCCGCTTGTGACCCTCTCCCGGAATGTGGATGATCAGTGGAATATGGCTCAATTCCCTGTGGAGCGGGGAGCGATAGGAAAATTGATCTCCCATTTTATACCCCTTGATAAATCCATCTTCAAAGCGTACATTTCCGGGCCATCGAAACCTGGTTTTACCAAACATGTCAAATTCGCCAAAATAAAATCCGTGATCAGTTGTAAATATAACCACGGTGTTTTCTGACAACCCAAGAGTTTTCAGCCGCTCCATGAATAGGCCCATCCAGCGGTCCACCATGGTAATCTCGCCGTAATAGCAAGCGCGGGCAATTGCCAAATCTTTTTCGGTATAACCGTCTTCCTTCCAATTCCAATAATTCGGATCAACGATTTCTCCGGCATAGTCCGGATAATATGGTTTTACATAATGCTCAGGTGGGTCCCACGGTTCATGCGGGTCCCAGGTATCGATGTACAGGAAGAATGGTTCCCCGTGATGACGTTCCAGCCAATCGATGGCAGTTTTAAAAGTGCGCGGCGCAAAGTAATCCTCTTCTTTTTTCCTCAGCCTGACCACATCATCGTGTTCAGGACCAGAGCGTTGGCCTCGGATCCAAATAAACTCATTAACCCGCGATCGTAACCATACCCATTCCTGACCAGGAATGGGGTATCTGCAATCCCCGTTGTAAGCATGCCGGCTTCACTCAGCTGCCCGGCAAGCGTTATCTCGTTTTGGGGGAGCGGACCCCAGCCCATGTATGTAAATGTGTATTTCCCGGTCATGATATCTGCTCGGGCCGGGACTGTCGGAAAAGAACCCGCATAAAAGTTGTCGAAGATCAACGATCTCTCAGCAAATGCAGATAAATTAGGAGCAATGATGTTTTTGTTTCCAAAACAAGGCAGGGAATCCCTACGCAGGGTATCAGAGATGATGAGAACGATGTTAAGTTTCTTCATGATTCCATCTCCTCAATTTATCGTTTTATTGATCCGTTCAGCACATTGCAGGCCCGAGGCAAGGGCTGAACCTGCACTTCCCATAATCAGGTAGTCACCACAAAAATGGACCGGGGTTTCCTGTGAAGCTTCTTTAAAAGTCTTGAGTGCATTCAAATATCCGGGGCGAAAAGTTGGCACCTTGCGTGGCCAGCGGAATACCAGTGTATCTTTTACATGGCCTTCAAATGCGGGCTCAAGCCGGATCGCTTCCTTAATAACCATGCCGGTAAATTCTTCATTTGACATTTCAGGCTGGTAAATCCCAGCTTTTAGCGCCCCCATAGCCCTGATGCGGCCATCGGGTTGGCGTTCCCACCCGATCACGGAGGTCTTCCAGGGCTCTTTGCCAGGGAAAAACAGCCTCCCCGATCGAGCGCAGGATCGCCCCCTTCCAGGAACATAAATAACTTGGCTGAATTTGAATAGTGAACATTCTGGAAAAATGATCTCCAGGCTGGCTGGGGATCTTCAAACAGGTCCAGCACAGAGTCCCCGGGAACGGAGACGACTACCAGGTCAGCATCAAGTCTGCTTGTTTCGCCATGCAAACGGTAATTTACGGTCGCCCCTCTTTCTCCTGGATGATATTCAATCCGTGTAACAGGTGCATCATATTCGACACTGAGAGAATCTGCCAATAATTGTGGGAGAAAACCGATCCCTGTCTTGAAAGAATAGGTTTTGGTCGACAGGTAACTCACATATGACAGGAGCAACATTTTTCCGGAATAGTCACTGGGAAGATATGAACACATCACATCCCAAGTTGGTTGAGCCCAATAATCGAACATTTCCTGGTTTATCTTTTTGTCAAAAAACTCTTCCATGGTTTCAGTATCCTCACCCGGGGCAAGTTCCGGATGGTAAGGATCTGAATTGCGATATTTCCAAAAATGGGGCAGCAATTTGACCATCGACAATCTCGCCTTCAGCGAAACCCCAGACCATCGAAGGTAGGAGAGCAGGGACATAAAATTGACATTATGCTGCCGGTCTTTGCGCATGATATTCACACGAAAGCCAACATTTTCTTGTCGGAAGGGGGTTAATTGATCGCGAACGCCCAACTCATCCACCAAGTCGAACAGGAATTTATCCCGGCTCGTCAGGAAGGACGCGCCCGGGTCGATCTGGAAACCCTGCCAGTTGATGGTGATCATGCGCCCCCCCGCTGTTTTGCCTGCCTCCAGTACCTTTACCCTGTGTCCGGCTTGCTTCAAGTAGTAGGCTGCAGTTAGACCAGAGATCCCTGCCCCAACGACAACAATATCGCAACTCCTCATAAAACCGCCTCCTTTGATGAGAAAAGTGATTTAACATTATAACATACGTATGTTATAATGTTTGTATATACATTTTCAAGTTTCCTTATCCCGGTCACTGAAATTGGAGGCATAACCATGGCAGAAAAAGTGCTTGGATCGAATCAATCTGCACCCAAAGTGAAAGGTCGCTGGCGCACCGTATTTGCTCTTTCAACCGGGTTCTTTGTGGATAATTTGGAAAATTACACCCTGGAAACTCTGTGGCCATACATGTATGCAGCCATGGGTTGGACAATTGGTCAGCTTGGTCCAATCACAGGTATTGTCCGCGCCGAAAGGGTCCTTACGACCCCTATCTGGGGGTTCCTTGCTGACAGGTATCCACGCAAAATCCTGCTGGTGCTGATGACGGGCATTTGGGGATTATGGACGGCGACCATAGGATTGGTGACTTCATTTTCCCAGCTGTTATGGATCCGCATTATATCCTCCATCGGCCTGACTGCCTTTTGGCCGATCGCCTTCTCGCTTCTTGGTGATCTTTTCCCTAGCAGGGAACGCGGGCGGGCATCCAGCGTGATGTCGGTGATTGGATTTACCGGGAACTTGATCTCGTTTATCATCTTGCCGGTCCTTGCTGGAACGGGAGGGGAAGGCTGGAGAATTGGTTTCATTGTCATGGGTGTGGCAAGTGCGGTCAGTGGATTGATCATGTTATTCGTGGTGGATCCCCCGCCGCGGTTCTGCAGAAGTTGAATTGTCCGATCTTGTCGCCTCGAAAGGTGGCGACACGTTGAAATTCAAATGGTCCCTGCTACCGCAACTGATCAAGATCAGGTCCTGGCTCATGCTCCTGTTCCATTACCTCTCCTTCGCGATCGGTGGCTCAATCCTTTTCGCGTTCCTGTTCACCTGGCTGAACACGCTTTCTTATTCCCAGGCGGTTATCCTGGGGGTGACGCCGTTGTTGTTTCTCGGATCCCTGGTCGCCTATGCGGCCTCAGGGTTCATCTCGGATAAATGTGAGGATAAATGGCCCAACTCCGGGCGATACTACCTTGGATTGATCTCCCTGTTTATGATCATTATCGGACAGATTGGGTTCATCCTGCTGGGAGGGGCGTCGATCGCTGCCCTGTATTTCTTTGGTTTCCTCACCGGGATCGGTATCGGCAGCATTGAAACCGGCGTCAGGGTTCCCCTTTCCCAGAACGTTCTGCCTCCGGAATTACGCGCCACCGGTCGCGGGTTGCTGGATATGGTGGTGGCCGGCTCCGGAGCCCTGGCACTGATCATTTTTGGCGTGCTGCTGGACAACTCCGGGCTGACATTCACCATGCTTCTGTTGGTCATACCGGTGGCAGTTTTTATTAGCACTTTGTTTTGGCTGCCGATATTAAAGTCATACCCCAGGGATCGCGATTCCTTGCATGACAGGTTGGCCGGACAAAGAGAGGAAATATTAAAAACCAGATAAACTGGTAGGTGGATGAGCAGGCAGGTCGAATTTCGCCCTTCCGTCGATCCTGCCGCTGATCTCCTCAAAGATATGGAAATATGGAAGACACACAAATAAACTCCGACTCTTTCACTCCTTTATATGAGCAGGTCCGCTTGAAGTTAATGGAGCAGATAACCAGTGGATTATGGGACGATGGCAGCCCGCTTCCAACTGAACTGAAACTTGCTGAAAATTTTGGGGTCAGCCGCATGACCATTCGCCAGGCGGTTTCCGAGATCGTCAGAAGCGGTTATCTATATCGGAAGCAGGGGAAAGGCACCTTTATCCGGAATAGGGATGTTCATTACCTGCTGGGCGGGGCGCATAATTTTCAAAAGAACGCCTTGGCGATGGGAAAAGTAGCCAGGACCGAGATCATTGTCAATGAATGGCACGTTGCAGATGAGATAGTCGCCGGATATTTAAACCTCACGACCGGGGAACGCTATCTATTCATCAAGTTATTAAGATACTTGGATGATGAGGTTGTCGGCTGGCAAACGATCCACGTAGCCCCAGAAATTGGAAACCTGGTTGATCTGGGCGCGCTCGCTGAAAAGCATGCCCTTAATCCTCTTTTGCGGGTTATGGGGAGAGGCGTGGCAGAATCCCATGTTGTTCAGGGTGCACGCCTGGCAGAGGCAGTCGATATTGAATTATTGAACTGCGCGCCCAATTCCCCGATCCTTTACTCGAATTACACTGAATATGGAGCTGAGGGAAAGACCTACTCTTATTCTGAAGTGGCGTTTCGGGCAGACAGATTTAGATGGGTCTTTAAAGTAGTTGGTTCTTAGAAAGACATATTTCTTGGGAGAGTAAATTGGAGAAATTTTTAATTTCTCACGGAACGATCCTGACCGTCGATGAGAACGATACGATCATTGAAGATGGGGCGATCGCAGTTGATCAAGGGTGCATCATGGCAACCGGTGCTGCGAAAGATCTGGTCCAGCGCTACCCAGACTTTCCACAAATGGACGCCGCTGGCATGGTGGTAATGCCAGGGCTGGTAAACGCCCACACGCACCTGGGTGCGACCATCCTGAGGGGAATATCGGACGATGTGGATGGGATGGAGTGGATGCCGTTGAACTGGTCTGTAACTAAACATGTCAGCAAAGACGATTTATACCTGTCAGCCATGCTTGGGATCTCAGAGATGATTGCCAGCGGCACAACCTGTTTTAACGACAGCTACCAGGACATCGAACAAACCGCCCGCGCTGTGGAGGAAACCGGCATCCGAGCCGATCTTGCGGCTGGTTTAACCGAGAGAAACGGAAAGAAAGATGCCCAACGCCTGCTGGATGCGGCTCGATCTTTTGCCGCTGCCTGGCACGGAAAGGCCAATGGACGCATTCGGGCGCGCTTGGGTCCGCATGCCCTCTATACCTGTTCCACGGACTATATTTTGCGTGCCCGCCAGGTGGCAGATGACCTGAAGGTGGGTATGCACATGCACCTGGCAGAATCCCCACTTGAAATGAAAATGGTCAAGAATAAGGCCGGTGAAACTTCCGTGCAGCATCTCCACGCATTGGGTGTGCTCAAGCCGGATTTTCTCATTGCCCATGCTCTTACCATCAACCAGGCTGACATTAATATCATCTCGAAGGTGGGTTCAGGAATAGCCCATTGCCCGCAATCCCTCGGAAAACTGGGGGCATACCCGTTTCCATCTGTGGATACCTGGATCCAGGCAGGTATCAACGTTGGGATTGGAACGGATGGTGTAGCCAGTAACAATAACCTGGACCTGTTCGAGGAATTGCGCTTCGCGGCCCTGACGCGTAAACTCTTCGCACGCGATGGCAGGGTGCTGCCTGCCAGACAGGTCATTCGCATGGCTACCATCATGGGGGCAAAAGCGTTGGGGTTGGGGGATAAGATCGGATCCCTGGAAGTGGGGAAAAAGGCGGATATTATTCTGATAGATGCTCAAAAACCGCATCTAACGCCCTTTCATAACATTCCGGGGCTGTTGGCATATAGCGCACTCGGCCAGGATGTGGATACCGTGATAGTAGACGGCCAGGTGTTGATGCAGGATAGGCAATTCACCACGCTGGATGTTGCAGATATTATCAAGCGCATTCAATTCGCATTCAAAGGGTTACTAAAGAGAGCCGGGTGGAAATTCAGTCTTTCCGAGCCTGAACAAAGCATGGCTACCGCATTGAAACTCAAGGCAACCCAGCGATCTTTACAGATCTTTCAATCCCTTATCGAGAAAGAAGAAAAAAAATAGCTGTTGAATCGGGAACAACGGTGATCTGTTCCGGATGTTCATATAACGGTCACCCCAGAGCAACAGCGAGGCATTCAATTGGATGGATAGTGCTGTCAAGCCTGAAGTGTTTGGCGGTATCTCATTGGACAAGTACTGTCGAGGAATAAAATATGACTGGCCTGTTATCGATTGTCACCCTCATGGTGATCGGCATGATCAGCGGTGTTTTATCCGGTTTTTTCGGAATTGGAGGCGGGGTGATCCTTGTACCAGCCTTGATAATCCTCATGGGCTTCTCCCAACAAAAAGCGGCGGGTACCAGCCTGGCGGTATTAATCCTCCCCCTTGGTTTGGCTGCCGTGCTGGAGTACTTTCAGTATAATTTTGTGGATCTCCGTTCAGCATTGATCATTGCTCCGCTGTTCATACTGGGGGCATGGGTGGGAGCAAAATTCGCGACTAAACTCCCCGGCTCGGTCCTGCAATTGGCATTTGGAATCTTTGTTTTAATCCTTGGTTCCTACCTGATTATTGGAGCAGTAAAGAAACTGGGTTGGATGTAAGACAACAATCAATTCACTTTTATCGGCCTTCCCACAATCTTTAGTGCCTCACTACAAAGGTTGGTGTGCCTCAGCGCCATGCTGCAATTATGGCTCACACAAGTCAATTCTGGGATGCCAATTGACTTTTAACACTTGATCATTCCACCAAATACGAGCGGTCCCGACAATTATTCCATCGGGAGTATCCGCCGGCACAGGATTGGGGGGGAAACCAGCGCCTTGAATCAAAAGACACCCTCATGGCTATGGGGCGTCTTTTCTTAGTTGCGGGGGCTGGAACTCGCAGAGTCCCCCCTGGGGGAAACCAGCGCCTTGAATTAAAAGACGCCCTTCCGGGCGTCTTTTCTTAGTTGCGGGGGCTGGACTCGAACCAGCGACCTCCAGGTTATGAGCCTGACGAGCTGCCACTGCTCTACCCCGCGTAGGGTCAAACGAGCCGCTATTGTATCACCCCCACTTAAGCAAGTCAAGGATTGAGGAATATTTCCCGGCTGTAAAGATACATCAACCCCCCGATCCGGTCATCATCCTGGCGCACGACCATGAGCGCCCAGGTCCCCCGCGAAACGGCATACGGCAGATCAACCTGAAAGTGGACAAAGCTGTCATCTTCGGCAGGTGGCACACTCAGCGCTTGGGAGGCTAAAACCTTGCCATCCCTGCCGATCAATTCGATCACCACCGGCAATTTATTGAAGGGGCGCAGCTCCCCGTCAATGCGTATCGTACCCCCCGAGATGCGCCGCCCGGCAGCCGGATTGTCGATGATACAGCGTTCCTTGACATTTCCCGGCGCATTGACGATGGACAACCCCTCGGGGAGCAAAATGAGATGGACCGAATTTACCGCGGTTAACCTTCCATACTGGTCCTGGGTGATCATCGTCAGGCGCCCAAGTTCTCCCGCACCTGCCACATCAAAGGACAGCGTCCCGTAGAAATATGCCCACTTAAAGGCGGTGTTCAATTGCATCAGCTTTGCCGCCAGCAGGCGCCCGTCTTCCCCAACCAGCGATACCCGCCCCAGGGCGTTGTAGCCGGGGATGGCGTACCCGTAAATGACCATCGGCGAGACCACTTTCGAAAGGGGTCCTGGATTAAAGAATTGGATCGCTCCCGAGTCAGGCGCCGGTAACGGGAGACTGGTGGCGGTGGGTGTCGGCGGCAGGCTGGGAGTCGGGTTTACCGTCGGGTAATCTGTGACGATTGGTTCAATGGTGGGAGTATTTTCGGGCGTAAGGTAATTTTCCGGAGTAGGGGGGATGGTCGCCGTTTCGGTGGGCAGCGCCGTGGGCCGGTTAGTGGCAGTCGGGACCTGTGTCCCGGTCGGAAGCGCCTGGGTCGGGATGGCAGTCGCTCGTCCGCAGGCGGTCAGCAAAGCCAGCAGGGCGCAGGTCACGAGGTCACGGCGAAGCATGCTGAAATTATAACCGTTATCAAGAGACGCTCCGATCGGAGCGTCTCTGCGGTTCTAGAGCTGATAGATCTCGCCGTATTTTTTGGTGAGGTAGCGCACGTAGGGAGCCGGGTCGATCTTCGAACCGGTCACTTTCTGCACCAGTTCCTGTGGCTCGAACTTGCTTCCGTGACGATGCACCTTCTCGCGCAGCCAGCCCAGCAGGGCTTCGAATTTACCCTCCCGGATTTGCTCCATCAGGTCCGGGAGATCCTGGTTGATCTTCTCCCATAATTGGACGGAAACCAGGTTGCCGAGGGCATAGGTGGAGAAATACCCGATCGAGCCGCCGGACCAGTGGATATCCTGCAGAATACCTTTTGCATCGTTGGGCGGGGTCACGCCAAGATATTCCTTCATCTTGGTATTCCACAGGTCGGGCAGGTCCTTTACCGCCACTTTGCCCTCCAGCATGGCGATTTCCATTTCGAGTCGCAGCATGATGTGCATGTTGTAGGTGGCTTCATCGGCCTCGACCCGGATCAGCGAAGGCTGGACCTTGTTGATGCCCTTGTAAAATTTTTCCAGCGGCACTCCCGCCAGTTGCGGGAAGACTTCCTTCAGGCGCGGGTAGAAATGCTCCCAGAATGGGAGCGAACGCCCGACCAGGTTTTCCCACATGCGGCTCTGGCTTTCATGCACTGCCAGGGAGGCACCGCCCTCCAGCCCGGTCCGTTCCAGTTCGGGGGCTTCAGATACCCGGTAATCATATTGATGAAGGTGGTCTTTCCGGCGCCGTTGGCCCCGATAAGGCCTACCACCGTGTCCTTGGTGATGCTGGCGGATATATCCACCGCCGCCGTCACGGCGCCGAAATTTTTGCAGAGGCCATGGGCCTCCAGGATGGCGTCCATATCACACGCTCCTTTTGGCCGAGGTAAAAACGGACCAAAGCCCGGAGGGCAGGAAAAAGATAACCAGCAGCAGCGCCGCCCCCAGGACCATCTGCCAGGTGTTGGGGGAATACTCGTAGGCAAAGCTGCGGATGGCTTCAAAGATCAAGGAACCCAGAAAGGGGGCGGCCACGTGGCCCGTGCCGGCCAAAATGGCGATAAAGACAAACTCCCCGGAGTTGGTCCAGTAGGACATTTCCGGATCGATATGCCCGACGGTAATGGCCAGCAAGGCCCCGCCCAAGCCGGCCAGCGCGGCGGCGATGACGTATTTGACATGGATGGCGTTGCGCACCGAAGCCCCCATATACTCTACCCGGATCTCATTGTCCTTGATGGCCGGCGCCAGACGCCCCAGCGATGTTTTCAGATAGGCGTCCATGAGCAGGGCGACGATTACCAGGGAAACGAGCGACAGGGAGTAAACCCCATAGCGGGTCCAGGGAGTACCGGCCAAATGGAACCCGAACAGGGTGGGGATGGCCACATTGAAACCATCGGTGCTTCCCAGCGCCGAAGTTTTGACCAGCAATCCATAGAGGATCATGGACAAGGCCAGGCTGAGCATGGCAAAGAAAATGCTGCGATAGTTGGCCAGGAGGAACCCCAGCAGGACGGCTACGATCCCGGCGACCAGGGCCCCGCTGAGTAATAAGAGGGAGCCATCGGTAATCCCGAAGGTGAGACCCAGCCACCCGGCCGTGTACCCGCCCAGACAATAATACAAGCCTTGGCCGAAGGATACCAGGCCGGTCCGCAGTAACAGCATCAGCCCCAGGACTACGAATCCTTTGGCGGCCGAGATGGTGACTAAAAAGAGCAGCCAGCGGGGGAAGAAGTAGCCCGCGGGAAGCAGCACGATCAGGGCCAGGATCAGTCCCTTGGCGGTAAAATCGGTTTTTTTCATATCTTGCGGGCCTCCAGGCCTCCAAATAAGCCTTGCGGTCGGAAGATCAGCACCAGGGCCATGACCAGATAGATGCTGAAAAGTTCGAATTCGGGCAAATAGTGAACCGCCATGGAGCGCACCAGGCCCACGATCAAGGAACCCATGGCGGCGCCGGGCAGGCTGCCCAATCCGCCGATGACGACCACGGCGAAGGCCAGGACGATCACCTCGATGCCCATACCGGGGACTACGGATACCGTCGGGGCGGTAGAGGCCCCCCCGATGGCCGCCAGCATGGCCCCCACGGAAAAGGTTACCAGGTAATAGCGGTTGACGTTGATGCCCATGGCCAGGCTGACTTCCTGGCTGTGGATGACGGCCAAGAGCAGCTTGCCGTGCCTGGTTCTCTGCAGTGCCCAGGTCAGCCCGACCCCGACGACGACCGCCAAACCCACCAAGACGACACTGTAGACGGGATAGGTCAGGCCGGCGAATTCCAGGCTCCCCAGCAAGCCGTAGGGTTCGGAAACGAAATAGGGATCGACCCCCCAGACCAGCTTGATGGCGTCTTCCAGAATGAGAAACAAGGCGAAGGTCACCAAAAGGAGCAGAACTTCATCCTTCCCGTACATGAAACGGAGGAAACCCCGTTCCACCAGCGGACCCATCACCAGTCCCACCGCCACGGCCGCCAGGGCCAGCATGGCGTAACTGCCCAGGGGCGCATAGCCCTGCCCGAGCCAGAAGCTGACGGCGGTTGCCGCCGTATAAGCCCCCAGGGCGTAGAGACTGCCGTGGGCCATGTTCAGGATTTTCAAGACGCCATAAATCAGGGTCAGCCCCGCGGCGATGTTGAACAACCATGAGGAGTACATGATGCCGTCCACCAGGACGGCCAACCATTCACCCATTTTATGCTCCCGGGATGACCGGGGCCCTCGAGGGCCCCGGTCCGGATTTGAATGTTCAGGTTATTTTTTGCCTTTAAAGCCGGATTTGATCCAGTCTTCACTTTTTACGCCTTCAGGAGGATTCACCTTCTCCGCCGGATAGCGTTTGATGTTCACGATTTTCAACTGTCCTTTTTCATGTTTGACCGTGCCGTAGGCGGTTTCCTGAACGGCCTGGTGTCCCTTGCCCAGGGCCATATTCACTTTACCGCTGGGGGTTTCATAGACCAGGTTCTCCAGGGCGGCGATGATCTGATCCTGCGTGGGCGCCTTGCCTCCTGCCGCCCCTTGGGCTTTTTCATAGGCGGCTTTCAGGCCCAGAACGGCCATGACCATTTTATAAGCCGGGTAGGTGGGCGGGGTGGCATAGCGCTCTTGATAGGCTTTGCGGAACCAGCGGTTCAGTTCGTTGTCGGGAGCGAACACACCATGAGGACCGCGCCCGCCGATGATGGCGCCATCAGGGATCTGGGTACCCAAGCGGTACATGGCCGTTTCCCCGGCGGTCATGACCACCAGACTTTTCTTAAACAGTCCCCGCGGGGCGGCCTGAAGGACGAAGGCTTCCAGGTCGCCGCCATAGAAACTGGTGTGGACCACGTCCGAATTGCTGGAGAGCAGCGAAGAGATTTCGGCGCCGTATTGGCCGGCAAATAATTTGGGCATCTGGGAAACGCCCACTTGCACGCCGGGGAACAAGACTTTCATGGATTCTTCAAAGTCCTTCCAGGAATCCAAACCCCAGGCGTAATTCTGATTGATCCCGGAGAACTTTTTGACCTTGGGTTTTAAATCGCGCACATAATAGGCCGCGGCCACGTTATCCATGGTGGCATGGGCACCGGTCCGAAAAACGTATTTATAGCTGGCGTCCTCGAAGATGCGGGGGGTGCCGGCATCAAAAATAACGGTCAGTCTTTTGAGTTCCTCGGCCACCGGGGCGATGGCGATGGCATCCCCGCTGGAAATATAGCCGATGACCATATCCACGTTCTGTCGCTGCACCAGATTGCGCAGTTCCATCACCTGCTTGGTGGCCCCGCCGGCCTCATCGATGAACACCACCTCGACGGGCGCTCCTCCAAATCCCTTGGCGGCATAAGGCGCGGCTACTTTGCCGCCGGCGTTCAAAGCCTCGACCAGGACCTCAGCCCCGTTCCGGGCCGGGACTCCGAAAGGCCCGGCGGCGGCGCCCGAAAGAAAGGTAACGATCCCAATTTTTATCGGTTTTTCCTCGGCCGCCAGGGAAGAGAGGGTGCTTCCCAGGGAAAGGGTCAGGACTACGAAGGATACAAAAAAAATCAACCCCCACCGTTTACTATTCCGCTTCATTGCTTACCTCCTTGGTTGGATATTAAGTGCGAAGAAATCGGGTTGGTGGCCAACCGGTCACGATCCGGGGTTGGCTGAAAGGGCCGGCAAGATCAGCAGCCGCTATCTCCCCGTTTAAACCTGCTATGGTCGCGCTGTCGTTCCCCCCTTTCTTTTTTGGACTCCAAGTGCCCGGTAAAGCCCCGGAAGACAGGTCGAATTAGGCTTGGTAGGTTAATCTTCCCTATCTGGCGGCCATCCAGCCCCAAGGCGAACCATCGAATGATATAACCAAAATATTGTATTTATGCAAATCAATTGCAATTATGCAATCTGGGAACGCATTAGTCCGTGTTGACGGTTGGTGGCGGCGATGATGCGAAAATCGATGTGCTTGGGTTTGGTCCCGCCCAAGCGGGTAATTTCCTTATACTCCAGGACGGCCAGATCGTCTGTGGATATGCCCAGCAGTTTTCGGGCCGTCTGATTATAGACCTGGATGAGACCCTGTTCATCGATGAGTACCACCCCGTTGTAGGCCTTATCGTAAAGGCTGCGGAGTTGGCTCAGGTTCTCCTTCCAGGGGCTTTTTTGCGTTTTTGGACCCATAAGGCTACCTTTGAGAATCTTTCCTTGACAGGGATGAAAAGGTATTGATAAATTTATACAATCTTTAGAGGGTGATAACAAGCTGAAACTATTTCGCTTGCGCCTTTCGGTTCATCATCCGGGCTCACGATTTCCGGGGGGGCATCGTTGAGGTCCAGGAAGGGGGGGGGAGAGCAGGGGGGCGCTCCGCCGTCAAATGCTTTGTGTCCTTGAGGGTTTTGTCTCTAGCCGCGACTAAGGGAGAAGGGGATGTTCAAGAAAAAGAAGGCCGCAGCGGATAAAAAAACACCGTTGGATAAAAAGACCACCGATCTGCTGAAATTGATTTTTGAAAAAATGCCCCGCAGGCTTGAACTCCTGCTTTTTACCAGCCCCGGTCGGAATGAGCCTTATAGCGAAGCGATCCGGGAGTTTTTCCGGTCGGTCGGCGATTTGACCGACAAGATCGATTTCAGAGAATACGATTTGACCCACGAACTGGCCGTCCGATACGAGGCTCAGGAATCGCCCACCCTGGTGATAGACCCCAGCCATATGCGCCTCCGCTGGCTGGGGGCCCCTGTCGGCCAGGAGGCCGCTCCATTTTTGACGGGCCTGGTCATGATCGGTCACCGCAAGGCCAATCTGGAAACACAGTCCCGGAAGATACTCCAGAGTATCGAGGAACCTCGCCGGATAAAGATATTTGTCAGCCCGACCTGTCCTTATTGCCCCCAGCAGATCATGAACGCCCTCAAAGCGGCCGTGGAGCGCCCCGATCTCCTATCTCTGGAGATTATCGAAGTCCCGGCCATGGCCGAATTAGCGGAAAAATATCAGGCTTTCAGTACACCCACCGTTTATGCCAATGAAAAACTGATCGCCCGGGGGGCTCAATCCGAAGAACTGTTCATGGCCAGTCTGAAGAAGCTGGAAGAAGAGACCATCTTTATTCCGGACAACGAAGCCGAAGAGATCGAAGTAGATCTGGTGGTGGTCGGTGCCGGTCCGTCCGGCCTCTCGGCTGGGATCTATGCCGCCCGGAGCGGATTACGAGCGGTAGTCGTGGAGAAAGGTGCTTTGGGGGGGCAGGTGGCCACGACCCCGATAGTCGAAAATTACCCCGGTATTCCTCAGATAGGCGGCAAGGCCCTGGTGGACATCATGGTCGTTCATGCCCTGGAGTACGCCAATGTTTTTCCAGGGGAAGAGGTCATGGAAATTAAACCGGGCCAGCCCCTGGTGGTGACCACCAGCCGCCGACGCTTTCTGACCCGGGCCGTTTTGTTGGCCAGCGGCGCCGTGTATCGACGGCTGGGGGTCCCCGGTGAAGAGCGCTTGTTCGGGCGGGGGGTCAGCTATTGCAGCACCTGCGACGGACCGCTGTTCAAGAGACGCAAGGCCCTCATGGTGGGCGGAGGGGACAGCGCCGTCACCGAGGCCTTGCATCTGCATCAGATCGGGGTCGAAGTAACGCTGGCCCACCGGCGGGAGACCCTGCGGGCGCAGGCCCAACTGCAGAATAGCCTCGAGGCGGCCAAGATCCGGGTCCTGTTCAATACCGAGATCCGGGAGATCCGGGGGGAGGAACGGGTGAAGGAGGTGGAACTGGTCAATAACCTCAGCGGAACGACGGAGGTGCTGGCCGTGGACGCCGTCTTCGTGTCCATAGGCTATGTCCCGGCGGTGGAGTTGGCGCGTCGGACCGGAGTAGCCCTCACGGAGG
This sequence comes from uncultured delta proteobacterium, assembly GCA_963743305.1. GTDB lineage: Bacteria > Desulfobacterota > RBG-13-43-22 > RBG-13-43-22 > RBG-13-43-22 > CAVQSS01. The sequence goes on from CAVUPH010000013.1 coordinate 18,979, forward strand.
ACGGGTATATCCAAAAGGACTCCCGCCACCGCACCAACATTCCGGGGATTTATTCGGCCGGGGATGTGGAGGGCGGCTATAAACAGATCGTCATCGCCGCCGGTCAGGGATCCGAGGCCGCCTTAGCCATTTTCGAGGATTTGGTCAATCCGTATTGGGTTGCTAATCAAGATTCGAGATCAGGCAAGGGTATCGAGGCCTGAGCGCGGGGGGCACCCTGTCAGGCTTGTAGACCCCCAGGCTAAGAAATCACCAGGTAGCATCCACCAGGTGGCGTTTCTCTTCCAGATAATCTTCCAGTTTATCCAACTTCAGGTGGAGAAAATCCTGGATCTTGATAAAGTTCCCTCTTGCCGCGCCAGGAAGTCCCTGCTCTTTCATTACCCGGCCCTGAAACTCTCCGAGTAGTTTCTTGTCCGGAGGGATGTAGAAATGGAGAGTCACCCGGGAACCCTCCGGCAGGGGGGAATCCGTTTTCACAAAGAGCCTTCGTTGGCGGCTATTGAGCAGAAAGTCGGCACACAGAAAAGGGACGTCGTCGCGGTATTTGATGGCCAGGCAGAGCGGGAAACGAACATCTTTTTTCTTGTTGCAGGGAGTGGTGCACCAATCCGCTTTACCCTCCTTATCGAGAATATACTTATCCATGGGTCCCGGAAGGGTTTTCCACGGGTCGGTCTCTTAATTTCTTTTTGATCACCTTGCCTCCGGGGTTCCGGGGCAACTCCGGCATGAAGAGCACCCGGGCCGGTACCTTGAAATCGGCCAGGTGCTGTCGGCAATATTCCAGGATCTCCTCGACCGTGGCTTCCGTCTCCGGCCGCAGGACAACGCAGGCCCGGACCACTTCCCCAAAGATGGGATGCGCTTCCGGAACCACCGCGGACTCCAGGACCTTGGGGTGGGAGTTCAGGACCGATTCCACCTCGATGGAGTAGATGTTTTCCCCGCCCCGGACGATCATATCCTTCATCCGATCCACGATAAAGACATAGCCTTCGTCATCGATGCGGGCCACATCGCCGGTGTGCAGCCAGCCTTCCTTCAGGGCCTTCTGCGTCGCTTCCGGTTGGTTGAAATAACCTTTGACGATGTTGGGTCCTTTGATGAGTAATTCTCCCGGATCTCCCGGTCGGACTTCGTTCCCCAAGACATCCATCGCTTTTATTTGGACCCCGGGAACCGGCAAACCTACCGAGGGGGCCTTGCGAATGGCGTCGCAGGCGGGCAGGACGGTGGTTAGCGAAGAGGATTCGGTCAGGCCGTAGGCGTTGAAAAGTTCCAGGCCCAATCTGTTTTTTAAGGCCCAAATGGTTTCTTTATCCATCGGGGCCCCGCCATAGGCCGCCAGGCGCAGGGAACCCAGGTCCCTTTCCGCCAGGGCTTCGTTGATCAGCATGAGGACATACATGGTGGGAACATTGAACAAAACGGTGATCTCGGTGGCGCTCAATGGCCTGGATCATCTCGATCGTCTTGTAGGCCTTCAGGATCACGCAGGTTGCGCCCAGGTAGATAAAGGCCACCAACTGGCTGTTTAACCCGGTTACATGAAAAAGAGGGACCACGATCAGGGTGATGTCCTTCTCGTTATAGGTCAGCATAGCCCCGCAATTTCGGGCGTTGGTAAAGATATTGCGATGGGTCATCATGGCCCCTTTGGGCAGGCCGGTGGTTCCGGAAGTGTACATGATGGTGGCTACGTCTTCGGGGGTCAAATCCGGGAAAATGGGTAAGTTCGTAGCTTCCAGGAGATCGCTAAAGTAGAGGGCCCCCGGTCTTCGTTCCGTTCCGGCATATATGAATTCCTTGACCCGTGATAAATCCGGTCGAATCGCCTGGGAAACATCCCAGAATTGGTAGCCCACCATCAGAACCCCGGCTCCGCAGTCATTCAAGATATAAACCAGATCTTTCCCGGTCAAACGGTTGTTAAGCGGGACGGCTATGGCCCCCATAGCGGCGCAGGCATAATAGGACACGGCCATTTCAATGCAGTTCGGAAAGAGCAGGGCCACCCGGTCCCCTTTCCGGACCCCCAGCTTTTGCAGATGGTAGGCCAGAGATAACACCTGTCGTTGCAGTTCCCTATAGGTCAGGGTTTCCTCGTCGCAGAGCAGGGCGATTTTATTGGGGAGGCGGTCGGCAGTGGCTTCCAACATTTCATAGATCAGCATGATAAATACCTTCAAAAAAGCTAAATCCGAAACGAGCACGAAATCCGAAACAAATTCAAATGATCAAAATTAGAATTACCGAAACAAAAAAGATAAAGGCCCCAGCCGCTATTCACATTTGCGGATGATCGAACCGAAGATGTTGGTGAGTTCCGTAGTCTCCTGGATTAATTCCATTCGTTCTTTTCGTGAACCCGGTTGCCATTGGCTCAATGAGTTTCAACCAGTATTGGCTCTCCTTGGCTTCTTTACGACAAATCTTGATTCTCAAAACAAAATCTTTCTTGCTCAAAGACTCGTTTGCTTCGATATAATTGGCTCCAACGGATCCGGAGGATTTAATGATTGTTTCCCGTCTTCGATGTTCGACAATGTTTTCGGTAATTGTTTTACAAATTTCCTTACCCTATAGCAAAGAGGAGCGTCCGGTCCTCCAAGTCAAATTGTTTTGAATTTTGATATTCGGTCATTTGATTTGTTTCGGATTTCGGATTTCGTGCTTCGGATTTGTCTTACCAGATCGTCCACCCTCCATCCACAAAGATGGTCTGCCCGGTGATGAAATCCGAGGCTTTCGAGGCCAGGAAGATCACGGTCCCTTCCAGTTCTTCCGGTTGCCCCCAGCGGCCCATGGGAGTTCGCTCGTTGATAAAGCGGAACCTTTCCGGGTCATTCCGTAAGGCCGCCACCAGAGGGGTCTCAAAATAGGTGGGCCCGATGGCGTTCACCTGGATGCCGTGCCGGGCCCATTCCAGGGCCATGACCTTGGTCATCTGAATCACCCCGCCCTTGCTGGAGGCGTAGGGCAACTGGTTTTCCAGGCCCACAGCCCCTAAGATGGAGGCCATGTTGATGACCTTGCCTTTTTTTTGCTGGATCATGGTCGGGGCTACGGCCTGGGCCACCAGGAAATAGCCTTTCAGGTTGGTATCCAAGACCTGGTCCCAGTCGGCTTCGGTCAGCTCCAGCACCGGTTTGCGGATATTGACTCCGGCATTGTTGACCAGGATATCGATTCGGTCAAAGGCGGATAAGACTTCTTCCACCGCCTGGGTGACGCCGCGCTGATCCAGCACATCCAGGGGAAAGATCCGGGCCTGGATCCCGTAGACCTGTACCAGGGCACGCGTCTTTTCCAGGTCATCCAGATTCCGGGCGCAGAGGGCCAGATCAGCCCCGGCCTTGGCCAGTCCGACCGCCAGGGCCTGCCCCAGTCCTTTGGAGGCCCCGGTAATCAGGGCCACTTTTCCGGTCAAGTCAAAAAGATCTAAAGCCATCCCGATTCTTCCTTCCCGTTGCGGTTTTTGTTGCCGAATTTCGTTTTTTCGGTTTTTCGCTGGTACGCTCTGCGCTCCGCGCTTGGCGTCCTGCGCTTTTAGAAAGAGGGAGGGTGGTTCACCCAGAGGACAACGGCCTCTTCGTTCCTTTTATTCAGAAATTCATGTTCGATGTGCGATTTCAGATAAAAACTGTCTCCGGCCGAAAGGAGATAGGTCTCTCCGGCGTAACGGAGTTCGAGATCGCCCTGGATGACGTACCCGAACTCTTCCCCTTCATGGTGATAGCTCCCTCTGGAGCCCCCGCCCGGGCTGATGAAAGCCATGCGGGCGTCCATTTTCTTGTTGCGGGGGTTGGGAATCAAGGTCTCGACCGTGGTCTTTGATTTGGGAAATTTAAAAATCTCCCGCTCTTTCTTCTTTAAGATGACCTTCTCCGCGTAGTCGGTCCGGAAGAAGTCGATGATGGTGATATCCAGAGCGGTGGAAATTTTTTTGAGCGTCGAGATCGAAGGGTCGGCCTTGCCGCTTTCCAACTGGCAGATGTAGGCCGGGGTGCATTTGACTTTTTGAGCCAGTTCCTTCTGGGTCAACTTTTTTTGGCACCGGAGTTTTTTTAATTTGGTGCTTAAATCGGGCATGGTTTTCTTTTAGAAAAAAGTTAATAAATAATTAATCCGTTGTTTAAAGATCTTTTGGAGGAAATCAGCCTAATCCATCGTCTAGTAGGGGCTTTGAATTTGCTTGACAGGATTTCCGCCCATTTGTTATTAGAATAAAATTAAATCATAGTTAATTGTTTGATTGCAAGTAGAAAAAATTTCACCAAGGGGGGAAGCCATGACTAAAGAACAGATGGATCGGCGGCATTTTCTTAAAATGGTGGGAAGCGGGGCTTTGGTGGCCGGGGCCGGCGCCTTGGGGTCCGGGGTGATGATCCCCACGGGCCTTTGGGCTCAGACACCCAAAATCAAGGGGCCCCTCAAGGTCGGCTATCAGGCGGTCTTGTCGGGGACCCTGGCCGGCTATGGGGAGTTCCACAAAATGGGCGCTCAGATGGCGGTGGAGGAAATCAACCAGAAGGGCGGCATCGCCGGCGTCAAAGTGGAAATGGAGTTTCGGGATTCCACCCTCAAACCGGACGACGCGATTAAAAATGCCCGTTACTTCGTCGACAGTTGGGGCGCCGATTATCTGGCGGGGATCGATTCCTCCGGGCAGGCCTTGGCCCTGGCCCCGTTGATGGATAAATTAGACCGGGTTTTAATGGTCACCCACGCGGCCACGGAAAAATTAACCGAGGAGTGGGTTTTTAAAAAAGGGATCAAACAGATTTTCCGGATAGTCACCCCCACGTATCAGGATGGCAACGCCGCGGCCTTCATCGCCAAGGATCTGCCGGCTATGAAATGGGCCACGGTCAGTCCCAAATACGAATATGGATTCACCTGCTGGAAGATGTTCCAGGAAACGCTGAAAAAGCTCAAGCCGGGCGTTTCCTTTGTCGGTGAGTCCTGGGCGCCTTTTGGCACCACGGATTTCCGTTCCCATATCAACACGGTCATGGACGCCAAACCGGACGGTCTGTATTCCACCGAGTGGGCCGGTGAATTGATCACCTTCGTGAAACAGGCCAAGCAGGCCGGTCTCTTTGAAAAAATCAAATACGTCATGTTCCCGGTAGGCGCGGCCATGGATGTCCTGGAAGGGTTGGGCCAGGAGATGCCGGACAATGTCTGGATCTCCGGTCGCTATTTCTTCCTCTACCCGAACAATAAAGGCAACAACGACTGGGTGGCCGCTTTCCGCAAGCGCTGGAACCACTATCCGGCCTATGTATCCGAATCCGGATATTCCGCGATTTATGCCTTCAAGGCGGCTGTGGAAAAGGCGGGCTCCAAGGAGACCAAAGCCTTGATCCAGGCCCTGGAGGGGATGGGACTGGACACCCCGGCCGGCCATCGGGTATTCCGGAAGGAAGATCACCAGGCCATGTATGACGTCCCCTGGGGAAAGACCAAGGGTGACCCAAAATACCCCTTTAAAATCATGGGCGAGCAGAAGCTCATTCCGGCCAAGGTCTGCTTCAACCGTCCTCCTTTCGAAGGAGCGGGGACCGAACCGCCATTTAGCAGTTAAAAAACGGTTCAGGTGGCAGGAGGCCGGAATCCGGACGAATCGGATCTCTTGCACCTGAAACCTGACCTGGGCTCAAATCAATTTCTTGAGCATGAAATCCGAAACTCGAAACAACGAATTCAAAGACCCAATGTCCAAATTCGAAATCGTTTTTGTTTGGACATTTGGATCAATTTCGAGCTTGTTTCGGATTTCGGCTTCGGATTTCGAGTTTATAGTGAGTATGTTTCAATCCATTGTCCACGTTCTCCTGGCCGGTCTTTCCACCGGCATGTTCATCTGGCTGGTGGCCAGCGGCCTGACCTTGATTTTCGGGGTCCTGGGGGTGCTGAATTTTGCCCACGGCAGTTTCTACATGCTGGGGGCCTATTTCTGCTACACGGTCCTGAAATTGCTGGGAGCCAATTTCTGGCTGGGTCTTTTACTGGGCCCGCTGTGCGTCTGCGCGGTGGGCTTTATCGTGGAGCGGTTTTTCCTGCGTTACGTCTACCATCTGGCCCTTCCCTATCAACTCCTGCTCACCTTTGCCTTCGTCCTGATATTCGACAACTTGGTTAAGATGGTCTGGGGCGCCGGGTCCATCAGTTCTCCGGAATTGACCTCCCTGGGGGGGTCGGTGATGATCCTGGGGCGAAAATTTCCTATTTATAATATCTTTATCATTTTGGTCGGGCCCTTGGTGGCCCTGGGCCTCTGGGGGATGATTGAAAAGACCTGGTGGGGCCGAATCATCCGAGCCTCCTCATCGGATCGGGAGATGGCCTCGGCCATCGGTGTCCGGGTGCCGGCCCTGTTTACCTCCGTCTTTGTGTTCGGAACCTGGCTGGGATCCCTGGGCGGGGGATTGGCCGTACCCTATGTGGGTATCATGACCTCCGGTATGGGGGAAGCGATTATTATTGACGCCTTCATCGTGGCCGTGATCGGCGGCCTGGGCAGCCTGAAAGGGGCCTTCGCCGGGGCCTTGATCATCGGGGTGCTGACCGCCTTTGGAACCCGTTTTTTCCCGGCCTTCGATATGTTCCTGACGTTTATTTTGATGGCCGGTGTTTTGCTCTGGCGGCCCCAGGGCCTTTTTGGCGAGACCCGATAGATTTTTTATGAAATTGAAAACCGGACAGATTTTAGGGATCGTCGCGCTGCTCCTACTCCTGGTGGGCATCGGACTCTTTAGCGGACGATTCATGGTTTACCTGACCATGCGGGTCATGATTTTAGGGATCTTCGCCTTGGGCTACAATCTTCTTCTGGGCCGGACCGGGCTGCTCTCTTTCGGCCACGGCGCATTTTACGCGGCCGGCGCCTACGGGTTGGGATTCTTTACGCTGCACCTGTCCACCCATCCGCTGCTGGGCCTCCTGGCCGGCGTGCTGGTGGCCATGGCTTTGGCTCTGATCATCGGGTTTTTCTGCGTCCGCCACACCGAAATATACTTTGCCATGCTGACCCTGGCCTTCGGGATGATGGTCTTTTCCCTGATCTGGAATGCCCGGGATTTTACCGGGGGTGACGACGGCTTGGTGGGGATCCTGCGGGACCCTATTTCCTTTTTCGGGTGGTTCAAAATCCCGATCAACAAGGATGCCCATTATTATTTCCTGGTGCTGGCGGTGTTCGCTCTGAGCGCCTGGGCGGTGCACCGAATTCGAATTTCTCCATTCGGCTTGTCGCTGGCCGGCATCCGGGAAAACGCCAATCGCGCTGAGTTCGCCGGGCTTTCCGTTAAGAATTACCGTCTGGCCGTTTTCGTGATCAGCGGGGCCTTTGCCGGATTGGCCGGGGCCTTGGAAACCCTGCTGGAAGGCAACGCCCGGCCCTTCATGGCCCACTGGAGTCACTCCGCCGAACCCATCCTGGTCAGCCTCCTGGGCGGGCTGCCGACCTTTGCCGGTCCTTTGGTGGGCAGTGTGTTCTTTGTGGCCATGCGGGAGTTTATTCAGCGCTTCACGGAGAACTGGATGCTCTGGTTCGGTTTGCTCCTGTTAGTCGTTATCATGGGTTTTCGGGGGGGCGTGGTCGGCGTCCTCCAACGATTATTCGGCGGTTCCCGGGCCGGGCATTGAGAGAAGAATGGGCGAGAAGCTGCTGCAGATAAAAAAGTTATCCAATTTTTTCGGCATGGTTTGCACCGCCAAGGAGCTGGATCTGGATATCGAGGCCGGCGTTTTGACTTCGATCATCGGTCCCAACGGGGCCGGAAAATCCACCCTGATCAACCTGATCACCGGCAATCTGCCGGTTCAATCCGGGTCCCTTCTTTTCCAGGGGCGGGATATCACCCGCTTGCCGATCAATCAGCGGGTCCGGCTGGGGATCTGCCGGTCCTTTCAGATCGTCAATATCTTCCCGGAATTGACCGTCCTGGAAAATATCTTGATACCCACCTTGGCCCTGTCCGGCAGGACGCGGCGATTTTTTTCCGGCATCAGCCGTGAAACCGAGGCCTATGAACAGGTGGAGAACCTTCTGGGGAAAGTGGGCCTGAGCGCCGTAAAAAATTCCCCGGCCACGGCCTTGTCCCACGGAGACCAACGCTTACTGGAAGTGGGAGTGGCCCTGGCCGTCGGTCCCCGGCTCCTTTTTTTGGATGAACCGACGGCCGGCATGAACCCGGTCGAACGGGTCAGGGTCCTGGAAAATATTCGCCAGCTTTCTGGCGAGGGCCGGACGACTTTCGTCCTGGTGGAGCACGACATGGATATCGTTTTTTCCCTGTCGGAGCGGGTGGTGGTGCTGCACCGGGGGGATATCCTGGGAGACGGAACGCCGGAGGAGATCAAGAATAACGCCCAGGTCCGGGAGGTATATTTGGGGGATTCCGTGTGAAAGACCTGAACCCTAAATCCGAATTTCGAAGTACGAAATTCAAAACGATGATCCAAAATCCAAATTTCAAATGATCGAAACCGGATGCGGTTCGAATTTTGAATTTTGGCCAGTTGAATCTTGTTTCGAGTTTTGAGTTTCGGATTTCGATTTTAACACGGTTATGCTACTCGAAGTCTCTAATATCGATACTTATTATGGCACCAGCCATGTCCTCCAGGGCGTCTCGTTAGCGGTGGGCGAAGGAGAGGTCGTAGCCCTGCTGGGCCGCAACGGGGTGGGAAAGACCACCACGCTCCGGTCGATCATCGGGCTGACCCCGCCCAAAACCGGCTCGATCAAATTACTGGACCGGGAGATCTGCGGCCAACCCGCCTATACTATCGCTCGGCAGGGTGTGGGGTATATGCCCGATGACCTGCGCATTTTTCCCGACCTGACGACCGACGAAAACCTGGAAATCTCCCGCCGGCTCTCCAAGCGAACCGGCTATTGGAACCGGGAGCGGGTGATCGAGCTTTTCCCCAAGTTGGGGGACCTGGCCCGGTCAAAGGGAATCAATCTTTCCGGTGGGGAGAAAAAGATGCTGGGTATCGGCCGGGCACTGATGGCCAATCCTCGGCTGATCTTGTTGGACGAACCATCCGAAGGCCTGGCGCCGCTGATCGTGGCCAATTTGGTGGAGGTTCTGGACAAGATCCACCAGCAAGGGGTTACCATTCTGCTGGCCGACCAGAACCTTAAATTCTGCCGCAAAGTCTGCCACCGGGGTTATATCATTGAAAAAGGGATGATCCAGTACGAAGGAAAGATGGAAGAAATCTGGAGCAACGAGGAAGTCATCCGCAAGTACCTGGTCGTTTAGGCCACCTTCCAAATCCCTCGCCATTAAATTTTATTAAGCATTAGTTGCATTTTTATAGTAAATTCCCCAAGTAATTGGTGTTGGACTCCAGGCCCTTAAGTTAACGGCCTGGGGTTGGACTGACGGACAAATTTAAAACGATCCTCCCTGTTTCCAAGGAGAAAAGCCATGAGACTTTTTCAACGATCGTTTGCCCGGACCTTTTCGAAGACCCGCCTCCTTTTCAGCCTTGGGGACTGTTTGACCTTGTAACCGGACCCCTTGCCCTCCCTGCCCAGGACCTCTCCCCCAGCAGTCCGATTCCTTTACTATGAAACCGAGGCCGCCGCCCAGATCTGCGTCGGCGAATGCCGGTTGTATCTGCCGGTGATTATCTTAAATCAAAACTGATTAATCGCTAAACAAAGAAAGGGGAGGTATCTAGGATACCCCCCCTCTTTTGGTAACTAAAAAGCTGTTATAGGGCCTTTACATTGGTTGCCGAGGGGCCTTTTTGACCCTGCTCAATATCAAAGCTTACCCGCTGGCCTTCGGACAGTGTCCGAAAACCCTGCATAGCGATGGCGGAATGGTGGATAAATACATCCTTTTCCTGACCATCGACCTCGATAAAGCCGAAACCTTTACTCTCATTGAACCACTTTACGCTTCCTTCTGCCATAGTCGTATCCTCCTTCTTAAGTATTTCTCAAGTTGGGATACGACCAAAAAAAAGGCATCTGGCTTAGAAGCTTCGATGCCTTGCGCTTTCGACTTTTCCACCAACTTCGACCACCAGCTTATCCCTCAAGGGAAGTTGGCGGATTTAATTGATTTAAGATAACCCTTTATTTTCTACTTGTCAAGCTTTATTAATCATTATTTTCAAAGATTGTTTCCCTCTGGAAAACCCTTTCGCCGAGACTCCCTGGTCCTACCCATCTGGGGATTCCCCACCCCAAGGGGCGAAGCGTCGAATTTTATTGTTGCGCTAACCTGTCCGGTGTAGATAATCAAAGAGACGGAATCGCAAAAAGTTCGTCAGCAGCCCGAGCGCGATTAAGCGACGGGCTGGGGTAGGGGTGGGACCATTTGAATTCACTTCAAATGGCGGGGGAGGGGAAGCCCTCCCTCGCCGAGCAGGAAGTCGTTTTTTGACTTTTTGCGAGGTCATCAATAAAGATACCATGAGCGTTTCAATCGACATGAAAAAGCTGGCCGAGTTGGTCCGGGAACTGGAAGACCAGCTTTCGGCCTGCACCCGTTGCGGCATGTGCCAGACGGTCTGCCCGCTCTACCGGGAAACCGCCCGGGAGTCCAGTGTGGCCCGGGGGAAACTGGCCATCTTAGGCGGTCTGATGGAGGAGGCCTTCCAGGAGCCCCGACGGTCGCTGGAACAGGTTTCTCGCTGTTTGCTCTGCGGGGCCTGCGAGGCCAACTGCCCAAGCGGGGTCCAAGTCCTGGACATTTTCTTAAAGGCCCGGGCCATCCTGGTTGAATACTTGGGGATGCCCCCGGCCAAAAGGGTGATGTTCAGGCGTTTTCTGGCCCGGCCGGAACGATTCAACCGCTGGCTATCCTGGGGGGCCAAGGTCCAGGGGCTGTTCATCAAACCGGCCAATGAGCTATTGGGCACTTCCTGCGCCCGGTTCACCTCCCCCTTGGCCGACCGTCATTTCAAGGCCCTGGCGGCTGTCCCTTTTCACCGGCAACCCCGGAAAGAAAATCCAAAAGTCCGCCCTTCAGGGATCAAGGCGGCTTTTTTTTATGGCTGCCTCATCGACAAGGTTTATCCGGCGATCGGGCAGGCGGTGCTGAAAAGTCTGGATCATTTTCAAGTGGAGGTATTTTTGCCCGAAGGGCAGGGGTGCTGTGGGTTGCCGGCCTTGTCGGCCGGCGATCGGCAGACTTTCAACCAACTGGTCGTCTATAATCTGGATCGTCTGGCAGGTCAACCCGTGGATGTGCTGGTCACCGCCTGCCCCACCTGCGCGGCCACGATTAAAAAAATTTGGCCGCTGATGGCCCGGGAGCTGAACGCCGATCAACGAGACCGGGTCCGGGACTGGTCGGAAAAAACGGTGGATATCACCGATTTCCTGATGAGGCAGATGGGCGTATCCTTTCCGGTCTCCCCGGAAAGCAATGAAGTCAAGCCCGGGATCACCTATCACGATCCCTGCCATCTTCGAAAATCCCTGGGGGTCTTCGCGCCGCCGCGGGCTCTGTTGCAAGGGGATACCCGGTTCCGTTTTAAAGAAATGGCCGAGGCCGAGAACTGCTGCGGCTGTGGAGGCAGCTTCACCTTGGACTATTATGAATTGTCTTCCGCGGTGGGGGCCAGGAAACGGGCCGCCATCCTGGCTTCCGGCGCGGAAGTGGTGGCCACCGCCTGCCCGGCCTGTATGCTGCAGCTCACCGACCTGCTTTCAAAAGGTGCCGATCCCGTTCGGGTCAAACATGTGATCGAACTTTTCGCGGAAACGTTGCCGGGTTAATACGAAAATTGAAGAGTCGGTGGTTATTCCAGCTTTTTTGAAATCCCCCTAAATCCCCCTTTGCTAAAGGGGGACTTTAACTCCCCCCTTTGGCAAAGGGGGGGGGGATTTTCATGCTTCGTGGGTGCCCGACGGCGCATGGGGATTTGATGCGAGAATAGCCTTGAACTACGGTTATCCCCCACACCCCCGCCTTCTCCCGCGTGGGGGAGAGGGAGCCCGAGCCTTTTAACTTTCCCTCCCCGACGCGGGAGGGGACTTCGGCGTGAGCCCTTCGGCAGTGAGCTCAGGGCCGAACTGCTCAGTCGAACGATTGAGGGGGGGGGAACGTTTTTGTTTTGGTCATTTGGATTTTAGACCTTCGTGTTTGTTACGGATTTCGAATTTAGGAATCTCCACTGCTAAGCTACTAGAAACAAATTCTAAGATTGATTAGCACCTTAAGCGGGGGCGACCAACAGCAGCGGTTCCGGTGCGGGGAAGGGGAGGGCGGGGGGAGGAAGATAGAGGGAATAGCGGCCGGGTTCTTTCAGGTTGAGCAGCTTTAAGTCCTCCAGGAATTCGTCCCTTTCCCGGTCGCTCGTTCCCGGTTTGGAAAAGAAATTCTCGATCCTTTGCCGCAGGGGAATGAGGTCCCCGGCCTGGGACCAGCGCCGATAACTCGCCAAGAACCCCTCGAAGGAGGGGAAACGCAGGGCGGGCAGGGGCAGGGAGGGTGATGGAGATTCGTCACCGGCTAAGGCGTAGTGCTCCCGTCGGACCCAGGGTTGGTTGGTTAGTAAACGGACCGGCCCGGGGGCCAATTGGGCCCTCAGCTTTCTCCAGGCGGCCAGGGCCGGTGGACAAACCATTTCCGCTTCAGTGGGGGAGACAAAGGGTTTTTCGGACGAGGCCCAGTCCAGGGAGAATTCAGGGCTCTGATCCATGATTCGGGCCAGAGCCAGTTCCTGTTCCCCGAAGTCGCCCAACGAGAGATCGATCTCCCATTCCTTGCTCAGCCAGTCGTGGATAATACAGAGGAATAATTCTCCCGACAGGGTCTGACGAGTTTCCGTCTCCTCCCTGGGGTTTGCGGGTTGGCCCCTCAGCAGACCCAGTATTTCGTCCCGGCTTTCCAGATGTTCCCCGGGTTTCACCTGCCGGAGATATTCCAGGAAGCTGAAATCCGGGTTCTGGGCCGCGAAGGATTGAAACTCCCTCAACGCCCTGTCTTTTTGCCTGATTTCCTCCGGGGTTCGATCCGGCGTCAGGACCTGGATCAGGCCGCCCGTCAGCAGTTCCCGGTAAGGCGCAGGCCATACCAAGCTATAGGGGTGCAGGAAGACCAGCGGCCCAAATAGCAGCAGCGACCAATAGGTGGCCTCCGGTTCCATTAAGGTGTAGGGGGTAACCCATACTTGCTGGATACGGTTTTTTTCCATGAGGGCAATGTATTAGAAGGGGGTCAGCTTGTCAATTGATAACCGCGCCCTCAATAGAATCCCCGTCAAAAATGCTATTCGAAAATTCAGTATTGATGGTTTCGCAAAAAGTCGAAAAACCCGTCATTGCGAGCGAAGCGAAGCAATCCCCACCATGGCAACTAGCTGATTCTTGGGGATTGCTTCGTCGCTTCTCTCCTCGCAATGACAACCCGGGGGACTTTTTGCGAACTCATCAGTATTGAAATAGCTTTCCGATATCTCCTGTGCTCAGACCGACTCGGTCTGCCGACCGAGTCGGTCTTACCCTCGGGCAGTCCCTTAGGCTTTTTTATGCTTCGCGAGTGCCCCCAGGGACATGGAGGTTTTATCGGAAAAAATTTCTTGACTCTTTTGATTAAATAGCTTATCTTATGTGTCAATGCGGCCATGAAGGCCAGTAACAGTGGGAACTGTTATGGAGACTTCATGGCCGTTTTTTTTTTGCTATTCACCGAGTCTAAGCGATTTTTATGCATATACCGGATGGTTTTTTAAGTAATACCATTAACCTGACAACCTTTGGGCTCTCGGGGATCACTCTGGCCTGGTCCTTGAAAAAGGCCAAAGAGGAGATCAGCGACCGGGAAATCCCGCTCATCGGCGTCACCGCGGCCTTTATTTTTGCGGCCCAGATGATTAATTTTCCGGTAGCCGGGGGAACCAGCGGTCATTTTTTGGGAGCGGCCCTGGCGGCCATTCTTCTCGGCCCCTGGATCAGTTTTATTATTATGTCCCTGGTGCTGGTGCTCCAATGTTTAGGCTTTGCCGATGGGGGGTTGACGGCCCTCGGTTCGAATCTATTGAATATGGGATTGATCGGCGGTATCGGGGTTTATTACCTTTTTCGCCTGGTTCTGGCCCTGACCTCCAAAACCACCCGCGGCTTTCTATTGGCCGCGGCGGTCGCTTCCTGGTTTTCGGTGGTGCTGGCTTCCCTGGCCTGCGCGGTGGAATTGGCCCTGTCCGGTACCTCGCCGGCCAAGATTGTTATCCCCGCCATGGTTGGTTTTCACGCCTTAATCGGCATCGGGGAGGCGATCATTACCACCGCGATTCTGTCGGCGGTCCTGGCGGCCCGTTCCGATTTGATCCGCACTTGGAGGACGGCTTGAGCAGGAAAGGGGGACCTTTCATTGGGTTGGGCCTGGCCTTTCTGGTCTTGGGGTTGGGCTTTCCGGTCCTTCTGTCTGCCGGAACGGTCGGCCCTTTTGTCGCGGATTTTGCCGATACGCAGGAACCCGGCAAATTATCCCTCCAAATCATCCCGGTTTTAGGTTTGAAGCAGGGGGAATTTGATCAGGATGGGAAGATCCGGTATTTGCCCAGCGGCGACCGGGATACTTCCCTGACCCTGGGTATACTCCCTATCTATGGAATAGCCGAGGATCTCGAAATTTCCGGAGAGGTGCCGTTTATCTATAACTGGAAAAGCCAATCGGGCCGCTCCGCGCAGGATGGAGGGGTGGGGGACATGGCCCTCAAAATGAAATATCGGCTCTTTGAGGGAGAAAGAGATGGTTGGGCCCCTTCCGTCTCCACGATTGGCAGGGTCCGCTTCCCGACCGGAAAATACGATAACCTTTCGCCGGATAAAATGGGTGCGGACGCCGCGGGAAGCGGCGCCTACCTGTTTACTCTGGGAGTCAATGTCGGAAAATGTACCGGCCAATGGCAGGTCACGGCCAACCTCTGGTATAACTGGCCCCTGGAAACCAAGGTGGACGGGGTCAAGACGAAGGAGGGGAATTCCTGGTTTTATGCCTTGACCGGAGAATACGCGGTTTCCAAACACTGGTCGGTCCTATTGGAGTTTTATGGGCAGGAACAGGGGAAGACGGAAATAGACGGTCGGGCGGAGGACCAATCGGAATCCCGGGTGCTGAATGTCCTACCCGGAATCGGATGGGACATCTCGGAGAAGATGTATATGATGGCGGGCTGTTCCTTCCCACTCCTGGGCAAAAACAGCAGCTTAACCATTAGCCCGTCTCTTTTTTTCAATTACAATTTTTAAATGCCGCACCCTCTATGGAAACGAACCGAATGTCCCCAAAGAAGATTATCCTCGCCGGAATTTTATTGGCCCTGGTGGTGGCCTGTTTTCTATCCCCCTGGGCTTCTTCCTGGCCGGATGGGCTGGAGCGGGTGGCGGAGAATCTGGGTTTCCTGAAAAAAGCGGATGTCCCAGGGGTCTCGATCTGGGAGAGATCGCCGCTACCCGACTATAAAATTCCCGGGGTTCAAAATGAACATTGGGCCACCGGTCTGGCCGGACTGGTCGGGACCCTGGCCGTGGCCGCTATCGGCTGGGGACTGGCCCGATTATTAAAGAAAAGGGGATCGTGACCTCTCATGGAACATAGTTTTTTAGACCGTTACAGCCACCTGGGCAGCGTCATCCACAACCTGGACGCCCGGACCAAAATCCTGTCTTTTCTCGGTCTGATCGGGCTGACGGTTTTGACGCCGCCCCAGTACTGGCCCATATTCCTGGCCCATTTTACGCTAATGGCCCTGGTGCTGATTCTCTCCCGGGTGCCGGTGGGGTATGTGCTGACCCGTTCCCTGATTATCCTGCCTTTTGTCTTGCTGACCGCTATCTTCCTTCCCTTTCTCCCGGGAGACCGTCCGGCCGGCGGAACCAGCCTGGGGATCGGGACCGTGACTTTGACGGCTTCAGGCCTTCAGGTTTTCTGGAACATCTTCCTCAAGGGCTTCCTCGGCGTATTCGCCATTATCCTGCTTTCGGCCACCACCCCCTTCCCCAGGATTTTGGAGGCCTTGAGGAAATTCAGGATCCCGGCGATTTTTACCCTGCTTTTGGGGTTTATCTATCGCTATTTGTTTGTTCTTTTGGATGAAGTCCTGCGCATGAAGCAGGCCATAGAATCCCGGGGCTATCGGGGCCGGTGGATCTGGCAGGCCAAATCGCTGGGTCGAATGTTGGGCCAATTGTTTCTGCACACTTACGAGCGCGGGGAGCGGGTCTATCTGGGAATGATGTCACGGGGCTTTCAGGGAGAAACCAGGAGCCTGACCCCTTCCCGTCTGCGGCCGGGGGATTATCTTTTCCTGCTCCTGTTTCTGTCGGTGACCGCTCTTTCCCAGCTCCTCTTTCGATGAACGCCATAGAAATTCGCCATCTCTCTTTCACCTATCCGGATGGCCATCAAGCCCTGAAAGGATTGAACCTGGCGGTGGAACGGGGGGAATGCCTGGGGTTGGTCGGTCCCAACGGGGCCGGCAAATCCACGCTGCTGCTGCATTTGAACGGCCTCATCCCCAGTCCCAACGGCTCGGTCCGAATTTTAGGGGAAGTCATCACCAAACAGACGCTGCCCGGGGTGAGACAAAAGGTGGGCATGGTTTTTCAGAATCCGGACGACCAGCTTTTTTGCCCCACCCTGTTTGAGGATGTGGCCTTCGGCCCCCTGAATAGCCGGGTCCCGGCCGAAGAGGTCCCCGGAAGGGTGGCCCAGGCCCTCAACAAGGTGGGCTTGGAAGGTTTTGAGCAGCGCTCACCTCATCATATGAGTGTGGGTGAAAAGCGGAAGGCCTCGCTGGCGACGATCCTTTCCATGGACCCGGAGATCATCGTGTCTGGATGAACCTTCCAGCAACCTGGATCCCCGTTCCCGCAAGGAACTGATCCGCCTGCTGGCCTCTTTTACGGAAACCCGGATCGTGGCCACCCACGATCTGGAAATGGTCCTGCAGCTTTGCGACCGGGTGGCCCTGATGGACCAGGGGGTGGTGGTGGCCCTGGGCCTGCCGGAGCAGGTCCTCAGCGACGAAGAACTGCTGAAGTCCCATGGGCTGGAACTTCCCGAGATCCTGCGCCTGGTCCCCGCGGAAAAACGACTGGAATTGGTTTCCCGTCTTAAAGACTACTTCTAATTTCCTTCCTGTTTCCTTAAGAAGATCCCGAGGTTGTCCAAGACGAGGGAAATTACCCTGCCGGCGCGGTTAAAGGGTACCGGTAAAACAACCGATCAATTAGTTAATTCTGGCCTATCCCTGCCGAAAGGACCGGGTTGGGCCTTCTTCATCTCCGTCTCAGAAAATATGCCGCTATTCGACAATAAAATCTTTTTCGCAGATATACTTCAGCGTATATTCCTCCCGAAGCCGTTTCTCTATCCTGATGAGGCCCTTGACGGACTGAATTATTGGCGGGAACGTATGGTACTGGCGGTGCTGGCCGCCGGAGGTTGGTTGTCGTTGTTAGCCCTGGCACCCGCCTTCTACCTGGCGCTGACGAGGGGACTATGGCTGCTGCTGATCGTCGATATCGTCGCCTTCCTCATTACGCTTAATCTGCTGATTTCCCATCGTTTCGGACTACGGACCCGGGCCTTGGCCGTGCTGCTGATTACCTTTACGGTAGGGGCGGTTATCATTGTTCAGGTTGGATTTCTGAGCGCCGGCCCTGCCTGGCTCTTCTGTTTTTCAGTGCTGGCCGGTGTCTTTTTAGGGCTGAGAGGCGCGCTGGCGGCGACCCTGCTGAACGCCGCTACGATCGTTTTGCTCGCTTGGTTCGTCTATCCCGGACAAGCAATGGAGCAGGAGTTTCTGATGTCCACCAGTCGGTCGATCACGGCGGGGGCCAATTTCATCTTTCTCAACGGGGTGGCGGCGATTTCGGTGGCCGCCCTGGTAAACGGGCTGCTGGCGTCGAATCGGAAAACCGTTGCGGCCACAGCCGCTTTGAAAGAGGAAAAGGCGGCTCTGCTGAAAACCAGGGAAAGCCTGAAGGAGGAGATTGCCGTCAGGAAGAATTCCGAGAAGGCTCTCCAGCGCAGTGAACGGCAATACCGTTTATTGGCTGAAAATATCAAGGATGTCATCTGGACCATGGACCTGAATTTCCGGTTCACCTATGTCAGTTCGGTGGTCGAAGCCATGCAGGGCTGGACACCGGAGGAGATGCTCGAATTAACCTTGGAGAACATCATGTCCCCTTCTTCGCTGGGAGCGGTTTTGGAGGTCTTCAACCGGGAATATGCTCTGGGGCAGCAGACAGGGGAACACAACCGTTCGGCCACAGTGGAACTCGAACTATTCCGGCGGGATGGCTCCAGGCTCTGGACCGAAGTGACCGCCTCTTTCATTCTGGACGAGGAGGGCTTGCCCGTGGGCATACTTGGCGTCACCCGCGACATTTCCGAGCGACGAAAGGCCCAGGAAGAAAAAGAAAAACTTTTGGAAAATTTAAATCAATCCCGAAAAATGGAAGCTATCGGCAGACTGGCCGGCGGGGTGGCCCATGACCTGAACAATGTCCTCTCGGGCATCGTCAGCTATCCCGATCTGCTCCTGCTGGACCTTCCGGAGGATAGCCCGAACAGAGGACCTCTGGAGACCATTCAGGAGTCAGGCAAAAAGGCAGCCGCGATCGTACAGGATCTATTGACGCTCGCCCGCCGAGGCGTGTCTGTTGCTGAAGTCCTCAATCTGAACGACCTCATTCGGGAATATCTGACCAGCCCGGAATTCAAACAGTTGGAATCATTCCACCCGCTGGTGGTTCTTGATAGGCGTCTCGATCCGGCGATTAGGAGCATAAAGGCTCATTGCCCATATCCCGCATCAGGCTCGTAAAGGCCTCCACGCATTCCGGGCATAGTTGCCGGCCCTGTTCCTCTTCAATGATTTCCATGGCCCGCTCGTGGCTCAAGGCCCGCCGATAGGGACGATCGCTGGTCAGGGCGTGATAGGTGTCGGCCACCGCCGTCATTCTGGCCCAGAGCACTATTTCTTCCCCTTTAATCCCATCCGGATAGCCGCCGCCGTCAAAACGCTCATGGTGATGAAGGATGACCGGAAGCAGCGGTTTAATGCTGGGAATCGAACCTAAAATGGAGGCGCCGATAACCGGATGTTTTCGGATGACCGCGAATTCTTCCGTGCTGAGGCGGCCGGGTTTCAAAAGGATGTGGTCGGGAATCCCGATCTTGCCGATATCATGCAGCCTTCCGGAGATGCCCAGGGATTCGATTTCTTCCGGACGGGCATTCATATGGGCGGCCATCTTGGTCACCAGCAGGGCGACGTCCTCGGAATGTCCCCGGGTGTAGTGATCACGGGCCTCGAGGGCCACGATCAGGCTGGTGATGCCGGCGAGCATCATTTTTTGTTCCAGATCCAGCCGCTCCCGTTCCTTGAGCAAAAGGAGAAAATGGTCCGAGATCAGTTTCTCCACGGTGATGACCGCCTGTTCCAGATTAAAGGGCTTGACCAGATAGCCCGCCGCGCCCCATTGCAGCAGTTGCCGCATGACGGCCCGATCGTTATTGGAGCTCATGACGACAAAAGGAATGGTGCCCAGATCGGGGTCCCCGTGAAGTTTTCGGCAGAGGTCGAGCCCGTTCATCCGGGGCATACCGAGGTCGCTTAAGATCAGGTCCGGCCGGCGCTCCGCGATCCGTTTTAAGGCCTGTTTTCCGTCTTCCGCCTCCATGACCTGAAAACCCGCCTCTTCCAGGGCCTGGGTTACCCGTTGGCGGATATTCGGCGAATCGTCTACCACCAGGACCAGGCGGCTGCGGTGAAATCTGCTTTTCTCGAGGACCCGTTCGATGGTTTCGTTCAGAAGGGCCTGGGCCTCCGATTTGGAAACATAGGCGGCGGCCCCCACATTGAAGCCCTGTTCCACATCCCGGTCCGTATCCAGGGAACTGAGGATGATCACCGGGATACTCCGGGTGACGGGATCGTTCTTCAACTGGGCGCAGAGGCCGAACCCGTCCAGACGGGGCATTTCCACATCGGAGATGATCAGGTCGAAACTCCCGGAAAAGGCCTTCTCCAGCCCCTCCCACCCGTCTTCCGCCTGAGTGACCCGGGCCCCGAATTTCTCCAGTTGCCGGGTCAGGGCCTTGCGGATGATCGAGCTGTCATCGACGATGAGTATCTTGGGTAAATTCATGATCAGGGGTCTGGCCGGGAACGGTCCTTTCCACCGGAACAATCAAATTACGGCATCGAATTATTCTCGGCAGTTTGAAATGTTTACTTTAATCGGATGTCCTTTAGTGTCGCCCGGCACTCTATAGCAGTCTCATAATTGAAGCAACCTCATTTAGTCTTGATTTTTTATACGCCAATGGCGTATAGTTGATCATGCGTTTTATCGAAACTCCTATAGCGCAAATAAAGCTGCTAAGTAAGCTGGCAGATGAGGAGTTCCATGGAAAAAAGTAAATTCAACCGGTTGGTAGAAAGCATAAAGCAGGCCGGAAAAATAAAGCGGGGCGAGTTAAAACCGGAGAGAGAATTTCGTTTCAGCCCGGCCGATATTAAAGAAATCCGATTGAACCTGCGTAAATCTCAGGCGGAATTTTCTCTGATGATCGGGGTAAGCGTCTCCACGCTTCAGAATTGGGAGCAGGGCCGGCGGGTCCCGGAAGGGCCCGCCCGGGCCCTACTTAAAATCGCCGCCGAAAAACCAGGGGCGGTTATAGAGGCCTTGAGTGGTTAATGGGGACTTTCTTCGGCTTGGCCCTATTCGTCGGAGGAAAATAGCAGGTAATAATTCACCGAATTCCCAACAGGGCAGAAATCCACCGACCTTTGATCACCTCCCGGTCGACTTTTCGTTTTGAAGATCTTACGGGATTCGATTCCCCGGCCCGTCACGTGGTGCAAGGCCCCGGGGACGTTCGGGCGAACACTAATCGAGGCTTGCTTTTTTCTTAAGTCCTTTTTACAACCACCGGCAAGTATATTCAGAAACTACGAACCCCTGTCTCTAATAGGATGTCCCCCTTTGTTCGATCCCGGACCTGGGAGCCGTACACGGAAAAATGGGACAGCAACCGGTCACCGGCCTTCGCCCCTTTGACCAGCCATGTTAAGTATTTCTTGCGCTATTCGCGAATTGCGAATATAAAACGGCCATGAATCTTAAACCCCAGGACATCTATATCCTTTTGAAGCTCGTCGCACTGGGTGAAGGCCAGTGGTCTTATGCATCCGTGGCCGGCGATCTGTTCATGAGCGCCTCCGAGGTCCATGCCGGCATCAAGCGCGCCAGTTGCCGCTCGCCTGATGCATTCGCAAGGCGGACGCCCCTGAAAAAATCGCTGGAAGAATTCCTCATTCATGGCGTCAAGTATGCGTTCCCGCCGGACCATGGCGGACTGACCCGGGGCGTTCCTACGGGATATGCGGCGCCGCCGCTCAAGGACATCATTTCCCAGCCGAACGAACCGCCCCCCGTCTGGCCGGATCCGGAAGGCAATACCCGCGGCTATGAATTCTCGCCCCTGTACAAGACCGTCCCGAAGGCCGCATTAAAAGACAACAACTCTATGAATTGCTGGCGATCGTTGACGCCATCCGCGACGGGAGAGCCCGCGAAAGAGAAATCGCCATCAAGGAACTCAAGGCGCGATTGGGATCAGGATGATCAATACCAGAGACATCAATATTCGGATGATCATCGCCGTGGCCAAACGTCTCGGCGATCTGAGGGACAAGGTCGTCTTCGTCGGGGGATGCGCCACGGGATTGTTCATCACAGATCCCGCCATGCCGGAAGTCCGGGCCACCCAGGACGTGGATGTCATTGTCGAGGTCGCCTCGCGGATGGACTATTACCGGCTTGAGGAAGAACTCAGGATCAGGGGCTTCAAACAGGACATGAGTGAGAATGCGCCGGTCTGCCGCTGGCTGGTGGATCGGATCAAAGTCGATGTCATGCCGACTCAGGAAGAGATCCTGGGGTTCTCCAACCGCTGGTATCTGCCCGCCATCAAGAACGCGGATCAGCTTCAATTGGAAGACGACCTGACCATCAAGCTGGTCACGCCTCCCTATTTCCTGGCGACCAAGATCGAGGCCTTCAAGGGCCGCGGCGGCGGCGATTATATGGCCAGTCACGACATGGAAGACATCATCACGGTCCTGGATGGCCGACCGGAAATCGTTTCGGAAATCAGAAGCTCATCGGATGATCTGAAGATTTTCTTATCCAGAACTTTCGAGGGCTTTTGGCAAAGGATGAATTCCGCGATTCGATTCCCGGCCATCTTCCCCCCGATCGTGCAAGCCAGTCACGATTGCCTCTGCTCATGAAATGCATCGAGGAGATATCAAAGATTCATGATTCTGTGCGGTAAAATTTGCATTGGGTATAGTGCGGAGTGCAGAGCGTAGCGTTTAAAAGACATTTATCGGACACTAAAACGCCTACCGCAAAGGAACCCCCGCCGGAGGCCGGGCATTTCTTCTTTTGCTTCTGTCTTCCCTTTGGTCATTGTCTCCATACCCCCTGACAGAGTTGCTTACTCGTCTGGGATTTCCTTGACAGCTACGGGTGGAGCCGCTATGATCTTGGTGATGTCTTAGAGGTGCTGGTAGTTGTCTTTCAGCCATCTCAAGTAGTAGCCAGTACTGAACAAGTAGTCCTCGTTGAGCTTTGCCTTTGCATCTATGAACGCGCATACGGCATATATCACTTCAGGTCTTGATTCCACCTGGAGTATTGAGTAGGAAAAAGCCAATTTCTCTTCGTCAGTCTCTTTCCCGTCTGACAGAAACTCCACAACATAAACAATCCTTCGGTCATGTGGAACTTTCGGATAGTTCTTGACGTATTCAGCCCTCTTCCAATTTTCCATTTCGTTGAACCCATAGTACCTGGCATCTTTCCTACGATTGAGTCCCCAGTAATCCGAAGTTACCGCCTCGTAGTCTGCGCGCAGTTGACTAAGGATGGGTCTCAACTGTTTTTCGGCGATGACCCTAATTCTAGCGTTTGTACTATGGGACATGGCCCAGAGCTTCCTTAAGGCCCGGACATCATGAGACGCACTGATGGCAGCGACGCTGACATCAACCAGCAAGGAGAGATCATCCAACAATGCTTGAGTTGACGAAGCTACAGTTTGCGCCCTCAAGGCTTCCGTTGTTGCAGATTGAGCGATGCGCAGTGCATCTTTGGCCTTAATCTTTTCTTTTTCAGCCTCATCCAGATTCCTCTTGGTTAGATAGACATTTGCCGCCGAAATGCATACCAAGATAATCGAAATACATGTGGAGACAACCAGAAGAACCTGGCCAAAGTAGTTCCAGACCCATTTCTGATGACCTCTGCAGGTTGGGCAGACTCTTGCAGAACTAGAGATGGACGAAGAACACCAACGGCAAAGCGTTGAGCTGCTTGCTGAATGTTCGGCAATCTCCTGCGTTTCTGCAGAAGAGATCGCCGTCCCATCAGGCTCCGGATCGTCGTAAAGTAGTCCATTTCTATCTTCCTTACTCACTTCTCGTTTCCCCGTCTTCTATTGCCCAACTGTTGAACTGTGCGGCGCGGCTTATTTGCGTCCTCTCCAGTGATTGTTTGGGTGATCATTTCTTGTAGTCTTCGAAGAATTTCTCATCAATTTCGTAAGTTCGCACCGGGATAAGACCCAGTTCGAGACGTTCGAATATATCGACAAGATTGTCCCCATCTACAAGTTCGATAGGCGGGACCCCATCTCGCCGGGACTCTTTTTTTGCGTCAAGCGTGAATGTGCCCGTGGTTATGATCAGACCCTTATCGGCACGCCCCATCATCGCACCGCGAAAATCTCGAACATGCGAGGGAGTGACGGCACCTTGATATCGTTTACACTGGAAGAGGACGTTGAAGCTCACGAAGGGATTCACTTGGAGAGTACCGACACCGTCAATGCCCCCATCACCGCTCTTTCCTGTAACAGACACGTGCTGAAACCCAGATTCCCGGAGCAGTCTCTGGCTAAGTCTTTCGAATCCGCTCGGGGACAATGACTTGATCAGTTCAAGGAGTGCTGTTCTGTAGTCCCTCTCTTCAGTTTTAACGGCCACCGGGTCATCTGCTTGCTGCGCTTCTTGCCTCTTTGTGTTCTTTAACTCGGCACGGCTGCTCTGGACGCTCTTGAATAGCTCAAGTTCTTTGAACGCGGAAAGGTTTATTGACCAACCCTTGTCCGTAAGGCCCCACACACCTCTCTTCGAGGAATCCAAATAATTCGCCCAAACGAGATACTGGCGTGCCCAATGCACTTGGTTTTTCACTCGTGAGAGGCCGTTTTTGTTGACGGCTTCCTGTTCGGCCTCCGTAACCTCGGCAAGTTCCAAAGACCGGTCGACAATTTCCGAGGCCGTTCCGGACCCACCAGACTCCTTTAATACCTGTAGAATTGGTCGAAAGAAACGGATGAATTCCGGACCCTTTGCTTGTCTCATATCATCCTCTTGTCACCCAAGACTAAGCTAAGCGGCGTGGCGACTTTTTGCCTCGTCCGTCTTGAGCGATCTGTTAGGCGCTGTTTTTCCATTGGTCCACAGTTCATATTCACTCAGGTCAATATCATCACTCCACGAAATACCATAACCTCCCGGATCGACGTGAACAGCATTGAAAAAAGCAGGGTTCGCAAGTAAGTGAAATTGCGGTCTGGAAAGGAGAGGACCACAATCATAGATTTTTTTAATTCCGCCCTCGAAAGTGACAAGTAGTAGCGCTTCTCCTATGGTTTTTACAGCTTTAATTTTTGGTATCTTTTCCATTTTCAATGATCTGCTTTGATACGAGAATAAAGCCGAGATCCTCTCATTCCGGCGGCATGGGAGCCGCCTCTGCTAAGAGGTATTCCCAAGCTATTCGCCCTACCCAGCAGAGTGGACTCCCGCTCCCGCGGTTTTCGCGTTTCGTGGGTGCTCAGACGGGCATGGGATTTTAATACGAAAATTAAATCAAACCCCGCATTCAAGTCTTTGTTTTCGTCGTCATGCCGGGCTCGATCCGGCATCCAGGGCAATGGAGCTTAACCGGACTGGATTCCGGCTGGAGTTTACCCCGATCTTGAGGCGGGGCCAGAATGACTACCTTTTTCCTGACCAAGCTTTATTTCCATGATCCGCGAGTGCCCGCCCTGGGCATGGGGGTTCAATCGGTCTTTAAATACGTCAGAGTTTGGATAATTGTTGTTTTTATACCCCGTATTTGGACCGGCCAATAATAAAAAAGGGGCCAACCCCGCTTCGATGGGGTTGGCCCCTTGATTTTTCTGGTCGGGACGACTGGATTTGAACCAGCGGCCCCCTGAACCCCATTCAGGTGCGCTACCAGTCTGCGCCACGTCCCGATAACCAAAGAAGATAACACATTTTAATTTTTTCTGTCAAGTTTTTCTGAAAATAGTCCAATTATTAATGGGTTGCCAAGACGACGAAAGATCCGTCATTGCGACCCCGGACTGGATCCGGGGGAAGCAATCCCGTTCTTGGCAAGTGGCTGAATATTGGGGATTGCTTCGTCGCTTCACTCCTCGCAATGACAGGTTTAGGGGCTTAATGCGAGTTAATCAAAGACGTACTCCCCAAAGGTTCTTATGGGCCGGACCGGAAATCTCCGGTGAACCGAACCTATTGTTTCAGAACAGTGGGGAAAAACAAGGAGGAAACACACCCCGGCGCCCGGAAGGCCCCAATGCGGGAATTCCATTGAGAGGGACTGGTGGCGTTATAGTACTCTCCGGTGTACCAGAAGGTGCAGTTATCCACCGGATCCACGGTCATAGCGCTGTAATCCCCCCAACGGTTGCTTCCTGTTTGCACTCCGCCCCCGGCTACCAGGACGGCTTCGCTTCCCAGGACCCCTGGCAGGTCGGATTCCCGGCGGGTGGTATAGCGCAGGTCCGGGAAGATAGTCGATCCGGAAACGCTATAGCCCAGGGCGATATTTCCGGAACCGTCCAGGGCGATGCTGCCCATAAAGCGGTGGAGGCTGTCCGGGGCAAAGGTCCCTTCCTGGTACAGGAACCAATCCCCGGTGGTCCGACGCAGCTCAAACCAACGGATCCCGGCCTGGCCGCCGCCGGCATCCACCGTAAAATTGCCCACCAGGGCTTCGTGGGAGGCGAAGCGGCGATAAGGCAGCCGCCACATGGGCCATTCGGAGACCGCGTCCACGAGCGATCCGGGGGCCCTTGGGGGATGCAGTCTTGAATGAAGAATCCGCAGACCGTATATTTGAAATCGGCAATCGGCAGGATCAGCGGGGCTGAAAAGGTCGAGTTCGCGGTATTGACCCAGTCGGCATGGAAAGAACGAAGTTCCAGACGGTTGGTGGTGACCCCGTGAGCCGGGAAGTCTTTATTTTTAAAGGTATAAAAATGGCCCGGGGCATTGGCGGGAGGGGGGATCTTTCCATCCACGGTGGCCGGCATCAAAAAGTTCGTTTCTCCGGTAAAGCGGATGAACTGGGCCGCTTGGCCCAGGAGCATCTTGTCGCGCTCCAGGGCATAGGCGCTGTAGGTCGTTTCGTTGGCGCTTACATAGTAGGCGTCGGGCCAGACTCCCAGTTTAAAATAATCCGGGCCTTCCGGGAAGGTAAATTCATAAAGATGATAGGCTCCGGTCGGGTCCGAAGTTCGCGAGACGGCCACACACAACCCGAAGGGCGCGGTTAATCTGAACTGGGCCAGGACCCAGCGGTCAGCCAGGGCGTCGAAGACCACCACCGGATCTCCGTCATTCGCGGCGGCGCACAGGCCTCCGGCCAGGCTCCACAAATCCTTAAAAAGGGTGGGAGCCTTGATGCGATTCCCCTTTTTGTCGTAGATGCTGAAGTAGGTGTCATTGGTCATCTGGACATAGTGGCGAGGTCCCACCGCGCCTATGGGGTCCGGCGGGGTCACTGTGCCCAAGTTTCCAATCCCCTCTACCGAAACCTGAGGAGGCGGGGTGAGCTGCAAAAGGAGAGAGGCCTTTTGCCGGACGGGATCATCCGCCGGGGCGGGTGGCGATAAGGCGCCGGTTAAATCCGGACGGGGGTTGCGGCGAGGGGGCCGATCTTTTCCCGGGAGGCTGCCGATCCGGTCGGGCAAATCCCGAACCGCCGGACTCAACGC
Organism: uncultured delta proteobacterium; assembly: GCA_963743305.1. Taxonomy (GTDB): domain Bacteria; phylum Desulfobacterota; class RBG-13-43-22; order RBG-13-43-22; family RBG-13-43-22; genus CAVQSS01. The sequence continues at coordinate 46,089 of CAVUPH010000013.1, forward strand.
CGGATTTGACGAGACCCCCACCCAGGGCCCGGAAATTTGGGATGGGGTGATTTGATCTCCGGGATTAGTCTGGGCCTGGGAAAAACCGGATAGCGAGGTCAGGAGCAGGACTGAGATAAAGATTACCGGAAACCCGCCGTGAGGTTGGCTTGCTTTGTCTGAAAAGAACTTCATGGCTCTTCACCAATCTTCCGCGGAGCGATGCGCAGGATCAAACAGCTTATTCAATGTGAGGTTCCGTACTCGTACACGTACTCATACACGCTAATCTTCCCTGCAATAACCTGGATATATAATATTCTAGTTTAATCATAGCATAAAGCAAGAGGAAGAAAGAATAAAGACGAAATTCTTGACCTTGACAGGAAGGGCCTTGGCTTTTATAGTGATCCGGCAAATAATGTGGGTCATGGAGTTTTCCTTGAACCAGAGACCCAGATCCTTCGCGGAGTTATTCCTGAGCCGTGAAACGAGATCCTTCGCGGAGTTATCCCGCCGCCGGCGGGGCTCAGGATGACAGACGAAGAGTTTTTAATTTGATCATTTGAATTTTGATGACCTCGCAAAAAGTCCAAAATCTGTCATTGCGAGCGAAGCGAAGCAATCCCCACCATGGTAACTAGATGATTCTTGGGGATTGCTTCGTCGCTTCACTCCTCGCAATGACAGCGCTGGGGCCTTTTTGCGAAACCATCAATTTTGGACCTTCGTGCTTTTTTCGGATTTCGTGCTTCGAATTTCTAAATTATAGGTCCTCTTGTTCAAAGGGCAGAGATACATTTTCAGACTTAGGGGTGCCGGAGAGTTTGAACCAGACCAAATCCGCCCAGGAGAATTTAATAAAGGGAGTTTTAAACCAAGACCTGTGCAGCGCCTGCGGGGCCTGCGTCGGACTGTGCCCTTATTTTACCTTTTTCCGGGGGCGGGTGGTGGTCGTGGATCGTTGCAGTCTGGCCGAGGGGCGCTGCGGCGCTTATTGCCCGCAACTAAATCCCGGGGATTGGATGAAGCAGGAGGGGTTGGGTCCGGTTCAGGAGCAGTGGATGGCCCGGGCCCAGACCAGGTCCCTGCAACGAAAGGGGCAGTACGGGGGTACGGTCACCACCCTGATCCAATTGGCCCTGGAATTGGGCTGGATCCAGGGGGCCCTGTTGACCGGGACCGGAAAGGGCGGGGAGCCCGAAGGGCGGATCTGCCGGACCCGGGCCGAGGTCCTGGCCTGCGCCGGGTCCAAGTATACCGGGGCCGGCACGCTATCGGCCCTCAAGCCGGCCCTCGAGGCCAATGAGGGGATGCTGGGAGCGGTGGGCTTGCCCTGCCAGATTACGGCCCTGAACAATATTCACGGCTATCTCACCCGGCAAGGGAGACCTTCTTCGGAGGCGATTTTAAAGATCGGACTTTTTTGCACCTGGTCTCTGCCTTTGAAAAAACTGCAAGAAAAACTCACGAAGCAGGGGATTCATGATCCGGCGGTTAAATACGACATTCCCCCGCCCCCGGCGGAGGAATTCCAGGTTTTCACCCGGAAAAAGATCTATACGCTCCCTTTGACCGAGATCCGGCCCCTGGTCCCCCGGGGCTGTCTGGCCTGCGGGGATATGACCGCCGAGGGGGCGGATCTTTCCGTCGGTTCAGCCGAAGGGGTGGCGGGCTGGAATACGGTCCTGGTCCGTTCGGAAAAAGGGCGGCAACTCTTCCAGGAGGCCCAATCCAAAAATCTACTTGAAGTCAAACCGCTGCCGGAAACCAATGAAGGCCATCTGCGGACGGCGGCCGGGTTGAAGAAATCCAGGGCCCGCGCGCTGAGGGAGGAAATCCTTGTCTGAAATCCCGGATCAACTGTTGATGGGCAATGAGGCCATCGCCCGAGGGGCCCTGGAGGCCGGGATCTCCTTCGCGGCCGGTTACCCCGGCAACCCCTCCTCCGAGATCATCGAGACCTTGGCCCAGGAAGTGAAAAACCACCGGCTCTACGTGGAGTGGTCCATCAACGAGAAGGTGGCCCTGGAGGCAGCGGCGGCCGCCTCCTTTGCCGGATTGCGGGCCCTGGCCACCATGAAGCAGAACGGGGTCAACGTGGCCTCGGACTTCATCACCAACCTGACTCTCTCCGGGACCGGGGCCGGTCTGGTGCTGGTGACCTGCGACGACCCCTCGGGTCTTTCCAGCACCAATGAGCAGGACGCCCGGTTCATTGCCCGGTTGGCCGATCTGCCGCTCCTGGAGCCCTCCTCCCCCCAGGAGGCCCTGGAGATGACCCGCTTCGCCTTTGACCTGTCGGAATCCATTCACAACCTGGTGGTCCTGCGCAGCGTTTCCCGCCTCTCCCACACTCGCCGGAATTGCCGGGTAGGGGAATTGCAGCGGGAGGATCCCCGGCCGGTGGTTGATCTGAATAAATTATTCCATACCTTCCCGGTCATGGCCAGGCACCAGGTCATGCATGACAAACTCAGACAAGCGGCGGAGGCCGGGGCGCAGTCCCCCTTTAACCGCTATGAGGGGCCGGACCGCCCCGAACTGCTGATCGTTACCTGCGGTTCCGGGTGGGATTACAGCCGCGAAGCCGTGGAACTGCTGGGCGTCGGCGACCGGGTCGGGGTGGCTAAGGTGGGAATGACCTGGCCGTTGCCGGTCGGTTGGCTGAGGCCTTATCTGGAGCAGGCGGGTAAACTCTTGTTCATCGAGGAAGTGGACCCCTTCCTGGAAGCGGGGGTCAAGGAATGGGCGGCCCAGATCGGCCCGGAAATCGGGACCCGGGCGTTTTACGGTAAGGAGAGCGGCCATATTCCCCAGTGGGGGGAACAGACCCCGGACCGGGTGATCGAGGCCTTAACGAAAATCCTCGGCCTGGACTATCAGTCCCGGGTGCCGGATTATCAGGAAAAGATTTCCACGCTGGTTCAGGAGATGGTGCCGCCCCGGGAATTCGGTTTCTGTCCCGGGTGCCCGCATCGGGCCACCTACTGGGCCGTCAAAAACGCCCTGCAGCTTGACGGACGCGACGGCTTCGTAGCCGGGGACATCGGCTGTTACACCATGGCTATCGGGCCCACGGGTTTCAATCAGATTAAATCCGTTCATGCCATGGGCTCCGGCCTGGGCTTGCTTTCCGGATACGGTCAGTTGGGTCCCTTTGGTTTTTCCCAGCCGGTGATCTCGGTGGTCGGCGATTCGACCTTTTTTCACGCGGCCATTCCGGCCTTGATCAACCTGGTCCATAACCGGGCCAGGGCGCTCATTCTGGTTCTGGACAATCGGGCCACGGCCATGACCGGATTCCAGCCCCATCCGGGTCTGGAGACCAATGTTCTGGGTCAGGCGGTACCTTCCATCCCGGTGGAAAACCTGTGCGCTTCCCTGGGTTTGCCGGTGACCGTTTTGGATCCCTATGACCTGGAGGGGACCAGCGAACAAATTTTTCAGGCTCTGCAGGAAACCGAGGGGGTGCGGGTCCTGATCCTGCGCCGTGCCTGCGCCCTGGTTCAGGGCCGGGAGGGGGGGTACCCGTTTCGGATGCGGGTCAATGTCGACCGCTGTCTGGGAGACGCCTGCGGCTGCAACCGCTACTGCTCCCGCGTCTTTCGCTGCCCGGGATTAATCTGGGATGAAAAATCGGGCCGGGCCGGGATCGATGAGGTTATTTGCGTGGGCTGCGGGTTCTGTACCCAGGTTTGCCCCCAACAGGCGATTGAAAAAGAGGAGCGGCAGGTTTGATGGACTCGCAGAAAGTCCATCGACAACCCGAGCGCGGTTAAGCGCCGGGTTGGGGTGAGGGTGGGACCATTTGAATTCACTTCAAATGGCGGGGGAGGGGAAACCCTTCCCCGCCGAGCAGCAAGTCGGTTTTTGACTTTTTGCGAGGTTATCAAATTTCATGATCCCAGACCTGTTCAAGGAACCGATCAATCTGATTATCACCGGAGTGGGGGGGCAGGGTAATGTGCTGGCTTCCCAGGTGCTGGGCCGAATGCTGATCCGCAAAGGGCTGCTGGTAACCATCGGGGAGACCTATGGGCTCTCCCAGCGGGGTGGGGCGGTCATGAGCCAGGTCCGAATTTCGGCCCGCAAAACCTATGGACCCATGATTCCCCGGGGTCAGGCCGATCTGGTCGCCGGTCTGGAACCCCTGGAGGTGCTTCGTACCCTGGGGCCTTACGGGCGTCCGGATATCCAGGTTTTGACCAACGACCGTCCGATTTACCCGATCAACGTGCTCAGCGGGAGCTCGGTCTATCCGGGGACGGATAAAATCCATCAGACCCTGGAGGGTCTGGCCCGAAAGGTCTGGTGGCTGCCGATTACCCGGGAGGCCCTGCAATTGGGCCAGGCCATCCTGGCCAATATGGTCATGGTCGGCGCCCTGATCGGGACCGGTCTCTTGCCGCTGACGGCGGAAGACTTCACCCCCCTGGCCCAAAGCCTCTGGGATACCCAGCGGGCGGATTTGAATATCCGGGCCATTGAAAAAGGGGTTCAACTGGTTCGAGGCGTATGAGCGAAAACACCTCCAGAGCGGGTTCCGTGATCATCTACGGCCGGGACGGCTGACCGTTCACCCGAAAGGCCCTGGAGGCCTACCGACAAAAGGAATGGCCCATAGAATTTCATAACCCGGCACTGGAAAAAGAGTTTCTGGAGGAATTCCTCCGGATCTCGCCCGAGCGAAAAATTCCGGTGATCGTGGAGGGGAATCAGGTGCGCATCGGTTTTGAGGGCGCCTGAAAGCTGCGCTGATCCGGCCGGTTCGGGCCGCGACTGATTTTGAATGAAGGCCAATGAAGGGGAAGGTCGTGGAAGAAGGGAATACTAGTAATAATAGCAAAAAAGCAGGATCGAAAAAAAAGCCGGTTCTTATCATGGCGGGTGTGGCGCTCCTGGCGGTTATCGGCGGGTACCTCTATTGGCGGTACGCCCAAACCCATATTTCTACCGATGACGCCTATGTGGCCGGGTCCGTCTATTCCGTTAGTTTCCGGATACCGGGGACCGTGAGCCAGGTATGGGTTCATGACAATCAACTGGTGGAATCAGGGCAGGAGCTGGTGACCCTGGACCCCGCTGATTATGAAGTGGCCTATAAACAGGCCCAGGCTAATCTGGAAGCCCTCAAGGCCCGCTGGGGCTCCGCTCGGATGGCAGTCCCTCTGGAATCGGACCAGACCCGGGCCCGGGTGGATGAATCCAAAGCCGGGGTAGGGACCTCTGAAAAAAACGTGGAAGAAGCCCGGCAACAGCTCCGGCGGCTGCAGGAAGAAACAAAATCCCAGCAGGCCCTCCTGGACAAGGCCACCTGGGATCGGGATCGCTTCAGCAAACTCTTCCAGCAAAAGGCCATCTCCCGGCAGCAATACGACGACGCCCAAACCCAGTATGAGGTGGCCTTTTCACGTCACCAGGGGTCTCTGGCCGCCCAGCAGGCCCTGCAAAATTCCATTGCCGGTCTGGGCGAACAGATCAAGCGGGCCCAGGCCCAGGTCGTCTTCGCGGAGACCGGCCGGCAGGGGGTGAAGATCAAGAAACAGCAACTGGAGGCTGCCAAGGCGGAATTATCTTTGGCCGAGGCCCGGCTCGATCAGGCCCGGTTGCAACTGTCCTATACCCGGATCCTGGCCCCGGCGCGCGGCCATATAACCAAAAAGAATGTGGAAGTCGGAAATTTGGTCCAGGCCGGGCAGCCCCTGATGGCCCTGGTCCCTCTGGAAAACCTTTGGGTGGTGGCCAATTACAAGGAAACCCAGCTTACCCGAGTGAAAAAAGGTCAGGAAGTGACCATCAAGGTGGATACCTTCCCGGACAAAAAAATCAAAGGCCGCGTCGAAAGCCTCATGGCCGGAACGGGATCGGCCTTTTCTTTGTTTCCGCCTGAAAATGCTACCGGAAACTTCGTCAAGATCGTTCAGCGCCTCCCGGTCAAGATCGTGCTGGAGAAGAATCAGGAACTCCCCCCCCTGCGGATCGGCATGTCGGTGGAACCCACCATCTTAGTCCAGGAATAAGGGACAGGAAAAAGGATCGAGGAACGAGGATAACGGAATGGTTTTTATACCGGGCAGTGCTTTTGAGGCCGCCATTTCTATCCTTGATCCTTTGACCTTAATCCTTAGACTTTTTGTTGGTGCCCTGTCTTTTCACTCTCGCCACCTCTAATACGGTTATGAACAATAGCCCCGCGCCCGTTCCCCAGGTCAATAAATGGCTCATTACCGTCACGGTCATGCTGCCGACGATTATCGAGATCCTGGATACCAGCGTAGCCAACGTGGCCCTGGGACACATGCAGGGCAGCCTGAGCGCCGGGTTGGACGAGGTGACCTGGGTCCTGACCTCCTATCTGGTCTCTAATGCCATCATTATCCCCATCACCGGGTGGCTGGCCAGCACCTTCGGTCGAAAAAACTACCTGATCTTTTCCCTGGGACTGTTTACCGTCAGCTCGCTCTTGTGCGGGGCCGCCCCCAACCTGCAAACCCTGATACTATTTCGGATACTCCAGGGGATCGGCGGCGGGGCCCTCCAGCCCCTGGCCCTGTCTATCCTCCTGGAGACCTTTCCGCCGAAAGAACACGGCATGGCCATGGCCGTCTATGGAGTCGGAATAGTCTTCGGCCCGATTCTGGGACCTTTGTTGGGGGGATACATTACCGACACCTGGAGCTGGCGCTGGATCTTTTATATCAACCTCCCTTTGGGCGGGCTGGCCATCCTGATGACGTATTTCTTTATCTTCGATCCGTCCTATATCCGCAAGATCCAGACTAAAATCGACTATTGGGGCTTGGCGCTGCTTACCCTGGGATTGGGGGCCTTGCAGATTGTCCTGGATCGCGGGGAGCGGGAGGACTGGTTTGACTCCACATTTATCATCGGCCTTTCGATTGTGGCCATCGTTTGCCTGGCCTTATTCGTCTGGGTGGAAATCCGTCAGTCTTCTCCGGTGGTCCGGCTGCAGATTTTTAAGAATCGCTCCTTCAGCACCGGAAACCTCATTATGTTCTTGTGTTTTTTTGCCTTCTTCGGCAGCATCGTGCTGCTGCCCGTCTACCTGCAGAGTCTGATGGGCTACACGGCCTTTTTAGCCGGGTTTGTCCTCGGCCCCGGAGCACTTTCAACCTTGGTGATGATGCCTATCGTGGGACGGATGATCGGGAAGGTCGATTCGCGACTCATCCTGGGGTTTGGTATGCTGGTCAACGCTTACGCCCTCTATCTCATGTCCAACTTTACCCTGAATGCCGACTTCTGGACCATTATCTGGCCTAGAATCCTTCAGGGCGTGGGGATCAGTTGTTTCTTCGTCCCCCTGTCCACTTTGACCTTGTCCAGCATTTCTAAACCGGAGATGGGCAATGGCAGCGCCATATTCAACCTTTTGCGAAACCTGGGGGGTAGCTTCGGGGTGGCTTTCATCACCACCATGCTTTCCCGCCGGACTCAGTTTCACCAGCACCATCTGGCCGAGGGCTTTTCGATTTTCGATTTCAAGCTGCAGCAGGCGCTACCGAATATCCAGCAGTTTTTGCAGGGAGCCGGGATCGAAGGGACCACGGCCCGGCAGGGATCCCTGGAAACGCTCTACCGGCTACTGCAAAGGCAGGCGGCCATGTTGGGGTTCAATGATGTTTTTTGGCTGTTGAGTCTTTTTTTTCTCGGCCTGATTCCTTTTATTGTCCTCATCCGCCGGAGAAGGGATGCTATTGCCGGGATCGGCCACTAAGCCCGGGATAGCAGTTGACAGGCCGAAAAAAAATAAGGTATGATATCGGCCAGATTCGGAAAAAAATAAGCAACTCTGAGAAAGATAAACAAGCTAAAAACAACGCCGATAACTTTAGAATGAGAAAAAAATGGACCAGGAAGAAGAAAAAATCATTGAGTTGCTTGAGGTGGTCAACGAGGGAAAACCTGTTTCTCCGTCGCCACCGGACCCCCCTCCCCAACGGCCTGACCTCCAATTGACCCCTGAATGGGAAGAGAAAATCGCCGACCTGGTTCATCGGGAAGTGGAGCGCCAGGTCCAGTTGACCGTTCAGGGGCGCCTGGATAACCTGGTTCGTGAGGTATTAGCCCGGGAAGCGGAAAAAGCGCTGGCTCGGGAAATAGAAGCCTTAAAAAAGTCCTGACTAATTTTTTAAAACCAACGACGAATAGGTTGAAGGGGGGTTAAGGTATTAATCCCCTTTTATTTTAGGGGACCAAAATAACAAGCGGCCCTCACAGGTTTTCGGAGTGGATTTCATGGACAAATTTCAACTTCCTAAAGGATACGAGCCTCAAGCGGTGGAGGCGGAACTCTATGCCCAATGGGTCGAAAAAGGGCTGTTTAAAGGTAACGTGGACGACCCCGCCCCCTCCTTTACCATGGTCATTCCGCCGCCTAACGTGACGGGGACGCTGCATATGGGTCATGCCCTGAACACGACCCTGCAGGACATCCTTTGGCGCTACTATAAGATGAAAGGCCGAAACGTCCTCTGGATTCCGGGGACGGACCATGCCGGCATCGCCACTCAAAACGTGGTGGAACGCATGCTGGCCCAGGAGGGCCTCCGGCGTCAGGATCTGGGCCGGGAGAAGTTCGTGGAAAAGGTCTGGGAATGGCGGGCCAAATACGGGGGGCTGATCATCAACCAGCTCAAACGTCTGGGGGCTTCCTGCGACTGGAGCCGGGAGCGCTTTACTATGGACGAAGGCCTTTCCCGGGCGGTTCGAGAGGTCTTTGTCCGCCTGTACGGAGAGGGGCTCATTTACCGGGGGGATTACATCATCAACTGGTGTCCCCGTTGTCACACGGCCCTTTCCGACCTGGAAGTGGAACACGAGGGCCTGGAGGGCGGACTCTATCATATCCGCTACGCCCTGGTGGAGGGAGAAGGGGGGGTCATCGTGGCCACCACCCGGCCGGAAACCATGCTGGGGGACACGGCGGTGGCCGTTCATCCCGAAGATCCCCGATACCAGGGACTGGCCGGGAAAATGGTCCATCTGCCCCTGACCGGTCGGTCGATTCCCATCATCGCCGATCCCTACGTGGATCAAAATTTCGGCACCGGGGCCTTGAAAATAACCCCGGCCCACGACTTGAACGACTTTGAGATCGGCCGCCGTCACGACCTGCCCAGGATCAAGGTCATGGATGACGAGGGCCGCATGAATGAACAGGCCGGGGCCTACCGGGGGCTGGACCGTCTGGCCGCCCGACAGAAGGTCCTGGAGGATTTGAAGGGTTTGAACCTGTTGGAGAAGGTGGAGAAATACCAGCACAACGTGGGCCATTGTTATCGCTGCAAGACCGTGGTCGAACCCACCCTTTCCAAACAATGGTTTGTCCGGGTCGGGCCTTTGGCCCGCCGAGCCCTGGAGGCGGTACAAAAGGGCGAAACACAAATTTTTCCGGCGAATTGGGAAAAAACTTATTTTGAGTGGATGACCAATATCCGCGACTGGTGCATTTCCCGTCAGATCTGGTGGGGTCACCAGATTCCGGCCTGGTTCTGCCGGTCCTGCGGGGAGGTCACGGTGGCCCTGGAAGGGCCGGCGGCCTGCGCCTCCTGCGGATCGACCGACCTGGTTCAGGAAACGGATGTGCTGGACACCTGGTTCAGTTCGGCCCTCTGGCCTTTTTCCACTTTGGGCTGGCCGGAGCAAACCAGGGAGTTGCAGGTCTATTACCCCACCTCCGTCCTGGTGACCGGTTTCGACATCCTTTTTTTCTGGGTGGCCCGGATGATGATGATGGGTCTGCACTTCATGGGGAAGGTCCCGTTCACCCACGTCTATATCCATGCCTTGGTCCGGGATGCCGAGGGCCAGAAGATGAGCAAGTCCAAGGGGAACGTGATCGATCCCTTGACCGTCATGGATCAGTACGGGACCGATGCCTTTCGTTTTACCTTGGCCGCCCTGGCGGTCCAGGGCCGTGATATCAAGCTTTCCGAGGAGCGGATCGAGGGCTACCGCCATTTCGTCAATAAGATCTGGAACGCCGCCCGTTTTTGCGGTCCTCACCTGGAAGGGTTGGGGCCGGAAGACCTGCAATCCAGTGAGCCGCTGCCGACCGATGAAGTCAACCGCTGGATGATCAGCCGGGTGGGCCGAGTTATTCAGGCGCTGGAGGAGGGGATTGAAAAGTACCGTTTCAACGAAGCGGCTTATGAACTCTATCATTTTGTCTGGCATGAATTCTGCGACTGGTACCTGGAAATGATTAAACCGGTCCTCTACCAGGCCGAAGACAGCCGGGATCGGCAGGCCACCCGTCTGACCCTGCTCCGGTGTTTCGCCGCCATCCTGCGGCTGGTGCATCCCTTTATGCCCTTTGTCAGCGAGAAGCTCTGGCAAACCCTGATGCGGACCTCGGATAGCATCTTGCAGGCGGGTTGGCCCGAGGCCGCTGATTTTCCGGAAGATTCGTCCGCTGAAGACCATATGGGCCTGGTCCAGGGGCTTATTTATGAGATCCGCAATATCCGGGGAGAGATGAATATCCCGCCCTCCAAAAATGTTGAGATCTGGCTGCGCTGCCCGGGACCGGTCCAAGAGGAACTCATTCAGGGATATCAGGAAAACGTATTGATACTCACCAAAGGGTCCAGCCTTACGTTTTTAGGAGCCCTGCAGGGTCCACCGGATACGGCTATTTCGGGGGTCTATCAGGGAATTGAAATTTTTATCCCCCTGAAAGATATTCTTCAGTTTGAGGAGGAATTGAAACGGCTGGAAAAGGAGATTCAAAAAACCAGGAAGGACTGGCAGCAAACGGAAAAGAAGTTGTCCAACGAGGATTTCCTCCAGAAGGCCCCGGCGGAGGTTATCCAGAAAGAAAAAGAAAAGGTTCAGGTCTCAGGAAAGAAAATGGAAAAGCTGGAAGGGCATGTGAAACGCCTGAAAGCGCTGATGGCCTAACCAAAAATATTTGAATATCCAATTCCAACAAGGAATGTCCAATATCCAAGTAGGGATTTTGGCTTGGTCAATAATCGCGAGCAGATAGGTTTGCCGGCTTGCTTTCCCTAATCGCCACGGTCCAGCCAGTCGAAGGGTTATCCCTTCGACATTGGAGATTCCTTGTTGGATATTGGAATTCGTTTTTATCGTTTTTGGGTAATTTAAGAAGGCTGCTCCCGCAGTTCTCGGGACCTTCGGGTGGCCGCCTCGACGGCGTTCATCAGGATGCCCCGCAGCCCCGCTTTTTCCATTTCGTGAAGCCCGGCTATGGTCGTTCCCCCGGGGGAAGTGACCATATCTTTTAATTGTCCGAAGGTCAGGTTGGATTCCCGGGCCAGGGCGCTGGCCCCATACACCGTTTCCAGCGCCAGTTTCGAGGCTATGGGACGCGGCAGACCCATTTTGACCCCGGCGTCCGACAGGGCCTCCAGGATCACAAAGACATAGGCCGGGCCGCTGCCCGACAAGCCGGTAACGGCATCGAACAGGGATTCATCCAGGCGGACCGTTTCTCCCACCGCCTTAAACAGGGATTCAGCCAGTTGGAAATCGTCCTCCCGAGCCGTTTCATTTCGGCACAAAGCGCTGATGCCGGCCTTGACCAAGGCCGGGGTATTGGGCATGACCCGGACGAGGCGGGGAGGGGAGGGAAAGGGTCGGGCCAGTTGGTCCAAGGTTATGCCGGCGGCTATGGAGACCAGCAGTTTCTCCGGAGACCAGAGGGGGACGAGCGCCTTCAGCGCCTTGGGGATCTGCTGGGGTTTGACGGCCAAAATCACCACCCGGCTGGGTTCCACTACCGGACCGGCAGTCGAGGCGGTCTGGACACCATAGGTTTTCTTTAAATAGGCCAGTCGATCCTGCAGGACATCAACCACCCGGCATTGACCGGCCGACAGGGTCCTTCCCTTGAAGGAGTCCCTTGATCAGGGCCTCGGCCATATTTCCGCCGCCGATAAATCCAACCTGGACTTTTTTAGCCATCGGTTCCCCCTATCCTTCTTCGGCTATCGTTGGTCCCGTTTATCTCGTTTATTTGGTTTTCAAAACGAAACAAACCAGAAAAACGAAACAAACCAAATAAACGTTGGGCGCTTTGCGCCCTGCGCCTTCAAACGGCCGATTTTTCCGTCAAATAATCCTGCTTGTAGATTTCAAAAAGGGTCATCAGAAAAGACAGGACCACCGGCCCTAAGATAAAACCAAGAAATCCGAAATACATGATTCCGCCCAGAACGCTCAAAAAGGTCAGCAGAGGATGGAGATTGGCATCCCCTTTCAGCAGAGCCGGCCGGAGGATGTTGTCGGCCCCGGAGATGATCAGGGTCCCCCAGAGGGCCAGGCCGATGGCCATCCAGACGGAGGAGGCCAAAGCCAGATAGATGGCGGCCGGGACCCAGATGATGCCGGTTCCCACCAGGGGGACAACCGAACTGAAGACCATGCAGACCCCCCAAAAGGCGGCCGAGGGGATACCGAAGATCCAAAAGCCGATGCCCCCCAGCAGCCCTTGAACAAAGGCCACAATGATGGACCCTTTCAGGGTGGCCTTGATGGTCCGCTCCAACTGCTCCAGGATGCGGTCACCGTGGGCCTCTTCCAGAGGATTAAGTGCTTTGATTTCCTTTAAAAATTTTTCGCCATCGATAATCAGGAAGAAACTGATGAAGAGCGTAATGATGATGTTTACCAGGAAACCGATGAAACCTTTGGCAAAGCCGGTCATTTGGGTATAAACGAAGTCAGACAGGGATTTTACTAGGTTGCCCACATGGCTCCAAATCTCGACGGAATAGCCATAATAACTTAAAGGCTTCAAGAGCCGGTCCAAGGCGTCAACCTGGGATTCCAGGGCTTTCTCCAAGGTCCCTTTTTGCAGGCCCTGGGTAATGGATTGATAGAGATCGAAGGATTGCTGGGTAATAACCCCGGAAAGAAGGACCACCGGTATCAGGAAAACCAGCATGACCAGCAGAATGGTTACCAGGCCGGCGGGAATCCGGCGTCCTCGAAAAACCCTCAACAACTTCTTAAAAATCGGATAAAAAACCAGGGAAATCAGGATGGAAATGAATATGTCGTTTAAAAAAGGTCTGATGATTAAAAAAAAGAGATAAAGTACTCCGAGGAGAAAAATGATCAAGATAAACTTGGGGACGGTATTTTCGTTTTGAGGAAATCGCGGCCAGGGCATAAGCTTAAGTCTCTAGCGGTTCGACTATTCGCCGCCGCCGGTCCAGGCCTTCTTGAGACCCTTCCCCATGTTCTTGAATCCCTTGCCGATCCCCTGACCCAAGTCCTTGAAGCCTTCCCCGATTTCTTTTCCGCCTTCCTTAATCTTGGCCTTGGGGGAAGAACCGGATTTGGATTTCTTTTTGACTTTCGGACCGGGAGATGGGGTGGTCTCCGCTTGAACCGTTTCTTTCCCGGTGGCCGGATCAAGGGGTTGGCTCTGAGCCCAGGAAAGGGTTGCTCCTAATAAACAAAGGGCGGAAATCAAAAGCAGGAATAACAGCCGTTTCATGTCTTTCTCCCTGTTTGGCAATGACCAGCCGGGGTAATTTTTTCGAAACCTTCAGGCTACTAAAAATACAATTATACTCGGGTTATTTTCCCTTAGCAACCGGTTTTGAATTATAATAATCCCATGAATCCCCTTTTTCATCCCCAACTGGTAAACGGCCCTTGGGGAGACCCGGTCTTGTATATCGAACTTAAATTTGACCGGAGGGCCATCCTTTTTGATTTGGGAGAAGTGCGCCTTATCCCGACCCGGAAACTGCTAAAAGTGACCCATGTTTTTATTTCGCACACCCATCTGGACCATTTCATCGGGTTCGATCATCTCTTGCGGGTTTTTCTGGGCAGGGAAAAGACGGTTTATTTTTACGGGCCGCCGCAGTTTATCGATCAATTGGAATCCAAGCTTCGGGCCTATACCTGGAACCTGGTGGAAAATTACGCTAATAATCTGCTCCTGATCGCCTATGAAATACATCCGGATCGGGTGCTGGAGGCCCATTTCCCTATTGGAAAAGCTTTTCGAAAATCCGGCCTTCGAGAAACGATCAAGCCCTTTGATGGCCGGCTTCACGAAGAGGAGGCCTTCCAAATCCAGTCCGTATTCCTGGATCACAAAATTCCCAGCCTGGCCTTCTCCCTGGAGGAACGCTGTCATCTGAACATCCTGAAGACCGGCCTGGCGGAAATGAACCTACCCCGGGGTTTATGGCTGAAAGGACTTAAGGAGGCCATCTGGCGCGGAGAAAAGGCTGATTTTCCGGTGCGGGTCTGGGGCCAGGACCGGGATGGCTTCCCGGAAGGTACTTTCCCCTTAGGGCGCCTGAAAAAAAAATTGATTAAAATCACGGCCGGTCAGAAGATCGGGTATCTGGTGGATACGGTCCTCAATGAGAAAACCGAAAAGGACATGGTGAACCTGGCCCGGGGATCGGATCTCCTGTTTATTGAGGCGGCTTTTCTTGATCAAGACCGGGAGAGTGCCCGGGATAAATGCCACTTGACCGCGGCCCAGGCCGGGAGGGTGGCCCGGCAGGCCGGGGTAAAACGGATGATCCCCATCCATTATTCTCCGAAATATTCACGGAATCCGGAAATCCTCGAAAAGGAAGCCCTGGACTCTTTTCAGGGACGTATCTGAAGAGACGCCCCATAGCCACCGGTCGGGCGGGTACCCCCCTGCCAGGTTAGGGCGCCAAAAGCTGGCGGCTGTGGAGCCCGTTCTGCTACTGATGGACATTAATAATTAATAATCAAGGGGAAAGGCATAAAAAACGGTGGTCGATTATCATTTAGATACTAAACCGCTCTCGGCCGCCCATCCGGAAGGACGAACAACCAAAAAGGCTTTAACCCGGAGTCGGATTCTGATATAAGGAGAAGGGGAGGATAGCCCATGGAATTCGATCAACGCCCTTGGGGTAATTATCAGGTATTGGCCGATGAACCGGATCACAAGGTCAAAAGGATCGTGGTCTATCCGGGAAAGCGTTTGAGCCTGCAGCGGCATCAACAGCGGGCCGAACACTGGTATTTGATTGCCGGGCAGGCTCTGGTGACCCTGGACCAGGAAAAGGTTCCTTTACAATTAGGACAGGCGGTGGATATCCCCCGGGGGGCCAGACACCGGATAGAGAACACGGGCCCGCAGGATGTGGTTTTTATTGAAGTGCAGACCGGAGACTATTTCGAAGAAGACGATATTGAACGATTCGAGGACGATTACGGACGGGTTTAATTCAAAACGGATGCTGGATAAAGACAAAAACCGATCCCGGATACTGGATGAGCGACAATAATTCCATAATGGACCCTACCTACCTCAATCCCACGGCCATCCTGGACAGCGACCACCCCAGGATTGTGGAATATGCCCGGGAAGTGGCCGGCGAAGCTCGGGATCCGGTGGAACAGGCGATGCGGATTTATTACGCCGTCCGGGACGGGGTCCGTTACGACCCATATTATCCCTTTTATCTCCCCGAACACTATCGGGCGAGCAATGTCCTGGCCAGCGGTCGGGGCTATTGCGTTAGCAAAGCTTCCCTCCTGTGCGCCTTAGGGCGGGCCCTGGGCATTCCCTCCCGAGTGGGGTTTGCCACGGTTCGCAATCACCTGGCCACAAAGCAATTGATAGAATTTCTCGGCTCGGATCTGTTTGTTTATCACGGCTATACCGATTTCTATCTAGAGGGGAAGTGGGTTAAGGCGACGCCGGCCTTCAATAGAGAGTTGTGCCTTCGGCATCGGGTTGCTCCGCTGGAATTCAACGGACGGGAGGATTCGATTTTCCAACCCTTTAATCACGAAAACAACCGCTTTATGGAATACCTGGACTTCCTCGGCACCTATGACGATATCCCGGTGGAAGTAATTGTTCAGGCTTGGGAAGAGGCCTACGGGCTTGATCGGGTCCAAGGCTGGATCGCCGGTTTCGAGTCCCAGAAACGGAAACGGGATTTCTATCAAGAAGAAGTAATCTAAGAACAATGGAGGTAGTGGAACCATGGCGGCAACGGCACTGATGGAAACCAATTTCCCAAACCTGAACCTGGTTAACCGGGGCAAGGTCCGGGATATTTATGATTTGGGAGAGCAGCTTTTGATCGTGGCCACGGACCGGATTTCAGCCTTTGACGTGGTCATGCCCAACCCCATCCCGGGCAAGGGGCGAATATTGACCCGGTTATCCAAGTTCTGGTTTTCTCACATGGCCTCTCTGGTGCCCAATCACCTGATCACCACGGAGGTAAAGGATTTTCCAGCCTCCTGTCAACCCTATGAGGATGACCTGACGGGCCGAAGTATGCTGGTTAAAAAGGCCGCTCCGCTCCCGGTGGAATGTATCGTCCGCGGTTATCTTTCCGGTTCGGGCTGGAAGGATTACCAGCAGACGGGCCAAATCTGCGGGATTGCTTTGCCGGAGGGTTTGAAGGAATCCGACCGGCTGGACCAGCCCATTTTTACCCCCTCCACCAAAGCGGAGTCCGGGACCCACGATGAAAATATCCCGGTTGATGAGGTGGTCCGGAAACTGGGACCAACCGTGGCAGACCGGTTGGCCACGGTCAGCCTGGCGGTTTATGAAAAAGCCCGGCGTCTCGGGGAAGAAAAAGGGATCATCATTGCCGACACCAAATTTGAATTCGGTTTTCAGAACGACGAGCTCCTTTTAATCGACGAGGTCCTGACGCCGGATTCCTCCCGTTTCTGGCCCCGAGACCAATACCGCCCCGGAGGACCGCAGGTCAGTTTCGATAAACAGTTTCTACGGGATTATCTGGAATCGCTTCACTGGGACAAGAAACCACCGGCCCCGCCGCTCCCGGCGGATATCATCGAGAAGACCCGCGCCAAATACGAAGAGGCCCTGCGGATATTTACCGGGTCTGCTTAAAGCGTCGAATGGAGCGGTCATAGGTTTTCTCCACCTCCGGGGTGAAATAACAGGCCGGCAGCTCCCCATGGCGGCGATGGTAATGGAGACACTGGCAGCAGAGTCCCTTCCTTTCGCAACCGGCATAGGTGCAATTGCAGTGTGTTAAGTTTTCCTTGACGTTCGGGCATTGTTCCCGCATCTGGGCGTAGTTCGTCATGTGCAGCTCCTCCCGGGAAGTTTTTTGTTTGGGAATATATCATCCCCTCCTCCCAATATTCAACCTGGAATACCCGGGGATTTAACCCTCCAGGCCCGGGATGGGCGCCCCGAAGCCTGAAAATAGAATGGTATACGGGTCATTGCGAGGGGCGAAGTGACAAAGCAATCCCCCCATTGAGCTTGGGGATCGTTGCAGGCAAACTGGGGGATTGCTTCGCCTCGCTCGCAATGACAGGCGTGTGCGGTGGCATTTTCGTATTAAGTGGTCACCCTGAAAGGAAAAGCGTCCTGTGAACACAGTCCAATTTCTGTTCAAAGAAACAACCATTGACTTGAAGGACATTGACTGGCGGGATACCACCTTTCAAGTCTCCTACGGCCGTTCCCTGCAACCCCTCAAGACATCTATCCAGGTCATCGGGCTTCAGCAGCTTCCTGTCCTGCAGGAGAGGGGGGGTGAAAGGCTGCGCATTGTTTCCGGGCGCCGAAGGCTTTTGGTCTGGAAACAGCTCCCTCGATCGGACTGCCCGGTCCGGTTGGTTTCCGCCGATCAGCCGGAAAAGGAACTTTTTCTCTATTGTTTCTATGAAGCGATCGGCCGGGGCGCGCTCAATGTCATTGAACAGGCGGTGGTCCTGGAAAAACTGCTAAGGTATTTTCCGGAAGACCGGGTCCTCTCCGACTATCTGCCTTTACTGGGCCTGGCCCCCAAAATGGAAATCCTGCATCGCTACCTGCGGATAGCCGCCGCCGGTCCCTGGATTTGGCCGGCGGTCGTCGAGGGGAAACTATTTCCGGAAACCCTGGAAGGGATCGACCGGGATTTTCCCGCTCTCCGCGAATTGCTCGCCTCTGTGCTGATCCATTTGCGGTGGGGCTTCCAAAAACAAAGGGAATTCCTGGCCGGCCTGAAGGAATTGGCCCTGAGGCAGGGGGTCAAGCCCGAAAAAATACTCAGCGCTCCGCCCCTAATAGAATGGCTGAAAGGCGGGGATTTAAGTCCCCAGCAGCAAGGGGAGGCCATTCGAAAGTTCCTTCACCAAGCGCTTTTTCCGGTCTCCACGGAAACGGAAAAAGAATTCAACGAAAAACGGGCCCGGATGAAACTGGATCCCCGGACCCAATTGACGCCGCCGCCCTTTTTTGAAGGTGGAACCTATCGGCTGGATGTGCGGTTTTCAGAGAATAAAGATTTGAAAGCGTCCCTGGATCGGATCCAACGCGCACTCGAATCCGGTTGTTTCGAAGACCTGCCATGAGGGGGGTTGGAAACCGGATGTTCAAATTTGAAAAAATAATTATTCATCGGGAAGTAGCCGCGACCCCCTTAGCTCGAAATATTCGACAAGCTTTCAGCGGCTTGCCGCTGGAATGGGTGGATCGGGAGCCGGAGCCCGGGTCGACGAAGATTTCGCTGAGGCAATCGAAGCGAATTCTTTATCTGACGGCCTTCCGAGGGCAATTGGTCAAGCCCTGCCCCGGCACTAAGGAGTATATCTGTTGCGGTTATCAGATTCTCAACACCGCCACGAACTGTCCGATCGACTGCAGTTACTGCATCCTGCAGGCCTATTTTAACCAATCGTTCATCCGCCTCTTTGCCAACACGGATGAAATATTCGCCCGGCTGAAAGCCTACGTTTCCGAACGGAAAGGAAGTCCGGTACGTCTGGGCACCGGTGAATTCACCGACAGTCTAGCCCTGGATCCGGTTACGCAGTTCTCCTCCCTGTTGGCCGAAGCGGTCGCGGGCCATCCCAATTTAGTCGTAGAGTTGAAAACCAAATCCCGGGGCGTCGAAAATCTGCTGCGTATGCCGCTAGTCGAACCCTTCCTGCTCTCCTGGTCTTTAAACGCCGAAGGGATTATTCAAAAGGAAGAGCAGGGAGCCGCCAGCCTGGTCGAGCGATTGGCGGCGGCGGATGCCTGCCAGAAGAAAGGGTATCGGTTGGGGTTCCACTTCGACCCCCTGATCTACTTTCCGGGTTGGGAGGAAGCCTACCAAAATACGGTCAGTCGACTATTTCAACGGATCCGACCCGAGAATATCGCCTGGATCAGCCTGGGTTGTTTTCGCTATCTGCCGGTTTTGAAACCCATTATCCAAGAAAGGTTTCCTCGGTCCCGTTTTATTCACCAGGAGTTTATCCCGGCCATAGATGGAAAAAGACGTTACCCCCAAACCCTGCGGGTGGAAATGTACCGGCGGCTGGTCGGATGGATCAGGGAGTACGCGCCGGAGGCCATGGTTTATTTGTGCATGGAGAGCCCCGTGGTCTGGAAAAAGGTCTTTGGTTTTATCCCCGGATCCGGCTATCCGACTTTGGCCGAGATGCTCGATTCACGGGTGGGAATAAAAAGCCCTTGACCGTGACGATCAAGGGCTTCTCGGGCGATCCCCGGGCAACCTGGGGTTAATGGAAAAATAGAAACTACTTGCCCTTGCCGGTCAAGGCGGCCGGGTTCATCGTCACCTTGGCTTTTTTGAGGGCCTGTTCAACGAACTCAGTGACTTTGGCCTCCTGCTTTTCCCGGAGGACCTGTTGGGTCACTTTATCCTTAATGGTTTCGAAAGGCTCGGCCACCGCCTCTTTTTTTTCATCGACCTTGATCACGTGAAAACCGAATTCCGTTTCCACCAAGTCGCTTACTTCTCCGGGTTTTAGAGAAAAGGCCGCTTGTTCAAAGGCCGGTACCATGCTGCCTTTGGAAAAGAATCCCAATTCGCCGCCTTTGGATTTCGTGCCGGGATCATCGGAGAATTCGGCAGCCAGCTTGGTAAAATCCTCTCCGGCCTTGACCTTCTTCAGCACTTCCTCGGCTTTTTCTTTCAGCTTCTTCTTTTCTTCATCCGTAGCCCCTTTGGGAACCTGGATGAGGATATGGCGGGCTTTGACCTGTTCGGGCGATTTAAACAGGTCCGGGTTTTTGTCGTAGTAGGCCTTGGCATCTTTTTCGGTTACCTTGATTTTGTTGAGCACTTCTTTTTGCAGGTACTGAACAGCCAGAAAATTATTGGTGATCATCTCCAGTTGGCCTTTAATCTCCGGTCGTTTGTCAAAACCTTTTTCCCGAGCCAAACCGGCGATGACCATTCCCTGGACCGTTTGCCAGAGGAGGGTGGGTTTGGCCTGAGGGTTTTTATCAATCTGCGCTCGTTGCTCGGCATCATAGTAACTGAGGATCTTATTGAAATCGGCCACGGTAATGGTTTTGTTGCCGATCCGGGCGACTACGTTGGGGTCCTGGGCGAATGCCGGATAGGCCAGTCCGGCCAGCATTAAGGTAAAAATCCCCAAAATCTTGAGGTAGATCTTCATAAAAATTCTCCTTTTATTAAAAATAGTTTTCGGACCTATAGCACAATTCCGATGCCCTGAATATAAAAAAAGCGCCCGGATCGATCTGTCGATTCACAAACGCAGCGCCCGGCGATTCTTCTCGAAGCGCATCTGCAAAAGTTCCACCAGGAGGGCAAACCCCATAGGCAGATAAATATAGGCTTTGGGGACGTGCCGGTGCAAGCCTTCCATGAAGATCGTGACCCCGATGGTGATCAGGAAGGAGAGGGCCAGGATTTTGAGGGCCGGATGACCCAGAATGAATTCCCCCACCGGTTGGGCATAAATCAGAATGGCCAGAAAAGAGAGAAGCACCGCCAGAATAATGACCCAAAGGTTATTGGTCAACCCTACGGCGGTTATGACCGAATCGATGGAAAAGACGATATCCAACAGAACGATCTGGGTTACGACAGAGGTAAACCCCCCCATCAGCGTTCCGGCGGCCACCTTCTGTTCCTCTTTAAGTTCGACCGTGTAATGAATTTCCCGGACAGCCTTGTAAATCAGAAATAATCCGCCGCCCAGCAGGATCAGGTCCCTGACGGATAAATCCAGTACCAGCGCCTCGGTCAGGTTGGCCAGGACCAGGACCAGCCAGAGCATCCCGATCCTGGCTGCCAGGGCCAAACTGAGTCCGATCAGTCGGGCTTTTCGGCGTAAGGTTTCCGGCAGGCGGCCGGCAAAAACAGCGATGACCAGCACATTATCTACGCCCAGGACCAATTCCAATCCGACCAGTAGGGCCAGAAGCAGGATGGCGTCAGTCATCGAGGATTACCTCCAAAACCAGAGCGCGATTACTCCGACTTTTCGGCTGTTTCCGATCGGGAAGCCTGGGTTTCCAAGTCGGAAATCGGTTCTTCTTGCCCGGAGGCGGCAGCTTCCGCCGTGGCTTCCAAGGGGGATTCCGGCTCCTCTTCCCCGGAGGGTTCCCCTTTGTTCAAGCGACGCTGGCGCTTGGCCTCCTGTTTTTTTTGGCGGTTCAGTTCCTTGTTCCTTTTGCCGCTCTTATAGAATCCGGCGCGAGTTGCCATCGGAACCTCCTTCAATCATAAATTTAAAAATCAATGTGGAAATGAGGGTAACTAACGGTGGGATTGTCGGTGAAGCCGCCGTTCAGGTTCTAAGAGTCCACATCGTTTGGCTGCCTGTTCCCCAGGCCGCTTGGGTTTAGTCCCCTTGAATTCATTTCAAATGGCGGGGAGTCACGCCTAAGCGTGACTCCCCGCCGAGCAGAAAGTCATTTTTGGACTTATTGCTCGATCATCTTATCTTAAATGAATGATGATAAAAGAATATTGATGATTAAGCAAGGGGAAAGTAGAAAGGGAGTGGTGGACAGTGAAAAGAATTTCGAGGCTACCGTTCCAGGGCTACGACCAGGGCGGTGGTCAGCTTGACGATATCCTCATCGCTCTTTCGCAACCTTTTGGACAACAACTGACTTAGTCGAAAAAGAATCTTCACGCCCATGACCGGGTTTTGATTGAACAATCGGAAGGAATTTTCCTTGCTCAATTCGAGCATCCGGCAATCGGTGGAAGCGGTGACGTTGGCCGAGCGCACGTCATCTTCAATCAGTGCCATCTCGCCCAGCGTCACCCCGTCTTCCGATCTCAGGCGGTTCATGATTCGTTCCAGAATGTCCGTCTGATCAATGGGCAGGAGCAGGCGTTTGGTGACTTCCACTTCGCCTTCAAGTAAAATATACATCTTCTCCCCGGGTTCCCCCTCGGCCATGATCACCGATCCGGCCGGAAATTCCCGGGGGAGGGAAGCCCCCCAAACTTCCGCCAGTTCCTCGTCCTGCAGGTCCTGGAGAATATATATTATTTTCAGGGTGTTAAGATCAGGATCGGGCCCTTTCATTTAAAAGCCCCTTCCCGTTGGGTGAATCTGCGGTTGTTCGGCGATGACCACGGCCACTTCCTCCGGGGAAAGGATATGGTCGTCCGGGGGATTGATCCGAAAATTTACTTTGTGGATCCCGAAAAGGTGGGCCTTCCCGGCCTCATTGAATTTTCGAAAAATAAACTCGTCAATCGCCGAGTGCTCCCCGGACAATAAGTCCTCCAGTTTAAGCCGCTGGCCCTCCGTGAATAATCCGATCAACAGGGCCTGATTTCGTTCTTTGATATGGGCGGCGAAGACCTTAAGTTCAGCGCCCTTAAAACGGGCGGGGATTTCCAGGGCATAGAAATTGGGGCCTTCCGGGGAAAGAAGGGTCTGCAAAACCTTGAAGAGGCCGGCTGACTCGGTGGCACTGGCGATCAGGGCGCTGTCGTATTCTCCGCGAAGGATGATGTCCTCCACATGGGCCCGCTCGAGATGCAGGCGGTTGTCCGGGTAAAGGATTTCGGCGCAGACTTCGATTTTCGGGTTCAGGGATTTCAAGGCCAGGGCGGCTTGCAGGGTACGCTGGTCCACCTGCTCCCGGGGAGGATTGTCCACCCGGTCGGCCAGGATAACGGCGCGCCGCGCCTGCCCCAGGTTGGCCTTCAAAAGGACTTCTTCCCGAGTGAAATCTCCCCGGATATACTGGAGAGGATGTCCCTCGAATTCAATCTTGAGGGCCTCGAATTGTTCCGGCGGCAGGTTGTTGATCAGGATGACGACGGTCCGCCGGTCTAACCGGGAAAACAGGTTTTTTAAAATCTGATTTCCCCGGTAATGCCAGCCTAAAATGATGATATGATCATGGGCCAAAACACTTTCCAAACCCCGTTCCCTCCTCATTTTTCGTTCAATAAAAACCGAGGCGATGGTCGCGGTGGTCAGGGAGAGGAGGATCACTCCGGACAACATCAGCCCCACCCCCAGCAGTTTTCCCCCCAGGGTTCGGGGAACCACATCCCCATAGCCCACCGTAGTGATCGTTACCGCGGCCCACCAAAGGCCCTGCCCCACCCGGGCACCGAAGTCTCCGCCGGCGGTTTCATTGAGGGCGAACCCCAGGGCGCCCAGCAGGATCACGACCAGGACTCCTCCGATCAGGAAGAAAATCCTTTCCTGCTTCAAGGTTGTGAGAAATACCGTCAAGATCGAGCCCAGGTCGTCCCGGGCGTCTTTCCAGCGGAGGAGGACTCCTTTTCGGAGCGGCACCCTAGATTCTTTCTTTACAGATTATCACGGACGGCCTTGATCAGCTTCTGGATTTCTTCGGCGTTCAGCTTGCCGTCTTTTCGGAAGACCAATTTCCCGGTCTTATCAAAGACCAGGATATCGCTGCTATCATCGGCTATCTTCCAACTGGTAACCAATACTTTTTTTAGATCCCGGACATAAATGGTTCTGGGGTAGCGCTTCTGCTTTTTTTCCAGAGCGGAATTTATGGCAAAATTGGGCATCCAGGTGGCGGCCATATTAATAATGCCCCAGGATTGATATTTGTCCAGGGGAAATTTTTCCTTGTCCAGCGCCTCGCTGGCCGGGTTGTTGGTGTCTTTTTCATCCGGATCGACATAAAATAGGACCTGGACCTTGCCCTGCAATTCTTCACTGCTCCAGGGTTTCCCGTCCAGTCGTCCCCCCAGTTTTTCCTTTAGTTCCACCTTGGGGGGAATTTCGCCGATTTCAAGGGCTTGGGCGGTTTGGTTTATCAGAAAGACACTCAACACCAGAATCAACCATTTTGAGAAACGCTTCATGCCGGACCTCCTTAATGTTAGATGGGCAATTATTCTTCCTGGACCTGTCGGAGGTATTATTAGCATAGAAGAGAAAAACTGAAAAGGTCGTTTTTGGAAGAGGGGAAGGGGGGCGAACTCCTCTGAAAACTGAATTTTAAGCAATTTCGATGATTTTAGTTGATCAAAGGGCTATAATATGGGAAAATAATATGTTGTATTCGGTAGTGGGTCCGCAAAAAGTTCCTTTTTGTCATCCTGAACCCTTCGCCTGTCACCCTGAGTCCTTCGCCTGTCATCCGGGGCGAAGCGAAGGATCTCGAATTTCGGCTCAGAGTAAACCCCGCGAAGGGTCTCGGTGCATGGCTCAGGGTAAACTTCGCGAAGGTCCCGTAACGTTAGAGGGAAAGGAATTCTTAAAAATATGATGAACGACGAAGATCCTTTGGATAAAGAAGAATCGGCCGAACCTGGGCCATCGGAACACGCGGTTTCGGATCAGGTTCAGGCGGCGGCCCAGGAGAACCCCTTGATCGAGCCCGAGAACAGGCTGCCGGAGATTTCCCTGGAGGACCTGTCCGAGCGATTGCAACAGGCGGTGGCCAAGGCCGGCTGGAGCAGCCTTTTGGCGGTCCAGGCTAAGGCCATTCCTTACCTGCAGGCCCGGCGGGACTTGATGATTCAGTCTCAAACCGGGAGCGGCAAGACCGGGGCTTATCTCTTGCCTATCCTGGACCGCATCGACCCGGGGAAGGCCGTCTGCCAGGCCCTGGTCCTGGTCCCTACCCGGGAGTTGGCCCATCAGGTGGCCAGAGAAGCCGAGATTCTGGGCAGCGCCATGGGAGTCCGGTCCATCGCCGTTTATGGCGGTGTGGGCTATGGGCCGCAACTGGAGGCCTTCCAGCAGGGGGTCCAACTGGTGGTCGGCACGCCGGGCCGGGTGCTGGATCATCTGCTCAAACGCTCCCTTTCGCTGAAACATCTGGAGGTCCTGGTCTTTGATGAGGCCGACCGCCTCCTGTCCATGGGTTTTTACCCGGACATGAAACAGGTCCAGGAATACCTCCCCTCTCAGCCCATCAACGGCTATATGCTGTCGGCCACTTTCCCGGGCTTTGTACTGCGCCTGGCCCACGAGTTTCTCCATCAGCCCGAGTACCTCAGCCTGAGTCGGGACCAGGTCCATGTGGCCGGGACCGACCATTTCTATTATGTAACCCCGGGCATGGAAAAGGACCGGGCCTTGATCCGGATCATCGAGATTGAAAACCCGGTTTCGGCCATTATTTTCTGCAACACGAAAAGCAGCGTGCATTACCTCACCGTGGTCCTGCAGCGTTTCGGCTACGATGCGGATGAGCTGAGTTCCGACCTGGCCCAAGGGGCGAGGGAAAAGGTTATGGCCCGGGTTCGGGAAGGGACGTTGCGCTTCATGGTGGCTACCGATGTAGCCGCCCGGGGCATCGATATCCAGGAATTGTCCCACGTCATTCAGTACGAGCCGCCGGAAGATCCGGAGATTTACATCCATCGAGTCGGGCGCACCGGACGGGCCGGGGCCAGCGGCGTGGCCTTGTCCCTGGTCACTCCCCTGGAAGAAATCAAGTTGAAACAAATCGCCCGGAAATTCGGCATTGAACTCCAGGAGCGCCCGCTACCCGCGGATGCCGATGTGGAGGCGATCGTTTCCCAACGGGTTACCGCCTTACTGGAGGCGGATCTCCGCTCGCGGGACAGCCTGAAGGCCGAGCGCATGAAGCGTTTTCTTCCGCTCGCTCAAAGTCTGGGGCAGGGAGAGGATGAACTGGCCCTCCTGGCCATGTTGTTGGATGAATATTACCAGAAAACCCTCCCGGCTAAGCCGCCTCAACCTCCACTGGTCAGGGCCTCCGGGTCCGGTCCCAGGCCCGGGAAGGAAGGGCGGGGCGAACGGCCGAGGAAACGGGACCGGGGGCGATCCCGGAAGGAAAATAGCCGTTTCCATCCGGAGACCTTCCAGTCTGGGACTCGATCCGGCTCAGGGCCATTTAAGTCAAACGACCTGGACGCCGGCTGGAGTTCGGCCCCGCTCTTAAGGCGGGGCCGGAATGACTTCCTTTGGGCTAATCCACTAGTTCCCAATTTCAGGCACGCCCGCTCTGGGCATGAGGATTTATTATGCAGACTCGTCAAGATTTAAGAAACTTAGCCATTATCGCCCATGTGGATCACGGCAAAACCACCCTGGTGGATGCCATGCTCTGGCAGAGCGGGGTATTTCAAGAACACCAGGCCGTGGTTGACCGGGTGATGGACAGCATGGACCTGGAACGGGAAAAAGGCATCACCATCATGGCCAAAAATACCGCCGTGGTCTATCAGGGGGTAAAGATTAATATCGTGGATACCCCGGGTCATGCCGATTTCGGCGGGGAGGTGGAAAGGACGCTGAACATGGTGGAAGGCGTCATGCTCCTGGTCGATGCCACCGAGGGCCCCTTGCCGCAGACCCGCTTCGTTTTGGGCAAGGCGCTGGAACGGAGGCTCCCGCCGATCGTGGTGATCAACAAGATCGATCGAACGGATCGACGGATCAACGAAGTCCTCGATGAAATATATGACCTGTTTATTGATTTAGAGGCGACCGAAGAACAACTTGAATTTCCGGTGCTCTATACCAATGCCCGGGCCGGCATCGCCTTGAATGATCCTGAGGGGCAGGAAAAGAACCTGAAAATACTTTTTGAAGCTATCTTGAAAACGATTCCGGCGCCGGCTTATGATCCCGAGGCCCCTTTGCAGTTCCTGGTCACCAACCTGGACTATAGCGACTACGTGGGTCGGATCGCCGTCGGCAAGGTGGTCAACGGCCGGCTGCAGAAAAGGCAGCAGGTTGCCCTGCTGAAAAATGGCGAGGTGGCGGGGCAGGCCCTGCTCAGCCAGATCTTCAGCTATGAAGGACTTAACCGGATCGAACAGGAAACCATTGAAGCCGGAGATATCGCCGCCGTGGCCGGGGTGGCCGAGGTCTTTATCGGCGACACCTTAGGCGATCTTCTTGATCCCCGGCCTCTGCCGACCATCACGGTGGAACAACCCACCCTCTCCATGGTTTTCTCGGTCAACACCTCGGCGCTGGGAGGTCGGGAAGGCCACCTGTTAACCTCCCGCCACATCAAAGAGCGGTTGGATAAGGAATTGCTTTATAATGTCAGTATCGGGGTGGAGGCGGCGGAAAGTCGGGATTCTTACAAAGTCAGCGCCCGGGGAGAGTTGCAGTTGGCCGTCTTAGTGGAAATGATGCGCCGGGAGGGCTTTGAACTCTCCCTCTCCAAACCCGAGATCATCACGCGAAAAGTAAACGGTCAGTTAATGGAGCCCCTGGAGTTGGCCGTGGTAGATATCCCCGAGGAATACATCGGAGTGGTCAGCGAAAAGCTTAGCGCCCGCCGCGGGCGGATGACCAAAATGATCAACCACGGATCCGGCCGGGTCCGTCTGGAATTTGAGATCCCCTCCCGGGGGCTGATAGGATTGCGGAGCCAATTCCTAACGGACACCCGGGGCACCGGGCTCTTCAATACCCTGGTTACCGGGTTTACTCCTTATGCCGGGGCCATCCCGGCCCGGCCCAATGGGGTCCTCATCTCCGACCGCCCCGGCAAGGCCGTAGCCTATGCCATCTTTCATCTCCAGCCTCGGGGGACTATTTTCGTCAATCCCGGGGAACCGGTCTATGCCGGCCTGATCGTGGGGGAGAATTCACGAACCGAAGACATGTGGGTCAATATTACCAAAGAAAAAAAACAGACGAATATCCGGGCTGCCAATACGGACGAGGCCCTGCGCCTGGTTCCCCCGCGACGCTTTACCCTGGAACAAGCCATGGAGTACATCAATGACGATGAACTGGTTGAGATTACCCCGCAATCCATCCGTCTCCGGAAGATAAGAAATAAGTAAAGAAAATCCCAGAACTCCCGAAGAATACAGTAAACCCTCCAATCCCGGGGCGCGCACTCGCGAAGCCTAAAAATAACGGGAAGGGGAGGCTTGGGCCTCGCCGGCCGGGCGAGTGAAGTCGCCCCCGCCGGGAAAGAGTCTTTTCGGAGGAGGAGCTGGGAAATGGCTGATAAAGTTTTGATTTTTCTTTCAGCGGCCTTTATTCTCTTGGTCGTTTGGGGTGGGGAGCCCCTGAGCTCCTTTGTCGATCCTTTTGTTCAAACACTTGACCGGATCAGCGCGCCGGCCCTCGTCCCGGAAGGGGCTTCGGTCAATAAGAGTCCCTATCCACCCCCGGTGTTTAATCGACGGGTTTTTCTGCCGCTGATTAATAAATAGTGATTCCCCGAAAATTCCGCCATCCCCTTTTATTGTTGATTTGGCTTTGTTCGCTGAGCGGTCCGTCCCCGCTGCCGGCCTTTTCTTTACAAACTCCGGCCAGTCCTTATTCGGTCCATCTTCCGCTGCTGCTGAACGAATTTCAACCGCCCGCGCCGCTCATCGGTTGGCTGTCCTACGTAAATTATTATCGGGAGACCGCCGGCCTTCCGCCCGTCAGTGAAAAACCGGAATGGAGTGCCGGGAACCGCAGCCATGCCCTCTACATGGTTCGCAATGACGTCATCGAGCACGACGAAGACCCCGGAAACCCCTGGTACACTCCCGAAGGTCGAACTGCCGCCCGGAGCAGCAATTTAATTGTTAGTTTTGACGTGCAGGCCACGGATGAATGGGCCATCGATGGATTTATGCAGGCCCCTTTTCACGCCTTGGGAATTATCGATCCCCGACTTTTGCAGGTCGGCTATGGGAGTTATCGGGAAGCCGACGGGCAGTACGAGATGGCGGCGGGGTTGGATGTCATTCGTGGAATGGGTTTGGTCGCGCGAACCCCTTATCCAATTTTTTGGCCCGGAAACGGGGTTTCCGTCCCTCTTTTCTCCTATTGGGGAGAACACCCGGATCCGCTCAGCAGTTGTCCCGGCTACAGCGCTCCCAGCGGACTTCCCATTATCCTGCAGCTCGGACCCGGGATGCTGACCCCTTCAGTTTCGGCATCGTCCTTGTCGAGCAACGGCCAATCCCTGGAGCATTGTGTCTTTGATGAAACCAGCTACGCCAACGGGGATCCGGTTCAGCAGGACCTGGGAAGAAATATTTTGAATGCCCGGGACGCGGTTATCCTGATCCCGCGGCAGCCTTTGACGCCGGGTTCGACCTATAGCGTCTCGATCACGGCCAATGGGCAGGTCTACGACTGGGTTTTCAGCATAGCGGTCAGGGCCGGGGATTCCAGTAGGAGGGTTTTTTCAGGTTTCGTCAAATAGGTAATAAAATTGAAATGAAAGAAATTTGGTGCCCCTGGCCCGACTTGAACGGGCGGCCTACAGATTAGGAATCTGTCGCTCTATCCTACTGAGCTACAGGGGCTTTAGAGATTTCAAGTGGTACGGGAAGGATACTACCACAAATCGGTTGAAATAGAAAGGATTGGAAATCAAAAAGGCCTTTGGGGTGGAAGTCTTTATAAGCCGAAAATACCGACGTACCCGACGCCGCCTTACTTCGGACCGAAGGCATCGGAGCGGTCTTCAGGGACCACCGCCTCAAGTTTAACGGAACGGGGTTTAGGCGGACGTTTGACGACCGGGGGTTTTTTCGCCTTATCTTTTTTCATCCGGCTTTCTTTGGCGATCAGGTCCCGCAACTCCTTGATCCGTCCGTTGGCCTCATCATTGCCGGGCTCCAGCTCGAGGGCCTTGAGCAGATCGGCCATGGCCCTCGGATAGTCAGCCCGGGCTATTTTTATCTCCGCCCGTTCGGCATAGGCCGGGGCGTATTTGGGTTCCAGTTCGATGGCTTGATTGAAATCCGCCAGGGCACCCTCCAGGTCCCCTTGCTTCTCCCTGAGTTCACCCCGGGCCGTAAAAGCCTTGTGATTTTTGGGAGAGATTTCAATCGCCCGGTTGAAATCCGCCAGGGCCCCGCTGGAATCGCCCAATTCCATCTTGATCTCCCCCCGGTTGCGGTGGGACCCGCTAATGTTCGGATTGATGGAGATGGCCTGGTTAAAATCCTTCAGGGCTTCCACCAATTTGTTGTCTTTAAATAGGATGACTCCCCGGTTGTGGTAGGCGTTCCAGGCCCCCCGAGGATCCTGGGCGATCGCCTGGCTGTAGTCCTTCAGCGCTCCTGTCGAATCGCCCTGCTTGGCCTTCAAGAAACCCCGAAAGTTGAAGGCCTGGCTGAAAAGTGGATTGAACTCGATCGCCTTATTGTAGTCGAGCAGTGCCCCTTCCGGATCGGACAGCCTTTCCTTCAGCCGGCCCCGGGCGAAGTAGGTGTTGGCCCCCCGAGGATCCAGTTCAATTGCCCGGTTAAAATCAGTTAAGGCGCCATTCAAATCGTTGGTCCTGAGCTTGACCTGTCCTCGGTTGTGGTAGGCCCCGGATAGCTTGGGATCGATACTCCAGAGCCCGGGAATGATCCGCCAGCGCCCCTTCCACATCATCCTTTCGTAGTTTCATGTAGCCCCGCATGGTATAGGGTGGGGCGTAATCAGGATTCAGCTCGATGGCCTGGTTCACGTCGACCAAGGCGCCCTCATAATCCTCCATCAGGTATTTCAGTTCCGCCCGGTTGGCGAAATAGATGCTTTGGCTCTGCCGGGTAGCCTTCAGTTCAAGAGCGCGGTTGTAATCCGCCAGTGCCCCTTTGAAATCCCGCAGCCTTTTCTTCACTACGCCTCGACCGTTATATGCCGAGGCATAATTCGCGTCGAGTCCGATGGCCCGGGTGTAATCGGTCAAGGCCCCGGGCAGATCGTGATTCCTTTCCTTGGCCACGGCGCGGAGGCGGAAAAAAGTGGGGTTTTGGGAGTTTAGATTTATGGCCCGGCTGAATTCGGCGATTGCGTCTTCGAACCTCTTCTGGTCGAAATATTTAAGACCCCGGTCATAAAAAGTGTTCGCTTCCTTAGAGGATGGGGTCGTCTGCGCCGACAGGACCGGACAGAATCCGATCAACAACCCCCCCAAAAAAATCACCAGCAGAATAATTTGCTTCATTCTTTCTCCGCTGACCCGAACTTGAACATCCTTCACCTTACAAATGCCTTTCGGCGAAAGGCTGATTTAACTGAAACCCTTTTAACCCCCACTCCCCGCCTGTGGGGAGCCCGCGAAGCATGGAAATAGAAGGGCAGACCTAAAGCCTAAGTTTTTGACTTCAATAATTAATAATCAATTGTGACAATCTCGCAAAAGTCCAAAAACCTGTCATTGCGACCCCGGACTTGATCCGGGGGAAGCAATCCCTACCATGGTAACTAGCTGATTCTTGGGGATTGCTTCGTCGCTTCACTCCTCGCAATGACAGCGCTGGGGACTTTTTGCTGGTTATAGAGTCTATTTTTGTATTAAACCTATTTCCTTAATGCCCGGGCATAGGCAAAGACGGCCTGGACGTAGTTATCGCAGTGGTTATAGGCGTATACGGCTTTCTTTTTCTTAAGGGGGCTTTGGGTGGACCAACCGAATGTCTTCAGATAGTTGGCCATGCTGGCGAAGGCATCGGTCAGGTTGAAAAGATCCACTTTTCCGTCTCCGTTGCCGTCCGCCCCGTATTTTCTATAGGAGGAGGGCACAAATTGCGGTATTCCAAAGGCCCCGGCCCAGGAGCCCTTCACCGAGAGGGGATCCTTTTTCTGTTCCCGGCCGATCAGCAACAGTTGGCCGAGTTCCGCTTCGGCCCATTCGGAACGCCGGTTTTCAATGAGGGCCATGGTGAGCAGGCTGTTGAAAACAGGACGGTTTCCCGTAAACCGGCCGAAGTTGGTCTCGATGCGGAGAATGGCCACCAGGACCTCCCGGCCCACTCCGTAAGCGGCCTCGATTTTTCGGAGGATACGTCGGTTTTCGCGGAGTATAATTTTCCCTTGCTTCACCGACTTTTTGGTGAGCAGTCCGAAGCCCCGTCCAGATAGTTCAGGCTTTTCCCCGTACGCTCGAGAATCTCCGGGTAAAGCGTTACCCGGTCGTCTGAAAAAACGCGGGAAAGCTCCTCCTCCGTCAAGCCCCGGTCCATGAGCTTTAACCGCAGTCCATCCAGCTTTTCGACGCAGGGGTGAACAAGAGTCGCCTCTGTAGAAGTACCGGCCGCGACGACCAGGAAAACGCCCAGGAAGATGCTAACGATTTCAGATGCCCTCAGCCTTTCTCCCTCCCTTCACAAAAACTCCGTTCATGTCCACTCCCGGATATTCGTCTCGGATGCCGGCCATCCGATCGGAGGCGACCGGGAACCGATTCGACCATAAGCTGTTCGCCTATCATAGCCTCATGACGGGAATTCTTGTCAAGCCGAAAAAGTTCAGGATTCTATCAGACAGGGAAGGAGCCCGGCCCCGCACCCGGCCTGGAGTTTATCCAGCACATGAAGCGCGACCGGTTGACAGTTCTTATTGTAATGGTGAGAAGATTTTCATAGGGGTGTCCTATTCTTCGGGACGTCGTAAGCCAGCTTGGGGGATTGCTTCCCCCGGATTGAGTCCGCGGGAAGCAATGACGGTTGGTGAGTATCAGGGACTATTATTAACGAACCTTCGGGCGGGTTGCCAAAAACTCTTTCCCCTGCTCCTCTACTGGGCAAGGAAAAGGGGTAGGCAGCAGGGCTTAATAAGGGTCTGTAAACAAATAACCTTGACAAAGCGACACTACAACCGTTCGCCCTGAGCTTGTCGAAGGGTGAACGATACGGCCATGCTTCGACAAGCTCAGCATGAACGGAGATACCGCGCCATTGTACAGCTTATTTCTTGACGAGTTCTAAGGGTCTTCCTTCAGGAATCTAAACAGATTCTACAGGAAAGGGCTCTCCCATATCGGCAAAGGAGAAAGCTAAAAAAATGTGGTGACCGTCATAGTCCAACACCCTCAGGTCGTCTGTCTCGTGGAGATCGCCCATAACGACGGAGAAATGCGTTCCATATTCTTTCTTTACTTTCTCCAAAGAAAGCTCGTAAGCGATGAATTTTTTGATGCCCCGGGCTTTCAACTTATTTACAAAATTTGGATCCGTTAAAGAATTATACGAGGTTAGAATGAGAATCGGACCTGTTCCGGTGAAAATAACTCCTGCTTTCATAACGTGCCCTCCTTTTTTTGTAAGTTATTAAAATAAAATACTTTTATTTAAAATACGTCCATAAAAATCTTAAGTCGACTACTCATTAAATGTCAATAAAAAAATAGAGCCGCGGCGTACATTCTTATGTGGTCGGGGTTACCAAAATCCCTCCTCCGAACGCTGCGGAAATGATACCGATTATCCTCTATTTCCCTTTTCCTAAGGTTTGGGATAAAATAATAAAAAAATTC
This sequence comes from uncultured delta proteobacterium, assembly GCA_963743305.1. Taxonomy (GTDB): domain Bacteria; phylum Desulfobacterota; class RBG-13-43-22; order RBG-13-43-22; family RBG-13-43-22; genus CAVQSS01. The sequence continues at coordinate 79,486 of CAVUPH010000013.1, forward strand.
AGCCAAAGGGAGGCCCCATTATGAATCATAAAGACACGTCCCTTTTAACAACTTTGCTGGTTGGTTTTATTGCCGGTTTCCTGTCAACCCTGATCTTTCATCAATTGACGCTGGCCTTGTTATGGAGCATCGGCCTGGCGCCCTTCGGACCTTTTCCCCTGGCCGCCACCAAACCATTCGGGGTCCCCGCGGTCTTTTCCCTGGCCTTTTGGGGGGGCATCTGGGGTATGGTCTTGGTCCTGATTCAGGGACGCTTTCCCCGGAAAGGCTATTGGCTGTCGGTTTTTATGTTCGGAGCCATTTTAACTTCCCTGGTTGCCCTGTGCCTGGTGTTGCCGCTTAAAGGCAAGCCCCTGGGTGGCGGCTGGCATCCGGCTCTCTTGCTGACCGCCTTCCTGATCAACGGCGCCTGGGGGATCGGAACCGCCCTGATCTTTAGGGTCCTATCCAGGCGGTCAGGTGGTCGGCGCGACTAGGAACCAGGAGTGAAGAACCGTGAAGGGTATTGGAAGGCGGCGCATAATTAAATTCATCCCTGGTTCTCAGACCGTCAGCCCCTGACACAGCGGACCGGATAGCGGTTGGTTTTGTAATAGCTCAGCAGGTAGGCGCCGTCGAGTACCAGAATTTAGGCGTTTTTCGTGTCTTTCTCGAAAAGGGTGGAGGCGACCCGGGACACGTAACACATGTGGCCGGCGGTCAGGACGTTGGGGGTGCCCAGAGCAAACTCCTTTTTAGTCCCCGGTCTCGGCCAGGTCGGAGATCCCGAACTGCAGGACCCGAACGAAACTCAGCATGGCCCGGACGTTTTTTTCGACTACCGGCATCCCCTGACCTTTTCCCTTCAAGTCCAGGAGCAGGATTTCCAGTTGATCGATGATTACGCTTCATTTCGGCCGGATCGGCCCCGGCCCCGGTTTCGATTGGTTTCTTCATCGGCTTATCCCTTCCGGTTATCTTTAAAGCGTTTTGATTTTAAGGTGTAGCGCGGGAGGCCTCCAGGGGGTACCGGCTCGATCTTGAAACGGAGGTTGGTCTTGGTCTTGAGCCGTTCCGCGATGCGCCGCTTAAAGCCTTGGAAGACCTCGATCCCCATTTCCTCCCGGGGCTCCACCTTGAGCGTGATCTCATCCATCACGTCTACGCGTTCCACCCAGATTTCATATTCCACGATTTCCGGGAACTCCCGCCGGACGATTTCTTCGACGGTCACGGGGGTAAACAGGACTCCTCGGATTTTCCGCAGGTCGTCGGTCCGCCCTTCGACCCCGGAGATCATCCGGGCCGTTCGCCCGCAGGGACAGGCGTCGCTTCCCCGCCGGACCACATCCTTGGTGTTGAAGCGGATCAGGGGAAAAGAGCGCCGCCCGAGGGGCGTGATCACCGCTACCCCCAATTCCCCCGGGCCCACTTCCCGGGTCAGGGTTTCCATGTCCAGGATTTCCACCAGGAAGAAAGGCTCCAGGAGGTGCAGGCCCCGGCGTTCGCCGCACATGGCCGCCCAGGCGCAGGGCTCCGTACCACCGATGTGGTCATAGACCTCGGCCCCCCAAATTTGCTCCAAACGGTTTCGAGTGGCCGGCGGTAACGGTTCCCCGGCGCAGAGCATCCTTTTTATCCCCAGGGTCCTGGGGTCGATCCCCTCCCGGACGGCTTCCTCGGCCAGATGCAGGCCGTAGGTGGGGGTATTCAGGAGGGCGGTGGCCCGGACTTCCCTGATTTTGCTGATCCGGCCCCGGGTGTCGAGGGCGCCGCCGGGAACCACCTCGCAACCCAGCTTTTCGGAGGCGTAATGGCCTTCCCAGAAGGCGACATAGACGTTGTAGCCGAAGGGGATAAAGACGCGGTCGGTCTCCCGAAATCCGGCCATCCAGAGGATGTGGCACCAGATTTCGATCCGCCACTGCCAGCTCTCATAGGATTCCGGGACGTACACCGGCCGGCCTGTCGTCCCCGAAGTCTGGCGGAAATGAGACACCTCGGTCAGGTCGACGCCCAGCATCTCTCCGTAAGGAAAGGGCTCCTGACCTTCCTGCGCTTTCCGCAGTTCTTCCTTATCCAGGAGGGGGAGTTGCCTGACCGCCTCCAGACTCCGAATTTCCTCGGGAAAAATGTCCTGGTATTTACGCCGATAAAAGGCCGAGTGATCCTTGGCATATTGAAACATTTGGCGGAAGTTCTTGAGTTCAATGGCTAACCGTCTTTCCGGTTCCAAAGTTTCCAGCAAGGGGTTCCAGTAATTGCTTCTCTGTTCGGTCATCTCCAAGGATCCTCCTTCGGGCTAATCTAATAAGGCGGTGCCCGATAAAAAGTGGTCTCTCCAGACCCGGGACGCCACCTCGTATTTTAGGGATACCCCCCTAATCAAGGGGAAGCACAAAAGTCTATATAGAGAACATGAGGTCTTGGTATAGAACAAAAATTTTCGCCGGTCAAGTAAAAATTATTGACAAGGGGCTGAAGACTGGGGTACAGAGTACCAAAAAGCGGAACACAAAATTCCTTTCAAGCGTCCAGAAATTCGAAGGGCTTTCCGGGTCAGAGCAATCCATGGTCGAAATAAAATTCTTCGGGCGGGGGGGGCAGGGGGCGGTGATCGCTTCCCAGATACTGGCCAAGGCCTATTTTCTGATGGGCTGGTATCCCCAGTGTTTTGCCCTGTTCGGGGGCGAACGCCGCGGGGCGCCGGTCTTTAGCTTCCTGCGAGTGGATGAAAAAAAGATCCTCCTCAAGTGCGAGATCATCAAGCCCGACCAAATGATTTTTCTGGCTTCCGATTTGCTGGAAGAAAGGGAAATCGAACGCCTGCCTGAAACCGAACGGCCTGATTCTAATCAATAAGACCCAACCCCACCAACCGGCCCTACCTTCCAACCATTTTCGCCTGGCCCAGGTGGATGCCCTGCGCGTTGCCGCCGAACAGGGGTTGGGAAGCATTATCAATACAGCCATCCTGGGCGCCTACTGCCGGGCCGCCGGGGATGTCCCGCTCACCTGCCTGGAAGAGGCGATTCGGGGCACGGTGCCGGCCAAGGTGGAGGCCAACGTGGCCGCGGCCCAAAAGGCCTATGAGTTGACCCATATGTTTTAAAGACTTTTATTCACCGCCCGCTTCGCTCAAGACGCAAAGGGCGCGAAGAAAAAATTCCTTGGCGTCCTTTGCGCCTTGGCGGTGCGAAAAATATCTCTATGGATATTAAAGACATCGAACAGATAGCCCCCGTTTCCCGGGGGTCCACCGAGATTTTCAAGACCGGCCAGTGGGGATCCGGGAAGCCGTACTACCTGGAAAAAACCTCTCCCTGCCGTCAGGCCTGTCCGGCGGGTATCGATATGGCCCGGGCCTTGGCCGCGGCCGCCCTGGGGCGGTTCGACGAGGCCTTGCGGATCGTCCGGCAGGACAATCCCCTGCCGGGTGTCTGCGGGCGGGTCTGTTACCACCCCTGCGAGAAGGAATGCAACCGCCAGGATTTCGATGAGGCGGTCAATATCCGCGGTTTTGAACGGTACCTTTCCGACCACGGACGAGTGGACCTGGAAAGGGAGGTCCCGCCCGAAATGAAAAAAGAGCGGGTCGCCATTGTCGGTTCCGGCCCGGCGGGCCTGAGCGCCGCCTGGCAGTTGGTTCGCCAAGGCTACCCGGTTACCATCTATGAGGCCCTGCCCGAACCGGGCGGGATGCTGCGCTACGGCATCCCGGAGTACCGTCTGCCCAAAGAGGTACTCCGGCGGGAAATCGGCTTCATCCGCCAAAGGGGAGTGGAGATTCAAACCGGGGTCCGGGTGGGTCGGGAGATTTCCCTCAAGGAGATAAGAACTAAATCCCAGGCCCTGTTCATAGCCGCCGGGGTGCCGGGGTCGCGGCGGTTGGGGATCGAGGGGGAGGGACTTCCGGGGGTCATGGAAGGGATCGCCTTTCTGCGGCGGATCAATGGGGGGGCATCTCTCGAAGTGGGCCGGAGGGTAGCGATCATCGGCGGCGGGAACACGGCCATGGATTGTGCCCGCACGGCCCGGCGTCTAGGCGGCGAAGAGGTCACGGTAGTTTATCGGCGGTCTCGGGCCGAAATGCCGGCCCTGGCCGAAGAGGTGGCTTCGCTGGAACCCGAAGGGATTCGACTGCTGCCGCAGGCCGCTCCGAAGAGGCTGCTGGCGGAAGGGGGCCGGCTATCTAGCCTGGAATGTTTAAAAATGGATTGGGGGGCGCCGGATGACCACGGCCGGCCTCGTCCCGTTCCGATCGCCGGATCGGAATTCATTTTACCGGACCGATACGGTCATCATCGCCGCAGGTCAGATCGCGGAGGCCGGGTTTGTGGGGGAAATCGGTCTGTCCCTGGGCGTCACGGGTTTGATCACCGTCGACCCGGAAACCAGGGAGACCAACGTGAAGGGGGTATTTGCCGGCGGTGACCTGGCCGGGGAGCGGTCCTTCGTGGCCGACGCCGTAGCCGGCGGCAAACGGGCGGCCCTGGCCATCGCCTGCTTCCTGGAGGGCCGGGATGTTCAAAAAGAACTGGAACGTCTGCGGATCGGCTCCGGGGCAGCAATCGCTTTCGGACCTTTTTTGGACCCGGGAAAGAATCGGGCGGACTTGCAAAAAGTGGTCCCCTTTGAAAAAATCAATACCCTTTGCTTCCCCTTGGCCGGTCGCCGGTCCAACCCCGAGCAGCCGATGCCGGAGCGATGGCCTCGGAGCTTTGAAGCGCTGAGCGGCGGACTGGACCCGGCGCAGATGAACGGGGAAATTTCCAGGTGCTTCAAGTGCGGCACCTGTGTCCACTGCGACCTCTGTTTCCTGCTCTGTCCGGATGTCTCCATCGAGAAGATCGGCGGGGAGGGCTACCGGGTCAATCCTGATTATTGCAAAGGCTGCGGCCAGTGCGCCGCCACCTGTCCCCGGCAGGTGATCGAGATGGAAGGGCCGGCATGAGGACCTTGCTATCCGGAAACGAGGCCGTCGCCGAGGCCGTCCGTCTGGCCCGGGTGCCGTTCGTGGCCGCCTACCCGATCACCCCTCAGACCCCGATCTATGAAAAGCTGTCCGCGATGGAAAACGAGGGCAGGCTTCCCGGGACCATGATGCGCACCGAATCCGAGCATTCGGCCATGGCCGCCTGCGTCGCCGCTTCCCTGACCGGGGTGCGGACCTTCACCGCCACCGCTTCCCAAGGGCTGGCCCTGATGCACGAGATGCTGCACTTCGCCTCCGGGAACCGGGTCCCGGTAGTCATGGCCAACGTGAACCGGGTCCTGGCCGTGCCCTGGGCCTTCGGCAGCGACCAGACCGACAGCCTTTCCCAACGGGATACGGGCTGGCTGCAACTATACTGCGAGGACGGGCAGGAGGCCCTCGATACGGTCCTCCAAGCCTACCGGATCGCCGAGCAGGTCATGCTGCCCGTCATGGTCTGCCTCGACGGTTTTTTTACTTCCCATTTCATCGAACCCCTGGAGATCCCCGATCAGACCACGGTGGATGCTTTCCTGCCCCCGCCCAGCATCCCCAACCGGTTTGACACCCAAAATCCCGCCTACCTCTCCAATGTGGTCAGCCCCGCGCAGTTCATGCGCTTTCGGCAGCGGAGTTTCGAGGATATGGAAAAGGCCCGGCCGCTCATCCAGGTCGTCGACGAAGAATACCAACGCTTCTTCGGCCGGGGCTACGGGCTGGTGGAGGCCGTGGAAACCGGGGAGGCCGAGATCGTCCTGGTGACCAGCGGGGCCATGACCGGCACGGCCCGGGTGGCCGTCCGGGCGTTGCGGGACCGAGGGGTCCGGGCCGGACTGCTGAAGATCAAGGCCTTCCGGCCTTTTCCCAGAGAGGAGGTCCAGACCGTCCTGAAGGGTGTGCCGAAAGCGGCGGTGGTGGACCGGAATATTTCCCTGGGCAAAGAGGGGATCTTCTGCCAGGAATTGAAGGCCGCCCTTTACCCCTTGGAGCGGCGTCCGCAAATCACCGGATACATCGCGGGACTATGCGGCGACGATGTCTCGCCGGAGACCCTCGAGGAACTGGTACTGGAAACGCTGCGGAGCGACCAACCGCCACCGGGGCCGATCTGGGTGCGGAAGGATTGAAAAACTTTCACCGCCAAGACGCAAAGGGCGCAAAGATGGAAAAAGAATATTTTCGGTCGGGTCATATGGCCTGTCCGGGGTGCGGCATGGCCTCCACCATCCGATTGGTGTTGAAGGCCCTGGGTGAAAAGACGGTCGTGGTCATCATCCCTTCCTGCGTCGGGGTCATCAGCGCCGCCTTTCCGAACAGCACCCTGACCGTACCCTGTTTCCATTCGGCCTTTGAGATCGCGGCCCCGACGGCGGCCGGCATCGCCCAGGCCTTGAAAATTCAGGGCGACGAGGAAACCACGGTGCTGGCCCTGGCCGGCGACGGCGGGACCTTCGATATCGGGTTGCAGTCCTTGTCGGGCGCCGCCGATCGGAATGAAAATTTCCTCTACGTCTGTCTGGACAACGAAGGCTACATGAACACGGGCATTCAATCCAGTTCGGCCACTCCCCGGGGGGCCTGGACGATGACCACGCCGGCGGGCCGGAGCGGGAAAAAGAAACACTTCATGGAAATCATAGCCGCTCACCGTCTTCCCTATGCCGCCACCGCCTCCATCGGTCAACCGCTCGATCTCCTGGAAAAGGTCAAGAAGGCCAAAGCAGTCCGAGGGACCCGCTTCATCCATACCCTGGTCCCTTGCCCGACCGGCTGGCGGATGCCCGAGGACCAGAGCGCCCGGTCGGCCATGCTGGCCGTGGAAAGCCGGATCTTCCCACTCTATGAGATCATCGACGGGACCCGCTACCGGATTACCCACGAGTCCCGGGGCCTTCCGGTCAGGGAGTATCTCAAGCTGCAGGGCCGTTTCCGCCATTTGAGTGAAGAAGCGATCGAAGGGATCCAGCAGGAGGTGGACGAAGATTGGGAGCAGCTCCTGGTCCGTACCCGGGGTTGTTCCCCGGAGGGCTGATTAACCTATGAAAAAGCTGGTAATCCGCGATAGCGACACTATCCGGAAGAAGGTTTACGCCCATGTTCGCGATCGGATTCTGGCCGGAGAGATATCTCCCCATCAGCGCCTGATCGAGACCAAGATCGCGCAGGAGATCGGGACCTCACGGACCCCGGTCCGGGAGGCCCTGCATAATCTGGAAGTCGAAGGGCTGATCGAATCCATCCCGCGGGTCGGCTACCGGGTCAAATTTTTAAATCCGACGGAGGTGGAGGAGATCTGCGCCATCCGAGCCACTATCGAAGAGATGGCCGCCGACTGGGCCATGAATAAGGCCCCTGGAAAGCTGGTGTCGGAACTAAAGAAAAATATCGCCCAATCAGAGAAAGCCATCGCCCAGGGGGCGATTAAGGCCTTTGTGGATCTGGATGCCCAATTTCATGAGATTATCGCCAGACTCAGCGGTGGTCACCGTCTCCTGGAACTGGCCCAGACTCTCCGGCGCCATATGCTGCGCTACCGGATAGAGAGTATTTATACGCTGGATAACGTCAGGCGGGCCATCGACGGACACAAAGGCATTCTCCAGGCGATCGAGAAGGCCGACCGTCCGGGGGTGGGACAGGCCATCATCGCCCATCTGGAACAGTCGAAGCGGGATATTCTGCGGTATGCGTTTAAAGAACACCATGAAGAATAGGGGTTATTCCCCCCTCACCCCAACCCTTTCCCCCGGGGGGGCGAGGGAGGCCCGGGGAAACAGCCCGAAACACCAACTTTTCATTGATAATGGGACAGTTGGGTTTGGTTAGCTGGCTATGATGGGACGATCTTTTTGGCCAATTTTTGACCGGATCCTTGACCTGCTGGCCGCCCTGGCCGGCCTGATCCTGGTGTTTATCGTCGGGGCCGTTTGTTACTCCATCGGCCTGCGCTATCTGTTTACCCGGACTACGATCTGGATCCTCCAGACCACCGAATATGCCCTGCTGTGGATCGTTTTTCTTTCCACCGGCTGGCTATTGCGAGAGGGGGGTCACATTACTACCGATATCCTGACCAGCCAGCTCCCCACGCGGGTCCGACGGATCCTCGACGGCGTCATGTGTATAGTCGGCGGACTGACCTGCGCGCTCTTGGTTTATTTGGGGCTTGTCCATAGCTGGGACTGTATCAGCCATCAGGTGACCGATGTCCGGGCCGTGACCGTTCCCAAGGCGGCGGTCTTCTTTATCATTCCGCTGGGCAGCCTGCTCCTGACCATTCAGTTCCTGCGGATGGCCTGGGATCGTCTGGTCCGCCGGATCGAGGACTAGCCCATGGAATGGTATACGATTATTTTTTTATTGTTCGGGGGCATGGTCCTCTTGCTGCTGACCGGACTGCCCATTGCCTTTGCCTTTCTGGTGGTGAATATGGTCGGGGCGTATTTTTTTCTGGGGGGGATGCCGGGACTGATCGGGGTGGCGACCGGAACCTTCACTTCCATTACCACCTTCACCCTGCTTCCCGTACCTTTTTTCATCCTGATGGGAGAACTCATCTTCCATTCCGGCTTGGGACTGAACGCCGTCAACGTGCTGGACAAATGGCTGGGCAAGGTCCGCGGGCGGCTCTCCATCCTGGCCATCTTTATGGGGGTCATCATCGGGGCCCTCTCCGGCTCCACCATCGCCACCTGCGCCCTGCTGGGGACCATCCTGCTTCCGGACATGCTGAAAAGAGGCTACAGCAAGAACATGAGTCTCGGCCCGCTCATGGGCGTCGGCACCGTGGACGCCCTGATTCCCCCCAACGCCCTGACCGTGGTACTGGCCAGCCTGGCCGGCATCGACGTGGGGCAACTGCTCATCGCCGGCATCCTGCCGGGCATCATCATGTCCGGCCTCTATCTGGTCTACGTCCTCACCCGCTGTCGCCTCAAACCGGAAGAGGCGCCGCTCTACGATGTGCCGCCCGTCCCCTGGAGGGAAAAGATACAAGACACCATCCAATACCTGCTGCCCCTCAGCCTGATTATTTTTATGGTCATCGGTTTCATTTTTCTGGGTATCGCCACCCCCACGGAGGCCGCCGCCTCCGGGACTTTGGGGTCCTTTATCCTGGCCCTGGCCTACCGGCGATTAACCTGGGAGCTATTCAAGAAGTCGGTGTACGGGACCGTGAAAGTCACGGTCATGATCTTCATGATTATCATCGTTTCCAGCACCTACGGTGAAATACTGGCCTTTACGGGTGCGGCCTCCGGAATGACCGGATTCATGACCCACCTCACCGTCCCCCCCCTGATGATCGTTATCGGTATGCTGGCGCTGGTGCTGCTGCTCGGCTGTTTCATGGAAACGGTGGCCATTATGATGATCACCATCCCCATTTTCATGCCGGTCGTCAACGCCTTCGGTTATAATCCGATCTGGTTCGGGGTCCTCCTGCTGATAGCCCTGGAGACCGGGCTGATCACGCCTCCTTTCGGGGTGACCCTTTTTGTCATGAAGGGGGTGGCGCCTCCGGAGGTGACCATGGCTGATATCTGGAAGGCGGTTACGCCGTATGTGTTGATCGATATTTTGTGTATCGCCCTGGTCCTGGTCCTGCCGTTTCTGGCCACCCTGGTCCCGGGGCTGATGGGGATGAAGTAAGGAGCGGGGAGAGGGCTGTGGTCGCCAAACTCGAAATTCGAAATGGACCAAAATGACTGAATATCAAAAAAGGAGGTAGATTATGAAAAGAAGTCTGATCTTGACGTGGGTGTTGGCTCTGGCCGTTTGGGCGGGTACGGCGGGATGGGTGCAGGCGGAAACCTTGGTTCTCAAGGCAGTGACGGCCTGGCCCAAAACCGCCAGCGAGTACAAGGCCTTCACCACCTTTACCGAGCTGGTCGAACAGATGGTGGCCAAGAAGTATCCGGGTGAACTGAAAATTCAGTATATCGGGGGTCCGGAGGCGGTGAAGACCCCGGACCAGGTGCAGGCCCTGCAACGCGGTATGGTGGATATGGTTTTCACCACCACGGCCTATTATGTCTCGGTTCTGCCGGAAGTGGACGCTCTCAAGCTGTCCGACTGGACGCCGGCCGAGGAGCGGACCAACGGCACCTGGGCCTTCATGAATGACCTGCACAAAAAGCTGGGGTTGACCTACCTGGCTCGGCTGGGGCTCGATATTAAATTTCACCTCTACCTGAAAAAACCCATTAAGAGCGCCGATCTCAAGGGACTCAACATCCGGGTTTCCCCCATGTACCTGCAGATGATCAAGGGCCTGGGAGGCAATCCGGTAGTCATTCCGCCGACCGAGGTCTACGTGGCCCTGGAACGGAACGTGGTCGACGGCTATTGCTGGCCGTCCACGGGCATCCGCGATTGGGGCTGGGACAAACAGACCAAATACGTCGTCGATCCCGGTTTTTACGGGGTACCCAATCCGCTGCTCATGAATCTGAATACCTGGAACAAGCTGCCCAAGAAGCTTCAGGACCTGTTGACGGAAGCAGCGACCGAAGCGGAAAAGAAGGTGGTCGTCCAATTTGAGGAACTCGCCAAAAAAGAACGCCCCCTCCTGGTGAAGGAAGGGATCCAAGTCATTGACCTGCCGGCGCCGGAAAAGGAAAAATTCCTCAAGGTGGCCAACGAAGAGGGCTGGAAGGACGTGCTGCAAAAGAACCCCAAGACCGGTCCGGAATTGAAGAGCCTCCTGACCAGGAAGAAGTAAAGCATGGGCCGAAAAGTCCAGGGTGGTTCATGTCACCCGGAGGCCTTCTCCCGAACAGGCGGCCATCTTCCCTTCCGGGGGGACGGGTCATACCGGATATCTCTTGAGAGAAGAAAATGGAACAAAAGATCAAAGAACAATTGATCCAAATCGTGGGTAAGGGAAACGTGTCCGAGACCCTGGTAGATCGGATCAACTGTTCGCAGGATTTTTCAGAACACCGCCACCTCCCGGAGGGGACCGTCTGGCCGACTAGCCACGGAGCAGGTCTCGGCCGTCCTCCGACTGGCCAATCAGAAAATAATCCCGGTCACCCCCCGGGGGGCGGGCACGGGGGCCACGGGTATGGCCGTGCCCTGCCGGGGGGGAATCGTCCTCGACCTGGTGCGGATGAATAAAATTCTGAAGATCAGCATTGAAGACCGCTTAGCCGTGGTCCAGCCGGGGGTAGTCTACGCCGACCTGCAAAGGGCCCTGGGCCGCTTGGGGTTTCTTCTTTCCGCCTGATCCGGCCTCGGGCAAGGTGGCTACCCTCGGCGGAAACGTGGCCACCAACGCCGGAGGAATCAAAGGGGCTAAATACGGCACCACTAAGGATTATGTCCTCGGCCTGGAGGTGGTGCTGCCTGACGGACGGGTCATGCGGACCGGCTCCAACTGTATGAAGTCGGTCTCCGGCTACGGCCTGACCCAACTCCTGGTGGGCTCCGAGGGGACCTTGGGGGTGATTACCGAGATCCGGCTTAAGATCAATCCGCTGCCCGGCGCCACATCTACCGGTTTAGCCGCCTTCGACCGCTTACGGGACGCGGGCCGGGCCGTCACTCAAATCATGTATTCCGGGATTATCCCCAGTGTCTGTGAAATCCTGGACCGCCGGACCATCGAGCTTCTTCTTCGGCATACCGAAGTGCATTTACCCCCCGCGGAGGCGGTCATCCTGGTGGAAACGGACGGCTATACCCCGGAGGAGACCGAATTTCAGATGAATAAAATCATCGAGGTTTTTCAAAAGAACCGGGCGGTCCAAATCAAGCAAGCCGCTTCGGCGGCCGAAGCGGAAAGTCTCTGGTCCGCCCGCAAATCTCTGGGCAGCGTGATTATGCGCTTAAAGCCGAACTTTTTGGTGGAGGATGTGACCGTTCCCATGTCCAGAATAACCGACCTCCTGGAAGGGATTGAGGCTATCGGCGGCCGCTATGGCCTGGACTTGGTCACCTTCGGCCATGCCGGCGACGGCAATCTTCACCCGCACGTCATGTACGACGGCGCCAACCCGGAAGAAGTGAGCCGGGTGTATCAGGCGGCGGCCGATCTCTTCCGGCTGACCTGTCAACTGGGCGGAACGTTAACTGGAGAGCACGGCATCGGGTTGAGCAAGGCCCCTTTCATGTCCCTGGAGCACGATCCGGTGGCCTTGGAGATGATGCGCACCCTGAAGCGGGTTTTTGATCCTCAGAATATCCTCAACCCGGGAAAGATGGGGCTGGAGGTTTAAATGGCGGGCGGCTCGACTCTCGGGGAAAAATACCGGGATCAGATTTCCCGTTGTTCGCGCTGCGGATTTTGTCAGGTTTCCTGCCCGGTCTACGGGGCCACACTCCGGCCGGCGGTCAACCCCCGGGGGAAGATGCTTATTTTAAAGGAGCTGCTGGCAGGGAGGCTGGACCTTCGGCCAGGACCTGCGGGAAGTTTTCTATCAGTGTACCCTTTGCGCCAGTTGCGCCTCGAATTGTCCCGCCGGGGTTGATGTGGCCGAGGTCCTCCTGGAGGTCCGGAAAGAGATGGTCAGGACGGGGAACGGTCACCCGGTATTCGAAGGGTTGCAGCAGAGCTTGGCCGGGCAGCCCAATATCTATGGTGAAGAGCGGGGGGATTATTTCGGAAGGGAAAAGAACGAGTCCGCCGAATACGTTTTCTTTGTCGGCTGCGTAGGTTCATTCCGGGAAATCGAATCCACTCGGCAAATCCTGATCCTTCTGGACCGACTGAAGGTGGATTACACCTTGATCGACGAGGTCTGTTGCAGCGGCATCCTGGAAGAGGTCGGTTACCCGATCAGCGCGGATCGGGTCAGGGAAAATTGTCAGCGCATAGTTAAGACGGGGGCTAAAACCGTCATTACCGGCTGTCCTTATTGCTTTCGGACTTTTAACCGGGCCCCGGCTTACGCGCCGCTCCGGGACCGGGGGATCGAGATTATTCATCTGACTCAGTTCTTGGAGGCCTTAGACTTCGGCATCACCACGAAAAAAAGGATAACCTATCACGATCCCTGCGACCTGGGGAGGCACTCAAAAATGTACGCCGCACCCCGCCGGATCATCCAGCGGATTGCCCCGAACTTTGTGGAAATGGTCCACAACCAGGACCAGGCCCTCTGCTGCGGTGCGGGGGGCGGGATGCGGGCCGCTTATCCCGGGACCTCCATTAAAATGGCCGGCAATTGTCTGCGGGAGGCCACGGATTGTGGGGCCGATATCCTTTTGACCAATTGCAACTCCTGTTTACACAATTTGTCCAATGCCCAAAAAAGATATTCCCTTTTTCGGAAAGATAAATTGCACATTTATAACTTGGGCCAGTACCTTAATCTCCTTCTGGATGGGGCCGGCTGAACCCGGAAGCGGGTGTTTTTCGGTTGACAAAAGGACGAGATTATTTATAGCGTTACCCCAAACAGTTCATCTGGTGAACATTCGTGTCAAGAGATAAAAAAGAACCTTTTTATAACCGATCGTTGGAAAGGGCTTTACAGATCCTCAATGCCTTTACCGGTGAGAGGAAACTGCTTACCCTTAGTCAACTGTCAGAGATCCTGAGTCTCTCCAGGGCTACGGTTTTACGATTGTGTTCGACACTGGTCAATTACGGCTTTCTCAGTCAGGATCCCGCCTCTAAGGAATATTCTCTGGGCCTTCGATTGTTCGAGCTGGGGAGTATCGTCTTACACTCATTTTCCCTGAGAAAAACGGCCTCTCCCTTTTTGGACCCATTGCACCGGAAACTGGGTAAAACGTTATTCCTGGCCATCTTGGAGCAGGGGCAATTGATCTACATAGACAAGAGAGAGGACTCGCACAACCCGATCACCTTTACCTCGAAGATCGGCACCCGCCGCCCTCCCTATTGGGGCATGTTGGGACCCATGCTCATGGCCCATTTGCCTGACTCGGAAGTCGAATACCTGTTGGAGAAAAACCCGCTCCAGGCCACCACCAAAAAATCGTTTACAAAAAAAGAGGAGTTTAAAAAATGGCTCGGCCAGGTGCGCGAGGACGGGGTTGCCGTCGATGTGGAGAGGACCTTTGACGGCATTACCGGGGTAGCCGTCCCGATTCGTGATTTAAGGGGGAAGGTGGTGGCCAGCTTAGCCGTCTGTTTCATTTCTTCTTCGGTGGATGGCCGGGAATTGAGGCGGATCATCAAAGAAGCCCAGAAAACGGCTCTGAATATTTCCAGGGAAATAGGCTACCCCGAAAAGAAGCTGGACTTTTAAAGGAATTTGGTGTCCGGCCCAAAAGTTCATCTTTTTACCCCATCCCCTTTTTTTTGCTTGACAGGATCGGAGGAAAAGATGATAGGATTCATTCACCGAACAACTAGTTTCATTAGATGAAACTAGGAAAATTGAGCGAATCCGATAGAGGTCATGATGACAATTTTGGAAGCAGACAGCGAAAAAATATTGGAACCCCCTGATGGAGCGCCTTCCGCAGGAGCACTTGCGCGCCCTTCAGCTTCGGAAGTTCAAAAAAGTCCTTACCTGGGCCTATGAGCGGTCAAAGTTCCATCGCCGCCTGTATCAGGAAGCCGGGTTGGAACCGGGAGATATCCGGACTTATGAGGATATTCCAAAAGTTCCTAAGGTGGAAAAGTCGATGATGCGCGAAATCCAGCGCAAAGACCCTTTCCCCTACGGGGAAGCCCTCTGCGTCCCTTTGGAAGAGGTGGTCGAATTTCGGCAGACCAGCGGCACCACGGGACAGCCGGTATATCAGCCGGATACCTGGCAGGACTGGGAGTGGTGGGCCGAATCCTGGGCCACTATCCTCTATGCCCAGGGGTTTCGCAAGACCGACCGGGTCTTCCTGCCCTTCGGTTATAATGTCTTTGTGGCCTTCTGGGCCGCTCACTACGCGGCGGAAAAATTGGGTTGCGAAGTGGTGCCCGGAGGGGTTTTGGACACGGCCGCCCGGATCCTCAAGATTCAGGAGCTCAGGGCCTCGGCCATGATGGCCACTCCGAGCTATGTTCTGACCATGGCCGATACGGCTAAAAGCCGTTTGAACATCACCCCTTCCAAAGACCTGACCATCAGAAGGATCGTCTGCGCCGGTGAACCCGGGGCCAGTATCCCCGGCACCCGGAAGCGGATGGAAGAGGCCTGGGGAGCCAAGGTCTTTGATCATGTAGGGGCCACTGAAATCGGGGCCTGGGGATTCGAATGTCAGGAGCAATCCGGGATTCATATTAATGAAGCCCTTTTCCTGGTGGAAATCGAGGACCTGATCACCGGGAAAACAATCACCGCTCCGGGCCAAAGAGGGAAAATGGTCATCACGGCCCTGGACCGTATGGCCCAGCCCTGTATCCGCTTTGATTCCAAGGACGTGGTGGAATGGGCCGGGGCCTCTTGTGCCTGCGGCCGGACCTTCCGATTGTTTAAGGGGGGGGTCTCCGGTCGGGCCGACGACATCACCAAAGTCAAGGGGGTGTTGCTGTCTCCATCGGCCATCGAGGAGGTGGTGCGCGGTTTTCCCGAATTGGCAGATGAATATGAGGTGCTGGTGACCAAGAAGGGCGATACGGACGAAATTACCCTGAAGGTGGAAACCTCGCCGGGCCAGGAAGGGAATCAAAAAGAAATCCTGGCTCGTTTGAAGGACCGGTTGAGACTCCAGACCAACTTGAATTATCTGATCGAGTTTCATCCTTTCCAAAGTCTGCCCCGGCCCGAAGGCAAGGCCCGGAGGTTTAAGGATTTGCGGAAGTAAAAAGCAGTCCCATTTTCGTGTTTCGCGGCGCCCCACAGGGGCATTGGGATTTAAAAGGAAGAAAGCGGGGGGACACCCATGAATCAACAGGAACGTGAAGGCCTTGAAAAAATGAATGACCGAATCCAGATCATCAAAAAGGCCGCTTTGGAATTGAAAAATCTATCGGAGGGTGTCCAGGCCGCGGAATGCAATGCGAAGCGGATTCTGGCCAGTATAAAAATGCTGGAATTAAATTTCAGCGACCTCCTGGGGTGAGCTCATCCTTAAGAAGGATTTTTCCCCTTGACAATCTTCCTTCTTCGGTAAAAATTATACTTTCAAAAATAACTATAATGTGATTACCAGATAATCAAATAACTCTTAAAGAAAGGGAGGTGAGATAAGGTTTAAACTATGGGGCGTCCTGTGAAACGGTAGGTTTAAACGGTTTCAGTTGACAAACTATCACTTAAGGAGGTTGATCATGTTTAAAAAGGGGTTGATTTTTTTTATCGGAAGTTTTTTTATGTTTTCCTTTCTTCTGACCGGGGGCGGTTTTTCCCAAACCAAGCCGGTTACCCTTACCTATTCCACTTTCTTCCCGGCCACTCACACCCACACCCTGCTCTCCAGCGAATGGGCCAAAGAGATTGAAAAAAGGACCAACGGTGCGGTAAAGATTAACCTGTTTCCCGGGGCCACCCTTACTCCGCCCAATCAGGCCTACGACGGCGTGGTCAAAGGCATTTCCGATATCGCCTTGTCGGTCTTCAGTTACACCCCCGGCCGTTTTCCCCTGATGGAACTCATTGACATGCCCCTGGGATACAAGTCCGCCCTTCAGGCCACCCACCTGTGCAATGCCTTTTACAAGAAATTTCAACCTAAGGAATTGGAGGCCGTCCAGGTTATGTATCTCCACGCCCATGGGCCTGGCATTTTGCATACCAAAAAACCGGTGCACAAACTGGAGGACCTGAAAGGTATGAAAATCCGCTGCACCGGCACCACCGCCAAGTTAGTGGCCAAATTAGGGGGCATTCCGGTGGCCATGCCCCAGACCGAGACGTATGACGCCCTTCAGAAAGGGGTGGTGGATGGCGTCATGAATCCCTTTGAAGCCTTAAAGGGCTGGAAAATTGCCGAAGTCATTAAATCGACCACGCTTAATTATGATTCCGCCTATTCCATGGCCTTTTTCGTCGTCATGAACAAACAGAAATGGAATGCCCTGCCCAAGGAGGTCCAGTCGGTAATTGAAAAGGTTAACGAAGAATGGATCGAAAAAACCGGCAAGGCCTGGGATGACATTGATAAAGGCGGAATGGAATTCACCAAGGCAAAAGGAAACCAGATCATCCCCCTGCCCCAGCAGGAAGACGAACGATGGGCCAAGATGGCTCAGCCGATCTTTGCCGAAACGGTCCAGGCCGTCAAAGCCAAGGGATTACCGGGTGAGGAGGCCTTGAAGTTCATCCAGGACTTCCTGAAAAAGAACCCTAAATAATTGTTCACCTCTCCTTCCCTCCCCCGCAAGGGGGAGGTGGTCGTCTTGAGGAGTCCTGCATGAAAATGATCGTTTCCATTATTAACGGCCTTTCCCGTTTTATGTACTGGATTGCCGGGGCCTCCCTGGCGGGGATTGTGTTCCTGACCGTGGCCGATGTTATTTTGAGGCTTTTTGACCATCCAATACTCGGGTCCTATGATATTGTGTCCATATTAGGGGCCGTCGTCATCGGGTTTGCCATTCCCCAGACCTCCTTGGAGAGAGGACACGTATTGATGGAATTTTTGATTGAAAAGCTTCCCTTCGGGGGGCAAAAGGTGTTTCATTTCCTGACCAGACTATTGGCCATCGGCACCTTTCTTATTATTGGCTGGAACCTCATATCCTACGGAAATGATTTAAGACAAACCGGAGAGGTTTCCATGACGCTGAGATGGCCTGAATATCCCATTGCCTACGGTATCGGGCTCTGTTGTTTCATCGAATGTCTGGTCCTGGCTTCCAATATGGTTTTTAAAAAGGAGGGGGAATGATGAGCCTGGAAATGATCAGCCTTTTAACTGTGATACTCCTTTTTGTTTTTTTTCTCATGGGCCTGGAGATCGGGTTTTCCATGGCCTTGGCCGGCTTTATCGGTTTTTCCTGGATCGTGGGACTCCAACCTGCCTTGAGCCTGATGGCCAGGGATATATACCAGGTCTTTTCTAATTATGGGTTCACGGTCATACCTCTCTTTGTCCTTATGGGTCAGGTGGGCGCCAGCGGCGGTATTGCCCGCAGTTTGTATGATTCGGGGTATAAATTTATGGGTCATATCCCCGGGGGCCTGGCCATCGGCACCGTTGCCGCGGCTACGGCCTTCAAGGCCATTTGCGGCTCTTCACCGGCCACGGCGGCCACCTTTGCCACCATTGCCGTGCCGGAAATGGACCGCTACGGCTATGATAAACGATTGTCCTGCGGGACCGTGGCGACGGTGGGAACCTTAGGGGTGCTTATCCCGCCCAGCGTCACCTTGATTATTTACGGCATCCTGACGGAAACGTCCATCGGTAAGCTTTTCCTGGCCGGAATCATCCCCGGTTTAATTGTCGCCTTTTCATTTGTCATTACCTTGTACGGCTGGTGCAAGATTAATCCCAAAATGGGACCGAAGGGGCAAAAATCGACCTGGAAGGAACGGTTCGCCTCTCTTCCACCGGTTCTATTGGTTCTGGTCATTTTTATCGTGGTGGTCGGCGGCCTGATGAAGGGATATTTCACGCCCACGGAAGCCGGCAGTGTGGGCACCTTTGCCGTTTTGCTTCTGACCCTGGCCAAGAGGGATATGAATTTAAAAAAGTTTATCAAATCCATCAATGACACCCTGCGCATCGGCTGTATGGTCATCACCTTGATCGCCGGGGCCACCATTCTGGGCCATTTTTTCGCCGTGACCCGAACCCCTTATATGGCGGCTGATTTCCTGGGAAACCTCGACGTTAACCGGAACATCATTATGGTCCTGATCTTTGCGGTCTATCTCATCGGCGGTTCTTTTATTGAAGATATGGCCTTTCTGATTCTAGCCACTCCTATATTCCTGCCCCTGGTCTTAAAATTGGGTTACGACCCGGTGTGGTTCGGCGTTATCGTTTGCGTAATCACCATGATCGGCATCATTCTACCCCCCATGGCCATCAACGTGTTTGTTGTGGCCGGGATTACGAAAGTGCCTATTAACACGATCTATAAGGGGATTTACCCTTATATCGTCGGGATGTATATTTGCCTGTTTATCTTTTTGTTCTTCCCTCAAATCTCCCTCTGGCTCCCCGGTTTGTTTTTTAAATGATTTTGAGTTAATATTTGAATAAGGGCCCACCACCAAGGCCAGGCCCTTGGCTGGCGGTGCGGGGGGAGGGATGCGGGCCGCTTTGCTCGGACCTCCAATAAGATGGCCGGCCGTTGTCTGCGAACCATCAAAAAAATAGAAAACCTCGTTGAACTCGATGGGACGAGGTGATAGAGTTTTTTTAAGAGAAAAAACTATCATCAACGAGGTGAAAGCATTATGGCACAAGGGGTTCTTTCATTCAAGTATGAAGAGGAGAAGAAAGCGACGGGGATGACGGCGTTGGGGGGATTACCGGTTTATCTGGACTTAGCCGCGGTCGTGGGGATAGCGGGCAGCATCGAGAGGCACTTACACCTAAAGAAGCAAGGCTGGACGGATACCCAGACGGTACTCTCGTTGCTATTGATGAATCTTGCCGGCGGGGATTGTGTAGAGGATTTACGCCGGTTGGAGGGGGATGAAGGATTTTGTCAGGTAGTAAGGCGTATAGAACACCAAGGGCTGAAACGACGGGAGCGGCGAGAGGCGGAGCGGCGTTGGCGAAAGGAACGGAGGCGAACCGTGCCTTCCGCCTCTGCAGTTTTTCGATATTTATCATCCTTTCACGATGCGGAGCAGGAGAAGAAACGGGTGGCGGGGAAGGCGTTCATACCGGTCCAGAATGAGGCCCTAAGGGGATTAGCGAAAGTGAACGGGGACCTGGTTGCTTTTATGCAGCAGCAGAATCCCCAAAAGGTAGCCACGCTGGATCAGGATGCGACCTTGGTGGAGACGGCGAAGCGGGAGGCTTTATATGGGTACAAAGGATACAAGGCCTACCAGCCATTGAACACCTGGTGGGCGGAACAGGAGATGGTCTTACATACGGAGTTTCGGGATGGGAATGTTCCGGCGGGGCATGAGCAGTTACGCGTTTTGAAGGAAGCCTTGGCCTTACTACCGGAAGGGGTTGAACAAGTCCGTTTACGTTCCGATACGGCCGGATATCAGCATGAGTTACTCCGATACTGTGAAGAAGGGGAAGAGGAGCGATTTGGTCGGATCGAGTTTGCGATTGGCTGTGATGTGACCCCGGAGTTTAAGCGGGCGGTTTTGGAAGTAGCGGAACCAGAATGGAAGGTGATTTACAAGGAGGCGGAAGGGTATCGGATCAAGACGAATCAAGAATGGGCCGAAGTCTGTTTTGTCCCTGGAAAGATAGGTTATAGCAAGAAGTCTCCGGTGTATCGGTACTTGGCCATCCGGGAGGCAATGGGGTCGATGACGCTACCCGGGATGGCCGTAGTACAGCAGTCATTACCCTTTCCGACGATGGAGATCGGCAGGCAAGGGTACAAGCTTTTTGGGGTGGTGACGAATATGGATTGGGAGGGGGGGGCCTTGATTGACTGGCATCGAAAGCGTTGCGGGAAGTCCGAGGAGGCCCATTCGGTAATGAAGGGAGATTTGGCCGGGGGGCAATTACCTTCTGGTGATTTCGGTGAGAATGCCGCCTGGTTTTGGATCATGATTTTGGCCTTGAACCTTAATAGCGCTATGAAGCAGTTGGTCTTAGGGAAGTCCTGGGTATCCAAACGAATGAAGGCGATTCGGTTTTCGTTGATTAACTTACCCGGGCGCATTGTTGAACGTTCCCGAGAGTTGATCATTCGGTTGGTGAAGGGGCATCCGGCGTTTGATCTCCTTCTGGAGGCCAGAGGCCGGATCATGGCCCTTGATCCGGTGCCGTCAGGGTAATGGGGCATAACCATTAACTCGAAAGCATTCGCTGGGCTCAAATGGTTGGGGTAATTTTCCAGGAAAGGGAGGCGGTGCGCCCATCTCGAGCCCACCGAGCTACGGGAGGATGCTTTTCCATAAATAATTGATCAAACAGGGCCTCTTCCGAGGCCACAGGCTTTAACCGGCATGAAAAATAGTGTTGAAAAATAGAAAAAGCAACCTGTGAAAAATTAGGTGGTGGATTCAGGCTCTCTTCCTTCCTTGACCCCCCCGGTTCTTTCCAGTAAAATACCCAAACAAATTCCAAGATCGAGGCGAGGTGGCTATGAATCCCTTTAAGGTGCTGTTCGTTTCACCGGAAGTCGTTCCTTTTGCCAAAACCGGCGGGTTGGCCGATGTGGCCGGTTCACTGCCCAAGGCGTTGAAAAAATTAGGCTGCGATGTCCGTCTGGTCATGCCGCTCTACCGCATGGTCCGGCAGGGCAATTTTCCTCTAAAGAAAACACTGGAGGGAGTCCGGGTCCCGGTGGGTGGACGGGCCATGGAAGTGGATATTTACGAATCGACCCTGGAGGAAGGACTGCCTGTTTATTTTATTGAACGGGATGAATTTTTCGATCGCGAGTAATCTGTACGGCACTTCTCGAGGGGACTATTTTGACAACGACCAGCGCTTCGTCCTCTTCTGCCAGGCAACCCTGGCCCTGGCTCCCCGGATCTCCTTTCAACCGGATGTCTTTCATGGCCACGACTGGCAGACGGGTTTGATTCCGGCCTATTTGCACTTCCTTCGGACCCGGGACCCCTTTTGGGCCAACACGGCCAGTATTTTCACCATCCACAATATCGCCTATCAGGGGATATTTGATCCAGACATCATCCCTCTGGCCGGCCTGCCTTGGGAGACCTACAACCCTTCCGGGCTGGAATTTTGGGGATCGGTCAACCTCTTGAAGTCCGGGATCGTCTACAGCCAGATCATCAATACCGTGAGCCGGCAATACGGTGAGGAAATCCAAACCGAAGAATACGGATACGGTTTGGAGGGGATTCTCTCGTACCGTCGGAATGACCTTTTCGGCATCATCAATGGCGTTGATTATGAGTCCTGGAACCCCCAAACAGACCCCTTAATCGCCGCCGCTTTTGGGGCAGACGACCTTTCGGGAAAAAGGGCCTGCAAGGTCGATCTGCTGAAGCAATTCAACCTTTCGGAGGAACGGCAGGTCTATCCGCTCTTGGGGGTTATCTCCCGCCTGGCCGACCAGAAAGGGTTTGACCTGCTGGCCGCAGTCATGGACCGGCTGATCGAGAAAGAGGTAACCCTGGTGGTTCTGGGAACAGGTGAGGAGAAATACCATCAACTCTTTTCCGAGCTGGCGGCGAAGGTCCCCCAAAAAATCGGCCTGCGATTGGCTTATGATAACACCCTGGCTCACAAAATTGAGGCCGGGAGCGATATGTTCCTCATGCCTTCCCGTTACGAACCCTGTGGGTTGAATCAGATATACAGCCTGAAATACGGAACGATTCCCATTGTGCGGGCTACCGGCGGCCTGGACGATACCATCCAGCCTTTCAAATCCCTGGATCAGTCGGGTACCGGGTTTAAATTCCAGGAATACCAGGCCGAGGCCTTCTGGCAGTCTCTGGAGGAGGCCTTAGAAACCTATGAAATTCCCCATCTCTGGCGGGCGCTGATGCGCAATGCCATGTCCCAGGACTTTTCCTGGGAGAATTCCGCCCGCGAGTACCTGGGCCTGTATCAAAGGGCCCGGGATCGTCTTAGCGCTTGAGAAAATCGGCAGGGAGGTTCGACCTGAGCGATTCGACTGATCCTTTTCGGCAAGCTCAAGGCCCTGAGCCTGTCGAAGGGCTCGGGTCGCCGGCCGATACAAAAACGAGGCTCTAAAATCCAAATGGTCATAACCAGCATGGTTCGATTTTTGAAGATAGTTCTCCGCTCGCGGCTGTGGACGGGAACTTTGACGCTGATCCTGGTTTACGGCCTGGGTGCCGGCCTTTCCACGGCCGGGCCACCCGATAGGGAGTGGGAAAGCGGGTCGGATAAGTTGAACTTGACTGACGATCAGGCGCAAACTCTTCAGGAACTTGGGAACAGGTTTCGTCAGGAAATGATTCAGGTCCGGAAAAAAATGGCGAGTAAGCGGTTGGAACTGCGGACCTTGAGTGAAGAAGAATTTCAAGGCCCTCGAGGGGAAGAAATTCGAAAAGAACTCCAGACCCTTTTCCTGAACGGCCGGGAAAGGGCTTTGGTGTATCAATCGGAGGCCCTGAAGATTCTGCGGGCGGACCAGAAAGAGAAACTTCCTCCCGGAAGCGACCTGGGTTTTCGCTGCCATTGGGGTTTTTTCATGGGGGGAGGCTTCGGCAGGGATTTCCATAGAAACCGAAACCATCCTGGTCTTCCGTCGGGGAACCCCCCCAGCCGACCCTGAATTGAGAATCAGATATTTTAGGGTAGGAAGCCTTCCCGTTAATCCTTAGAACAGACTCCGGGCCATGAATCAACGACCTTTTCATTATGCCTACTATTTGCTTCCGGTCCTGGCGGTTCTGATCCTGTTGCTGTTGATCAACGGATATTTTGAAATTCAGCGAACCCGAGCCCAGTTGTTCGACCTCCTGGAGACGGAAGGACAACTGCTCATCCGGGGGATTGACACCAATGCCACCAATCTGATCAAACGTTTTCTGGACGCCGGCCGCCAGTCGCCGGTCACGAATCTTCGGGAGACCCTGGAAACGGAACCGTTGCTCGGGCTGGAGGATATCCTCATCGAGCGACTGGTCGACCTGGGCCTGCGGTTGGATCAGGAAGCGGCGAAGAAATCCGGAGATTCCGGATATCAGAGCGGGTTGATAGCCAAGACCGGATTGGCGCATATCGAATTTATCGCCCCGCCCCGGGAAGACCGGTCCTTGATGCCGCGTTACCGGGAGTTCTTGAAAAATCCATCTTTTCAGAAGCTGTTAAACGGCCAATCCCGGCTTTTTCTTTCTCGAGAAGAGCCGGGAAAGGAGAGTCCTTTTCCCCTGACGCTGGCCCTGGCCCGGCGTTTTGACCGAGGCTTTATTCTGATCCGTATCTCCCCGGAGGAATACCGCTTCCTGGGGGAGCAGATCATTATCCAGGGATTGATCAATGAATTTTTCGGGAAAGGAAATCTGGCTTACCTGGAAATCCTGGATTCCCGAAAACGGGTTTTGGGAGAAGCAGGGAACGGGTCAGCGTCCAACCCGCCAACGGTTGAATGGAAAAAACCCTGGCCGGGGAAAGAAGCCCCTTTGGCTTGGATAAAAAGATCCGATGGTGAATTTTTAGAACTGTCCCGGGCCTTCGCCCCGGACGGACGGTCTCCGGGTTCTATCCGGCTGGGTCTATCCCTCAAGGGAATCACTCCCATCCTCTATCAATCCCAGAATCGTATTCTCCTCATGACCGCCGTGCTTTTGGCCTTGGGCATAGTCAGTTTTATTATCATTTTTCAAATCCAAAATCGCCATTTCAGCAAAATAAAGGAACTGGAGGAGCGGATGCGACTTCAGGATGAACTGTCGGCCATGGGCCAACTGGCGGCCGGTGTGGCCCATGAGATCAAAAACCCCCTGAACGCCATCGGCCTGGTTGTGCAACGTCTTCAAAAAGAGTTCCGCTGGGTGGACCCTCAAGCGCAGCAGGAATACGAGCGGTTTACCGGAATCGTCCGGGACGAGATCAGCCGGGTCAATAAAATCATTGAACAGTTTCTATTTGTGGCCCGGCCTTTCCAGTCGGAATTCAAAGAGCAGGCAGTAGATGAAATTTTGGATTACGTCTTGAGTCTGCTGGAGGAGACCATAAAAGGCAGCGGGATAGCCCTGGAGAAAAATTGGGAAAAGAATCTTCCGCCCGTGCTGGGGGATCGCTCCCAGTTGACTCAGGCCTTCCTGAACCTGCTCAATAACGCGCTGGAAGCGATGCCCCGTGGCGGTCGATTGAAGGTGGTCTCAAAATCAATCCCGGGATCAAAATCCATCGAATTGCGGATCGAGGACAGCGGGTCCGGGATTCCCCCGGAAGATCTGAAAAAGGTCTTTGCCCACTATTTTACCACCAAGGAAAAGGGGATTGGCTTGGGTCTGGCCATCACCCAAAAGATCATCCAGGGACATAAAGGCCGCCTGGAAGTACGCAGCCTCCCGGGACAGGGGACGACGGTCAGGATTCGCCTCCCGGTAATGGAGAAGAAAATGAATGCCTAATTTTTTCTGTTGACAATTGGACTAGATATGCTGTTTATTGAATAGCATTCGTAATTCGCTGTGACTTTATATAAAGTTCTCCACCTAATCTGAACTGACCAAGGATCTGGAAATGACGTGGGAGTATCGCCAGGTTCCGGCAGGAAGCCTCCGGGGGGTCAAACCCATTGGTAGGCTTTTTTTATTTAGGCTATCCAAAAATTTTCCAAGTTAGGGAGGCGCCAGGATGCTGCTAAAAAGGTTTGCCCTTCGCATGTTGGGCGTGGTTTTCTTCATTTTGATCAGTATGCACTGTTCATTGATTTACTCGGCCGAGACCCTTCCCCCGGGAAGTAAAATTCCGGATTTTGAATTAAAAGGTCCTGCCTCACCCCAAACAAAGGCCTATCTAGAGGTTAGTGATGAAAAGCTATTTTCTTTATCGCAGATTAAGACGAAAGTCGTTTTGATCGAATTTTTCGACGTATTCTGACCCGTGTGTCAAAAAAACGCGCCTGTGGTCAACAGGGTCTATAATTTATTTAAGGAAGACAAAAAGTTGAGTAAAGATTTCAAAATGATCGGCATTGCCATCGGAAATCAGCCCGAAGACGTGTCCTCTTATAAAAAGGCTTTTAAAATAGACTTTCCCTTGTATGTCGACCCCAAGAAAGAAATCGCCAAAAAGGCAAAAGTGCCAGCCGTCCCCCTTACCATTTTGGTGGACAAGAACGGTAAAGTCCTCATGAGTCACTCCGGTCCCATAGGGAACTTTGATGCTTACCTAATGGAGATCAAAAAAAAGTTACAGGCGCAATAGCCTGACCCGGGGGGGTAATACGAAAATAGAACCGGGTACCGCAAAGCCTTTATTAAAAATTAATAAGGAACAAGTGATTATTAATTATTAATGTCAATCAGTTAGGCTTATGTCTCGCTCCTTTATTTTCATGCTTCGCGGGTACCTCTCGGGGCCTGGGGGGTGGTTAAGATTTCCAATCCGTTTAGTTTGATTGCGAGGTTATAATGCCCGTAAATGAAGACGCGGCGGAAGTCCTGGCCCAAAGCCCGGTTTTTAAAGAGTTGCCCCAGAATGCGCTGGAGGCCATCGCCGGGGCGGTAGATGCTCTGGTGGTGCCCCACAACTCGATTATCCTCAGACAGGGCGATCCCGCTGATTGCCTCTACATCATCCGCTCCGGGTCCGTAAGGATCTTCAGGAGAAACCCAGAGGGGTTGAATTTAGACATTTCCATCAAGGGGCAAGGGGAGACCTTTGGGGAAATAGCGCTCCTGACCGGAGAACCCAGGTCAGCCGACGTGGAGACGTTGGAAGAGACCCACCTGATGGTTCTCTCCAAAGATCAACTGGATCGAATCATGAGCGAATTTCCCGACATCTCCAAAATGTTCGTCAGACAGATGCGGAGTTGGCTGATCAGCGATGAAAAGCGTCTTGAGATCCAGGCCCAAGAAGTACGCAAGTCTTGGCGGATTACCTGGTTTGATTTTCTTCTGATTATGGTCGTCAGCGTTATCCTGGCCACGATTTTCAACTACTCCAATCCTAACGGAATCCCTCTTTTCCCCGAATATCCCGACAGAAACGCTTTCCCGACAATAAGTCCTGCGGCGGCCTGGGAAGAATTCCGCAGCCGTCAATCGCTATTTTTAGATGCCCGACCCGCCAATTTTTATCAAGAGCGCCACATTAAAGGGGCGGTCAATTTTCCTTTGGCACTTTTCGATATCCTTTACCTGATGACCTTCGCCAAAGAAGACAAGGAAAGGAAAATTATTGTCTATGGAGGAACGGTCAGCAAACTCTATGACTTGGAGTTGGCCGGGAAGCTGATCCTCCGAGGCTACGAGAAAGTCAGGGTCCTGGAAGGGGGGCTGGCGGCCTGGGAGGAAAAAGGATTTCCCCTGGAAGAAAAGGAGAAGGAATGATCGGGCCGCACCTCCGGGGAATATTGACGAGCAAATATTTGGCTTTCGCGCTCCGGTTGTGCGTGGGAGGATTTTTCCTCTACGCCAGCATGAGCAAGATCGTTTATCCGGCTCAGTTTGCGGAGGCAACGGCTGATTACCGACTTTTGCCCTATTGGCTGCTTAACCCGGTGGCGGTGATTTTGCCGTGGGTGGAGTTTGTCTGCGGGCTGTTTCTGGTCATCGGATTCACCTCGAGGGCTTCCGTCGTCCTTATAGGACTATTGCTGGTGATGTTCAATATGATGGTACTGATCAACATGTACTGGGGGGCCTCCATCAGTTGCGGGTGTTACGATACTGTCGGTGAGCCCATCGGCTGGAAGAAAATCGCTGAAAACATCCTGTTGCTGATTTTTACCATCCACATCTACTATTTTGATCGACTCTTGCTGTTTCGCCGGGGAGGCCGGACTGATCCGGCAAAAATCATGGTCCCTTCTCCTAATACTTCACGATAGGGGTCTCCCATGGGTGTAACTCCAAAATCCATTTTTCATTACCGGTTGCCGACTCTTTTTCTGCTATTGATCCTCGTATCCGCCTGCGGCTCGAAAAACGAAGTCGCCGGAAATTACCAGGCCTCGGGAAAAGACTTCCCCGGAGAGGCCACGACCGTCCTGGAGCTCAAGGCCAATGGAGAAGGCGCCTGGAAATCAGGCGGTGAAGAAATACCCTTCTCCTGGTACCTTAAGGGCGCTGAGCTTAGAATTAACACCAAAGGGGGCGGAGTCATCGTCGGCGACATCGAAAGGGATACGATTCGCCTAACCCTTCCCGGCAGTAAGCAGTTAACTTTTCGGAAAATCAGGTAACCAAGGCTTTATCCGATTGCTGAAGGCCTGAAATTCGGCTTTACCGGCAGAGAAACATGGATTGGAAAAACGACCCGGCCTATCACGGTAAAATACTAACCGGCCATTACAGCCAGGCGCTCAAAGAGCGGGTGGCAAAATGTATAGCCGATAATCGCGTTTTCGAAGATACGGGAAACCCTGCTATCTGTTATATCGCCGCCTGGCACGAAAAAGATCGCATCATCTGGTACGAATTCGCCAGCAGTCGGTTAAGCGAGTTACTGGATTGTGAAGCTGGGCAAGTAGCCGAAGTCTTCCGCAAGAGCGTGATCGAACGGCGCGTCTACAAATACCAAACGGATGAACCTGGAATAAAGAAAGAAATCATCCACCGACCGGAACTGACCAGTTTCCGAAAACAGTTGCGCGAGGAGGTAAAAAAGACCGGTGTCATCGAGGCGGTTTATAAACTTTCTTTACCCGCCGGTCGATCTTTTTGGCTGAAGGATCAGGCCGAGATAGAAAGGCATCCAAGGGACCACTCCAGCATCTCCCTTGGCTGCCTGACCGAGGTCTCCAAGGAAATGGAAGCCGCGGAAGAACGGGAGAGGCTGGTGGTAGAGCTTCAGGAGGCTTTATCCAAGGTCAAACAGCTTAGCGGTTTGCTGCCCATCTGTGCTTCCTGCAAAAAAATACGGGACGACCAAGGATATTGGAATCAGATCGAAGAATATATTCGGAATCACTCCGAAGCCGATTTCAGTCATGGCCTTTGCCCCCCCTGCATCGAAAAACTTTACCCCGATTATGTCCAAGATAAAAGCAACAGGGATGAAATGGCAAAAAAAACGGGCAGAAAAAATTTCACTTGAAATCACAGCAAAGGAGGAAACCAAGATGACCCAGACGATCACCCGGGATAAGACTTTTCAGGTTGTTATGAAACGAATGGTGGAAAAGGGGCGGGCCCCGCATTATACGGAAATTGCGTCGGAGTTGAGGGTTTCAGTCGAAGAAGGCAGGAAGGCCCTTCACGACCTCCATTTCCCGGGATTTCCCGGTTGGCTGGCTCCCAATACGGATTATATCTCGTCATTTCCGCCATTCAGCAACCTGCCCACACAATACCGCATCACTATTGAGGGTCGGCAGGATTGGTTCGGCCAATGAGGGTTTGAGTCGCTGGCGGTCAGCTGGCTCTTCCCCGGGAAAACGGTCCAGGTCGATGCCCCTTGCCTCGATTGCGGTTCTCCGATCAGGATCCGTATGAAAGATGGTAGATTAGAAAGTACCGATCCCGAAAACCTGGTAGCCTACACCTCGGTCCCATTCCGGGAATGGTTTAATAACCTCCCCTACGCCTGAAGCACCATGAATCTCTTCCGGTCGGAAGAGCACGTTCGTAACTGGAGTGGATTTAAAACGAAGACCGAGGAAGGCATCATTCCTTTATCCGCAATGGTCAATGTCTTCTCGGGAAATTTCTTCGCGAAGAGGCTGGATCCGGATTATATGTCGCACTTTCAGGAGTATATTGGTGAATTCATTTCGACGGTCAAGGAAATCGGGAAATCCCGTCCATTTTGGGCACCCGAGTCTTAGAGGGAACCCCATCTTTGCGGAGACAGTACGGCAATCCGCGGCCAGGAGGCGTACGGAGCCAGATTTCCCCATAATAAAGAGTGAGGGCGGACAATGTATTTCGAGGAATTTGTGGTTGGGGCTGAATTCGCTACTGGCCCGCGGCAGATAATCAATGCCGAGGTGACCGCTTTTTTGGATCTCTCCTTGCTTAAAAACCCGATTTTTATGGATGACCAGGCCGCCCGGACCGTTGGGCACCCGAAACGCATTCTTCCGGCCCCGTTACTCATTAGTATGGCCATGGGCTTATGTCAGCAACGGGGGCTTTTCGACCATATGGTCGCAGTCTTGGAGTTCGAATACGTCAAGTTCCAGAGACCCAGCTATCTCGGCGATTCGGTCCAGGTAAAAAGCCGGGTAGTCCTGGCCCGACCGACCAAGAACCTTCACCGGGGACTGGTCAAAATACGTTTTGAGCTCCACAATCAACGCCGGGAGTCCGTATTGGAAATGCAGGCGGTATATTTGATGGTGCGCCGGCCACCCGAGAAATCCATTTTGCCAATCACCCCTTGAAGAAGCAATAGGGCTTATTAAGAAAATCTCCTGGCATGGACAAACTGATCATTACCGCGGCTTTGACCGGCGCCGCCCCCACCAAGGAGCAAAATCCCGCCGTTCCTTACAGCCCGGAGGAAATCGCGACCGAAGCCCTGCGGTCCTGGCGGGCCGGGGCCGCTATCGTGCATATCCATGTTCGCGATCCCCAAAGCGGGAAGCCGGCCTTTAAAAAGGAACTCTTCGCCGAGGTAGTGGATCGAATCCGGGCGGAGAGCGATGTGCTCATCAACCTGACTGCCAGCGCTTTTAACCTGGAAGGACCGGAAGTGGGCCTCCGGCGTCTCATGCCTTTGGAGCTGGAACCCGACCTCTGTTCCCTGGATGTGGGCAGCCTCAATTTCCGTGGCGGCCGGGTCTTTGTCAATCCTCCGGATTGGGTGGAACTGGCGGCTGTGGAAATGCGGAAGGCCGGGGTAAAACCGGAGCTGGAAGTCTTTGACCTGGGACATGTCCGCCAGGCCGTCGATCTGCTGGAAAGAGGTCTTCTGGACGATCCGCCCTATTTTCAGATTTGCCTGGGTGTGCCCTGGGGGATAAACGGCGACCTGGAGGGACTTCTGGCCATGAAAAATCGCCTGCCCCCAGAATGCCAGTGGTCCGTAATGGGGGTAGGGCCCACGCAGCTCCCGTTGACCACCCAGGCGCTGCTTCTGGGCGGACACGTCCGGGTGGGGTTTGAAGACAATCTCTACCTGAGCCGGGGGATGAAGGCCGACTCCAATGCCCGGTTTGTGGAACGGTCCGTCGCTCTGGCGAAGCTGCTGAACCGGGAGGTGGCTTCCTGCACCGAGGCGCGGGAAATCCTCAGGCTTCCTTCCCGCGGGAACTCCTGATCATCTGAATTTATACCTCACACCATTGCGGTGTGGTTAGATAAAGAAGGCTTTTAAGACAAATTAATAATCAATAATGATGGTTTGCAAGATTGTCAATTATTAACCGTTTCGGTTCTATGTACATATTAATGAGGGGCTGATTATTCATGCCTGAAATTGGAATTATCGGCGCCGGGACCATGGGCCACGGCATCGCCCAGTGCTTTGCCGTCAAAGGGTGGCAGGTCAGGCTATATGATGTCAACCGGGAGGTCCTTGACAGCGCCCCGGTCCGCATCCGTTCCAATCTGGAACTCTTTATGGAATGTGGATGGGCTCAACCGGAGTCCGTCGAGGCAGCTCTTCGGAATATTGCTTTATCTGAAGACCTGCCTTCGACCGTCCGGACCCCTGAGCTGATCATCGAATCGGTCAGCGAAGAATTGGACCTCAAGCGCCGTCTCTTTGCGGAATTGGAGGAGCTGACCATTCCGGAGACCATTCTCTGCAGCAATACCTCGGCCTTGAGCATTACCTCCATCAGCCGAGGTCTGAAACACCCGGAACGGGTCCTCGGCACCCATTTCTGGAACCCGCCCCATATCCTGCCCTGCGTGGAAGTAATCAAAAGCGAAACCACTTCCGACCGGGTTTTTGAAGAAGTCGTCTTCCTGTTGGCCGGTTTGGGCAAGGAACCGATCCGGGTGCTCCGGGATGTGCCCGGGTTCGTAGGCAACCGCATGCAACACGCCCTGCAGCGGGAGGCCATGAACTTGGTGGACCAGGGGATTGCCGCGCCGGAGGAGGTGGACCGGGTGGTCAAATTCGGCTTTGGCTTGCGTCTGGCCCTGATGGGACCGCTGGAGCGTTCCGACTGGGGTGGGCTGGACATCACTTACCGGGTCCAAAAATATCTGCTGCCCTACCTCTGCAATGATACCAACCCCTCACCGCTGCTGACCCGGAAAGTGGCAGCCGGGGAGTTGGGAGCCAAAACCGGGCAGGGCTGGTATGACTGGCCGGAGGAGAAAAAGGCTCGGGCTATTAAAGAGAGAGATCGGCGATTGATTGAACTCATTCGATTGACGCGCCAGGAAGGATGATTTCGCAGAAAATTCCAAACTGACATACCGATCGAAGTTGTTTACCACCAAAACCCCCGTCTAAAAACCCTTTGCCTTCCCGTCTGGTTTGAATAATAATCAGTAACTCGGCTAACGTTTCTAAATGCAAAAGGAATATCCATGGACCAACGGAAAGTGCTCTACCTGATTGATGGCAGTTCCTATATCTACCGGGCCTTTTACGCCATTGCCCACCTGTCCAACAGCAAAGGGATGCCCACCCAGGCCATTTACGGGTTCGTCCAGATGGTGAACAAAGTTTTGGAAGAGCAAGCGCCCCAATACCTGGCCCTGATATTTGATGCCAAAGGCCCCACCTTTCGCCACGAGATCTTTCCGGATTACAAGGCCACCCGGCCCCCCATGCCGGAGGCCCTCCAGGTCCAGATTCCTTATATTAAGGAGGTCAGCCGGGGTTACGGCTTTCCTATCTTAGAAAAGGCGGGGATGGAGGCCGATGACTTGATCGGCACCCTGGCCCTGGAGGCGGAAAAAAAAGGATTTGAGGTAGTCATCGTTTCCGGAGATAAGGACCTGATGCAGCTTATTTCCAAAAAGGTCTGGATGTGGGACACCCTGAAGGATCAGGTCTTTGACTTGAACACCGTCCAGGAACGCTTCGGCACCACCCCTAATCATGTCCCCGACGTGATGGGCCTATCGGGCGACAACAGTGACAATATCCCCGGTGTCCCGGGCATCGGGGAGAAAACCGCGAAGAAACTGATCCAGGCCCATGGTTCGCTGGATAAGCTGCTGGCGAACCTGCCCAACGTCACTCCGCCCAAGATACGGGAGAAAATCGTCGCCTTTCGGGAACAGGCCCTCCTGTCCCGGCGTCTGGCCACGATCGACACCGGTGTTTCCCTGGACCTTTCCGTAGAGGAACTGAAGCCGGGGCCGGCGGATTTGGAAAAATTGAAGGCGCTGTTTACCGAACTGGAGTTCAAGAAATTCCTGGACGGGCTGGGCGAGGTGACGGAGGTGCGCGACCACCCCCGGGACTATCAAGGGGTTTTCGAGCAAAAAGACCTGGAGCGGATCATCCAGCAGATCAAGAAAGCCGGCCGGGTATCCCTGGACCTGGAAACGACCTCGGCGGACCCCATCCGGGCCGAGATCGTGGGCATCGCCCTCTCCTGGAAAGAGGGTGAAGGTTTTTATGTCCCCGTAGGCCACACTTATTTAGGCGTCCCCGATCAACTACCGCGGGACCGGGTGCTGGCCGAACTGACCGACCTGATTCAAGATTCCCGGATCGCCAAAATCGGTCAAAATATCAAGTACGAATGGCTGGTTCTGCGCCGTTACGGGTTGGATTACCAGGGGATCGCCTTCGACACCATGCTGGCTTCCTACCTGCTCAACCCCGGCCGCCGGGCGCATAACCTGAATCAGATCGCCTGGGAACACCTCAATCAAAAACTGATCACCTACAAGGAAGTGGTGGGCTCGGGTCCCAAGGCCTTGAATTTCAGTGCCGTGCCGGTGAACCGAGCCGTGGAGTACGCGGCTGAGGATGCGGAGGTCACCCTGACGCTGGCGGACTTGCTGGGACCGCTGCTGACCAGGGAGGGGTTGGACGATCTGTTCAGGGAAATGGAAATGCCTTTGATCACCGTGCTGGCCGAAATGGAGTGGCAGGGTATTCGGATCGACAGCCGGTCTCTCAGCGATCTGTCCAAGGAGTTGGAGGGGAAATTAAATCAGATCGAGGAGCAGGTCTACACCCTGGCCGGGGAACGCTTCAATCTCAACTCCCCGCAGCAGATGAGCCGGATCTTGTTCGAAAAACTGCAACTGCCCTCCGCCAAGAAAACCAAGGGTAAAAGCCACAGCTCCACGGACGCCGAGGTCCTCCGGGACCTGGCCGTGCAATACCCGATCGCCGCGGAAATCTGGAACTATCGTACCTTAAGCAAGCTGAAATCCACCTACGTCGACGCCCTACCGAAGCTGATCAACCCGGAGACCGGGCGGCTGCATACCTCCTTCAACCAGACCGTGACGGCTACCGGTCGGTTGAGCAGCAGCGAGCCCAATCTGCAGAATATCCCGGTACGCACCGAGGAGGGGCGCCGCATCCGACAGGCCTTTGTGGCCGAACCCGGTTGGGTGCTGCTGTCGGCCGACTATTCCCAGATCGAACTGCGGGTCATGGCCCATTACAGTCAGGACCCCAACTTGATGGCCGCCTTTCAAGCCGGGGAGGATGTGCATACCCGCACGGCCGTCGAATTGTTCAACGTGCCTTCCGGTGAGGTGACCGCGGATATGCGTCGTCAGGCCAAGGTGATCAATTTCGGGATCATCTACGGCATGAGCGCCTTCGGTTTATCCAAGGAATTGGGGATCGGGGCCCGGGAGGCCCAGGAAATGATCGACCAGTACTTTTTAAAATATGAAGGCGTAAAACGCTTTTTGGATCAGACGCTGGCGGAAGCCCGGGAAAACAGGTTTGTCACCACCCTCTTCAACCGGCGCCGGATCATCGAGGAAATCAACAGCTCCAACCGGGTGGCCCGTCAGTTCGCCGAGCGCACGGCCATCAACACCCCCATTCAGGGGAGCGCCGCCGACCTGATCAAGATGGCCATGATTGTGATCGACCGGGAAATGAAAAAGCAGGGTCTGCGGGCCCGAATGCTCCTTCAGGTGCATGACGAACTGGTGTTCGAAGCGCCGGAGCAGGAAGTCGAGGCGCTGAAAAAACTGGTCAGGCAGCACATGGAAGCGGCCATGGAATTGCGGGTCCCGCTGTTGGTGCAGATCTCCACGGGGCGGAATTGGGCCGAGTTAAAATAAAAAACCGCACCCTCGGGTGCGATTTTTTATGAAGGGACCCGCCATTTCAGCCCCGGGAACCGGGCATAGTCGCGGTCGAGGGTAATCCATTCACAGCCCGACTCGATGGCCAGGGCCGCAAACCAGGCATCCGGGGCCAGGTTGCCGCGGGCGTCTGCCTCGAGGCATAGGCGGGTAAATATCCCCCAGTGCCGTTCCCCCGGTTGGATGATCAGACCTTGGGGTTGGGCTAACAGGATTTCACAGAATCCGACAACCTCGTCCAGGCCACTCGGCTCCTTAAACACCTTCGGATGGGTGGTAATTCGAATAAGACCGCTCAAAAC
This sequence comes from uncultured delta proteobacterium, assembly GCA_963743305.1. Lineage (GTDB taxonomy): Bacteria > Desulfobacterota > RBG-13-43-22 > RBG-13-43-22 > RBG-13-43-22 > CAVQSS01. The sequence continues at coordinate 114,519 of CAVUPH010000013.1, forward strand.
CTGGGGAGACATCCCAAAACGTCCCTCACCGTTGACGACCTCCTGAAGCCACTTTCTGCAAACCGAATGGTGCGAGGCATCGGACCGGAAGGCGTGAACCAGGATGTTGACATCGGGAAGAATCACGGCTTATCCATAACTTCTTCCAGTTCCCCTGACCGATTGAGGTCCACACCCGGAAGGACTCCCTCCCGAGGCCTTAGATATCGGCAACTGAACCCGCTTCCGGCGGTCACCCTTCGCTGGGGACAGGACCATGGTCAGACCCTCTTCGATCACCGAGGTGAGGGCTCTTCCCTCATCGGCCGCCCGCTTTTTTGCCCGTCGCAGGAGATCGTCTTTTATTCGAACGGTTGTTCTCATGCATATAAACATATAAATATTGCATCAATATGTCAAGTAGAAAAAACCGGACCGATAGGGGTAAAAAATTTTAATTGATATTATAGTAAAAATCCGATAAAAAAGCAGGTGATTCAGATTACAAAAAGAGAGTCATCGTTAACCCTCACCCTGGAGGAAGGCGATCCAAACCAAAGCCTCGTTCTAAATTCTTAAAACGGGGCTTTTTTTATAACAAGAAAACTAAAGAGCCAGGCTTAATCTAAGTGCCTGGTCAACCTCTTCCATTTTCTTCTCTTCAATGAGGCCCAATCTTTTTTCCAGTCGATCTTTGGAAACCGTGAGGATTTGGCCGGCTTTTACGATGGAGGGTTTAGTCAATCCTCCCTGGGGTGGTTCGATCAAGACATTCATGGGATAAATTCTGATGGCGGCCGAAAGGGCGGCGACAATCGTGGTGGAGGCATGTTCATTGCCAATATCGTTTTGAATAACCAGCGCGGGCCTTTTCCCCGCCTGTTCGTTTCCGCGGGCAGGATTCCAGTTGACCAGCCAAATTTCACCGCGTCGGGGAAAGGGATTCATCGCAACATTTTCCTTTGGACCTCAAAAGCCCATTCGGCCCATTGCCTGTCTTCTTCCGCCATTTCCCGGTATCCCTTCCTCATCAAAGTCCCAGTCTGCTTTGTTAACCACAGGGAAAGGGCTTCCTGGGCTACTTGGCTGCGAGCCATCTTAAAACGCTTGCTGGCTTGGTCAATAGCCGTGCATAATCCTTCGTCGATGGTAATCGTTATTTTCTTTTTGGTTTGCATAATACCCCCAATAAATCAGATTTTTTATAAGATATTATGACATATTAATTATCCTGTCAATTTCTATATTTTAAACGGGACTTTCTGGTTAGGAAAGGTCATCGAAATGACACTGACAAGAAATACCCCAAGCAGAAGCAGTCGCCCAATCCTCCGGAAAGCTGTTCCCCGGGAGCGGCTTTTTGAGCGGCTGGACCGCTTTTGGGAAGGCCCGGTCATCTGGATCTCCGGTCCGGGGGGCTGCGGCAAGACCACCATGGCCAGTTCCTACCTGCAGGAACGGGGTATCCCCAGCCTCTGGTACCAGGTCGAGGAGGCCGACAAAGACCTGGCCACCTTCTTTTATCATTTGGGAGCCGCCTTTAGCAGTGCTTTCCCTAAACGAAAAAAAACCCTGCCCCTTTTGACCTCGGAATATCTTCAGGGCATCCCCACCTTTGCCAGGCGTTTTTTTAAGGAAGCCTTCAGCCGCTTGAAACCCGGGACCACACTCGTTTTCGACAATGCCCAGTTCATTCCGGAAAATTCAATCGTCCAGGAGGTTGTTCTCCTGGGGGTGAACGAAATCCCCCAGGACAAGCACCTGGTGCTGATCAGCCGGGGGACCCCGCCCCCATCCTGGATCAGGCTTCAGGCTAACCAGCAATTGGGGCTCTTGACCTGGGAGGACCTGCGCCTGACCTTAGAGGAAACAGTGGAGATCGCCCGACTGCGAGGCGACCGGGACGCTCCCGCAAGAGACGATTGAACACGTGCACGCCCTGGCGGACGGCTGGGCGGCGGGATTGATGCTGATGTTGGACAGCCTGAGCCAGAGGGATCGATCTCCCGGCGGTGGAGGAAACCACCCGGGAGGGGATCTTCCATTATTTTGGAAATGAGATCTTTGCCAGGATCAGCCCGGAGGTTCAGGATTTTTTTCTGCGGACAGCCTTTCTGCCTCAAATGACCATCGGTATGGCGGAAGACTCTGACAGGCCTCCCCCAGGCCGGTTCCATCCTGTCCGCGGTGATGCGGAACAATTATTTTATCGAGCAGCGATACCTCCAAGAGCCGGTTTACCAGTACCACCCTTTGTTCAGAACATTTTTACGCCGTAAGGCCAAGGTCATTTTTGACCCGGAACCTTTCAAGGAATTAAGCCGGAAAGCCATTCACCTTCTGGAAACGGACGGGCAGATCGAAGAAGCTTTCCATCTGGCCCGGGAAGCGGATGACCGGGAAATGATAAAGCGGATCATCCTTCAGCAGGCCCCAACACTGCTGTGGCAGGGAAGGTACCTTCTGCTGGCGGAATGGCTGGACGGCTTACCAGGCGATCAGATTGAACAGGATGCCTGGCTTCTGTTCTGGAAAGGAACCGCCCGGTATCTTTATGATCCAGTTCCAAGCCGGGATCTCCTGGAGCGGTCTTATGAAAAGTTCAAGCAAAATGAGGAAATAGACGGGATGCTGCTGGCCTGGTCCACGGTCATTCGAGCCATCATTCAATGCACGTATGACCAGTTGGACCATTGGATTGATGAACTTGAACTCCATATCCGGGATCCTTTCCAGGAATTTCCTTCTCCCTGGATAGGGTCCCAGGTTTCCACCTGTATGTTTTCGGCCCTGACCCAGAGACAGTCCGGTCATCCGGAGATAGAGCAATGGGCGGATCGCGCCTTGGCCCTGACGGAGGCCCCTGAATTTAAATACGATAGAATGATGGTTCTATTCCATCTGATACTTTACGGAATCTATGCCGCCCGTTTTGATAAGGCCACCCTGGCGCTGGAACTGCTCAACTCGTTGAACCAGACTCTGGAAATACAGTCGGTCAATCGTGCCTGGGGCTACCTTGGAGAGGCCATATTTTTTGACATGGCGGGCTTCCCGGAGAAATGCGAAAAGGCCGTTTCCGAGGGTCTTGAGTTTTCCCGAACCTTGGGCTTCCATGCCGCGGACGATTTATTGCTGTTTCACGCCATCCAGAATTCATTGAATATGAATGACACCGAAAAGGCGCGCCTGTTCATTAACCGGTTGTCAACCTCCTCGAACAGCCCGGGGATGGAAAACAGGGCTATGGCCACCCGTGATCAATACTTATATTGTTTAAGTTTAGCCAGAGAAGAACTTATTCGGGGAGCCTACGATCAAGCCGCCATTCATGGAGAGGAGGCCCTGCGTTACGGGATCGAGACCGGCGCTCCGTTCATTTTCGGGGTCGCTTATTTGCTGAACGCCGTTATTCTGAATCACCGCGGGATGGATGATAAGGCCCGGGAATACCTTTCCCAGGGCTTGGCCTCCTCCCGACAGATCAAGAGCCCATTCCTGGAATTCAATGCCCGGCTGCAGCAGGCCTATATGGCCTTCAAGAACCAGGAGGAGAACCAGGGCCTCATGTTTCTCCGGGAAGCGTTGATCCTGGGGAAGGAAGCGAAGTTATTGAATACCTACATTGATTGTCCGGCCGATACCGCCTTTCTCTGCGAGAAGGCGCTGGAAGAGGGGATCGAGGTGGAATATGTCCAGGAAATCATCCGCCGGAGACGACTGGTGCCGGAAAGCCCTCCGGTTCATCTGGAAAATTGGCCCTGGCCGTTAAAGGTGTACACCCTGGGGCAATTCAAAATTTATAAAGATGGGCAGCCCCTCCGTTTCTCCCGCAAGGCCCAACAGAAGCCCCTCGATCTGCTCCAGGTCCTCATTGCCACCGGGGACAGAGGCATCCGGGATGAGGAATTGGCCGATGCCCTCTGGCCGGAGGCCGACGGGGATGCAGCGGCCCAAACGTTAAAGACCACGCTGTATCGGCTTCGCCTGCTGATCGGCAAGGACGAGGTGGTTAAGGTCCGCGAAGGGCGGGTGAGCCTCGATTACCGTCATTGCTGGACCGACGCCTGGGCCTTTGAACAGCTTCTAGGAGAGGCTGATCGGAGCAATTCCCAGGCCGCCCTTCCGCTGCTGGAAAAGGCCATCGGGTTATACCAAGGCCCTTTTCTGGTCCGGGGAATGGAGGAGCCCTGGCTGCTGTCCGCTGCGGAAAGGCTGCGCAGCAAGTTCCTGCGCGGGGTTGAAAAATTGGGATCTTTCTGGAGCCGAGGCGGGGAGTGGGAGAAGGCCCGTGAGTGTTACCGGAAAGGGCTGGAAGTGGACGGGTTAGCCGAGGAATTCTGCCAGGGCTTGATGCTGTGCTGCCAAAACCTGGACTTGAAGGCCGAGGCTCTATCTCTATACAAGAATTTTGAGAAGAGACTTAAAACGGAACTGGGAATCGAACCGGCCGCCAAAACCAGGGCCTTACGGGACAGCTTGCTGGGAGGGGCGTTATGAGGGGAGTAGAGAGAAGACAGAACAGAGAAGAGAGATAAAAGATGGAAGATGGAAGAAAAAGACAGGGGGAAGAGGGAAGAGTGAAGAAAAAATTAGACAGGCCGGAGGCCATAGCGGTGAAGGAAGCCTTGACCAGCCTCAAGGGTATGGTTCCCAAACCTGAAAAGAAATTGTCGTTGGAGGAGATGGACGAGGCTATTGCTCAAGAAACCAACCGGTGATCGGGTTGGACGCTAATGTCCTGGCCTTATGATCAGGAAGCGGCGGAAGACGATCTGTTTCGCCTTGTCCCGCTTTGATCTGCCCGGCTTGGTCGACCACTTCCACCCCGGTTACCCTGGTCCCACCACTCCAACTGGATCCGCTTCGCTTGATCCACCATAACATAGATACTCTCTTCTCTTTTCTCTCGTCTTCCTTTCCAATCCGGGTCCAGCGGCCAATAAAATTCAATCCCCTCACTTTTTTTCCATTTCCCTCTAATCTGTAACCTATCTGTAACCTCACCCCGGGTAATCTACCGCCATTCGCAGAATGCAATCCCTTTTCCCCGCCCTCTCCAGCATGGAGGTAAATAAAGGGATAAGGAGGTGATTATTTAACGGGAAAAAAGGTTGGACGGATGGTCAACCGAATAGAAAACACCACCCAGGTTCCGTTTAACACCAAAAAGGAGGATGCGAACATGGTAAGATGGACAAGAAGTGTTAGGATTGCGCGTGGAAAACCCTTAGAAGCCATGCAATGGGCCAAGGAGATAACGGAATGGATCAACAAAAAATACAACCTCCAGACGAAAGTTTACGTGGACTCCTTCGGCGAGGTTGGAACCCTACGCTGGTTCGTTGACCACGAAAGTCTTGCCGTCCTGGAGAAGAGTTGGGATCAGTTGCTTGGAGACCAAGAATACTGGCAAAAAGTCAACCAAAGTAATGACCTATTCGTTGAAGATAGCCTCTTTGACACCGTCATGCGCACTATCTGAGTTGACCTAAGGCCAAGAGCAAAGGCAGGGCCGAAAACGGGTATTTGGCCCTGCCTTTTTTTTAAAAAGACTCAATCCTTAAACGTCCTTTTGGGTCGGCAGATTCAGGCAAAGTTAGCCTGCTGGGTCGATTGAGGGGTCATGAATCCGGTCGTCAATTACATCATTCGGATCTACCGGTGCGAAAAGGACCGACCCCAAAGTCTGGTGGGGGTCGTGGAAGAGGCGGGAAAAAGGGGAAAAAGGCCTTTCAGAGCTATGATGAGCTTTGGGATATTTTGAATTCACCAAAAAAAAGCGAAACATCTAAGGAAGGATGAGGAGGTGATCAGGTAACGGGTAAATAGATTTGGCGGATAGTCAACCGAATAGAGAAAATTAGAAGGAGGTGTCCCATGCCAAAGAACTTTAATGGCCTGGCCGAAGGGCTTTCCCAGAAATCAATATTATCCGGGAAAACCTATTTTTTCCATCCTGGAACAAACGGCAAAAAGGGTCCCCAATCGACTGGCCATCATTTTCGCCGGTACCGAAATCACCTATGCCGAACTCAAGGAACTTGCCGAACGCTTCGCCTCGGCCCTTGTTGATCTGGGAGTTCAAAAGGGCGACCGGGTTTCCATTCATCTGGTAAACTGCCCCCAATTCGCCATTGCCTATTACGCCATCATGAGAATCGGTGCGGTTTTCACGCCTCTCAGCCCGCTTTCTTCGCCCAGAGAATTCACCTATCAGCTCAATGATTGCGGGGCCGAAACTTTAATTACCCTGGACCTCTTGTATCCTGGGATCGCTTCGGCCATTCCTCAGACCAAGGTCAAACGGATGATCACCACCAGCCTGGCCGACTGTTTTAACCCGATTACCGCTCCGCTCAAACCCCTGGGCAAGATGGTTGTACCGGACACCCTCGATATGGCCCCTCTCTTGATAAAATACCCACCTTTCACCGCCCAGGTGGATATCGATACGGCGAACGATGTGGCCCACCTGGCCTATACCGGAGGCACGACAGGACTTTCAAAGGGTGTTGTTCTAACCCATGCCAATGTCGAGGCCAATGTCCTTCAATTCGGGAACTGGAGCAGCGGCGCCGTTGTGAAGGAAATAGACGGTGTCTGGGAAGCGGTGTACCCGGACGGTGTTGAACTATCTGCTTTGCCGATCCGGCAGGACGAGGAAACCTCCATCGTGGTTGTGCCCTGGTTTCATGCCATGGGAACCGTTGGGTATCTTAACGCCCAGATATATGGCGGATATACCATGGTGGTGCTGCCGAGGTTCGATCCCCAAGAGTATCTGGATGCCATTGTCAAATACAAGGCGACCTTTATCGGCGGCGCCCCGCAGTTGTATATTCCCTTAATGAATCATCCGGATTTTGAGAAATACGACCTTTCCCACATAAAGAGAGCCGTTTCAGGCGCCGCACCGCTTCCTGTGGCGATATTCGAAAAACTTGCCGGTGCTTTCGGCGTGGAATACATCAGCGAAGCCTATGGCTTGACCGAGTGTACCATGGGGGCCACGATGACTCCTCCGAGCGCAGCGGGCGCCCGGGCGGGATCCGTCGGTCTGCCGGTTTTTGATACCGAAATCAAAATCGTGGAGGTCACCACCGGAAACGAACTTCCGGCCGGACAGGAAGGTGAGGTTTGGATCAAGGGTCCCCAGGTCATGAAAGGGTATTACAACAAACCGGAAGCCACCGCGGAAGTGCTGAAAGACGGATGGCTTCATACCGGTGACATCGGCAGGATGGATGAAGATGGATACCTTTTCATTACGGACAGATTGAAGGACATGATCATCTACAAGGGCTACAACGTCTATCCAAGAGAACTCGAAGAGATCCTCTTCCGGCATCCCGCCGTTGAACAATGTGCTGTGGTGGGTAAACCCGATCCGGATGCGGGGGAGATCCCGGTAGCTTTCATCAAGCTCGCTCCGGGCAAGGAGGCCATCCGTGAAGAAGTAATGCAATTTTTGAATACTGAGGTGGCGGCCTACAAAAAAATCAGGGAGGTGATTTTTCTGAAGGAAATTCCCGTAAGCGGAGCTGGAAAGGTCCTGAAACGAGAACTGAGAGAACAATTGAAATAATAACGGGGCGATCCATCATTTCTTTCAAGGGAAGAAGAAAGGAGGTGAGGGGCTTGGTTCTGTCGGCAGGGTAGATGTTGGATACCAATAACCATTAATGAACTCATTAAAGGAGGGAACATCATGAATAGTTCAAAAATAACGAAGTGCTGCTTTATCGCAGCCGCCATCGCGCTACTAGCTGTGTTCGTGGCCGTTCCGGCCGGGGCGGGGGGCCTGGACCGAAGGCTCTACGGGGACTATACCTATAATGTAGCCGCAACTTGCGCATACGCTGTATGCGGCCCGGACCAAAACGGCAAATACGACTGCCAATCCACTCCGGGGCTCAACCCGGATAATTTAGTGCGATTAATAACAGGAAGATCGCAAAGCTATAACGTCCTGGGTGTGATTCACTTTGACGGCCATGGGAAATCGACCCTTAAGGGGGAGGTCATGACTGTGCGTATTAGTCCGTCCACGGACCCGGTTGATATTCCGGCGACCCAGTCTGCCCTGGATTGCGTCGGCACCTACGTAGTAGATTCTGAAGGCAATGAACTGTTTGTTGACATCACATTCACCAACTGCACTGGCAAGATCAAGCAGCCGGCGATCTTAGGGGCTTGGGAGTTTAATCTTACTGGTTCCACCACTGTCCGGGGACGGTTGGACACTGTCACTGGGAGCAGCACTGTGATCATAAGCAACACGTTACCCTACATAGAAGAATTAGAGTATACTGCGGGACCCGCTAGCGGCATGAAAGAACAAAGAATCTGCAATAACATGGGAACCATAGTGAAGCTTTCACCGTGGCACTGGTTCTCAAAATAGCAAACGGACGACTCGAAAACTAAAAATTAGCCATTAAAGTTTGTCTCCAATTCCGGCAGGGCCGCCCTCGGCCCTGCCTCCCCTTTTTCCGGGGAATAGAACCCATAAAGAAGCCAGCCGAGAATGACCTGTTCCGACCATTTTCCAGATGCTTCGTGAAAAAAGGTCGAGAGATCGAAAGGCTACCAGGTCAAGTTTGGAGTACATTTGGATGATCTCGAAATGATTATCGAGGGTCAATAACCTCAGACCGTTTTCAATAGCGACTTGGGCAATCAGGAGATCAACCACTCCTACTGGCGAGGCAAATAGGGTCTATTGAATTCCCATTCGAAAGCGGTAACCTTGAAATCGAAAGACGATGCCCTTTGGATATATTTCCTCCACCCTGCAGCCCTTCGGTTGAAACCTGTCCTTCATGGAGAAGCTGCTCGTTGACCTGAACCAAGCGGTTCTGCGGCTCGGGGCTGTAAACGTGAGCCGAGATCTTCAACGGTGGTAGGGCGCTGCGGATATCGGCCGGCAAGTCGTTCAGGTTGAAAACCCGGTCGCTTGGCAGCGCCGCCGTTTTTGACGCCTTCCGGGGCGGCACCTTGGCCTGATCGGAGGTGGAGGCCTTTTTATCCGGAGGCGGTGGAGTTTTCTCCGGTTCGGTTGCCGGCACCCGCGCTTGGGGCGGTCCGGGAGAGGGTAGGTCCACCGGACTCTTGGGTGTCGCCGGAAACGAGGGCCGCTTCTCGGCAGGTATCGCCGTCTTGACCGGGTCGGAAACCGGCAATTTCTCCGGAGGGGCGATTGAGGTTTTCCGGTCTTCCGGGCCCTTGGAGCCCGCCGGAGTCGGGGTCCGCTCCGAGGACTTCTTTTGGCGGTCTGCGTCCTGGACGAGAGAGGTCACAGGAGGGGGGGCGGCCGTGGGGCCCTGTTTGACGAGGGCCCGCTGGGGGAGTAGCGGGGCGGGTCGGGGCGGTCGGTATGGTCCCCGGAAAACAATCCACCAGAGCAGGACCATTACGTTGAGGATCAGCCCCACCGCGACCAGGGTTGGCCAATGGGCCCTGGGGCGGGCTTTCGGCAGGGTTGCGTCCGCCAGGGTCAGGGTTGGACGTTTTTCCCCCTGTTGCCTCTTCCGTTCGAGTTTTTTCAGGGCTTCCGGGATATAGGACATACCTAAAAGGACCCTTTCCCGTCGTGAAGCACCGGGTCGTCGGTATCGGATGCACGACTCAACGGCATGATCGTCAGGGTGCCGACGATCCCGTCGGGCACCAGGCCCACGGACAGTTGGAATCGTTTGATCTCCCGACCCAATGTTTGGTCATATTCGGGGTCCTTTTCGGTTGGTGAGGTTCGCCCCTGGGCCAGCGCCAGGTGACGCTTCAACCAGGCCACGATGGGACCCCGGCTTCCTGGTTTCACGTCTCCCCGGTAATTAGGGGGTGCCCGCCAAAGCAGCAGGTATTCGCCTGTCCAACTCCGGTTAATTTCCTCGAGTTCAACGACCCTGGCCCCCGTTTCGAGTACCACGTTGGCCGTTTTCCCCCGGAGGGAGGATGGCGCGTCGGCTCCGGCTGTGAATGGCCAGGAGATAGTCATGGATGCCGGAGACCAGTGTCTGGTTCGTGGCCGGGCCCTCGGGCGGGCTGATCCCGAACTCCCGGCAGAGGGTAAACAGCAATTCCACTAGGAATTCAATATACTATAGAAAAGATTGAAAAGGAAGCCTGGAAGGGGAACCATCGGGTTACGGTTCCGTGTAAAGATCGAGATTGCTTGGGGAGGACCTGGTGTGAACGTAAATAGTTAAGTCCATTTAAAGGCAGTATAGGATAATTCGTATTGACAATTATGATTTTAGATGCTAAAAACAAAACATGTCCTTGCAAATCCTCAAGATAGCCGCGCAGATTCGCCGAGTTATCAACCGGTCCATGTTCCTGGAGAAACGGACCATTTTGCGCCATGAAGCCCTGCGGCTTTATCCCTCGGAAATCCATCTGCTGCAGGTCATCCACGAATCCCCGGAACTGAGCGCCGGGGAAATGGCTCGGAAGTTGGGCATCAGCATTGGAGCCGTGTCCCAGACCCTGAATCGGCTGGAGAAAAAAGGGGTTATCCATAAGACCAAGGACCCGGCCCTTAAAAACAGGCTGTCGGCCAGATTGACCGGGGTCGGACAAACGGCTATCCGGCAATTCGAACAAGGGCAGGAGGTTACGATGAAGGCGTTTTCCAGCTACCTGGGCGGATTGTCAAACGGAGAAAGAAAGGTTGTCGAGGGATTTCTATCCCACTTGGAGGAATTCTTGAAACGCCTGGAGTAATTTTTTTTGTAATATGTTTATAGTATCTAAAATCAAAAAGGAGGATGATTATGAACAACAGTTTGCTGACCGGCTTTTGGCGTACCATGGTGGGAGTGCCTCCCTTTCTTTGGGAGAAACAGATTAAAAAGACAAGACAAAAAGTTACAAAGGCCATGGCTTTCATGTCACCGGACCATCGCCGGGTTCATCACTATGTGGTCCGGGAGTTGCCGCGGATAGGGGGTCCGCTGGAGGCGGAAAGGGTGGCCCGGGATCTGGTCTTGTCCGTGGAGCGGACCATTGAAATTTTACAGGATCTGGAGAAGCATTTGACCTTTCTGGTTCGGAACGAGCAGGGGCAGGTCGTCTGGGCCTACCCGGTTACTGTGGAGAAAACCCCACACCGGATCAGCTTTGGATCAGGGGAGCAATTGTATTCTGCCTGAGCGGTGGACGCTTTCGCGACGCCCTTCGTGCAAGGGCGACTGAGACAGGAGCAGGTGGTTATTCAGGTGGAAACGGAATGCGCCCATTGTAAAGAGCCCATGCGCCTGGAAATCGACAGCGATATGCATTGCCATGGCCAGGAGTCCGGAGACAACTTGATTATTTTTGTCCCCGACGTGGATTTCGGACGCCTGAAAGATCCCACCATCATCGAGGCCTTCTGAAAAGAAAGCGTTTTCTTCCGGTCGGAAGAGCACGCCAGGGCGTTTCGAAGGAAAGAGCATCGAATCCGTGGTGCGTATTTCACCACCGTTCAGATCGCTTATTTAAATAAGGCCATCCAAAGCGCCATCTTTGGCTGGTGAATATCGGGGCGGAAGGAATTAATCGGAGAATCGCTTTGAACTGCGATTATCCCCCAAGAGCCTTTTTTTGCGAACCGACTGAATGGCCCCGTCCAGACGTTGTAGGAAGAGGGATCGATCTTTCTTTTGGAAAGGCGCCGGTCCGCCGGCCAGGGATCCGGCATCGCGTAATTGGGAAAGGAGATCGCGGGTGGCCAAGGCATCCCCGATGTTCTCTTCGGTAAAGGGGCGGCCTGTAGGCCGGAGCACCAGAGCCCCCCTCCCCAGACAGCGGGCGGCCAGGGGGATATCCCCGGAGATGACAATATCATCTGCTTCCAGGTGATCGACGATATAGTTGTCCGCCGCGTCAAAGTGATTGGTGACGATGACCAGTTCAATCCAGTCCTCCACCGGGGTGCGCATCCGGGAATTGGCCACCAGGATGACCCGTAATCCGTAGCGTTCGGCCACCCGGTATATTTCTTCTTTCACCGGACAGGCATCGGCATCGACAAAGATGTCTAGCAAGAAGGGTCCTTCCGCGGGCGACTTTTTTTGGGTCTGCGGCGCCGGCAGCGATCCCATCGATCGCCGGTCGTGAATCGGGGCCAGCCAGATGGTGTGTCGTCTCCTGCCCAGATGGCCCCAGGGCCGCACTTCCTCCACCCCGAAATCCGCGCGACGCAGGCGCTGGGCAAAGGCCTGATCGGGTCCGGCCGACCAAACGGCTAGGATCCCGTCCGGCCGGAGGGCCCTCCGAATGACCTCCAGACCGGTGACGTCGTAGATCCGGTTATTACCTTTACTGATCAGGTCCGCGGGGCCGTTGTCCACGTCCAGCAAAATGGCGTCGTAAGCCTGGTATTCGGATTGGAGTATTTTGACGACGTCCTCTTCCCGGACACGGACCCGTGGGTCTTGAAGCGGGTTGCCGGCCAAATGGGCCAGGGGGCCCCGGAGCCACCGGACCACCGCCGGCACCAGTTCGGCTACCACCACTCGGCCCTGAGGTCCGATCCGGCGCAGAACCGCCGCCGTCGTGAACCCCAGACCCAACCCCCCGACCAGGATTCGGGGGCCGGCCCGGTCGGCGATCCGGGCGCAAGCCAATTCGCCCAAGGCGTCCTCCGAACTGTGGGCGGTGCTGTTCATGATTTCCCGGCCCTCCATCCGGATCGAAAACTCCTCCCCGCGCTTATACAGACGCAGCTCTTGGTCGTTTCCGGGTACCGAGGCGGTATCGAGTAATTCCCAGGGAATCATGAGCGTTTCACCAAAGCAGCGGATGACGGTTTAAAGGCCAACGGGGAGAGATCAATGATTAATAGCCTCATAATTGTATTTACACGCTGATAAAAAGGGATTCTTCGCTCTCGCTCAGAATGACAAACTTGATCTGACCGACTTATTCCGAGTCTGTCAATAACTAAGTTACCAGAAGTGCCAATCGAAGGCAAGCCGCCGGGGTTGTCGTTCACCTGCGCTGCCTGCGGGACCGGGGTGGCCGAATTGAGGACCCTCCGCTTGTTTGCCGGATCGAGGATCACTTGCCGTGAGTCAGGGCGATCTTCTCGAACATGGTCACCAACCCCACGCAGAGCGAATAGATCGATTCGATTTTGAGGTTTTCCTCCGCGGTGACGTCAAAGAACAGGTGCAGCGAAGAATCCATACCGTCCTCTTTTTTCCAGTAACACAATAAAACGGGCAGTCGGGGCAGGGGATGGATGACTACGGCGATATCCGAATTGAAGCGGTCGGGTGCGGGTTCACCCGCGAAAATTTCGATCAGCAGCTCAAGAAGTTCGGTATATTCGTCGATGACTTTTTTTAACGGCTTTTCGCAACGCTGCTCGAAAAGGCGCCACCAGTCCGCTCCGCCCTTGGTGTCTCTAAGCGGAAGCCACTCCCCTCGGGGCTCTCGACCGGCGCAATCCAGGAGATAGTTCAAAATCGGAATGGAAACCCAGCGGTTCACGTGGCAATCGGAATGGATGACGCCTTCGGCATCAACGCTGAAAGGCTTGCCTAAACAGGTGAGGGTCATCTTCCCCTGATTGTAAATAGCGCCGCATCGTTCCGCGGCCTGGCCCAGATCGATCTCCCGGATGCGCTGCCGCAGGTTTTCCAACGCCTTCCGGCTGTCCCTTTCAATCGAGCCTCCTTCCCCGGCGTCCCGCCGGGACTCAGGCGAGCTTTCCTCTACCAGATAAGGGCAGTCTCCGAGCGTTTTTTTGCCTTGGAACACCGCCACGGAAAAAGCCAGGCAACTGGCTTGGCGGCATTCCCGGCAGTTTGTCTTGGGAAGCCGGTTCAAGACCTCTAAGTGACTGGTTACGCGGGACATGATATTTCCTCCTGAGCTAAGAGATTCAGGGATTCGAAATGCGGACGGTGAACACCACGGTTTTATCGGAGGGCGTGGCCTCCCAGGATCTCTTGTAGGTCAACCTTATCTCAGTAGTTCCCGCTTTGAGGGCCTTGAAGTGATAACGTTGCTCTCCACCCGATCCCGGACGCTGGGGGTGGGCCGGCTGGTAGGGACTGCCGGTGAGTTCGAGATAGGAACGGTCGAACTGTTCGTTGCCCCTCCAGGTGTATCCGGTCGTTTCATTGGCCTCGAGCCTGATCGTGAAAACCGTCCCCACCTTGGCCTGGATGTCCAGGTCCTTTTCGGAATAGAGGGCGCCGCCCTTTTCCCCCGAGGTGGTGGCAGCGCAACCCAGGATTAGAAACATCACCACGATTCCGATACTGATTACCATGGGCATCGTCTTCTCATCCTTTCTCTCCTTTTCTCCAACGCTCACCTCTGCCCGGCCGCCTGGAACATACCGCTCGTCTTTCACCGTTTTGGACTGTTTGGATAGGTGGCTGCCCGGTTCAGTAGCGATGCCCTTGACGGCGAAGTTTGGAGCCATGGCCGGATTATCCCTGTCTGGATTCCAGGGCCTTGACCAAAGCCCTGATGGTGGTGTTAAACGGAGTTTCGATTCCGGCCTGTCTCCCGTACTCGATAAACTTCCCGTTGATGAAATCGATTTCCGTCCGGCGCCGCTGTTCCACGTCCACCAGCATGGAGGGTTTATGAGGTCCCGCGCTTTCCATATATTCCCTGGCGAACGAATAAAAGTCCCACCCTACGGCGATTTCATTGGCCCGGGCCACCCGGATGCACTCTTTCAGTAAGGAATCGATCAATTGGAATATGATCGGATCCTCCAAGGCCTGCTTCATCGTTTGACCGGTGACCGCGCAAACCGGGTTCATGCAGGCGTTCATGACCGCTTTCCGCCAGACCAGGGGGATAATCTGATCGGTGTGTTCGGTGGCCAGTCCCGAGCGGGTCAGGGTCTCGGCCAGGGCCTTGGCCGAAGACCGAGTTTCCGGGGCCAGCTCTTGAAGGTAATGGGGGGGATGATGAAAAACCAGCCGGACCCGGCCTGGTTGAATCAGTCCGCAGCCGTAATTTACCACGGCCCGCATCACCGGGGCCCGCCCTAAGACCCGGGCGACTTCAACTTCCGTGTCGATCCCGTTTTGCCAACTCACTACGACCATTCCCTTTCGGTAAAAAGTCTCGATCGCCGAAGCGATCAGCGGAATGGCCGAAGCCTTGACGGTCAGGAAAATTACGGTCGGACGGTATTGGGCCAGTTCGTCGACATGAATGCAGGTGGCGAACACTTTTTGTTGCAGCCTGGCCGCGCCTTCGATGGTTATCCCCGGATCAAGAGCAGGTTTAATCAGGTCCGGGTTGATATCGCAGAGGATGACTTTTTCCCCTTCCTTGGCCAGGAAAGCGGCCAGGGTGCAGCCCACCGGCCCGGCGCCTATCACCGCTATCGTGCTGGGAACTAATATTCCTTTCGGTTTCATGGGAGGCCCTTTCTACGAAGACTCAAAAGAAGTGGGATCCAGCAGTCTGATCCCGTGCCCTTGAAGCAGGGCTATAGCCCGGTCACTATCGTTAAAGCGGAAAATCATGATCGCCTTTCCGGTGGGGGCGCCGACCAGTCCATAGGCGTAGTTGATACTGATCCCTCCTTCCAGGAGTGGTTTCAATATCCGGGCCAAGCCGCCCGGTTGATCTTCAATTTCCACGGCGATCACTTCGTCCACCCGGGCGGGCATATTCCCGGTCATCAAGATCTGCATGGCCAGGGTGACATTCGAGACCAGTAGGCGAAGGACTCCGAATTCCCCCACATCGGCTATCTGTAGGGCCCGGATGCTGATCCCGGCTTCCCCCAAGGCCTGAGCGACCTGAAATAATCGCCCCGGGGCGTTTTCGATAAAAACGGATAATTGTTTAATTTTCATGTTTCCTCCTTTTTATCGGCTTTTTCCACTCGGCTGGCGCCGAAGAGAGGGGATTGGGCTAATCGTATTCCCATTCTAAATCAGATCGTCTTTTTTTGACCACAAAATCTTTCAGGTGGATTATAATTTCGACAAACCCCCATGCTCAGGGCGGGCACCCGTGAAGCAGGAAAAAAACAGACCCCGGGTCATTGCGAGGAGCGAAGTGACGAAAGCAATCCCCCAGTTGGCTTACAACGCCCCCCCAAGCCCTACCGGGGGATTGCTTCGCTTCGCTCGCAATGACACACTTGTTTGGGGCTTATTTTCGTATTATAAGGAGAAGATCATGATTGACGACTGGCTGGCCAATGCCTATGAAGGGATGTCCCGGCGGCAGTTTCTCGCGCGGATGAGCGCTGCGGGTTTCGGCCTGGCCGGATTCGCGCTCGCCGCCGATCCGGTGGAGGGCGAGGTCATCACCACATCCGCCCAGGGACTTGAAACGGCCGAAGGGGAAGTTCCCCGTGGCGATTTCCAGATTCCGATCTACGAGGCCCGTCCCGCTGCTCCGGGGAGGTATCCGGTCGTGCTTGTCCTCCCCGAGATTTTCGGGCTGCATGCCCACATCAAGGATGTCACCCGCCGGTTTGCTCGGGAAGGCTTCCTGGGCCTCACCTTTGAGCCTTACGCGCGGGAAGGCGGCGTTCTGCAGCTTCCCGACATGGCCGCCGTGCGGAAGGTGACGGATCGGATTCCGGACGCGCGGGTCATGGAGGACCTGGACGCTCTGGTGGCCTATGCCCGGCGGCACCCGGCCGGGCAGGGGGATCGGATCGGAGTGACGGGGTTCTGCCGCGGGGGAATGTACACCTTGCTCTTCGCGGCCCATAGTCACAAGCTGAAGGCCGCTGTTGCCTGGTACGGCCAGATCCGGCCTGCCAAAATTCCGGGCGTCCGTTCAGCCGGACCCCTCGATCTGGCCGCCCAAATTAAAATACCCGTCCTCGGCCTATATGGTGAGGCGGACCTGGGGATTCCTGCGGATGACGTCAAGGAGATGGAGGCGGCCCTCAAGGCTTCCGGCACAACGACCGAGTTCGTGCTTTACCCTGAGGCGCCGCACGCCTTTTTCGCGGATTATCGTCCCAGCTTTCGGCCGGAAGCGGCCGTTGATGCCTGGCGTCGCTGCCTGGCCTGGTTCAATAAATACTTGAAAGTTTAACCGGGATCATTCCTTCCGGGTTAAAGTCATCTCCATCATCTTTTCTTCTTTGCCCCCCTTGGCGGTGATGAACATTTCATAGGCCACGGTATTGTCATTAATGATCCTGGAGACACTACGCCAAGTCATGGGACCCCGGACCGGGTCGTCGTAGCGGCTTACCTGGGTAATGGTCTTGCCGTTCGGACTGGCAGTCCCTTCAAAAAAATAGATACCGGTGCTCATGGAGTCGATCCAGGTTGACACATATTTCTTGGTATGGTTGTCATACCCGATGACATTGATGCCTTTGAAGGTACGTTCCCATCATCTTGCCGGTATAGACCTGCTCCAGGAATCGTCCATCAAGGATCATCTTTTGTTTGCAGGTCCCTGTGGATTCCACGGGGGGCTTATCGGGCTCCATCCAGCCCTTGGTCTTAGTAATCCAACTTCCCGCCTGACGCGCCAGCCGCTTGTGCGGCGCGCCCGGAGTTCCCACCTTCTGATAGACTTTCATGATCGCCTGCATGTCCATCTTGCCTGCCTGTTTTTTCTCTTTTGCCATCGCATACCTCCTTATGGATGTGGCCACCCGGGTCCGCCGCCGGACTGCGGCCTGGTGAACAAGTTAATACCCTCCGGCGTAGTTTCCCCTTCGAGATTATCTTTTAATTCTTACGCATGATCCCATTTAAATAAATGGTGTAAACAATGTATTTTTTGAGAAAAAAAAGAGTATTTTTCTTTGAAAAAGGACGGCACAACCGCTCAGGAAGGAAAACACCGGGCGAATTGTTTCATCAACCGCGGGGATCCCTTGATGCGGATCTTCCGTTGGATCAGGGCCGGGAGGAGGCTTTTTTCTTTAGCCAGAAAATCCACCCAGGTCCGGCTGTCCGCCGTGAGCCGCAGGTCCGCTTTTCCGACGTGTCCGGGTTGAACCAAAATCTGTTGGTCTTTGATGACCGCTGTGCCGGTCAATTCTTCAGCCCCGGTAAAAGTGAAATGGTAGGTGGCGTTCAATCCTTCGGATTGTCCCCGTTGGAAAATCAAGGGCAGGCTTTCCAAGAAACTCTTCGCGGAGCCGGCCCTAAGGCCGTTGCCGATCAGCCTGGCTTTCTTATGAGGAAAACGCTTGGCCAGGTATTGTTCGGCATCCGAACCGGGCACTACAAAAATGGCTTCTTCTTTGTTTTGAAAAGGTTTGACCACCTCGTCCAAATAGGTTTGACGGTCGTCCAGAAAAGGACCGATGACCTCCTCCCCGGCGGGACAGACAGCCAGGCAGTAGGAGGATTTGTTGCATATGCCGTAACTCAGGGACTGCCACATGGAGGTCGTCTCGGAATCGCCGACTTTCCGGCGATAAGCGGCCACGTCCCGGCTGGTGACCACCCGCTCCACCCAATCCTGAAAACCACCCAACCGGTCGCGGTAGTTGTGGGTCATACAGGCAGTAAAATTGAAATGACCGTCCGGGGAGATGGCCCCGACCGGGCAGACGGCAACACAAAGTCGGCATTCCACACAGGGGTTATAATCCAGGGGTTGGTCATAGGCGGTGGCTTCCCGGTCCAGCAGGATGGTGCCTAAAACAATAAAGCTGCCGAACCGGGGATGGATCACCAGGCGGTGGTGCCCAATCTTTCCCAATCCCGCGGCCTCGGCGATGGTTTTGTGGGAAATCGGCCACATCTTCCCGGGCCATTTGGCCATATTCATGGGAAACCCGCCCGAGAGGTATAGTGCCCGGATGCCGTCCGCTTCCAGCCTGCCGGCCAAACGGCGTGTCGCTTCGTTGATTTTTTCAAAGGTCCGCAAGAACTCCAGATCAGATACGTCTCGGGAGGGGCAACGGATATTCTCACGATTCATCTTGCAGACCAGGCTGACCAGGCTTTTTGTCCGGGGGAAGATCTCCAGGATGTCCGCGCGCTGATCATTTATTCCCGGGCGGTCCAGTTCGACGACGGCGGCATCGTCGGCACCGGCTTCCAGCGCCAGGGTCTTAAGCCGGTCGGCATCTATTTTTTCCAGGGTCAAGGAGGGAGAATGGGCGGAGGCCTTCTCCCGGTAGCGTTTTACCGTCGGGTGCTCGTTGAGTTGCATCGAATGATCTCCCTTTTTGGCCGAAGTTAGGCTTCCCAGACCTCCGGCGGAACCATGCCCATGGACTGATATTCGATTCGGTACGGAGTGATTTTGCAGACCACAAAGTTGGGGTCTTCGGGTCCGGAAAATACATTCTTGAGGTGGTCGAACCAAACCGTTTTCTTACTTCGTTCATCGGTCAGGATTTCCGCCCGGCCCTGGATCTGTAAATAGGATTCAGCCGTTTCCATGGTAGCCACACCGGTGGTCAGGTGGACCTCCGGGTTTTTCTTGATTTGGGCAACTTTTCGGGAACCCAGGAAGGTGGCCATCCAAAGGGTCAGGTCTTCATCGGCGAAAGGGGTGACATAGCGAACCCAGGGTTTACCGTCTTCAGTCAGCGTTCCCAGGGCGCAAAGGGTCGGTCCGGTCAGTTTAGCCAAAATTTTCTTTTTAAGTTCCTCGTTGGACGAGTGGGCCATTTTCTTCCTCCTTATTCCATATTTAAAAGTTATTTATAAGGCACATTAATAAATATCAATTAACCTTTTAATATATATTTAAAAATAGATTTGAGGTGATTTTCCAGAGGGGCAGGACCCTTGACCGCTTTCATGTGCATGAGTGCCCCATGCCAACTATAAACCAGAAAATAGGCCGCCTCCCGCACCTCCAGGCCCTTTGATAAATCTCCGGATTCCTGTGCTTCGGCCAGCACGTCAGCGTATAAATCCACCATAGCTTCCAGCCCTTGCCTGAGCTTCTCCCTGAAAGCCGGGCTTAAGTCCCCCATTTCCTGGGCCAGGTTGCCTATCGGACAGCCATAAGCAAAAGCTTTCGATTTGAAGAATTGAATAAACCAGCCGAGAAAATTCCTGACCCGGTCCAACGGCGGAACAGCGCGGTCCCCGAGGGCCTCTTTGGCTAGCTTTGAATAAAATTGCATAAAATAATCGATTACTTGAATGCCAAAATCTTCCTTATTCTTGAAATAATTATAAAATGATCCTTTGGGCACTCCCGCCGCACGCAGCACTTCCTGAACGCCGGTATGGTTGAACCCTTTGAGGTGGATGATCTCGGCCCCGCACTCTAAAATTCTGGTTTTGGTATCTTCCTTCATCATCGGTTATGGCTTTTTCTATTTTAGCTTGACATAATAATAGACCGGTCGTCTCAAGGTGTCAATTAGATTTATTCCGGGTGGATGTGCCTGCCTCTGAATTTAAGGCCTCCCTTTCCTTCCGTTTATCACTCGGGTTCTCTGGGATTTGAAGGCGGTGCAACCTGAAAGAACCCGGGTAGTGGGTAGTCCGCCCCATGATCGATCCCGGCTACAACCCGAACTCCTTCTTACTGGTCACCGGCAGCAAGGAATGCCTGAAAATTCTGGAAGGTTAGGTCTAAGAATGGTAGATTAACCCGGAATTGGGACTCCGTGGCCGTCGGGTCTCGGCGATAGGGGTTCCTCCCACTTCGGGGGACTTTTCAGGTTCTCCCCCGGCCCCCGGGTTATTAAATCTTTCCGGAGGCCGGGTCCGCCTTGATGGCGCCAAAATTCTCTGAGATGGGGACTGCTTTAAATAGAATTTGTAAGATCGGCTCGGATTCGAATTCCGGAGAACCTTTGGAAAACCCTTTCGCCGAGACCCGACGGCCATACCAGATAGGGGGGTCACCCACCCCAAGGGGCGAAGCGTCAAAAAGAATTATTAAGCCCGGGTGATTACGAATTCCCCATAATCGTCTCCCACTTCAATCCCTTTGGTCTGGACGGACTTGAAGGTGTTGAGGCCGGTTTTTCCGGTGGGATCGAAGGGGCCGCCATAAGCCAGGTCCATAAAAGCGGCGGATACTCCCTGGATCATGTAAGCCGTGGGCCTGCCGGCTTTACCATACAGGACCACGTCGCTTTCATAATAATCATAAGCCCGGATTACCATTCTTTCGTTGGGCACCAGTTCGGCGACCTCGGATTTGGCCCACCCCCAGGCGGTGAAGACGGCAAAAGCCCCGTGCAGCACATCCTCCGGGGCCTGCTCGATCATCGGGCCCACGACCTGATTCCAGATGTCCGAGGTGATGATCCCATAGCCGGTGAAATAACCGCACTCGTGGGCGCAGTTGACCAGGAGGGTTTCGGCCGTTTCGATCAGGTCTTCCGGCACCGAATTGACGATGCGCCGGGCAAAGCCGTTCCAAAATTCGGCCGGCAGTTGTTGCACATATACCCCAAAGGCCGGGATCATCCCTTCCTGATCTCCCAGTACCGTTACTTTCGACATCTCGGCGATGATTTTCTTTCTATCAATGGCCATGATTTCCTCCTTATCGTACTACGGCTTTGAAAACGGATTTTTCATCCCCGCAAACCAGACTCTTGATCTCCTTGGCTTGGAAACTCCGGGGGGGTTTGTTGTTGGTCAGATCGGCTACGGCGGCGACAAACCCGGTCGTGAAAAAATTAACCGGTTGATCATAGCTGCCCCATTTTTTCAACCAGCCTTCATCCAGATGGCTGTACTCCATTTCCGCCGTGACCGCGTATTTTCCGATGGCGCTGAATTTGATGATTCCCATGCCGGAGATTTTCCAATATTCCTCCGCAACGGCGACCTTCTCGGCGATAGTTTGGATGTTTCGGGCCTGATAATAGCGGTTCAGGACATCATAAAAAACATCCTCCGCATTCTCCACCAGATGCCGAACCCCTTCAAATTCGGTGGCGTCCAGGGCCAACTGGACATAGAGCGTGGAATAATGATGGCAATGAAGCACCGTGCAGTCCCCGTTCAGGGAATGCCGGTTCTTCACCGGATCAAAGGTGTGTTCAATTTCAAATTCGGTCTTTTTTTCAATGGCCATGTTCTTTCTCCCTTTCCTTTACAATTTTATGTCCTTACCTGTGATTTCCTTGAAGACCTTTTCCATCTTGCTCAGATTCTCCGGGCTGTCCGGGGCCGCTCCGGCTTTGTCGGAACTCATCCCGGACTTCATGGCCAGACGCATCTGGGCCTGCAAGCCCCCGTGGTCCTTGGCCAAACTAAACGCTTTCACAAGCTTGGCTCCCATAATGTGTAACCCTCCTTAGCTTTTATTTACTTCTTTCTGATACTAATCGTAACATTGGGCCGGATTGTACCGGGATGACTGTTTTTATCTGATCTGGAAAAATCTCTTCTCCGGTTTCGTAGGTCGTCTGGCCGGCCATGCTCTTCAGCGAAAAAATCCAGTCCTTCATTTGTCCGGTCTGGGTATTCATCTCTTCAGCGGCGCTGGCCAGCTCTTCGGTCTGGGCCGCCGTCTGTTGGATAACCCGATTGACTTCATTTACTCCCCTATTGACCTGTTCAAGGCCCTGGGATTGTTCCAGGGAGGCAGCGGCGATTTCAGTTACAAAGGTATTCACTTTGTCGGTGTTGTCGCTCACTTTGGAGAATTCATCGATGGTAACGATCGCGTCATCCATGGCCTCGTTGATTTTTCGACTGATATCCTCGATCTGGCCGGTGGTTTTTTTGGCCGCGTCGGCCGCCCGCAAGGCTAAGTTGCGGACTTCATCGGCCACCACGGCAAAGCCGGCCCCGGCCTCACCCGCCCGGGCGGCTTCTACTGCCGCGTTCAGGGCCAGCAGATTGGTTTGAAAGGCGATTTCATCAATTGTTTTAACGATTTTTTGAGTATCGAGACTGGCCTCGCTCACCTGCCCTATGGCTGCCGCCATGTTTTGCATGGAATTGGAACAGGAATCGGTCGTGTTTTTATTTTCCAAGGACAGGATTTTGGCTTGTTGGGCATGTTCCGCATTTTGTTTGGTCATGGAGGAAATTTCCTCCAGGGAGGAAGAGGTTTCTTCAAGAGCGGCCGCCATTTCCGAGGCCCCGCTGGCCAGAGATTGGCTGGAGACCGACACCTCGTGGGAAGCCAGGGTCACTTGATCGACGGCCTCATTAAGACCCTGGATTAGTCCGCCGAGATCCCTGGCCAGGGAACGCCAAATCCACAGGCTGAGCCCCACCAGAGCGGCCGTTTCCACAAAAAGAAAGACCCCAAACAGCCCTGTTGACGTTTCTCCGAAAACCCGATATCCAAGGAATCCGACACCAACCAGTTGCAGGACCAGGAATCCCAACCCGACCAAAAGACGTTTTTGAATTGATAAATTCATAAGGAACGGTCTCCCAATTGAACCAAAGTTAAAGGGCACTTCAATTCTTAAGGGGTTGATGAATCGAATGCCTTTCTAGGACAGAATGAATTACTACTTGAAATACTTTTCTTATTTCATAGGCAATTCATTCTTTATGGTGTTAAAGGTCTTATCGGCAAAAAGCAGTCGGGCTTGAATAGTATCGGAAAATCCCGAGGGATTTCTTTGGGGAGGGACCCATTGTTTTTTCGGACCGGTGCCGGTTTTAGCCTGTTACCCGAAGCGGGAAAGAAGGGAAAAGTGGGGTGCGGCCTGTAAGAGAGGAGTTGGAAAGGATGAGGGGATGGTCAGCGGGGTAAGTGTTTATCCTCCCCGGAGGCATTTCAACCCAAATATCGGGACCATCCGGGGTGGAATCGGAGTGAAGGGGCGGTTCGTGCCGCTAATATCAGGGGTCCCGCTTTAAAGACTGTTGATACGCGGCGGGTCGATCTCCTTCAGAACCTGAATCCCTTTCGTCCTCAGGGTCTCGAGGGCCTTGGCTGTAGTGTCGGGCGCTACGCCCTTGCTCAGACCTTCGATGACGACAACATTGTAGCCGTTGGCGGCAGCATCGACGGCGGTGGCCAGGACGCGGTAATCAGTGGCCGGTTCATACACCACCAGCTTCTTGATGCCCGCTGCTTTGAGGATGGAGTCCACCTCGGTCTTGGCCCCCCCCGTCATCCTGGAAACCTGAGTAGCTGGTGAATATCGGGTTCTGTCCTTGTTCTTCCTCCTTGTTTTTATTTTAAAACCATGATTTGGCGCGATAGGAACGATAGGCTTCACCGAAACGGGACTCCAAATCCCGCTCCTCCAGTCTCCGCCAGAAGATAATACTGCCTATTCCTAGGAATCCGGGGATTAGGCTGAGGGTTGCTCCGTGGTAAAGACTCCAACCGAAGATCCAAAGCTCGTAGCTGTTCCGAATCACCAATCCAGCCAGGAAGAGGCCCAGGAGTAACGAAAAGTCAATTCTCATAAGGATACTCCAACACTATTCCCAGCCCCCCGGATGCTCTTTGGGTCTTTGCGCTGAGGACCAATTTTCGGTCGCTATATCAAACGGCCAAGAGGCCCGAATAGTCGTTCCTCCTTCTCCGGATTCGACGGCGAAAGCCCCATTCGAGAGCTCCGCCCGTTCTCTCATGGTGGATAGGCCGAATCCTCTAACGACCTCGCTCAGCTCAAATCCCCGGCCGTTGTCTTGAATAGTCAATTCTATTCCATCGCCCACCTTTTGCAGAGAGAGACAGACCCGGCTGGCCTGACTGTGCTTGGCGATATTGTTCAGCGCTTCCTGGGAAATGCGAAAGATCGGGGTCTTCAGAGAATCAGGCAATTCCTCTTCCGCCAGGCCGATTTGGCCTTCAACCCCGATAGAGGAATAGGTTTTTTGAAACTCTCGGCAGAACCAATTCATGGCGGAAATGATCCCCAGGTCATCAAGAATGGCCGGGCGCAAATCGGCCATGATCCTTCGGGTCTCCACGATGGTTTGTTGAACCGCCGCCACCAGACCGTGAAAGGATTCGATTTGAGTCAGGCCCTGCTCCATATCGGCTTGAGTCTTTTCAATGCTGTATTTGATAGCGGCCAGGGAAGAGGCAATGCTATCGTGAAGCTCTCCCGCAATTCTCTTCCTCTCCGTCTCCTGAGAAGTGAGGCACTGAGAGGCAAAAAACCGCACCTGTTGCTCCGATTGGCGCAGCGTTTCTTCCAATCGCCGGCGCTGGAGAATTTCTTGCTGCAGCATACCGACGGCTTCCGTTAATTCCGCCGTTCTTATCTGAACCCGTGCCTCTAGCTCGGCATTGATTTGCTCGACCTCCCGGCGGGCTTCGACGGCGTCTTGCATGAGATTGAGCGCGGCCAGCCGGGAGGCGCGCAAGGCTTCCTCGGCCTGTTTGCGCTCCGTAACGTCGAGAAAGACCACCCCAAAACATCCTCTCTCGGTCTGAAAAGCGCTCACCTCAAAATGCCGCCCCAGGGCCTCGCTCCATTGGTCGAAGTGGGCCGGCTGACCGGTCAGGGCGACCGATCCGTACCGTTCCACCCAGAGGCTTTCCGCTTGGGGCAGGACCTCAGAGAGTGTTCGCCCCACGAGGTCTGTGGCCTTAAGTCCGGTCAGTCGCTCGAAACCCGGATTCACCTGCAGGAAGCGGTAGTCGCAGGGCCGGCCCTCGTCGTTACAGATGATTTCGTGGACGGCGAAGCCTTCGGTCATGGTTTCAAACAGCTTTCGAAACCGATCCTCGCTTTGCGCGAGTTCCCGGAACAAGGTCCGATAGGGGCGCTGGAGGCCGGTTTCGATAATGGCCTTATACAGCAGGGCATAAGCCACGATTTTCAGGAAATGGCCCAATTCATTGAACAGGCCGTAAACGTTTCCATACCAGGTGAAGGACAGCTCCGAGACGATGCTTACGCCTATGGCGGCCATCACCAAGCGCAGCACCGAAGGGTCCAGGTGCTGCCGTCGCCGGGAGACGAAGAAGATCGCCCCGGCCAGCAAAACGCAGATGAGGTATTCGCTGATGATTTTAAAGGGCGTTAGACCCTGCCCTTCGACAAAACAGGCCGGGAACCATCCGCCGAACACCATGGCCAGAAACAACGCCGTTATCAGGCCGTAGGCCGACAGCAGCCTCAGGGCGCTGACCCGTCGCGTCAGGTATAGGGGCGCCACCACCAGGGACACCGCCTCCAGGCTTCGCGCGGCAATCCACAACTGCGTCGGCAAGTCGGCCGTTGCGCCGGGAAACACGCCCATGCCCTTGTAAGCCAGCAGGTGAAGGAGGTCGAAGGCGCCCACTGTCAGAAAGGCCACACCCAAAAACAGAAAAAAACCGTGGGCGATGAGCCGGCGGGAATTCCAGGCCAGGATGAACATTCCCCAGGCCACTAAAACCGAAAACAACTCCGCCAAACTATGAAACAGCAGATAACTGACGCGGCCCGTCAGCCATAGCCCGACGATGCCGACACCCACGGCAGCCATAATGAGGGCCTTGTCTATGGCTTTTGTCGGCGCCGTACCGGCTTCCCTCTGGGTCTTCTCGGAGGGATCCTGCGACTTTTGGCCCGGCCGGCTTTTTTCTGGGCTTTGGTCGGTGACCTGGTTCGTTCCGTTCTTCCGGTCCTTCATGAGCACACCTTATGAATCCGCTGATTGGGGGAGCACCGGCTTGATATCGACGAGCGGCGTTCCATCGATCGCCTCCAGCGGTCCCACCTTGATTCTGTTCCCGGCGATTTCCAGAACCGTAACGCGATGTAATCCCAATGGATTGGGTCTGTGGGGCGACCGGGTGGCAAAGACGCCGGTCAGGGGCCGGTTTGGATCCCGACGCGGGTGGACCTTCAGTTTGTCGCGCTGCGCCTGGTGAAGCCAGGTGATTAAGACCATTTCATCGCCCGGCGCAATTCCTTCGAGCCCCTCGGCAACCTCCGCCTGCACATCGAGCCAGGCGTCGGGCGCCCCTTCAGATCCCTGGCGGGGCGCCGCCTCGCGACCAGTCAGGTCGGAGCGGATGACCCCAATGGGTTTAATCGTAAAGCGGGCTTCGATCATAGCGCTGCTCACGGGAAAATCTGACCTGTGGGACGTATCGTCACTTCGTTCACGTTGACGTGCGGCGGCAACCTGAGGAGCCAGTGAATACCATCCGCGATGACCTGGGGTTCAAGAAGTTGGCCGAAGGGAGCGACGGCCTTACTGAAATTTTCCTCGTCATACCCGGCCACGGCCTGAAATTCACTGACGACGATGCCCGGCAACACCAGGGAAACGCGTACCCCCTGGGGACAAACCTCACGGCGAAGCGATTCGGCCAGCGCACCGACAGCGAACTTGCTGGAACCGTAGAACCCGCTGAAGGGCGAAATATTCCGGCCCACCGCTGAACCAATGACCACGATGTCCCCGCGTTTTTGTTTGACCAGGTATTGTCCCGCCCGCCGCATCAGGCTGGCCGCGCCGAGCACGTTGACTTGGTATAGGTCCCGCCACTGGGATTCATCGCTGCCGAGGATACCGCCTGCCAGTCCGCGACCGGCATTGATGACCACAATCTCAAACGTGCCGCCGCCTTCATTCCAGGCCAAGGTTCGCTCCAGCAAACGATCAATATCCTCCGGAGCGCCCGCATTGCCCGCCACGGCCAGGGCTTTCCCCCCTTGGGCGATAATCTCCGAGACAACCGTATCCAGCCGGTCTTGGCGTCGGGCCTGGATGACGACCGCCGCGCCGGCCCTGGCCAGGGTAGCCGCCGTAGCTCGTCCTATTCCGGAGCTGGCACCGGTAACAATGGCCGTCTTGCCAGAAAAATAGCTATCTTTTTCCATAAAATCCTCCTCGGTGGCGTACCAGGTAGAGTTTGTTTTTAAGGATTTAGGCGGCCGGACCCCATCCCGTCACCTTACGCTCTTTAGTCCTGGAATCAAATGCTGGCTGTCATTCCAGCGGAAGCCGGAATCCGGCGCTGGAATTGGATGAAGACGGGTCTCGCCTCCAGAGGCGATCTCCGCTCCAGGCCCCTCCTCCAGCGAAGGCCAGATATAGGAAAACAAAGCACAAGACCACGGCCAGGTCCCCTCCATTCCTCAAGGGCCAGAACCCCTTCGGCGCGTGCACCAGGAAGTAGGCCACGGCCATTTCTCCTGAGAGGATGAAGGCTACGGGACGGGTGAACAGCCCGAGCAAAATAAACAGCCCGCCGAAAAACTCCAGCACCCCGGCCAGGCCGAGCAGAGACATCAACGGGGGCAAGACGGCGTGCTCGGGGGAAAGGAAGCCGAAGAGCTTCTGGGCCCCGTGCTGCAGGAAGAGGAAGGCCGTAACGATCCGCAGGACGCTCAGCAGGCGCGACGACCACCGGGAACAAAAGGATTCGAGATAAAGCATAAACACCTCCTCGTTGGTCTATTTGGACGCGGTCCTTTATGTGGCGGGATCTGTTTTCACGCGGGACGACTTAATAGAAAATAGGCTTTCCCTTTTAGCATTTATTTTCTATTTTGTCATTAAATCAGATCATTGTCAAATAAACTGGTGACCAGGCCCAACTCAGCTATTCGGCGAAATTAGGGAAAGAAGACGGGCGGTTAGGAGCGGAAGGGAGTCCTCCCCCTTAGCATCCGGTTTTCTGGAGTCCGAGCTTTGGGGTCGGATTTTTCCCTATGTAGAGCGAAGGGTTTCAGTTGACGAAAAGGGACTTCTTGTAATACCATCTCTAATCAAGGTCAGGAAATTGAAAAGGAGGAGCCATGGATCTTTTTGCCGCCATCAAGGAAAGACGCAGTTGTAGAAGCTTTTTGAGTGACCCGATAGAGGAGGTCACCCTGGAGAAGATCATAGAAGCCGGGACCTGGGCGCCTTCGCCGATGAACGCCCAACCCTGGGAATTCATCGTGGTCACCAGCCCGGAGATGAAAGAGAAGATTTATGCGGAGGCGGAGCGCTGTCGCCGGTGGGCCTTGAGCGCCAGCGGCTGGAAGTGGCTGGACAAATACCGGATCGAATTCCTGAAATCCGCCCCGGTGCTGGTAGTGGTGGTCGGCGATCCTAAAAAAACCGGGGTCGACCAATTCATGGAGGACGGTTCGACGGGCTATCAATACGCCTGCGCCGCGGCCGTCCAGAATATGATGCTGGCCGCCCAGGTCCTGGGCTTAGGCAGCCTTTGGTTTACGTTGTTCGACCGAAAAAATGTGGGCGAAGTCTTGGGCGTCGCTCCCGAAAAAAAGGTGCTGTCCCTCGTTTGCCTGGGCAAGCCGGAAGGGACGGTGGCTCCGGTGTCGCGCAAACCGACGGCAGAGAAAATGACGTACTTCCGGTAAGGGGAACCGGCCTTGGCCCGCGCGATCCTTCCTTTTACCCGCTGGTTTGTGCGGCCCAAGAAGGGGGTGATCCCGGTGGAAAAGATTCTTTCCTAACCGCGGAGCCCGCGGTTTTTAAGACCTCTGCGCTTAATCTCGGTTCAGCCATCCGAACAATGCGAATGGCCCGGCGCCGCTCTACGGGAAAATATAAAATAAAGCTGGCGCCTTGTCCTGGTTCGGATTCAACTTCGATGCGGCCTCCGTGAAGGGCCAGGATTCGTTTGACCGTCGCCAGATCGATTCCGGCCCCATTGTCCTTGGTGCTGAAAAACGGGTTAAAGATAAAGGGCAGGTCCCTCTTCAGGATCCCGATCCCGTTGTCGGTTACCCTGACCCAGTGATGCCGGCCGTCCGATCCGCTCGTAAAGGTGAGCTCCCCGAATTCTTCCAGGGCCTCAATGGCATTTTCAATCAAAATCATAAAGGCCCTCACCGAAAGATTTCTATCCACCCGCAGAGAAATTTCCGCAAGATCCTTATTGACGGCGATCGTTTTGCTTTTCAGCGGGTAGGTAAATAACCGGAGGGCCTCCTCGATGAGCTCTTCCAGGGGTTCATTGGTGAAAGAGGGCTTCGGCAGCGTGGCAAAGGAATCGGTTTTTTTCACCAGCCGTTCTATTTTTTGCAGGTCGCTTAAAATGTACCGGTAATACCGCTCGTTGTCTTCGTTTCGCTCGCAGGCGGCATGGAGCTTCTTGCAGTAGCCGCCGATACCGGCCAGGGGATTCCGAAGTTCATGGGCCACTCCCCCGGCGATTTGGATCAGATCTTCATAATGGCCATCCAGGAGGATTTTTTCGAGTTGCTTCTCCTGGTCCATATTCTGGATGCAGATGAAAATCAGGGCATGCCCCCGGGCGGGTTCAGACATGGCCTGCATATTGATGAAGGCGAAAAAACGGGTCTGGTCCTTTCGCTGGAGCATCAGCTCGCCCTCATAGGGACAATTCTTTTGGGCCAGGTCCATCAAATTGGAAAATAGATAGGTCACATCCTCCGGTGTAAATAAGAGGGAAAGCATTTCCCCCTCCATCTCGTCCGGGGTAAACCCGAAAAGATTTTCCACTACCGGACTGGTGAAACAGATGCGACCGCTCAGGTCGGTTACAATAACCGCCTGTTTGAGGCAGGCCAGAATGCTTTCCAGCATTTCCCAAGAGTCACAATACGTTAGCGGCCAGGCCAAGTTGGTATTTTTATTCATCGGCTACTCCTTCGCTGTTGCCAAGCAACGAATAAAAAAAAGGTGGTTTCCCTTAGCAGGGGGTTGGCCTTTGCGGGGCTCATCACAGCCCCGACGCTAAGGTAGGTTTAATCAATCCCAGGTTTCCCAGAGTGGGTTCGATTTCCTGAGCGGTGAAAAGCCAGGAATCCGTCCCCGGCCTGGAAAGGGCGAGGCTGGTTATCTGTCCTAACCGCTCGAGAAAAAATTCCTCCCGATGGGTGAGTTGTTGTTTAAGGGTATTGATCCAGAGGTAGAGGGTGCCCAGTTTTTTGTGGTCAAAGGATAGGGGCATGGTTTTCAAAAGGCTGGGCTGGGACTTTTGCCCGAAGGCCCCTCGGTCTTCCGCGTTCCCGAAGGGTTTCCCGGCTTTCAAGGATTTTTTGATGGCCGGAAACCGGGCCAGGTCCAAGACGATGGGTTCCGTTTCCGGAGAATCGTTGGAGGAAACCATTAAACCGCTTTTCTCCCGGGAATCCACAAAAATGGCCGAACAGCGAACGATGGAAAATTTTTCGCAGATGATCCGGGTCAGTTGCAGCAGGTAGTCGGAAAAGCGTTTCCCCTGACCGATGGACTGGGCCACCTCGGTCAGCGCCTCCAACTCCAGATAGTCTTCCCTCAGGATCTCCTTTTCCAGCAGAAGACGGTTATAGGATTCGATCATGCCGTAGAAGAAAAAGGTCACAATAAATAGAAAGGGAAAGCGGAGCAAGGTCCCGGTACTCCAAAAATCGTTCGGGGATTTCAGATAAAGGGAAGTCCCGTAGATGACCAGAATTAACCCGAAGGCGGAACCGATCAGTTTGAGTCGCCTCGAGGTGGCGGCCAATAAAAGAATCAGAAAGTAGATGACATAGAATTCCGAATCCGATTGCGCGGCAAAAAAAAGGGCCAGGGTGGTCAATAAGATATCAAGGGAAAGAATATAAAAAAGAAAACGTTTCTTTCGAAAGAGGGTTTGGGGAAAAAAAGTCAGTCCCAGGTTGCTCAAGGCGTATAGGGAAAAGCCGAAGATAAATGAGAGGGGCAGGTGCTCTTGCGAGAAGCTGAAGAGGAGGACATAGCCGACGATGATGATCAGCGCCCAACGCAGCAGCAAGATGGTCCTTTTGTTATATTCTTCTTTTAGCAACATACCGTTTTCCTCCCCCAGATAGAAGGTTTCAGGTCAGCTTGGCCCTTAATTTTGAACGGACCTGCGAATGAATTTGAGATACCCGTCCTTCGGAACAACCCAGAATGTGGCCGATCTCACTTCCGGAAAGTTCTTCGTAATAGTAGAGGGAAAGGAAGGTCTGCTCCCGCTGGGTGAGGCGATCAATGGCCTGGGCCAGGTGTTGTTTTAGATCCAGCAGAATGACCTGGAAGGACGGATCTTGTCTTTCATCCGCCGGTAAGGCCTCCAGCATCTGGTCGGAAGGATCACTGTCGGAGGAGTGCGGGGTCATTTTCAGGTTTTGAGCCGAAAGCCCATAGGCCTCCTTGACCAGCTTGTAAAAAAGATCCAGGGTTTTGCCGAGCGCCTGGGCCACTTCTTCGTCTTCCACCGGATAGCCTTTGGCTTGCTCCAACTCCCGCACCGTATTTTCCAGAAGCATTTTTTTGTGTCGGACGGATCGCGGGACCCAGTCCATGGCCCGCAGTTCGTCCAACATGGCTCCGCGGATGCGGTATTCCGCGTAGGTGGAAAAATTAACTTTTTTGTCCGGATCAAATTTTTGCAGGGCATCCATCAAACCGATCATCCCGACACTGATTAAGTCCTCTAGCGCAATATGATCCGGCAACCGCCTGACCAGTCGCTGGGCCACAAATTTTACCATAGGGCTGTGCTTGAGGATCAAGGCTTCCCGCTCGCTAAGGGAAATAGGGATGGCCTCGCAGACCGGCGGGGGCGTCTTCCCTTCTAATTTGTTGTATTCGCTTACGGTGGCTTTCACGTGTCCCTCCTGTTGCGTTCTCTGGCCAGGCAGCATTTATACCCCCGGGCTGGTTTCCAAAACGGCAGTTTGGTTGATCAATCCCTGATCGAAAGGGGTGATCTCCGGATAATGTGGAAGTAGACCTGACCGTTCATCCCTTGGCGGTCCAAGGATCCTCCCCCCATCCGAGTGATCGGGAAAGCCGGTTGTTTGACCTTCTAATTTTTCCCAGGCTAGGCCGAAGTCCTTCCCCTTGAACAGGATCAAACAGGCTTCCACCACCCGGGGATCAAAAAGCACGCCTGCTTGGGCCTCAATTTCCTCCAGGGCCTTGTCGATTCCCAAGGCCGGTCGGTAAGGCCGGTGGGAGGCGATGGCCTCCACCACGTCGGCCACCGCCAGTACTCTGGCCTCCAGGATAATCTCCGCTTTCGACAAGCCTTGAGGATATCCGCTACCGTCGATTCTTTCGTGGTGCTGATGCACGATATCGGCTATCGGCCAGGGGAAATCAATGGGCTCCAGCAACTGGTACCCCAATTGAGCATGGGATTTGACGATGGCGAATTCGATGGCTGATATTTTCCCCGGCTTGCTGAGGATCTCGGCGGGAATAAATATCTTGCCGACATCATGAACCAATCCGGCCATGCGGATTCCTTCGGTCTGAGGACGGGGAAGCCCCAGCTCGCCGGCAATCGCTGCGGCCAGCTTAGACACTCTTTGCTGGTGACCGGCGGTATAAGGATCCCTTATTTCTACGGTTGAGGCCACCAGATTGATGGTCCCGGTGATGGATTTTTGCAGGTCATTTACGGTGGTCAGCAGGTCTTGGGTTCGTTCTCTGACCTTGGTTTCAAGGTTCTGAAGGTAGCGCCGGTTTTCAATCTCCAATTCGCGGCGGCGGAGGGCGTTCGACACCTGAATCATCAGTTGATTCAAACTAAAGGGTTTAATCAGGTATCCATAGGCGCCGATAACCAAGGCTTCCTCCGCAGTCCGCAGGTCATCTATCCCGCTCTCCATGATAATGACCGTATCGGGATACCGATGGGCGACAAATTTAATCAATTCGAGACCGGATTCCCCGGGCAGATTGATATCGCTGAGGATCAAGGAAAAGATCTGGCGCTGCAGGAGAGCCCGCGCTTCTTTGGCATTTCTGGCCAACTGGCAGATATAACCATGCGAACGGAGCTCTTTAGCAATGAGTCGGAGGATATTTTCCTCGTCCTCTACGACCAAGATTGGATGTGAATCTATTTTCATTTCATCTCCCGAAAGGTTGCATCTTAGACTTGTTAATGGAATTATACTCAAGAACCATGCCAGGAAAGGCGAATATAGACAAAGGCTGGATTAACGAGGAGTTATTGAAGCAGGCCCACGGGGGTTGAACTCGATATCCGGTTTGGACGAGACGATTTGTCTCACTTCTGAGAAATATGAGACGGATTAATTATTTTGATTTCTTATTTTTTTCAGTTTCCGATAGAGCGTCGCCCGGGAGATCCCCAGGGCTTTGGCCGTCTGGGCGACTTCTCCTTGATGCTCCTTCAGGGTTGATAAGATGGCCGAGGCCTTGTTCCCCTGGTAGTCTTCAGGAGGGGTCCCGAGACTGGAGATAGGTTTGGTGCCCAATAAGCCGGGAAAATGCTCCTCGGCCAGGGGGGCGCCCCGTGATAGCAAACAGGCCCTTTCCAGGATATTTCGCAATTCCCTGACATTCCCGGGCCAGGGGTATTGTTGCAACAGCTTGATTATTTTCGTCGGCACCCCGATCTCGGATTTTGCCATTGAAGCCAGGAGGTGGGAGACCAGTCCCTCCATATCTTCCAGCCGTCTCCGTAAAGGAGGAATTTGAATGGGAAACACCTGTATGCGGAAAAACAGGTCCTTGCGGAATCGCTGTTGGGCAATCTCTTCTTCCAGATTTTTATTGGTCGCGCACAACAGCCGGAAGTCACTGTGGCGGGATTTCACATCTCCAACCCGACGGAACCATTTATCTTCAATGACCTTAAGGAATTGGGCCTGAACCTCCAAGTCCATATCACCGATTTCGTCCAAGAAAAGGGTGCCCCGATCGGCAATCTCGATCAGTCCCTGCCGGTTCTGGATGGCCGAGGTAAAAGCCCCGCGAACAACGCCGAAAAGTTCGCTGGCCATCAGTGCTCCTTTCAGACCGGAACAATTCACTTCAACCAAAGGTTCGGATCCGCGCTGGCCGTGTTGGTGTATCCATTGGGCCAGCAATCCCTTTCCGGTTCCGGTTTCTCCCAAAATTAATATCGTGGAGTCATTCTCAGCCGCCAGAGAGGCGAGTTCTTTGACCAAGGCCATGCCCGGACTCGGCCCCCAAAAAAAATTCTCCCGGTAGTTCGATCGTTCTTTGGCCGTCCGCTGCCGGCGCAACGCGCCCCATTCCAGAGCCTTTTGGAGAAAAATCTGCAGGCCGGCCATTTCTACCGGCTTGGGCAGAAAATTATCCGCACCCCGGCGCATGGCTTCCACGGCTTTCGGGATGTCGCCTTCCCCGCTGATGACAATAATGGGTAGCCCGGGATAATTTTCCCGGAGTTCCGGTATCCAATCCAGCCCATTGCCGTCGGGAAGGTTTAAATCGAGCAAGAGGGCATCAAAGCGCCGGTTCAGGATGGTTTCCCGAGCTTCTTTCAAGGAGGAGGCTTCAGAGACGATAAAACCGGCTTCAGCCAGGTATTTATAAAACAATACCCGGATTGCCGGATCATCATCGACCACTAGAATTTGAGGATTCATCCTCATCCTCCTTGAAACGCCAAAGGCGGGTTTCTGCCGACCGAGTCTCGAACGGAAGTTCGGAAGCGACGGCGTCCTTTTGCCTTCAATCGCCTCCGGCCTTTTCCCCGGCAGTCATTCGAATTTGACCGCCCCTTTCTTGAACACGCGCAGACAAGCATCCACAACCCCGGGGTCGTAGAGTACGCCCCGGTTTCTGAGAATCTCATCCAGCGCGAGATCGGTTCCCCTGGCCGGGCGATAAGGCCGGTGGGAGGCCATGGCTTCCACTACGTCGGCAACACACAGGATCCGGGCCTCGAGAAGAATATCCTCTCCCGAAAGCCCCTGGGGATAGCCGCTGCCGTTCATTTTCTCGTGATGCTCTAATACTATTCGGGCGATCGGCCACGGAAATTCAATATCGGCTATGATAGCATAGCCGGCTTGGGGGTGCGTCTTAATAAGCTCGAATTCATTTTCCGTCAACTCGTTCGGCTTGCTCAGTATCTGCGCGGGCACGGATATTTTTCCCAGATCATGTATCATTCCGGCCAGGCGAATCCCTTCCAGGCGATCTTTCGTCAGGTTCATTTCCGTGGCCAGGGCAGCGGCAAGATCGGCCACCCGCCGCTGATGGCCCGCGGTGTAGGGGTCCCGGGCTTCAACCGTCCGGGTCATCGCCTGTATGATCCCCTCCAGGGCCTTTTTCAGTTTGGCGGTTCGCTCCTCCACCATCTGCTCAAGCTCCTGGCGGTACATGCGGTTGGCGATCTCCAACTTTCGCCGCCGCAAGACATTCCGGATATTAATGAGGAGCTCGTGAAGATTAAAAGGCTTTAAAACATACCCCCAGGCCCCCAATTGGATGGCGGCGTCGGCGATTTTAGAATCATCCACCGCCGTCACGATGATGACCGCTGTGTCCCCATACTCCGTCGCGATATGCCTGGCCAAATCAATGCCGGATTCCCCCGGCATGTTCACATCGCAGAGCGCCAGATTGAAGGTTTGTTCACCCAGGCATTTTCGGGCTTCCGCCGCATTAGCGGCCAGGGTACAGGCATGACCGTTCGTCGAGAGTGTTCGGTCCAGCAAGCGACGCATCTGTTCTTCGTCGTCAACGATCAAGATACTTGCCATGCGCTATCCTCAACCATTATCTTCCGATCGCGCGGGGTTTTTGGGGGGAGGGCCTCGTCGCTCGGCCTGGAAGGGCAGCCGCCGAACCCGTGGGACAGGATTGCCTTTCGACCGCGGGTCAGAGCGCTGGAGGTGACGGTGAGTACCGGAATGTCCCGCGGGGTGTCGTCCTGGTAAACCCCCTTGTCGGCCTACCTAAACCCTAATGTATCTATAAATTATACTGCTCCGGGAGACAAAAGCAAGTGAATTTGGTGCTGTAATGGCAGTTGCAATGGCCTAAAAGGTCGTCGTAGTCGTATTCCTAGGTGTTGGGACACATCTGATGTATGGTGGTTGCATATAGTCATCCGGTCCTCCGTCTCCATCGATACTCTGGCCTCAGAGACCGTTTTCGCTCGGAGCATCGCAGCCCCGTTTAGGCCAGAAGGTGAAAATATTTTTCACGGTCAGAGAAGGGACGCCACTCCAGGATCTAAATGCCGACGGCAGGTAATTCCCGGAAGAGGCAGCGGAGATCTTTAGCGGGGCAGGATGATGATGGCCGAGGCCGTCAGCAGGAGCCCAACTACTTGGAAATGGTGAAGCATTTTTCCCAGGGCCACAGATATCCCGTATCGAAATTTGAAAAAAAATTTTATAATACCATCCCAATCAGAGACAAGGGAAAAAAAGAAAACGGCAGATTAAGCGGATAGTCAAACCATCCATCGGCAGAAACGGAAAAAGGGGTTACCAGATGAAGAATAAATCAAGAATGGCTACCAACAAACGAAAAAAAATCTCGCCGCAGCTCGGGGAGGCGGACCCGGTCGAACGAAGGGAGTGCCTTTGCCTCCAGTGCGGTATATCGAATTATCTCGTACTGGCAGATCTGCCTCCGGATGCCTGGGAACCTTCGGAAACCAAGGTTTTGGCCGGCATATTTTGTTCCGACTGCGGCGGCCCCTTGCTGGTCCGAGGGGCCGCCGGAGAAGAGCCTTTTTACCCAACCCAATAACCGGAGGGATTTCCCATGAATCCGGCTTTTCGCCTATTGTTTTTCACCATAAATAGATCAACCTATCCCCATTTGATACCAGGAGGCCTGGAATGAAAAAGCAAGGTTCGTTAACAGATTTTTGCCGGTTTTTGCTCTTGATTTTATTCTTGATCCCGATGCTATCCTTGTCTCCCGAAGCAGTCTATAATTCCCGATACAATAAATTTTGGGCCGCCTATGGGGGAGGATCGGCCACGAATCCCCTGGTGATCGCCGACAGCGGCCACCAGGTAATGAGCGGGGGATATCCCAACTTCTATAATCCTTATAAAAACATGGTGGATCAGGAATTGACAAGGCCGCCCCAGGCCCATGTGCAGGCCACCTGGCATCGGACCGGCAACAAGGTTACCTTTTCCATCCAGGTGACTAACCAAAGCGGCGTCTCCCTGTCCTATGCGGAGAACAAGGCCGCGGTCCATGCCGTGGTCTATGAAGACGCCAAGGTGGGGGTTACTTCCCGGTATGCGCGGTCGGCCGTATTTCAGAATCTCTCCACCGCACTGGCTTCGGGGGCCTCGGCGACCTTTACGCTGGAGACGCCCGACCTGACCGTTGTGGATTGGAACAAGCTGCATTTTGTGGCCCTGGTGGATTACCGACCGGCCAGCAGTGGGGCCTATGACCTGCTCCAGGCGGCGGTGGCTCTACCGGCCGTGTCCGACCGGGCTAGCGGATTAAAAGAAGTTGGTCCGGTATAGATGCCAGATTTCCTCTTCTTCGTCCTCGTGCAGCAGGATCAGCGGCCTGGCGCCCAGGTGGCACAGGAGGTTGGGAGCGGAGCCGAAGAGGCGGCAGATTAAGGGTCGGACCGGATAGATGGTGCAGCCTCGTTCGGAGACATAGGGGCAGGTAGTGCCCTCGGCTAACTTGAAAATGATTCCGTTGGTTTTTAGGTACTTTTTGATACGCCGGGTTTCTATCTTGGTCTGGGAAGGTATTCCAAAGGCCTGACAGCAGGCCGTACAACCCGGAAGGCAAGGGACCCCGGGGATCAGGGCATAAAGATCCTGGATTTTCAAATGAGGAGGGTGTCCTTAAGGAAGCAGTTCCTTTAGATCCTGCCAGTGGGAGATGCGAGGGACGTCGAAATCGGGTTCTTCCTCCCGGGCCGCGGTGTAGCCCGGAAAGGTCGGGACCTGGTTATCCCGGACATAGGTCATCCAAACCGGGTTCAGCCCGGCCTCCTTCGCCCCTTGGATGTCCGATTCCCAGTCGTCCCCGATAAAAAAAATTTGATCTCCTTCTACCCCCAATTCGCTGATCAGTTGTTCGAAAACCGAGAGATGGGGTTTCCGGTATCCTAAATCCCCGGAGATCAAGATTACCTCAAAATAAGAAGTCAGCCCAAAGTAGTCCAACAGGCCGCGGGCCGCGGGCGGGTGGGTGAAATTGGAGAGTAAGCCCAGCCGGTATTTGCCCTGTAGACCGGCCAACATCTCGCCCGTCCCGGGGATCAGACGGCAGAAGGGATAAAAGGCCGAGAAGTAGGCTTCCACGGCCGCGGCGACCCGGGCATCCTGCGGAACCAGGGGATACCCCATATCCGTTAACGCCGCGCTGATCCAGAATCGGTTGTGGGTTTCTTTTCCTTCCCGGTGAGCTTCTTGGATGAAGCGAACCGCCGCCTCGCGATAAACGGTCTGGAACCGGGCCGGATCAAGATCCAGCCCGTCGGCGCGAAGCTTGTCGGTGAGCCTAGTTAAAGCCTCCCCGACGGCCCCCGGTCCGGCCATGATCAGGGTGTTGAAGAGGTCAAACCCGATCGCTTTGATAGGCAACGGGTTACTCTATTCTTCTCAGGTTAATGGTCAGGTTCTCCTTGGCCCCCGGGTAAACGTCGATAAACCGCAGATAATCCCGGTAGCCCCCTTTCTTGGCCTCCACCTTGTGCCGCCCCGCCAACACCCCTTCCTCATAGGTGTTGTCTTCCCGGGGATCCAGCTTGTGTCCGTCGATATACACCGCCGCTTCCGATGGTTCAACTTCGATAAAAATCCAGCCGGAACCTTTGGCCCCTTTGGTGCCCTGATAATTGTCCGGGGTCGGGGGATAATAGCCGGGTGGATAATGGTTGGGGTAATATTGGACCGGGGTCAGGGCAGGGGGATTGATCGAGGGGACATCGATCAGAGCGGCTGCCTGCACCGTTCCGCCAGAACCTAAAATTAGCAGAGTGAGAATCAATAGAAAAGAGGAAACGACAAAGTGATCTTTTGTTACTCGGAAAAACATAGTGACCCCCTCAGGGATTATCAAACCAGGGTGAAAATAGGATCTGAAGCTCAGCCCCACAGGCCTTGAACCGTCCAATCAAATTAATCCAGGACCTCCATCAACTTGCCGCAGCAGGGAGGAATCCGGTCCCCTTTCTTGAGGTCCGCGTATTTGTTGCAGGTCTGGCAGTAGCAGCGGCCGTCCTTATCCATATGCACCTCCGCGTACTCCCCGGCTCCTTTTACTTCCAAGCCTTCAATAGCAAAGCGGGCAAATTTGTTTTTCTGGGGGAGAAATTCGCCGACCGGGACCAACTTCTTACTGAAACGGACACAGTCGATCATGATTCTCCAGAGCGCTTCGATTTTTTTGGTTTCGTCGGCGGTTTCCGGAGTAAATTCCACCAAATTCTTTTCGATGTTGATTTGCATGGGTCCACCTCCAAGTCATTAGGGGTTAATTTGATAACTATAAGGGATGCCACTCAAAAGGTCAAGGCAGGGTTAAAGAGACATTCAACCGGGTAGCCATTCCAATAGCCTGGGCGCCGGGCATTGTCAATCAATGGATAGCCGAGTCTTTGGCCACTGGATGCTTTTTCATAGGGAACCAGCCGGGTTGATGGTATAGTGTTCTCAGGTAACTCTACATAATCAAAGGTGATGAATATGCCCGATGAAATCTATCCCGATCTCTACCGGCTGGAAATCCCCCTGCCGGAGAGCCCGCTCAAATACCTCAATTCCTATGTCCTCAAGAGTCCGGACCGGAACCTGATCATCGACACCGGCCTCAATCGACGGGAGTGCCTGGAGGCCATGCAGAGCGGCCTGGCGAAGTTGTCCGTCGATTTGAAGCGAACCGATATTTTCATCACCCACTTGCACGCCGACCACTTCGGGCTGGTTAACAAGCTGGCCACGGATTCCAACCGCATTTTCTTCAGCCGTCCCGAAAAGGAGCTGATCGAATCCTGGGAAGGCTTCGAGGCCATGATCGCCTACGGCGGCCGAAACGGTTTTCCGGAAGAGCAATTGCGGGCCGCCCTGGATAAACACCCGGGGAAAAAATACGGCACCCAGTGGATACCGGACCTGAGCCTCCTGGACGACGGGGACCTCATCGAATGCGGTCGTTATTCATTCCGTTGCGTCACCACTCCCGGTCACACCCTGGGGCATATCTGCCTTTACGAGGCCGAGCGAAAGATTCTCATCGCCGGCGACCATATCCTGGACGACATCACCCCCAACATTCAATGCTGGACCGATATTCAGAATCCTTTAAAATGGTACCTGGCCAGCCTCGATAAAACGGCGGCCCTGGAAGTGGACCAGGTCCTGCCGGGACACCGGCGGCTCATCCGGGACCATCGCTCCCGGATCGACGAACTGAAGAGGCACCATAAAAATCGTTTGGCGGAAGTCCTGGAAATCCTCAATAGCGGACCCCAGAGCGCTTATCGCGTTGCCTCCCGGATGACCTGGGATATCAAGTGTGATTCCTGGGAGGCCTTCCCGGTGACCCAAAAATGGTTTGCCACCGGGGAAGCCATTTCTCATTTGAGATATCTGGAGGAAGAGGGTAAAATTTTAAAAGGGCAGCAAAGCGGAGCCATCCGATATAGCTCATCTTGAATAGGGGAGAACTCACCCGTGCAAAATGATGGTCAAAGCGATAGTAATGGAGGGAAAGGTCAAGGCCGAACGGCTCGGCCAAGGAGGCGATTGGCCGCCCTGATTGCTTTGGGGCTGATGATTTTCCTCTTTGGGGGACAGGATTGTCCGGCGGCAACGAATGACTTATTCCTGGAGGCGATCTTGCCCGATCGACTGGGGCAAGCGGAACCACCTTTTGTTAAGCGGTCCAGAGTGGCAAAAATCAACTGGCAGGCCTTAGAGGCTGGAGCGGTTCAAGAAAACGACGAAAAGGGGAAGAAAACCGTTCGGTTGAACTTGTTCCCAGACACCGTTTATACGGCTTGGGTCCGGCGGACCGAGGTCACCCCCAACCGGGAAACAATTTGGCAGGGGGGGCTGGAAGGGAACCCGGCCAGCGAAGTGACCCTGGTGATGAAGGACGGCCTTTTGGTGGGTAATGTCAGTTCTCCCGGGGGAAGGTTTCAGATACGCTTTCTGGGGGAGGGATTTCACCGCATTCGAGAAGTGGATCCCGGCGGTTATCCACAGGAGGGGGCTCCCATTCCGGTCCTGACGGGGAAGGATGGGGCCGAAAAAATTCCCGAAAAGAAAGGGCTCGCGGTTATTTTTCAAAAACTTTTTCTGCCAGCGATCTTTAAGCCCCCGATAGTCGATGTAATGGTGGGGTATACCTCGAGGGCGCTGGCAGCGGCCGGAGGAATCTCGGCCGTCAACGCCTTGATTGCCCTGGCGGTGAGTGAAACCAATACCGGTTATGCCAACAGCGGGATCGACCAGCGGATCAACCTGGTCCACACCCTGGAAGTGGCCTACTCCGAAGCCTTTTTTGATTGGGATGTCACTCTGGACCGGTTGCAGGGGACGAACGACGGCTTCATGGACCAAGTGCATCCCCTGAGAGAGATCAACCGGGCGGATTTGGTGGTGCTCTTGGTGAACGATGGGAATTTTTGTGGACTGGGATACCTGATGACTACACCCTCGACAGCCTTCGCCCCTTTTGGGTTCAGCCTGGTGAACTGGGAGTGTGCCACCGGAAATTATTCCCTGGCCCATGAAATGGGGCACAACATGGGCAGCGAACACGATCGGGCCAACGCGGGAGGTTCGGGGAGTTATCCCTATTCCTTTGGATATCAGGCCCCGGACCAATCTTTTCGGACTATTATGGCCTACGATTGCCCTTTGGGCTGTCCTCGGATCAACCACTGGTCCAATCCGGATGTTTTTTATAATGGCCGACCCACCGGCGTGGGGTCCAGCTCCCCGGTCTCCGCCGATAACCGGCGGTCGCTCAACAATACGGCTCCTTTTGTGGGCAATTTTCGATAATTATAAATTAATAACAATACCAAACGTGGCTGGCGTCTATTTTCGTGCTAAACCTTAAGCCCCTCGCGGATATACCTCGCCCCCTCCTGCAGCGCCGCGGAGTTGATGGGGATCATCTTGTGATAGCGCTTGTCCAGGGCCTTGGTCAGGGAATGGATCAACGCGTCTAAGGAGACCACCCGACTTTCTTCCACAATGGCGCCCAGCATGGTCATATTGGCCATGCGGCTCTCCCCGGCCTTGGCGGCCAGTTCCATCGTCGGTATGGGGACAATCTTCGGGCCTTCAAAGGAGGCATCCTGAAGATCAATCAGGGAAGAATTAACAAATACCGTTCCTCCCGGCTGGACCATGGGCCCGAACCGGAGCAGGGAAGGTTTATTCAACACGGCCGCCGCGAGCGGATGATGGATAATCGGGGAGCCAATTTCCCGGTCCGAGACGACCACCGTGCAATTGGCCGTTCCGCCCCGCATTTCCACGCCGTACACCGGCATGTAGGTAACCTGCCGCCCCTCTTCCATGGCGGCATAGGCCAGAAGGTTGCCGATGAACATGACTCCCTGCCCCCCAAATCCGGCGATAATAATATCGAAATACATCTAAGCCTCCTTCTCTTTGAAAACACCCAACGGGAAATAGGGGATCATTTCGTTCTGGATCCGTTGGTTGGCCTTTTCCGGGCTCATCTTCC
Source organism: uncultured delta proteobacterium (assembly GCA_963743305.1). Lineage (GTDB taxonomy): Bacteria > Desulfobacterota > RBG-13-43-22 > RBG-13-43-22 > RBG-13-43-22 > CAVQSS01. Next base: position 157,673 of record CAVUPH010000013.1, read on the forward strand.
AGTTGGTGGGACAGCTCGACAAGAATTCGATAAAGGCAAAACCGAGTTTGTTGATTTGGACTTCGAAGGCTTTTTTTAACATCTTCTTGGCCGTCATCAAGTGTTTGGGTGTATGGACCGCCACTCGGGCGGAGAAGGCCGTTCCCTCCAATACAGCCATGATCTCCGCCATCCTGATCGGATAGCCTTCGTTGTGGAAATCCCGGCCGTAGGGGCTGGTGGTGGTGGACTGCCCCAGCATGGTGGTGGGGGCCATCTGTCCCCCGGTCATGCCGTAAACGGTATTATTGACAAAGATGATGGTGACCCCTTCTCCCCGGTTGGCGCAGTGCAGGCTTTCGGCGATGCCTATGGAGGCCAGGTCTCCGTCGCCCTGATAGGTAAATACGAAATTATCCGGGCGGGCTCGTTTAATGCCAGTGGCCACCGCCGCGGCTCGGCCGTGAGGAGACTCGCAAACATCCACGTCAAAATAATCATACATGAAGACCGAGCAACCCACCGAGGCGGCGCAGATAGTCTTTTCCCGGAGATGATAGGTATCAATACATTCCGCCACCAGGCGGTGAATGATCCCGTGATGGCAGCCAGGGCAGAAATGGAAAGGGACGTCGATTAAACTCTCGGGGCGTTTGAATACTTGTTTCATTAGTAATACCTCTTGAAAAACATTTTAACCACACCGGTACACTTTTTTGATCTCATCGAACAATTCATTGGGCGTAGGGATCGACCCGGGCGGACGTCCGTAAAAATCCACATCCGCCCCCTTGTCCACCGAGAGCTTGACGTCTTCCACCATCTGGCCGGTGTTCAGTTCCACCACAAAAAAACGGCGGATGCGGCGAGACAGTTCCCGGAGGGGTTCTTCCGGATAGGGGTACAGGGTGATGGGGCGGAAAAGTCCGACCTTCATCCCTTGCTCCCGGGCCATATCGATGGAGGACTTGATGATTCGGGCTACGGACCCGAAGGAGACCACCACCAGGTCGGCATCTTCGATCAAATAGGTCTGGTATTCGATCTCCGCCTTCATGCGCTGGTATTTCTGGAAGAGGTTCCAATTGTGGACGGTCAACTCCCCCTCGGTCAGATAAAGGCTTTTCAGATATTGGGCTTTGCGACCCACGGCCCCGGTCAGGGCCCAGGGCTTGGGAAATTCTTTGGGCTGGTAAGGATGCAGAGTGACCGGTTCCTTAATCTGCCCCAGCAGGGCATCACCCAGGACCATCACCGGGTTCCGGTACTGGTCGGCCAGGTCAAAGGCCTTCATGGTCAGGTCGTAATTCTCCTGGGCGGAAAAAGGGGCCAGGACCAGCGTCCGATAGTCGCCGTGGCCTCCCCCCCGGGTGGCCTGAAAGTAATCCCCCTGGGAAGGGGAAATACCCCCCAGGCCCGGTCCGCTGCGGCTCATGTTGACGATGACCCCCGGGATCTCGGAACCGGCCATATAGGAGATTCCTTCCTGCTTTAAGGAAATGCCCGGACTGGAGGAGGAGGTCATGGCCCGGGCGCCCGTGGCCGCAGCGCCCAGGAGCATATTGATGGAGGCCACTTCGCTCTCCGCCTGGATGAAAGTCCCTCCGGCCAGTGGCAGGTGCCGGGACATGTATTCCGGGATGTCGTTCTGGGGAGTTATGGGGTAGCCGAAGTAAAAGCGGCATCCGGCGGCAATGGCCCCCATGGCGATGGCTTCGTTGCCTTTGATTAAATCAGTGCTTGGTTTAGTCATGCGATTCCCTATTTATTCAAATTAGAAGGTTTTGCAAAAATTCTCAAAAACCGTCATTGCGAGCGGAGCCAAGCAATCCTCCGGTGAAGCATATGAGTGCCGGCTTTGGGGATTGCTTCGTCGCTTCGCTCCTCGCAATGACAGCCAGTGGGTTCTTTTTGTGAATGCATAAAATCTGATCCACTACTTCCAGACCTCTATCGCCACATCCGGGCACATCTCGGCGCAGAGGGCGCAACCGGTGCAGGAGGCCTCATCTTTCAGACAGGCCACGGTATATCCCTGGTTGTTGATCCGATCGCTTAAGGCAATGATTTTTTTCGGGCAGGCCAAGACGCAAAGCCGGCAGCCTTTACAACGTTCTTCTTGAAAATTGACTTTGGGCATAAAACGAATCCTCTAAAATCTTATACTGGAGTAATGGGGTAATGGAGCAATGGGGGTGATGGAAGAAAGGTCTTTAAGGAAAACTCCAACACTCCAACACCCATATGTTTTGCTAAGAACCCGTAAAGGAATAAGCCATACCATGCCGCGGTATCTCCGTTCATGCTGAGCCAGTCGAAGCATGGCCGTATCGTTCACCCTTCGACTGCTCGACAGGCTCGCAGCTCAGGGCAAACGGTTGTAGTGTCGCTTTGTCAAGGTTATTTGTCTACAGATCCTAAGTATTCGCCGCGGTGAAAGCCTGAAGACTCTTCACGTCTTCCACGTTGAAAGCGGTATAGGCAAACTCCTTAGGGAGGCATTTTTTCACTAATCCCAAAAGGACCTTTTTGGGGCCCACCTCCAGAAATCGGGTAAGTCCGTCTGCTCGCATTTGTTGGACGATATTCACCCAGCGGACCGGACTTCCCATCTGCCGCCCCATGATTTCTTTGATTTGTCCCGCGTCTTGAACCGCATTTCCCGTCACATTCAAGTAGAGGGAGCATTGGGGGGGCTGAAAGGGTACGGCGGCCAATTCTTTCTGAAAAGACTCTAGGGCCTCCCCCATGAGCGGGCTGTGCCAGGCCCCGCTGACGGCCAGCGGAACCGCCTTTCCTCCCTGTTCCGTCACCCGGCGGCGGGCTTCCTCTACCAGGGGCTGGGAGCCGGAGATGACCGTCTGTTCCGGGGTATTGAAATTGGCGGCGCCGATGGCCCCCTGGCCCTGCAATCCGGCCAGGATGGACTCCAATTGCTCCGGGGACAATCCCATCACAGCCGCCATGGCTCCTGGAACCTTTTGTGCCGCCTGGTCCATGAGTGCCCCCCGGGCCTTGACCAGTTTCAAGGTATATTCAAGCGAAATGACCCGGGCGGCGTAAAGGGCCGAGTATTCACCCAGACTGTGGCCGGCCACGGCCGCCGGCCGATATCCCAAATCTTCCAACACGGCCAAGGCGGCCAGATTGACCGCGGTCACCGCCGGTTGGAGATTTCGAGTCAGGGTCAGTTCCTCCAGGGGTCCCTCGAAGCACAGCTTTCGGAGAGGCAGGTCAAGCAGCGTTTCGGCCCGATCAAAGACCTCGCGGGCCGTGGGGTATTGATCATGGATCTCCTGGCCCATGCCCACGTACTGAGAACCCTGCCCTGGAAATAAAAATGCCCTATCGGCCATGCCCCACCTCCGTCGGAAAAATTTAAATTTATAAACGTAGGCCGGCCAAAATTCAAGAAAAAAACAGGCATAGCTGCGAACTTGATCCGGGGGAAGCAACCCTCCGATTGAACTTGGGGATCGTGGTACCCTCATTGGGGGATTGCTTCGATCTGACAATGACCAGTAATCCGGATATTTGCATGCTTCGAGGATACCCCACCCGTGGATGCTGATTTAATATTTAACATGAATGGTGCCCGATGTCAAAATTGTCGCCCTCAGGATCTGAGTTCACCAAGGAATCGCTTGAACAGGCGGATATTTCCTGTCAACTCCCCCCGCAGGCGCAGGTCCGATTTAACCATCCATCCTGATTGACTTTTTTTTGTCTTTGGACTATTCTCAATTTCGGAAGAAAAAGGAGCCATCCATGTCCCGAACCCCCCCAAAAGAACGCCTTTTCAGCAGCCGAGAGATTCAGAAAAGGGTAGGAGAGCTGGCCCGGATCCTTTCCCGGGATTATCGGGGACGGGAACTGATCCTGATCGGGGTTTTGAACGGGGCCTTCATCTTCCTGGCCGATTTGGTGAAACGAATGACCATTCCGGTCCAGATCGATTTTGTTCGCTTGTCCAGCTATGGCAGCGGCAGTGAGAGCCAGGGTCGGATAAAGGTAATCAAACCGACGGAATTTCCCCTGGCGGGGAAGTCGGTGCTGATTGTGGAGGACATCATCGATACCGGCTTGACGCTGGATTTTTTGTGCCGGTCCTTAAAAGAGCAGAACCCTGAGTCTGTCCGGATCTGCGCCTTGGTCGATAAGAGCGAACGGAGGAAATTACCCGTGTGCATTGATTACGTGGGGTTTGTCGTTCCTTCGGGATTTATTGTCGGCTATGGCCTGGATTTCAACGAGCAGTACCGACAGCTCCCGGCAATTTATCGTTTGTTGTCTTTGGGTTAGATTATTTTAGGAGAACGCCGTGCAGATTCAATGTCCCCAATGTGAAACGACCTTCCAATTGGATGAAAATCAATTAGGGGAAAACGGTTCCAAGGTGCGTTGCAGTCGGTGCGGCCGGGTTTTTTGGGCCGAGGCCCCGGCTAAGAAGGAAGCACCGTCTCCGGAAGAGGCTATCCCGGAAGAGCCCAACCTTCCGCGGGAAGAAGAGATCATGACCGCCTTCCCAGGACCTCCCCAGCGTCGGGTCGGAGCCATGGTCGGGTTTTTCCTGCTGTTGCTGCTTTTGGTCATTACCGTCCGCTATTCCTATCTGCAACTCTTGGAACCCGACCAGGAATTCGGCGAAACCGTCAAAAAAGTCTTTTTTCTGGACTCCGATCCGCGGGGCGCTAAAAAAATTCGCTTACAGGAGGTCAAGGGTTATTTCAAAACCAATCCCCTGGAGGGCCGTTTTTTCGTGGTGGAGGGGAAGGTGGTGAACGGCTACAGCCATCCCCGTGATTCTATCCATTTGCGCGGGAATCTGAAAAACGCCGTCCAGCAGGTGGTGGCGACCCGGGAAGTAGCGGCCGGTTGGAGTTTGAATCCGGAGGAACTGGAAACGTTGTCCTTCGCCGAGATCAATACCCTGGCCGCCGGCCAACCGCAACGCTTTTCCTCCAGGATTCACTTGGCCCCATCGGCCACGGCCCCGTTCATGATCATCTTTCCCCCTTCACCACAACCGTTGGCCGAATTCTCCGTGGAAGTGGTCGATTCGAAAAAAAGTTTGGCGGCGGCCCGATTCGCCCATAAATAGGCTATGTCCGTTGCCCGCTGGATTCTGATCAATTGCCTGATCTTCTCGATTATCCTCCTGGGGGGGAGCGCAGGGTTCCTCCTCATCGAAGGGCCTCACTGGAGCCTGTTGGACGCCGTGTATCAGACCATAACCACCATATCCACCGTGGGCTTCATGGAGGTCCATCCCTTGAGTCCGGCCGGCCGGATCTTTACCATTTTTCTGATCCTGGCTGGCGTCGGTTTTATTTTTTATTTTCTAGCTCGGATGACCGAGATAGTGGTTGAAGGGACGATTAAGGATATTTATGGGAGGCGGAAATTGGATAAGAAAGTGACGCGTCTGGAAGGGCACTACATCGTTTGCGGGTACGGCCGAATCGGGCGGACGGTCACCCAACTTCTGAAAGAAAAACCTCTGGAGGTGGTGGTCATTGAAAAAGACCCTGAATACATACCCCTGTTCCAGGGAAAAGGGATTCTTTATCTTCTGGGTGAGGCGACCGATGAAGACGTTCTGCTCAAGGCCGGGATCGAGAGGGCCAAGGGCCTGGTGGCGGCCGTTTCCTCCGATGCCGACAATGTCTACATCACCCTAACGGCCCGGGGATTGAATGCCCACCTGTTTATTCTGGCCCGGGCCGCTGAGGAGGCTTCCGGCCGGAAGATGATCCGGGCTGGTGCCGATAAGGTGGTTTCGCCCTATGAGATCGGGGCGCGACGCATGGCCAATACCATCCTCCGGCCGACGGTTATCGATTTCATCGAACTGGCCATGCACACCAAGAGTCTGGACTTATCTATGGAGGAGATTACCGTTAAAGAGGGTTCCCAGCTTCATGATGTCACGCTTCAAGAGGCCGCCATCCGCAAGGATTACAACCTGATCGTGGTGGCCATCAAAAAGAATTCCGGAGATATGATCTTTAACCCCTATTCCCAGACCAAAATCCATCTGGGCGACACCCTGGTCGTCTTGGGGGATCGGGAGAACGTGTCCTTGCTGGAGCAGAAGCTGAAGTGAGTTAACCGGACCCGTAACTGTGCAGGCCGGACAAAATGAAATTGACCCCGAAATAAGTGAAAAGCACACAGGCAAAGCCGATAACGGAAAACCAGGCAATCCGTTTTCCATGCCAGCCTTTCATCATGCGAGCATGCAATAAGGTGGCATATACCAGCCAGGTAATGAGCGACCAGGTTTCCTTCGGATCCCAACTCCAGTAGGTTCCCCAGGCCGAATGGGCCCAGATGGCCCCGGTAGCGATACCGACGGTGAGCAACAAAAAACCCACGATCACCGTTTGATATACCAAATCATCCAGAACCGTCTGCTCCGGCAGAAAGCCTGGAGATTTCGCAGCGGAGGACTTTGCTTTTTCCGGTCTTTTCCCGCGGAGCAGGAACATGAAAGCCAATCCGCAGGATACGGCAAAGGCGGCGTACCCTAAAAAACAGGTGATGACATGAGCGATCAGCCAGTTGCTCTTCAGGGCCGGCAGCAGGGGCTGGATCCGGGTATTCATATCCGGGGAAAAGGAGGCGTAGGCCATGGAAAGAAAGGCAAAGGGCAAAGTAAAGGCCCCAATGGTTTTCAGCCCGGTTTTGAACTCGATCCACAAGTAAATGAAGGCGATGGTCCAGGCAAAGAAAATAAGAGATTCGTAGAGATTGGAAAAAGGGGCGTGGCCGATCCCCAATTGATAGGATTCAATCCAGCGCCAGATGATGCCCCAGGTTTGAAGAGCAAGGACAACCAGGGTGATCCAGGTGGCCAAACGGCCAAAAGCATCTTTCCGGAAAACCAGTAAGAGCAAATAGGCCACGGCGGCGAATAAATAGCCGAAAGTGACGATACTCAGGACAAAAGAGCTGTTCATATTAAATCCTCATGCCCGGAGCGGGCAACCGCAAAGCATAAAAGACCTTTCTTCATACTAAACCTCAATAAACGTTATTCACTCCCCCAGCGGTTGACCAGGCGTTCCAGGTTGAGGATAAAACCGGCCCGATTCTTATGGGCCGTTCCTCCAAAATCCAGTTCCATCCGGGTTTTCCCTTTGGGGTCTTTTTTCTCCCGGAGCCAGACCCAGACCTGCTGATGGGAAAAATAGAAGGCCACGATGAAGCCCAAGAGCATCAGGCAGGACCCGATCCAGATAAACCAGATGCCGGGATCTTGGTTGACCTGCAGGCCGGTGACGTACCGGGTTTTCATCTCTTCCACTTTGATCCGGAAGTCGGCCAGTTGATTGCCGTGAAACTCGGGATGCTCGGCCAGGATCCAGCTATGTTCCACTTCCCGGCCGTCTTTAAGCAGGATCAGACCCAAGGCCGGGCCAAAGTTCGAAAGGTCGTTGACAAACCGTTCCAGGGAAAGACTGTAGGGGGTGCCGGGGATCTCCGTGATCCGCCCTTGGGCCACGGTGACTTTCCGGACCTGGTCACCCTGGGTCAACGAGAGGTCCACAGTCGAGGGCACCCGATCCCAGGTGGCCTGATAAAAGGTAATTCCCTGATAGGTGAAAGGATCATTAACTCGGATGGATGCCTTTTGAACCTCCCGGCCCCTTTCGAGTATGGACAAGTCCGAGCGGTATTCCTTGGGCATCCCGTTTTCATAGAAAGAGACCAGAAAACGGTCGCAACGAACGGAAAAACCAAGTGCCCGAAATCCGCCGGAGTTGCCAATCGTAATTTTGTCTTTCGTTTCCCCTTCTTTCAAATTCATAAAGCCCTTAAAACCCCAGAGGGATCCGGCGATGGCCCCGGCAAAGATCACCAGGATGCTGAAATGGACTAAATAGACGCCCAAACGGGAGTACCTTCCCTTCTCGGCGTAAAAAGCCAGACCTGAAGGGGCCTCCAAGGATTTTACAACCTTGAATTTTTTCCCCAAAAGGGCGTGCACCCGATCCCGAGAAGAGTCCAGGTCAATGGACAGGCGCATTTTTTTTCGGAAAGGCAGGGTGTCAAATAAGCCGTCACTCACAGGGCGGGGCGGCGCCTGGATGACCTTCCAGGTACTCGAGAAACGCTTGAGGGAGCAGACGATCAGGTTGACGGATAAGAGCAGCAAGAGCCACTGAAACCACCAGGAATGATACATGTCCTGAAGCTGGAAAAACGCGATCAGCCTGGCGGTTGTCGGTCCAGAGCGTTGGACCACCATTTCCAAAGGCTCGCCCTGGGGCAAAACGGTCCCGATGATGGACGTAGCAGCCAGTGTGATCAGGATGACGATGGCCAGTTTGACCGAAGCAAAAAAATCAATAATTTGAGCTAAAAATCCTTTAGAAGTCCGGGTATCGGCCATGATTGAATAGGGTACTCGTCGATTCGTTTATTTGGCGCCCAAGCCATCAATGGGCAGTCGAGTTAAAATAATGCATCGATCAAAAAAAACAACCCTTTTATCTAAGTTTCCAATTCGGGTCAATCCCATTTATTCATTTGACTCGGAACCCAACCCATGTTAATAATTACAAAAAAGGAGAAAATCATGTTGGATCTAAAAATTCTTCGGGAGCGGCTGTCCTGGGTCCAGGATCGCCTGACCTTGCGGGGGCAGGCCCTGCCCTGGGAAACTTTTGAGGCCCTGGACCGGGAGCGACGAACCATGCTTCAGGAAGTGGAGGAATTAAAACACCGCCGCAACGTGGTTTCCGAGCTGATCGGCCGTCTGAAAAAGGAGAAAAAGGAAGCACCCGAAACCATCGGGGAGATGCGGGAGGTTTCCAGGCGGATAAAGGAACTGGATGAGGCCCTGACCGGGATCGAGATAAAATTTCAGGATTTTCTTTTGAATCTTCCCAATATCCCCCATGAGTCGGTTCCGGTGGGGTACAGCAGTGAAGACAACCCGGTGGTCCGTACCTGGGGAGAAAAGCCGGTTTTTTCCTTTGATCCCCGGGCGCATTGGGATATCGGGGAATCCCTGGAAATCCTCGATTTTGAACGGGCCACGAAAATTACCGGAGCGCGGTTTGTGGTCTACAAAGGCCTGGGCGCTCGGTTGGAGCGGGCTCTGATCAATTTTATGCTGGACCTGCATACCCGGGAACACGGGTACACGGAAATCCTCCCGCCCTTCATAGTCAACAGCCAGAGTATGTTAGGTACCGGGCAATTGCCTAAGTTCCAGGAGGACCTTTTCAAGCTGGAAGGCTGGGACTATTATTTGATCCCGACGGCCGAGGTCCCGGTGACCAACTATTATCAGCAGGAGACCCTGTCGGCCGCCGAACTTCCCATCAAGTTTGTAGCCTATACTCCCTGCTTTCGATCCGAGGCCGGTTCCCACGGGAAGGATACCCGCGGCCTGATCCGCCAGCACCAATTCAACAAAGTGGAGCTGGTCAAGTTTTCTTTGCCCGAGAACTCCTATCCGGAATTAGAGGCCCTGGTGGCTAATGCTGAGGAAGTCTTGAAAAGATTGGGACTGCACTACCGGGTGGTAACCTTATGCACCGGGGATATGGGTTTTTCGTCAGCCAAGACCTATGATCTTGAAGTCTGGCTCCCCGGACAAGGTCTCTACCGGGAAATTTCTTCCTGCAGTAATTTCGAGGACTTTCAGGCCCGGAGGGCGAATATTCGCCTGAAACGCCCAGGCCAGTCGAAGACGGAACTGGTCCATACCTTGAATGGATCGGGCCTGGCGGTGGGAAGGACGCTGGTGGCCGTCCTGGAGAATTATCAACAGGCCGACGGCAGCGTGGTCATTCCCGAGCCCCTACGGCCCTATCTGGACGGCCTGGACCGGCTAACCTAGGCCCGGGGATCCGTGGGTTCATTCTCCCAGTAGGACGCACAGGAAGTGTCCGATTCCCAGACGGCTACGCGACTCACCCGGGTCGCCCCGGCATTGATCTGCTCGCCGAGGCGCTGATAGAGATACCGGGCGATCCATTCTGAAGAGGGGTTCTGATCGCGGAAGGGGGCCAGTTCATTTAAAAAACGGTGATCCAATTCGGAAAGGACCTGGTGGGTGGCCGCCTTGATTTCCCCGAAATCTCTGACCAAGCCGACCGAATCCAATTGATCCGAGCGGAGGAAAACCTCCACCTTCCAATTGTGGCCGTGAAGTTGTTCACATTTATGCCTGCAATTCCGTAACTGGTGGGCGGCCGCAAATTGACTGATAATCTTGAGTTCGTACATGGTTTAACCCAACCGCTCACTTTTGAGCGTCTTCAGTCGATTCTGGATTTTCTGCACCAAGGCTTTAAGGTCGAGTTGCATGCCGGACAAATCCTGATGGCGTCTATCCGCTACCCGTTGGATTTCTCCCAGCCAATATTGGACCACTTCCATTTCTTTTTTGGCCAATTCCTCCTGGACCCGCTGATTCATCTGGCGGATCAACGCAACGTCTAACGGCATAGGGCCCCTCCCGGCAATAGATTTTAAATGGCCTTTTAATACCTGTATGTTACCGTTAGAGAGCGTTTCCTGTCAACCGGCCATTTAACCTCTCCCGTCGGAAAGGTTCTAACTTAAAGGGTTGACAGAGGAAATAAGAAAGGTTAAGGTGAAAGGCTAATTATGAATACTAAAATTTTAAAAACCGGGTTGATTTTTCTTTTGGGGCTTTGTTTTTTTTGTCCACTGACCGTTTTCGGGGCGGCTGAAACCGCTAAAGTGGCTCTTCTGCCCTTGACCATCAACGCCCCCGACCGCCTGGACTACCTGCGCCAGGGCCTTCAGGACATCATGGCCTCCCGGATAGCCTGGGAGGGGAAAGTGCTGGTGCTGGATAAGACGCTGGTGCAGAAGGCCTTGAACAAGGTCCCGGGGTCAATCGATGAATCTCGGGCTTTGGAAATCGGTAAAAATCTGGGGGCGGATTACGTGATTTTCGGGAGCCTGACCATGGCCGGCACCGGTGTCAGCATTGATCTGCGGGTGGCCGCCCTGAACAAAAAACAGGCGGGAGAAAAATTCTTTACCCAGACCAAGGGAGTGGACGAAGTCATTCCCCGAATAAACGACTTGATCGAAGACCTCAATGAAAAGGTCTTTGAGCGGCCCCGAACCCCAGCGGCGGCCGTCAAAGGTCCGATTGAGCTGCGGTCGACCGCCGCCGGGGAGAAAGCGCCCATTGCCTTAAAGGATTTCACCTTGAAACCCCTGTCCCCTAAGATCAACATGAACGCCGGCGGTTTCGATCTGGCCGGTATCTGGCGGAGCAGCCTACTGCCATACGCCATGCGGGATTTGGCCTTTGGCGATTTCGACGGGGACGGCAATCTAGAAACGGTGGTCATCAGTCAGAAAGCCGTTTATATCTACCGCTTCAAGGATGAAAAGTTCGAGTTGCTCAAGGAAATCAAGGGGGAGCGGAATGATAACTATGTCGGCGTGGATGTGGCGGATATCAAAGGTGCCGGAAGGCCCCAGATTTTCGTCAGCAACTTCCGTGAAGACGGTGATCGGTCACTGGTGGTCTCCTGGGACCAGGGCAATTATGCGGTCATCGCCGAAAAAATACCCTACCTTTTTCGGGTTCATCGTCTGCCGGGACGGGGCCAGGTTTTGTTGGGGCAGCAGCGGTGGGGGGAATGGGCCTTGGGCGGACCCATCAAGATCCTTTCCTGGAAAGATAACCGCTATACCCCGACGGAAGTCTTGAAATTTCCCGAGGGAATAAACATTTACAATTTTACCGTGGTGGATTTGAACGGGGACGGTTCTCCGGAAACTATCTATTTGAATGATAAGAATCAATTGGTCATACTGTCCGATAAAGGGAAAGTGGAATACACCAGCGCCGCCCATTACGGGGGCACCGTAAATATGATTACCTCGAAGCAATTTACCACCGTCGATGTAGTCAGTGGGACCATCATGAGTGATCGGGTCGGGCGGACCTATTTGCCGGCTCGACTGGTGGTGGTCCCGGGTTTGACTCCGGGTAAAATGGAGATTATCGTCAATAAGAATAAAGATTCCCTTTGGAATGTTATCGACCGCTTTGAGTCTTTTACCAGCGGGGTGATTTATTCACTCACTTGGGACGGGACAAATGTCAAAGAAGGTTGGCGGACCATGACCATCAATGACTACGTGGCCACTTACGGGGTGGAAGACTTCAAGAACAACCGCCAAAGACAGTTGGTCGTGGGCGTCGTTCAATCCCAAGGGTTTCTTTTATTGTCCAGCGGGCGCAGCCTGCTGTATTGCTATGATTTAGGGTTGTTTAAGCCCGAACAAAAATAATTTCGGCGGTGTAGCTCAGGTGGTCAGAGCATGCGGCTCATATCCGCAGTGTCCGGGGTTCAAATCCCTGCACCGCCACCAAATTTCAGAAAAGCCGATTTTGGGTTTGATCCCGGGAGCGGCTTAATCTCAGTTTTAAGAGACTTTGATGATGCAGATATTTTTTTCTTGTTTTTATTTTTACTTTTATTCCGGCGTCTGCCCGGATTAAGGGAGACTGGAACCTCTTCTCCAGTAAAACCTGACCGGGACAGAGGCCGAAAGCGGCTGCCCCGGGAAAAAGCCCTGGGCCCCCTCAGGGCTTTTTTTGTTTGACGAACAACTTTTTTACTTGATGGTGATTAGGTTATGCCTGTTAATGCTCCCTATACCCAAACCGGTCAGATCGCCAGGAAGTTTCAGCAGGCCGGTTTGGGACTGAAAGAGATGCTGTCCTTAATCGAGATGACCTGGGAGGATAACCCCCAGGAATCTCCGCTGCTCCCTTCCAGTCAGGTCTTCGCGGATTTGGACCAACTGATCCGTCACACCGCCCAAGGCAGCCGGATCAAGCGGTTTCGGGCGGTTGACCGGAAGCATCCCTTTCAGGCCTTCGAGGTCTATACGCGGGAAGGGGAGATTTTGGGGTACCTGAATATGCTTTACTTCCGGAAACCGGTTCCCTGTTATTACCTGGTTTACGTGGAAATCGACCATCCTTTCCGGGGTCAGGGCCTGGGAGGTCGGATCGTTGAAGCCTTCAAGGAGCTGGTGGAGAGCAAGGGCGCTCTGGGTTTACTCGACAACATCATTCCTCCCGATGATCCTACCTTTGATCTCTACACCAAGTTGGGCTGGAAACCCGTGGAGGCCTTTACCGGGACGATGGTGGGTCAACCCTCGGGACACTATCTGTTCTATCGTCCCGCTTCGATGAAGGTCAACAATCTGACCGAAAAACTGCCCAAGCTGCTTTTCAATCTCCAGAAGAAACGGCCGGTCATTGAGATGCGGGATAATGAGGAGATGGTCAAAAGGACCATTCGGGAATTCAACCAGATCTACCTGGCTTTGGAAAAACTGTTTCAGGAGGAACTTCGCCAAGGCCAGAGTACCCCCTTGATGCGATTTATGTTTACCAAATTCACCACCCGATTTTTGCATTTTCGCCGAAAAATTCAGGACCTGCTGGGCTATACGGGGGGTGAGTCTCTGGAGCAAATTGCTTTTTCCGATTCGGTCAAAGGGTTGGTCATCCAGGCGTACAGTTTTAACTGGGAACCGGGTCTTACGGTCAAGTCTTTTACCGAAGCGTCTCTCTGGAACAGGCTCCCGGAAGAGATTCGAAAAAATCCCACCCGGGCCATCGAAGGACTTCCCTTGTACTGCCGGCCGTACCTGCGGGAATGGCTTCGAAAAACAGGCCGAAAGGAACCTCTGACCCTGACCATCGGCGATTTGCTGGACCTGGGTTTTGACCCCACCCGACTTCGGGAAATCGTCCTCCAGGAAGAAGTTTTCATGTTGGAAAGAGTCACGCCGTTGTTGTTCGCTGAAACCGAGGCTCGGGAGGCCGTCTTGAGAAAGGCGGGTCAGAAGGCCTCAAACTCCCGGATCCATGGTTCGCGGCTGCTGGTCAATCCCCCCCTGTTATGGATTAAGGAGCGGGGCAACGGCTATATTCTCAGAAAAAAGATTCCGGGTATCCACGCCGAAGAGGCCTTGTCGCAACTGCGAAGTCGGGAAGCCTTAAAAGATCTGAACCGGCAATTGCGGGTGGATAAAACCATTGAGCGGACCATCGGCGCGGTTCAGGACTTTTTAAAGTCCCACCTCCGGCTACCGGCCCTTTTGGCCCCGGCCGATTTAGCGGTTTTTGTCCCCTGGGATTTGCAGAGTAATCGACCGCTGGTCGCGATCGATGACCGGCTGCAGCCCTACCTGGAACAAGTCTGGCTGGCATGAGATCAATGATTAAAAATCAATTGTCAATTATTAGCGGTGTTCAATTCAATCTTCGTATTAAACGCCCAAGAAGAAAGCAGTCCTTAAAATGGCTTGACAGTCGAAGAGGGGTTTATTAGTATAAAAAATTTACAAATTAAGCCGTCGCGGGAGAAGGCTGAGGGGTTGGGATCCGAGGGCCGGTGGTTCTGGGAACGTCTGATGGGCGAGGCCCTGGATCAGGCTCGGGAGGCTGCCCGGCTGGAGGAAGTCCCGATAGGCGCCATCCTGGTAGGCAACGGAGGTGAACGGCTGGCCGCCGCTTCCAATCATCCCCGGGGACTGGCGGACCCCACGGCCCACGCTGAGATAATCGTTTTGCGCCGAGCGGCCCGGGAACTTGATAATTACCGGCTTCCCGGGACCACTTTAGTCGTAACGGTTGAACCCTGTCTGATGTGTGCCGGGGCCCTGATTCAGGCCCGGGTAGCCCGGATCGTTTTTGGGGCCTTTGATCCGAAAGCCGGGGCCTTGGGTTCTTTGTATGATCTATCCTTGGATCAGCGGTTAAATCATCGCCTGGAGGTGATCCCGGGAATTCGGGAAGCCGAGTGTCGTGAGCTGATTCAGGGTTTTTTTAAGACGCGAAGATAAAAACCGGAGAGGTACCGAAGCGGCTGTAACGGGGCCGACTCGAAATCGGCTGTACGCCCAAAAGGTGTACCGTGGGTTCGAATCCCACCCTCTCCGCCAAAATAGCCGAAAATGTTTTGTTAGTTTCAATCGAACGGAGAGATGCCCGAGCTGGCTGAAGGGGCACGACTGGAAATCGTGTGTACGCCCAAAAGGTGTACCGAGGGTTCGAATCCCTCTCTCTCCGCCAACCAAATTTACTAAAATAATTGATAATTGATAATTAACAATTAACGGTTAATTGTTAATTATTAAAAGCATGACCCGGAAACCTCCCTTTCATCCCTTTTTTCTATCGGATTCACCATGTCTTATCTGGTCTTAGCTCGGAAATTCCGCCCCCAGGTTTTCGAAGAGGTCATCGGGCAGCCTCATGTAACCCGGACGCTGCAGAATGCCCTCAAAACCGGCCGAGTGGCCCATGCCTATTTGTTCAGCGGACCCCGGGGGGTGGGCAAAACCTCGGTGGCCCGTATTCTAGCTAAAGCCTTAAACTGCCAGGAAGGGCCGGGCCCCAATCCCTGCAACCACTGCCCTTCCTGCCGGGAAATCACCCAGGGGGGCAACCTGGATGTTTTTGAAATTGATGGGGCCTCCAACCGGGGGATTGACGATATCCGGGAATTGCGAGAAAATATTCGTTACTTGCCGGCCCGGGGGCGCTATAAAATCTATATTGTCGATGAAGTGCACATGCTGACCAAGGAGGCCTTTAACGCGCTGCTAAAAACGCTGGAGGAACCTCCCGATCAGGCAATATTTATTTTCGCCACCACCGAACTCAACAATGTCCCGCTGACTATTTATTCCCGCTGTCAGTCTTTTCATTTTCGCCGTATTTCTCCGGAAGCCATGGTTAAGCATTTGGTCCGGCTGGTGGAGCAAGAGCAGATTGCCTATCGGGAAGAGGCCCTGCGCCTGATTGCCCGTCAGGCCGAGGGCAGCATCCGGGATTCGTTGAGCCTGCTGGATCAAATTCTTTCTTTCTCACCGGGGGAGATCAACGAGGCGATCATCCAGGAGATTCTGGGCCTGGTGGATCGGCGTCTGCTCCTGGACCTGGGCCAGGCTGTTCTCGGCGGGGATCTGAAAAAGATCATGGCCTTGGTGGGTGAGGTCTACGAATACGGCTATGACCTGAAAGTCTTTTTCAAGGACCTGGTGGACGTTTTTCGCAACCTGCTTTTGGTCAAAATGGGGCAGGAAGAGGGGCCGCTCTTGGATCTTTCCACCGGGGAAATCGGCGAGTTAAAGGACTTGAGTGCCCCGGTTTCCCTGGATTATCTTCAAGACGGCCTGCATTTTCTAATCCAGTCGGAGGGCGAATTGCGGAAAACCGGGCAGCCCCGTTTGGCCCTGGAGATGATTCTGTTGCGTCTGGCCCGGTTGCAAGAAGTGATCCCCATCGATGCGCTGCTTCAGAAGCTCGAGCAATTGGAGCAGGGAACTCGGGGAGGGGAATCGCCGGGTTTTAATTCTCCTGAGAGGCCGGCCGCCGATTCATCACTCAGAGAGGAACGACAGGAATATCGCCAACCCCAACGCCAGGACGCCGCCCAAAGGCCGCCCATTTTAGAGGCCCCGGTTTCCGCCCCGCCCGAGCCTGATCCGGGTCCCGGCCTCCGGGCCGGCGGAATAAACCCGGAACGTCTGCTGGAGCATATCCGCAGGGAAAATTTACCCTTGGCAACTTATTTAGCCCAGGGAAAACTTCGAATCCTTGAAGACCAGACCCTGGAATGGGACTTTGAGGACAATGCCTTTCATTTGGAATTGATGGAAGGGAATGGAAACAAAAAGCGGCTGGAAGAAATATGTCAGGCCTTTTGCGGTAAGAAGGTCAGGATTCGCCTGCTGGGGCGGGCTAAAAACGCTCTCAAAGGAAAACAATCGACACCGACCCAGCAGACCCAAAAAAAACGGAAGGTGATCAAGGAAACCCTGGAACAACCCCCGATCCGCGATATCCTGGATATATTTCAAGCCGAAGTGATTGACGTCAAGATCCCCGATTAGATTTTTACATCCATTGTTCTGAGAATTGGTCTTTAACAATGGATGTAAAAATCTAATATAAAAAAACTATTTTCTTGTTAGTTTTTCCCCTCTCCTTTCCCCTGTCAAACGTTCTCAGTCTCCAGATAAGGGATCAATCGTTTTTTCATGTCTTCGCGAAGTTTCCGAAAAAGGCTTTTCCAGCCGACGCCGAAGGTGGACAAGGTCAGGGGATCGGTGTAGGGCAGGTGGACCCGGTTGCCGTAAGCCGGATAAAAGGCACACATCCGGTCGGCATCGGAGCAAAGGGTGATGACCCGATCAAAGGTCAAGCCGGTAAAGAGATCCAGATGTTTGGTAGGCTGCCGGGCGGCATCGATCCCGATTTCCTTCAAGGCCTTGACGACCAGGGGACTGATTCCGGCCGGCAAAAATCCAGCGGAAAAGGCGGCCCAGCGGCCCTTAAGAAAATGATTGACCAGGGCCTCGGCCATCTGGGAACGCACCGCATTGCCGGTGCAAATGAAAAGGACTGTTTTCAGTCCGGCGGCCTGGGCGATTTTAAATTTCAGTAGTTGCCCATCCGGTACCCCGGTCCCGGTTTTATAAATCCGACAGCCGGAGGCGACGGTTCGGGCGCTTTCCGGTTCCAGATCCTGGCCATCAAGGCGAATGGTCGGCGATCCGGGGAAAGCCTCTGCTTCGGCCTGGCCCGGGTCGGATACCTCTATTTCTCTGGGGGACAGGTTCAATCCCAGGGAATGAAGTATTTCCCGAAGGAGATCCCGGACCTTTTGCAGGTTCGGACAGCCCGGGGTGTAGAGCAGTTCCAGACGCATACCTACCTTTCCTTTGGCTTAAGAGGGCGGCCTGCTGACCGCCACCAGCTTATCCCTATCATTACTAGGGCCGCGCCTCCCAGGCTGTATTCAAAAATCTGGGACAACAAGTGCATGGCAAAGGAAATAAATATCCCTTGCGAGGCCTCAATTCCCTGACCGGCTAGCACCCCCCCCAGGATTCCCTCATACAGCCCAAATCCGGCAACCCCGCTGACCGGCAGGCTGGCGGCCACCTCTGAGGCCATAATCCCTAACATCACTCCCAGGAAGGGCAGCGAGACAGGCACGGTCAGCAGGGCCTCCATGACTGCGTATAAAAGCAAATAAAGCAGGGTATATTTGATGGTCCTCAGGACTAAAGAAAGGCCCAACAGCGGCCAGAAGAGACGGGTTCGGCGCAGGGCCAGGAAAGAACGGCTGACCTTCATCAGTTCCTGGGCGATTTTCTCAGCCCAACTATGTTTTTTGGGGAAGGAAGTGCTCCGTAAATCAATCCAACGGGACAAGCCTCGGAATAAGGGTTCCAGAAGGGCGATAACGAAAATCCCCCCCACCGTTATGACCATCCCCAGACCCCATAAGGCGGGATGGACGGGGGCTCCCCTGCAGGCGTCCACCAGCAGGACGACGGCCATCAGAGGACCCAGGGTCAGCAGATCAAAGAGGGCGGCATAGGTGAAGGAAGAAAAACAGGAGGCGAAGTCAAGGGCAAAAACCCGGTTCAAAATAACCAGATAGGAAAGAGACCCGGTCCGGGCCGGCAGGAAATCCACCAGCATATTGCGAACCATGGTAACCAGGGTCATCTGGCCGAAGCCGGGGACTATAGAAGGCGCAGCCCCTTTGATGAGCAGATGGTAGCGCCAAGTCCTTAATAACAGACCGACTCCATAGAGGCCGACAAATATCTCTAATAGCTCTATCCTGATCCGGGTCAGGAGATTGAACCATTGCTCAGTGGTGTTCCGGGAAAGGATCAGGTAAAAGAGGAGGCCCGTGATGCCAAAGGACAGGGCCAGGAATAGCTTCTTCTTACCCATCATCCGAGCTAAGGTAACATAGCCGGATGGAAATAACAATCAGAAACTATAGCGATCCCAATAGGTTAAATAAAGTTTAAAAAAATCTATTGATAGACTTTAAAGAAATCATTAATATTTCCGATAATTTTTTTTGGGAGATCAGTAGACATGAAAAGATTATGGTGTCTGGTGGGTATTTTGACTTGCTTCACCCTTTCCTGCAGCAGCAGCGGGAGCAGCAGCGGGAGCGGGGGGAATATTATGGGCAGCAGCACAACCTATAAAAAGGAAGACTTGGCCGGGACCTGGAATTACCTGGCGAGACAGCAGGGAGGTTCGAACAGTTGCAGCGGCACGATGACCTTCGATCAGAATCTCCACCTGACCGGAATCAGCAACAGTTGCTGCACTAGGGGTCAGATGATTAGCAGCGATATGGAATTTTGGATCTGGGACTATGGGTTCGTCAAGGGGCGCAATTACGCCTGGTGTTCCGATCCGAGCATGCTCATGAAGTATGCCATGAACTTCCAGGGGTTGGATAAAAGAAGACCTCGCCGGGTTGCTGGATGTCCATGTAAGCCATCAGGACGGCGACCCCTATACCCGTTTTGATATCACCATGACCAGCCAGGCTCCGGTACCCGTAACTCCTCCCCCGATTGATCCGGGAATCAACCCCGCGCTACAAGGCAAAAAGCCGGTCCGGACAGCCGGTCTGTCGACGGTCCCTTCGAAAAAGTAGCGGAAGTCAGGCCGGAATTACCCGGCGGAGATCCGGGTTTTTTCCTCCTGAACCCTGCACAGTAAAATTCCTGAACCAGGTTACCGAATCCGCTTTTGTCCAGAGACCGGGATGCCCTTTTAAGGGGGTGGCCGTCTCATAGGTCAAAATCGGATCTTCATCCAGATACCCCGTTATGGCCCGACCGTTTATTTTCACCTTCAAGGCGTACCAGCGATCGGATTCGATTTTCTTTGGACTCGCCGCCCGATTAAACCGTCGGTGATTTTCATATTCAAAAAGAACCAGATTGTCCTCCAGGGCGTTCAGACGCCAGACAAAATAATTGCCGAGGCTTCGAAGGCCGAAGGCGATTCCCCCGGCCCGATCGATATGGCCGCCGGTAGCGATCACTTCCACCTGAATCGTCCCTTCTTCCAGCTCAGTGTCTCTGGCTATAATCAAGGGGAAATAGTAGTAAGCTTCCATCCGGTCTAAAAAATCCTGGAGCCGGGGACCCGTCACTTTTCCCAGCAGTTTGGCCAGTCCGGTGGAAATTCGGAATCCGGCTCGGCTGCCGTCCTGGAGAATCGCCGGGACCCCTTCGAATTCCTTCTCCTCCCAATTACCCTCTTGAATATAAAAACCGGGGAGTTGGTCCTGCCGGTCGCGGGAAAGAAAATCGTAGTCCCCCTGGAAAAAGCGATCGGCCAGGCGTTCCACCTCTTCGGGTCGGTTCAGGGCCATGTCCAGCAGGCGGGTAGAGGCCAGTAGCCGGCCCAGTTGGTCCAGTTTGGCTTCGAGAGGTTTCCGGTCAAACCCGGTCAGGGCGGCCTCCAGGAGGTCACCCTGGACCGATACTTCGAAACCCAGCCGTTTCAGGACCAGGTCAAGAAAGAGGACCCGGAGCGACCGGCCGAGAAAATTACCGGCTCCCCCGGAAAACCGCAGGGAAATGTAATTCTGACTTCCCTGGTCCCCGCAGAGCGTATCCAAATTGGCAAAATGGTAGCCGAAGCGGGCGCTAAGGTTCAAATAATCTTTGGACAGAAAGGCGTAACTCTCTCCGCCGGGGACCTCGCCGAACTCGGAGGTGGCGCTGGAGGCCATGAGGCTGAGAAAGCTCTTGGGGTCGAATTGAATGGTCCCTTTCCAGGTGATGCCGGGATGGGTGAAGCCTTTCCAGAGGGCCTTCATCGGTACGGACTCGATGTGGTCGGGCACGACTGTTTCGCAATCGGTCAACCCGAATTTCAATCCGCCGCCCAGGTCAATCAGGTTGAGGATCAGGGGGATTCCGGTCTTCAGCCTTACGGAGATGGTGTGATTATCGAGGGAGTCTCCCAACCCGAACATTTCTTTCATGGCCAGTTCGTGGGTGAAGCGGATCAGGTCATGGATGGTCCGGCAGCCCTGCGGGGAGAAGGACGGGGACTGGGGATCGGTCAGTGAGAGGGGTGAGATAGTATCCAAGAGGTCCCGCAGCCTTCGGCTGACCGGGCTGTCCAAAAAAGGCCGGCCGGCCAAAGTCCTGAGAGACGGCCGGGCCTCATCCAATCCCTCGTAGACGGTCGCCGAGTCGGCATCCAGGGTAACCGGGGTCCCCTGGGGGATGGTTGTGGAGGCTCCCCTGGCCCCCACGATCAAAGGGATGGCGAATTCCCGGGCTACCGAGGCCAGATGGCTGGTAACACTTCCCATTTCCGTGACCAGGCCGTTGACCCGCCCGGCCAGGCGGGCATATTTCGGGGAAGCGGTCGGGGCCACGAGGATAACCCCCTCTGGAATGGAGGACAGTTCGTCCTCCCCTTTAAGGACCCAGGCCGGGCCGGTCGCCACCCCGGGAGAAGCGGTTCTGGCCGCCGGAAAAAATGACCGGCAGATCAGGTGTGGCCTCGGGGGCCAGGGTTTTTTCCCCGGATTCCAGGAAATGGAGCGGCCGGGACTGGAGTAGGAATAGTTTTCCCTCGAGATCCTGGGCCCACTCCACATCCTGGGGGCGCCCGAAAAATGTTTCCAGCCGCAACCCGTAGTCCGCCAGGCGCAACACCGTTTCATCCGTCAGGGCCGGTTGTTCCCATTCGGTTTCTGGGACTTCCTCAATCCCGGTTCCGCCCTCCGGAAGTCCCACCAGACGCCGCTTTTTCCGGGAAATGGTCCGGGATACTACCGTCCGCTTTTGACGGTCCACTCCGAAGGAATCCGGCACCGTCTGCCCGCTGACCAGTTCCTCCCCCAGGCCCCAGACAGCAGACACCTCCAGCCGATCGGCCTCCGGATCGGAAAGGTCCCTGGTGTACATCACCCCGCTGGATTTCGGGCGAACCATGACCAACCCGGCCACGGCCATGGGCAGATCTGCATCTTCCAGACCCCGCTGCCAGCGGTACCAGATGGCTCGAGGAGAATATTTACCGGCCAGAACGGTTTTATAGGCCTCCAGGAGGTTGTCCCGACGGACGTTCAGCACCGTGGTAAATTGACCGGCAAAGCTGGCTTCCGTGTCCTCTCCAATGGCGCTGCTCCGCATGGATATTGAAACGTTCGGCTCGGTCCGATTTTCCAGGGAGCCATAGGCCTGGAGAATCGCCGAGGCAAGGGCGGCCGGCATTGGGCTGTTCCGGATTTTGTCCTGCAGGGTCAGGCTGACGGCATCCAGATCGGCGGCATCCTCCGGATCCAGGTGGAAAAGCTTTTCTGTTATCGTGGCTTCCAGGCCGTTTTCCGACAGGAAATAACGGGCCCCGTCGGCCGTTACGGCAAACCCGTCCGGGACCGGCAGGCCCAGTTCCTTTTTTATAAGCCCCAGGTTTCCGGCTTTCGCCCCGACCAGCCCGAGTTGGTCGGCGTCGATCTCATCCAGGGAGAGGATATAAACGTCAGCCGAAGAAACCCGGGGAAGGGCCAGCGGTTTTTCGACTTCTCCCCTGATCCGGTTGAAAACCGCTTCCAGGTCGGTGAATCTATCCCCGACCAGTTCTTGGAAGGTCTGCAGCAAGCCCTCCGCCGCGGTTAACAGGGCCTGGGCCTTTTCCCGGACTCTGGCCGAGGTAAAGGGGCGGCCGCTGAAGTGCATCTGTTCCAACTCGGCCAGCAGGCCGAGGGAGGTATGATTGAAGTCCAGGAATTCCTTGAACCGGCGGTAGCGATCCACCTGGCGGCCGTCCTGATTGACCAGCAGGGTGCAGACATCCGGTTTGGAAAAAAATTTGAAAAGATTTTTCATGTCTTATTCTTCCAGTGATGGAAACCCAGTCATTCCGATTTCATTCCGGTATGTTCAGGATGTATCTAAGTGATTTAAATTATACCCAACAGTCTTCCTAAAAGTCCAATGGCTCCAGCCGAAATGATTACCGTGATCATCCCCACGCGGAGCCATTGCAGGGCGACGAAGGAAGCAAGGCCTATGACTATTCCAAACCAATTGACTTCACCAGGTGCCGGAAAGAGGACCTGGATTCCGAACCAGACAGCCAGATTGAGAACCACCCCGACGACCGCGGCGGTGATGGCCGAGAGGACGGCGGATAGTCTTTTATTTCCTCTAAATTTCTCTATGTAGGGGCCTCCTAACATGATGAATAAGAAAGAGGGGAGGAAGGTAAAATACGTGGCGATCAGGGAGCCGATGAGCCCGGCCCAGATTGGATTTAAAGCTCCCGGATTATTCCATCCCGCCATGAAACCGATAAACTGGACCACCATGATTAAAGGGCCGGGAGTGGTTTCAGCCAACCCCAGCCCGTCAATCATCTGGGGGCCGGTCAACCAGGCAAATTGCTCCACCCCGGCCTGGGCGATGTAGGCTAAGACCGCGTACGCACCGCCAAAGGTTAGAAAAGCGGCCTTGGTAAAGAACAATCCCTCGGTGACAAAGACAGGATTTGGAATTAAGATCAGCCCTCCCATGGGGATAATCCAGAGCGTCAGAAACACCAGAATTAGAATAATACTCCGTTTCATGGAGGGTTCGATATGGCAAGGGAGGTCTATCTCACAGTATTGGACATAAGCCTCCTCAGAATCGCCATCCTTTTCCTTAATGACGTCGAATTTCTTAGGAAGGTAAAGCCTTCCTAAGAATCCTGTCAACCCGGCCCCCAGGACGATGACAGGGAAGGGGACCTTAAAGAAGAAAATCGTGATGAAGGCGACAGCCGCCAGGGCTATCAGGGTCTCATTTTTTAAGGCCTTCTGGGCAATCTTAATGACGGCGGCGGCCACAATGGCCAGGACGGCCGGTTTGAGGCCGCTGAAGACCGCGGCGATCCAGGAGATGTTCCCATAAACGCCATAAACCAGGCTGAGGCCGAAAAGGATAAAGATGGAGGGGATGACAAAAAAACTTCCTGCCACCACACCCCCCGGTATTTTATGCAGCAGCCACCCTATATAGATGGCCAACTGCTTGGCTTCCGGGCCCGGCAGCAGCATGCAGTAATTGAGGGCCTGGAGGAACCGGGTGTTGGAGATCCAATTCCTTTTTTCCACCAGTTCCTGGTGCATGATGGCAATTTGACCGGTCGGCCCGCCGAAACTGATGAAGCCCAGCTTCAGCCAGAATTTGAAGGCTTCCCGAAAGGAAGGGTGGGGCGTCGGTTCGATCACCTTATTTCCCAGTAACTTTCAGATCATCAAAGTGACTTCGGGCATCGGCCTTGGTCCAGAGCCCTATTTTGTTGATGTTTTGGGGACCGGCATATCCCGCCCCCAAACGGCGAAACCCACGGTGCCGATGATCCCAAAGACGAAGGCCATGATGAAATTCACCTCCGGGCTGATTTGCCATAGAAACGCGCCTCCCAGGGCGGCGGCGGATACAAAGACGTCTCGGATCAGGTAGTAGAGCCCGAACATGCCCGCCTGGCAGCTTTTGGGGGAGAGATCCATGATCAGGGATTTGCGGGTGGGCTCGCCGAACTCCTTGAGGCCCCGGAGGATAAAGGCCAGGACCAGCCATTCGAAGGAGCGGCTATAAAGTAAGACCAAGGGGAAAAAAGTGAAAAATACAAAGGTCGTGAGAACAAAAGGCTTCTTGTGGCTCCGATCCGCCAAGTAGGCCACCGGGATATAGACCAATACCGCCGTGGCCATCTCGATCGTCGTCAGGAGGCCGAACTGAAGGGCCGACACCGGATCGGCGATGGTCTTCAGACACCAGACTACCACGAAGGCGTAGGGGATCTGCTCGCAGAAGCGGATCAGGATGTCGGTAATCAGGAGCCCTTTCATGGCCGGGTTCATCAGCCGCAGTAGTCTCAGCGGATTTTTTTCCGGGGAAAGTGTGCAGGCCTCCCCCGAGGATTTCGTGGCGGACCGGTCGTCGGCGAGCAGTCTCTGTTGCAGGACCAAGGCTACCCCGGCCAGGACCAGCGCCGCCTCAAAGGCGAGACGAACCCCGTCACGTTCCCCCCAGAGGCTAATAAAGACTCCGCCGACCAATGGCCCCAGGGCCATGGGGACGCGGCGCACCAGCGAGTGCATGGTCACCCCCATGGTCCGTTTGTTTTGGGGCAGCACCCGGTACATCAGGCTCATGGTGGCCGGCAGCGAGATGGCCGACCAGGAGATGAAAAGCACCGCTCCGGCCAACACCGCCTGCCAGGCGGGGATCACGATCACCAGGGAAAAGCCCGCCATGGCCACCAAGTTGAAAACCAGCAGGGAACGCTTGGTTCCGATGCGGTCGGCGAGGTAGCCGCCGGGAAAGCTGTAAAGGGCCGAGAGCAGGTTATCCATGGCCTGGAGCAGCCCGATGGCCAGCACGCCGCCCCCCAGGGCCATGAGGTAGATGGGCAGAAAGCGCTCGCCCATCCGCTCGCCCATCCCCACCAGCACCACCATGGCCAGTAATCCGACGGTGCTGCGCTGCAGGGCGAGGAATCCGGTGATCCGGGCGGTGCGGGTGGAGGCGGGGTCCGGAGACGGCATGGATTATCCTTTGCGTCTTTGGAAATAAGTATACAAATTTTCATATAAACGGATGCCCTCCTCCAGGCGTTGATCGTCGTCCGGATGAGACGAGACCAGTCCGGTCAATAAGGCTCGGAAGCCGTCCGTTTCACGACGGTTGAATTTATCGTCCTTTAAGTCGATGTCGTGGACGATCTCGGCCAGCGGTACCAGACCCCGGTCCTGGAATTGGCATCGCCCGATCATCACCTCAAAAGTACACCGGTCCCCTTCGTGGGTGAATTCTCCGTCGAACAGGTCGAAACGAAGTTCCCCGGGCTGCGGGGTATAATGGGGGCCGCGGACGAACTTGAAGACCGCTTTTGGGTCGATAAAGCGCCTGATCAACCATCCGCAGGCCAGACGATCCACAAAGAGGTTTTTCCGGGTCACCCAGGTTTTTCCCTGCAGCCGGTCGACCTGCTCCAGACTGCCAGGCGCCGTCAAGGGCTCACCGGCAACTTGGGTTTCCAAGTTCAGGAGCAGGGCTTCCGCGGTTCCCCGTTCGGGCGTTTGAAAGAAGTCGATGGCGAAGACCTCGTCCAATCGGCGCCGCAGCCGGGAGACCCGGGCCGGTCCCTTCAGCGCCGGGTCCCTCGGGTCGTCCGGCCCGGAAGCCCGGGCCGTGAACAACTCCCGGGCCTCCCGGATAATGTTTTCGTAATCGAACCGGCGGGCGCCTTGAAAAAGGGCGATGATCTGGTCGTCAGCCAGGCCTTCCAGAAACCGCGCCTCCGAGATGGACCCCTCCCCGCCGCCCTCGACGATCTCTTTGAGTATCCAGTTCAAGTCTTCCCGTGAGTGTTCGGAAGGGGGTAAGGCATAGACCGATTGTTTTAGCGCCACGGCGCCCACCTGCTGTAACCGGCGCCAGATTTTCACCCGTAGGGCGTTGGGCTTGGGGGGAAGTTGATGGATTAAAAGCAACCACTTTTTCGAGTCATGGGGGTTCAATAGAGACTCCTGATAACAAGTGTTACTTATATAATGTAACATCAATAACAATTAGTCAAGGGTGATTCCCAGTAAGTTTTGAAATTGATTCGCAGGAGTCCGTCAATCGATGGTTTTTGAGGGGGGATTAAAAAGAGCACTTTACAACATTGAAATAACAGGGTAAAATTCCTTAAAAATTCAAACCATTTTACAACAGGTAAGGGAAAAAATTATGAAAAATTTTGGCAACATGGGCAATATCATGAGCCAGGCCAAAAAAATGCAGGAGCGGCTGGCCTCCGTCCAGGAGGAGATGGCCCTTAAAACGATCGATGGTTCGGCCGGGGGCGGGATGGTGACCGTTACCGCCAACGGCCGCCAGGAGATTATTTCCTTAAAAATCGAACCGGAGGTGGTCAATCCGGAGGACATCGAGATGCTCCAAGACCTGGTTCAGGCCGCGGTGAATGATGCCTTGCGTAAATCCCAGGAGATGGTCCAGCAGGAAATGTCCAAGATTACCGGGGGCCTGAAAATTCCCGGCTTGTTCTAGCCATGGCCTTATATCCGCCCCCCCTGGCCCGGCTGATCGCCTCCCTGACCCGCCTGCCGGGGTTGGGGGAGAAGAGCGCCACTCGCCTGGCCCTTCACTTCCTGCGCACCTCGGAGGAGGAAATCCAGGAATTGGCCCGAAGTCTGGTCCAGGTGAAGGAAAAGATCCGCACCTGCTCCATCTGTTTTAACTGGACGGAATCCGACCCCTGTCCTTTGTGTCTCCATCCGGGAAGAAGGGCCGACCTGCTTTGCGTGGTGGAAGGCCCGGGCGACTTATTGGCCCTGGAAAAGAGCGGTGGCTTCAAAGGAAAATATCATGTCCTCCAGGGGACCTTGTCGCCGATCGACGGAATCGGCCCCCGGGAATTGCGGATTCGAGAACTCCTGGATCGACTGGAGAAAGAGTCCATCAGCGAAGTGGTTCTGGCCCTCAATCCGACCACGGAAGGGGAGGCGACCATCTCCTATCTGACCGAGCAGATCAAGGCCCGCAGGCCCCAGGCGCGCCTCACCCGGATCGCCTACGGCATCCCCATGGGCGGGGACTTGAAATATATGGATAACTACACCATCAAAATGTCGCTGGAAAGCCGCAGAGACGCCTGATTGAAAAAATCCCTCCCAACCTCCCTTTATAAAAGGGAGAGGGCCGATGGAAAGATTCCCCCCTTTGAAAATGGGGGGTGAGGGGGGATTTATCGAATGGGTTAATATAATAAAATCTTTTAAACAAATAAGGTGAGAGAAATAATGACCAGTAGCGGATTAATGAAGGGTTCAGAAATCATCGTCGAGGTCCTGCGGGAAGAGGGGGTGGACGTGCTGTTCGGTTTTCCCGGCGGATCGGTTATCCCGCTCTACGACGCCCTCTACGACTGTTCCATCCGTCACATCTTGACCCGCCATGAGCAGGGTGCGGTTCACGCGGCCGATGGCTATGCCCGGGCGACCGGCAAGGTGGGGGTCTGCATCGCCACCTCCGGACCCGGGGCCACGAATCTGGTGACCGGGCTGGCCAACGCCAATATGGATTCCGTGCCCTTGGTGGCCCTAACCGGCCAGGTGCCCACCCACATGATCGGCAACGACAGTTTTCAGGAAGCCGATATTTACGGGATCAGTATTCCCATTACCAAGTATAATTTTTTGGTGAAGGACTTGAAGGATCTGGCCCGGATCCTGAAAGAGGCCTTTTATATTGCCCGCACCGGGCGTCCGGGTCCGGTCCTGGTGGACCTGCCCAAGGATATCCAGGAAAAAAAAATAAGGTATAAACCCGCCGGAGAGGTTCAAATTCCGAGCTACCATCCCACCTTTAAGGGGCATCCCAAGCAGATCGAGACCATGGTCCGGGCCATCCGGGAAGCGCAGCGGCCGGTGGCTTATGTGGGCGGCGGGGTTATCTCCGCCGGGGCCACCGAGGAACTGGGGCAGTTTATCCGTACCTTGCAGATTCCCATTACCAGCACTCTGATGGGTAAGGGAAGTTTTCCCGAAAACGATCCGCTGGCCCTGGGCATGCTGGGCATGCACGGCACCCGGTATGCCAATAACTCCGTCTACCACTCCGACCTCATCCTGGCCTTAGGGGTCCGGTTTGACGACCGGGTGGCCGGCGACGTGAAGAAATTCGCCCCCCAGGCCAAGATCGTCCACGTCGATATCGATCCGGCTGAAATCGGCAAGCGGGTGAATGTGGATATCCCCATTGTAGGCGACTTGAAAACGGTGCTGACCCAGGCCTTGGCTCTGATCAAGGCCGGGGAACGGAAAAAATGGCTGGAACAGATTAGCGAGTGGAAACGGCTGTACCCCTTGAAATATTCTCTGGAGGGGGGCCTGAAGCCCCAATATATCCTGGAGTGTATCAACGAGATCCCGGGTCGGGACCTGATCGTGGCCACCGATGTGGGACAGCATCAGATGTGGTCCGCCCAGTTCATCAAAACCCGGAAGCCGAGGGGCTTCATTTCCTCCGGCGGCCTGGGGACCATGGGTTTCGGTTTTCCGGCCGCTATTGGCGCTCAGGTGGGCTGTCCGGAGGACACGGTTATCGTGGTCACCGGAGACGGGAGCTTCCAGATGTGTATACAGGAATTGGCTACCATCCGGACCTATAATATCCCGGTCAAGATTTTTATATTCAATAACGGCGTCCTGGGGATGGTTCGTCAATGGCAGGAATTGTTCTGCAACAAGCGCTACTCCCAGACGCGGTTTGAATTCAACCCCGAGTTCACCAAGGTGGCGGAGGGCTACAGTATCCCGGGGCTGATCGTCCGGACTCACGAAGAGGTTAGGCCGGCCATTGAAAAGGCTCTGTCGGACCCCGGGCCCTATCTGCTTGATTTTCGCGTGGCCCCGGAGGAAAACGTCTTTCCCATGGTCCCGGCCGGTAAGGGGATTTGTGAAAATATGGAGGAGTGTTAGGTTATGCGTCAGGTCATCTCGGTCCTGGTTCGAAATCATCCCGGGGTTCTCTCCCATGTGGCCAGCCTCTTCACCCGGCGGGCCTATAATATTGAAAGCATTGCCGCCGGCGTTACCGAACGGCCGGACGTGACCCGCATCACCCTGGTGGTCTCAGGGGATGAAACGGTGCTGGAGCAGGTCATCAAGCAGCTTCGGAAACTGATCGACGTCATCCGGGTCATCGATCTCAAATATTCCCAGGCGGTCACCCGGGAATTAATTCTGATGACCGTCTTGCTCCCGGCGGATAAAAGGGTGGAATTTATCCAGATCGCCAATTCCTTCGGGGCGGTGATCGTGGATATTTCCGATCAGACGGCCACCATTGAGTTTTCAGGGAACGAACGGCAGATCCACTCCGTATTAATGGCCCTGGCGGCATTCAAGGCCAAGGAAATGGCCCGCACTGGTCTGATTGCCCTGCCGATCGAAAGTCTGGGGGACAGTAAAGAATTTATCGTTTAGCGCTTGACAAAAAATTCAAAGGTATGATAGATAAGAATGTTTTGGGGATTTAAAATCTGGAAAGTGTGAGTGAAACCGTGAAAAATCCAATGATTGAAGTGCGCATTCATGGCCGGGGAGGGCAGGGAGCAGTGACTTCGGCGGAGCTGATGGCCTTGGCGGCCATCGACGAAGGAAAATACGCTCAGGCTTTTCCCAGCTTCGGCCCGGAACGCCGAGGCGCGCCGGTGGTGGCCTTTCTAAGAGTCAGTGATGATCAGATTCGGATTAGGTCCAAGGTCTATCAACCCGACGTGGTGGTGGTCTTGGATCCCACCTTGTTGGATATTGTGGACGTTTCCGCCGGGCTGAAACCCAAAGGAACCGTGATTATTAATTCAGCCAAAAGCGCCGAACAGATCCAAAAGCAATACGGCTTTAAAGGGCGACTGGCGACCGTGGATGCGACGAAAATTGCGATGGAGGAAATGCGGGTCCCGATTACCAATACGACCATGCTGGGGGCCTTGATCAAGGCAACCGGCATGACCCGGTTGCCCTCCATGGAAAAACCGCTCAAGGCCCGCTTCGGCAAGATAGCGGAGCGCAACCAAAAATCCATGCAGCGGGCCTATGAAGAAACCGCGATAAGGGAGTAAACCGGTGGCGAAGATTGATGCCTTGATGCCTTGGAGGGAGGTGCCTTTGGGAGGCGCCATCCTGGAACCGGGCAATGCCAGGAAGTTTAAGACCGGAGACTGGCGGTCCAAAATCCGCCCGGTCACCGATCGGGAAAAATGCATTAAATGCGGAATGTGTTGGGTGTTTTGTCCGGATATGGCCTATGCCCACCGGGAAGACGGCTATTTCGACTGGAATAGCGATTACTGCAAAGGTTGCGGTATTTGCGCCCGGGAATGTCCCAAAGAGGCCATTCAGATGGTTGCGGAGGAAGAATAGCTATGGCCAAACGAGTCGGCATGGAGGTTTCCATTGCCATCAGCGAAGCGGTGAAGTTGGCCAATGTGGACGTTATTTCGGCCTATCCCATCACGCCCCAGACCCATATCGTGGAGCACCTTTCCGAATTTGTCAATGACGGGGAACTGCAGAGCGCTTTCATCCCGGTGGAGTCGGAGCATTCAGCCCTGAGCGCCGCCGTGGGGTCCTCGGCCGTGGGTGCCCGGACCTTCACGGCCACCAGTTCCCAGGGACTGGCCCTGATGCACGAGATCATGTTCGTGGCTTCCAGCCTGCGTCTGCCTATCGTCATGTCCGTGGTCAACCGGGCCTTGTCGGCGCCGATCAATATCTGGAATGACCTGAGCGATATCATGACCGAGCGGGATACCGGCTGGGTCCAGCTTTTTGCCATCAACGGTCAGGAGGCCTTCGACCTGACCTTGCAGGCGTTTAAGATCGCCGAAGACCCGAGGGTTCTGCTTCCAGTGGCCGTCAACCTGGACGGGTTTATCCTCAGTCACGTGATTGAGCCCATCGAACTGTTGGATCAGCAGGAAGTGGATCAATTCCTGAGTCCCTTCCAGCCGGTGCTGCGCCTCGATCCGGACAAGCCCGTTTCCCTGGGCGCCTTTGGCAGTCCGGACGTCTTTATCGAGGTCAAGAAACAGATCGAGGAAGCCTTGATCGGCTCCCAGAAGGTGGTGGCCGAGGTCTGGAAGGATTTCGGCCGGCTCTTTGGACGAAACTACAAGCCCGTGGAATCCTATAGAACCCAGGACGCCGAAACGTTGCTGATCACCATGGGCAGCATCAGCGAAACCGCCATGATGTCCGTGGATGCCCTGCGGGAGAAGGGGCAGAAGGTGGGGCTGATCCACATCCGACTCTGGCGGCCTTTTCCTTTTAAGGATTTTCTCCAGGCGATCAAGGGGGCCAAGGTCCTGGCGGTCCTGGATCGCGCCCTGGTGCCCGGGGGGGTCGGCGGGCCGGTGGGCCTGGAAGTGAAAGCCGCCCTTTATGGAAAGGCCGAACGGCCCTACGTGGCCGAATTTGTGGCCGGGCTGGGCGGCCGGGATTTGACGGTGGAGACCTTCATCGAGGTGCTGGACAAAGCCGGACGCTATGCCCTAAAACAAAAAGACTTTCAATACGAATTGATCGGGGTGCGCGAAAAATGATTGCCGAGGATCTGAAAGAGTTCAAGAAATTTACGCCCAAGACCCTTCCCCGGGAAGAACCCCTGGTCTCCGGTCACCGGGCCTGCCAGGGTTGCGGGGAAGTGCTGGCCTTGCGCCTGGTGGCCAAAGCCATCGGCACGCCCATGATCGTCGTCAGCGCCACGGGCTGCATGGAGATCATTTCCTCCCCCTTTCCCCAGACCGCCTGGGACGTGCCTTGGCTCCACGTGGCCTTTGAAAACTCCGCCGCCGTGGCTTCCGGGGTCGAGGCCGGGTTGAAAATCCTGATGGAGAAAAAAAGGATCCCGCAAAAGTCGATCAACGTCGTGGCCTTTGCCGGGGATGGGGGTACCGCCGATATCGGCCTTCAGTCCCTTTCCGGGGCCATGGAACGGGGCCATAATTTTGTGTATGTCTGCCTGGATAACGAAGCCTATATGAACACCGGTATCCAGCGTTCCAGTTCCACCCCCTTCGGGGCCATGACCACCACCTCGCCGGCCGGCAAGGTGATCGCCGGGCAAACCACCTGGAAAAAGAATATGCCGGCCATCATGGCGGCCCATAATATCCCTTACGTGGCCACGGCTTCGCCGGCCTTTTACCTGGACCTGATGAACAAGGCCAAAAAAGCCTCGATGATCAAAGGCCCGGCCTATCTCCATGTCTATGCCTCCTGCCCCACGGGCTGGCGGCACGGATCGGATCTGGCCATCGAAGTGAGCCGGAAGGTGGTGGAGACGAATATCTTTCCCTTGTATGAAATTGAAGAAGGAAGATATACGGTCCGCAAGAATAACAATCCTAAACCGGTGGAGGAATATTTTAAACAGCAGCGGCGCTTCGCTCACCTGACGCCGGAGATGTTCAAGATGATCCAGGACCGAACGGACAGGGATTACCAACGCTTGCTACAGATGGAAGCTTTGACCAACCCGGCCGCCGTTAAAAAGGAAGAACCGAAGGAGAAAGCGGCCGGATAAGTAGGATTTTTAAGTTTCCCCGTAGCGCAGTCCCGCTTGCAGCGGGATTTCGCTAGTGCTCAACCGAGGGGGCGGAAGAAAGAAAAGCAAGAGCGCAGCAAGTTATTAACGGTCTCATAATAGAACCGACTACCTCGAGGTTCTCTTGTCGTCATTCCCGCAGCGCTTCTGGGCGGGAATCCAGCCTCGGTCTGGCACGATTCTGGATCCCCGACAAAGACACTCGGGGATGACGGTCGGTGGTATGTACAGACAATTATGAGACCCTTAATATAACAACAATATAAATTCCCCGGTAGCTCAGCCGGTAGAGCGGGTGGCTGTTAACCACTTGGTCGGCGGTTCGAATCCGTCCCGGGGAGCCATTCGACGCGAAAAGGGTCCCTTTATGAAACAAGGGACCCTTTTCTTGTCTTTCGAGGACCTCAAGATCCCGAGTATTATCGAGGGACTCATGGCCTCCGGCCGATAAAGTCGTAAGCGGCGAATGGCCCTGAGCCTGTCGAAGGGCTACCCATCACCATTTATGAATTAAATTATGCCTGAAATTGCATGGTTTTATATCCTCAGACTACGTTCAGGAAAATTTTCCACCGGAGCTACCACTGACCTGGAACAGCGGTTCAAGGACCATCTTTGTGGTAATGCCTGCCGAACCACCCGATTGGATCCACCGGTTGCTTTGATTCATTCAGAAGAATGTCAAACATTTAGCGATGCCAGAAAGCGAGAGGCACAGATAAAACGTTGGTCCCGGGCAAAGAAGGAATCACTAATAGCTGGTGACCTTAATAAGTTAAACCAGTTGTCCAAAACAAAGTCAAAACAAGAGGGACGTAAGGATTAGGTTATAGATTTAGCGTCGAATGATCCTTGAGCCTACCCGAGTAGTATTGAGGGACGAGTCCAAAGGCCAAAATCCAGAAAATGACTCAATCCTTTTCCTGAAGCCAATTATTTTTTCTATTCCGCAATCCAAATTCCACAAAGTCCCCTGACCTGAAATCCCCCTTGACACCCTTTCTTCTTATTGTATGATATATCATCTGATGTACACTTTGTTATGAATATTGATTGGACCAAACCTCTCAGGTGCTTGAAAGGAGAGCGGCTTTGAGTACCCCGGTCGACATCCCCCGATTAGTCCGTGAGCTCCGAAAACGAACGGGGCTCACCCAGGAGAAATTCGCGGCCAAGCTTGGTGTGACCTACCCAACCATCAACCGTTGGGAGAACGGTCGGGCTAAGCCGTCGCCGTTGGCCATGCAGAAGATCGATGATCTACTAGACAGCATGGGGGAGAAAGATGTTGGATTGCTGAAATGACCTACTGGCGGTGTAAATTTGAGATGATCCGATGACTAATTCGGGGAGAATAAGAAAATCAGCGCCAATTGAATGAAAAAATTATGTCGCCTCTTATGACGTCGAACAACTGGAAATTCGTAGAGGAGATAATGAACTACACAGATGAACAACTGGAAATACTCCTGGCAGATATCGAATCGGATCTTGCCGAGCGAAAGGAATCCTGGAAGGGTGACGCCCCGGAGACCGGACGGCAGGCCGCTTGCGCTTTTGCAAACGATTTGCCTGATCATCGACGGTCAGGGGTTCTTTTTATCGGAGCGAAGAACGATGGTTCAACCTCCCATTTGGATATCACAGATGAACTGTTGCGTACCCTTTCCGATATCAGGACAGATGGCAATACCCTGCCGCCACCTTCAATCGTTGTTGAAAAACGAAACCTCGGAGGAGCTGCCATGGCGGTCGTTATTGTTCTGCCTTCGGATACTCCGCCGGTCAGATATAAGGGAAGGATCTGGATTCGCACTGGGCCCCGCAGGTCTGTGGCCACTCCCCAGGAAGAACGCATCCTGAATGAAAAGCGCCGCTACCGGGATCTCCCATTTGACATCCAGCCGCTTCCATCTTGCCCCTTGTCGGCGCTCAGTCGGATTTTGTTCGAGCAGGAGTATTTGCCCAATGCCTTTGCCCCGGATGTGGTAGCAACAAACGAACGATCTTACGAACAGAAGCTCGCTTCGTGCCGAATGATTGCCGCCGTAGACGATCCTGTCCCGACGATACTGGGCGTACTGGTCCTGGGCGTATCGCCACGGGATTGGATCCCCGGTGCCTATACACAATTCCTTCGGATTGCCGGAACAGAGGTTAGCGATCCGATCCAGGACGAGTCTCTTATAGACGGTGCTTTGGGACAGGTTTTACGTCGCATTGACGAAAAGATCGATTCACATAATCGCCGCCAAGTCGACATTTCATCGGCTGATCGGGAAATTCGCACGGCTCCCTATCCGCGTGTGGCGCTTCAGCAGTTGATTCGCAATGCGGTCATGCACCGCACCTACGAAAACACCAACGCGCCCGTCCGCGTCCATTGGTTCGACGACCGTATAGAAATCATTAATCCGGGAGGACCGTTCGGGGTGGTCACCCGGGAAAACTTTGGCCGCCCCGGCATTACCGATTATCGGAACCCAAATCTTGCAGATGCCATGAAAGTCATGGGTTTCGTTCAGCGTTTCGGCATAGGCATCCAGACCGCAAGGGCGGAGATGAAAAAAAATGGCAATCCCGATATCGAATTCCAAATTGAACCGTTGACCGTGCTCGCTACGGTCAGGAGGCGCCCATGAGTGTTCCGGTACTGACTTTTTTCAATAACAAAGGCGGTGTGGGCAAAACATCCCTCGTGTATCACCTGGCCTGGATGTTTTCCGAACTCGACCATACGGTTGTCGCTGTTGATCTTGATGCCCAAGCCAATTTGACCGCAGCCTATCTCGATGAAGACGAGCTTGAGCAACTGTGGGAAAACGTAAAAGAGCCAACAACGATTTACCGGGCCATAGAACCGCTCACCCAGGTAGGGGATATAGTTAAGCCCCATGTCGAAAAAGTGACGCAAGGCCTATATTTAATTCCCGGGGATGTGGCATTGGCATCATTTGAGGATTTATTGTCCGAATCTTGGCCTAAGAGCATGGGTGATCCCAATTTGTATCGCTATTTTCGTATTCTGACGGCGTTCTGGCAAGTCGCACAAATGACGGCCCAACAGGTAGGCGCCGATATCATCCTGATGGATGTCGGTCCCAACCTCGGGGCTATTAACCGGTCGGCCTTAATCGCTTCCGATTATGTTGCTATCCCCTTGGGAGCTGATCTTTTTTCTCTCCAGGGATTAATAAACCTGGGCCCGACGCTTCGTTCGTGGCGCGAAGGCTGGAAAAAACGGATAGATAATTGGAAATCCCCCGAATTTGACCTTCCTCAGGGGCGCATGAAACCGCTTGGTTATATCGTACAGCAACATAGTGTCCGGCTCAGTCGACCGGTCAAGGCCTATGACAAATGGGTTAACCGTATCCCGGCTGTTTATCATGAAGCGGTGCTCCAGAATTCCACCACCGCGGCTACCCCAACGCAAGATGAGGAATGCCTGGCCACATTGAAACATTTTCGCAGCCTGATACCGATGGGGCAGGAAGCGCGCAAACCCATATTTCACCTAACATCCGCCGATGGCGCCATTGGAAGTCACGCCCAGGCAGTCCAAGAGGCTTACAAAGACTTTAAACTACTCATGGAAAGATTGCTCGAACGAATGGAAAAGATAACGCCCGCCCTTAGAAACCATAGCCGAAAGGTTTAGGCGCTTGGAACGAAATACGGCCGCTCAGAACCCTAAAGAAGCATCCCCCATCATTTACCAAATGAAATCAACGAAATAAACTTCAATCCCAAGACCCAACTAATCTCTTTGACGAATTCGAAGATTTCAGATCAGAAAGCAACTCTATGCTCAACCTCCTCAAAAACCGCGACTTCCTCCTGATCCTCTCCATCGTCCTGGGTCTGTCCCTGGGCCAGGGTGCCCAATGGACCCGGGACCTGGTGATCCCCGGTCTGGCGGTGATCATGACCCTGGCCGTCATGGGCATCCCGGGAAGTGTCTTTCGCTCTCCGCGCTCCCTGGTTATCCCGACCCTGGCCGGACTGCTTTTGAATTATGGGGTTCAGGGCGGAGTGGTGCTGGGTCTCAGCGCCCTGCTGATCAAGGAAGAGGCCCTCCGGGCCGGATTCGTCATGGTGGCGGCCGCCCCGCCGGCCGTGGCGGTGATCCCCTTCACCGTGCTGTTAAAAGGGGATGGTCCATTTTCCCTGATCGCCACCGTCGGCTGCTATCTGGCCGCCCTGATCCTGATGCCTTTGATCACTTTCGGAATGCTGGGTCCCGGCTTTGCCAGCCATGAAAAACTGGTCTGGATCATGGTGGAACTGATCTTGGCCCCGCTGCTGATTTCCCGGGTGCTGCGCTGGTCGGGGCTTGCGGAAAAACTGGTACCCTTCAAGGGGGCGCTCACCAACTGGGGTTTTTTCCTGGTCACTTACACTATTGTCGGCCTGAACCGGGCCGTATTTATTAACCGCCCGCTGAGCATTCTACCCGTGTTTCTGGTGGCCCTGGCCGCCATCTTTCTGCTGGGCTGGACCATAGAGAGAGTGGGGCGGCTCTTCAAAATCGATCCCCGAAAACGGCTGAGCTTGGTCCTGTTAGGGACCCACAAAAATACCGGCCTGGCCGCCGGTCTGGCCCTGACCCTGCTCGGCGAGCGGACGGCCCTGCCGGCTACCGTTTCCACGGTTTTCATGATCGTGTATGTCGTCTGGTTGAGTATCAAACAGCGGCGATTTAGTTTGAAGGGGAAACCTCCACCTTGAAATCATTCAAATAAAACGTTAATATAAGGGTTGGTATGAAAATGACCGGCAATTGTCATTCGTGGGTGCCCGCCCCCGGGCATGGGGGTTTAGTACGAAAATAGCTTTCCAATCTCAACAGCGCTCAGACCCTCCCCCTTGGGTTTTTTCATGCTTCGTGGGTGGCCGTAAGCGGCCATGGGGTTAGTGCGATATTACGGAGAATTTCAGGGGGATTAATGAAGATAAAAATCGGCGTTATGGGGCATGCCGGCTCGGATTTACCGGAAAGAGAGAAACAACTAGCCTTTGAGCTGGGAATGGCCATTGCCGAACAGGATGCAATTACCATTACCGGGGCCTGTCCCGGCTACCCTTTGGAGGCGGCCAGAGGGGCGGCCAGTGGGGGCGGGCTGGTGATCGGGATCTCCCCGGGACTCAGCCTCTGGGAACACCTGCACAAATATCATTCTCCCACCGAGCATCATGATGTGCTGATCTTCACCGGCAGCGGACTCATGGGCCGAGAGGTGGTCAACATCCGCAGTTCGGATATGGTGGTCATTGTCGGGGGGAAGTCCGGGACCTTGGGGGAATTCGCCATTGCCTACGATGAGGGCAAGCTGATCGGGATCCTGATGGGCACCGGGGGCATTACCACGGAAATCAAGCACCTGGTTCGGATCGTCCGGAAAGATACCGGGTCCAAGGTCCTTTACGACCATGAACCCCGGCGGCTCATTCGACGGCTTTGGAAGTATTACCACCGGGAACATTTCAAGCATCCCTCCTGTTTTCGCGACGATCAGCAATATGCAGAAACCGACGGAGAAACCCCGGATCGGTTAAAGGAGGGATAGATTTCAATGAATTCCGGTCCTCCTTTTTTTCCCATCGCGGTTTATTGGGCACATGTTCAAAACGTAAGTTTTCACGATTCCCTCGCCGGAGTGATTCTGATCGGTTTTCTCGTGGGGATTTTCGTAGGATTCTTCGGGATTGCCGGGCGATTTCTCCTGCCCCCCTTTTTGAACAGCTTCTTCAATTTTCCCTTCAACGTGGCGGTCGGGAGCGACCTGGGGCAGATGCTGGGCACCTCCACCTTGAATCTGATGAAGTTCAAAGGACTCCACAACGTGGACTATAAATTGGGTGGGTTCATGCTGATCGGCACCGTGGCCGGGGTGGAGGGCGGGGCCCAGATCATGGAGTGGTTGAAGCGTTCCGGTTCTTTTCTTGTTTTGGGCCGCTCCATACAGTATCTGGATCTGGTCCTGAGTATTTTCTATGTGGCCCTGCTGTTCTGGATTGGTCTCGTGGTTTACCGGGAATCCCGGGGGGCCTCCGGCAGCGAAGGGGAGGGCGGCTTTTTCCCCGTCGAACCCACGGCCTTGACGGCCAAACTGCAGCATCTGCGCCTTCCGCCCATGATCGCTCTGCCGGTCTCGGGTATCGAATCGATCTCCTTATGGATTATTATGCTGGTGGGCCTGATCACCGGACTGCTGGTGGGCCTGCTGGGAGTGGGAGGGGCCTTTATCCGTCTGCCCGCTTTTATCTATCTCATCGGTTGCCCGATGGTGGTGGCCATCGGCACGGATTTTTTCGAAAACCTGTTCTCCATGGGCTATGGCACCTTCACTCACTCGATGAAGGGCAACGTGGACCTTCTCCTGGTGCTGGTCCTCCTGGTCACCGTGGTGCTGGGAAGTCAAATCGGCATCGGGCTGGCTCGGAGGATTCACCAGATCAAAATCAGGGTAGGCTTTGCCTATATCGCCTTGGTTGCCGTTCTATTGATCCTTCTCAAACTTCTGTGGTTGTGAGATCATGTTAGCTATTCTCGCTCAAATTCCGTCATTTTGGTTTCGTCATTCTAATTTCAGCTTTAAATTCTTTGGGGTCATGCTTGTTCTATTTCTGACGGGTTGTGGTATCCGACAGACCATTCCCCCGGCCTCACCGCGAGGAGTTCCTGATGGCCTGAAACCGGGAGACATCCTGGAGACCCGGACCGGACAGGTCATCTCCCCCGAAGTCCTGCTGGAGCGATTGGAGGAAGCCCGGGTCGTTTATATCGGGGAAACCCATACCCGTCCGGAAGATCATCAAATCCAGGAATGGATTTTAAAAGGTCTCTACAATCGTCATCCCTCCTGGGCATTGGCCCTGGAGATGTTTCCCCGGGTAGTCCAGCCTCTTCTGGACCATTTTTCCCAGGGGGAAGAAACGGAAGAGGATTTCCTTCGGAAAGTGGACTGGGAGGAGATTTGGGGGTATCCTTTTCAACTCTACCGCCCCATGGTCCTGTTCGCTAAGGAAAAGAGACTTCCCCTGATCGGCTTGAATGCTCCCCGAGAGGTGGTCGATAAAATTGCCCGTCAAGGTCTGTCCGGACTTAATTCCGAAGAGCGGAGGCAGGTAGCAAAGACTATTTTGACCAATCAACCGGGAGACCGGGAGTACGTTTTAGAAGAATATGAAAGCCATCTCAAGGGGAGTATCAAGGATTTTGAGACTTTTTATGAAGCCCAGTTGGCCTGGGAAGAGACTATGGCCGAAAGCCTGGTTGACGCGCTGAAGGCGTTGCCGGAGACCTCTCGAATTGTTGTTTTGATCGGGAAGGGCCATATCTGGGAGGGACGGGGGGTACCCCGTGATGCCTGGAGACGCCTGGCCCACCCATACCGGACCGTCATCCCGCTTTCGGTAGATTATTTCTTTCGCCCGCTGGAATCCGCGCCGGCGGACTACCTGTGGATCACGGCGGCCCTTCCCAAGTCCCATCGACCCATCCTGGGAATTACAATCCGGATGTTGCCCGGGGGAGAGGGAATTGCCATCGGCGAATTGACCGCCGGCGGGAGGGCGGAGAAGGCCGGGTTTCAAAAAGGGGATGTGATCAAAAAGGTGAACGGGACCCCGATCCGGACCCTGGAGGACCTGCATCGAGCCCTGTCCGATAAGACCCCCTTCAAACGATTCGGGATCCACCGGGATGGCCGGGAAATGGAAATTCCGGTGGAATGGGGAACGAAAAATCCTTGACAGAAAAGGCTAATCAAGTAATATTATTAAGTTTAAGTTTTTATAGGGGCATTATTCAATAACTTTTTGCAAGGAGGGTATTATGCAGAAGCGAAGTCAATGGGTTTTGTCAATGGTGATCGTGGTCGGCGTCCTCTTGTTGGCGGTTGCGGCCACTCAGGCGGCCCCGATAGCGGCCAAGATCGGGGTCATTTCCATTATCACCGGTCCGGGGGCCGGTTATGGGGAGGCCATCACCAACGGGTTTAAACTGGCCGCGGGAGAACTGAACGCCAAGGGAGAGGTGAAGATCGACCTGATCATGGAGGATTCTTCGGGCAAACAGGAACAGGCCCTGGCGGCGGCCCAGAAACTGATCAATTCCGAGCAGGTGGTGGCCATCCTCGGCCCCACGCTGAGCACGGAAATGAAGGTAGTCGGTCCGGAGGCCAATGCCAGCGGGGTCCCGATTATGGGTACCTCCACCACCGCCGTGGGCATCACCCAGATCGGGAAATATGTTTTCCGCAATTCCCTGCCGGAGGCCCTGGCCATCCCGGCTTCGGTGAAAAAGGCCGTGGCCAAATACCATATCAAAAGCGTGGCCATGCTCTACGGGAACGATGACGTTTTCACCAAATCGGGTTTTGACACCATGAAGAAGGTGGCCACCGACCTGGGTCTGAAGATCACCACGATCGAAGAATTTCAAAAAGGGCAGGCCGATTACAAGGCCCAATTGACCAAGATCAAAGCTACCAAGCCCGATGCCATCTTTTGCTCGGCCCTCTATGAAGAGGGAGGGGTCATATTGTCTCAGGCCCGAAAAATGGGGATTACCGTGCCCTTTGTGGGCGGCAACGGTTTCAACTCCCCCAAAGTGATTGAAATCGCCAAAGAGGCTGCCAACGGATTGATCGTGGCCACCCCCTGGTTCGGCGACAAGCCCGACCCGAAGGTCAAAGCCTTCGTTCAGAAGTATGAAAAGGCCTACGGGAAGAAGCCCGATCAGTTCGCCGCCCAGGCCTATGATGCCATGTATATCATGGGCGAGGCCCTGAAGAAGGCCGGGAAAGCTGACCGCGACAAGCTGCGCGACGCCTTGGCCTCCATTCGCAATTACAACGGCGTGTTGGGCAAGTTCTCCTTCGACAACGAACGCGACGTGGTCATGGACCCCAATGTTCTGATCGTCAAGGACGGCAAGTTCCAGATTTTCAACTAATTGCACCGCCCGCTTGCCACGCGGCTCGCTCAAGACGCAAAGGACGCAAAGAATCTTTACATCATGGCCGGTTTTCACCGGCCATGATAAAAACTATTCTCTTTGCGCCCTTTGCGCCTTTGCGGTGAACAAATTTTTTTAAGGTCGAATCTTGTTCTTCGAGCAATTAATAAACGGCATCACCTTGGGCAGTATCTATGCCATTGTGGCCTTGGGTTACACGCTGGTCTTCGGGGTCCTGGACATCATCAACATGGCCCACGGGGAGATCTTCATGTTCGGGGCCTTTATCGGTATGCTGCTCATTTCTCGTTTCGAGGTGCCGGTCGTGGCGGCCCTGGGCGGAGCCATTCTGGTGACCGCCGCTTTGGGTTTTCTGCTGGAACGATTGGCCTTACGCCCCCTGCGGGGTCGAAGAGGGGTCTCCCATTTGGCTTCTCTGATCAGCACCATCGGAGTTTCCATTTTTCTCGAAAACCTGGCCCATCATCTTTTCGGCGCCGGCAACAAACGGTTCCCCACTTCTTTCGGAGATATCCAATTCACCCTCGGGCCGGTATCTATTTACCTGGTGCAGGTCATCATCCTGGCCATCTCCATTCTTCTTATGGTGGGCCTCTCCACCTGGCTTTCCAAGGCCAAGACCGGCAAGGCCCTGCGGGCCACGGCGGAAAACCTGGAGACGGCCAGCCTGCTCGGCATCAACACCGGCCGGATCATTACCTCCACCGTGGTGGTGGCCTCGTCCATGGGCGGGATCGCCGGGGTGCTGGTGGGCATGGCCTTCAATTACGTCAACAACCAGATGGGCCTGCCCATGGGGCTTAAAGGGCTGGCCATCATCATCATGGGCGGTATGGGCAGCGTGAACGGGGCCATGGTCGGAGGATTGATCCTCGGCCTGTCCGAAACCTTCATGGTGGCCTACGGAGATTCCGGTTACCGGGACGCCATTGCCTTTATCGCCATCATTGTGATTTTGTTGATCCGTCCCCAGGGCCTTTTCGGCCAGGCCTTGAACGCGGAGCGCAAAGCGTGAGGCGCTGAGCGCAGGGCCTGTCGGTTAAGGAAGAATGGAATAGTGGAATAATGGAACGTTGGAATAAAAGCAAGATGTCTGAACTGGAGACGCCCCTTGATCATTCCATCATTCCATCATTCCATTATTCCATCATTCCGGCATTCCCCCCCCGGGTGGGTTTCGTTTTATGATCAACCCTTATTACCTCCAAATCGCCTCCTTTCTGCTGATCAACATCCTGTTGGCCTTGAGCATCTACATTACCCTGTGTACCGGACAGTTA
This sequence comes from uncultured delta proteobacterium, assembly GCA_963743305.1. Lineage (GTDB taxonomy): Bacteria > Desulfobacterota > RBG-13-43-22 > RBG-13-43-22 > RBG-13-43-22 > CAVQSS01. The sequence goes on from CAVUPH010000013.1 coordinate 200,927, forward strand.
TCGCTGGGCAGCGCCGGATTCATGAGCATCGGCGCTTATACCAGCGCTCTGCTGACCGCCAAACTGGGGCTGCCGATCCCTCTGGGCCTATTGGCCGGAGGGCTGCTGGCCGCGTTCATGGGCCTGCTCATCGGCCTGCCCACATTGCGTCTCACCGGGGTCTATCTGGCTATTGCCACTTTGGGTTTCGGAGAAGTGGTCCGCGTCGTCTTTATCAACTGGGAGTCCCTGACCAGCGGCGCGGTGGGCATCGCCGGTATTCCTCACCTGGGCCGCACCATCCTGGCCCGCCTGCAGGCGGTCGGGTTTTCTCCGGAGAGCTGGGGTCTGAGGAATAATGAATTTATCAGCTTGTCCGTTTTTTTGATTCTCCTTTTTCTCACCTTGCTGACCCTTCTTTTTTTCAGTCGTCTCCTGAACTCCCGGGTGGGCCGGGCCTTTGAGGCCATCCGCATGGATGAAAAGGCCGCCGAGGCCATGGGCATTCACACCACCTATTACAAGATCTTAACCTTTGTGCAGGGGGCGGCCCTGGCCGGATTCGCCGGTGCCTTGTTCGCCCATGTGACCGGCTACATCAGTCCGGCGGACTTTACCTATCACCGGGCCGTGGAAATACTGGTTTTTGCCGTTTTCGGGGGCAGCGAGGTGTTATGGGGACCGGTTTTCGGGGCCGGCTTTCTGACGGTCATGCCGGAGTTGCTCCGGGGGTTAAGCGAGTATCGTTATTTCATCTACGGGACCATACTGGTGGTCATGATGATTTTCCGTCCCCAGGGCGTGATCGACCGGTCATTACTCGATCGGCTGAAAGGCCGGCGGAACGAGGGGAAAGATGCTGCTTGAGATCCGGAAGGTCAGCATGATTTTCGGCGGTCTGGCCGCCTTAAAGGATGTGGACTTCCGGTTGGAGGAGGGGGAAATCCTGGGCCTGATCGGTCCCAACGGCGCGGGTAAGACCACCTTGTTCAATGTGGTCACCTCCTTTCTACACCCTACGGGCGGTGAGATCTTTTTCAACGGGGAGAAGATCAGCGGCCTCCCTACCCACGAGATTACCAATCGCGGGATCAGCCGGACTTTTCAAAATATCCGTCTTTTCGATCAAATGACCGTGGAAGAGAACGTCATGGTCGGCCGCCACACCCGGAGCCGGGCCGGGGTTTGGAGCAGTGTCCTGCGGACCGCTTTTCAAAAAAAAGAAGAGGCGCGGATCAGGGAAAAAACCGACGAACTGCTCGACCTGGTGGGCTTATCGGGAACCAATCGTTCCCCGGCCTCCAGCCTGCCTTACGGGTACCAGCGGCGGGTGGAAATCGCCCGGGCCCTGGCCGGGGAACCGCGGCTGATCCTGCTGGATGAACCCGTGGCCGGGATGAACGACAGCGAGACCGAAGAGATCGCCCGGTTGATCAAAAAGATTCTGGGATTCGGCATCACCATTCTGTTGATCGAGCACGATATGTCCATGGTCATGAAGGTTTGCGATCGCCTGGTGGTCCTTAATTTCGGCGAGAAGATCGCCGAGGGCGCCCCCCAGGAGATCCAGAACAATCCCCAGGTCATCGAAGCCTATCTGGGTCGAGAGGAAGGGTAGAGGTTAGGAGGATGAAGGCGTGCTGCGGGTCGAAGGGCTGAAAACCAGTTACGGAAACATCCGGGCCATAAAGGGGGTGGACCTGGAGGTGCCCTCCGGTTCCATTGTGACCATCCTGGGCGTCAACGGGGCCGGCAAAACGACCCTGCTCAAAACCATCGCCGGCCTGCTCAAACCCAAGGCCGGAAAGATATTTTTCCTGGACGAGGATATCGCCAGACTCCCGCCTTTCAAGGTGGTGCAGCGGGGCATCGCCCTGGTCCCGGAAGGACGGGCCATCCTGGCCCGGATGAGCGTCCTGGAAAACCTGGAAATGGGGGCCTATCAGCGCCGCGACGGCCAGGTTCGTAAGGATATTAAGAAAGAAATGGAGCGTTTCCCCTGGCTGGAAGGGCGGCAGGGGCAACCCGGCGGCTCCCTCTCCGGCGGGGAGCAGCAAATGCTGGCCATCTCCCGGGCCCTCCTCTCCCGCCCCAAACTGTTGCTCTTGGATGAGCCTTCCCTGGGCCTTGCCCCCCTGGTAGTGAACGAAATCTTCCGGATCATCCGCCGCATCAATCAGGACGGAACCACGGTCCTCCTGGTGGAGCAGAACGTCAAACAGGCCATGAAAGTCTCCCAGTATGCCTATGTACTGGAAACCGGGAAGATCGTCCTGAGCGGCACCACCGCCGAGCTCTTGGAAAACCCCAAGATCAAGGAATCGTTCCTGGGGCAAAAGGCCTGATTCTTAGCCTCTATTTAATTCTTCATCAGCACCGGCAGAAAAAGCCGGGCTGGAGTATCCCCCGGGTTCAATGGATTTTACCAGAGGCAGCAGGGGCTCGTTAAACCGACCCCCATAGCTCGCGCCTAAAATTTTTAGGTACCAGGCGGCGGCCCCTCCCGGGTTTCTTATCTGCCAGTTGTTCAGAATAAATTCCACGCGCAAACGAATAATCCCCGGGTCTTGATAGGGTGGTGGGTCGATCCAGATTGGCCGCAGCCGGTATTGATAGATCCAGGGTCTCGGCAAGAGTAATTCCAACGCCCGGTAATTGGGAATGCCGTAAAAATTGGTGATGGAGATCACGCGTCGTTCAGCCGTGCCGATGGAGCCGACATCGGATATATAGCTGTTGATGGCCCGCTTGAAGGCTTCTCCGGCGGTTAGGTTGCCGTCCTGATCCAGGTGTTTGATGATGTAGGTGGACAATTTTTCATTGTGACGGACCTCGCTCACATCCGTTCCGCTTCCGGTGCCAGTGATGATGGTATACCCGGTAGCCCCCACATAAACCCCGACTTTCTTCTTGGCGAATTCTTCCGGAAATTCGGAATAGGTCGTTCCGGGATCCGGCGCAGGATAGAGATTGTTTCCGAAACTGGCTCCGTTGTGGCACCCGGAGGTGACGATCACGGCGTTGGGCAGGTCGTTCAGGGCGGCGGTATCCCCGCTGGTGGCGTGGTTTCCGGCTCTATACGATCCCCCGCCGGTGCTGATCGCATTGTAATCGCCATGACCTCCGAAATAGACCAAATTGTACTTGGCATTCAACTTGGCTGGCACGTCGTTGGAGTCATAGCTGTTCTGGACCAGGGCGTCATCCGTTGCCGTTGCTATAGACGGAAACCAGCCCATTCGTTATCGGGATCCGCTAAGGAGATGACCAAAAGGGCTGGCTGTTTTCAATCGGAATTCGATCCGGCCCAGTCATAGGGGTTGTTGGGAGCCGCCGTGTCATGCCCAATCAGGATGAGATCAAATCTGGCCAAACCGGCGTTAGCTATGTTGTTTAAAGAAATCAATGAAGTGGCGAAGCCGTTTCCATCCAGGAGGGCTTTGAAGGCCTCAGCCGTATCGGAGTCGGTATTATAAACGAGGGCGGCGGTACGGTTTTTCTGGTAGACCTGGAAAGACTGGGAAAACGAGGCGTAGCCGGAATTCACGTCGGCAACGATGGGGTGGTCCCCCATTGAGGCATCCGGCGGAATGGTCACCGGCAGGGCAAAGGTCCCGTCCGGCCGGAGTGGATTTGAACCCAGGAAACGGCCTTGAGAAGCGAAGTCCCACCAGAGCATAACCGTATCGTTGGCTCCATATCCATCATACTTCCCGGTAGCCACCACTTGGATCCCTGGGGAACCAGAAGCGGGATTGACGGTCAGGGCATAGGCGCCCCAGGCAGGTAGCGCCGGGAAAAAGACGAAGGGGGTCGGTAGCAGGAATGCGAGCTCCACCACAAAAATTCGGATCCAAAATTTTCGATTTTTCATGGGAGGCCTCCCTTTTATTATCCGCCGCGGAGCAGAGAGTACCGGGGGTACCCCGTATCCCGCTCCGAGCGGATAAGCTCTGCGGATTTGAGATGCCGTTTAATCAATTCCTTTGAATCAATGGTAGATACAAATTAGTGGTTGGTATTCCCCATATCCGTATCCGTATCGAGTCGGCAAAGCCGTCCTGTGGTCGTCGATAAACGGTGATGCTGTTGGTGGTCAGTGATCGCCAATAGGCGCCTACGCGGTCATCGGCGTTGTACCCCGCAGACGGCTGGGTTCCAAAATCCGCGCCGCCGAAGTAACGCTGGTTCAAACCATTACCAGGATTGGAGTCCAAATAGTTCATATCCACCAAGTAATTTTCGAACGGCCCACCGAGATTATGGGTCAGGCTTTGGGCCGTATCCACGGCGAAGGCCACCCACCCGCTGTCGTAATCGGGCTTGGCCAGGCGCCAGATGCGGACGCGCACCTGCTCGGCATAGATGTCTTCCGGTCTCCGGTAGACGGTAATGCTTGTCGAAGTTAAAGACCTCCAGTATGCCCCTACCCGGTCATCTGCGCTCATGCCGGCGGGGGGCTGGGTCCCGAAATCAGCGCCGCCGTAATGGCGATGGTTGACCCCGTTCCCGGCCGATCTCTGCTGCATATCCACCAAGTATTCGGCGGGGTCCCCCCCAGATCATGGGCGAGGGCGGTGGACGCATCTTTCGCCAGGGCTGTCCACCCCGAATCATAATCCGGTTTGGGCATGGACCAGATCCGAATCCGCGTCTGTTCGGCATAGGTATCCTCCGCGCGGCGAAAAACAGAAATGCTGGCATTGGTCAAGCTGCGCCAATAAGCGCCGACCCGGTCATTGGCATTATGCCCCGGAGCCGGATTGGTCCCGAAATCGGCGCCTCCGTAATAACGATTGTTCACCCCGTCGGCAGCACTGCCTTTGTACTGCATGTCCACCAAATAACTATTGGCATCCCCGCCGATAGTGTGCGATAGGACGGTGGCATCGCTTCCGGCAGTTATATTAACCCAGCCGCTGTCGTAGGTCGGCGACGGGATTCTCCAGGCGTTGAAAATGCGCATTCGGATCTGGGGAGCGTTAATATCCTCCGGTCGGCGATAAACGGTTACCGTTGAGTCGGTAAGGGTTCGCCAATAAGCCCCGGAACGGTCTTCGCTGCCGGTCAGGTCCATTCCTCCGTAATGGCGTTGATTGACCCCGTAGGCGCCTGATTGAAATTGCATATCGACTATATAGTCATCAGGGTTGCCTCCGATGGCATGACTGAGGTCGATGGCCTGGTCCTGATTTATCGCAATCCAGCCGCTGTCATACGTGGCCTTCGGCCTCTTCCAGATTCGAATACGGACTTCTTCTGCATAACTGTCATCGGCCCGACGATATACCCGCATAGTGGTATTGTTCAGTACGTACCAATAGGCCCCAACCTGGGTATTGGGCGCGCCGGCTTTGGCCCCAAAATCGATGCCTCCGTAATACCTTTGGTTCACCCCGCTGCCGGCGCTTCTAAATTGCATATCCACCACATAATTATCACGGTTTCCAAGAAGATTGTGGGTGACCAGTGGCGCTGGTCCGCCGGCGGCCAGTGCAATCCAACCGGAGTCATAATCCGGGGCAGCATCCACCCAAATACGGACCCTAACCTGTTCGGCAAAAGTATCTTCTGGCCGGCGATAAACAGTGATGGTGGATGTGGTCAAGGAGCGCCAGTAAGCGCCCACTCGGTCATCAGGATTTCCCAGAGTAACTTGCGTACCGAAATCATTCCCTCCATAATACCGCTGATTAATCCCGTTCCCGGCGTTTTTGAATTGCAGGTCCACGACGTAGGAGCCAGAGTTGCCGCCCAAGTTATGGGTCAGTACTTTGGCTTCATCCCGGGTAATGGTAACCCAACCGCTGTCGTACGAGGCCCCGCCGTTGTAGGCGCCTTTCAAGTTGGCCGGGTTTGCCGAAAGTTGAGGATTTGCTGCAGGGAGGGAAGAAGAATTTTTGTAGACATTTTGATCGGCTGGCTGGTACTCCGAACCAAATGAAGCGTTCCAACCGAAAACCAAAGCCAGTAATAAAGCCACTGTTAAAAAACCGAAAATAAATGATTTTTTTTGCATGGCCTGTCCTCCGGAAAGAAATTTCAAAAAGGATGAGGGCAAGAAATGGGAGGGGATAAACCCCTCCCCGAAGGCCGTTGGATTAATTATTTTGGATTATAGGCAAGGCCACCGCCCCGAAAGGAGGAATGTAATGGATTCGGGCCCCGCATAATCTTGAGGTATTGGCCGCTTGGGGCTGCCATGTCAGTTCATAAAAGCATTTTGAATCGACGGTACAGTCTGTTTCCACGGTAATATTCAATTCGGCGGTAGGAAGTTTGAGTCTTCCAATAATCCCTACCAGGGGTATTGCGGCAAGGGTTGTGCTGGTATTGGCAAAGGGGTCGTATTTTAATAAAGCGAGTGTACTAAATGGCGGCGTGAGCGGAAAGACTAGTGGGGTAAATTCAAAAAAATAAAATTCCAGGCGTTTGATCAGAGAGCCCCTCGGTAATAGGACAGGAAAGCTGAAACCATCAAGCCCCCCAGTGTTCCAAATACAACCCTCACCACTGTTATAACTCTGGGTTGAACTCGTAGGAGTAAAAGAGGATCCGAGGACATTCAGATATTGTGTGGGAGGTTGGGCAGAAACGACGGGTGTGAGTAATAGGGTTAATAGGAAAAAGATTCCAAAAAGTTGAGTGATAGACCGATAGTTTTTCTTCATCACTTTTTCCTCCATTTCTAAAAGGTTTCTATTAAATCCTACCTTCCTACTATGAAGTCTTTTAGTTGGCGCTGCTCTTACCACCCAAATTCCCCTATTTACTACAAATAAAAAGGTATAAAGTCAACGGGAAAAAGGAGGCAGAGGACCATATCCTATTGGCTAGAGATCAAGACCGAAACTACCATGGACAAAGTCAAGACAGGATTAAAATCCGATTATTACTTCCCGGAAAAATGGTTAAAACAGTCGATCCATCCGGAAATACTGCAATAAGCCGATAAAGGCCGAGGAACTCAACGGGTCCCCCTTCATCCCGAACAGGTGCCCCGGGCAGGCGCAATCCGAGGCGCCGAAGCCGATAATATCCCAGTCGGCGATGGCCCGCATCCGTTCGGCTATCTGACATTCCAGATCTTCCGAGGAACGGACCGGCAGGGCGGCGATGTATTCCGTTTCCTCCCGCAGGTAATCGATATGCCAAAAATTGTTTTTCCTCAAGCGGCGATGTCTTTCCATTCGCTGGGTCAGATTTTTCATGGCCGAGCCGACATAGACGTAGTAACCGGCCGGGAACGTTTGCCGATTTTCCCGGCGGCCGAATTCCAGATTCCTTTTGCGGTTGAGCTTCAGAATCAGCAGGTAGCTTCCCCGGTCCCGAGCCTCCCTATGAATCAGCTCCCAGGGGATTTCCAATCGCTTGACCCGTTCGCCGAGAGAAAAATCCGGTTTCCACTCCACCGCCAGCGCGATGATTTCCACCCGGTTTCGACAGGCCAGAAAGGTTTGGGCGAAAAACAGATCCGTGTGATAATCGGGGAGGAAGAAATCCGCCTTCAGCCAGTGGACGATGAACAGTACGGCGGTCTTCCGTCCGCGGTCGCTCAATTCGGTCAATTCCCGCAAATGCCGGGTCCCACGCTCCGTGACCGCGTCCGGGAACATGGCTGTTCTCTCCCCGAACAGCGTGCAGGACTTCACCTCGACCAGCCATTCATTTTTCCGGCGTTCCACCAGGAGATCGAAACGGGAATGATCGATGCGAATCTCCCGGCCGATCACCCGGGCCCCTTCCCAGCCGGGGACCTTTCCTTGATCGATCAAGTGGCCGGCCACCTCGTTGGTCCGGTGGGTGTGGAGGAAGATCGGAACCCCCTCCCGTTCCACCGCCAACACGGTAAAGGCGTTTTTTCGGGTAGGGGAGGGCGGTTCTTTGGCAATATACACGGTGACCCCCGGCAACAGGAGCTCCTGGAGCCGACCGGGATTGGGCAGAAAGGCCTGGATGATACTTGCCCCCAGGCGGCAGCGGATTAGAAAACGGTTAGGCCGGTCGATGAATTGGGCTGGTAGAGGAGTGGCGGGGGGCATCGGACGGATCTATCGGATCGGACCGATCAGTCCAGGGGAAGGGTTCCCCGGCAATTCGGGTAACCTGAACAGCCTAAAAATTGGGAACCGGCCTGTTTACCCTGTCGGGCGGTACGCACCACCAGGGATTTGCCGCAAAGCGGGCAAAGGGGAAGGTTTTTCTTCGGCCGATCTTGCCGCCGTCTTTCCTCGATCCGCGCCGCCGCCAGACGTTCGCTATAGCCGCCATCCCGAATGAACTGCCGCTCCAGTCCGGCGATCTGCCGGTCCAGCAGGTAGTTGGTCTGGTGGATCAGGCAAATGACGGCGTTGGCGATCACTCCCGGGTCGCTGTGCTTGAGCCATGGGGAGTATAGGGCTTCATCGGACGGATCGGTCGGATCCGACCGATCCGTCCGATGCCTCTTCCCTACCTCACGGACCGTTATCGCCTCCGGATCATCCTTCCCCCATTGCTCCAGACTGCGCTGTCGCAGGAAATCTTCGTAATCTAGTAAGAGCTCATCCAGGCTGGCCCGGGCGACATTTACCAGGCGCAGTTCGGTCTGGGTCGAGGTCGCCGAGGCGCGGCTGCCTTCTGCAATATTCTGCCTTCCGCTACGAGCGGCCTGCACCATCTGGTCGACCGTGCGCGAGCGCTTATCCAGAAAACGGGCGCAAAACGACACCGTGGCGTCATAGATTAGCGTTGCGGCTTGGAAGGAACGCAATTGGCGATAGCCGCCGCTGGGGCGTATCCTATTAGAATTAGAAATTACGCGGGACTTGTCGAACCCGTTCTTTTGTGTTGGCCTATCCATTTTCAAAATCCTACTTGGACTTGGGGACCATCTTGACGGTCTTCAAAATAGGGCAGCAACAGCAGCTATTTGATAATTTCTGTGTATTCGAGGGCGAAAGTACCAGGCCCGTCTCCTCCGCCAGATCGAGAACGCCCAGGGCCTCCTCGACGCTAATTTGCCGGCCCCATTTATTGTCTATATGGAAAAGTGCAAATTGGCCGAAACCCAGGCAGGTCTCTATAGGCCGATCACAATCCTTTCCTTCAGCCCGATCCCGCTGGGAGTCGCTGGAAATCCGGTCGGCAGGGTATCCAGGAAAATCCTGAGCCTTTCATAAATATCTTTACTCATTATATCTTTCTTCCAAAAATTCCAAAATGGCCCGGTTGACTTCTTCGGGCTTTTCAATCGGCGCCAGGTGGCCGGCTTCCGGAATAGTAACCCAGCGGGACCCGGGGATATGTTCCGCCAAGTACTTCCCGTATTTCGGTGGAGTAAGCAGGTCATCTTCACCCGAGATTACTAAAACCTTGGCCTTGATTTCAGGGAGGCGCTCCCGTATGTCGAAACGGTCGCAGGCCTGAAAATCCCCGAAAGCCACCGCCGGGAGGCATTTGAGATTGTCCTCCAGGATCGGTTGAATGAGCGCCGGGTCGGTTTTGGGAGAAACGGCGAACTGTTTACTCGAGGCGACGAAAGACGGAAAATCTTTTTGAATGGACTCAAAGATCAGCGGCCTAACTTTCAGTTTGGCGCCCGTGCAAAGAAGCATCCCGGCCGAAAAGTACTCCGGATAGTCCAAAAGAAGCTGCAAGGTGATGGCGCCGCCCAGACTCAATCCGGAGGGGATCGGCCCCGGAACTCTTAAATGGTTTAGAAAGTCTCTGACGGCCTCGGTATAATCGGTTACGGTTGTGGAGCCGCTTCCCGGACTTCGTCCATGCCCAGGCAGATCCAGGGCCAACACGTTAACCCGTTCCCTCAGCCCCTTCATTTGATTGTCCCAAAGGACGTTGGAACCCCCGGAACCATGAATAAAAACCAGCGTTGATTTTTGGGGATCCAACGGCCATGCGCCGGCCTTAAAGGCCAGGTCCGCTTCGAAACGATATTCCATAATTTACCTGTTCGGGCCCTAGCGGGTCAGGGTTTAGGAATGATAACCGGCTGATTGGATTCCAGCCTTTGCTGAAACTCTTTCCAAAAAGATTCATCCGCTTTCTGCCAGCCGGCCCCGAAACGGGTGTTGAAAAATCCTCCCAACTTTTCAAAAAGGCGTTTCCAACCGGGGGCTGATTCGTAGCGGAGCACGTCTTCCAGGAAGGGGACAATTTCACTGAGTTTTTCCTTGGGCACATAGGCCCGGGCGCCCATTTCGATGGAACGCTTTATGGCTTCGGGAGACAAGGCATGGGCGGTAAGCATAGCCACTGGAAATTTCCGGCTCACGGCCGTTTGAAGCAGATCAAAGCCCCGGACACCCATGATGTCCAGGACCACCAGATCATAGGTGTAGGATAGCAGATGGTCGATGGCCGATTCATAGGTGCTCGCCTGATGGAGGTTGCAGCCCCCACAGACTTCCGTGATCTCTTCTTGTAAAACCTCTAAAACGTCCGGTTCATCATCCACCGTCAAAATCATTTTCCCTTTTAAAATCGATTCTTGCATTGGAATATCCTTTGGTCGTGTTTAATTTGTATAAAAAATCCTTTTGCACTTTTAATCGCTCATTATAATGCTCATCTCCTATCCGGACAACTGGAAAAGTGTGAACACGAATTTATCCGGCGAACGGAGTTGCTTTGTGGTATAATCGCCTCAGAAAAAATAGAGAGGTCGTTATGGAATGCGCACGTTGTCAAGACCCCATCGAATCCGGGGAGGAGAGGGAATACGCCGGCCGGGTCCTCTGTGAAGACTGCTACATGGATGCCCTGTCGCCGGCCAAGACTTGCGATCCCTGGGCGGTGCACAGCGCCAAATCATTTGCCCAGGCCGGGGGGGCCGCACCGGTCCTCAGTCCCTTGCAAAAACAAATTGTGGAATACTTACAGGAGACCGGCGGCGTTGAACCTCGGCAGATTTCCGAACGGTTTCAGATCAAGCCGGCCGACCTGGAGCGGGAAATCGCCTCCTTGCGGCATATGGAGAAGATCCGGGGAGAGCTGCGGGAAGGGCGGAAGATCATCAAGCCCTGGTAGCTAATTTTTGGGCCAGGTGGCGCACCCGGGCCTCCAGGTTGATTCGGTAGGCCGGCTCCGGCTGTTTGGGTTCAGGCCGGGAGTCATATTCGTCGGCTTTGATCCGTTCGACTACCCGCCGGATATCCCCGTCCTCCCTGGTCAGCAGATCAACTACTTGATTTTTGAATTGAGGAGCCGTCCGGAGCGACCGTTTAAAATAATCCGCCACCTCCGACCCGGTGTAAACCAGGCGGTGGCCTTGGCAAAGAGTGTCCACCTCGAGGGCCGCCAGCCGGGTCAGGGATTTTAAATAGACCTCATAGTCCACTAAAAACTCGGTGACCACATACCCCGTGGTATCGGCGCAGCCCACCGCTTCGGAAGCAATCAGGATCTTTCGTTCCGGGATGTAGTAGCTCAGAAAATCCCAGGTATGCCCTGGCGTGGCCATCACCTGGACGGAAAGCCCCGGCCCCAGTTCTATCCGTTCTCCATCCACCAGGACCCGATCCACCTCGAAGGGCTGAAAGGGTTCGCCCAGGCGCAGTTCCGGTTTCCAGCGGTTGACCGTGTCCGCCGCCGAATCATTTAAGTCGGCCATCAGCTTCCGGGCGTTAGGGCGGCGGACAATCTCGGCCGCCCGTTGGGAAGCGGCAATGAGCAACCCGGGGAAGGCTTTTTTTAGATAAGCCGCGGCCCCGCAGTGGTCGAAGTGGACATGGGTCAGAAAAAGGATTTCCGGGTTTCTGTTCCCCAGGGTTGCTTTGACGGCCCGTTCATAAAGAGGGCCGAAGACGCTGAAACCGGCGTCGAACAGAACCGGCCGGTCGCCGTCCAGGAGATAGGTAGGGACCTCGCTGGCCCCGATGACGTAAAAACCCGGGACAACCTCACCGGTCGTGTCGATAATCAAGAAAAGCCTTTCTTAGGTTAAAACAGATAGGCACCTGTTCGTCTCGGTAGTCGCGCTCTGCGCCCAGCGCTTCGCGCTTCGCGTTACCCCACCGGGTCTTTAATCGTGAAGTAGCGGTTGGACATCCAGGCCAGGGGAACGGCTTTTTCATCCACCCGGTAATCGACCGCCTCGGCCAAATACATGACATATTTCCCGACCGGATAGGAGGTGACCACCCGGCATTCGAGAAAGGCGTAAGAACCCTTGATGCCCGGCGAGGCGATGACTCTTGATTTCTCCAGGCCGATTTTAAACTTGGCGAATTTATCGACCCGGTTGCCATGCGTCGCACCCAGGGCCTTGGCCAGTTTGACCTGGCCGGCGGAGGCGATATTCAGGACAAATTCCGCTGACTCTTCGATCAACTGATAGGTGGTGGAGGACTTGGCCACGCTGACCACAAAATAGGCCGGGTCCTCGGAAACGAACATGCAGGTTGCGGTCATGGCATCCTTTTTTCTTTTTGCCGGCAACACTCAGCAGCACCACCGAACAGGGAACCCAACGGGCGACATTAGTCATTTTTTTTTCCATAGCGGACCTCCTATTTTATTAAGCAATACCTGTCTGCATCTTGAACGATCCGTTCTTTTTTTGCAAGCCAATCCAGATGCTTTTTCATAATGGCCCTTTCCCCGAACTCGAAAAAGGCCCGGGGTTCTCTTGGTTTCCCGTAGACGATCGAGGCGCCCACGATTTCATCCATCGTTTGGGGGGAGGCCAAAAGGTTTAATAGTTTGCCTTCCCGCTCGTAGATAATATTTTCATAGCTGCTCCCAGAGTGATCCCGGTGAGTGGGTGAACAGGCCGGTTTCGTGACCGGTCAGCCAAACATCGGCGGAAAGGCCTTTCAGGCGGTTGATGGATTCGATGGTCTGATCGATGTCGGAATACAAATCTCCATACCAGGGACCGAAGGCCGTGAGGTCGTAATCGCCCATAAAGAGGATTTTAGGTTCCCGGAAATAGAAGGCCAGGTGACCGGGGGTATGGCCCGGGAGTGGGGAGGACTTCGACGGTCAAGGAACCCAGATCGATGATTTCTCCATCCACAAAATAACCGGCCGGTGTTCGGACTTGATAATGAAACTGTTCTCTCAACATGGCCGCCCAGAAAGCCCGGTATTCAGGGTTTTTCAGGTCGTACCAGTCCAGGAAGGTTTCGAGGTCCGTCAGCGGAGGGAGGTCCCGCTCGGAGATGCGGAAGGGCACGTCCTCGAAAAGGTCCAGATGCATAAAGTGGTCTTCATGCCAGTGGCTGAGCCAGATTTGGCGGACGGGCCTGGTATCCCGCAGCTCAATCAGGGCTTTTCGATCCGAGCCCGGGTCGATCAGGATCCCGGCTTCTTCGATATAGACCGAGTTGCAATAGGGATAACGTCCCCGGTTTTCACCTGGAATAAATCGAAGGGGTCCTACTGGTTGACCAGTCATCACGCGGTTATGTTCCTTTGGTTGCTTCCGCATTAAAGCGCACCGCGGTAATAGGCCAATTGGCGGGCATAGGGGGCAAAGCGGTGAATCAAGTTTTCCTGTTCACTCGGAGAAAGGGGCTCGAAATCCCGACCGACAGCAGCCAGGGTCTGGACCTCGGCCGGAGTGGAACAACCGACGATGGCCACGGTGATATTCTGGGAGAGGGCATAACGGATCAATTCCTCGGCGCTGACCTCCAGACCGGGCTGGAGATAATACCCGGCCCCCAGGACTTTCATGCCGATTACGGCCAGCCCTTTCTTCCGGGCGGCGGCCAGGGTCGAATCCAGAAAGCCGCCCAGAACCCCCTCCACCGGATTGACCGGCAGCAGGACCGCGTCCACCGGCCAGTTGCTGACGGCCCGGGTCAGAACGGAGGGATCGTGGTGGCCGGTGACGCCGATGAAGCGGATCAACCCTTGAGCCCGGGCCTCCAGGAAAGCCTCCAAAGCCCCGCCCGGAGATTCAATTTGTTTTAAATCCTCCTCGGTCCGGACATCGTGGATCTGCCAGAGATCCAGGTAGGAGGTCCCCAGATTGGACAGGGTTTGCTGCAAATCCTGCCAAGCCCCCTTTCTATCCCGGCTGGCTGATTTGCTGGTTTGAAATACTTTCTCCCGAACCTGAGGGAGGCTTGGCCAGACGGTCCCATAGTACTTTTCGCTCCCGGCATAGGCCCGGGCCGAGTCAAAATAGGTGATCCCCTGGTCCAAGGCCTCCCGAATCACGGCCTGAGCCTGCGGAGTCCGGCCGTGGGTCCGGAGGACCCCCTCGCCGCCCAACCCTACCCGGGTTACGGTCTGGCCGGTTTTCCCAAAAAGACTGGTCAGCGTCATATTTGATGACCTCGCAAAAAGTCCAAAAACGACTTTCTGCTCGGCGGGAGAGGGTTTCCCCTCCCCCGCCATTTGAAGTGAATTCAAATGGTACCACCCCTACCCCAGCCCGGCACTTAATCGTGCGCGGGCTGCTGACGGACTTCTGGCGAGTCCGTCATAATTTGCTTTTTACTTTTCTGAACCGGGCAAATCAGAGAGATCCACATCCCGGGCATCCGTCAAACTTTGTCCGGTTTTTTCATATTCTTCGGCGTCCGGTCGGCAGAGTCGGGTCCAAGGTAGGGCCTGCAACCGCTTGAGCGGGATGGATTGGCCGCATTCCTCGCAAAGTCCGTACTTGCCGACCTCCATTTTTCTGAGAGCCAATTCAAGGGCTTCGATTTCTCCCCGCTCCCGCGAACCCAGTTGATTAAAAAGATCGGCCCGTTCGGCCTTCTGGGCCTGTTCTTCCATTTCAACTTGAGGTTCCTGTAAATCCTGCAGTCCGGATTCCAAACCGCGTACCTGATCGAAAATTTCCTTGCGTCTCAATAAGAGTTGGTTCCGCAAGCGGGACAGGTCTTGCTCATTCATGGTCGCCCTCCGTAAATTTTTATTGAAAAGAACCGCTAGAGAGATTTAATATCAAACTTACCAAAGTCTAACCGGGTAGTCAATAAAACGCGCTGGGGGGATGAGAACATGGAGGGACTGGACCAAGGAAAATGGATAGGTCTTCTGAAGGCTCTGGGCCTGGATGAAGAACCTCTGGGGATGGTTTATACCGATCGGAAGCCGGAAAAAGGGTTTTCCCCTCGACCCGGCCTGCTCCCCAGCGCCGAGGCGGAAGCCCGAGGTGCTATTGACTGGGGATCTTTGTTCACCGATTTTTCCTGCGTCATGGGGAACATCTGGCGGGCCAGAAGACAGAAGACCGCCGCCTATTTCAGCAGCGACCAATTCGGCTGCCTGGGCGGAGCCTTTTATTTGGGCTATTTAAAACCCCAACTGAATTTTATCGCCCATTATGTTTCCTCCGGTATTCCGAATCAATTGGAAGGGGAGCATTATCTAGAATCCCCGGAGGTCACCCGAAATTTTTTTGAAACCATCGATCCCCGTCCGGCGCCAGCGGCCTTTTGTGTTTTTAAACCGCTGAGTGAATTCCTGGATACGGAGCAGCCCGAGGTGGTCACCTTTTTTGCCCGCGGCGAAGTCTTGGGCGGCCTAAACCAACTGGCCACCTTCGTGACCAACGATTTTGAGGCCGTATCCTCTCCTTTTGGGGCGGGATGCGCCAACGTGGTCACCTGGCCCCTGCGCTATCTGTCCCAAGGGAAGCTCAAGGCGGTTTTGGGCGGCTGGGATCCATCGGATCGGAAGTTTTTCAAAGCCGACGAGTTGTCTTTTGCCATGCCCTGGGAGATGTTCCGGCGCATGGTGGATCGCTGGGAGGAGTCCTTTCTAACCACCAAAACCTGGTCGATAGTGAAGAAAAAAATCGCCCGCAGTCGCAAGGTCTGGGGGGAAGACAAAGGTTAGAAGCAAAAGCTAAAAATGGAAAAATACCCGAAAAACAATTGAGTAAAGCCCTTGGCTCCCGCGCTTTATAACGAGTATTCCGCCTACTTGAAAAAAATGTTCGGCTGCCGGGTGCAGAAGATCCCTCTGGATGCCGGGCTAACCTGTCCGAACCGTGACGGGAGCAAGGGGATCGGAGGATGCCTTTACTGCGATGCCCGGGGCTCGGGGACCGGAGCGTCTGCCCGGCTGCCCTCCATAACCGACCAGCTTCGTCAGGGGAAGGATTTTTTTGGAAAACGCTACGGGGCCAAGAAGTTCATCGCCTATTTTCAGTCCTTTTCCAATACCTACGCCCCGCTGGACCTCCTTGAAAAATTGTATCGGGAGGCCTTGGACCAGGAAGGAGTGGTGGGCTTGGCCGTGGGGACCCGCCCCGACTGTGTTAACCCGGAGGTCCTGGATCTTCTGTCGTCCTATCAAAAGACGCATTTGGTCTGGATGGAATACGGTCTTCAATCCTTTCATCCGGAGACGCTGCGACGGATCAATCGGGGCCATACGGGGGAGGAATTCGAACAGGCCGTTTTAGAAACCCGAAAAAGGGGGCTGAATCTTTGCGTCCATGTGATTCTGGGACTGCCCGGGGAAGGGCTTCCAGAGGTTCTGGAAACGGCCCGCCGCTTATCCGGGCTGGATATTCAGGGCCTTAAAATTCATTCGCTCTACATCAACCAGGGCACGGGGCTGGAGGCCTGGTACCGGGATGGCCGTTATCGGCCGCTGACTCAGGTCCAATATGCGGACTGGGCCTGCCAATTCTTGGAGCTCATCCCCCCGGACTGGATTATTCAGCGCCTGACCGGGGATCCGAATCCCGGGGAACTGGTGGCGCCAATCTGGGCGCTGGAAAAGAAAAAAACCCTGGAGCTGATCCGGACCTTGTTAGAGAAAAAAGGGGGGTATCAGGGAATTAGATACAAAACCATCGAAAACGGATAAGGGTATTATGAAATTATCGAAAACCGGAAGGTCTGAGAAAGACCCCGACACCGTATCTTATGACTCCCGGTTGTTTCCTGCGGTCGGCCGGATTTATGTGGCGGCCACTTATCGCGGGATATGCCGGATTTCCTTGCCGGCTCACCCGGTGGAGAATTTTTTCAAGACCGTTATCGAAAAATATAATCCTAGTATTTTAATCCAAAACAATAGGTTGTTTGATAATTTCTATATCCAGCTTGAAGAATATTTATCCGGCCGGCGGGCGCTGTTTTCGATCCCCCTGGACCTACGGGGGACCCCTTTCCAGTCAGAGGTCTGGGAGGCCCTGGCTCAGATCCCCTATGGGGAGACCCGCAGTTACGGGGAGATTGCCGGACAGATCGGTCGTCCTAAAGCCGTCCGGGCCGTAGGGCAGGCCAATCATGTCAACCCCGTACCCATCCTTATTCCCTGCCACCGGGTCATCGGGTCTAAGGGGGACCCGGTGGGGTATGGAGGGGGAATCCCGCTGAAAAATCAATTCCTGGCTTTGGAGAAAAAATTTCGTTGCAACTTTCCTTTCTCCCCGTTATAATACTACCCATTGTATAACTTATTGCGTTATTGTCTATATATAGTATAGTTACTGCGGTAGTAGCGATAGCGGTATGCTCGCCTTCCCAGCCAACCGGACCGGGGAAGACATTCTTAAAAAAATGCTTAAAACCAACAGCCCTCCCAGGGGCCCCGGCGAATATTTTGGTTCAATTTAGCCGTTCGCATTATCTTTGGAAATAAATAGAATTGAGGAGTTTTCTATGGCCACCCGTGTTTCTAAAATCGTCCTGTCACCCAATGCCCAAATCGTCTTAAACAAACGCTACCTGCGGAAAAACGACAAGGGGCAGGTGATCGAGAAACCGGAGGACATGTTTCGCCGGGTAGCCCGGGTGGTGGCCTCGGCCGACGCCCTCTACGGGAAGAAGACCCAGGTTAAGAAGAGCGAGGAAACCTTTTTTCGGATGATGACCCAGTTGGAGTTTATGCCCAATTCTCCGACCCTGATGAATGCCGGCCGCCAACTGGGACAGCTCTCCGCCTGTTTTGTTCTCCCGGTGGAGGATTCGATTGACAGCATCTTTGAGGCCATCAAACAAACGGCCATTATTCATAAAAGCGGCGGAGGGACCGGCTTTTCCTTTTCCAGAATTCGTCCGGAAAAGGATACGGTCAAATCCACCCACGGCATTTCCAGCGGCCCCATTTCTTTCATGACCGTTTTTGATGTGGCCACCGAGACCATTAAGCAGGGGGGGACCCGGCGGGGGGCCAACATGGGACTGCTCCGGGTGGACCACCCGGATATTGAAAAGTTTATTGAAGCCAAGCTGCAGACCGACCGCCTGAATAATTTCAATATTTCGGTCCTCATCCCGGATGCCTTTATGGAGGCCCTGGAAAAGGATCAGAACTATGACCTGGTCAATCCCCATACCGGTAAGGCCGTTCGCTCCGTTTCCGCCTTGTCCATTTTTAACAAGATCGTCCATTCCGCCTGGCGCAGCGGAGAACCGGGAGTGGTGTTTATCGACCGGATCAACCGGGATAACCCGACGCCGCATCTGGGACCCATCGAGGCCACCAATCCCTGCGGGGAACAGCCCCTGTTGCCCTACGAGTCCTGCAACCTGGGGTCTCTCAACCTGGCCCGGATGGTGAAAAAGGGCAAAGTGGATTTCGAAAAGCTGCGCGGCACTATTCAGGAAGGGGTCCATTTTCTGGATAACGTCATTGATGTGAATAAATACCCCCTGCCGGAGATCGAAAAAATGACCCGGGGCAATCGTAAAATCGGCCTGGGTTTGATGGGCTTTGCCGATCTGCTGATCCAGGTGGGGGTTCCCTACAACTCGGAGCGGGCCGTGGAACTGGCCGAGCAGATCATGGAATTCATTCAGACCGAGGCCAGAAAATCTTCGGCCCAATTGGCCCGCGAGCGGGGAAATTTCCCCAATTTCAAGGGAAGCATTTATGATCCGGGGCGGAAGGCCAAGGCCTACATGCGCAACGCCACCGCCACCACCCTGGCCCCCACCGGGACCATCAGCATCATTGCCGGGGCCTCCAGCGGCATTGAACCCTTGTTTGCCGTCTCTTACTATCGAACAGTGCTGGACGGAACCCGAATGGTGGAGGTTAATCCCTATTTCAAAAAAGCGGCCAAGGAGAAGGGCTTTTACCGGCCCGAACTGATGGAGGAGATTGCCAAAGAAGGCTCCCTCAAGCACCTGGAAGGGATCCCGGAGGAGTTGAAAACCCTGTTTGTCACCTCCCACGATATCGACCCGGAATGGCATATACGCATCCAGGCGGCTTTTCAGCGGCACACGGACAACGCCGTCTCCAAGACCATCAATTTTCCCGAGGAAGCCACCCCGGAGGAAGTCAAGACCGCCTATTTGCTGGCCTACCGGGAGGGGTGTAAGGGGGTCACCATCTACCGTTACGGGAGCCGGGAAACCCAGGTGCTGAATCTGAGCAAGCCGGCGGAAGGCCCGAAGATCAATCCCCGCCCCCGGCCGGACCGGACCAACGGGGTCACGGAACGGATCAACACCGGCTGCGGGAAGCTGTATGTAACCATCAACGAGGATGAAAAAGGGTATTGCGAGGTCTTCGCCCAGATGGGCAAAACCGGGGGCTGCGCCTCGTCCCAGATCGAGGCCACCGGCCGATTGATTTCCCTGGCCCTGCGCTCCGGGATCTCCATGGGTTCCGTTATCCGGCAGCTTTCCGGGATCCGCTGCCCCTCTCCGGCCTGGGTCAACGGCCACCAGGTCCTCTCCTGCCCGGATGCCATCGGCCGGGTGATCGGCAACTACACCCAGATCGAGACCTCCGAAAGCGGATCGCTGATGGGTTCCTGCCCGGATTGCGGCGGTCAGGTGGTCCACGAAAACGGCTGTCTGAACTGCCATTCCTGCGGATTTTCCAGGTGCAGTTAAAAACAAACCTCATCGATTGGTTTTTTCGAATAACGGAACGGAAAAGGAACTAAAGTGGTAAAAGCGGCCCGATCAGGTCTTGAAAAAACGAATTTAGTCTGCCACCACGGGAAAATATATCTTAAACCCTTCTGAAGCGATCCCGTCCAGCGCATCCGTCGTTCCAGAAAGTTGCGTCGTCCAGGTTATCCCGGTAGGGGAAGTCTTGATGATACCCAGATCCCCTACGGCCACGAAAAGGTTTTTTTGAAAGGTTACCCCAAACAAGTCATTCAGCGTTCCGGAGTTTTGCCCGACCCAAGTGGCGCCATCGGAAGAAGTCAGGATGGTTCCGTTGGCTCCTACGGCCACGATTTGATCCTTCTGGGAAGCTACTCCCCATAAAAAGCTATTGGTCCCCGACGTCTGGGGAGTCCAGATCTGACCATCGGGCGAGGTCACTATGGTCCCCTGGTCTCCAACAACGACAATCTTTCCACTGCCAAAGGTGACCGCGGACAGGAACTCCACGGTATTCGAGGTTTGAAGGGTCCAGGTCACCCCATCGGAGGAGGTTAGAATGGTTCCGTTGTTTCCCACGGCCACAAAAAGGCCATTGGCAGACCCGACTCCGAAAAGGGCAGAAGTGGTCCCCGAGGTCTGCGAAGCCCAGGTCACCGCATCCGGGGAGGTTAAGACGGTTCCGGTCCCCAGGAAATAGTTAAAACCCACTGCCACAAAAATTCCATTTCCATAGGTTATCCCAAATAAGGTGCTGTCGGGATCGCCGGAATTCTGGGGGGTCCACGTGATCCCATCCTCGGAAGTTACTATGGTCCCCAGGTCTCCAACGGCCACGAATTTTCCTTCTCCTCGGGTTACCCGCCATAGTTTTTGTGCGGCATTGGAGGTCCTATCGATCCAGACCTCTCCCGTGTCGGAGGTGATAATCTTCGCCGGGTCTGCGGCCGCGTCATCTTCGATCGCTACCAAAAAGGCGGCCTGAACGGGTTCCCGGAGGACAAAGGAACCCAGCAACAGGATCCCGAGCCAGACCACAAAGGTCTGCCAGCCAAATCTTCTGATGTTTCTCTTAACCATGGCGCCTCCCATTGAGAAGGACTTTTGGCCAGTCCGTCTTAGGTGACATTGATAAAAGTCTGCACGGTTCCCAGGACCTTGCCGGTAATCCAGTGACGGTACTGGAGGGTTGCCCGATAGGTCTTCGGAAATGGCGGCGGCTTGATGATCAGATCCCAACGTTGCGCCGTGGACAAAACAAAAGGGTAATTGGCTCGGAGCTTGAAGGGGCTGGAATACTTAGACGCGGGAGTCCCGCCCAAAGGCCGGCCATCCATGGCGACGACCGTTACCGGCAGTCCGATGGTCCAGCGGTTCAGGGTATACCCGGCATTGGTCAGGCGGAGGAGTATGGTCTGGCCGGCCTTGATAGTAATGGCCACCCGGGGATCGGTAACGGGCGTATTCGGGGCGATCGAAAGGCCGTTCATTAAGAAATAATCCGGTTGAAAATCGTGCAAAATGCCGTCATTGGTAAAAGGACCGTTGGAGCTGCAACCCGCCATAAAGGCATTATGCGTCAGGGAATGCCAGCGGCTGTCAATCTCATCGGGAAGCCCAGAAGGCCTCGACGTCATAAGCGGGTCCTCCGGTGAAGGCCGTTCCCGGTCCGGTGGGAGGATCGATAATCAATAAACCGTACAGGCCCATTTCAAAATGAAGGACGGTGTTTTTATGGCAATGATACGTATAGGTACCGGCGTGACTGGCATACCATTGATAGGTATAGGAATTGGGGAATTCAAAGGACATCTTTCCTACCCCGTCGTTCATGGGGGTCGGCTCGATACCGTGGTGATGGATCGTATGGGTATTGCCCTTTACGTTGGTAATGGTATGGACCACCTGCCCCTCGTTAACCCGAATCATGGGAGACGGAAAGGTGGTGGGCAAATTGGGATCGGCGATAACCCACATGCGCACCGCCCTTCCATCCCACATGGTTACATCGAAGTCGATCTGCAACTCCCGCGTGAAGGTTCTATCGGGGACGACGCGGTCAGGTGTCGGACCGCTGAATGTCGGCGGGCAAATGAATTTTATGAAATCCTCTTCCTGGGCCGGGGTAACAGGTTCACGAGGGATTATGGCGATCGGCATTAGCGCTCCTTTTGGGCCGACTCCGGGGTGGGAGGCCCGCCACTCTTATGATTATTTAGGGAAATCAACCGGTCCTCCCGGGAGGGTGATGTCCCCGGTGATCTCCCAATCCGTCACCATCCCCAGCGGATAGTTGCCGCCGGCGGCAGTCTGCGACATCTCCGTGTGATCGTGCATGGGAAAACCCAAGGGGGACTGGCGTACTCCCCCCAGGATTAAATTCAATTCCTCGGTCGGAGGCCAATTAGCCGCCGGGGGGATATCCGGAGGTTTAATAAAGGGAAGCAGCCAATCCATGCGCTGCATAGGTCTCACGAGGAAAGTATCGACCAAAAAGATATTTTTTTGCACCAGACCATTCAGGGCCAGCACATAGACATGGTTGCCATGGATATGCAGCGAATGGATCGCCAGGCCGGCATTGAGGATCCGAATCAAGGCCGGTTCTCCGACACGGCCCTCGGGGGCGGTATCCGGATTCTTGGCGGAAAAAAATCCGGATCGGCCGTTAATGGTAAAATAGCGGGGTAAGAAATTTTGTTTAAGGTCGGCCGGAGAGATAAACTGGTTATTCAGGGCCAGGGTATTGAAGTTGGGATCAATGTTGTTCAACAGCCAAATCCAGTATCGGGCGGGATTCCAGGGGTTTCCGGGAAAGTGGGGTGAATTCCCCAGGTCATTGAACAGAGACTGGGCATTGGGCGTGGGAGAACTGTAGGGTGTGTTCCCTGAAACCGGACTGACGATCATGGCCCCCTGCAAGCCCAGGACCCGATTAACCGGCGCGTTCAAGGGATCGAGATAAAGATAGGTGCCGGCCTTGGGCGCGGTAAAGGTGATGACCTTACTTTCTCCGGGCAGGATCGGACCGCTGTCCACCACCCCGGGGATGGAAAAGGCGTGCGGTTCGTCCAGAGCGTTGGTCAACTTAACGGTGATCGGGTCGCCCTCGTTGGCCAGGATGATGGGACCGGGAACCCGAGGACCTAAGGTTGGTGTCTGAAAGGCCCAGAAGTAAACCTGTGTAAAATCGACCATCTCGATGATGGCCTCGCTGAAGGTCAGATCAACGGTCTGGGCGGCCGCCAGGGCCTCTGACTCCCGAAAGATCTTGGGTATCCCGGCGGGTGCATTGACGAGGATGGCGGCCAAACCGGTCAGGCCGTATTGGATAAATTGCCGTCTCTCCATAACTCCCCCCAGATATTCTTTTTTACTATTAATTGATTATAAGATAGAAGAAACAAGTATTGCAATGGGTAAAAATATGTATTTTTGTGCATCTGCAAAATGATATAATTATTAAAGTCAATCGAGATTGTCTATGTCGGGAGTCCGGAGAGGAGAGAATTTTTGCTTTTAATGGGTCTCAATATCGGTTTGGTGGTGTCCACCGTTTTTTCAATCTGGACCAGTCAGTCTGTTCCCGGCCTTTTAGCTGTTTCTTGTGGGGCCGTAGGAGGGGTGACGCTCTATGCGAGGGTTAGAGCCTGGAGAACCGGTAAGGCCAGGCGCTTTCTATGATTTGGTTCGGGACAACGAAGAAGCCACAAAAAAAATGAAAACCTTCGACGCTATGTTTTGGGCCACAGGGGGGTTCAATCTGGTCGTCTGCCTCTCGTATGTGTTCAATAGATTCTTACATCCATCGTTCTGAGAGCCAAAAATATTTCAAATATTTTTGGCTAGGTATTTGATCAAGTAGCAGAAAGCGGTCGGATCGGCACTCCCCTCGCCCTTCGCCGACCGATCGTACGGGTTGGACGGCCTTCCTCAACACCCATTAACAGGGTGCGGAAATACTCCTTTTTCAGCAACCGGTTAATCAACACGTCGCGCTCGTGACAAAGAACAGAAAGCATTTCCCCCAAATCAAATCGGACTTTCAAATTATCTCCGGCGGTCAAACCGGTGTAGACCGGGCCGCCCTGGACGTGGCCCGGGAACTGGAGATCCCCTGCGGGGGGTGGATTCCCAAAGGCCGGCGGGCCGAAAATGGGGCGATCCCCGAGTGGTACCCCTTGAGGGAGATGCCGTCGCCCAGATATCCACCCCGGACCGCTAAAAACGTCCGGGAGGCGACGGGGACCCTTATCCTGACCTGGGGACCACCCACCGGCGGAACGGCCCTGACTGTCAAGCTGGCCCGGAAACAGCGGAAGCCCTTCCTTTTGGTAGACCTGGCCCAGGGCGGCGACCCGGAAACCGTTCGCGATTGGCTCAGGAAGAACGAAATCAAAATACTGAACGTGGCCGGACCCCGGGAAAGCCAGGTCCCCGGTATCCATGACCGGGCCGTCGGTTTCCTCAGGCGGGTGCTGAAAAAGGGTCGTTCGGTCCCCGGGACACGGGAAAGCCAAAGGCCTTATGGCGCCCCGGGCATTCAGGATTCGGAAATATAGGCGGATCAAAGCGATGTAGAGGGGATCGAGCGAAGGAGAATAAAAAGGCGGACTTCAATGATTTTTTGGTGAAATATTGGTTTTGACATCCGGTCAAGATCTATCATAGAATCCGGATGTATAAAGTCCCTGAGGGAAAAAAGTCAAATCCTTAGACAAGATAGGAAGGGAAAGCCACAGGAGGAATTCGGCATGACCATTCATCTGAAACGTACTATTTTCTTTTTTTGTATCTTGTATCTTGGGTTGGGTTGTTGCCTTGACATCCGTGCCAATGCACAATATCAAACTGGTTTAGCAGCTATGTTGTATGAACATGCCGTTCGTTACATAAGCGGAAAGGTAACTTTTAACGGAATTGGTTTAGAAAAGGTATCGATATATGATGGAACCAAACTAATGGCAACAACCGGTGAGAATGGGTATTTTAAATTTAGGGCTACTAATGTTTGGTATAGTTTAACAGCTAAATTGAATGGTTATGAGTTTGCTCCTGATCCTATACCTATTCCGGCAAACGAATATGATCAGGAAAGAAATGACTTTACTGCACAAAAACTTGCCCTTATTAACATCAGCGGCAAAGTAACCTGGAAAAATTACTCCGGCGACACCACGATTGCAACCAATCCCTTACCCATGGTGGCGATGGAGGCCATTGCGCAGGATGGGTCTCTTTCCGACAGGGTGGTTACAGGCGTCGATGGAAAATATGCCATCTCCGTACCAATCGGTTGGTCCGGAATCGGTAAAGCCGGTCAGATTGGGTTTTGATTTTATTCCTGAACAAAATCCTTATTTTTTCCTGGCCCAGGATCAAACCAAAGATTACCAGGCGCCCGGAATGTTTCTTAATAATAGGGTTACCGTTTCGATAAGAGATGAGAATAACAACAAGCTGCCCTTGCAAGAGCACGTTCGGATTGATTTTAGAGGGATAGACCATGCCGCTGGAAGTCACGACTACACCTATATGGATCGAGAGCACAGGGCAAGCCGTCTGGGACTTCCATTCAGGCTGGATAGGGGAGATAACGCCGAGTAATCATCAGCCCGGGACCCCCCCCGGGGAAGGCCCTATTCTTTATAACTTTACTCCGGCATCTATCCGCATGAGCGCACCGATTGCGTCCGACCTGACGTTCTCTTTTAAGGCCAAGCCACAATAACCAGGACGGGGCGGCCAGATCCTGGATCGGCACCCTCGGCCAGCCGGCCACCACAGCTCCCCGGCACTAGAGTTTTCGGGTTGTTTTTGTGGGCGATAGAAGCCCAGTCAACGTTCCCGAACCCGCCACCTTGCTGCTTTTCGGCTTGGGCCTTCTCGGACTGGCAGGGGTAATCCCTTTCATATTGCAGAAGGAGAAAGGCAGAGTCGACCTGGCTCTGCCTTTTCTTTCTTGTGTAGTGGATTGCCAATTGAAATTTTCTGCTAAACTCTTAATTCGCTTTCAACGAGTAAGGAAGAACTCCCGATTTCCCTTGAAAATTCTCCTCACCACAAATTCTTCAATTCACCTACTACTCATTAAAAAAGCTGGCCCCAAGAATTAACGATTACCGAAATATGGGAGAAATGATTGGACTACCCCGACCTTGAACTTGGGGTTTCGTCGTTCCTTTTGACCACAGCCGCCTTGTTCCCTTAGGCTGACTCATGGCTTATCACATTGTCTAATTATTGGGGACCACCGTACTTAGCTGTATTCATCTATTCTGGTTCATTTCTTAATCCAAAATCAGATAGGATCATTCTGGTTAGTTTGACATGTTTCCACAGATACCCATATCTTTTCTATGTAGAGCGTCACGGTCCCTTTCTTGACAAAGCCGAGTTGCTTGGCCATCGCATAGGAGACATCCAAATCCCGGTCTCTGATATAGGGTCCCCGGTCATTGACAACACCTTCTGCGGCCTTTCCATTATCGAGGTTAACAAGTCGGACCCTGGTCCCGAAGGGTAATGTCCTGTGGGCCAGGGTGTTTTTATGCATATTGAACCTCTGCCCGTTTGCGGCCCGCTTGTTGTGATGTCTTGGCCCATACCAGCCGGCGGTCACTCTCCTCGCCCTTGAAGGAGTGGGGCGGGGAACCTTTACGGGTGTAAGATATTCGACATTTTCAGGCCGGGCTGCTAATGGGCTGATAAGGAGACCTCCAAGGAGATCCGTTGTGTCCATGCCGATGATATCCACTTCTTCGCTATGAACAGTGCTTGCAGGCTGACAGTCAAACGACATGGATGTATTTCCAATTGAGAGAAGGCACAGGAAAACTGCCGTCCCGCAGGCTGTCTTTTTCAGAAATTGCATGGCCATGATTCACCTCTCTGGGCCTATCGTAAAAACAATATTTATCAGGGTTGAGGCTCAAATCATGAATTCCGATGACATTATAGCGGTCCTTCTCTGTGGGATCTAAGGGCTAAAGAAGCAACTTTATCCTATCTAAGAGCACAGGGCGTGCCAGATATGGCCACCAGAGATAACAATTTGAATAAAGAGTTGTGTGGTCCCAAGGCACGGAAGGCCTCTTCCGGACCGTATGATGAAGAAGAAAGCCCATCAGCTCCAAGTCCTATCCAAGCTAGGACAGGAATGAGTGATAGTTTATGAAAAAGCGAGTTGTCGTGGATGTTTCTTGGTTTTCCGAAAGCCTCAAGGGAATTTTTTCAAAAAAGGATTGTCCTTTCCCCTTTTCTTCCATGATCCCTCCTCTTAGGGCGCATGAAAGAAAAAAGCTGCCGGGTGGCAGCTCTTATTTCTGTCGCCCTTCCATATGCCTACGAGGTTAGCTGACGGGCTTGAACATGGAAGTGTTCTATCCTAAATGGAATACGCCCCTACTCCTTGGGTCCCCCGCATTCGTGATCTTCACGAATTTCGGCTTTTTTATTTGAAGATTACTCTTTTAAAAAAAAATGTCAATAGAAATTTAATATGAAAAAAGACATTGATAAAATCCGAATTGCCGTTTGTAGTCTTTCATTTTTATTGAACTCAGGTGTTGCGGACTTCAGGAAGAAAGTCCCGGTATTCCCTGAAAATTGCCTCCTCACCCCAAACTTATCGATGTCACCTACTACTTCACAGAATTAAAGCGCTAAAATATTGTCGATTACCAAAAGAAATAAGTAATAGCAACTCCCCGAATTCCACCTTCAATCAACCTTCCCAGAAGCAGAAGAAACTTAGTTGTTTGCCAGCGTCTTCACACGTTATTTAAATGGATATTCTTTATTCCTTTCCTTCGCCATTGTCTGGAGCAGTTGGTCCTGATTCTCAAAAATAACCGACATTTCCTCTGTTTGTTTGGGAACCATCGTTATCGATCCTGTGGGGCAAGTAGAGGCGCACAACCCGCACCCGATACACCGATCCTTGGCGATAACAGAAACATCGTCTTCCATATGAATGGCATTTACCTGACACCGCTCAACGCAGGCCTCACAGGGTATGCAAGTCTCAACGTCAACCAGGGCATAGTAATTTGAGCGGGCGATGGCCGCCAGATTGTTGTATTTGTTGATATGGACTAGGGCCTTGCAACAACAGCCACAGCAGTTGCATATGAACATCTTACTGCCCTTGTGGTTCGATGAATGATGGACCAGACCACTTTCCTCTGCCTTTAGCAAGATCTCTTGTGCTTCTCTTTTTGAAATTTCTCTACCCAAGCCATTTTCAATATAGTAATCCGCAGCCAAATCAAACATCATGCAGGCTTCTAAAATCTTGTCGCAGCCATGGCCCATCATTCTGGCCTCTTTGCGGCAAATGCAATCGGCCACCGCAAAACGATAACTTGACTCGATTATTTCGGATACTTTTTCAAAGGGCTGAACTTCAGTACGGTCCTTTATTTCCCTTTCTATGGGGATGACGCGAAATCCGGCAGTCCCTGAACGGCCTCTTTCAGGAACCATACCCTCCTCAAAGTATTTTTCATATAAAGGTATATTGTCTTGATTCAGATTATTTAACTGGAACTCCCATATGCCCACTATCCATGGAGCCATGAAATAAAAGGTATATCCTTGGACCGTGCCTCGGAGAATCAATCCTCTCTTGGACATCTGAAAGAGAATGTCAGCCATTTCAGATTCGTCCCGACCCATCCTTTGCGAGATTACAGTGACGGGTTCCGGGGTTGGCCGCAAGAAAAGCATGATTTCCGCCTCTTCCGGTGAAAAAAGCTCTTTCAAAATTTTCAATTCAACCCCACTTTTTGTTTTTGGAAACCCTTGGGGGAACATATCGAGTCTTTCTCTGAGCTTCTCATAAATATCGGTCATGGCTTCCTCCTTTGAGTTATGTTTTTGCATAGGGTTAAAAGTCTTTTTTGGGAGGGGGTTAATGGGGCATAAGCATCAGGGATGAAAGATAAAATAAGAACGCCAAAAGCGGGAATGGGAATACGGGTTTTCTCATTTTGACCTCCGCAATAAGGGCAAGATTAAAACATATAGGTTTTATCTGCAAGGGACAGGAAAAGAACTGGAAGGGATTTCCTGATTGGCGCCTTCCACCTACTACTCTTTACTAAGGGCTCTCCTCTGCTGTCGATGATTACGGATAGAAAGCAAGTATATGGTAATTCTTAAATTAGAAGGGCAGAGCGATTTCTGACTCTGCCCTTCCGAGGTAGGCTTTTAATTTCTATTGCGGCAATTCAAATGTTTCCGTTACCCTGTAGGTAGCCATAACGGTGGGTCCTTTTAGCCTCCCTTATGGAAGGAATATCTGTCGTACGTACAGGGGAATGACGCCGACTGCTATAAGCTGCTCAGTCCCGTCGAACAGCTTGCTCAGTTCAGGCACGGCAGCACGGAATTGGTAGTTTTTCACCCGGTCTATACCGGCGGGGACGCTCTTAACGATGTCCGTAGCCGTATCTACCCGGTAGATACGGAAAAAGTCCGGCTCTACAGCCGAATATATCTTTTGTTCCGACTTTGCCCGTGAGGGGAGGGCTCCCTGGTATTGGACCCGCAACTCGATGATCCCTTCGTGATTATCTTTTACTTCCCAGAAGTCTTCCCCAAACCCAGCTTCAGTGTTAGCCTCTTTATACGTCTGCTCCCGCCGGATAGTAGCTTGGACAAAGTTCTTATAGGGACCGGGGACAGAATCAATGTTTGCTGCCATCCCACCGGTTACTACGGTGGCAATCTCACCGGTTTGCGAATGCTTTGCGGGAACCGCGAACACCACCAGTCGAATGATTCCCCCCTTATCCGGCTTTCCTTGAGCGTCCTGAGCAAGAAACAAATCAATAAAGACGACGAAGAAGTTGGCCTCCTTGAGCGGACCTCCCGGGATTGGGATTACCTGCCATGGAGCCGGAACAAGCTTCTGAAGCTCCGCTTGCCCTACACGAAAGGCTACCATGAGCCTGGTTTCCGCGGTCGACTGGACAAGGGTCTCTGCCCCCGACTGAGCGGTAGACCCAAAAACCCAGGTCGAGGCCATTAAAATACCGATGAGAACCCACATTGACTTTTTTGTGGCCATGGTCGTTTCCTCCTTTTCGCTTTTTTTAGAGATGAAAGCAGGAAAGGCTCCAAAGAGATTTTAGGTCCTTTTAGAACCGTAATTGCCGAAAATCGGGTTGATGAATATAAAAACGTTTTTATGAAAAGCTCAAAAGCCATCTAGTAACATAGGAAATTTTCATTTTCTGGTAAGCTCAACATAACCAAAACTAGGGGGTTGATCCCTTTTGGGGGTTTCATATCGGGAATTTCTGAAAATCCCACTTCATATCCCACGCCGGTTGAAGGGGCCCTCGATTTGTCCTGAAAAAGAGTTCCAGGACTTGGTATCCGGCTGCTGCCAGTCCGGGCCGAAACGGCGGTCAAAAAAATCGCCCAGGCGGCCAAACAAACGATTCCAGCCCTCGTCATTTTCGTATTGAAAGGATGTCCTCCCGGAAAGGGACCACCTCGCCCAGTTTCTCTTTGGGCAGGTAGGCCCGAGCCGCTTTCTCAATGGACTTCTTCAGGGCCTCCCCCCTTTACCTAAAATTCCACAGGAGCATTCCGAGGAATTTGGGCTGAAGTTTCCGTAGGAGGTAGGGAAGAGAAAGCCTCCAAGGGGTGTTTGTTCTTCCGGACCTTTCAGTTCAGGAAGTCAGGGGGCTTCTCCACTCAGGTGGCATTCCCACTGTTGGAAAATTAAACCGTATATTTTCAGAAAGTCGACTCCACCAGGGGGAAAGGGGTTTTGTTAATAGGTGTTCTAAGGAAAAAGAAGGATCTCCACAACCACCTTCAAGAAAATAGACTTGCGGTTTTTTCCCATTTTGGGACCTCCTGAAACCATTCCAGACTTCCAATGAGGTTGGAGAATTTGAAAGGATAGCAACCGGCAAGTTCCGAAGTATGGCTATTCCCATAAGTTTGAGGCCACAATTCATAGTCGGATCAAGGACAACCAGATCATAGGTCCAGCATACAATCAATTCTTTGGCTTCCCTATAGGTATTGGCTCTGTCCAGGCAGCATTCTAAAGAAGTTTTGTCTATTTTTTTCTCCATTTCCCTCAATAGATTAAGGCCATTGTCTACCCCAAGGATCCATTTTTTCGGCACAGCATTCCTTTCCATTTGCTGCCTCCTTTTAGCCTTTGCCAGCGTGACGACCCTTAGCAGGCTCTTTTTTACCGTCATTCCGGCCCCGCCTTAAAAGCGGGGTGAACTCCAGCCGAAATCCAGACCTCTTATGCTGCTTCTACAGAGACCCTTAATAACACAGGAAAAGTCACCGATTGGTCACGGATTGACCGAAATACAAGAAAAAATCGACAGGAAAGAAAAAAGTGACAGGAAAAGGTTAATTATGGATCTTTGGCGGGGGTGGTCAGGGTCCTGTACAGGGTCTTCGGTCTTGGGGGAGGGTTCGACTCCCAGAACGGAGGAGAGGGTGGTTTTCAACCGCCGGTAGACCTGTATCGCCTTGACGGTTTCACCGAGACTCCCGTAGCAGGCCATGAGACGCCGATATAACTCCTCGGCCAGGTTATCGACCTCAAGGCCCTTCTGGTAAAGGGCGATGGCCCGCTCCCATTGTTCCGATTGTTCCAGGGAACCACCCAGCATCTCCATCAGGAAAATGAACCGATTTCTTAGACGCTCGCGGAGAGGCAAGGCCCAGAAAGGCTCGGATCCCTCATCGGCCAGGAAAGGACCCTGGTACAGATCAACAGCCTTGACCATCAACTGCAACGCCTTGTCCTTGCTATCGCCCGAATGATTCCCTCTCCAAAAATCCTCAGCCTTATTGGGTGAGGTGTTCAAAGGCCCAGACATCCACCCAGCAGTAACGAGGACTCAGGCTCACCCTCCCGGCCTGAACCTCCAGGACTTTTTCACCCAGCAACTGGCGCAGACGGGAAAGGGTGGTGGTCAAGGCGCTGTAGGCCTGGTCGCCGTCGGCCTCGGGCCAGAGGATGTCCATCAACCGCTCCTCATCCACATCCCTCCCTCCGAGGGCGATGACGGCCTTCAGCAGGAGCAGCGGCTTCTTCTGAATTTTCCGTGGAAATTGAACTGGGTTCCCGTCTTTAAGCAGTTCAAACCTTCCGAGGGTGCGGATTTTAACCGGCCAGGGCCAGTTTTCCAGATGGAGCGGGGGCATCTCGGGGATCAATCGCCGCTTCCGGATGATCTCCTGCACATAGGGCACTTCAATCCCTTCTTCAAGGGCCTTTATACAGAGCCCGGCCGTAACCGCCGGCTGATCGACAAACGTGTTCAGAAATCCTTTTTCTTTCCCAATGGCCAGGGCCTTCCGAAGCGAGGCCAATCCGCGGATCTCTTCCCCCTGGTCGAAGTAAAAGTGCGCCTCTATCATGAGGCCATGATATTCGAATACCTTGCTTTTCAACCTTTCGGTAATGAGGGAGGCCTCCTGGAGATGCCCCCAGGCTTCCCGGTGCTTTCCGCTACCGTGCATGACCTGGGCGATCAACAGATGTGTCAGACATAGGCTGTCATACGCTCCGACTTCCGTGTTTGTTTTCAAAGCCAACTCGACCTCGGCAGCCGCCGCGCTCAACTCTGACCGCAAAAGGAACTGACGGGCCTGGACGAAATGATACAATCCTTTTTCAAATGGTCTGAGACGATCCCGGGCGAAGAGCAATCTTTTCCAGCAGGCCCTGGGCCATCCCCAGATCACCCGTGTTCTGGCAACAGATTACGCCATGCGCCAACAGGACATAATCGAAAAGGTATATTCCGGTCCTCTCGGAGGTCTTCAGCCCGTCGGAAACGGCCAGGAGACATTTCCCGTCATCACCGGTTAAACCGAAGTGCATCGCTTCCGCCAGCCGCGTCATGATGAGGATAAAAGGTGAGGCTTCTTCGGACTGAGCCAGGTGTTGCAATGACCGGACCCCCAGGGATGACTGCTCATAATCACCGTTAGCCAGGTAGTAATGAACCAGTTGCAAAAGAATCTGGGCCTTGGCGACTGGATTTCCGGGTTCCGGCACGATGGATTCGGCGCGTCTTATCCAGACCCCGGTTTCCCCATGTTCGGGACGTCGATAGGTCAACGCGGTGAACATGCTTGACACTACCTGGAATCCAGACTTCCGGAGGGATAATCCTCTCGGGATTCTGCGGCAACGCCGGGAAGTTTTGAATCCATCGATCCAGGGGTAAATAATCCTCAAACCGGTAGATGATGGAATACACAACCCCCGACCAGGCGAGCAGGACACCAATTATATCACCGTGGCCCCTGAATTGCTCAAAGGCCCGCTCCAGATACGATTGCGCGCGGACGGGATCGAACGGGAATCGGGCAGTCCCCTTCCAGTAGAGAAGCCAGGGATCCTGTTCAACGAGATCCCTGGGGAGGCTGTCCAGCCATTCTTCCAGAGTGCGATATCTTCCCTGGGCGAGAATCGAGGGGGCCTCCTTCAGGATGAGCTGAACCAACGCTTCCCAATCGCCAAGACCTCGATAGAGTGAAATGGCGGCCTCTATCCGGCCGGCTTCCTCAAGAAGAAAGGCCGTTTGACGGATCAAGGTCGATAGCCTCTCCTGGGAAAACGTTTCTCTGGCCCGGGCCGTCAGGAACTCCCGAAACAAAGGATGATACTGAAAAACAGGATCAGCGGAATAATACCTCTCGGTAAAATAATTATTTCTGCTAAGGGTCAATAGAATACTACCGGCATTAGAGAGGCCGGAAAGTTGTTCCGCCACTTTTATGGTAATCTTAGGCAGAAAAGCGGTCTGGAGTAAGAAATCCTGGGTCGCTTTGTCTGTTTTATTGAATAATTCATTCCCGAAATAATCGATGATCTCCTCCGGGGCCATCTTTCCAATTAAATGAGGCGCCACCCCCCTCTTCATGCTCTCCAACATCAAAACCAGGCCGGCGACCCAACCGTCGGCGGCCTGGTGCAGTTGCCCGATGACCTCCTTTGACCGGATTTCCTGGGCCTTCAACGGCACGATCCCGATCGTCTCCTCCAGGGTCAAGCGCAGGTCATCCCAGCCAAGCATTTTCATCAATCCATTGGCCCGCAACCTGGACAAGGCGGGAGGCGGGTCCTGGCGGCTGATGACGATGACCTGGATCCCGTCGGGTATCGTGCTGATCCCCTGGTTGATCACCTCATGAAAAAGGGATTCGGCCGGTACCGTCTGGTAATTATCCAGAACCAGGATGGAAGGGAGCTTAAGCCGGCTGAAAAGGTTCTCAAAGTACCTTAAGGAAAAGGTGGATAGGCCTTGTAAGTATTCGGGGGTGAAAAGGGGCAGGGGTTTTCGTTTTTGAGGGGCTGCCTTTTTCGCGGCCAGGCCCAGGTAGCTGAAGAAGGCGGCGATGTCCGCATCTCTTTCATCCACCTGGTACCAGAGGCAGGGGATCTTATTCCCTCGAGATAGCTGGCGACCAGCGTCGTCTTCCCGGAACCGGCCGGGGCGGAAATCCAGGTCACCGGATATTTTCGCGTTTCATCAAGCAAGCCAAACAGCCTATCCCTCGGGAAAACACCCCTGATTCTCGGGCGGGTAATCTTGGCGATGGGGGCGAGCCTCTCAGACATGGTCAGCCTCTATAACCCGTTATAACCCGTTGTCCATTTTTGGCTTTGGAGTGAGCGTTGGCGTCGGCCTGGTCGGCGGGGTCGCCGTCCCTACGAAAAATCCTACTCGATTCCTACAAGATAAAAACCACGAATATTGTCGGAATATGAGGTTATTGAGGGAGGAAGTCAAGGGATTTATATTTCTGATAACAGTCCAAGGCAAACGATTTGTACTGGAAATCCGCGATTTTTAGCCAAAACGTAAAAAAAACATTACAGGAAGTCCTCAAACTCCCGTGAAATTTCCCCTCCATCATAAAATTGAGGATAGCACTTACAAGTCCTTTAACAGGATCGATTTCAAGGATAACGATTACCCTTTAAAGTGATCAAATGTTGGGTGGATCAAGCGAAGCGGATCCACCAACCCTTTATTCAATAGACTTTTTAGAAATGCCAACGGGTTTCTCCGCACCACAATCCGCACAAAAATGACTCCCCTCGATAGCTCGCCGAAAGGAACGGAAACGTGAAATATTGGTTTTGACATCCGGTCAAGATCTATTATAAAATCCAACGGGTAGAGGCATAAAGTCCCTGATGGTAAAAAAGTCAAATCCTTAGCCAAGATAGGAACGGAAAGCCACAGGAGGTATTCAGCATGACTATTCATCTGAAACGTACGGTTTTCTTTCTTTGTATCTTGAATTTTGGGTTGGGTTGTTGCCTGGGCAACCGTGCCAATGCGGGCGAGGACCCCGGGATCATCTATCAGCTTTTTCTTTCAAATGTTTTTTATCAACACGATCCCATGAAAATAAGAGGACGTGTATTTTTATTAACCGATAATAGAATTGGGTTACCAGATGTCGTGATATACAGTGCGGAACCGTTCCTGGGAGGGTATAGGGCCGGATACTAAATATGTCCCAGTGGCGGTAACCGACGGCAACGGAAACTATGAATTTACTGCGGAAGATCGTTGGTATCATTTAATACCTCGAAAAAATGGCTACCAATTTACTCCTGAGGCTTCTAGCGGCAGCGGCCGTGATTTTATGTGGCCAAACTTTGCTGCTTATTGGCCCCGGGAAATAAGCGGACGCGTAACTTATTCCGACGGAAGTGGTTTTGCAAATGTCGGGATATATCATAATACTATCCAAATAGCGGTAACCGATGGCCAGGGATATTATAGGGTAAGTTTATTTCCAAGTGAGCTCACTTTAATACCTCAAGCAAGCGGCTACCTATTTACTCCTCCGTCTCGTTCTATTCCAGCAGACCAAAGCAACCATGGAAATGAAGATTTTACTGCTCAAACAGCAGTTACCCTCAGTGGCAATGTAAAATGGAAATAACGGTATTCTCACGCCACGATTCCATCTAATCCATTACCCATGGTAGCGATGGAGGCCTATGCGGAAGACGGTTCTCTATACTACAGGGCTGCCACGGATGTGGATGGAAATTATTCCATCCCTGTTCCAAGTGGCTGGAACAGGATGGATCAAGCCTTCCAAAGAGGGTTTTGAGTTCTCTCCTGAAAAAATTAATCATTCCTCCCTGATACATAACGACATGTATAACTTTTCGGCGCCCAGACCTACGAGTTTTGGAGGTCATATTTACAAAATTACTGTTTCGGTAAGAGACCAGAATGACCATGTCCCGCTCACGAGTAACCATATTTATATTCACTTTGACGGGATCAACTATGCCAATGGGAGTCATACTTTCTCAAACGGAGTCGGGACTTCATCCGACTCCTGGGGAATGTCATATCTTATGCTCCTTCAAGGCTGGATAGGAGATATAACACCAACCAATGACGGGTATAGTTTCTATTCTTTATAACTTTAATCCGGCATCAATCCGCTTGAGCAACCCGATTACTTCCGACATGACGTTTTCTTTTACGGCCACGCCAAAATAACCAGGCCGGGGAGGCCAGACCCTGATCGGCACCTTCGGCCAGTCGGCCACCTTTGATTATTTCATTGGGTTCTCCCTCATTTTGTCGACCCAGGTAATTGGTAGGGCGTGTTCGCCGAACGCGCCGTCCGGACGTCCGGGGATTCGGACGGCTCGGCGAGCCGTCCCTACCGATATTCACACGGTTGGGGGAATGGCCCCTATCGGGTATGTTTCGCCAAAGGGGCCTACCCTGGCGGACATTTCGGCGAAACGTCGCTACCATTTCGTCCGATTCCGATTTCCTCTTTGTTGATCCAGAAATAGGGCCAGGCTTCCGGAGTGGGAACGAGGGCGGCACGAACTGGATTTTGTAAAATGTAATTCCATTTTTCAGCCAGGGATTCCTCGTTGCGGATGCGGTGGTCGAAGAAATCGCGTTGCCAGCGGATGCCGGCATAGCGGGCGGTGTAGCGTTTCCAGTCGCGAACGATCTTTTCCATTGATTGTTCGGGGGAGAAGGCTATCAAGGCATGGAGGTGGTCCGGCATGAAGAGCACGAGACGCGGCCACCATTGTCCTTTTTCGATTCGAACGAGCAGGCTTTCCGTCAAGGCCTTTACTGCTGAAGGGAAGGCCAACTGATTCTGTCCCCGTGGAACGCAATTGACGGTAATGAAAAATGTCGCCCCATTTGTGACCCAAGAAGCCACGCCGTGCCAAAGAATTTTTCGTTTCGGTAGGGCGTGTTCGCCGAACGCGCCGTCCTTTGGATTCGGACGGTTCGGCGAACCGTCCCTACCTGGGATCGGACGGTTCGGCGAGCCGTCCCTACCGATATCGTTGTTTATTGCCATAAGGCGGCCGCCCGCTCATTACTCCTCGCCGAGGGCTTCCTCCCTCGTTTTGGAAAAGGCCGGGATAAAAACCAGGAGCATGGCCAGCAGGGCGATCACCAGCAGGGTGGCGCTGATCGGCCGCCGCAGGAAAACCATCGGGTCGCCGCGGGACATGAGCATGGCCCGTCGGAGATACTCTTCCATCAACGGTCCGAGAATGAAGGCCAGCAGCATCGGCGCCGGTTCGCAATCGAGCTTGCTGAAGACATATCCCAGCAGGCCGAAGAGGGCCATGAGGTAGATATCAAAAACGCTGTTGTTCAGGCTGAACGCCCCGATGGCACAGAAGACCAGGATAGCCGGATAGAGAAACCGGTAAGGCACCATGATAATACGCACCCAGAGGCCGATCATCGGCAGGTTGAGTACGACCAGGAAAAGGTTGCCGATCCACATGGAAACGATGATTCCCCAGAAGAGCCCCGGCTGCTCGGTGATGACCGAGGGCCCCGGCTGAATGCCCTGGATGATCATCGCCCCGACCATGAGGGCCATCACCGGGTTGGAGGGGATGCCTAAAGTCAGCATCGGGATAAACGAGGTCTGGGCCCCGGCGTTATTGGCCGATTCGGGGGCGGCCACCCCCTCGATGGCCCCCTTACCAAACTGCTTGGAGTTCTTCGAGATTTTCTTTTCCAGGGAATAGGCCGCGAAGGATCCCAGGATGGAGCCGCTGCCCGGCAGGATGCCCAGAGCCGAACCTAAAGCGGTCCCCCGCAGGATCGGTCCGATCATGCGTCTCCAATCTTCCCGGGTCGGCATCAGACTGGTGATTTTCTTGGTTACCAGGCCGGAGCTTTCGTCCCCCGGCTCCAGGTTGCGAATAATCTCGCTCAGGCCGAACATGCCCATAGCCACCACTACGAATCCAATGCCGTCGGCCAGTTGGGGCAGGCCGAAGGTAAACCGCTGGCCGCCCGAGGTTACATCCGAACCGACCAGTCCCAACAGCAGGCCGACAACGACCATGCCGATGGCGTGCAGCAGCGACCCATGGGCCAATACCACCGAGGCGACTAAGCCCAGAACCATGAGCGAGAAATAATCGGCGGGCCCGAACTTGAGCGCCACTTCCGCGAGGGGCGGAGCGAAGAGGGCCAGCAGGAGGGTCGCCACCGTGCCGGCAAAAAAGGAACCGATGGCGGCCGTGGCCAGGGCTACACCGGCCCGTCCTTGAAGCGCCATTTGATAGCCGTCCAGGGTGGTGACCACCGAGGCTGCTTCACCCGGCAGATTGACCAATATGGAGGTGGTAGACCCCCCGTATTGGGAACCGTAGTAGATGCCCGCCAGCATGATCAGGGCCGAGACCGGCGGTAAAACAAAGGTAATGGGCAGCAGCATGGAGATGGTGGCGGTCGGGCCGAGACCGGGCAGCACCCCGATCAGAGTGCCGAGAAAGACACCGGCCAGACAATACAAAAGGTTGGCCGGGGTTAAGGCGACTCCCAGACCTAAGCCGAGGTTGGCAATCAGTTCCATACGGCTCCTTTTGGATTCAAATCCGATACGCTTTCGAATTTACAGATCTAATCCCCGAACCAGGACCCCAGTATCGGTAGCGGGACCCCCAACCCCTTCAGGAAAACAAGCGAGCAAAAAACGGTCAGTCCGGCCGCCAGGGCCAGGGCCGGGCCCCAACGGAACCGGCGGCTGGCATAAGAGCTGACAAGTACCAATAAGGGCAGGGCCACGATCAGGCCGGCTCCCCGGACCAGCAGGCCGAACAGAAACGTCGGGACCACGACCAGCAGGAGTCCTTTGACCGTAAAGGCGCCGATAGGGGTGCCCGGCTGGATAAATGAGCGAACCAGGGAGATGAGTCCGATGAAGATCAGTAAAAAACTGAGCACCAGGGGGAAGTAGGCCGGGCCCATCCGGAGGGCGGTCCCGATGCCGTAATCACCAAGGATGGCGATCAAAACAGCCCCCGATCCGATCGCCATATAGATCAACCCGGTCAGGAAATCTTTGCTGCTGCGGATGGATGAGGCCAGCGGACCCTCCCTTTAGTCGGCGTAAATACCGGCCTTCTTGATGATCGGCGCCCATTTGTCCACTTCGGCCTTGAGGTGAGCGCGGAGGGCCTCGGGGGTAGCCCGCTTTTCGGATACCGGTTCGACGCCTAATTCGGCGAAGCGCTGCTTAACCGTGGCCTCCTTCAAGGCCTCATGCAGGGCCTTCACCAGCTTGTCGATGATCGGCTTCGGCGTGCCCTTCGGGGCATAGAGGGCATGCCAGACGCTGATCTCAAAGTTGGGTAACCCGGCTTCGGTCATGGTCGGTACGTCGGGCAGCGAGGGCACCCGCGTCCTGGTGGTTACCCCGTACACCTTGATTTTACCGCCTTTGATCTGGCTGGTGGTATTGGTGGTCTGATCGCACATGAAGTCCACCTGGCCGCCCAGGAGGTCGTTCATGGCCGGACCCGTACCTTTGTAGGGGATGGTGGTCAGGTCCGTCTGGATCGCGGCCATAAAGAGCATGCCGCACAAATGCGAGGCGGCCCCCAGGCCGGCGTTGGCATAGGTGACTTTATCCTTGTTGGCTTTAACGTAGGCGATCAGCTCCTTGAGGTTTTTGGCCGGAAAATCTTTTTTGGCCACCAGGGTCATCGGGCCGTCGGTTACCAGTCCAATGGGTTCGAAATCCTGAAAAACATCATAAGGCAGCTTGCGATACAAGGAAGGGGCGGTGGATTGGCCGATGTGGTGCAAGAAAATCGTGTAGCCGTCCGGGGCCGATCGCGCCACCCGGGCCGCCGCGATGGTGCCGCCGGCCCCGCCCACGTTCTCGATGATAATCTGGGCCTTCAGCGATTCGCCCATGGCCCGGGCGGTCAGACGGCCCACGGTATCCGTAGGGCCGCCCGCCGAGAAGGGAATGATCATGGTGATGACTTTGGTTGGGTACTGTTGGGCGAACGCCGACGAGGGGACGAGCAACGCCAGGCCCATGAGGATGCGAACAAAAAATCTGACGATCATGATTTACCTCCTTTATCTCTTGGTGACCCGTTCTTTGGCTCGGAAAATATAAAATAATAAAAAGACGCGGTCAATGAGAAACATCGGAATGAGGGTATTGAAATACAGACCTTATAAATCCAAAATACAGCTTTGATAGTATTTACATGGGACCCTTAAGGGATAAAAATATCATTTAACCTATTATCAACCTATATCCAAGAGGAAGGCGGCGAGAATCGACTTATTCTTTTAAGAAACCCGAAGAGGGATTCAAATTATCAGAGGAGGGAGACATGAGAATGCTGAAAGTGGCCAGAAACTTGGTTGTGGTTGTTGCTTTAATCGGGATCGTCATATCTTCGATTTACGTCATGGCCGAGGATCGCGGGAAGGGAGGGGTCAGCAAGGAGTTGGAAAAATCCATCGGGATGCCGGCCCTGACCGGGGAACTCTGGCAGAAGATGGAGCAAGACGCCAAGGTGGCCTTTATCTGGGGACTCTGGCATACGGTAGCCATGGAGCAGTATATGATGAACAAGTATCCGGACCTTAAAAGAGAAAATTTTTCCTCAAAAGTCATCGAAGCGTGTGAGAAGACATGTGTGACGATGAATCAAGCGGTGGCCATGATAGATGAATACTACCAAACGAACCCGGATCATCTTGAAAAGCCGGTGGTCGGCGTGTTCTGGCACTTAGTGGTCAGGCCGAATATAACAACGGGGATTGCCGGCCGTCCGCTGAAGCCGGAAAATTAAACAAAGAGGAGTGAAAAAATGAAACGCTTGATGATTGTCTTAGCAATTCTCGTTTTTATGTTTGCTTTAACCGGATGCGTAGGAATGTCCAGAACGCAACAGAGCACTTTGAGCGGAGCGGCCATTGGAGCCGGCGGAGGTGCTTTGTTCAGTACTGTTGTCGGTGGAAGTACTCTCGGAGGTGCCGCTCTTGGCGCCGGGGTAGGGGCCCTGGGCGGATATTTAGTCGGAGAGTCTGGTGGAGGGTACAGGCATAGAAGATAGGAAATGACTTCGGCGCTTATTTAGGGGGCGGGTTGGATATCCTGTTGTCAGCCAAGGGAAATCCCTCTCGTCATTTCAGGCTTGACCCGGAATCCAGGGTTTTTATGTTCGTTCTATAGTAAGACTGTTAATAGGTGATGGAAAGGAGTTGACAATGCTGTGGACCATATTTGTGATTCTCCTGATTCTATGGCTTTTGGGATTGATCAGCGGTTACACGATTGGTGGGTTCGTTCATGTCCTTCTAGTCATCGCCATCGTTGTAGTACTGATCCGAGTCATTCAGGGACGAAGACCATTTTAAGGCTTTGGAATCTTCATAAGGACGTCGTTCAACTTAATCTATGGAAAACCGACAACCCCCGGCCAAGGACCTGAAAAAAGGAGGAGATCATGAAGGGGAATTATCTGTGTAAGAGAATGCGGAAGGCCTTATATACAGCCCTAATCCTTTTAACCTTGGTAAGTCTAACCTTCCCGACGTCCTCGGCCCTGGCCGACGACAAGCAGGAAGCCTCCGAACTGGTGGTCAAGGCCAAGTTTATGATGGAAAGTTTCATGGCCGACAAAAACCTGGAAGCCTTTGGTGACCTCATCAAACGGGCCAAGGGGGTCTTTCTTATCCCGGATTTGCTCAAAGGGGCCTTTGTCGTCGGGGCTTCGGGGGGCAATGGCCTGCTTTTGGTGGCCGATCCGAAGACCGGGACCTGGAGCGGTCCGGCCTTTTTTACGGTCGGCGGGGCTAGCATCGGGCTCCAGATCGGCGGTTCGGCTTCCGAGACGGCCATTCTGGTCATGACCGAAAGGGGGATATCATCCTTTTTAGCCAACAGCCTTAAGCTGGGGGCGGATGTGGGCGTGGCCGTCGGACCGATCGGTTTAGGGGCGGCGGTGGCCACCGCCAATCTCAGCGCCGATCTTATCAGCTTTTCGCGCTCCAAAGGCCTTTACGGCGGCGTTTCTCTGGACGGCTCCGTTGTGGCCGTTCGCGAGGGCTTGAACACCGCCTTTTACAACAGTAGAGTCACCCCGACCGATATTATCGTTCGTCGAGGGGTGAAAAACCCGGAGGCCAAGGTTCTGATCGAAGAGGTGGCCAAAGCGGCAAAAAAATAAAAATGGAGGCTATTCAGGAATTTTGGGCCTTGGAACTGGGGGCCTGGCCCTTAAAGGAAGGGGTTCGATTCAAAGTCTGGGCCCCCAAAGCCTCCCGTCTCTCTTTGAAAGTCCCTGGAGAATACGAAGAAATCCCCATGACTCCAGAGGAAAGAGGATATTTTACCGCCTGGGTAGACGGCCTGGGGCCGGGAGCAAGGTATTTTTATCTTCTTCCTGGAAACCAGCCCAGACCCGATCCCGTTTCCCGGTTTCAACCCGAAGGGGTGCACGGACCTTCGGAGGTAATCGATCCGGGCGCATTTCAGTGGGAAGATCATTTTTGGAAAGGAACTCCTCTGGAGAAAATGATCCTCTACGAGATCCATACCGGGACCTTTACGGCTGAAGGGACTTTTGAGGCCGTCATCCCTTTTTTAGACTATCTCCAGCACGAGCTGGGAGTGACCACTATCGAGTTGATGCCGGTAGCCCAATTTCCGGGGGAAAGGAACTGGGGCTATGATGGAACGTTTCTCTATGCCCCGCAAAAAAGCTATGGAGGACCCTCCGGACTGAAAAACCTGATCAATGCCTGTCACCGGAAAGGTCTGGCGGTGGTCCTGGACGTGGTTTA
Source organism: uncultured delta proteobacterium (assembly GCA_963743305.1). Lineage (GTDB taxonomy): Bacteria > Desulfobacterota > RBG-13-43-22 > RBG-13-43-22 > RBG-13-43-22 > CAVQSS01. The sequence goes on from CAVUPH010000013.1 coordinate 243,819, forward strand.
CAACCACTTAGGCCCGGAGGGCAACTACCTTAACGAATTTGGCCCATATTTCACCGATCGTTACCAAAACCCCTGGGGTGCGGCTATTAACCTGGATGGCCCGGAGAGTGATGAGGTTCGCAAGTTTATCATCGATAATGCCCTCTACTGGGTCACGGAATATCATCTGGACGGGCTTCGGATCGACGCCGTCCATGGGATCTTTGACTTCAGCGCGCGACATCTTTTGGGTGAACTCAAAGAGGCCGTTAATCGGCAGGCCCGGAAATTGGGGCGCCGAGTGGCCGTGATAGCCGAAAGCGACTTAAATGACGTCAGGATTATCAACCCCTCCTCAAAGGGAGGATATGCCCTCGACGCCCAATGGAATGATGATTTTCATCATGCCTTACATGCCCTCCTGACCGGAGAACGAGGGAGATACTATCAAGACTTCGGCGACCTAAACCAGTTGGCCAAAGCCCTGAGCGACGGATTTGTTTACAGCGGTCAGTATTCTTCTTTCCGCCGGAGGCCACATGGAAACCCGTCGGGTCATCTTCCTCCGGCTAAATTCATCATCTTTTCCCAGGACCATGATCAGGTGGGAAATCGCCTGCACGGGGAGCGGCTCAGCACCCTGATATCCTTTGAGGCCTTGAAACTGGCCGCCGCCATGGTACTGCTTTCTCCCCATATCCCCCTTTTGTTTATGGGGGAGGAATATGGCGAAGAAGTTCCCTTTCTCTATTTTGTCAGCTATTCCGACCCGGCCTTGATCAATGCCGTACGCCAAGGGAGAAGAAAAGAGCTTTCTGCTTTTCTGGCCGAGGGAGAACCGCCGGATCCTCAGGATGAAACAACCTTTTTGCGTTCCAAAATTCATCTCGATCTGCACCGGAGAGGACCCCATAAAATATTGTTTGAATATTATAAATCCCTGATCGTCCTTCGGAAAGAAGTCCCCGCCTTAGCGCATTTAAGTAAAAAAGGCCTGGAAATAAAGGCCGCGGCAGAAAAACTCCTATTATTCATGATCCGTCGCTATCAAGAGGTACAGGTAGCCTGCTTCTTCAATATTTCTGAAAAGCCTCAAGAAATTCAGGCCACCTTGGAACAGGGGGTTTGGCGGAAACAGCTGGATTCGTCATCGACGGAATGGAATGGTCCCGGCGGTTTAGCCCCGGCATCCATCCGATCCAGTAGCTCAGAGGTTTGTTTCGAAATGAGGCCGTCGAGCGTGGTCCTTTATCGGAATTCCAAATCCCGGCCTTCAGAAACGTAAATCCGGTCCCATGGAAAAAGAGCTTCCCCAGTCCCCTGAAACGATGAAGGAGGTATTTCAATCCGTTGTTGATCATTTAAGCGATTTCAGACGATTACCCGTCTCAACGTATCGGCTTCAATTCAATCACCGGTTTACTTTTTCCCAGGCCAAAAGGGTCACTCCTTATCTCCACGAATTGGGGATTTCGGATGTCTACGCCTCGCCTTGTTTTTTGGCCAGGAAAGGAAGCCTTCACGGGTACGACATCCTGGACCATAATCGGCTCAATCCGGAAATCGGCACGGAGGTGGAATATCAGGAATGGGTGAAAGAATTAGAAAAATACGGGATGGGACAAATCCAGGATATCGTGCCCAATCACATGTGTATTACCGGAACTGAAAATAACTGGTGGCAGGATGTTCTGGAAAACGGACCGGGTTCTTTGTATGCCGATTATTTCGATATCGATTGGAAGCCGATCAAGAACGAATTGGCCGACAGGGTGCTGCTACCGATCCTGGGAGACCAATACGGACGGGTCCTCGACAATCAGGCATTGGTCCTGACTTTTGAAGCCGGGGCCTTTTTTATCGCTTACGCGGACCAGAAATTACCTCTGAACCCGATTTCCTATGCCCGTATATTGAAATTAGATCTTGAGGCCTTAACCCATAAAATGGGGGCCGAGCATCCCGATATCCAAGAATTGCTCAGCATTATCACCGCCCTCGAGCATTTGCCTCCTCAATCCGAAAAAAATCAGGAAAAGGTCCTGGAAAGACGGCGGGAAAAAGAAATCATCAAAAAACGGATTTCGGCGTTGTCTGAAGGGAACAAGTCGTTCGGAAGTTTTATCGATCAAAACGTCAGGGCCTGTAACGGACAAATGGGGATTTCGACGAGCTTTGATTTTCTGGACGGACTGCTTAATGACCAGGCCTATCGTCTCTCCCATTGGCGGGTGGCCACCGAAGAGATCAATTATCGCCGTTTTTTCGATATTAATGAGCTGTCCGGCCTGCGCGTGGAACGTCTCCCGGTTTTTCTGGAAACCCATAAGCTGATTTTCAAACTCATCCGGGAGGGGAAAGTCAGCGGTTTACGGGTGGACCATCCTGACGGGCTTTATAATCCGGCGGAATACTTTTACCGGTTACAAAGGGCCTGCTTTATTCAATCCGGCTTGCGGATGGCCGAACAGGTTATAACCAAGGCCGATCAGCCCTCCTGGAACGATGAGGAACTCGGGAAAGAACTGGGACGATGGTATGATGAACAGATAAATAAAGATCCGGCCTTTTCCTTGCGATCCGCTTTTTATGTCATCGGAGAAAAGATATTGATTAAAAATGAACGGATGCCCGAGGATTGGCCGATCTTCGGCTCGGTCGGATATGATTTTTTAAACTCGGCCAACGGCATCTTTGTCGACACGGAAAAGGCCAAGGTCTTCGAGGCCGTTTACGGCCGATTCGTCGGAAGTCCGATGAATTTTTCCGAATTGGTTTATGAAAAAAAGAAGTTGATCATGCAGGTCGCCATGTCGGCTGAAATCAACATGCTCGGTCACACCCTCGAACGACTGGCCGAAAAAAATCGCTATACCAGAGATTTTACCCTCAACAGTCTCAAGACGGCCATCGTGGAGGTCATCGCCTGTTTTCCCGTCTATCGAACTTACGTCAATCATTGCCAGGTGCTGGAAAGAGATCGGCACTATATCGAACAGGCCGTGGCCAGGGCCCGACGAAGGAACCCGGCCTTGAGCGCCTTGATCTTCGACTTTTTGGAAAGAATCCTTTTATTCCGCTACCCGGATGAATTCGGCGAAGAGGGAAAAATGGAATGGCTGAATTTTGCCATGAGATTCCAGCAATTCACCGGTCCGATTATGGCCAAAGGCCTGGAGGATACAGTCTTTTATGTCTATAACCGTTTGATATCCCTCAATGAAGTCGGCGGCCACCCGGAGAATTTCGGCACCTCCCTGGAGGCCTTTCATGGCCGGAATATCGAAAAAACCAAATCCTGGACCTACAGCCTCAACGCTTCTTCCACCCATGATACCAAGCGCAGCGAGGACGTCCGGGCGCGAATCAACGTTCTCTCGGAAATGCCCAACGAATGGAAAAATTGCCTGATTCGTTGGGGTCGCTTGAATAAGAAAAAGAAAATTCTAATCGACGGCCAATGGGCCCCTGATCCGAATGAAGAATATTTTCTCTATCAGACCCTTTTAGGGGCCTGGCCTTTACCCCCGGAGCATAAACCGGATCGTCCCTTCATCGAAAGAGTCGCCTCCTCCCTGCTGAAAACTTTACCCATCCATCCGGAGGATGAAACCGATCCGGCCATTTTTGTCCGAAGAATAAAAGAATATATGGTCAAAGCCATCCGGGAGGCCAAGATCCATAGCAGTTGGATCAGTCCCGATTCGGCTTATGAAGAGGCCGTGCTGCACTTTATCGACGGCCTTTTGTCCTCTCCCCCGGACAATGCCTTCCTGAAGGATTTTGAGACCTTTCAGAAGGACATTGCCTATTGGGGGATGCTTAATTCCCTTTTCCAAACCCTACTGAAGATTGCCTCTCCGGGTATCCCGGATTTCTATCAGGGCACGGAATTATGGGATTTCAGCCTGGCTGATCCCGATAATCGCCGGCCCGTCGATTTCAAAACCCGTCAGGAGTTGTTGAAAAAACTGAAAAAACAAGTGGTGACCGGGCGGAAGGACCTGACCGGACTGGTCGAAGAACTTCTCAGAAATTGGAAGGACGGCCGAATTAAACTTTTTGTCATCTTTCAAGCCCTGACTTATCGTCAGGAAAATCGTTTCCTCTTTGCCGAGGGTTTCTATCTGCCCTTGAAAGCAGAAGGGAAACTTAATAAAAACATTTGCGCCTTCGCCCGGCAGAAAGAGGGCAATACCGTTTTGGTCATCGTGCCCCGCTTATTGGCCGGACTGGGATTAAGCCCGGGCGCCCCGCCGCTGGGAAAAGTCTGGGAGGATTCCGGGCTGTTCATTCCCGAGGAAATAGCCGGGAATCATTTTCACAATATCTTTACCGGGGAAACCGCTCAGGTGGTGGAACGGGAAGGAAGAAGGACCCTGCCCCTCGAAAAGGTCTTCGCCGTTTTCCCCCTGGCCCTGCTGACCTCCTTCTGAGGTTTCCATCGACTGGTCTGGAAAAAGGAGCGAAATGAAAATGAATCCAAAAAGAGCCGAAAACCCCTTTGCTTTTACCGGCTGCTGGGAGCTGAAAGGCATGCTGGGCCGTACGGCCTGGGATGAACGACAGCTACTGGAAATCATCGAGGAGATCCCCCTCGACTCCGTCTATTATCACACCCACAGTTTTTTCCTCCGCCACCAATATATTGCCGGCCCCTATCCCAACGATTTTGCCACCTGGGCGGCGATTCAGCTCCGGGACCACGCCCTGGGAGAAAAACTGGGAATTCTCGATCCTTTCGATTATGACAATCTGGAATCCCTGAGAGCCGAGATCGTCAATATTGTCGATAATCATTTGTCCCGGTTGCCGATTATCCCCCGAATCATTTACGGTGAACCTTTTTATTTCATGCAATCGCGGATCATTACCCTCCCCACGGGACTGGAAGCCCATGATCTGGCTGAATTCTGCAAAATCTTATCCTCGACCGATTCCAGTGTGGTCTACTTTCATACCTTCGAGGCTATGCTGCGTCTCGGACGCCGGGAAGGCGACTTCCCCCTTTGGATCAAAAGCCAATTAGGGGAGACCGAATTGGCCTCGGCCATTTCCCGGCTTGATTTGTATATGTCTAACCTCGAATTCATTCGAAAGCAGATCATCACCCTGTGCGGTACCGTCCTGGAAAAGGAGGGAATGAATGAACCGTCTTGAGGACTATAAAGAAGTGGTCCCCAAAGGGACCGTGGAGTTCCTGATGCTTCTGGCTGAAAAAGTCCAGGGGAAAAAAATTCTGGAAATCAATTCCACTCGGGTGGGCGGAGGGGTGGCCGAGATTCTCCGCAGCCTGGTGCCCCTGTTTCGAGAGATCGGCCTGGAGTGCCGCTGGGAGGTCATCTCCGGGACCGAGGAATTCTTCAATGTGACCAAATCGTTTCACAATGCCCTCCAGGGCTGGGAGCAAAACATCTCTCCCCAGATGCTCCAGACCTATCTGGAGATCAATCGGGAGAATGCCGTCCGTCTTTCCTGTGACGCGGATTATGTGGTCATCCATGACCCCCAGCCTGCGGCCCTGATCGATAACCGGCCAGCGGCGGGCAAATGGATCTGGCGCTGCCATATCGATATTTCCCGCCCCCAGTCGAAGGTCTGGAATTTTTTACGACAATTCGTCGTCAAATACGACACGGCCATTTTCTCTTTGCCCAGCTTTGCCCGCAAACTGCCTATCCCCCAGTTTCTCATTTATCCTTCCATTGATCCTTTGAGCGAAAAAAACCGGGAACTTGATCCTGAGGAACAGGCCCAACTCCTGCAAAAAATGGGCATCTTGCTGGATAAACCCATCCTGTTGCAGGTCTCCCGTTTTGACCGGTTCAAGGACCCCTTGGGGGTGATTCAGGCCTACCGGCTGGTGAAGAAACATCATGATGTGCGATTGATCCTGGCCGGGGGGAGCGCCACGGATGACCCCGAAGGAGAGATGGTTCTCTCGGAGGTTCGGGAAGCCGCCCGGAATGATCCGGATATTCTGATTCTTTTACTGCCTCCGGATGCCCATCTGGAGATCAATGCCCTGCAGCGGGCGGCGACGATTGTCCTGCAGAAGTCATTGCGCGAAGGGTTTGGTCTGACGGTGACTGAGGCCATGTGGAAGGGCAAGCCGGTTATCGGCGGTTTTGCCGGCGGGATCACGGTCCAGCTCGTTTACGGCGTCACCGGATTCACGGTCTATTCCGTAGAGGGGGCCGCTCTTCGCATCCATTACCTATTGGACAATCCCGAATTAATGACCAGGATAGGCCAGGATGCCAGGGAATATGTGCGACGGAATTTTTTGATTACCCGCAATTTAGGTAATTATCTGGCCCTGATGGCTTATCTGGACCAGCAATCCATGTAACCGGGATCCTTTTTCATCGGCGCCTGCGGGGACCGGTCTCGATGAGACCTCCAAGGGTCCGGGGGCACCTAAGCAACCACCCGACCAGGTCCCGGCCTGTGCGGAAAACACCTGAGGCTGGAAAACCGGTCCGGTCGGGCCGCGAGCCGGGATGGCTTTCAAATGGGAAGATTGATTCTGACTGATTATTCCAAATTATTTGTCTTAAAAGCTGTGGTATCAGAATAATAAAGTATGGTGCCGTTCCAGCCCACGGCGAAGACATCGTTTCCAGAACTCCCCCAGATGCCATAAAGGTTTTCAGTTGTTCCGCTGGTCATGGGGGACCAGGCGCTGCCGTTGTAATGGAGGATGGTGCCGTACCCGCTCACAGCGAAGACATTTGTTCCTGAATTTCCCCAAATACCTCTCAAGGAATTCCCTTGGGGTAATGGATTTTGCCACTTCCATTCCCCGCCCGCTGGTGGAATAGTATGGCTATCTTTGAGGATCAACGGGAGGTACACCGGGGAGTCGCCTTGTACGATAGAATCAGAAAAAGGCGCCAGGATTAAAAATAGGAGAAAGAAGACCTTCTTTTTCATTATTCTCCCCCATGCAAAACCTAATCAATGGTTAGACAAGAATTTCTAATAATAAGATGAGGGGAAGTATAAAATAAGCCAAATGAAGGGGCAAGTAGAAAAAATAAGAGGAGGGGAAAACGGCTCTTAACAGCCAATGATCACGTCGCCCTGGCCTGCAGCACACGGTGCTGTGGCGGTGGAGCACGGCGACATCTTTTCTAGGGGGAAGGGAACGGAATGGTGGCCGTTCCCTTCCCTGTCATGTCAGCGGAGCAGCAGCGGCAAGTACAGCAGATTGCGGAGGTCGAGCGCGATAGCCCAGGGGTCGCCCAAAGACCCATTCAAGTTGCCGAGATCAACGCCACCCGACCCGTCCAGGTTGGCCCGCACGATCTTGCGGTTCAGGCGGCTGGTGATATACATCTGGTCATGGGCTAAGTCCAGTGCGATGCCAACAGGGTTACTGAGGAAACCGCCCGGGTTGCCGAGGTCGGTGCCACCCGACCCGTCCAGGTTGGCCCGCACGATCTTCTGGTTGCCGGAACTCGCGATATACATTTTGCCGCCCGTCAAGTCGAGCGCGAGATAATTGGGTTCGTTGAGGAAACCGCCGGGGTTGCCGAGGTCGGTGGCGCCCGTGCCGTCCAGATTGGCCCGCACGATCTTGTGGTTCGCACGGCTGACGATATACATCTGGTTATGGGCCAAGTCCAGCGCGATGCCGATCGGGTTGAGGAGGAAACCGCCGGGGTTGCCGAGGTCGACGGCGCCCGACCCGTCCAGATTCGCCCGCACGATCTTGTGGTTAAAAAAGTTTGCCACATACATCTTGCCGCCTGCCAGGTCGAGGGCCACGTCTGCGGGAAGATTCAGAAATCCACCCGGGTTGCCGAGGTCGGTTGGGCTGCTGCCGTCCAGGTTGACCTGTACGATCTTGTGGTTGATAGAGCTCGCCACATACATCCTGCCGTTCGCCAGATCCAGCGTGACGCCGGCCGGCTCATTGAGCAAGCCGCCAGGATTTCCCAAGCTGGCGCCGTTGGTGCCGTCCAGGTTAGCCCGGCTTAGGTTGCCTCCTATGGTAAGGTTGGTGACGTACAGCTGACGCCCGTAGATCGGCACATTGACGCTGACGGTATTGGTGCAATCGTTGTTGCTTTCGTTGCTCTCGGCTACCCGGTTGTCGGGGTCGGCGCGGCAGACGCCGCCGGTCGGATTAATCAGTGTCCCCGTCGCATTCGGCCTAACGTTGAACAACACGTCGAACCTGCCGGAAGAGGCGTTTAAGGTGACGGTTCCACCGGTTCGGTGCAGGTGAGCTCATTGGCGGCAAGGCTGCAATGGATGTTTCCGCTGTTGGTGACATTGTTGGTGCTTGTCACTGTTGGCGTGCCATAGGTCGCTCCGGCGGGCAGGTTGTCCCGCACCAGTACCTGGCCGCTGAAAAAGGACGCGGGCGCAGTGCCGGTGTTGACCACCAGGAGCGTCCAGTTGAAATCGCCGCCGCTGGGCAGGCCGCCGCCGATAGTGTTCGTCATGGTCGCTTTAGGTCCGGTGCCAGGTCCAGTGCGATGCCAACTGGGGCATTGAGGAATCCGCCCGGGTTGCCAAGGTCGGTCCCGCCCGTCCCATTCAGGTTCGCCCGCACAATGCGATTAGTGTTCGTGACATACATCTTGCCATTTGCCAGGTCGAGGGCAATGCCGCGAGAGTTGTTGAGGAATCCGCCGGGGTTGCCGAGATCCTGTGGGCTGCTGCCGTCCAAGTTCGCCCGCACGATCTTCTGGTTACCAATACTTGTGACATACATTTTGCCGTTTGGGAGGTCCAGCGCGATGGCATATGGGCTATTGAGGAATCCGCCGAGGTTGCCGAGGTCCTGCGGGTCGCTGCCGTCCAGGTTCGCCCGCGCGATCTTGTTGTCAGAGAAGTTCACGACATACATTTTGCCATTGGCGAGGTCCAGTGCGATGCCAACTGGGCTACTGAAGAATCCGCCGGGGTTGCCGAGGTCCTGCGGGCTGCTGCCGTCCAGGTTCGCCCGCACGATCTTTTTATTTCCTAAGCTGGTCACATACATCTTGCCGCCTGCCGAGGTCCAGCGCGATACCAACCGGGCTACTGAGGAATCCGCCAAGATTGCCGAGGTCCTGCGGGCTACTGCCGTCCAGGTTCGCCCGCACGATCTTGCTGCCAGTAGCTCACCACATACATCTTGCCGCCTGCCAGGTCCAGCGCGATGCCTTGAGCATCAGAGAGTAGGCCGCCCGGGTTGCCGAGATCGGTGCCCCCCGCGCCGGTCAAGTCCGCGCGGATGATCTTGCTGTTATTGAAATTTGCAATATACATCTGGGCGGCAAAAAGAGGCGTCACCGATGCGATCCAGGCGAGGAACGCCAAGGCGGTCAGCAGGGTAATCCGGAGCTTTCCGCAGGCCCGGAAGAGTTAGAAAAGCATTCGATGTGATCATGGGGATCCTCCCTTCGGAATAACTGGTTGGGTTATCTGTTCACCCGAGGCCTCTTAAAACATCCTATCCCACTCCAGGTCACGGCCGAAGGAGGAGGGGCAGGAAAATGGAGTACTGGGCGCCAAGCTCCCCGCCCCGCACGGGCCAGGCATAGTAGCGAGCGTTGAATTTGTCTCCGGAGTTGACCGCGCCGGTAAGCAGGTCATAAGCATGGGCGGAGCGGGTATTGGATAGAAGCGACGTGGAGGACCAGAGGAAGCGATTCGCCGGGTCCGGATCGATATCGGTAAAGGGATGGCCCGCGGGGAGGGCCGGATCATGGGCCTGGTGATCGGTCAGGCTTTGCAGTTCCACTACGTTTGGCAGGCGCCAGTCCTGGCGGCCCAAATAGTGTTCCTGGTTCAGGCATTGGACGTACGCCAGGGCCTGGCTCCAGCTTTTCGTTTCCTGGGGCTGGCAGGCTTGAGGGCCCGGGGTTCCTACCCGGCGGGTCCAGCTCAACCCGGTGAGCCGATCCAGGACCTCTTCGCCGCTCACCGGCGAGCCCCCATCCGGATTGACAAACCGGGGATCCGGCCAGGCAACCCCGCTTCTCAATTCCCCGTCCTGACCCGTGCCGGGGCAGTCAATCGGGTAATAGGGCGATACCCAATAATAGCATTGGGTTTGTCCCGTAAGGGGCAGGGAAACAACCCCATTTCCCCCCGGAACCGCACCCCCGCCCCGAACCGGCCAGACCACCGAGTCTTGATCCGCGCCTTTAATAGTGTGATTCAGGGGCAGGAGGTAATAGGGAAGGCCGTAAAAGACCTTATCGGGACTTTTTACGTTGGTGGTCGAGGACCAGATTTTAGAATAGGGATTGAAAATAAAACCAAATGTTTCCAGCCACTGGTCATCCCGGATCTGGCCGTCATGGTGCAGGCTGGCCAGTTCGACCGTATTCGGCATCCTCCAGTCATCGTGATTCAGGTAGCGGGTATCGTTCAAGCACTTGACATATTCGTGAGCCGGGCCCCAGTCCTTCGACCCCCCCGTGCAAAACCCCCGGGCCGGCGAGGTAACGTCCTTGGCCCAGACGAGTCCGGTGAGCCGGTCCAGGATTTCCTCCCCGCTGATGGGCAGGGTGCCGTCCGGATTGGTAAAACGCGGATTGGGCCAGGCCGCTCCGGTCCGGTATTCTCCATCCTGCCCGGAATTCCGGCATTCAACCTGGTACCCCCAAACCCCGTCAAAACAGTTTACCTGCCCGGTCTTAGGCAGGCGGATCTCGGCCGCCTGACCTTCCAGGGCCAGGATGACTGTTAACAATAGGAACGGAAACAAAATTTTCTTGTTCATGGAAATTCTACCGCACGTGCGCAGCGGGTGTCGTCGGGTTGTTTCCTGGCCGCGCACCGCTGGAGAAACCTGTGCAACTAAATACATGCGTCTTTGCCCCCCCCGGGAAATACAGCGTTTCATCCACAGTGCCGCAGATGGTCGCGGGATGATAGGAATAGGTTCCCGCGGGGAAGCTTCCATAAAAAGTAGAGCCGCCGCCAAGGTACTTCGGACCTAGGCCCGTGCCGTAAACCTCGTAGTACATTTGACCCCCCGTTTCGTTTTCTATATACAGGGTACAAATCGCTGGCAGCGGTGACCAGGTATTCATGATCATCGGAAGGTAGAGTTTTTTTTCAAGGATGGGTGCACCCAAAACAAGGTCCAACAGTGCACTGGTACTGCCTATGGTCAGGTTCTTGGTTCCGCTGGCGCTGCCGGTGAAGGTCACCGAGTAAGTTCCAGGCGCCATGGTTACCGGGATGGCGTACCCGCCGCTGGCGGAGGTCACCGCGTAATAGGTGCCGGCATTCGGGGTAACGGTCACTCCTCCAATCCCCTCGCCGGGGTCGTACTGACTATTGCCGTTCAAATCGCGCCAGACGGTCCCCACGATGAATTGGTTGTAGTGGTCGGCATAGGAAGTGATCGCTTTGCAGTAGTTGCCGGTGGTCACATAGGGGCCGACACTCGTGCCGGGGTTGTTCTCATAGACCAGTGCCACCCCTACGTTGGTATAGTTGTTGGGGTCCAAGGACATGATCGCCTGACGGTGGCCACGGCCGGTCTGCATACCGTCCGCCGTGCCACTCCCCCAGTCGATGTTCCAGGCCGCGTGGGCATTCAGGCTGCTGTCGGCGTAAGCAAAGACATTGCCGCGGACGGCTTGCCACTTAAAGCCGGCAGTATTGATGCGATCAAACTGCCCGGTGTGATCCTGAGCATCACGGGCGATCAGGTCATCCGAATGCGCCTTGGCCGCGTTGTACAAGCGCACGTCGAAGGCCGCGGGCGGCTTGGCGGAATAGCCGTTAAACTCATTCTGCAGCACCGTCGTATTGACGACAAACCAATTCCGGCCGTCGGCGATGTCCGGGTCAGTCGAGGTAGCCAGCCAGACGCCCTCCGCCGACGGGTTGGCCCGCGCCCGGTTCATCAACCACATCACCTGCTGCTCCCGGCCATCCGGGTGAGCGCCATCGGCGGTTTTATGGAGTGTCCACTCCACCGTGGGAGCGCCGAGCGATGGGTAGATCGGCGCCGGCAGACTAAGGATTTGCGCCGGGTCGAGTGTCATTGCCGGAGGATTTTCCGCCGGGCTCCGCGGCGGGTTACTCTCCTGACCGGAAGCGGTTTGGGTCCCTAAGAACGAAAAAGCAACAAGAACGACAAAGCAAAAACCGATTCGGAGGATTTTCTCAAGCTTGGACATTCTTCTCCCTCGCTCCATGAATGCAATTTGTGAATTCCCATCTTGGATTCAAAACAAAATAAAAAGCCTCCATAAGGGTCGGACCCTCTGGAGGCTTCACATTGGAAACGTTTGAAACTCCCACTTCATTTCCCAATCCTCAGTCAGTTGGGGTTAAGTCGGGATATTTACTTAGTAAATCAGCAGGAAAGAATCAATCGCACTATTAGGGAAAAATGTCAATAGAATTTTGAGGGAGTTTGTCCCGAGGGCCGAAAAAGGGTTAAGGATTAAAGATCAGCGGCAGGTAGGCCGGGTAGGAAAGGACCGTCGGCGGGGGCGGCGCGGCCTCTCCCCAGACCGAAAACAAACCCAGGATTTTTTTATTTTAAGACCATCGGCAGATACAAATAACGACTACCCTTGACATAATTGAAGACCACTTGTGAACCGCTGTCCGGGTCGGCAAATATCTTGTTCAGTCCGGCCGCAAGGAAGCTCGTATCCTGTGGTTGTCCGTAAACCCGGAGCACGTCGGCCGTGACGTTCCGGTTATAGAGCATCAGGAACGAGGAGTTGTCGCCATAGAAGGGGCTGAGGGCGGACAGCGCCTTGAAGTCTGCACTGCCAAAGGTATTGTCGAAGATAATTTTGCCGCCTTCGTTGGCCAGATTGTTTGAAACGCTGTCGGTGATGAGGCCGTTGTTTGTGATCTGGATATTCCCCAGGGCGCCGTTGGCGGTGAGGTTTAAAGTGGCGGCGGAGATAGTTCCGTTGTTTAAAATGTAGGTTTTATTGTACTGGTCAAGAACGTTCAGGGTTCCGGAGAACTGGCCGTTGTTCTGGAGATTGGTGTAGGCCCCGTCAGTGTTAAAGTTGAGTGTACCGTTGAACGTGCTGTTGCTCAGAAAATTAATAGTCCCCCAGCCGGTGTTAGTGAGATTAAAGCCCTTTTGAAGCCGCTTGGAGACGTAATTGTCGGATTTGAGGTTGAATATCCCGTCATAAGACCTCGTCGAAAAAGTTAAATTTCGCATTATTGTTTGAAATGACCCGGAGCCTTGGATCACCACCCGTATTCAGGAAATCAACCGTTAAACCGCTCGCCAATGCTGATCGTGCCGCCCCAAGTGACCGGCTGCGAAATAAGGAACTGTGTGTTCTCGATAATCGTCAGTGTATTCCCCTGGCCAGGCAGGTCAGCGCCTGTCAGAGTGGCTGCATGAGACGTCAGCGGAGACAGGACCAGGACCAGGACGAATAGAAGTATCGGTTGCATTATAGGTTTCCTCCTTTAATAGGGTGCGCGATTGGCTGCATAGACCACGAACTTCGTTATATCAGAGTCTTTTGGCAAGATGGCTTATTAATTACCCCTATCACTTACTTCAGGCCTGCTTTGCGCAGGACGTCGGCCAGGCGATCTTTTGAAGATTGACTGAAAGGAGCTCCTTTTATAAACCGTTCCAGGGAGAACTTGGGATCGATCCTCAGGACTTCTGCCCCCTCGGCGCGCGCCTCATCTTCGCGACCTATCGACCCATACTCACCAGCCAGCCCCAGGTGGGCCATCAAGTGGTCGGGGCCATAGATTTGGAGCATCTTCTTGTATGTGGCTATGGCTTCCTCATGTTGGCCAAGCATCCCATATGATAGAGCCAACATACCCAAGACTTGGCTGTGTATGGGAATGGGGCTGAGACGAAGGGATTTCTGGAGCATGGGAATGCCCTCTTGAGGTCGACCAGAGAAGCTGAGCCCACTTCCTAAGGCCCAATAGGCTGAAGCGGAATTGGGGCTGAGGGATATGGCTTTTTCCGCCTCTGAGATGGCCTTATCGAACTCCCTGAGATATATATAAGGAAAAGCCAGATTGGCATGGACGGATGAATTGGAGTCATCCAGGGCGATGGCCTTTTTCCCCAGCTCGACGGCTCGCTGCAAAGACTCTTTGGGCGACCCGCTCGCGCCAATAATGACCAAAGCGATGTGGGCAGTGGATAGAATAGAATATGCCATTGGGTATTCGGGGTCAAGGGCGATGGCCTCCTCCAGCAATTGCCGGGCTCTTTCCACCCGCTCCCTGTCCTGCGAACCGGCTTTTAGCTGAATCGCCTCCATTACTTTCAAATAGGCATCGAGGTTCTTGGTCCCCTTTTCGTAGAGGCGCGCCATTTCCCCCTTGGTTAATTTCACCTGCACCGCCGACAGAACTTTCATCGTGATTTCATCCTGTAATTTCAGGATGTCCTTTAGATCCCGATTATACTGCTCTGAGAATAGGTGACGTCCGTTCAGGGCATCGATGAGCTGGGCCGTAATCCGCACCCGTTTCCCCTCCTGCTGGACGCTGCCTTCAATCACATACCTTACTCCCATCTCCTCGGCAACCTGCTTGACCTTTACCGGTTTACCCTTGTAGGTAAAGGTGGAATTTCGGGCAATCACAAAAATATTGTCGAATTTGGAGAGGCCGTTAATGATCCCCTCAACGAGCCCATCGCAGAAATACTCTAATTCTTTTTCACTGCTCATATTGGTAAAAGGCAGCACGGCAATAGAGGGCTTATCAGGTAGCGGAAAGGCCAGCTTATCTTTTGAAGCAACTTCAATTTTGGGAGCTGGAGGAGGAGCAGGTTGGGTGGCTTTTTCAGGCAATGGAGGCGTTGCCTTTTCTTTGGGTGCCGGCTCTACTGAAGGGGCGGGAGAGGTAGGAACAATTGCCGAGGGTTTCTCGGATGGATCGGCTGTAATTTTATCTTTAGAAACTATCTCTGGTTGAGTAGCAGGGGGCCAATAAAATTTCCAGATTACCAGGGCAGCGACTATCGCGATGGCAGCCGCTGCCAAACCCAGGGTGGTCTTCGGCCATGGTCTGGTCCCGGCCTTTTCCTTTTCGATCACTCTGCCGACGGCCTCCGGATCCGTCACGACCCGATACACCCGCACCGGTTTGGCGATGTTTTTAACGGCCTGTTCCCCTAAATATTCATATCCCAGCGGCAGCTTGTTTTCCACCTGATCGTAAGCGGTCCCGGAGATGCAGATGCCCCCGGCTTCGGCCAGGCCCTCCAGGCGGGCGGCGATGTTGACACCGTCCCCTAAAATCGTATCGCCTTCCTCGACCACATCCCCGAGATTGACCCCGATTCGAAACTTCAGACGCCGATCTTCCGCAACCTCTTATTCCTCTCCTTGAGCTCCTTCTGTATCTCCACCGCACAACGAACGGCGTCCACCACGCTGGCGAATTCTGCCAGGATGCTGTCTCCCCCGGTTCCAACCACCCGTCCCTGATGCTGTGCTATGAACCCGGAAATAACCTCTAAGTAGACCTTCAGGGTGCGAATGGTCCCTTCTTCATCTTCTCCCATCAGGCGGCTGTACCCTTGGACATCCGCACTGAGGATTGCTGCCAGCTTTCGTTTGACCTGATCCGGGATCATGGGATCACCTCCATGAGGGGAAGGGTCGATCAAACGAAGAGTGTCCACCTCGTGTGTGGACTCCCTTCTGGTCGACAACGGAAGTTGAAATAAAAAAAACCCGCTTCTCCTTCGAGAATGGGGGTTTTCCTAAATCTCCCATTTGGGTGCCTCCCTCGGGTTGTGGTGGCGGAACTGGAAGACGGGTTACTCAACTATTCTGACTTTGGATGACCAGAATTATACACAATTCTGGAGAATAGTAAATAGGGGGAATCAGACACTGGGGTCAATGGTTCGGGGAAGGGAAGCAACGATTTGCGTTTAAAATCTTGCCGTTTTGAGGAAGTCGGAGACTGAGGGCTTCAGGAAGAAGTCCCCAATTTTCTTCGAAAAATGCCTCCTCTCCTCGGATTTTGCCGGCACACCTACCAGTGGTTCAATCGGATAATCCTATAGGTCCACGATTCCCGCCATAACTGGATCGGCCAGCAGATCAAAAATACTACGATTTGCTCCTAAAAATAACGGTTTCAACGGATATATTTCCTATCCTCCTGACGATATTCTTAGCCAAGAAATGAAATCGAGCACAGGGTGGAGCATCGTTCGGAGGGGGGAAACATGGTCTTCATGTCCAATTTAAAAAGGTTTTTACCCTCATGTTAAACAATTTAAGTCCTTTTTTCGCAGTCTTCTTATTTAACCTGGTCTGGTCATCCATCGGCTTTTCTGCGGAAGTTACCCTGGCTTGGGATCCAAATACCGAACCTGACCTGGCCGGTTATAAAATCTATATCGGGGTTCAATCGCGTCAATATTCCTGGATCCAAGATGCGGGAAATCGGACCCAAGCCACGGTGGAGAACCTGGATAATAATATCAAATATTTCTTATCAATAACCGCCTATAATACCCAAGGAATCGAAAGCGGCGTTTCCAATGAGATAAATTACACACCTCCATCAAATTTCAAGAATTATCTACCAATCATATTGAATTGACCTGTTACTCAATTCTTTTAATCACCAGTAGAAATAAAAGAGGCATGATCCAATAAGGGACTTGGTCAGTTACTCTTTGGCGGCGGGCAAACGCAGGATGACCGAAGTCCCTTTTCCTTTTTCACCTTGAATCGTAACCGTGCCTCCGATGATCAGGGCCCTCTCGCGCATGCCCACCAGGCCGAGTGAAGTGGAGCGGTCGACCTCCTGTTCGGAAATCCCCTGCCCATTGTCCCGGATCGTTAGGACCAAGCCCTTTGGGTCGTTCTGAAGAGAAGCCTGAACCCGGGTCGCCCGAGAATGGCGGGCTATGTTGGTCAGAGCCTCCTGAAAAATACGAAAAACACCTATCGAGAGGTCTGCTTTTAGATCAAGTTTCTGAACAGTCGACCGGAAACTGCAGGTGATACCGGTTCTATTGGCGAACTCCTGGGCCTGCCATTCGAGTGCGGCGACCAGGCCGAAATCATCCAGGATCCGGGGCCGCAGTTCGGTAGAAATCCGCCGTATGGTCCGGACGGCATGATCGATCAATTGAGCCATGGTTCTCGCCTTTTCTTTCAGCTTCGATTGATCTGGGTTCAGATGGCTGGAAAGCCAGGCCAGGTCCAGCTTGAGCCCGGTCAACTGTTGACCCAGGTCGTCGTGAATTTCCCGGGATATGTTTGCCCGTTCCTCTTCCCGTACCGATTGGATATGGGCAGAAAGGGCTCGCAGCCTATCCTTGGATTCTTTCAATTCCTCTTCGGCCTGTTTGCGCTCGGTGATATCCAGTGCAAACCCGATTGTTCCGGCAACATTTCCGTCCTCATCGTAGTACACCATCTTATCCGTGCGAATCCAACCATATTCCCCTGATGCCTTTTGATAGGGCTCCTCGATGCCGGATTCGGGAGTGCCGGAGCTAAGGATCCTCCGATCATCCCTGACGAATTTGTCAGCGATCACAGCAGGGAGGAGCTCATGATCTGTTTTGCCGAGAATGTCTTCTTCAGAAAGTCCGGAGGCATGGCAAAGCGCCTTGTTCACGGCCACGTACTTCCCCTCCCGGTCTTTTTGCCAGATTATCGCCGGAACGGCATTGAAGATGAGCTGGAGTTGTTGTTGGGTCTTCCGCAGCGACTCTTCCGCCCGCTTGCGTTCGGTGATGTCCTGGACGGTGCCTTTGTAGCCGACTAATTCTCCCTGCTCATTGAATACGGTCCTGGTCTCGTCGTGCACCCAAATCGTTTCCCCATCCGAGCGAATCACCCGGAAATCGATGGAAAAGGGCTCTTTTTTTTTAATGGCCTGCTGTATGGTTTTCTGCCACAAATCCAGATCATCGGGGTGGACGAAAGATTTTACGAGCTGGTAAGAGCCCTCCTTTCGAGGGGCCTGGAAGATTTCGTAGGTTTGATCAGACCATTCCGCTCGATCGGAAGCGATATTCCACGACCATTCACCAAGTTTGGCAATAGATTGGGCTAACTTAAGTTTCTCCTCATTATTCCGGAGCGCTGCTTCGTTTTGCCATTCCTTCAGCCGCGCTTCAAACAGCCGGAAGGCCATTTTGATGGAGGCGATGAGCACCGTCTCCCCCGAATTCTTGACCACATAGCCGTACGAGGTTAGGCCCTCAATTTTTTCCAAGACTTCGCGTTCGGTGTGGGAGGATAGAAAAATCAATGGAATCTCACGCTGCTGGAGAATAATTTCGGCGGCCCGAATGCCGTCCATTTCACTTCCCAGGTCGATGCCCATGAGGACCAGGTCTATTTCAGGGTACGTTTGAATAGCTTCTATCGCCTTTTCGCCGGTTTGAACAATGATTATCTTGAACCCATATCGCTTAAGGGCCTTCGCTTCGTCCGTGGCGATGGCTGCCTCGTCTTCTACGAGAAGGATGGTTTTCCGTTTCTGGGCATTCATGTCTGCCTTCCCGGTCCAAAGGGAACCTTTTTATTTTTTCTCGGCTTTTTCACCGACATCCTATTCATCATTAGGTCCATCACCTGGGTACAATATCATGAAGAGGGGAACAAATAAAACTTTTGTCTCTTTAAAGAGAGGTAGTCAATAAGTTATTACAATGCTCTCATGATATAATTATAAATAAATTAATTGCCTATGGATAGGACATTTAAAACTGGGCAAACCGGGAAAGTCAAGGGATTAGAGATTGACCCGAATAATCGGAGGGAACGTTTATTAGATTTGAGGAAAGGAATAACAGTAACAGGATAGACAGGATATTTTCGTCCCCGCCGGGCGCCGGGGCGAAACAGTCTTTTCCGCCAGGCCCGTTTAGTGTCCCCGGGACTCTTCATCATGTTATGGTCCGGGGGATCGAAGGAATGGAAAATGAGGTCGGGCCGCGCCAACTCGTACCGGTTTTCCCTCAATGACGAAATCCGCACTAAGCGCCATCACCGGCCAGACGCCTCCCAGCGGGCTTCCGTAGGTCCGAACAACCACTTTAGCACCGGCCGCAGGGATTGAAACCTTCTCGCCTAATGTCCCGCTTGACCAGAGACACCAGCCATTCTGGATAGCTCCGCCAGCAGTCCTAACGGCCGCATCCTCGGCTTCGATCACCAATACCACCTCCGTGCAAAGCTGGCCGCTATCGTGTGATTTGTGATCACGTTGCTGAAAGAGTAGGTGGTCACCGCTCCCACAGAGGTTCCATCGACCAGTACTCTGGCTACGCGGTAGCCTGAACTTGGTGTAACGGTAAAGGTCTTGCTGGCGCCATAACTGACGGAGACCGCACCCGATGGGGAGATCGATCCACCGGTTCCGGCAGAGGCGGTGATGGTGATGGTGTTGGTGTTGGCGGTAAAGCTGGCGGCAATGGTGTGATTTGCCGTCACGTTGCTGAAGGTGTAGGTGGTCACGGCGCCCACGGAGATTCCATCGACCAGTACGCCGGCCACGCGGTAGCCTGAGTTCGGTGTGATGGTAAAGGTCTTGCTGGCGCCATAACCGATGGAGACCGCCCCCGAAGGGGAGATCGATCCGCCGGTTCCGGCGGAGGCGGTGATGGTGAACGTTGAACCGGAAGTTCCCGCCTGGGTGACGGTGAAAATCTTTCCCGCCATGGTGGAGCTGGCTGTTCTGGAGGATGAACTGGTATTGGCGGACATAGAATAGCCCACCGTCCCATTTCCGGTGCCATTGCTTCCCGAAGTGATGGTCATCCAGGAAGCACCGCTGCCGGCGGTCCAGGGGCACGTTGATTGAGTGGTCACGCTTACGGTGCCCGTTCCTCCGCGATGCGGTAAAGCTCTGGCTTGAAGGGGAAATGGAGTAAGTACAGGTGCTCGTGCTCACCTCACCGGAATAGCGCGCTCTCAAGGTTCGAGGTGTTATAGGCGGTGGCGGCAAAATAATAGGTCAGCCCATCGGTCAGACCGGTTACCGTGGACGTCGTAACCTTTCCAACATCAAGAACCCAGCCGTAATTTTGGGAGGCCGTACCATAGTAGATCTTATAGCCGGCCAGGGTCGGCTCGGTGTTGGCGTCCCAGGCCAGGCTCACCTGGGCTGAATGCCCGGTACCCGCAGGTACGATCAAGGCCATACCCAGTAACAGGGTAACCAGTTGAAAATAATGGACTAATATTCTGGAATAATTGCGCGCCCGTGGGGCGCGTGAAATGAACATAGCAATGCCTCCTGCCGAGGTTCTTGCTTCTGAGCGGAACCCGGTACTCAAAAACCCTCGATCATAGTTGTTTTTTCACCTAATACACGCAAGGCCCATGCCAACGGAGTTGTTTCGATTAATTTATTGAAATTACTTAATGTTTTACTCTTGAAAGGATTGTTGCTATTAGGATTGAGAAGGCTTTCACATACAGTCCAGGTGACGGGAACCAAGCGTACCCGAATCTTTACTGAGTCCCTGTTCTCACTTCCACCCGGGAGCACCGCGTCCACAGAGACGCGGAGGGCACAATAGAAGAGGGAGAGGGAAGAGGGAAGCAAAAGATAAATGAGGGGAGAAGGGAGAGGGGAGATACCGGCAAAAGAAAACCAGCTCGGCCTCCGGCGGCGGTCCCTCGTGGGAGATCAGACCGGCGATATTGGCCGAGCCTTCATCCGGCCGAATTTAATCAAATGCCATCCCAGCGGCTTGTGGTAGTTGGCCGTTGCCGGAGAGGTAGAAATAAGAGCAGGATGCTTCTATAAGGATCGCCGGAGTCAGGACCAGAACTTAAAAGGCTAAACTCAAACGGAGCGCCTGATTGACCTCCTGCATTTTTTCCGGAGTGATGGCGCCGAGTTTTTTTTCTAGACGCTCTTTGGAAACGGTTAGAATTTGGCTGGTTTTGACCATACATCATTCTGGATGATTAAGGCCGGCCTTTTCCCAACCTGTTCGCTACCCCGAGCCGGGTTCCAATTGACCAGCCAGACCTCTCCCCTTTGCGTGGACCTCGTCATAGGAGGACTTCCTTTTGAGCAGCCAGGGATCGTTCCGCCGTCTCCTCATCCTCCCGGGCCATTTCCCGGTAACCTTGAGCCATCAGACTTTCGGTTTTTTCTTTTAGCCAGAGGGTAAACGCTTCCTGAGCTAATTGGCTCCGGGCCACTCGAAAACGTCGTGAAGCCTGATCAACGGCCGCGTATAAACCTTCATCAATGGTGACGCTAATTTTTTTCTTGGTCTTCATGGGGGGGGGATTTCTTAGGCATACTTTTTGTCGGATATTATATCATACAAAATGTCTTGGCAAATTTTATTCAAAAGGGCATGGCTCCAAGTTCTGGGACTGGATTGGGGCCAGGCCATTGTGGCCCTGGACGGCTGGCCGGAAAGGGAGAAAATCCCTTGCCGGGGCCGGAAAAGGCCCCGTCGTAGGAGGTCCGGGAAATGCTCACTGGGCGAACCAGGGTAAACCCGGAAAGTTTGGTTTTCCCCACCTTTGACGGTCGGGAGCATGCCGACACGCCGACCACCTTCAGGGACGCGGTAGAAGCTATGGGTTTCAACAAGGGGATTACCGATCCGAGGCAAAAGGTTGTTTTTCATACCCTGCGCCATAGCTACGCTTCATGGTTGGCCGAAGCCGGGACGGATATTTGCACCATTGGGAAACTGCTTGGATATTCCACGGTTCAAATGAGCGCGCGCTATGCTCACTTAGGAGCCGGGGCCATGCAGGAGGCCGTTAATCAGTTGCCGAGCCTTACCACCGGGGGCCAGGTCGGGCAGGGGAAGGTTTTCACGCTGAAGAAATAGACAATTGCCCAAAAGTAAAACGGCTTGCATTATACTAATAATTAGTATAGGATTGATTTATGACATGGACGGTTAAAGAAAGGCGGTCTCTGAGCAAACGGGTCAGGAAATTGCCTGAAAATGTCCAAAATCTGCTCATCGCCCTGAAAAAGGATATGGAAGTGAACGGACCTATTCGGGGAAATTGGCCAAATTTTAGCGCCTTATCTGATAACCGATACCATTGTCATTTGAAGAAAGGCCGTCCTACCTTTGTGGCTATATGGGAGGTTATGGATAAGGAAATCAAATTGATTGAGGTGA
The DNA here is from genome assembly GCA_963743305.1 of uncultured delta proteobacterium. Classification (GTDB taxonomy): domain Bacteria; phylum Desulfobacterota; class RBG-13-43-22; order RBG-13-43-22; family RBG-13-43-22; genus CAVQSS01. The sequence goes on from CAVUPH010000013.1 coordinate 265,882, forward strand.
TATATGCAGGAACGCACGAAAAAGCACCCTATTGAATCCGTTGAACTGCGGTTCTTGGGTCCCATTGTGAACATGGCAAAAGCCATTGAAAGGTTGAAACCTCTGGGATTTGTGGACACATTGGATTCTGTACCTTGGCGCGAGGCATACCCCGAATATTCGGAAGGGCAGCTTATCGGCAAAGCCCTTGCCGGTGCACGATACCGGGAAGGATTGACGCAGATTCAGCTTTCGGAAATGACCGGAATACCTCAGCGACATATTAGCGAAATGGAAAACGGAAAACGCCCAATTGGTAAAGAAATGGCAAAGCGCCTTGGAAAGGTGCTTAATATCAGCTACAAAATTTTTTTATAGGGCATGCAGAGGCACCATGCTGACCACCAGGGACCAGGCTGAGGCCGGAAAGGTTGTTAGGAACAAATGGGGGATTGCCCCTATGGAAAAGAAAAAATTCAATAAATTGGTGAAAAGCATAAAGCTGCGCAAAAAAGGCCGAACCTGACCACATCCCGCCTGGCCGAGTTGACCAGGATTCCCCAACGGTACCTTTCCATGATGGAACACGATAAGCGGACTATCGGGAAGAAAAATGCTCACCTGCTGGTCAAGGTCCTGAAAGTGGATTCCCGGGTTTTTCCTTACTGCGCTTTCCGGGGATAGTTTTCGCGAACCGATAAAGAGATCAAACCTGCATAGGCTCAGCGTGCAGTTTGACTCCCAAGGCACGCAACACCTTCAAAACCGTGTCATAACGGGGTCTGGCCCCGGGCGCCAGCGCTTTATACAGGCTCTCCCGTCCCAACCCCGTTGCACGGGCAAGTTGCGTCATGCCTCGGGCTCGTGCCACGTTTTTTACTGCTACCAGAAACATGTCGGGGTTTGGATCCTCCAGTGATGCGGAAAGGTATTCTGCTATGGTTTCCTCATCGGTGAGGTAATCGGCAGAATCAAAGGGGGAAAAATTCGTCATGGTATTCTCCTATTTCAAGGCGCGCGCTATCTCAATGGCGTGACTGAAATCTCGTCTCTGTGAAGATTTATCGCCGCCGATAAGCAACAGGTATACCACATCAGCGCGACGAGTGAAGTATACCCGATAACCAGGCCCAACATGAATCCGCATCTCGTAGATCCCTTTACCCACAACCGCCCAGTCTCCAAAATTTCCCGCAATTGCCGCATCGATCCGCTGAACGATGCGCGCCTTGGCCACTTTGTCCTTGAGGCCGGAAAGCCAACTGTCGAACTCATCAGACCAGAAGAGAAGGTGCAATAAGACTTATCAACACTATGAGCGCGACAAGTATGGATTTTTCCAGAAACGTCTTCTTCTCTCCACCGCGTTCCGTGTCACCCATGACAGATTTGCCTTTCATTATGTTGAACGAATAATAGCCGGACGGCTATCGGTTTGGTGCTCTAAGTTATTCTAATGATAAATATTATCATCCCAAATGTTTTAAAAATACCCCCTAAGTGAATAGGTAGTCAAGATTGAAGTTTTCTTCGAAAAAGTTCCTTCCACTCCGTAGCGCTGGGACCAGGCCACCGGGCAGAACGTCGCACCACGGGCCAGACAGATAGGAGAAAATAGTAGTGGAAACCTGACCGGCCTTTCAATTTGGTGGGGCCGGGCCGAGGCCAGAAAAAAAGAAGGAAACCCCTTTCCGAGACCCAAAAAGGCTTCCGCCATCCTTAAAGTGGGGACAGAATGCGGACAAAAAACCGGTGGACCTCACAAACAGGAAAGGGGCTGAAGCCGCGATTGGCTTCAACCCCTTGTTTTTACTGGTGCCGGAGGTCGGAATTGAACCGACATGACCGCGGGGGTCGGGGGATTTTGAGTCCCCTGCGTCTACCAGTTTCACCACTCCGGCGTTTAGGTGGATTTTGCAGGAAAGTTAATTGATTTTAATGAAAAGATCTTGGAATTGTCAAGAAAAAATGGTTAAAAAAATATTGACAAGGGTTTGTAATAAAAATATAATAATTATTTTATCAGTGACGGGGCTGTAGCTCAGCTGGGAGAGCGCATGACTGGCAGTCATGAGGTCGTCGGTTCGATCCCGATCAGCTCCACCAGGAATAATCAAAGGGGTTAATCCGATCATTCGGATTAACCCCTTTTTTTGCCTAAGGATTTGTTCTTTACCCGCAGGTTTCAGTTTTTATCTCAAAATCAACGGCAGCCAGAGCTTGTATTGGATAAAGGTCACTTCCACCCATTTGTACCGATTAAGCCCGGTGAAGGTGCAGGTGGCCTGACCGGTGTCGTTTCCGGTTTCCGTTCCTCCCGCCGCCGAGCAGGTCCCTTTCCAGGAGGCATTAACCGCCGGATCGGCCGTGGCGGTGATGACCAGACCGGCGCCGGCGGAAAGGACGGACGAGGTCATCTCTTTTAATGCTGGATAGATGTAATTGATGCCTCCCAGGTTCGAGACCACCGAACCCGACCCGTTACCGATGGATTTAGCCGTGACCCCCAGATATTTGATCTCCACGTAGCCCACCTCCAGGGATGGCGGGGGACCGGAAACCTGGTCTTCATAGACCGCCAGGAAGCTGCCCGGGCCGTAGGCCACCTTGGGAAAATCCTGATCGTTGGGCGCATTGATGACCGGGAAATTGGCTCCCTGCATTGTGCCGTCCTCCTTGATCCACTGGCCGTAGATGTTCCGCCCGGCGACGGCATCGCGACTGTCCTGCCAGACGGCTAGAAATCTCTGGGCCAGGGGATGGAAGGCTAACGAAACGTATGTTTGTTCGTCACCCGTGTTTGAAATCGGAAATATGGCCCCGATGAATGTCTTGTCGAATTTGAACAGCCTTCCATAAATGTCCGGGTTGCCGGAAGCCGAATCCTCCCAGGCTACCAGGTATTGCATAGTAGAGGGATTGAAGGCAGCGGTGGGGTATATCTGATCTCCCGCCCGGTTTTCCGTGATGGAGAAATTGCCGCCGTCGAGCGTGCGGTCGGAGTTGATCACCTGGCCGTAAATTTCTCCCTCGCTTGCGGCAAAATTCCGATCATCCACCCAGACCACCAGGAACCGTTTGTTGATGCTGTCAAAAGCCACCCCGGGCTCAGCTTGGGAGCTCCCAATTTCGGCACTGACCGGAAACGCGTCCGCCCCCTGGGCGACGTCTTTCACAAAAAAACGTCCCAGGACATCCTCCTCATTGGTCGGCAAAAATTTATCGTTCCAGACCACCAGGGTCTGATGGCCGGTATCGTCGTAGGCGATGGTCGGTCTCGATTCATCTACAGCGAGCCGGTTGGAAACGGTGGAATTCCAGCCATCCAGGGTCCCGTCCGGGTTAACCAGTTGTCCCTGGATATCTTGGTCATTGGTGGAGCCGTTGAAGATGTCCCAGACCACTACAAATTTTTTGTTGAACGCATCGTAGGCCACAGAGGACAACAATCGTTTATAGGATTTCTGTTCGCTGATCTGAAAATCGGCCGCGAAAGGCGCTCCATCCGGGTTGATGAGTCGCCCATTGAGCAAGGAGCCGCCGCTCCCGTCCGCAATGCCATAAACCGCCAGGTAGCGTTGGTTCACCGGGTCATAGGCCAGGTTGGGGTCCCCCCGGCCGGTAACATTGGCGAAAGGAGAATTGTCGAACTCATAGGCCCCCATATCCACCGTGGTATCGATGATTCGCGACCGGCCGTCGCGGTCGGAACTGGTGGGGTACAAGGCATAAAGGAACGTACCTTCAGGGTTTTCGGTACCGGTGTTTTTGCAGGGGGAGCCGTCGGTCAGGCGGAAATTGGCGCCCGCAAAGTTGACGAAGGCCGGATCGGTGCTGATGTTGTTGCTTCCGGTGCCACTCCAGCCGTACTGATAGTCGGAGTAATCCACCGAGGTCGTTCCGCTAGTACTCGTATAAACGGGGAATTGGCCGGCGGTGCCATTGTCCCAGAAAATCGAGTTGTAAACCGTCAAAGCCTGCACCCTGTTATCAACAGCCATACCGACCAGTCCGTCCGAACTTCCGTTGGATCTGTTTTTAACAAAGGTGGAATTGAAAACCTTAACGGTTCTCGGCGACTCCGGACTTGGATCATAAATGGCTATTCCTCCTCCGCGGCCCCAAACCCCTGATTGCCCAGCGGCATTGTCGGCGATAAGGCTGTTGTAAATCTCGGCGTTGGCGTCCCAGATATGGATGCCTCCGCCCCAGAACCAAGACCGTTTCCCGGAAATGGTGCTGTTGATCAAACGTAGGTTGCCGCCGTACCCATGGTCTATTGCGCCGCCGCCGGACAGGGTTCCATCCCCTGTAATGGTGCTGTTGCGGATGACGGGCGACACCCGGCTGAAAATATCGCCGCCCCCATCATAACATTTACTGACTCCTGGAGTGGTACAACCCACGGTGTATTCCAGTATTTTATTATTATTGAAGGTGCAGCGTTCCACCAGTGGTTCCAGGGCGTTGGTGAGGGGGGTGACGTAAGTAAAATAGATGGCCCCCCCGCCCCGGGCCGCGTTGTTGGAGAAGACGCTGTCGTAGATTTCAGCATGCCCATTGGTAAACAATCCACCACCGGAGGTGTTGGATGCCCCGGCCACGCCATTATTGCTCTGGAAGAGACACCTTCTAACAAATAGGTTGATGGTACCGCCGTTGGCGCAGTTGGAACGAAGCCCGGCTCCGTGAATGCCGTTTACGTTCGCCAGGCCGTTCAAGAAGGCCGTGTTTTCAATTGTAAATTGGACGGTGACCCCGGCGGTCTCACTCCGTACCTCAAAAACCCGATTTAAATTCTGACCGGTCAGGGCGGTCATCGAAGCCGGATCCATCCCCCGGTACTGGGCGGTAAATCCGGCATTCCAGCCGCCGGTCAGTTTCACCTCGTCATTCTGGGAGGCGTTATAGGAGAAGGGACCGCCCGAGGCGATATAGGACCCGGCCAGTAAATAAATGGTGTCCGCTTCCCCGTTGCCCTGGGACGCCGTCAGGGCCGTCTGCAAAGTGGTCGGGGAGCCGGGGCTGGCGCCGCTCCCCCCTCCGGCCGGTGAAACGTACATCGTAGCCGCCCAGATAGACGGCCCTGATAAAATCAAAGAAAGAAAAATAGTAAACCTGACCGCTCGGATCGGAATTTGGAATACCCGCCTCAGATTTCTCATGTGTTTTCCTCCTGTGATGTACGATTTTGTTAAGTTAAAGGCCAAAAAGCAAAAAGCCCCTCCATTTCAATATGGAGGGGCCCAAGCCGGTTTATAAGAACCGGATAGGAATGCGATGTCTTACGGGAGGACCATGTGAAGGAAGCCGATGTCATTCGCCTCCCCGTGCCCATCATTCCGTGGAAAACGGGTGTCCAAGAATGCCGACAGCGAACGAATCCTCGCCCCCCGTCTCCAAACCGGAACGTATCCGAAAATATTTACTTGTTTAATTTGTGAAAAGGGATAATTAGTATGACTAAAGTTTATCAATAAATTAAAGTATAGGTCAATAAATTTTTTACGGGCGCGATTGGCTTTATCACTTTTGACGTTGACAGGTGGTCTTCTCTTTCGTTGGCTAGGGTTAAGGCAGCTGGATTCCTTGTCCTGGTAAAATAGATAGTTAGGACTTGGTATCACCCATGAGTAAAGCCGATTATGGAGAGTGGACGAAGAAGGGCTTTTAAGTTGTTCCCTATGGGCAACTTGGCGGAAGGATTATCCGCCCTCCAATTTGGGATTGACAACATCCGGATTATTGAATAGAAATTAATTATTTGAGAGGATTCCGGCCCCCGGCTCACTACCTGCCGGGGCAGGTTTCGCCGGAATGTCGAATTGGAACTTTTTCAGGTGAGGAAAGGAAGGAACAGCTATGAGTTATCAGTTTATTCAGTTGGAAGTGAAAGAGGGGCTGGCGACCATTACCTTGAAGCGGGAGCCCTTGAATGTCCTGAACATCGCCATGATGAAGGAGATCAACCAGGCGCTTGATTCGCTGAAAGGGCAATCGTTTAAACTCCTCCTGTTCAAGGCGGCCGGCAAGGCCTTTTCGGCCGGGGTGGATGTGGGCGAGCACCTGGGCGACCAGGTCAACGAGATGATCGAGGTCTTTCATGGCATTTTCCGGCGGATGGATCAATTGCCGGCCATTTCCATTGCTTCGGTTCAGGGGGCGGCCCTGGGCGGGGGCTGTGAGCTGGCCCTGTACTGCGACCTGGTCGTCGCCTCGGAAAAGGCCAAGTTCGGTCAGCCGGAGATTCAGGTGGGTGTTTTCCCGCCTATTGCCGCCCTGATTATGCCCCGCCTGACGGCCCGCAAGAAGGCCCTGGAACTGATCCTCTCGGGGGAGATCATCCCGGCCCAGGAAGCCCTGTCGCTGGGGTTGATCAACAAGGTGGTACCGGCCGAAGCCCTGGAGGAGGAACTGCAAAAATTTATGGGTAAGTTTTCCTGTTTAAGCGGGCTGGTTATGGCCCTGACCAAGAAGGCCTTCAACGCCGGGCTGATGGATCCGGCCGATCAGGGGCTTCTGGCCATCGAAAAGATTTACCTGCAGGAGATGATGAAGACCCACGACGCGGAGGAGGGGCTCAAGGCTTTCCTGGAGAAACGAAAGCCGGTCTGGCAGGAGAAGTAGCGTTTTCAATCCCGAGTCGAACCAGGCCAGCTAAGACAGGACAAGAACACTATTCACCGCAGAGCCGCAGAGGGCACAGAGAAAATCTATTTTTCCATTGCCGGGAGATGCCGGCAATGGAAAACCACCTGTCGCTAACGCGAGGAAAAAAGTCCGTCAGAGAGTGTTTGTCATTCAAAACCCAGCGCAGAAGACCGAGACCCTTCGCAGAGTTTATCCTGAGCCGAAAACCTAGATCCTTCGCTCCGCTCAGGATGACAAATAAAGAGGCGAAGGGCTCAGGATGAAAGGTTGGGACTTTTTGCGAGGTTATCACCCTTCATTGTTTTGATATTCGGTCATTGGGATGTGTTTCGGATTTCGGGTTTGAACTTAAAATCAGGGTTTAGTTCCTGACGTTTTCCCGGATGTACCGGATGATATCCGCGGTATACGTCCCCGGGCCGAAGATCTCGGCGATGCCGGCGGCCTTCATGGCCGGGATATCTTCATCGGGGATGATCCCTCCCCCGACGACCAATACATCGGGGATTCCTTTTTCCCGGACCAGTTCCATGACCCTCGGGAACAGGTACTCGTGGGCCCCGGAGAGGACGCTCAGGGCAATAACATCCGCGTCTTCCTGCATGGCCGTGGTCACAATCTGCTCCGGGGTCTGCCTGAGGCCGGTGTACACCACTTCCATCCCCGCATCCCGCAGGGCGTAGCAAATCACCTTTATGCCCCGGTCGTGCCCGTCCAGGCCGGGCTTGGCCGCCAGTACCCTTATCTTTTTTGCTCCGGTCATGATCGCACCTCCTACAGGGTTGAAACTGCGGTGTATTCGCCGAACACCTCCCGCAGGGTATCGCAGATTTCCCCCAGGGTGGCGTAAGCCCGGACGGCTTGCAGGATCAGCGGCAGGAGGTTGTCTTCGCCCTGGGCCGCCTTTTTGAGGGCGGTCAGGGAGGACTGCACCGCCCCGTTATCTCGTTTCTCCTTAAGCCGCTGCAATTTCTTCATCTGCTGTTCGCGCACCGCCGGGTCCACCCGCAGCAATCCGGTGGGTTTGGGCTCCTGGACCTGGAATTTGTTCAGGCCCACCACGATCCGCGCGCCCTGTTCGACGGCCTTTTGATATTTGTAAGCGCTTTCCTGAATCTCCCGCTGAACGAAGCCTTGCTCAATGGCCGCAGCCGCTCCACCCAGCTCATCGATCCGGCGGATATAGTCTGCGGCCTGGCTTTCAATGGTATTGGTCAGGTGTTCGATGTAGTAGGAACCGGCCAGGGGGTCGATGGTCTCGGTCACGCCGGTTTCGTAGGCGATCAACTGTTGGGTTCGCAGGGCGATCTGCACGGCCTCCTGGGAAGGCAGGGCCAGGGCCTCATCCATGGAGTTGGTATGGAGGGACTGGGTCCCGCCTAAAACCGCCGACAAGGCCTGGAAGGCCACCCGGACGATATTGTTCTTGGTCTGTTGAGCGGTCAGCGAACAGCCGGCGGTCTGGGTATGAAAACGGACCATCAAGGAGCGGGGGTCCTTGGCCCCGAAGCGTTCCTTCATAATCCGGGCCCAAAGTCTCCGGGCGGCCCGGTACTTGGCCACTTCTTCCAGAAAATCCAGATGGGCGTTGAAAAAGAAGGACAGCCGGGGCCCGATCACATCCACTCCCAACCCGGCCTTCCCGGCCGCTTCCACATAAGCGATGCCGTTGGCCAGGGTAAAGGCCACCTCCTGAACGGCCGTGGAGCCGGCCTCCCGGATATGATAGCCGCTGATGCTGATGGTATTCCATTTGGGAACCTGTCGGGTGCAGAATTCGAAAATATTGGTGATGATCCGGAGCGAAGGCTGGGGCGGAAAGATGTAGGTGCCCCGGGAGGAATATTCTTTTAAGATATCGTTCTGGATGGTCCCGTTCAGGGACTCTGAGGAAACCCCCTGCTTTTCGGCCACCCCGATGTACATGGCCAATAAAATGGCCGCCGGAGCATTGATGGTCATGGAGGTGCTGACTTTGTCCAGGGGGATCCCGTCAAAGAGCAGTTCCATATCCTCCAGGGAGTCGATGGCCACCCCCACTTTGCCCACCTCCCCCTGGGAGAGGGGATGATCGGAATCGTAGCCGATCTGGGTGGGGAGATCGAAGGCGACCGACAGCCCGGTTTGACCCTGATCCAGGAGATACTTGTACCGCTGGTTGGATTCCTCGGCGCTGGCAAACCCGGCATACTGGCGCATGGTCCAGAACCTTCCCCGGTACATGGTGGGCTGGACCCCCCGGGTGTAAGGATATTCACCGGGGAACCCGAGGTCCCGTTCATAATCCAGGTCGGGGATTTCGGCCGGCGTGTAGATACGCTCCAGGGGTATCTCGGAAAGGGTGGTGAATTCTTTTTTTCGCTCCGGGGCCTTGGCCAGCTTGGCCTCAACCTTCTGGTTCCATTTTCCCTGTTGCTGTATTAAGGCTTCAAGTTTGGTGGGATCAAACATGGACCGCTCCTTCTAGCAAGGGTAAACCTTAAATCCGAAATTCCAGGAATTCGTTGTCTTGAACATTTGGATTTTGGGCATTCGTGCTTGTTTCGGATTTCGTGCTTCGAATTTCGGGTTTAGGTGATCCAGTATCCAGCATCGGCAGTTAAAGCGGAATATTCCCATGCCGCCTGGGGAGCTTGCGGACATCGATTTTGGTTTCTAATGATTCCAGAGCGCGAATCAACTTGGGCCGGGTGTACTCCGGCAGGATGATTTCATCGATATACCCCAGTTCAGCGGCCTTGTAGGGGCTGGCGAAAGTCCGCCGGTATTCCTCGACCAGTTCCTTACGGGTCTTCTCCGGGTCCGCCGATTCATTGATCTGGTTGCGGAAGACGATGGGCACCGCGCCGTCCGGTCCCATGACGGCGATCTCGGCCATGGGATAAGCAAAATTGATATCCCCGCCGTGATGCTTGCTGCCCATGACGTCGTAAGCCCCGCCGTAGGCCTTACGGGTGATCAGGGTGATCTTCGGCACCGAGGCGTCGCAGTAGGCATAAATGATCTTGGCCCCGTGGCGGATGATGCCCCCGTGTTCCTGGGCCACACCGGGCAGAAATCCCGGTACGTCCACAAAAGTGATGATGGGCAGGTTGAAACAGTCACAGAAGCGCACAAAACGGGCGCATTTATCCGAGGCGTTGATATCCAGACAGCCGGCCAGCGCCCGGGGTTGATTGGCCACAATCCCCACCGGCGTCCCGTTCAGGCGGGCGAAGCCGACCACCATATTGGGAGCATACATTTTTTGAGTTTCAAAAAATTTTCGGTCATCCACGACGGTGAGGATGATTTTTTTTATATCGTAAGGCGTTCGGGGATTTTCCGGAATGATATTCCGGAGTTCCAAATCGATCCGGTTGGGATCGTCCCGGGTGGGCAGTTTCGGAGCCTTTTCGTGGCAATTCTGGGGCAGGAAGGACAGGAGTTCCCGGACCTTATCCAGGGCCGCCCGATCATCCTTGGCCGACAGGTGCGCCACCCCGCTGGTGGAGTTGTGCCGGATGGCTCCGCCCAGGGCTTCCGGTTCCACCTCTTCATGGGTTACGGCCTTGATCACCTGAGGTCCGGTGATGAACATGTGGCTGGTCTTTTCCACCATGATAATAAAATCGGTGATGGCCGGGGAATAGACGGCCCCTCCGGCGCAGGGTCCCATGATCACCGATATCTGGGGAATGATGCCGGAACATTGGACATTCCGGCGGAAAATTTCTCCGTAGCTGCCCAGGCTGAGCACCCCTTCCTGGATCCGGGCCCCGCCGGAATCATTGAGGCCAATGATGGGCGCCCCGTTGCGCTGGGCCAGATCCATGACCTTGCAGATCTTTTCACCGAAAGGTCCGCTCAGACTCCCGCCAAAAACAGTAAAGTCCTGGGAGAAGACATAAACCAGCCGGCCGTTGATGCGTCCGTATCCGGTTACCACCCCGTCCCCGAAAATTTTCTGCTTTTCCATGCCGAAATCGGTACAGCGATGGACTACAAATTTATCGAATTCCTCAAAGGTCCCCTTATCCAGAAGGTGTTCGACCCGTTCCCGGGCCGTCAATTTGCCCTTTTTATGCTGGGCATCGATCTTGTCCTGACCACCGGCCAATTCCGCCAGGGCGTTCAACTCGATCAATTCTTTGATTCGATCCTCTACCGTCATAGTAATCACCTTGTTATTAAACAAAAAAGGGTTGAGATACCCTTCATCTCAACCCTTTCGCCGGGGATTTTCACTCAGTAATTATGATTACCTGATCGGCCTCCACCGAGGACCCTTTTTCCACTTTGATCTCTTTTACCGTGCCGCCGGTATAGGCTAAAATCGGCATTTCCATTTTCATGGCCTCGATGATGGCCACTTCGTCGTCCTCCTGGACCGCATCTCCAATATTCACTTTAATATCAATTACTTTCCCCGCCATGGGGGCTACTATTTCAGCCACAATACCATCCTCCTTTAGTTTAGTTTATTTGTCGGCAGTTGAAAACCAGGTTTCGAGGGCTATCCCCCTCCGCTCTTGGCGGATTGCCGGGTCGGCGGACTCGAAAAAAATGTTATGCTCATTGCAGGGCCACAGCCTTATGAGTGCCGGGCCTGCAGTCTCTTTTATGGGTAGTTAACAGCGTCATTTAGCTGAATTCCCAAACGATTGTCAAGCAGAAAGATAGTTTAGATTTCCCCTTCCTGTTCCATCTTAACCAGGTCTTCGAACTTAAGGTCGATGCCCAGGATCCCCACAATATCTTCCTCCGGGTTGCGGACCGGGCCGGAAACGGTGATGCACAGGGCCCCGGTGATGCGGGAGGTATAGAAATCGGAGATAAAAATCTTGCCGTCCTTGATGGGCTGGGTGAACCAGGAACGACCGGAAAAATCCTCGTCCAATTTAATTACCTGATACTTGGCCCGGTCCACGATGCGGGTAATGTTTTTAGTGATCTTTTTCCCTTCCAGGTTGATGACATAAATAAATTGGATGAAGGGATTGAGCTCGATAAAATTTTCCAAGACCGGCTCCTGCTGGTCCGGATTCATGGACCGAATTTCCTCCTGTTCCAGGATCTCCTCGACGATATGATAGGCCAGTTGGTAGGCCTTCTGTTTCAAGGCGTCGAATTCCGAGAGGAAATATTCGGGCAGGTATCTCCGGCTGACCCGCATCATTTCCTGGGTGGAGAGGGAGGTTACCCGGCCTTCCTCGTATTGCCGCATGACCCACTTGTATATTTTGTGAACCCCCGGATGATTCTTGGAGATCATTTTTGGTCCGGTGAGGTTGAGGTGCTTATTGAGCCAATGGACGATCCCCGCGGTTCCGGATTTGTCGGTAATGATGATACTGATCGGGCGGCCTAAGATCTTATCGGTGTTAAAGATATTATAAATCTCTTCGTTTTTGATCAGACCGTCGGCGTGGATCCCGGCGCTGGTGGCGTTGAAATCCGTCCCCACAAAGGGATAATTGGAGGGAATCTGGAAATGGATTTCTTTTTCAAAAAAATCCGCCATCTCGGTGATTACCCTGGTGTTGATGCCGTTATTCCGGCCCAGGAGGCTGATATATTCGATCAGGAGCCCTTCAATGGGGGTATTGCCGGTCCGTTCCCCGAATCCCAGCAGGGCGCCGTTGATGGCGGCACAGCCGTAGAGCCAGGCCGTGGTGGCGTTGATGAAACCCTTGTGAAAATCGTTGTGGCCGTGCCATTCCAGCAGGCTGCCGGGCACCCCGGCATCTTCGATCATGGCCCGGATCAGCCGGGGCACGCTCCGGGGCAGGGCGGTCCCGGGGTAGGTTACCCCGTAGCCCATGGTATCGCAGAGACGGATCTTGATGTCGATGCCCGAGGATTCCCGCAATTTCATGAGCTCGAGGGCAAAGGGAATGCAAAAACCGTAGATGTCGGCTCGGGTGATGTCTTCAAAGTGGCAGCGGGGGGTAATTCCCAATTCCAAGGCCCGGTTGACGATTTCCAGGTATTGGTCCAGGGCCTTGGGCCGGTCCAGGTTGAGTTTGTAAAAAATATGGTAATCGGAGACGGAGGTCAAGATCCCGGTTTCCTTGAGGCCCAGCTCCTGAACCAGTTCCAGGTCCTTGGGGTGGGCTCGGATCCAGCCGGTGATCTCCGGATAGGGAAGGTCTCTTTCCCGGCAGCGCCGAACCGCTTCCTTATCCCGATCGCTGTACAGAAAAAATTCCGTTTGGCGGATGACCCCCCGGGGGCCGGAAAGGCGGCTGAGGAAATCAAAAATGTGGAGGATCTGTTCCACCGAATAGGGGGGCCGGGCCTGTTGTCCGTCCCGAAAGGTGGTGTCGGTGATCCAGATCTCATCGGCCGGGTCGATGGGTATAAACTTGTGATCGAAGTCAATCCGGCAGACCTCCTCGTAGGGGAAAACATCCCTTTGCAGGTTGGGCTCGGAAATATTTTTCAGGTCATATTGCCAGAACCGGGTATGTTCATGGTCCAGGACTTTTTTGAGGGGATTCCAGCGGGCCATAAAAAACTCCTCTTATTTTTTGACATCCAATCGGATTCCCAGTTCGTTCAACTGGATCCGGTCGACGGTCGAAGGGGCGTTGGTCAACAGACAGACGGCCTTCTGGGTTTTGGGAAAGGCGATGACTTCCCTCAGGGAGCCGGCCCCGGTCATCAGCATGACCAGCCGGTCCAGGCCGAAGGCAATCCCCCCGTGGGGCGGGGCCCCCAGTTCCAGGGCTTCCAGGAGAAAGCCGAATTTTTCCTCCGCTTCCTCGGAAGAGATATCCAATACTTTGAAAATGCGTTCCTGCAGGGCGCGCTGGTGGATTCGGATGCTGCCGCCCCCGATTTCGCTGCCGTTCAGCACCAGGTCATAGGCCCGGGAGCGGACGGCCTCCGGATTGGTTTCCAGCCGGGGAAGATCTTCTTCCAGCGGGGCGGTGAAAGGATGATGGACGGCTGCATAGCGGCCTTCCTCCGTCCGGTATTCCAGCAGGGGGAACTGATCGACCCAGACGAATTCATACTGGTCCGATCGTGGGGGGGCGATTTTGGGGCCGAGGTGCAACCGGACTTTTCCCAGCACCTCGTGCACCACGGCCGGAATATCGGCCTGAAAGAGGACCAAGTCCCCCGGTCCGGCTTCCAGGGCCTGATCGATGCTCCGGCGTTCCTCCTCGGTCAAAAATTTTGCCAGAGGGGATTGCCAGCCCTCGGGGTTGATCTTGGACCAGGCCAATCCTTTGGCCCCCCAGCTCATGGCCAGGGCCACCAGGTCGTCCAGTTCCTTCCGGGAGAAGGACCCGCCGCCCGGCACCCGGATGGCTTTCACGCACCCTCCTTTTTGGGCGGCCTCGGCAAAAACCTTGGCCCCTGAATCCTTGACCAGGGGAGTCAGGTCCTTCAGGGGCAACCCGAAACGCAGGTCGGGGCGATCCGTTCCGTATTGGTTCATGGCCTGGTGGTAGGAGAGACGCTGGAAGGGCCGGTTAACCGTGATCCCCAGGGTTTCCGCGAAAAGTTGGACGATCATTTCCTCCATCAACTCAATAATTTCTTCTTCCTCGATAAAGGAAAACTCCATATCCAACTGGGTGAATTCCGGCTGCCGGTCGGCGCGCAGGTCTTCATCCCGAAAACAGCGCACCACCTGGTAGTAGCGGTCAAAGCCGGCCACCATCAGCAGTTGCTTGAACAGTTGGGGGGACTGGGGCAGGGCGTAGAATTTTCCCGCCTGCACCCGGCTGGGTACCAGATAATCCCGGGCGCCCTCGGGGGTGCTTTTGGTCAGGAAGGGGGTCTCGACATCCACCAAACCCCGCTGGTTCAGGAATTGTCGCACGAATTGAGTGACCCGGTGTCGGAAAAGGAAATTCTTTTGCAGGGAGGGCCGCCGCAGGTCCAGATACCGATAGCGCAAGCGGACGGCCTCGGAAACCTCGGCCGAGTCCTCTAAGGAAAAAGGCGGGGTTTTGGAGGTATTGAGCAGACGGTATTCCTGAACCAGCACCTCAATTTCCCCGGTTTTTAAATTAGGGTTGGTCATCCCCTCCGGCCTTCCACGGACCAGGCCCTGGATGGTCAGGACAAATTCGTTCCGTAGTTGGTGGGCCTCCTGGTGGGCCTGGGCATTGGTCTCGGGGTTGAATACCACCTGGGTGATCCCGGACCGGTCGCGGAGATCGATAAATATCAAACCCCCATGGTCCCGGCGGGTATCTACCCACCCGGCCAGGGTTACGGTTCGTCCGATGTCTTTAATACTCAGGGACCCGCAATCGTGGGTCCGCCGCCAAGGGTGATCGTGATGGGTCAAGATGTTCTCCTTATCAATTAAAGTCGCTGAATCGAAATGAATCGTTTTCTAAAGGAAAAACCAGTCAAAGCGTGTCTTGTCATTCTGGAGCTGAATCGCGATAGAATCTCGTACTGGTTAACAGGATAAAAGATCCCTCGCGGAGTTTATCCAAAGCAGAAAACCGAGACCCTTCGCTTCACTCAGGATGACAGGCGAAGGTTTTTTTCGATCCAATTCATACCGCTGGCTGATAAAATCCACCAGATCGGCCAGCGGCACTTCCTCCTGGGTTTTATTTTCCATGATCCGCACGATGGCCCGGCCTTTTTCCAGTTCCTCGCTTCCGGTTATGACCACCAGAGGAGCGCGCAATTTGTCGGCCCGGCGAAACTGGCTTTTAAGGCTTTTCTCCTCCGGTTCCATCTCGGCCGGGACCCCTTGCTCACGGAGGGACTGTACCCAGTGGAACGCCCGACGGCGGGCGTCTTCCCCCAGGGCGGCGAAAAAAACAAAGGGATTTGTTTCCCATGGTGGATCCTCTCCCAGCAGCAGCGCCGCCCGCTCCAATCCGATGGCGAAACCGATCGCCGGCAGGTCCGGTCCGCCGAGGGTCTTCAGCAGTCCGTCGTAGCGTCCGCCCCCGGCCACGGCATCCTGGGCCCCGAGATGTGCGGCGCTGACTTCAAAAGTGGTCCGGCAGTAATAATCCAGACCCCGGACCAGTCGCGGGTCCAGGACGATGGGGATCTCCCAGGGAGACAGCAATTCCTGAACCCGTTCAAAGTGGTCCCGGCAGGCCGGACAGCAGAAGTCCGGTATGGCCGGCGCCTCCCGCAGGAATTCCTGGCAGCGCTCCACCTTGCAGTCAAAGACCCGCAGGGGGTTGGTCGTGATCCGGCGCCGACAGTCCTCGCAAAAGGACCCTTTCCGGTCCTCGAAAAAATCCTGGAGCGCGGCGGCAAAGGAAGGGCGGCAGGCCGGGCAGCCCAGGGAATTCAAGCGCAGGCGGATGTCGGCCAATCCAACGGCTTTCAGAATCTGGATCAGCAGCAGGATGATCTCGGCATCGGTATAGGGACCGGCCGAGCCCAGGCACTCGGCGTTGATCTGGTGAAACTGCCGTAAGCGTCCTTTCTGGGGGCGCTCGTGGCGGAACATGGGGCCGATGCTGAAAAGCTTCTGCAAGGGCTGCTGGGTATGGAGGTGGTGCTCGATAAAGGCCCGCAGGACCGAGGCGGTGGCTTCCGGCCGCAGGGTGACCGAATCCCCGCTGCGGTCGACAAAGGTGTACATTTCCTTTTCGACGATGTCGGTGGCGGCCCCGATGGTCCGGGCGAACAACTCGGTTTTTTCCAGTATGGGAGTCTTTATTTCCGCGTATCCGTAATTTTGAAAGATTTTTCGGGCGGTCTGTTCCAGGAAAGCCCATTTCTCGCTTTCCCCGGGAAGCACGTCCTTAAATCCTTTTAACGCCTGAAGGGCCATGGGTTAATAACCTGGAAGAAGAAGTATTAATAAATGGTCCAAAATAATACGAACTTCCTGGATCATCCGAGCGTCAGTCCCGCAGCGTCTTCTGAGGGAGGAATCCAGGCTCTTGCTCACGAAACATTGGATCCCCGATAACGCATTCGGGGATGACTGGTATTAAACTAAATAAAATTACAAATAAATGACCTTTTGTCCAAATAAAGTTTCCTCGTGGCTCGACCCCAGCAAACAGCCAATGCTTTTATGCCGGCCTTGATATAACTGGCCTATCCGCTTGACAATATTATTATGGTCAGTATAATGACCATAAATGAAATGGAGGACCGATATGCAAATCATCCAGGACTACATTCCAGTGACCAAGGCTAAAAGCGACTTGCTATACTTAATCCGCAAACTCGAGGATTCCGACGATGCCATTGCGATTACCAAAAACGGGACCCCGGAGGCAGTACTGATCAGCATGAGAAGATTTAAGGGACTCCTCGAAACCATCGATATCCTGTCCGATGAACAGGCCATGAAATCCCTTCGAAAATCCATCCGGGAGGCCAACCGGGGGAAATGGGTCGAGTTCGATGAGGTTTTCGGGCAATGAAGGAATACCGGGTTCGTTTCACTCCGGAGGCGGCCCAATGTATTTCCCGGCTGCATCCCGATCACAAGAGGATCATACGAGACGCCCTGGACCAACTTCGTCAAGGACCTTACGCCGGCGATGATTTGCAGGAAGAACTGGCCGAATTCAAATCCCTCAAACCGAAAAGGTTCCGGATTATTTACACCGTCGACGACGATCACCAGATGGTCAAGGTCTATTATGTCGGTCACCGGAGAGACGTCTATGACCAATTCCGGCTTCTGCTGAACAAGTTAAAACCCTAGCCAAAAATTGTTGAAATTTTTGGCTGGAGATAAATTCTCGGCCTCAAACCCGGGCCTCACCCAAGGATTTCAGGGATTCGGGCCAGGTAATCTTTCCAGGGAAGAACGAGGACTTCTTCAATCCGGTAAGGATGTTCCACGCGGGCGATGACATGGAGGGGTACTTTTGGATATTCTTTGTGAAAAGACCGGAGTCCGCTCAGATGCGGTCCGGCTATCTGGGTCGTGGATTTTATCTCGAAGGCTCCAACCAGTTCACCATCTGGAGAAGGTCAATTTTCCAGGTATGTTTCTCGAATACGGCGTTCACCAGGGTACTCTTGCCGGTTTGGCGGGGGCCAAAAAGTGAAAAAAGATTGATTTTCCGGAAGCTTGCATAACCTGGGAATCATGATGCAGGATTGTACAGTAATCTGGCATCGATGTAAACATTAATTAAATAATCTAAGAGTTCAACAAGTTATGTCTTATTGAATTGTGGATCCGCTTCGCTTGATCCACCCTACAGCGACTGCAGTCACGTTGTTTCTTCCCTCTTCCCTCTTCCTTCTTCTATCTTCTATTTGAGCCCCGCCCGGCGCAGGGCTTCAATGTAGTGATCCAATTTGTCCTGATTTTTATGCGAAACGGACCGGGCATACGTTTCGACAGGGAGAACTTGGGGATTTATTCTTAGAACCTCTTCGGCTTCGGCCCGGGCTTCCTGCGTCGCGTCCCATTAAACTGTACGTAGCCGCCAGACCAAGGTGAGCCAGGATACTGTCGGGTGAGACGCGTAATGACCTTCTTGTATTGGGTGACGGCTTCCGGATATTGCCCAAGAAATCGATAGGTGTGCCCTAAATTGTGAAAGTAAAATGGCGGTCCGTTGGGATTGAGGCGGATTGCCTTTTCAAGCATAGGGTATGGCTTCCCGGGGCTTGTCTGAGTAGTTAAGAATGAGACCGAGCCAGGCATGGGCATCCGCTCCCCCGGGATCGAGGGCCACCGCCCGTTCCCCTTCGGCAATGGCCTTGTCGTAATCTTTCTTCAACAGAGAGAGGAACCCCAGATAGGCATAGGGGCGGGAATCCTGAGGGTCCAGGGAAATTGCTTTCTGCGCCAGGTCAACAGCTTTGTCAATTGATTCCTTAGGAGATTCTGCGTAAACCCAAGCGACACATCCAGAAAATAGGTGACACAGAGAATGGTGTAAGCGTCCTGAAAATTCAGGATCTAAGGCAATGGCTTCCTCCGCCAACTGCTTTCCGACGGTCATTCCCCTCTTTAGTGTAGCGCTGCATGTTGGCCTGGGCCTGCAAGGTTTTCAAAAATGCCTCCAGATTCCGTGGGGGTTTTATCCTCAGAGCTTGTTCCCCTTCCGTCAGTTTCACCCGCATGGAGATCAGGATGTTCATGGTGATTTCATCCTGCACGGCAAAGATGTCCTTCAGATTACCGGTCATACCGTTCCGCCCAAAGGTGATTACCGGTCAGCGCGTCGATCAATTGGGCCGTAATCCGGACTCGGTCCCCGGATTTTTGAACACTGCCCTCCAGGACATAGCGGACTCCCAGGTCTTCACTGACCTGCTTGACGGTTACCGGTTTCCCTTTTTTGTAGACGAAGGTCGATTTGCGGGCGATCACAAATAGCCGGGGAATTTTGGAAAGGGCGGTAATGACGGATTCCGTGATGCCGTCGCTGAAGATACTCCTGCTGGGGGTCGCCGCTCAGGTTCTCAAAGGGAAGCACGGCGAGGGAAGGCTTGTCAGGCAGCGGATAGGCCATCCTTTCAATAGCAGCGACCGGCAGCGGAGCCGGCTTGGAAGACCGTTTTCCAGATGGCCCAACGTGACCACTGCCAGAACCAACAGGGACGGCGACCATCCAGGCCACCCGACGATACCGGTTTGGCCGGGGTGTCGGGCTTTCCTCCACCCGGGGCGCTTGAACCCGGGGTTCCTCCAAAACCGGCTGTCGGGTTCGGCTTCGGTTTTTCTTCCCCACCCTGGAGACCGGCCAGGAAGCTTTCCCAGGCCTCCTCGTTCCGTAAGTCCCCATAGGTAATGACGATATCGTCTAAATTGCCTCCTATTTTGTCGATGGCGAACTTGAGCCGGACGTTTTCCTCGCTCCCGATGTAGGCAAAAAGATTGGCCCAACGGTCTTTTTCCGAGTTCGGTGAATTGATAGGCTTTCCCATTCACCCCATCAAATTCTTTTTTGCCTCCCAGGACCTTGAAAAGCGGGGCCTCCTCCAGGTTGGGGAGGGCATGCTTCCATTTCCGGTAGATCCGGGGCAGGAGGTTCTCCTTCTCGGACGATCCGGCCGAACCGCCGACCGTCTCGTTCAGCAAAGCCAGCAGGCCCAGGTGTTCTTCGAGGGAAATGGGAACGACTTTCCCTCTTTTTTTCATCTCCATAACGACCAGGGCGATCAGGGAGAGATAAAACTTTCGTGAAGGGGTGTTGAAATGAAGGGACAAGGCCATCTTGTCTTTAAGATGGATATGGAGTTTGAATTCGGTCAGGTCGATTCTTACGGGGTGGTCGACATTTTCAGCCATTATTTTTCCCCCTCGAATCTATTTGAAAAGACTAAAGATTTTGACAAAAACCGGAATGATCGAAAAAAAGTCTGACGGTACGTACGGTCAGTTATTCTATCAAAGAGTTAAATAAATTCAATAGAAAACCAAATAGTTACGGGATGAACTCCGGGAAGAATCTCAAAAACTCTTGAAAGCGCGTCGAGATTCTTCGCTTCGTTCAGACAGGAGCGAATTCTTGCCTGCCAACCAAAGGAGATGATTACAAAAAACTATCAAGAAAGGCCACCAGTCTTTTGCAGCCCAGGGATTCAGGCATTGATCGGCGGAGGTCCACCATGTCAGTTACTGCGGCAGCAAAAGTATCTTAACCTGGAAGATCTGGGAGGTAAGCACTGCACCCGGGTAAACCGGATCGCCGTCAGGCGAAAGGTCCTTTCCGACGGAGACCGGATTCATATCGGCCGGGCGGAACTGGTGTTCAAGACGTGAGTCAGAGAAAGGACGGTGAGGCGATATGTTTAAAAGACGAGGGGTTGCGCTATCGGGTTTGGTGGTCATGGTTTTCTTTCTAACGATCGCTCAGGCCCGGGCCGAAGAGCGAGGATGGAAAAAGACCCTTACCCTCCCGAATGGCGAGGTGGTTTGCGACTTAAATGGAGAGTGGGATTTTCTGTGGATGGGCCGTGGAGAACTCAAAGCCCTGGGTCATATGGCTGATGCCCTGCAAATAACACAACGAGGGAATTCGATTGAAGGGGTACGAATGATCGGAGATCCGGTTATGCCTAAGGGTTCGTTAGCACTGATAGGCGAACTCGACCAAAACGGATTTAAGAAGTTGATCTTTATAGGAGCAAGAGGAAGCGGTCCCGCTAGAGGCAAAATCAGCCAAGATGGGAATACGATAGAAATTAAAGTAGGCAATACTTTTGATGGGGACCTTACCAGAAGATGAGTAATTTTTATTCCGAAAGAAAGCTTTGCTCTTTTCGTGGGCAGTAGGCGTTTTCATTCAATGTTCCCTACACGGAGAAAGACAATGAAAATGGAAAGAGCCATATCTTTCGCCTTGATCTTGGGCCTGGCCGTAATGTTTCCCGTTCCGGCTTCCGCTTTTAAGATCGAAAGCCCCAAAGAAACCTTATTCCAATTTGGTGCCTGGATCGCCACCGATTTAGGGGTCTGGTATCGAAGCAAAGAATTACGGAACGGAAAAAGCGACAACACGCAAACGATTTTAGACCTTCCCCGCTGGAGCCGCCTCTACGGTGTGCTGGAAGTCGGTGATGTGGGAGCCTATTGGGAACTTCGCCTGGGGGGCAATCAACAATTGTCCAATTTAGGTATTTTCCCCTATGCCGACGGGTATTATTTTCTTGATAGCGCGAAAATTTATGGGTGGTATACATTCGGGAACTGCACCATACTGGCCGGCAAGACCGATGGCCACATATATTCTGTGATCCCTTATCAGGTTTTAGGGTGGGATAACGGTGCTCACTCAGGCGGTTTCGGGTGGGGCAGTATTTTTGATCAACGTGACACTCAGGTTCGTTTCTCCCAGAATGTATCCAGGGCTTTTAGTTATGACATCTCTCTGGTACAGCCCATGTACTATCAAGACAACGGCACCCTAACCCAAGGGACCCCAGGAGCCGCCGCTGCTGTTCAATCCTATGCTTCAATCCCCCTCCTGGCTGCCAAACTCCTGATAAACTTTACTTGGTTATCCCTGATGCCGGCCGGCTACATCCAATATGTCAAATGGGATAATTTGCCGGCGACACCCCTGAAAACCACCCCTGATGACCATATGACCTCCTGGGCGGTGGTGCTGCCGATCGTGGTTAAGGCCGGGGCCTTTAAGGGCACCTTTCAGGGCGCCTATGGTGAAAACATGGGGTCGCGCCTTTTTGTGGCTGGGGGCCCATTAGGCATGCAGAGCATCTATCATGGCTATGGGAGAACTCCTGCCGGCGCTATTAAGAACACCCGGGGCATGAACGCCTTTTTGGATTTGGGTTATACCTACGGTCCGTTTACACCGCACATCTATTTCGGTTGGGATAAGGCCCAGAACTCCGACATTTATGTTTTTGGCGAAGACTACAATCAACGTATTATGTACGGCGTAAGCGTCAACTGGAAGATCGCCTATAACTTCTACCTGGTCCCGGAATTGACCTTCTACAACTATGGCAAGGACCCCACCAAACCCAAAAACCCCGACCTCGGGACGGAATGGTTAGGTGGTGTAGTCTTCCTGTTTGTTTTTTAAGCTTCCTTGAATTACCCGACACTTCCTGGAGGTGGTCGCGTGATCCCGGATCAAATAAAACGTAAGCTCACGGCCATTCTGAGTGCGGATGTCAAGGGATACAGCCGCCTCATGGGCGAGGATGAGGAAGGGACCATCCGTGTCCTAAAGGCCCATCTGGAGGTTATATCCAGGCATATCCAGCAGCATCAGGGACGCATCGTTTCCACCGGGGGGGACAGTGTCCTGGCCGAATTTTTCAGCGTGGTGGATGCCGTTCGCTGCGCAGTGAAGATTCAGAAAGAGCTCCAGGAGCGGAATAAGACGGTAGTGGAAAGTCGACGGTTGGAGTTTCGGATGGGGGTCAATCTGGGCGATGTGGTCGAGGAAGGCGACACTATTTTGGGGGACGGGGTCAATATCGCAGCCAGATTGGAGGGCCTGGCAGAGGCGGGAGGCATTTGCATCTCAGGAACTGCTTTTGACCAGGTGAGGAACAAATTAGACATCGGATATGAATATATCGGTGAGCAAACCGTTAAGAATATCGCCTTGCCAGTCCGCGTCTATAAAGTCCTGACAGAGCCTGAGGCCGCCGGCAAGGTGATCGGAGAGAAAAAGCCTGGAAGGATAAGGTTATCCCGAGCCGTTCTGGCCGGAATAGCCCTGGTGGTGATCGCCGGGGCGGCCGCCCTCTATCAGTTTGCCCTTCGTCCTGAGGCCCCCAAGACGGAAGTGGCCTCCAAAGAAAAGATGGCCTTTCCCCTGCCCGACAAACCCTCTATCGCCGTGCTGCCTTTTGTCAACCTGAGCGGGGACCCAAAACAGGAGTTCTTTAGCGATGGGATCACCGAAGACATCATAACCGGCCTTTCCAAGGTACCCAGGCTGTTTGTGATCGCCCGAAATTCGACCTTCACCTACAAGGGAAAACCGGTGAAAGTCAAGCAGGTGAGCGAAGAGCTTGGGGTTCGGTATGTTTTGGAGGGCAGTGTTCAGAGGTCCGGCGACCGCGTTCGGATTACGGCGCAATTGATCGATGCCCTCACCGGACATCACCTTCGGGCCGAGCGCTACGAGAGTAATCTGAAAGACCTATTTGCCCTGCAGGATGAGGTTACGATGAAGATACTAACGGCCATGCAGGTGGAACTGACGGAAGGAGATCAAGCCCTGGGTGGAAAACCCCCACGGAATCTTGAGGCATATTTTAAAATCTTACAAGCCAAAGAGTACATAGCGCGCGTCACTAAAGAGGGGAATACTAAGGGAAAGCGATTTGCAGAGGAAGCCATTGCTTTAGATCCTGAATTTTCAGGCGGTTACGCATTGCTGTGTATGGCTAATTTTTTGGATGTGTCGCTTGGTTTAAGTAGATCTCCTAAGGAATCAATTGATAAAGCCGTTGAACTGGCTCAGAAAGCAATTTCCCTGGAACCTAAGGGAGCATTCCCCTATGCCCTTCTGGGGTACCTCTATACTATGAAGAAAGATCACGACAAGGCCATTGCCGAGGGGGAACGGGCGGTTGCCCTTAATCCGGGGGGAGCGGATGCCCATGCCTGGCTCGGTATCAGCCTTACCTATGCAGATAAGCCCAAGGATGCCATTCCCCTATTTGAAAAGGCGATCCGCCTTAATCCCAACGGTCCAGCATTTTACTTTCACAATTTTGGGCACGCCTATCGATTTGCAGGGCAGTATCCGGAAGCCATCACGCAATACAAGAAAGCGTTACGCGTCGCACCCACCAATATCTTGGCTCATCTTGGTCTGGCCGCTACATATAGTTTATTGGGACGCGATGCGGAAGCTCGTGCCGAAGCCGAATACGTTCTAAGAATAAATCCTAAGTTCTCTGTCGAATCTTATGCCAGGACAGTTCCGCATAAAAATCAAGCTCAAATGGATCGCTACATTGAAGCACTGCGCAAGGCGGGGCTGAAGTGAACTTGTATCGGGGTCAGGGCTTTTATCTTGGTGCTGGTAAGAGGGATTCCAAAACAACTTATTTAGGAAGTCTTCAGGAGGGCCAAGCCTCCATGGAGGCTTTTTTTAGCTTAACTGCCCACAAAAGCAATAATTCTTCATTAAAAGGAGGAAAAAGAACGAGAGTCACGAAGAGGATTTAGTTCCGCTCGGGATGTTGTGAAAATAACTTCACCCCTTTGAGAAACCCACGTTTACTTGGGGATGATTTCTAGGCGAATCGAAACCAGCCCATTTTGGGTTGGAGGGAGTAGCCCTTTTCCCTGGACTTCCCCCAGGGAGTTCAACTGATCGAGGAGTTTTGGGATTGTTGGAGAAGCTACGGCGGCGGTAATGATTTCCATCTCCGGCGCTGTCTCCCGGTGGACATCCCTGGCGCCAGCCTGTTGAAGCAGGTTCAGGGCCTTTTGGGCGGCCTCCCGGACATCCCGAACCTGAATGGTAATCCCTGTCGGCGTGGATTTTAAAACGGTGGTTTGACTGAACGTTGAGCGGTCCGAGGCCGATTTACTCTTCTCTTCCCTTGATTCAACGACTCCCGGTTGCGCCTGATCTTTTTCTTTTGCGGCCGCCCCCAGGGCCGGGGCCGTTTTGCTTTCCATTGGTTCCGTTTTCTTCCGAGGGGCACCGGGAGTTCTGGGCTCTTCCCCTTTATTGGCGGGAAGCGCATTCGTGATTTCCCTTGCGGGCTGCTCCGGGGATCGGGCCACCAGAGGTAACTTCTCCTCCGGTTTATCCCTCAAACCTCCTGATCCGGACAGTTGGTGAGCATCCTGCTCTTTTCCCGGGAGACCGCTGGCTGTGGTTTTGGTTTCCAGGGATGGGGGGGGTATCGGGGCTGTCGGGGCGGCGGGAACCGGGGAGATCTCCTTTCCCTTCTCCCGATAAGCAAAATCCTTGGGGATGGGCGGAACCGATTCCGAAGGCGCCCTGAAGAGCGGCATCTCCGGGCCGGTGGCTTTAAAGACATAGACGGCCAGAACTACTACCAGGATGGAAGCCACCGCCTCCAGAGGAATTTTAATATGGAGGGGATAAAACAATTTTCTGAGGAGACCCCTATTACCTTCGGCTTCTTCCCGGACCCGGGCCATGACCTTCCGGGTGAACCAGGGAGGGGGATCGACCTCTTGAAGACAGCCCAAAAGGTCCCGGGTCTTGTTCAGGTCCTGGAGGGCCAGGCGGCAGGACACACAGGATCGAAGGTGGTCTTCCAGGTCCTTTTTGTCCGGCCCGGAGATCAGCCCTTCCTGGTACGCCGGGAGTCTTTTCTCGAAATCCGGGCAAGGGTTCATAGGTCACCAAAACCTTTTTTTAGACAATTCTTGACGGACTCCCTGGCCCGGAAAAGACGGGATTTGATCGTCCCCTCGGGGAGTTGAAGGGTTTGCCGGATCTCCTCATAGGAATGTCCCAGGATATCGCGGAGGACCAGCACTTCCCGGTACCCCTCGTCCAGTTGATTGATGCATCCCTGAACTTTTTCCTCAATTTCTTTTTTTTCCAGTTGGTCCAGGACCGAGGCCTCCAGGGACGGAGGATCGGGGTCCAACCGTGCCGACCCTGAATCTGAAGGGTCATCGAGGGACCTCGAATGAAGACGATCCCGCGAGGCGATCCGCCTCAACCGGTTCCTGGCCTGATTGAGCACGATGCCATAGAGCCAGCTCGAAAATTTAGCCTCACCTCTAAATTTGCTGATGGCGCGAAAGGCGGAGAGAAAGGCCTCCTGAACCGCGTCACAGGCCTCTTCGTAATCCCCAAGCACCCGAAAAGCGAGGTTGAGCATCTTCTTCTGGTACTTTTCCACCAGGGCTTCAAAGGCCCGGAGATCTCCCTTTTGAGCCGACCGCACCAGGGATTCATCTTCATCGGCCATCGGCCGGATTATTCCAGCCTTAATATTAGACCTGTCCACCGGCTGGTTTGTTCCCGGGTTTTCAAGGGCATTCGTGGTCTCCAAATAGTGACAACAGCCTATAACGTCATTCCCGCAGCGTTTTTCCCATAAAGATCCAGGGCGGCCGCCGCCTGGATAGCGGGGGAGCCAAGCAACAGGTAAACAAACATAACCGGAAGCCGATAAGCCGTGTATTTCATTGAAATGATTTTATCACAATTTGTTTTATAATATAGAATCTTTATGTTACAAGACTACCTATGGATCTGAACCCCCCCTCATCCGTAACGCTGTTTATTCCCTGCCTGATGGACTCCCTTTATCCTCAGGCGGCCCAGGACCTGGTGGTCCTGCTGAGGAAGTGCGGCTTCCGGGTGGAGTATCCGAAAGCCCAGACCTGCTGCGGGCAACCGGCCTTTAACCAGGGCTATTTTGAGGTGGCCCGGAAGCTGGCCCGCCGGTTTCTGGGTATTTTCGAGTCGGCGGAGTGCCTGGTCTGCCCCTCCGGTTCCTGCACGGCCATGGTCAGGAAGCATTACCCGGAACTTCTGGCGGCGGAGCCGGTCTGGCTGGAAAAGGCCCAGGCCGTGGGGGGGAGGCTGTACGAGGCCTCCCAGTTTTTGTCGTTGTTTGTGCCGGCTTCCAGGATCAAGGCCTCTTTCCCTGGGAAGGTTACCTATCACGATTCCTGCCATTCCTTCCGTTCGTTGGGGATTTACCAGGAGCCGAGGGCGCTGCTCGCCCAGGTCAAGGGGCTGGAACTGGTTGAAATGGCCGATTCCAAGGCCTGCTGCGGTTTCGGCGGGCTGTTTTCCCGGAGGTTTCCCGAAGTCTCGCGGGCCATCGCCGGGGAAAAGGTAAAGCAAATCCTGGCTACCGGGGCGGAATGGGTGGTCGGCAACGACCCGGGCTGCCTGATGAATATCGAGGACGGTTTGAACCGGGTCAAGTCCCCGATCAAGGTTAAACACCTCGTGGAAATATTAGCCAAAAATATATGAACATACGAACCGAACAGTTCAAGAAACAGGCCGCCCTGGCCCTGGAAGATAAGACTATGCAGGAGGCCATTTCCCGTGCCTCCCGGCGTTTCAGCCAGAACCGGACCAAGGCCTTCGACGAGCTGCCGGAAGCCGACGACCTTCGGACCCGGGCCCACGAAATCAAGGCCGAGGCCCTGGCGCATCTGGACGCTTACCTGGAGGAATTCACGGCCTCCGCCCAAAAGCTGGGCATTACCGTGCACCGCTCTGCGGACGGCGCCGATGCCTGCCGCTATATCGGAGACTTGGCTCAATCGAAGGGGGTCAAGATGGTGGTCAAGGGCAAATCCATGACCACCGAAGAGATCGACCTGAACCGGCACCTGGAAGGCGCTGGAATCCAGGTCTGGGAGACCGACCTGGGCGAATTTATCATCCAGTTGGCCGGGGAGGGACCTTCCCACATTATCGCCCCGGCCCTGCACAAGACCCAGCAGGAGATCGCCCTCCTTTTTAATAAAAAATTAGGGGTGCCGCTGTATGATGACCCGGAAAAGCTGACCCAGGTGGCCCGGGAATTCCTGCGGGACAAGTATTTTCAGGCCGGTCTGGGGATCAGCGGGGCCAACTTCGCCCTGGCCCGAACCGGGACCATCGTCATCCTGGAAAACGAAGGCAACGCCCGTTTCTCCACCACCTTCCCCCGGGTCCATGTGGCGGTGGTGGGGATTGAAAAGGTGATCCCCGGTCTAAGGGAACTGGGGGTCTTCCTGAAAACTGTTGGCCCGGAGCGCCACCGGCCAGAAATCCTCGACCTACGTTTCCCTGATCCAAGGGCCCCGCCGTCCCGGGGAGCTGGACGGTCCGGAGGAGATGCATATCCTCCTGCTGGACAACGGGCCGTTCCAGGTTCCGCCAGGACGACGAAATGCGGCCGTCGCTGTATTGTCTACGCTGCGGGGCCTGTTTGAATGTCTGCCCGGTTTACCAGCGGATCGGTGGTCATGCCTGACGGTTGGGTTTACAGCGGACCCATCGGGTCTCTGATGACGCCCCAGTTTTTGGGGATTCAAAGGGCCAAATACCTGCCCCTGGCCTCCACCTTATGCCGGGCCTGCGCCGACGTCTGCCCGGTCCGGATTCCCCTCCCGGATTTGCTCCTGACCCTGCGCCGGCGGATCGTGGAGCAGCACGGTCTTTCCTGGCTGGAAAGGAAAATGATGGAGATCTGGGGGGCCTGCCAGGCAGCCGAAGCGCTACCAGGCAGCCTTTGGTCTGGCGAAGATCGGCCAGGAATTCACACCGGGCCTCCTGCCTCCAGGAGTTCACCTGCCGAGAAAAACTTTCATCGGATCTGGAAAGATGGACAGGACTGATTGGCTCGATCGGCTGGAGCTGGAACTCAGTGCCCTGCAGGCCCGAACCTTTCGGGCCGGGGACCCGGGCGCTTTAAAGGAAATACTACTTTCTCTATGTCGGGACTGCCCCCCTGAAGCCATCGCCCGGGAAGACCGCCCCTGGCTGGGAAAAACTGGATCTGGATTTTCCCGTTTATAAGGGGGCGGATGGGCTGCAATCGGGAAATGGGCCCTGGAAGCCCCTTCAGGGAATTACCGTGGGGATCACCGGAGTGGATTATGCCCTGGCCGAAACCGGCACCCTGGTTTCGGCTTCGGGTCAGTCGGGCGGACGAGGACTTTCCCTGGCCCCTCGCCATCATATCGCCCTGTTGCCCCTGGAACGTATTCTGCTGTCCCTGGACCGTTCCTGGATCGTTATCCTGAGGAGGATGGCTTTTTGTCCCAGGGCAGCGCCGTGACCTTTATTTCCGGGGCCAGCCGCACGGCGGATATTGAACTGAAACCTGGTCCTCGGCGCCCACGGCCCCAAGGAATTGAGTGTCATTACCTTGTGTTTTCCGGTGGGAATAGCGGGTTGACAGACTGAGGGCACCGTAGTATTAGAATAACCAAAAACAGGGTTCAAGGTCAAAGATTTCAGGGTTCGCCTGCCGGGGAGGGGTTATTCCCCTCCCGTACCCAGCCAGGCCGTCAGAACCTCCCGAGAACTATCGGAATC
>CAVUPH010000014.1:0-528745 GCA_963743305.1 uncultured delta proteobacterium
TATCGGGCTGACGGCCCGGCCGGGCAACCACTTCAGGGGATGGTATGGGCACCTCCTTTTGGCCCGATGACTATTTAAAAAAACGCACCTCGGCTAAGGAGGCCATCGGGAGGATTCAATCCGGGCAAAGGATCTTTATCGGCTCCTCCTGCGGGGAACCCCAATGCCTGGTCCGGGAACTGGTGAACCAGGCCGATCGGTTTGCCGATCTGGAAATTGTCCGCCTGCTGAGCCTGGAAAGCTCCCCCTTGACCCAAATCGCCTCCAAAACCGGGGGCAATTGTTTTACGGTTCGTTCTTTTTACCTGGGGTCCATCAAACCCCGGAGTCTGGAACGGAATAAGCGGTTTATGACCCCCATCAATCTTTCCGCCGTGCCCCGCCTCTTGAAAAGCCGACAGATTCCGGTGCATGTGGCCTTGATTCAGGTTTCTCCCCCTGATGATTTCGGCTGGATGAGCCTGGGCGTTTCGGTGGATATCACCCTGGCCGGCGCCCAGGCGGCGGACTTGGTGATCGCCCAGGTGAACAACCGGACGCCCCGGGTCCTGGGGCAAAGTTTCATTCACGTCAACGATGTGGACGTCATGGTGGAGTGCGATGAAGAGCTGTTGACCATTACCGACCCGCCCGAATCCCAGGCGAGCCGAATGATTGCCGAGCATGTGACCAAGCTGATTGATGACGGATCGACCATCCAGATCAGTCTGGGAGCCGCCCCCCGGGCCACGTTACTGGCGCTGGCCGATCGCAAAGACTTGGGAATCCACACCCACTACCTGACCGATGCGATCATGCAGCTCACCGCCCAGGGAGTAATTACCAACCGCAAAAAGGGGCACCACGAGGGCAAACTAGTGGCCAGCGCCGCCATCGGTTCCAAGGACCTTTACGCTTTCATTAACGACAACCCGGGTATTGAGTTTTACCCCTCCGATTACGTGAATAACCCGGGAATCATAGCCCGGAACAATAAGATGGTGGCCTTGAACGTGGCTATGGCCATGGATCTCACCGGACAAGTGGCCGCCGACGCCCTGCCTTACAATAATTTTTCCGGGGTCACCGGTTTGATGGATTTTGTCCGGGGGGCCGCGGATGCCCCGGAAGGGAAATCCATCCTCATGCTTCCTTCCACCACCCTGGATGGGAAAAGCAGCCGCATCGTCCCCTTCCTGGAAAACATCGCCGTGGTAGTCCCCCGGGGGGATGTGCAATACGTGGTCACCGAATACGGCATCGTCAATCTGTTCGGCAAGAGCCTTCAGGAACGGGCCATGGCCCTGATCAGTATTGCCCATCCGGATTTTCGGGAAGACCTTTTCTATCAGGCCAAGAAGATCGGGCTACTGGGCCCGGAACGGAGCCTGAGCGAATCGATTTTCGGCATCTATCCCCTGAAAGTGGAGGAAATCCGGGAGGTGAACGGAAAAAAGGTTTTCCTGCGCCCGGCCAAACCTACCGACGAACGACTGATCCAGGAACACTTTTATAACATGGACAAAGACGATGTCATCTCCCGCTTCATGCATGAAAAACTCCTCTTCTCCCGGCATGATGTGGCGGACATGTACCAGGTCGATTATGTCCGGAATATGACCATTGTGGCGGTAGTGGGGGAAGTGGGGGTGGAACGCATCGTCGTCCGTGGGGGCCTATTTTTTCGAGCCGGCCCGGAATATGGCGGAGGTGGCCTTTTCGGTACTCAAAGACTGGCAGGGGCTGGGATTAAGTTCCCTGATTATCCGGAAATTGGCCGACGCGGCCCGGGAAAATGGCATCTCCGGCCTCACGGCCTACACCCAGCCGAACAATCAGCGGATGATTAAACTCTTTCAATCCCTGCCGTACAAGGTGCATACCTCCTTTGATGAAGATATGCTGTATTTAAGCTGCAAATTCGATGAACCGGCATGATCGTAGTAAAAGACAGAAGATGGAATAGGAGAAAGAAGACAGAATAAAAACGGCAAGGCCTCCCCTTCTAGGGGGTTGTCTTTTTCTGGCTCCTGACTTCTATCTTTTCAAAAGGAGTCCGCCATGCACAGCAAAGAGTTGTGGCCCTTTATTTTTCTGCTGGGCCTGCTGTTTTTCAATTATCCGATCCTCGATCTGGTGGATGTGGCCCTTCCGTATTACCTTTACACCGCCTGGGCCCTTTTTATCCTGATGATCGGTCTCCTGGTCACCCTCAGTCAACGCGAAGAAAAAAAGATAATATGTTCAGGGGCTGGTGGTTATTTTTTATCATCCTGGGCTACCTGAGCATCCTGTTTCTGATCGCCTATGTGGCCGAACGGCGGGAGACCCGGGGGAAGAGCCTGGTCACCAACCCCTACGTCTACTCCCTCTCCCTGGCCGTGTATTGCACCTCCTGGACCTTTTACGGCAGCGTGGGCGAGGCCGCCACTTCCGGGCTCTCCTTCCTGCCTATTTATCTGGGTCCCACTTTAATGTCCGCCCTCTGGGGCGTGCTCCTGCTAAAAATTATCGGCATCGTCAAGCGGCATCGGATCACCACCATTTCGGACTTCATCGGTTCCAGGTACGGGAATTCCCTCTCGCTTTCCGCCCTGGTGACCCTGGTGACCATGGTCGGGATCACCCCCTATCTGGGCCTGCAGATGAAGGCCATCATGAATAGCTTCACCATCCTGGCCGGGGAGCCCACCGGAAGCATCGCCGCCGGCTGGGTCATCACCCTACTCCTGGGTGTCTTTGCCATTATCTTCGGGGCCCGGCGGCTGGATTCATCCGAACGGCACGGGGGCCTGGTCTTTGCCATCGCCTTTGAATCCCTGATTAAGCTAATCGCTTTTCTGGTGGTCGGACTGTTTGTCACCTACGGACTTTTTGGCGGATTCAGCGACATTTTTAACCAAATCCAAAATTCCACCTACCTTTACCTGCTGAATATCGGCAGCGGCTCCTCGGTCAGCTTTCAGGAATGGGCCTCCCTGCTCTTTCTTTCCATGATGGCCATCCTTTTTCTTCCCCGGCAGTTTCATGTGGCGGTGGTGGAGAATTCCGACCCTTCCCATGTCTTCAAAGCCATGTGGCTCTTCCCCCTCTATCTCTTTCTGATGAACATCTTTGTCCTGCCCATCGCCTTCGGGGGAATCTTATTAGGCAAGAGTCAATTGGAGGCCGATAGTTTCGTCCTGGCCATTCCCCTGAGCCAGGGCAATTCCTACCTGGCCCTCTTGGTTTTTATCGGCGGGTTCTCGGCCGCCACCGGGATGATCATCGTCGAATCCCTGGCCTTAAGCACCATGATGATGAACAGCCTGGTCATGCCGGCCATCTTCCGTTTCAATCACATCAAGGGCTTCCCCACCCTGATTCTGAACATCAAACGGTTCATCATCATCGGCTGCGTTTTCCTGGGTTATTTCTTCGCCGTGTTTATCGGCCGCTTTTATACCCTGGTGGAAATCGGGCTCAAGTCCTTTGAAGCCGTAACCATCTTCGCGCCCCCCCTGATCTTGGGCCTATACTGGAAAAAGGGGAACCGAAACGGGGCCATAGCCGGGATCATCGCCGGGTTTGTCATCTGGTTTTACACCCTGCTCATGCCGGCCCTGATCAAAGCTGAGGTCATTTCCAATGAAGGGCTCCTCGGCTTCCTGCTGCGGCACGACTTCTTGAATCCCCATGGGCTCTTCGGCCTTAGGGGGCTGGACAAATGGAGTCATTCCCTTTTCTGGGGGCTGACCTTTAACCTGATCGGTTACGTGGGGTTCTCCCTTTTTACCTCCCAGAAGGATGAGGAAGAGCGGCAAGGGCTGCTTTTTGTAGAATCTTATGATCCCAAATTGGTGTCCAAAAAGAGTTTATACACCATCCGGCAGATCGAGGACATCCTGGGCCAATATGTGGGCAAGCTGGAGGCCCAGGAAATCATCGGCCGCTTTATCAGCCGGCAGGGGATCAATCGTCGGTCCATCACGCAGGACGACCTGGTTCGTCTGCGGGGCGAGGCTGAACGGATACTCTCCGGGGCCCTGGGTTCCTCCATCGCCACCATCATCTTTGAGGATAAATCCACTCTCACCGAGGAAGAGCGGGGAGAGCTTTCCAACTCCATTAAGCAGATCACCGACACGCTGCGCCTTTCCCGGCATGAGCTGGCCGAGGCCAATCGCAATCTGGCCTACCTGAAGGAATTCAGCGAAAATATCATCGAAAGCGCGCCGCTGGGCATCATCACCGTGGATTCCGGCCTGGCGGTCAAGTACTGGAATCGGGAGATGGAAAACATCACCGGCGTTAAACGGGAGGTGGCCATCAACCGGTCTATCCAGCCGTTGCTGCCCTGGGTTCATCGGGGGGCCTGGAACTTGGGCGAGCAGAAGGAATTGATCGCCCAGACCTCGGTCAACCAGACCATCAAGATCAACATCAGTCCTTTCAAGGATCCTTCGGGCGGGTTGGTCGTTATCTTGGAAAACATCACCGAAAAAAAGAAGATGGAAGAGCAACTGCTCCAGACCTCCAAGCTGGCCAGTCTCGGCCAGCTCACGGCCGGCATATCCCATGAGATCGGAAACCCATTGGCCTCTATCTCCTCCCTGGTCCAGGAACTTCAATCCCTGGAACTCCACCAAGAGGATGATATTAATTTCACCAAGGAGTCGCTGCAGACCATCAACAACCATCTGGGTCGGATCGCCAATATCGTTCGCAGTCTGGGCGACTTTGCCCGAATCTCGGCTTCGGAAAAAATGCCGACCAATATCAGTGAACTGCTGGAGCAAACCGTCAATTTAGTTAAATACGACAAGCGATCCCGAAAAATCGAATTTACCACCCAGGCGGACCCTATCCCTCTGCTGCAGGTCAACCCCGACCAGATCCAACAGGTCTTTTTAAATCTGGTCCTTAATGCCATTGACGCCATGCCCGAGGGGGGCCGGTTGGAGGTGGCGATCCGGCGCGTCGATCCCTGGGTACTGATCCGCTTTACCGATAACGGCGGCGGGATCGACCCTTCCGTCCTCGACCGCATCTTTGACCCTTTCTTCACCACCAAGCCCCTGGGCAAAGGAACAGGGTTGGGATTAAGCATCTGTTATGGTATCATCAAAGATCACAACGGACAGATTTCGGTAAAAAGCAAAATAGGAGGCGGCACCACCTTCGAGGTCCGGCTGCCCATGGAGGAAATGGAGGAATTCAATGGATGAACGATTACTGATTATTGAAGACGAGGACACCCTGCGGGAATCGCTGAGCCGCGTATTTACCCGGGAAGGGTATCAGGTGGTGGCGGTGAACAGCGCCGAACCGGCTTTGGAACTTTTTGAAGAAGGATCGTTCGACCTGATCCTCACCGACATCATCCTCCCCGGCATCACCGGTATCGAACTCTTGAAGCGAGTCAAGGAAGCGGCGCCCGATCAAGTGGTGATTATCATGACCGCTTACGCCTCCCTGGAAACCGCCGTGGAAACGCTGCGCTCCGGGGCCTATGACTACATCGTCAAGCCGATCATCCATGAAGAAATCAAACAGATCGTCAAAAACGCCCTGAAGGTCCGGGCCCTGCAGAAAGAAAATGTCCTGCTCAAGAAACAAATGGGGGGGTCTTATGACTTAAGCCGGATTATCGGCCAACACCCCGACATCCTGCAGATCATCGCTCGGGTCAAAAAGATTGTCGAGACCCGCAGCAATGTCTTGTTTATCGGAGAAGTAGGAACCGGGAAACGGCTCATTGCCCGGGCCATTCACTTCAGCAGTTCCCGGGCCGATAAGGCTTTTATGCCCGTCAACCTACGCGCCATTCCGGCCGGCCTCTGGGAGGCGGAACTGTTTGGGAGAGTCAAGGACACCTTCCCCGGCACGACCCTGATCACCCGGGGTCTGCTGGAAGAGGCCAACGGGGGGACGGTGTACCTCAACGGCGTTGAACTCCTCACCCCGGACCTGCAATTGAAGCTCCTCCACGTGCTGGAAGATCAGGAAGTCCGGCCGGTGGGCGGCGCCCAGGGAATCAAAATCGACTTGCTGGTGATCTCCAGTTCCAATCTCGAACTGGGGGCCCTGGTCAAGGCCGGACAATTTCGAGAGGACCTGTACCAACGGCTGAAAGTAGTCACTTTAAAAATCCCTGCCCTGCGGGAACGGAAGGACGACCTGGCCCTCCTGTCGCGTTTTTTTATTCAAAGGTACGCCAAAGAATTCGGAAAGACGATCAAGGATATCGATCCCGAATCCTTGGATACTTTTTTCAACTATGACTGGCCCGGCAATGTCCGAGAATTGCGTATTATCCTTGAAAGAGCCGTGTTGATCGCTTCCGAAGAGGTCATTCGCCCGAAACACTTGCCTCGCCTGTTAGACAGCCTATGATCCTGGAAGATACCATTGCATTCCTGAAAAGGATTCCACCCTTTCAATTCCTGGAAGAATCGGTCCTGAAAAAAGTGGCGGCCAGCCTTTCATTGGAATTTTATCCGAAAGGCACCATTATCCTGAAACAATTCGGCCCGCCCAGCGATTCGGTAAAGATCATCAAAAAAGGCGGCATCAAGGTCTTGATGGAATCCCCCGAAACCGGAGAGGTCGTCATCGATTATAAGGGAGAGGGGGATACCTTCGGTTTCTTGTCCCTGATCGGAAAAGACCGCCAGCGGACTACCTGCATCGCCCTCGACGATACGATCTGTTACATCTTGGAAAAGAACGGGGTGTACCAGCTTCTGGAGACCAGCCCGGCCTTTACCGAATATTATCTGGCCTACCTCTCCCACTATGTGGACCGCACCTATCAGGAAATGCATAACAAGAGCCTTTCCTACCAGGGCAGCAACCGTTACCTTTTTGCCACTCCGGTCAAAGACATTGCCGCCAAGCCTATCTCCATCGGGGAATTATTCTCGATTCAGGAAGCCGCCCAGTTGATGGCCCGCCATAAGATCAGCTCGGTGATTGTCGTCAACCAGAATAATACACCGATCGGGATTGTTACCGACCGGGATCTTCGGGAAAAGGTGGTGGCTCGCGGTCGGTCGGTGGAGGAGCCCATCAAGAATATCCTCACCCTCTCATTAATTCGGGTCGATGCCGACGATTCCTGTTTTGAGACGATCATTAAGATGATCAAATACAACATTCATCACATGCCGGTCATCCGGGACGGGGTCCTGTCGGGGATCGTCACCAATCACGACCTCATGCTACTCGAGGGGACTTCCCCCCTGTCCCTGGTGCACGACATCATCAACCAAACCACTATCGACGGCTTGATCCCGCTTTCCAAAAAGACCAACAATATCGTCGGCCTGCTGATCAAGGAAGATGCCAAGGCCAGCAACATTACCCAGATCATCAGCGAGATCAATGATCGGTTGATCGGCAAAGTCCTGGAGCTCGCCGAGCTCAAATACGGCCCCCCGCCTTTACCTTATTGCTGGATTGTTTATGGCAGCGAGGGCCGCAAAGAACAAACCTTTAAGACCGATCAGGACAATGCCCTGATCTACAATGATACCCCCACTCCCGAACTGGAAGGCGAGGCGAAAAGGTACTTCAGCCGTTTTACGGCCTTCGTGACGGAAGGCTTGGTTCGGGTGGGCTTCCCGCTCTGTCCGGCTCGGTATATGGCCAGCAACGGGGAATGGTGCCAGCCCCTAACGGTTTGGAAGAAATATTTTTTGAAATGGATCGACGAACCCCTGCCGGACCATTTATTGAAGTTCTTGATTTTTTACGATTTGCGTCCCTTGCACGGAAAAACAGCTTTGGCTCAGGAATTAAGGGATTTCTTGGCTACCACATTAACAGAACAAAAGGGGTTTTTGGGACACATGTCCAATATGATGAGCCAGATCACTCCACCGATCGGATTTTTTAAAACCTTCGTCGTGGAAAAGAGCGGGGAACACAAGGATAAGTTCGACCTCAAGGTCAAAGGCCTTACTCCGTTGTTGAATGCCGTCCGGCTGTTTTCCATGGAAAAAGGGCTCCGGGTGACCGGGACCCTGGACCGGATCCTGGAGCTTAAGACCAAACATTCCATCGTCGAAGAATATTTTGATGAATTAAATCAAGCCTTTGAATTTATCATGTTGCTCCGGATTCATCATCAATTCGAACAAATCAAGGATGGGAAGGCCCCGGATAATTTCATCAATCCCGATGAATTGAGCAACTTGCAGAAAAAAACATTAAAAGAATCCTTTAACCTGATGACCAAGGTCCAGTCCTTGATTGCGGAGCAGTATAAAACCTTCTTCCGCATATAAACAGGTTGTCCCGAAGGCCTATGAATCTTTCCGGCTACCTATTAACCCAATCGTCCCTATGCCAGAACGAATCCTGATTGTAGAAGATGAACCGACGCTGCGCGAATCCCTGAAACGGGTTTTTCTTCGGGACGGCTATGAAGTGGAAACGGTTGCCCAGGCCGAGTCGGCGCTACAACATTTTGAGGAAGGGGCCTATGATTTGATCCTCACCGACATCCTGCTTCCAGGGATGGACGGCATCGGGTTTTTACAGGCCGTCAAAAAGCAGGCCCCGAACCAAATCGTCATTATTATGACCGCCTACGCCTCCATTGAAACGGCCGTCGGGGCCCTGCGGGCCGGTGCCTACGATTACATTTTGAAGCCTATTATCCATGAAGAGATCAAACGGATCGTTCGAATAGCTTTAAATGAACGGTCGCTCCGGGCGGAAAATCTGTTGTTGAAAAAGCAGATCGGGGAACGGTATGACTTTGAAAATATTCTGGGACAGAGCCCGACTATTCAAGCCTTGATCGATCAGGTCAAGAAGATTGCCGATTCCCGGAGCAATGTGCTGGTCCTGGGGGAGACCGGGACCGGCAAGGAGCTGTTTACCCGGGCCATTCATTTTAATAGTTCCCGCCGGAACAAACCTTTTGTGCCGATCAACTGCAGCGCCATTCCCGGATCTCTGCTGGAGTCCGAGTTGTTTGGTTATGTGAAAGGGGCCTTCACCGGGGCCACTCAGACCAAAAGAGGCCTCTTTGAAGAAGGCGATGGGGGAACGGTTTTTTTAGATGAAATAGCCGACTTGAGTTTCCCTTTGCAGGCTAAATTACTGCGAGTTATAGATGACCATGAGATCCGCCCCTTGGGCAGCACCCAAAGCCGAAAAGTGGATATTCGTTTCATTACCGCCACCAACAAAGATATCATCCGGGCGGTACAGGAGGGTTCTCTTCGTGAAGACTTGTATTACCGTCTCAATGTGATCACTTTCCATTTGCCCCCGCTGAGGGAACGGAAGGAAGACATTCTCCTCCTGGCCAGACAATTTATTAAAAAATACGCCCAGGAACTGGGAAAGACGGTTGACGATATTCAGGCCTCCGCGGTCAAAGTTTTGGTGGATTATCACTGGCCGGGAAATGTCCGGGAACTCCAGAACATCATGGAACGGTCGGTTTTAATCGCCGAGGGGAAAGAGATTTCACCGGAAAATCTGCCCGAGGGACTGAAGAAGGCCGCAACTTTTCCCTTGGCCGCCTTGAACCAATCGCTATCGATCGAAAATTACACCATGGAATTCATCAAATTATATCAATCCTCCCTGAATGAACAACAATTGTCTGAAAAGCTCGGGATCACCCGAAAGTCTCTCTGGGAAAAAAGAAAACGCTGGGGCTTGGAGAGGATATAGCCTCTCCTTATTTTATTACTTTTTTTCCCATTTCTTTCTAAGTAATGTTACAATAAGTAACATAACTAACTTATTGATATAATATAATAATTAGTAAATATCCATAAAATGTTACTTTTTGTAACGTTTCCCCTGCCATAATAGTCCTTCCTAAATTAATTTTATTTAATTCTCTTTCGCGCCTCTACCAAATATCATCAGTAAAACTAGTTAGTTAAAAAATTAATTCCTTTTGCTAGCTATTCGGCACAACTGTTGCTTCTTAAAATGCCATTATGAACCTGGACGAGGCGTTAAACTTCCTTCAGGGAACCCCCCCTTTTCAAGATCTTGATAAAAACGCCATAAGGGACCTAAAGGATCAGATAACCATGGAATCCTATCCACAGGGAAGGATCATCCTTCACCAGGGCGGACCGGCCAGCGAATATTTGCGGGTTATCAAAAAGGGGGCCGTCAAGCTCATCATCCATCTGGGTCATGGCAATGAAACCTTTATGGATTATCGAGGAGAAGGGGATTCCTTCGGTTTTCTTTCCCTGATCAGCGGGGACAAATCCCGGGCTGAAGTAGTAGCGATCCAGGACACCCTTTGTTATCTGATTAACCGAGCCACCGTTTTAAATCTCTTACAGAGCCAGCCTCTTTTTTCTCAATTTTTCCTTTATTATTTCCTATCCAAATATATCGATAAGCCTAAGCAGGAAATGGGCAAGAATAAGTTGCTCTACGGGGGATCCGACCGACTGTTGTTTACCACCCCGGTGGGGGAACTGATATCCCGGGATCTGATCACCTCCTCCCAGGAACTTACCATCCAGCAAGCTGCTGAGATCATGTCTAAAAACAAGGTCAGTTCCCTTATCCTCCTGGATGATGTGGGCCTCCCGGCCGGGATCATTACCGAGAAGGATTTGCGGGACCGAGTGGTTTCCAAGTCCAGAGACCTCCAACTCCCAGTCAAAACCATCCAGAGCGTATCCCTGGTCAGGGTCGAGGCCAAGGAAGACGGCGTGGAAGCCCTGTTCAAGATGCTCCGCTATGATATCCATCATCTCCTGGTGGTGGATAACGGCAAGCTGGTGGGAATCGTCACCCGCAATGACCTCCTGCGACTCCAGGGAGCAACCCCCCTATCGCTGGTTCGTGAAATCGAAGGGCAGCAGACCATTGAAGGATTAATACCCCTCTCCAAAAAAATAGACCAGATGATCGGCATTTTTCTGCAGGAAGGGACCCGGGCCGGTAACATCGCCCGGATCATTAGCGAGATGAAAGACCGGTTAGTCCGGAGGGTCCTGGAAATCAGCGAGCGCCGGGTTGGACCGCCGCCCTTTCCTTATTGCTGGCTGGCTTTAGGCAGCGAGGGACGGAAGGAACAGACGGTTAAGACCGATCGAGATAATGCCCTCCTCTTCGCCGACCCGGACAGCCCGACAGGGGAATCCTTGGCCCAAGACTACTTTTCCCGATTAACCGCCCGGGTGGAAAAGGGCCTGGAGGCCTTGGGATACCCGCCCTGCCCCGATGGATTGACGGCGACCAATCCCCGCTGGCGCCAATCCCTCAAGGCCTGGAAAGAAACTTTTTCAGACTGGGTGAATAACTTCGACCCTGAAAAAATTATTGTCTGTTTCCCGGTTTTCGATTTTCGCCCTATCTTCGGATCTATCCCCCTGGCGGAAGAACTGCGGGATCACCTGTCGACCCTGATGGAGCGGCACCGAGGGGTTATCAGTTCCCTGACCAACCTGATGGTCCGGAATAATCCGCCGCTGGGTCTGATCCGGAACTTTCTGCTTAAGAAACAAGACCCCCATCGCCATACCTTCGACTTAAAGTTTCAGGGGATTCTGCCCCTGGTGGACCTGGTCCGTCTTTTCGCTTTGGAAAAAGGTGTCCGCGAGACCTCCACTTTCGAACGCCTCCAGGCCCTAAAAAACCAGTCCACTCTGATCCAGCCGCACTTGGCCTCGTTGGAATATGCCCTGGAGTCCCTTTTGAAGCTGGACATTCAGCATCAGTTTGAGCAAATGCGCTCGGGGGAGACTCCCGATCACCGGCTCAACCCCCGAAATCTTAACAAGCTGGAAAAAAAGAACCTGAAAGAGAGTTTTGTCCTGATCGAAAAGCTTCAGGATCAGTTGGTCAAACGGTTCCGGTTAGCCCGGGCCGCTTAACTCCTGCGGATGGAAGACCGGCAGCGATGGGGTTTCTTGGAAAGAAGAAAAAAGAAAAGAACGGGACCGCCGGCTCCGAGCCTAACAGCCCCGATGGGCAAAGTCCCCTGCGGGAAATTTCCTATGTTTTTTTCGATACCGAATTGACCGGCCTGGATGAAAAAAAAGACTATCTCCTCTCCATCGGGGCCGTGAACATGGTCAACGGCCGTATCGAATTGGGCACCACTTTTTACCAACTGATCAAACCCCGGTCTTTCCCGAACGGGGACAGTGTCATCATTCATGAGATCACCCCTTCCGAGGTCACAGAGCAGCCCGAAGTGGATCTGGTCTTGTCCGATTTCCGGACCTACATTAACGGTCGGGTGCTGGCCGGGTACTACCTGACCATCGATTTGGGTTTCCTCAACCGGGAAATGCGGCGTATTTTCGACCGTCCCCTGGACAACCCGGCCATCGATACCTACCGACTCTATCAATGGCTGCACCAGAAATACCCGGAAGAAACTACCTTTACCCTTCCGGCAGAACAACTGGATCTATACGCCCTGGCCCGGACCTTTGACATCCCTTTTTCCAGCCAGCACAACGCCCTGGAGGATGCCCTGATTGCGGCCCAGGTCTTTCAACGTTTTCTCCCTTGGCTTAGTCAAGCCGGAGTCCGGACTTTGGAAGAATTAATCCGCTTAGGCGACCCGTACAAAGGAGGTGAAGATCGATTTCGGGCGCCGGCACAAATCAGTAATCTCTAAAACTAAAAGGAGGGAATGTTATGGGTAAAACAGCACATGAAATTGTAACATCAGACCGTTTCAAAGCCCTTGTCAGGAAAAGGTGGAGCGTCAGTATCATTCTGACCATCCTGCTCTTTGTCAGCTATTACGGGATTATTCTGGTTATCGCCTACGGAAAAGAATTCCTCAGCCAAAAAGTGGGAGAATTTACCAACTGGGGGATCATCTTGGGGATCTTTGGTATTGTTTTTGCCTGGATATTGACCGCGATTTATGTCGTCTGGGCCAATAACGTCTACGACAAAGAAGTCGATTCCATTAAACAAACGATGGTATAAGGAGGGCATTATGGGAGGAGCAACTACTGTAGGTGAAACCAATGCCACGGCGATTATATTTTTTATCGTCTTTATCAGTGTTACCCTATACATTACCTATTGGGCGGCGAAACGGACCAAGACCACTAAAGAATATTATGCCGCCGGCCGGAGTATAACCGGCTTCCAGAACGGGGTGGCCCTGGCCGGGGACTATATGTCGGCCGCCTCTTTCCTGGGTATTTGCGGCATGACCGCTTTGAAAGGCTATGACGGGATGATTTATGCCTTAGGCTGGCTGGTGGGTTGGCCGGCCCTGATGTTTCTGATGGCCGAACCCCTGCGGAATTTAGGCAAATATACCTTTGCCGACGTGGTGGCCTATCGCCTGAAGCAAAAACCCATCCGGATCGCCGCGGCCATCGGCGGCGTCCTGGTCTTATGGACTTATGCCACGGCCCAGATGGTCGGGGCCGGCAACCTGATCAAGTTGATGTTCGGTTTGCCTTATGAACTGGCCGAAGTGATCGTCGGGGTGGTTATGCTGATGTACGTGCTTTTCGGCGGCATGATCGCCACCACCTGGGTCCAGATCATCAAGGCCTGCTTGCTGCTGGGCGGGGTGACGGTCCTGATGCTGATCGGCATGTCCCATTTCAACTTCAACCCCGGGGTCCTTTATGGGGAAGTTCAGAAAATGTACAGCGTCAAGATGCTCAATCCCGGCGGTCTGGTCTCTAATCCCTTAGACGCCATTTCTCTGGGCCTGGCCTTGATGCTCGGCCTCCTGGGCCTGCCCCATATCCTGATGCGTTTTTACACTGTGCCCGATGCCAAGGCGGCCCGCAAGTCGGTTATGTGGGCCACCACCCTTGATCGGTTATTTCTACTGCATCATCCCCCTTGTCGGTTTTTCCGCGGCCGTCCTGGTCGGTCAAAACCTGATTAAAAAAGTCGATGCCGGAGGCAACATGGCTGCCCCGCTCCTGGCCGAACTGCTGGGCGGGAATCCTTTCATGGGCTTTATTGCCGCCGTGGCCTTTGCCACCATCCTGGCCGTGGTCTCCGGTCTGACCCTGGCGGCTGCTTCGGCCATGGCCCATGACCTCTACCTGAATGTCTTTAAGGGCGGGAAAGCCACCGAGGCCGAACAGGTCAAAGTGGCCAAGATAGGCACCGTCATTTTCGGCATTATTGCCATTCTGACCGGGATCGCCTTTAAGGGTCAGAATGTGGCCTATATGGTGGGTCTGACCTTTGCTATTGCCTGCAGCGGTCCCTTTCCGGCTATTTTCCTGTCCATCGTCTGGAAGAAGCTCACCACCTGGGGGGCGGTTGCGGCCATTCTCGTCGGCTCGGTGTCCGCCGTGGTCTGTATTGCCCTCAGCCCCACCGTCTGGGTGGATGTCCTTAAGAACAAGGAAGCCATCTTCCCCTTACGGAATCCGGCTATTTTGACCATGACCCTGGCCTTTCTGGCCGCCTGGATCGTTTCGATTGTGGCGCCGGATAAGGAGGCCGAGGCCAAGTTTGAAGGTACTCTGGTCAGGACCTACCTGGGTGTGGGCGCGGAGTAACGGGTCGTCCGCTAATCAAAATGGCCCCATTCGGAAACGATCTGTTTCCGAATGGGGCCATCAGTCACTAACCGTCAGCAATCGGCGTAAGCTTTTTATCTGAAAATTGGGGAAGCAGAAATTGTGAATAAACCACTAGGACCGTGATATCCGTAGTGTTAGGAAAAAAATGGCAAGGTGAGCAAGCGAGAAAATTGGCAAGGCGATCATTTAGAGCCTGAAAAAAATATAAAAAGGAGCGAAAAAAACCATGGCTGAAAAAGAAGAATCAGGCGTTGAAACGTCCGAAGCTGAAATAGCGGTGCATTGGCAGGAAGAGGGATTGGTTTATCCTTCGGTCAAGTTCATTGCCCAGGCCAACATGACCGATGAAACGATTTATGATCGTTTTTCCTTGGAGAATTTTCCAGACTGTTTCAAAGAATATGCCGACATGTTGACCTGGTACAAGTACTGGGACGAAATCCTCGATACCAGTGATGCCCC
This sequence comes from uncultured delta proteobacterium, assembly GCA_963743305.1. Classification (GTDB taxonomy): domain Bacteria; phylum Desulfobacterota; class RBG-13-43-22; order RBG-13-43-22; family RBG-13-43-22; genus CAVQSS01. Next base: position 14,952 of record CAVUPH010000014.1, read on the forward strand.
CTGTTACAAGTGGTTTAAGGGCGGTTTGATCAATGCCAGCTACAACTGTATCGACCGACATCTGGCCAAGTATAAGAACAAAACCGCGATCCATTTTGTACCGGAACTGGAGAATGAAAAGACCGAACATGTCACCTACCAGGAGTTGTATGTCCGGGTGAATGAGTTTGCCGCCATCCTGCAGAATGAATGCGGCCTGAAGGCCGGGGACCGGGTCACCCTGCATTTGCCTATGGTGGCCGAACTACCGATTACCATGCTGGCCTGCGCCCGGCTCGGCGTTATTCATTCTCAGGTCTTCGGCGGGTTCAGCGCCAGGGCCTGCGCGGACCGGATCGTTGACTCCGGGAGTGAATACCTGATCACCATGGACGCTTATTATCGGGCCGGCCAGCTTCAAGAGCATAAGGAGAAGGCGGATATTGCCCTGGAAGCGGCGGCCAAAGAAGGACAGCAGGTCAAAAAGGTCCTGGTCTGGCAGCGTTATCCCGGCAAATATTCCTCCAAGATCCCGATGGTGGATGGCCGCGATTTCTTTGTCAATGACCTGCTGAAGAAATATTACGGCGCCCGGGTTGAGCCGGTCAAGATGCCGGCGGAAGCGCCGCTGTTTCTCATGTATACCAGCGGCACCACCGGAAAGCCCAAAGGCGCCCAGCACAGCACCGGCGGTTATCTGGCCTATGTCACCGGCACCTCGAAGTACGTTCAGGACATTCATCCGGAAGACGTGTACTGGTGTATGGCGGACATCGGCTGGATTACGGGCCATTCCTATATTGTCTATGGTCCGCTGGCCTTAGCGGCCTCTACGGTTATTTATGAAGGGGTCCCTACTTATCCGGATGCCGGCCGATCCTGGAGGATTGCGCAGGACCTGGATGTGAATATTTTCCACACCGCACCGACGGCCATCCGGGCGCTGAGAAAGGTCGGCCCCGATGAACCGAAAAAATATCATTATCACTTCAAACATATGACCACCGTGGGGGAGCCGATCGAGCCTGAAGTCTGGCGATGGTATTATAAGGAGGTCGGCAAAGGCGAGGCGATCATTGTGGATACCTGGTGGCAGACGGAAAACGGCGGTTTCCTGTGCAGCACACTCCCGGCCATTAAACCCATGAAGCCCGGCAGTGCCGGCCCGGGTATGCCCGGTATCCATCCGATCGTTTATGACAATGATGGAAACGTTGTTCCGCAAGGGTCAGGCAAGGCCGGCAACATCTGCATCCAAAACCCCTGGCCCGGCATGTTCCAGACCATATGGGGAGACCGCGACCGTTTTGTCAAAACCTATTTTGAAAGATACTGCAAAGACCCAAAGAGCAAGAGATGGCAAGATTGGCCGTATCTTACCGGTGATGCCGCGGTGGTGGCTAAGGACGGGTATGTCCGCATCCTCGGTAGAATTGACGATGTGATCAACGTTTCCGGTCACCGACTGGGGACCAAAGAGATTGAATCCGCTGCTTTGACCCACCCGGATGTGGCCGAGGCGGCGGTGGTTCCGGTGAAGCATGAGATCAAAGGCGTAGAACCGGATCTGTATATTGCCTTGAAACCCGGCAAAACCGCATCCGCGGAAGTTGCCAAAGCCATATCCCAGTGTATCGTCAAGGAAATCGGCGCCATCGCCAGGCCGAGAAAGGTCTGGATTGTCGCTGACATGCCGAAGACCCGGTCGGGAAAGATCATGCGCCGTGTACTGGGCGCTATTTCCAACCACACGGATGTCGGCGATGTGATGACCCTGGCCAATCCTGAAATCGTAGAGGCCATTCTCCAGATGAATAAGGAATCCGGAGTGTAAGACGTCGTTTGAAGATTTGATATTTCTCCAAAGGACATTAAGAGTGAAAACATAATTTGGTTATTGACCATTTTCAGTTTTTTTTCGTCATGCCGGACTCGATTCGGCATCCAAGATTGGCAAAGAGTCTCTCCGCGGGGAGGACGATCGTCGTCGGGCACACCACCGTTCGGCAATCGGCCTCCCCTTCTCCGGCAGGCCGGGGAGGGTGATGCGATCCCCTCCCCGGCCTGCTCCTCCAACAAACCAGATTGGGAATGCTCCCTGAGAAAGGGCCTTATGGTAGATAAATTTCTCATTAGAAAAGGTGAGGTCATTTTAGTCCTCATCGATATCCAGGAGAAACTGGCCGCCGCCATGAAAAAAAGGGAGACGGTGACGGCCAATTGCCTCCACCTGGTGGAGCTGGCAAAGCTCCTCGATATCCCGATTCTATTGACCGAACAATACCCCAAAGGGCTGGGGCCAACCCTCAAGGAAATCAAAACGGCCCTGCCGCTGTACGAACCCTTTGAGAAAACCGCCTTTGACTGCTGCCGGGAGATCGGCTTCATCGAAAAGGTAGCGGCCTCCGGAAGGCAAAAAATCCTGCTTACCGGCATGGAGACCCACATCTGCGTTCTGCAGACCGCGCTCGGTTTGATTCAGGCCGGCTATGCGGTCCAGGTCATCCAGGATGCCTGCTGTTCCCGGACCAAGGATAATTTTAAAATCGGCCTGGAATGGCTGCGCGACGCCGGGGCAACCATCACCGGAACGGAAACGGTTCTTTTCCAACTGCTGGAAAAGGCGGGTACTGAGCCGTTTAAGGTTATTTCGAAAAGGATAAGGTAAAACCAGGCATTCAGAAGACAGAAGTCAGGAGAAAATAACTTAAATCAACCCTTGCTGTTTTTTTTTTGTCTCCTGTATTCTGTAATTCAATACCAAAAGGAGACTCTTATGACCTATCAAGAGATGTACCGGGAATCGATCGAAAAACCCGAATCTTTCTGGGGAAGGGCGGCGGAAGAGATCGTCTGGGATCGGAAATGGGACCAGGTCCTGGACGATTCCCAGAAACCCTTCTACCGCTGGTTTAAAGGGGGCCGGCTGAACACTTGTTTTAATGCCGTCGATGTCCACGTCCAGCAGGGGCGGGGCAGCCAGCCGGCCTTGATCTACGACAGCCCGGTCACCAACACGATTCAAACGACCACCTATCAGGAACTCCTGGACCGGGTTTCCCGAATCGCCGGTTTTCTAAAAGCACTGGGGGTCCAAAAAGGGGATACGGTGATCGTCTATATGCCCATGATCCCGGAAGCCGTCCTGTCCATGCTGGCCTGTGCCCGACTGGGGGCCATCCATTCCGTGGTCTTCGGGGGGTTTGCCCCCCGGGAGCTGGCCATCCGCATCGATGACGCCAAACCCAAGGTCATCCTCTCCGCTTCCTGCGGAATCGAAGGGCAACGGGTCATTCCTTATAAACCTCTGCTGGATGAAGCCATCCAACTGGCGGAAAGCAAACCGGAAAAATGCGTCATCTTCCAGCGCCCCCTGGCCCCGGCCGACTTGATCCCCGACCGCGATCTGGAATGGACCCACCTGGAGGCCCAGGCTCATCCGGCCGACTGCGTTTCCGTGGAGGCCACCGATCCCTTGTACATCCTTTACACCTCCGGGACCACCGGAAAGCCCAAGGGGGTGGTCCGGGACAACGGCGGCCATGCCGTGGCCTTGAAATGGAGCATGAAGCATATTTACAACATCGGCCCGGGGGAGGTTTATTGGGCGGCCTCGGACGTGGGCTGGGTGGTCGGCCACTCCTATATCGTTTACGCGCCCCTTTTCATGGGCGCCACCTCCATCGTCTATGAGGGAAAACCGGTGGGTACCCCCGACCCCGGGGCCTTCTGGCGGGTCATTTCCCAGCACGGCGTCAAGGCCCTGTTTACGGCGCCCACGGCCATCCGGGCCATCAAGCGGGAGGATTCCAAAGGCGAATTCCTGAAAAAATACGACCTGTCCAAATTCGAAACCCTTTTTCTGGCCGGCGAACGCCTCGACCCGGACACCTACCACTGGGCCACCGACCTGCTTAAAAAACCGGTCATCGACCACTGGTGGCAGACCGAAACCGGCTGGGCCATCGCCGGGAACTTCCGGGGGTTGGAACTTTTTCCCATCAAACCCGGATCGGCCACCATGCCCATGCCCGGCTACAACATCAAAATTCTGGAACCCGCCACCGGCCAGGAACTGGGGCCCAATGAAAACGGGATGATCGTGGTCAAGCTGCCCCTGCCGCCGGCCAACCTGCCCACACTCTGGCAGGACGATCAACGCTTTCTGAACTCCTATATGAACCCCTATCCCGGATATTACCTTACCGGAGACGGCGGGTATTTGGACGAAGAGGGGTATGTCTTTGTCATGGGCCGGGTAGATGACGTGATCAACGTGGCCGGGCATCGCCTGTCCACCGGCGGGATGGAAGAGGTCCTCTCACGCCATCCCGACGTGGCCGAATGCGCGGTCATGGGGGTGGCCGACGACCTGAAAGGCCAGGTGCCGGTGGGAATGATCGTTCTCAAGAGCGGGGTCACCCGCCCACCGGAGGAAATCGTCGCCGAAGTCATCCAGATGGTCCGAAAGGATATCGGCGCCGTAGCCTCCTTCAAAAAGGCGGTGGTGGTCAAGCGCCTGCCCAAGACCCGCTCCGGCAAGATCCTCCGCGGGACCATGCGTAAGATCGCCGACGGCGAGGAATTCAAAATCCCCTCCACTATCGACGATCCGGTCATCCTGGATGAGATCGGCGACTCCCTGAAGACCATCGGCTATGGAAAGGCCCCCGCTTAGCACACCGGCCAAAAAGGTCTCGCCCCAAGCTTAAACCGGAAGTCCCCCGCGGGGGGCTTCCGGCCCCATTGAGGCACTCAATATTAATTAATAGTTGACAATTGATTATTAATTATTAAGTAAATAACTTAGCAGATAGTCCCGCTCCTTATATTTTCAGCCTTCGAGAGTGCCCGCTCCTGGATAAAGGGATTTCCCGCGAAAGAATCCGGCCTTGGTCGGGAACCCGAATATTACAAGACTTCCTCTTCCTCGCCGCCATCCTCCCAGACGGCCCGGCCGTCAAATCCCAGTTTTTCGCGGATCCTCCGGCGGACAGGTTTGACCGGCGCCCCGGTCAGCAAGGCCTGGGGAAGCTGCCCGAAGACCAAAGACAAGGGCAATATCTTCTTGGAGGAAACCCCTTGAGGCTCCCATTCTTCCCCGGTCAGGACGTTCCGCCAGCGTCTCGGTCCGCCCTTCGGGAGAACCAGCGCATTCCCTCCCCAGCAGGGCTCCCCCAGGGGCAGCCGATCCGGTCCCGAAATTTCCGAAAAAAAACGGCCGGCCACCGTTATGGTCCAGTCATCTCCCAGAACCCTGGCGAAAGCCGCCACCCGGTCCCGGTGAACCCCCTGCACGGCCAGCGGCAGGTAAGCTCCCGACTGAAAAAGTTTGGCTTGCGCCCGGCGAAAGCGGAGGGTTTTGGCGGTAATAAACATTTTGATCAACCCGTCTTTCCATTGGTGAAGCAGTTTGCCGGCCAATTTCGGTTCACCCCGGGAATCCCGCGCCAGCAGTCGACGAAGGGCGGACCGCCGCAGCTTAAAATCCACCGGCCGCCGGTTATCGGGGTCCACCAGACTGAAGTCCCAGAGTTCCGTCCCCTGGTAAAAATCGGGGACTCCCGGAGAGGTAGTTTTGAGCAGCACCTGGGAGAGGGAATTCAGGGCGCCCCAGAAGGCCAGACGCGATTGAAATTGGAGAAAATCATCCAGAAAGGGAGAGTCCCTGGTATCATCCAGGATGGCACCTAAAAAAGACACCAGCGCCTGTTCATATTCCGGATGGGGGGCTATCCAGCGGGTATGGACCTTGGCCTCCCGGACGGCCTTCACCAGGTAGGTCTCCAGACGGGTTCGACATTCCGGGACCTCCCCGGGAAGCAGGGGCCAGACCCCCAGCAGGGTCTGGTAGAGGAAAATCTCTTCATTGGGTCCGGGGACCGGCAGACCCCGGATCACCGTCTTGTTTCCGGCATTCCACTCGGTCCACTGATTCAGACGCCTTTCCCATTCCTCGGGGATTTCCGAAAGCACATGAATCCGCGCCCGGACGTCTTCACTTCGTTTGGTATCATGGGTGGACGTGGCATTCAAGGTTAAAGGACAGGACTGCTGCCGCTCCCGGTTGAAACGATGGAAATCATCCAGCCTCTCCGCCTGCAGCCTTCCTCCCACTTCGTTCAGTGAAATCAAAGGATTATAGACATACAGCGCGGTATCCTCCAGCCCTTTGGCCATGATCGGCCCGGTGAACTGCTGCCAGCGCATCAGGAAGGAAAGCCAGGTTTGCCGGCGTACCTCCCCGGCCCGATCCGGGTTGTCCAGCGACATAATCCTTTCCAAGAAATCCAGGCATCTCGGATCCAGGTCCGGGAGACGGCGGACCCTTTTAAGCAATTCGGTCAGGATCTGCTGGTCGGAGGGGGAAATCTGAAAGTCCCGAAGGTAGGTCCGATAGACCGGGAGGCGGGCGACGCACTCCTCCAGGACTCTCAACAGAGCTTTCCGTGAAATGTCCCGGGCCTGCCGGTCCCCGTCAGCCAGCCGGACCAGCCGGTTGGTCAAGGATTCCACCTCCCCGCCGAACAGGGAGCGCAGGATCAGTTTTTTCTTTTCGGCCACGATTTCCTGAAAATCCCGCCGCTCTCCGCTAAAACGGCGGTAAATCGATTTCAACTTGGCGAAGCCTTCCGGGTGGACCAAAAAGCCATTCAGTTTCCCCAGAAAATCATACCCGGAGGTCCCCGCCACCGGCCAGGTCCCGGGCACCCGTTCTTCCCCCATCAGGATTTTTTCCACCAGGAGATAAAAGTCTTTTGATCCCTCCTCCTTTCCGGACAGTTGGCGGATTCGCTGCTGCAAGCGCTGCAGATAGCCCTCGGGATCGTGCAACCCGTCGATGTGATCGATGCGCAGACCCGAGATCTTCCCTCTCTCGATCAGGGGCCAGAGCCCGGCATGGGCCGCCTCGAAGACCGCCGGGTCTTCCACCCGGATTCCGATGAGGTCATTGATGCTGAAAAATCGCCGGTAATTGATCATCTCCAGGGCCACCCGCCAGCAGGCCAGCCGGTACGGCTGTTCCCGCAGGAGGGCGTCGAGGAGGTCGAAGCTTTGAGGGTCTCCCGGAATTCCGTTAAACTGACGGAGGTTCTCTTCCAGAAACTTCCGGATTTCCGGAAAATCCTGCACCAGGTTCCACAGGCCCTTCTTAAGACCTTGGATCTGATGTTGGCGGGCCCGCAGTTTATTCCCTCGGGAAGATTGATAACCGGGCAGTTCCAAAAGCAGGGCGATCAAACCCCTGAGACCCAAAACGGCGGGATGACTTTCCCCGGTTTTATTCTCCAGATCCGACAGCCGGTGGGTCAAGACCTGCAGCCAGGATCGGGGTTCCACCGGAAACTGGTGTTCGAAATATCGGACAAAAAAACCCCTGGGATCCAGGTCCAAAGAAATCTCCTGATCTTCCAGGACCTGCCCGTAAGGGGCCCCCAGCAACGGGATCAGCACTTTCCCTTCCATCAGCCCCTGGGGGGGATGCCAATCAATGTCAAAAAAACCCGCATACGGCGATCCCGGACCGCTTTCCAGGACATTCCACCACCAGGGGTTATCCTGGCTTAGTGCCAGATGATTAGGGACGATATCGAGGAGCAGCCCCATCCCCCTGGAACCCAGGGCCTTGGTCAGGGCCTCGAAAGACCGCCGCCCCCCGAGTTCCGGATTAAGCTTCTGAGGGTTGGTCACCGAGTAACCGTGCTGACTACCCTTGCGCGTTTTAAACAGAGGCGAGGCGTACAGGTCGGAAATGCCCAGGGCCTCCAGATAGGGCACCAGGTCCCGGGCCTCCGCCAGGGTCCAGCCCGGATGGAGCTGGACCCGGTAGGTGGCCGAGGGGACACTATTCAGGTTGGAAGGCTTTTTCAGGGGGCCATTCATTTGGTTAGTCTTCCTCATCTTCAAAATAGATCAGGCGGCTCAGTCGATCCCCCCAGAGCCGGTTTCCCACTTGATCCTGGTTCCGAGAGAGAACGAGCAGCCGTCGGGGAGGAAATTCCCGGGTTGAGGACCCGTGGCGGTGTTTTAGGCAGATCGAATACCGGCTGAGTCGAAGGTTCAAAATTCACCCACTCCCCATCCCCCTACCGTCAAGGGAGGGGGGGCTGGTCAATTTGATTTCGGACTCTTGTGTTTGTTTCGGATTTTGTGCTTCGAATTTCGAATTTTCGTAAATTCTTATTCATTGGGTTTAAAAACACAGAGCGCCAGGGGTGGGAGCGTCAGATTCAGGGAATAGGGCCGTCCATGGAAAGGAATCGGGGCCGCCCCCATCCCGCCCATATTTCCCTGCCCGCTGCCGCCGAACTCCTTGGCGTCCCCGTTCAGGAGCTCCCGCCAATATCCCCCCCGGGGGACCCCGACCCGGTAATTATACCGGGGGACCGGGGTGAAGTTGGCGGCCACCAGGACCACCTGACGGCCCTCCTCATCCCGGCGTAGAAACGTCAAGGCGCTGTTGTCCGAGTCGTTGCAGTCGACCCACTCAAAACCCTTATAGGAAAATTCCTGACTGTGCAGGGCCGGCTCCTCCCGATACACCCGGTTCAAGGATTTCACCCATTGTTGCAGACCGGCATGGAGCGGATACTCCAGAAGGCTCCAGTCCAGGCTCTCGTCGTGATTCCATTCCCGCCACTGGCCGAATTCGATACCCATAAAGAGCAGTTTCTTTCCCGGCTGGGTGAACTGATAGCCCAGTAGCAGCCGCAGGTTGGCGAACTTCTGCCAGTCATCTCCGGGCATCTTCCCCAGCAGGGAGCCCTTGCCGTGGACCACTTCGTCGTGCGATAAGGGAAGCATGAAATTTTCATTGAAGGCGTAGAGCAGCCGGAACGTCAATTGATTATGATGATACTTCCGGAAATAGGGGTCCCGGGCCATGTACTGCAGGGTATCGTGCATCCAGCCCATGTCCCACTTGAACCCGAACCCCAGACCACCCACATAGGTCGGCCGGGAGACCATGGGCCAATCCGTGGATTCCTCGGCAATCGTCTGGACCCCGGGAAATTCCTTATAGATGAATTCATTGAATTGCCGGAGAAAAGCAATGGCCTGCAGATTTTCCCGGCCCCCGAATTCATTGGGGATCCACTCCCCCTCCCTGCGGGAATAATCCAGGTAGAGCATGGAGGCCACCGCATCTACCCGGATTCCGTCGGCGTGGAAGACATCCAGCCAGAACATGGCGCTGCTCATCAGAAAACTGCGAACCTCGTGCCGGCCGTAATTGAAGATGAAGCTGTCCCAGTCGGGGTGATGCCCCTGCCGCCGGTCGGCATGTTCGAAGAGGTGGGTCCCGTCGAAATAAGCCAGTCCGTACTCGTCGGTGGGAAAGTGGGAGGGGACCCAGTCCAGAATGACGCCGATCCCGTTTTGATGGAGATAGTCAATCAGATACATCAGGTCCTGGGGACTGCCGAAGCGGCTGGTCGGCGCGAAATATCCGGTGCACTGATACCCCCAGGACCCGTAGAAGGGGTGCTCCATGACCGGCATAAATTCCACGTGGGTAAATCCCAGGTCCTTCAGATATTCGGCCAACTGGGGAGCGAGTTCCCGATAGTTTAAGAAACGATGGCCTTCCTCGGGAACCCTTTTCCATGAACCCAGGTGAACCTCATACACGGAAATCGGTTGTGAGAGAGAATTCAGCCGCTTCCTGCCTTCCAGCCACTCCCGGTCTCCCCAGTCATACCACAGGTCCCAGACGACGGAGCCGGTTTTGGGAGGGATTTCGCTGTGAAAGGCAAAGGGGTCGGCCTTATCCACCCGGTAATTCTGTCCCCGGGAATCAATGCGGAATTTGTAAAAATCGCCGTTTTTCACATCCGGGAGAAATCCCTCCCAGATGCCGGAAACCCCATGGGGGTGAAGATCCTGGGGGATTTCCCCCCAACGGTTGAAATCGCCGATGACCTGCACCCGTTCGGCATTCGGGGCCCAGACGGCAAAATAGGTTCCCCTGGTTTCCCCGAGGGTCATGGAATGGGCACCCAAATGTTCATAGAGGCGGTAATGATTTCCCTCGTTGAACAGAAATACGTCTTCTTCCTTCAGGAGACTGGCCTGATACTCAACCGGGGCCTTTGTTTCGTGGGATGATTTGGTGATCTCCTTGGACATGACAGTTGGCTCCTATCGGTATTATGTTAATGTAATATATTACGTCTGTTAAAGATTTATTTTACTTGTCATCCCAGCCTCGGTAAGCCTTCTCCGACGGGTAGTCAGCCGGAGGTAACCGGGACCTTTACAACCTAAACGGCGTTAGACATACGGGTTAACCGTTAAGAAAGGGCCCCCCCATTCTCATCATGGTCTAAATTGAAGTGCTATACCCAAAAGGGCGTCAATAATTAGGGGCCCGATCGTGAAATATTCTACCACAATTGTCGGATTTGATGTAGACAACCTTTCATGGCGAAAGATTCCTTTCGGGTTGACAAAATCAGAAAAATACGATATAAAAAAAGTGTGAAAAGATTTATCATTCCCAAAACAATTCTTTTGGCCGTGCTGGTCCTTTTTCTGGCCGAATACCTGAACCCTTCGGCAATCGGTGTGCGTGCCGATTATAAACCGGCGCCGACCGGTTCGTCCCATTCGGCTAACCCGGCCCCTTCCAGTAGCGAAGGGCCTTCGACCACCCCTCATTTCATGATCAAAGCTGAAGCCTATCGGCCCGACGATGATTTTCCGAGCCAGGTCCTTTTTTCATCGGCCTTATCTATCACCGAACAAACCAACCAGAAAGAAATTTTTCATCCACCGGCCTTTACCCTTTAGCGTTTTCCTCCCTGTTCCCTGTTGAAGAGTCCGACTTCTGTCGGGCCTCTTCGCTGACTTTCTTATCCAACACTGCTGACGACTTTCTAACGAACATCCATCGTTCCAGGAGGGGTAGGCTTATGAAACCATTTTCTTTGGCGGCCTTGTGCATTGGTACCTTGGTCCTGGGGGTAGCCCTGGTCTTGCTGGCCATGGTTTTACTGAAAATCATCCCCCAGGGGCTGGTCGTTTTGATTTTCGCGGTCCTGGGTCTGGTTATCGTCAAGTTGTTAATTGGAATCCTGAGCCGTGGTCTGGCGGTCCATCCCGCGTCCGTCAACTCTCAATCTAGTCGAGAACAACCCGAGAAGTAGGTAAGCCGCCCAAGGCCTTCGGGGTGGTTTGGATTCAAGGGGGACAGGTCCAAAATCTAAAAAAGGTCGTGGCCGAGAAGGGTATCCCGGCAACAACTTTCCAGCTTATCTCGGATGACCTGCGAGGGGCCTACGAACGCAGCGGGAGTGCTTCCCGGTACTCCACCAACCTGGCCGGGAAGAATGTGGTGGTAACCCCCTCCGAGCCCTTGGCCCGCGAGGTCCAGCAGATCATTCAGGGACTGGGTGCCTGAGAAACCGATAGGTCGCCGAGGCGCGGAGAAAGCGAGGGCAGCCGCATTCGCGCTGCCCTCCGCGCCTCGACGGTGTCCTTTTATTGATCAGGTCTTTCTGAACGGATAGGGTCCCCCCCGCATTTCCCTAGTGACGGATTCTAACATCGCCCCTGCCTGAACCTATCCAGTTATTATCCTGTTGACCCGAGAAAGAAATAATAATAACCTTTTTGTCGTTTTTTTATGGATATTTAAACCACATGCGCGATAACAGGAAGACCAAGCAGCAACTGATCCTAGAGTTGGAAGCTCTTCACCGAAGGATTGCCGAATTGGAAAAATCAGAAACCGAGCATAAGCGGACTGAGGAGGCGCTGCGGGAGAGTGAGGAGAAGTTCTCTAAGATTTTTAGAACCAGCCCCGATGCGGTAGCTATCGCTCGGACATCCGATGGGGTCTATATTGACGTCAACGAAGGATACACCAAGATATCCGGGTATTCCAGGGAAGAGCTTCTCAGTCGATCTCCCCTCCCTGGCGACCTGAACCTTTGGGTCCGTAAGGAAGACCGTGCCCCTTTTGCTGCCACCTTAAAGGAGACCGGTGAGGCCCTTGGACTTGAGGTTCAATTCCGACGCAAAGATGGGTCAATACGTACCGGCTTGTTGTCCGCAGGCGTACTGGATATTAAAGGCGAATCTTGTCATGTCGCAATTATATCGGACATCACCGAACGCAAAAAAGCAGAGGAGGACTTGCAACACCAGCGTTGGCGACTGGCCAGCATCATAGAGGGCACCCGTGTCGGGACATGGGAATGGAACGTCCAGACCGGGGAAACCGTATTCAATGAAAGGTGGGCCCAAATCCTCGGCTACTCCCTTGAGGAATTGCTGCCCATTAGCATCCAGACCTGGGAAAGGCTTGCCCATCCCGATGACCTCAAACAATCCTATGATCTCCTGCGGCGCCATTTTGCGGGCGAACTGCCCTATTACGATTTCGAATGCCGGATGCGGCACAAAGAAGGGCATTGGATCTGGGTTCAAGACCGTGGCCGGGTCATGACCCGCACCTCCGAAGGGGACCCGCTATTGATGTCTGGGACTCATACCGACATTACCGAGCAAAAAGAGGCCGAGGAGGCCCTAATAAAATCAGAGGAAAGGCTGCGTGCCCTTTCCACCCGTATCCAATCGGTACGCGAAGAGGAGCGGATAAACATCGCCCGGTAAATTCATGATGACCTGGGTCAACAGTTGACCGGCCTCAAGCTGGACCTGGGTTGGCTCCTCCTGCACTTTAAACCTGACCAGTCAGGACTGAAAGAGAAGGCTAAAGCCATGGGCCAATTAATCGACCAGACCGTTCAGACCATCCGGCGGATTTCCACCGAACTGCGGCCCCGGATTCTGGACGATTTCGGCCTGATTGCCGCCCTGGAATGGCAGGCCCGGGAGTTTACCAATCGAACCGGGATCCATTGCAATTTTCGATCGACGGCTCGGAAACCTGAACTGAAACCCGACCTCTCTATAGCCGTTTTCCGGATATTTCAGGAAGCCCTGACCAACATAACCCGCCATGCTTTGGCGACCAAGGTCGAGGCCTCTTTCAAGCAAAACGCTAAGGGCTTGATCCTGAGGATCCAAGACAACGGCCGGGGGATTACCGAGGAGGAAATCGCCCTAACCCCTTCACTCGGCCTTGTGGGCATGCGGGAGAGGGCCCTGGTCTTCGGAGGCACGGTGGCGATCAAAGGAAAAAAAGGAAAGGGGACACGGGTAATCCTAACGGTACCCACCGCCCACTAGGACCCGGGAAGGTCATTATCGGAGCAGGTATCTTTTCTTACCGACTCTTTGCAGATGAAGGGACCGATTCGGATCCCAAAAGCCAAACTTCGAGGACAACTTACGGCCAGCTTAGTCGAAAAATAAATTTATCCAACAGGTTTAGAAGTGCTTCCTGTACTTTTCAAAAGCCAATCTTCCGAATTCTGCCAGAGTTCAATTGATAATCAATTAGGGGTCCCTCTGACCGCTCGCCCTTCCCATGGACAAAACTTCTTGTTTACTTTTTCCAAATTATGTCGTTAATTAGGCTAGTTCGCCCAGGAATAAAGATCTCTAGTCCTCCTGGTTGGTGACCAACACCTGATAGAGGGTATGCATCCGGAGAAGAATATGGCCACCAACTTTCTCAGAAGAGAGATGTCGTTTCAAATTTGCTTGGTTTTAACCAATGAATTTTAGGTTAGGAGTCAGCGATGAAGAAAAAGATCCATTTCCGTATTGGGTTATTGACCTCGGTTTGCCTGTTTTTATTTTGGACCTCCCCGGCCTATTGTAAACTTTATCCCCCCTGTCAGAATATTACTTTTATTCAGGATGCTGTTAATTCAATACGGTACTCGGTTACGGATCCGATCAGTGGGAATATCGTGGAGGATACATGGTCGCTGACCAAGGGAGATGAGCACATAATAGAATCTGCTCAGAAGGATCAAGGCATCATAACCTGGATAGCGAAATATAAAAATTCTACCGAAACGGATTATACTTTCGAGGTTCATTATTGTATCTATGATCCCGGTAGGGGAATATGGAAAGAGGGGTCATGGGGTCCATTTAACGGCTATAGAACTTCACTGGAACAACATCAAGTTAAAGATGGAGTCGTGGCTTGGATTGCCCATCGGTCAGAAGATTACGGTCCTACCAGTAAATTGGAGCATGAAATCATATATACCACATATGATCCAGAATTAGGATCTTGGCCAAATGATAGCTATAGCAAGAAGGTTGCCTACAATTCCCAAAAAGCCCCTGAGATTTTGAGAGTTAAAAATGGAGTAGTGGCCTGCCCCTGGAAAAATGATTCAGGCAATCTAGGTCAGGGAAATAAGGAAGTTGTTTGTTGTATATATCACTATGGCGCTCTGAGTAATCCTAGTTATTGGTCAAGAAAAGTTCAAATTTTCGGTTGTGATCTCGATTGGCTCCAGATACCGGCGGACCTGACTAGAGTCGAAGGACAGGAATCTTGTCAGCAACAAGGTGGTAGGAAGTATAATTTCACCTTGGCATATGATGTATTAACTACTTGGAGTTTCGGGGATACACCCCCTGTACGCACTCCCCGTTTCGTCGTTTACCCAAGGTCCGGGGTGACCCCGTTTCGGCCTTGGTTTTGGGATTGCTCTTATAACCTGGATGGGGCCTATTTCCCCTCGACTTGGAGTTGGACTGTCGGCCCTGGGCAAACTGAATTTGGGCGCAGTACCTCTCATCTTTATACTTCACCAGGACAGTTTAAGGTATACGAAAGCGTAAATTATCTCGAAGGGGGTACATTTAATAATTATAATACCTCAGACCAAATAACCGCCCTGCCCCCAGCACCTATTGGCGAAATTAGTATCAATAATGGCGCAGCCTACACCAATTCAACCAATGTTACCTTCAGCCTCAATTATGGGCCAAGCGCAAAAGAAATGTGCTTTAGGCAAATCCCCGGATGGATTTGGTGGCAAAATTGGCAACCGGTCGCCCCCAGTATTAACTGGATACTCTCACCCGTGCATCTTTATGGCACTACATCAGATGGCCCTCAAACGGTCTTGGTAAAATTTAGAGATCAGTATGGTACTGAATCCCAAGCGTATCAGACTTCTATCATTTTAGATGCCACTCCACCAAAAGGGACTTTAATTCTGAATAACGGGGCACTGACAGCATATAATCCTCATATCCAGGTTAGTTGGTCCGCCAATGACTCATATAGGCTGAATATGTCTTACACTTATTTCAATGAGGGCGATAGATATTATCACTGGATTTCAGGATTAGATTATCAACCAACCAATATGACTATCCCCTTCGACTCTCAGCCTGGGGAGAAAACAGTCATAGTGCGCTTTGTGGATGAAGCAAGCAATATCTCCCAATACCAAATGGGGATAAAATTCATTCCGTCAATTTATTTACCGTTGATAATCAAAAATTAATACAATCGTCGGAAGAGTAGCTAGAACTAACTCTTTAGAATGCGGGGCAATTCATGCACATTTTTTGTGGAGGATATTTAAAGCAGTCGGGGGATCCGCGGCACAGCAGCCACCAAGATGGCCACATTTACTGAGCCGAGCAGAGGGCCAACGGCTGGCACAATGCACACGTTGGATGCGATATATGACCTAGTGGGGCGGCGGGCCCCGGTTGCCAGGACCGGGCAGACACCAACGGCACCTCCTGTTGCCACCTCCGGGTCCGACGGCGTCCTTAAAAAAGGCCTGGCGTAGCCCAGCCCTCGGTTTACGGATAACAAAAACGGGACAGTGACCGACAACCTGACCGGGCTGATCTGGTTGAAGAATGCCAATTGGAAGGATACGGTGGGCGGAATCGATAAAAGTTCAGGGAAGCTTCCTTGGGCCGATGGGCTGACCTGGAGTAATAATTTGGCAGGCGGACGCTGCGATCTAATCGATGGTTCTACTGCGGGTCAATGGCGACTGCCCAATGTCGAGGTACTTCAGAGTCTGATCGATTATGCTTATGCCATTGCTTTATCAGATGCTGCTGGGACCAAGATGAGGTCGGAAGGGGACGCGTTTTCCGGCCTGCAGGTGGGCAACTATTGGTCATCTACCTCATATGCGGGCGCTCCAACAGACCTCGCCTGGTTCATATACTTCCCCACCGGCATCGTCAGCTACGAACTCGCCGCTAGAACTTTCATGTTCTATGTTTGGCCGGTCCGAGGTGGACAGTAGAATGATTTGGTGGTTCGACTTTTTGGGCCCTTTGGGGGGGGGCAGGAGTCTCCCCTGTTTTTCGTGATATTTTGTAAGGGAGGATTTTAGATAAACTATACCAAACCGAAATCGATATTGCGCGCAGCAGTGTTCGCGACCGTTTTTCTGGCTTTGTTGGGTATGTACCAGATAGGTTCAGCCGCCGGGATTGACTCTGCGGCCAAATATGCCTGGAGTACGAATGCGGGCTGGATCAACTTTGCCCCAACCGGCGGGGGGGGTGACCATCGACCCGCAGACCGGAGCCTTTTCCGGCTACGCCTGGGGGGAGAATGTGGGCTGGATCAGCCTCAAGGGGGGCACCGAACCCGCGGCCTACGGGGTGGTTACCGATTTTCGTAATTTCCAAATCTATCTGCCCCTGGTCCTGAAGCCATCGTGAGGGTTATTTATTAACCCTGTTTTGGCAACCTCTCCGGGATAATTTCTTTTTACCCGGAGGGAGTGGTTGAGGAACCCCAGGGGATTTCGGAAATGAACCTGGGATAGAGCTGTAAGGAAAGAGTTGGATGAAACATAGACAACAGCAGATTCACCAGTACAAACGGTATTCATTGATTTTTAAGATTCGCCTTTTTAAGGACTCGTAGGTGAAAGCACCTCCTATTGAACTAAATCCTCCACGAAAAATTCAAGACCGGAAAGGAGTGGTCCGGTAATTATCCAAGGACATTCCTCGGCCGGAACGGTCCTCGATGCTCAGTTTCCCGCCCAACAATAGGCCGCGTTGCAGGTCCAGATTGATCTCTTTGGTCAGACGCCGGGAGGCGCGGAGCCAGACCGGAATGCTCTTCTCGCTATGAGAAGCTATTTAAGATCCTTCCTCCACCGGCCGGTCGTCGAAAACCACCTGTTCGGCGCCGTTGTAAACCAAAAAGCGTTTGCCCCGGGCCCGGGCGATGATGGTCATGTTCAGGCCCTGGGCCAGTTCCAGGCCCATGTGGGTGACGCCCGAACGGGACAGGAGCACCGGGATGCGCATGATCGCGGCCTTCATCACAATCTCCGAGGTCAGGCGTCCGGTGGTATACAGGATCTTGTCCTCCCCCGGGATCCGTTCCAGCCACATCCGCCCGGAGATGGCGTCGGCGGCATTGTGGCGACCCACATCTTCGAAAAACAGCAGCACCCGGTCCTCCCGGCACAGTCCGCAGCCGTGCACCGATCCGGCCTGTTTGTAGAGGACGTCACTTTGAGAAACCGCCTTCATCAAACCATAGAGATGAGATTGGCGCACGGCTAAGGGGGGGAGGCGCAGTTCCAGTATCTTGTCCAGGGTGCAACTGAAGATCGTCCCCTGACCGCAGCCTGTGGTCACCGTCATCTTCGAGATTTTTTCTTTCAGTTCGGAGATGCCCTGACCGTGGGTGGTCCGCAGGAAGGCGGTTTCCTTCTCCCAGTCCACGTCGACCGAAGCGATCTCTTCAATCCGCTCCACCAAACGCTGATTGCGCAGGTACCCCAGGGCCAGTTCCTCCGGGTGGGTGCCCAGGGTCATCAGGGTGACGATTTCCTGTCCGTCGATTTTGATGGTCAGCGGCGTCTCTCCGGGGACCCAGATTTCCCGCCGTTCCCCCAAATGGTTGACCACCGTGGCCCGATGGACCGGCGAGCGGCCGGCCTGCGTCATCTGGGGGCGGTAACCATCCATCAAGGTCTGATCTCCACCTTGCCGGCCAGAAAGCGCTTCACCTCGCCGATCGGCACTTCCCGGCGGTGAAAGATCCCGGCGGCCAGGGCCGACTCGGCCTTCGTCCGGGTGAAGACCTCCAGGAAGTGTTCGGGGCTGCCGGCGCCGCTGGAGGCGATGACCGGAATGGTCACCGCCGCCTTCACGGCGTTGATCAGTTCCAGGTCGAAACCCCGATTGGTCCCGTCCCGGTCGATGCAGTTGAGCAGGATCTCCCCGGCCCCCAGCTTTTCGCAGACCTGGGCCAGGGTGACCGCGTCCACCTCCCGGCCCTCGCGGCCGCCCTTGATGGTGCACTGGTACCAGCAGTAGCGCTCACCCCCGGGACCCGGAAAGGTCGTCTCGATCACCGGGTGCTTCGTTTCCTCCGGGTCCTTCACGTAGACCCGTCGGGGGTCTATGGAAATGACTACCGCCTGGTTGCCGTAGACCCGGGAGATCTCTTCGATGGAACTCTTCCCGCCGGCCCGGCCGGCGGCCAGATATTCCTCGACGATCAGGACGGCGTCGCTGCCGATGGAGACCTTGTCGGCCCCGGAACGGAAATACCGGGAAGCCACCTCCAGAGCGGAATACCGCCGGCCTTGCCGATCGGTGTAGTCCCGTATCCCCCCGCCGATGGTCAGCGGAACAAAGACGTTTTCCGAGGTCCGCTTTAGGACCTCCAGCATGGGCAGGTCTTCCAGGGGGAAATCCCGAAAGCCGGTGATGTTCAGAAAGGTGATCTCGTCGGCCCCTTCCTGGTAATATCTCCGGGCCAGATCCACCGGCCGGCCCAGGTTCCGGACCTCCCCTTCTTCCCGCACGTCATATTGATCGCCCTTGGTCACTACCAGGTCGCCTTGATCGTTGGCGCGCACATCGAGGCAGGCGACGATCCGTTTGGCCAGTCGGGTCCGCTCCGGGCGGTAAGCCGGCCAGTCCGCTTCTTCGCCCGGTTTAAGGAAATTCTCCAGCAGCCGTAATCCGGCGGCCCCGCTCTTCTCCGGGTGGAACTGAGTGGCCACGATGGGGCCCTGCTGCACGGCGCTGACGAACCGCCGGCCGTAATCGGTCACGGTCAGCACAAGGGCTTCGTCCTCGGGAACCACGTGGTAGGAATGGACGAAGTAAAATTTTTCGTCACCCCGGATTCCCCGCAGAAAAGGCGACGGCTGGCGCACCTGCACGCCGTTCCAGCCGATATGGGGGACCGCCAGATCGATGGCGAAGCGCCGGACCGCGCCCTTAAAGATCCCCAGTCCGGGAACGCCGGGGGCCTCCTCACTGAACTCAAACAGGGCCTGGAGACCCAGGCAAATACCTAAGAAGGGCCGGCCCGAGGCCAGATAGGCCCGCAGGGGATCCAGCAATTGTTTTTCCCGCAGGATCCACATCAGGTTCCCGAAATGGCCGACCCCCGGGAAAACGAGCTTTTCGGCCTCCCCGATATCTTCCGGGGTTTCCACCAGCCTGACCTTTTCCCCCAGGCTCTCAATGGCGTTGACCACGCTCCGCACGTTTCCCGCGCCGTAATCCAGAAGGGTAATCATTGTTCCTTATTCCTTGTCATAAGTACGCCCATTGAACATCGAACATCCAACATCGAACATCCAACCTCGAATGAAAAACAAATCGGCATTGCCGAACAGAAAACACCTCTTTCTGTTTTTCAATTTTTTTCATTTCACATTCGATGTTGGACGTTCGATGTTCGATGTTCATCTTTTCACTGATCCTCCGCCAGTCCATCCAAGGCTTACGTCCGATCAGGCCATCAACTCCTGGACCGAAAACCAGAGGAGGGCCAGGCTGAGCAGGATAAGGATGCCCACCGTCGCCCAGGACACTTTATTATAGAGGGGTGAGTTTTTAAAAGCTCCCATCAGCTTCACCCGGTTGATCAGGAGAAGGATAAAAATCAAAATAAAGGGCAGCAGCAGGCCGTTGATCACCTGGGAGAGCAGCATAATCAGAATCAAAGGGGCCTTAGGGATCAACACCAACCCCCCGCCCAGAATGATCAGCCCGGTGTAGAGCCACATGAATTGCGGGGCTTCTTTAAAATCCTTGTTGATGCCCGCCTCCCAGCCCATCCCCTCGCAGATCACATAGGCCGTGCTCAAGGGCAGGATGGAAGCCGCAAACAGCGAGGCATTGGCCAGACCCAGGGCGAAGAGGAGACTGGCATATTTGCCGGCCAACGGCGCCAGGGCCACGGCCGCGTCTTCGGCCGTTCGGATGGGGATGTTGTGCACATGAAGCGTGGCCGCACAGGCCACCACAATAAAGAAGGCCACCACCACGGCCATGATGCAACCGATAATTACGTCCCAGCGGACATACCGGTAATCCTTGGTCCGTATCCCTTTTTCCACAATGGAGGATTGCTGATAAAACTGCATCCAGGGGGCGATCGTCGTCCCCACCACTCCGATCAGCATCATCATATAGGAACGGTCCAGTTGTATCCGGGGATGGACCATTTCCTGAAAGACCCCACCCCAGGCCGGATGGGCCATAAAACCGGAGATGATATACGACAAATAGATCGTGCAGGCCACCAGAAAAACCTTTTCCACGAAATCGATAACTGCCCTTGACCACCAAAAACCAGACCAGAAATCCCCCGGCGGGGATGGCTATATAGCGGTTCACTCCCAGGATTTCCAGGCTGGCGGCCAACCCGGCAAATTCCGCCATGATATTCCCCAGGTTAGTCAGCAGCAGGGCCAACAGGACCAGAAAGGTGATCTTGACCCCGAACTCCTCCCGGATCAGGTCCGAAAGACCTTTCCCGGTGACCACTCCCAGACGGGCCACCATTTCCTGCACCATAATCAACAGGACGGTGATCGGGATCAGGGACCAGAGCAACCCATAACCGTAATGCGCCCCGGCCAGGGAATAGGTGGTGATCCCCCCGGCATCGTTGTCCACGTTGGCCGTAATTATCCCGGGTCCCACGATACTGAGAAAAAAAAGGAGGCGCTTCCGGTTCATAGTCCAGCCCATAATCCGGCCCTATCTTCTCCGCCTCAAGGGGGTGGGCAGGAGGATATCGACGATGTCATCCACGGTGATGATCCCCAGCATCTGGTCTTCCTCATCGACCACCGGCACGGCCATGAGATTGTATTTGGAGACCATTTCCGCCACTTCTTTCTTATCCACCTCGGAATGGACCTTTTTGGGATTGGTTTTCATCAACTCTCCCAACAGCATCTCCGGGGCAGCCAGGATCAAGTCTTTCAGCGAGAGGACCCCCTCCAGATGATCGTCCTTGTCCAGGATATAGAGGTAATAGATCATCTCCACGTCGGGGGCCAACAGGCGGAGGGACTGCATGGCCTCGGCCACGGTGGCCTCCTTGGGAAAGGAAACGTAATCCGTGGTCATCAGGCCCCCGGCGGAATCCTCATCGTGTTCCAGAAGTTCCTGAACATCGCAGGCCTCTTTCTCCTCCATTAAATTCAGGATCTCTTTGGCCTGGCTTTCGGGGAGGTCCCCCAGGACGTCGGCGGCCTCATCCGGTTCCATCACCTCCAGGACATCGGCCGCCTCCCCGGGCTCCATCTGCTTGAAGATATTGGCCCGGGTTTCCTCATCCAGTTCATACAGGGCTTCCCCGGCCTTCTCTTTCCCCACCGCGTCGATCAGGCTGGAACGTTCCTGCATGGAGACTTCGGAGATGATCTCCGCCAGATCCACGGGATGCATCTGAATCAGGTTCTTACGGGTAATGGTCAGGGTCAGGTGATCCAGCCCCGGCTCCAGGGGCTTGAGATACTGCCAGGGGATGGGGGTCCCTTTTTTGGATTTCTTAAACCCCAACCGCCGGACCAGCCCTCCCAGCCCCACGTCAATCGCCAGGAGACCGAAATCCCCGTTGACCCGGCCCAGCCGGACATCATTGACCCGGACCACCTTGACCCCGTTGATATCGACTACCTGCTTATCCATGATATGCTCGGCGATCAGGATTTCGTGGGCCTGGGGCTCAGCAGAAACCAGGGACTCTTCGGAACCCCGGAAGGCGATCACCTTGCGGTTTAACACGTCCACGTCCATCAGGAGAATATAGAACAGCCCCCGGCGCCCTTTGACATACAAGCCCTCCACCAGGGGATAGGCCTCCCCCGGCACCACCCGCAGGTCTTTCACCCGCCCGATTTCGTTTCCCCGCTGATCCAGCACGGGATGATTCAGCAGTTCACTTAAGAATATGTCGTCGGTGATCATCGGAATTCCCTCAATCACTAAAATCGAAGCGTGGCCTTTAGCCGTTTGGGATTCAAGAGCAGATCCAGGCCGTCCTGGGCGCTGCGAACCAGTATGTTCGCCGCCTTGATCGCCTCCACCGCGCAGCCTTCCCCCTCGACGACGGCTATGCCCACCCGGGCCGCGGAGAGCATCTTCCGGTCGTTGTTGCCGTTGCCCAGGGCCACCACCTTCTCCGGTCCCAGGTCTTTCACCTGGGCCTCTTTTTGAAGGTCATGGTCGGCGCCGGTCAGAATAGCAATGGTACAGTTTACCTTTTCCAGGGCTTCCCTGGCCTTGCCAAAGGTATCCGCCGTGAGGATTTGGACCTGCATAAATTCACTTATTCGGTTCAATCGATCCTCCACACCCGGAAGAAGCTACCCCATCCACCGACAGGGTCCCGGTAAAATCGGAGACCAGATACTCCACCTTCACTTCTCCAAAACCCGGAATATCAACAGATACATAATCTCTCCTGGAGGCTGCGCTTAATAGAGAAGAATAACCCGATAAGGGGGCTAATGACAACCCCTTTTTTCATGTAAAACCTCCGGTCCCGGGGGATACGAGGCGGAGATGGGATCCCCAAGGGTGATGCCCGGGGGAAAGACCGAGTCGGTCTATCTTCGGGCGCGGTAAGATCTTTCATAAATAGGCCTACAACGCAGCCCGAAAGCCGCCGCCGGACCGACCACGGCTCCCAGGGTCATGCTCGAAAGGCCAGCAAGAACGGCAAAGCAGCAGGGAATAGACCATCTCCGAACTGAAATCCATGAAGAAGCTGACGATCCCGGCAAAAAAAATATTTCTCTGGAGACCAACTATTTTTCTCGAATCATCTTGCGTCATGGCGACTTCTCTCGCTATAATATTCTTGGTTACATTTTAACTTCTATTAGATACTCCAACAATACTAAAGAACGTCTGGCGGGAAAAGAAGTACCCCAAGTATTTGGAGGGGTCGTTTATTCATTTCACAAGAATTCGGGAGGAGCACACATGTCAACTGCTATTGAAAAAATCTGGGCGCGGGAAATTCTGGATTCTCGAGGCAATCCGACGGTCGAAGTGGAAGTCTGGTTGGAATGCGGGGCCTTCGGCCGGGCCGCCGTGCCCTCCGGGGCCTCCACCGGGGTCCACGAAGCCCTGGAAATGCGGGACGGCGACCCCGCCCGCTACGGCGGGAAAGGAGTGCTTCAGGCGGTTCAGCATGTCAACGACGAACTGGCCGATGCCCTGATCGGCTTTAATGCCCTGGATCAGGCCGGTCTGGACCAGCGGATGATCGCCCTGGACGGCACACCCAACAAAAGCCGCTTCGGGGCCAATGCCCTGCTGGGGATCAGCCTGGCCGCGGCCCGGGCGTCCGCTGAAGCGGTAGGGTTACCGCTTTATCGCTATCTGGGAGGGGTTTCGGCCCACCTGCTCCCGGTCCCCATGTTCAATATTTTAAATGGCGGGGTCCATGCCAACTGGCAGGGGACCGATCTCCAGGAGTTCATGATCGCCCCGGTGGGGGCCCCCAATTTTCGCGAGGCCCTGCGCTGGGGGAGCGAGACCTACCATTCCCTCAAGAGTGTGCTTAAAAAGAAAGGCTTTACCACCGGGGTAGGCGATGAAGGCGGCTTTGCCCCGGCCCTGAAGACCAATGCCCAGGCCGTGGAGCTGATCCTGGAGGCCATTGAGAAAGCGGGTTATCAACCCGGCCGGGACATTTGTATTGCCCTGGATCCGGCGTCCAGCGGCTTTTTTGAAGACGGTCTCTATAACCTGCGGACCGAGGGCCGAAAAATCACCTCCGCCCAGATGGTGGAACTCTATGCCGAGTGGGTGAGTAAATACCCCATCATCGTGATAGAAGACGGCCTGGCGGAAGACGATTGGGAGGGCTGGAAGCTTTTAAATAAGACCTTGGGAGACCGGGTCGAATTGGTGGGGGATGACCTCTTCGTAACCAACGTCCAACGTATCGCCCGCGGCATCGAGGAAAACGCGGCCAACGGCGTGCTCATAAAACTTAACCAGATCGGCACCTTGAGCGAAACCATCGCCGCCATTACCCTGGCCCACAAGGCCGGCTGGGGGGCCATGGTTTCCCACCGCAGCGGCGAGACGGTGGACAGCTTCATTGCCGATTTTACCGTGGCCCTGGCTACCGGCCACCTCAAGACCGGGGCCCCGGCCCGGGGAGAACGGTTGGAGAAGTATAACCAACTATTACGGATCGAGGAAGAATTGGGCGACCAGGCGGTCTACGCCGGGCGAAAGGGCTTTGTCCGCTGAGAAAGATTACCGTGAAAGCCTTCCAGGGCGATCTTTGGGACCGATTTTTCAACGCCCTGGAAGGTTTTCAGGAAGCCCCCGAAGAGTTGACCCGGTTAAAACAGGAGGACCAAATGAGGGAGACGGTTGAACGGCCGCGAAATACCAAACCAGCAGAGGTTGGAGCGGGTGAAGGAGTTATTCGGTCTTAGACGAGCACCCTGCTATAGGTGACTCGTCCATCCCCGGGGCCATAGAAATTCTCCAGCACGGATTCGGCAGTATAACCGCATCTTTCATAGAAAGCCCTGGTGCCGTCGTAGAGGGGCCGCTGTGAGGTCTCAATGTATATTCTTTCCCCCTTGGCTTCCCTTATCAATCGCTCGGTTTCCTTGAGGAGTATTTTGCCTAAGCCCTTTCCCTGCCTATCGGGATGAACGGCAATCCAGTAGAAATCAAAGCTCGAGTCCGTACAGGGGATAGGACCGTAGCAGGCGTATCCGACCAGACATCCGCGGATCTCTGCAAGGACAAAATGATAGCCGCTGGCCTCGCCTTTGGAAAGACGCTCAAGGACCAGTTCCTCGGCCACATCCACCTCGGCGGGATGGAAGAACCCGGTCGCCTCTGCCAGTCTTCGAATGCCCTCAGCATCTTCGGGAATTACTTCGTAACGCAATTTTATATTCCGGGATGATTCGCCTTGAGGCTTTTGAGTGCCTAATTTCCGGGGGGAGGAGCAGCTTTCAGTGATGATCTTTTCTATGGTATCTTTATAGGGAATCCCGAATTTCATGGCCGCGGCGGCAAACCCGGCATCAGGATTAAGGCACGGGTTGCTGTTGATTTCCAGAATCCAAGGCCACCCTCCTTCATCAACGCGGAAATCAACCCTGGCATATCCCCTGAGTCCGAACAGGTTCCAGCAACGCAGGGCCAGAGATTTTAACGCCAGAAGGATCGGCTGATCATCGTCCGTGAAATCAAAAGACCTGTTGGTATGGAGGTATTCAGAGGATTCCATGTTCCACTTGGCGCGGTAGCCGACCATGGGAATACGTCCTCGGTCTAAACCATCAAAGACAATCTCCGCCGGGGGCAGCATTCTGGGGCCGTCAGGCCCTCCCAGGATGGAAAGGTTGAACTCCCGGCCAAGGATAAAGCGTTCCCCGAAACAGGCCCCCCCAAGATCGCTCGACCGTTCCTTGAGAATATCCCACAATTCCCCTTCGGTCTTCCCGGAAACGACATTATTATCAGCGAGACCCAGTGAGCCGTGTTCCCAAAGGGATTTGATAATCCACTGCCATTTCTTGCGAGGGGCATCCGTTTTATTATGATGCCACATAGCGATAGTCCGGGGATAAGGCCCTATCCAGGCCGGAGTGGGCAGGTGGCCGAGACACATCCGCTCCTTGGCCAGGATCTTATGGGTAGTTATGAAGATCGTCTCGGTACACGAGCCGGTGTAAAGGAGGCCCATGACATCAAGGAGCCCGGGGAAAAGATGCATCAGCCGATCCTTTCCCCCGAGGGATTCCACAAGGTTGAAGACCATATCCGGCCTTAAGTCCTCAAGCCGGCCCTTTATGTCCATAAGATCAAGGCCGCAGGGTATTTGAAAGGCCTTATGACCCAGATCATCCAGGACATTTGAAATAGCCTCGGCCTGGATCAAAACATCCTGTACGTCTGTCCTGTCGTTTGGTCCGACCTCGTTATGCACAATGGCTATGCGCATTATATTATTATCCACATCCTCTCTGGGTCTCTATTTTTTAATCCTCTTTGAAGCGGAGACCAGTATCCTTTCAATGAGCGCCTGATAGCTTAGGCCCACTCCCTTGGAGATAATGGGCAGGTCGGAATGATCAGGGTGCAGTCCGGCCAGGGGATTTACCTCCAGGAAATAGGGATTTCCCCCATCATCACAGCGGATATCCACGCGACCTCCGTCCCTGCAACCCAGGACGCGCCAGGCCTTGAGAGCAACCGCTTCGGACCTTTTAACCACTGAAGCCTCCGAGTTCTTTTTAATAGTATAACTCACCAGCTCTTCGGAATTCTCCTTGTTTACATAGGAATAGGCGCCCTGCTCCGCCTTCGGCAGCAGATGAATCTCCATCGTGCCCACGACCGTTGCCTCGGAATCCGTGCCTGTTAGGCCGACGGTAAATTCCCGGCCGGGAAGGTATCGTTCCACAAGAACAGGCTGGCTAAAGGCCTTACGCATAGCTTCGCAGGCCGGTCCAAGGTCCTCGGTCCGTCTTATGATGGAATCCGGAGTTATCCCCTTTCCTGTGCCCTCCGCCACCGGCTTAATAAAAAAAGGGGGTTGAAAATTTATATCGCCTTCTTCTATTCTTCCTTCGAATACCCAAAAATCCGATGTGGGAATTCCGGCGTCCCGGATTACCCGTTTCGTCATGCTCTTATGAAGAGTCAGACTCATGACCAGGGGATCGGAAAAGGTGTACGGTATATCGTAGATATCAAGGACAGCCGGGACCTGGGCCTCGCGGCCTATCCCCTTCAGCCCCTCGGCTATATTGAAGACCAAATCCCAGCGGGCCCCCCGGGCCAGACGCTCAATCAGCCCGCGGGCATTGCCGATGCGTTCGGTATGGTGACCCAAGTGCCCGAGACTGTCCTCAATACCCTCAATGGTCTCTTCCCGGTCAAACTCGGCTGTCTCCAATTTGCTGTAACCTTGCGCCAGATAGTCGGACCTTAGATCATAGGTCAAACCGATTTTCATGGATTATTCTCTCCGCGGGATCAGTCCTTAAGACCTGTTAACGGGAAGTCTATTAATAATTTTCCTGGGTCTCGGCAGGGGGTCTGGGGATGAAAACACTGGGAGCGGCCTCTGCGGAACTGTAAGCCGGATACTTATAAAGGACGCCTTTATAATTGCGAAGGACCAGATGGTCTCCATCCCGACCTTCCCGATACTCGGGCATAATCGGGATCTTTCCGCCTCCTCCGGGGGCATCGATCACGTAACTGGGAATGGCATATCCGCTGGTAAATCCCCTTAATCCCCT
Source organism: uncultured delta proteobacterium (assembly GCA_963743305.1). GTDB lineage: Bacteria > Desulfobacterota > RBG-13-43-22 > RBG-13-43-22 > RBG-13-43-22 > CAVQSS01. The sequence continues at coordinate 42,377 of CAVUPH010000014.1, forward strand.
GATAATCTCCAGACCCTTTTCAACAGGTGTGCGGAAATGGGAAGACCCGGATATGGGATCGCACTGATAGAGGTAATAGGGTCTCACCCGCATCTTTAAAAGGTTATGGAAAAGGTCCCTCATGGTTTCCACCTTATCGTTGATCCCCGACAGGAGAACGGTCTGGGAACCAAGAGGGATGCCCGCGTCGGCCAGCAGGGAACAGGCCCTGTAGGCCTCGGGAGTGCATTCCTCCGGGTGGATAAAATGAAGGCTCATATAGAGCGGATGATGTCTCCGAAGCATGCAGACAAGCTGAGGAGTAACTCGTTGCGGCAGGACCGCCGGCACTTTTGTGCCGATACGCACTATTTCGACATGAGGAATTTTGCGGAGGTTGGTCAGTATCCAGTTCAGACGATCATCGCTCAAAGTAAGGGGGTCGCCGCCGGAGATAAGGATATCCCTGATCCCCGGATTGGCCCTGATGTAGTCAAAGGCCCTTTCAAGGCGGGACCTTGTTGGATGGAGAGACCCATGACCGACCACTCTGGATCGTGTGCAATATCGGCAATAGGTGGAACAGAAATCCAGGGCAACCAATAGGACCCTATCGGGATATCTGTGCACCAGACCGGGCACAGGGCTTTGATGTTCCTCGCCGAGGGGATCATCATTTTCTCCCGGCGCAGCGATAAATTCATCGATGGTCGGGACAACGCTTCGACGCAAAGGGGAAGCCGCAATATCAGGAGAGATGAGACTCATATAATATGGCGTTATCCCTACGGGGAGTTTGGGGGTAAACCTTTCCAGGGCAGCTTGCTCTGCGATTGAAAGGGTTAAAAACCTTTTTAAGCGGACGACCGTCTGGATGCGGTTGGTGATTTGCCAATGCCAATCGTTCCATTGTTTATCCGCTACCTCAGGATAAAATTGTCGTCTAAAGCTTTTGGTTTCTATTGATGTACGGGGTCTTTTCTTGCCGGTAAAAGGGATAAGAATCGCCGGATGGCGCTGGGGAATCCGGACGTCATGAGTCCAGGATATGGGGATCTCTAATGGCAAGCTGCTACTCGGAGGTTCCTCATCCTTATCAAGCAGGATCTCCTGCTGCTCCTGACCTCTAAAGCACGGCATTAGTGAACTTCCTTCCTCCATCTGTTACTCCCCCTTTGGAAAAAGATGTTTTTAATTAGCGCTAAAATAAGCCCATCTTAAAAAAAATCAAGCCTTTTTTCAATGCCTGCAAGGAACTACTAATTTCCTTAAGCCATTTCCGATGGCCCGAGCGATCCGAGAGCCAGGCGGAAAAGATTTTCAGCAGGCTGGCCGTGCTATCAGATCAATGACCGATTTGGGGACCCCGACTACGGAAGTTGGAAGCGTCAGGGCTTTGTCCGCTGAAACTGTTTTTTCTCTTGACTCCGGATTGGTCATATTTTAAATTGTTTGGCATTTAAGACTGTCATAAAATAGGTTTTTGTGTAGCGATGGAGTTCGCTTAACCGTCCCGCGGATTCGGGACTGATAACTCCTGCCTAATGAAATTTTTGGCAGGAGTTTTTTATTTCTTGGGTGACCCCAATGACCTCTGCTCCCGCCAAAATAAGATGATGGGAGGACAAAAATGGTTCTCGATAAATACGCGCAACTTAAAAATGAACTCGTAACCTGCATCAACTCCCTGGTGACCATCGAAAGTGACACCAGTGGCCTCTATGAAGAACTCAGAGAAAAAATCCAAAATAATGTCTTTAACCTCGTTGTTCTCGGACAGTTCAAAAGGGGGAAGACCAGCCTGATCAATGCCCTCCTGGGGGCAGAAATATTACCCACCGCGATTGTCCCTCTCACCTCTATTGCCACGATTCTCAAATACGGCGAAACCGTAAATATCAATGTGTATTTCAATGACGGCCGGGTGATGGACATTGAACCGGCAACCCTCCCCCAATATGTAACGGAAAAAGGAAATCCCAGAAATGAGAAAGAGGTGCAGGAAGTCATCATCGCTTATCCTTCGACCTATCTAAAAGACGGGGTCCGGTTAATCGACACCCCCGGCGTCGGATCGGTCTATGAACATAATACCGATGTGGCTTATCATTATTTACCCAAGTCGGATGCCGCCCTGTTTCTCCTCTCGGTAGATCAGCCGGTGAGCAAGGCCGAGCTTGAATTTTTGAAAGATGTCCAGGAATTCTCAAACAGGATATTCTTTCTCCAGAACAAGGCCGATTATGTGGGCGCCGAAGACCTGGCCGAATCCATTTCCTTCTCGAAGAAAATTATTGAGGAGTGCCTGGGCAACGAAGTAAAGATATTCCCTCTTTCCGCCAAATGGGCACTCGAAGGCAAATTGTCCGGAACAAAGGAATTTCTGGAGAAAAGTTTTCTTCCCGAATTTGAACGAGTCCTGAATACCTTTCTGATGCAGGAAAAGGGCCGGGTCCTGCTCCTTTCCGTGACGAATAATCTTCTGCGGCTGCTCGCTCAGGCCCGGTTCAAGCTTGATCTGGAGATGAAATCGTTCTCGACGCCTTTGGAGGAATTGAAGGAAAAGATAAAGATCTTCGAGAATAAAAAGAAAGAGATCCTGGTCGAAAAAGACGACTTCTACCTCCTGCTGGATGGCGCCACGAAAAATATTATCAAGAACGTCCTGGATGAAGACACGAAGGCCTTCAGGCAGGAGTTGCTTCTTAAGGTGTCGGAAAACATTGAAACCCGCTACCCGGAGTATTCGGGCCTGTCCCTGAAGGAGATTCAGCGGCGTCTTGAAGAACAGATTGTCGCCGAAGTCAAACAGGCCTTTATGGCCTGGCGCGGCCTGGAGGATGAGAAACTGTCAAAAACCTTTGAGACGTCCTGCCAGAGGTTTATTACCAAGATCGACGAGACCGTGGATTCCCTCCTCAATTTCTCAGCCGACCTCTTCGCCGTTCCCTTCGATATCGTCCAGGCCGAGGCCATTTGGTCATCGAAGTCGAGGTTTTACTATAAATTCAAGGAGCAGCCGGGGGGGATTGAGATCGTGGCCTCATCGCTGACCTTGTTGCTGCCGAAATTCATCGGCGAAAAGATCTTGCTGAAAAAGATGAAGGAATACCTCGAGGGAGTAATAGACAGGCAGTCCGCCAGGATTGGTTCTGACTTTGAAGAAAGACTGGATAAGAGTAAGCTGGCTTTCAGGTGGGAGATGCTACAGAGGATTGAGGCCACCATGGAAGGGATATCCCAGGCTATCGAAACGGGGATGAGCCGGAAATTGCAGGGCGAAAAGGCCGTGGAGGAACAAAAGGCTTTCCTCCTGAAAAAGGAAAAGAGAATGGGTGAAATCAAGGAAAAATTGATGTGGATACGGGAAAATTTATCCAGTAAAATTTGATGGTTTCGAAAAAAGTCCCCAACGCTGTCATTGCGAGGAGTGAAGCGACGAAGCAATCCCCAAGAATCAGGCAATTACCATGGTGGGGATTGCTTCGCTTCGCTCGCAATGACAGGTTTTTGGACTTTTGCGAGGTTATCAAAACTGAACCCCTTTGAGGGAGGTCTGCCATGCCGGAAGAAAAATGCGTTTTTTGTAGTATTGCCGCCGGACAGGCGCCGGCCCATATCGTCCAGGAGGATGGTCTGTCCCTGGCCTTGCTGGATATAAATCCTTTGGCTCAGGGCCACTGCCTGATCATTCCCAGAAGGCATGTGCCCTGGTGGCATGACCTGACGAAAAAAGAAACCGACAGCCTCTTTCGAATGGCCCAAGAAGTTGCCGGAAAAATCATGGAAACCTTCCATCCGGATTTCGTTTGCATGTACGCCCGGGGGAGAAGGATCCCCCATACCCATATATTTTTAGTCCCCACCTATTCGGGTGATCCCCTGGACCGCTTTTTCAATGCCCTGGAAGGGTTCCAGGAGACGCCGACGGAGTTGAGTCGGCTCAAACGGCCGGACCGGATGCGGGCGACAGCGGAACGTTTGCGGAAATCGGTCTGTCTCCGGGCAGGTGAAGGGGAATAGGCGATAAACCAAGGACCTATTCAGGCCAATAGATTGAAATTGCTAAATAATTTATGCATAATCCCCGCCGTTGGGCCTTTGAGGTCGGACCCCACAAAAAGCTTGCCCCCTTGGCGGATGGGGAGTAAACTACCGCCATTTTAGGTGACCAGGAAGCCTGTGGATAGATGGAATTTTAGTTGAAGGTATCGCAATGAATGACCCGGATGGTAGTGATAGACCGTCTGAATAAAACCGAAAGAACGAATTCCACCGAATTGGAAGACCCTGTACCTCAACGACCAGAGGTTGCCTTTGGAATAATGAACGGTCGGCGTTCCTACCGAGCTTAACCCGCCGGTTCGCCCCCGGCCGCCTTCTCCTTCCTGCCGCGGCCTTAATGGAGGTGAACCATGCAAATCAAGATTTCACTTCTCGTTCCCGTGTTCCAAGTAATGCCGGCGATCGGGACCGTCAACTCCTATCAAAAATTCCATGAGGCGGCACGCCCCGCCGTGATGGCCGAACGGCTTTCCACCTTAGCCGGGGAATCGAAGGTTGCGCCATGAAAAAGCGATTCCTTGCGCGATTCTCGAAGGGCTCCGGTATCCAATCGCCCGCAACCCAAACCTTGAACGGGCATGAACGGCAATTGGTGGAGCTTTGCACGATCCCCATCCAGGAAGCGCTTAGGCACGCTCAAGACGACCCTTCAGGGACTCAAGGCCGAAGAAGCGGATCATCGACTGGACGAGTACGGCCCCAACGAGTTGTCTCATCTCAAGCGCCTGGGTTTCTGGGCCGACATGGCTCACCGCCTGAAGAGTCCTCTGGTCGTTCAGCTCTTGGTGATCGCACTGGTCTCCGGGGTCATCGGCGAGTTGAAGTCAACCGCCATCGTCTCCGCGATGATCGTGTTGAGCGTCGGGTTGTCCTACATTCTCGACCGCCGCTCCAGCCGTACCGTCGAATCCCTCGGCAAGCGCGTTCAGTCCCGCACCTTCGTCTTGCGGGATGGCGTGGAGACCGAGGTCAGGATATCCGAAATCGTTCCGGGCGACATCGTGCTCCTCCAGGCCGGCTCCATCGTTCCGGCGGATCTGCGGTTGATCGCCGCCAAGGATTTTTTCGTCAGCGAGTCGGCCCTGACCGGGGAATCCATGCCGGTCGAAAAAACGAGTGCAAGCGCCGACTCATCCATCCAGTCGGCCATGGATCTGCCAAACGCCTGTTTTTTCGGGACCTCCGTTACCAGCGGCACGGCCCGGGGCGTGGTCGTGAACACCGGCACCCGCACCCTGTTTGGAGCCATTTCGGAGCGGCTGACCGAAAAGCGGGAGGAAACCAGCTTCGACCGGGGCGTGCGTTCCTTCACCTGGCTGATGATCCGGTTCATGGTGGTGATGGTCTGCGCGGTGTTCTTCATCGTGGGCATGACCAAGGGCAACTGGCTGGAGGCGCTGCTGTTCGGCCTGTCCATTGCCGTCGGCCTCACCCCGGAAATGCTGCCGATGATCGTCACCGTCAACCTGGCCAAGGGCGCGCTGACCATGGCCAAGAAAAAGGTCATCGTCAAACGGCTGCCGTCGATCCAGAACTTCGGAGCCATCGACATCCTGTGCACGGACAAGACCGGGACCCTGACCCAGGACCGGGTCGTTCTGGAGCGCCATGTCGATATCGTCGGACACACCAGCGAAGAGGTCCTGAACTACGCCTATCTCAACAGCTACTTCCAGACCGGCCTGCGCAACCTGATCGACCGGGCGGTTCTCGAGTCATGCCGACCTGCATCCGGAGCAGGACTGCCGGCTTGTGGATGAACTGCCCTTTGATTTTCAGCGCCGCCGCATGTCCGTGGTGGTGGACTATGAAGAGGACCATGTCCTGATCTGCAAAGGCGCGGTGGAGGAGATCTACGCCTGTTGCAGCCATTATCAGATCGAGGACGAGGTCTATCCGCTGATCGACATGATCCGTGCCGACCTGTTCGAAGAGGTCGAGAAGCTCAATCGCGACGGTTTCCGGGTCCTCGGCATCGCTTATCGGGAGTTTCCCCGGTCGACAAGACCGTTTTCACGGTCGATGATGAAAGCCAACTCATCCTGCTCGGCTATATCGCCTTCTTCGATCCGCCCAAAGTCTCCGCCACGGAGGCGATTGAGCTTCTGGCAAAAGCCGGAGTGAAGGTCAAGGTTCTGACCGGCGACAACGGCCTGGTGACCGAAAAGGTCTGCCGGGATGTGGGACTCGATGCGGAACGGATCGTCACGGGAGCGGAACTCTCACGGCTTTCCCCGAGCGATTTCTCGAAAACGGTGCAGGACAGCAATGTCTTCGTCAAGCTCTCTCCGGCGCAAAAAGAGCAGATTGTGAAGGAACTGCGCGAACAACGGCCACGTGGTGGGGTTCATGGGCGACGGCATCAACGACGCGCCGGCGCTGAAGGCGGCGGATGTCGGCATTTCGGTGGATTCCGCGGTCGACGTGGCCAAGGAAGCCGCGGACATCGTGCTCCTGGAAAAGAGCCTCCTGGTCCTGGAAGAGGGCATCATGGAAGGCCGGAGGGTCTTCGCCAATATCGTCAAATACATCCGCATGGGCGCCAGCTCCAATTTCGGCAACATGTTCAGCGTGGTCGGGGCGAGCTACCTGCTGCCTTTCCTTCCCATGCAGCCGGTGCAGATTCTCACGAACAACCTGCTCTACGACTTCTCGCAGACCGGAATTCCCACCGACAATGTGGATGAGGAACTGATCGCCAAGCCCCTCAAATGGAATATCGACAACATCAAGCGCTTCATGGTCTTCATCGGGCCGATCAGCTCCATCTTCGACTACGCCACCTTCGCCCTGATGTGGTTCTTTTTCCATTGCAGCGCCTTTCTCGATCCCGCGACCGGCGCCATGCAAAAGGAATCGCTGGCGCGGCTCTTTCAGACCGGATGGTTCGTGGAGTCGCTGCTGACCCAGACATTGATCGTCCATATCATCAGGACCAGGAGGATCCCCTTCTTCGGAAGCCGGGCCTCCTTGCCACATGACTATGACGACCCTGATCATCATGGCCATCGGGGCCTGGTTGCCGTATTCGCCTTTCGCGGCCGATTTGGGGATGGTTCCGCTGCCCGCGGTCTACTGGGCCTGGATAGCGGCTTTTCTGGTGACATACGCCGTGCTGACACACGTGGTGAAGACCTGGTTCTTCAAGCGTTTTGGAGGTGATTGATCATGGATACTATTTTGGATGCCCTTCAGGAGGGCAGATTGTTCGAGCTGCCTGAAAACGACAAGGCCCATGCCTTGCAGTTTCTGGCGCACATCATCGAAGCCTTTCCGGAGACCCCCGCCGGAACCGATGTGGTCGGACTTGTCATGAAAAGAGAAGAGGCGACCAACACCGCCATCGGCAAGGGCTGGGCCTGTCCGCATGCGCGGGTGCCCTATGACGAGGATCTCATGTGCGTGATCGGATGGAGTCCGACGGGAATCGATTACGGCGCGCCGGACGGCAAGCCCGTCTCGCTGGTCGTCATGTACCTGGTTCCGGACAACCAGCGGAATCATTACCTGCGCGAGGTATCGATGCTGGCCAAGGCGCTTGAAACCTATCCCGACCTTGAAAAGTTTAGTGAAGCCGGAAACCTGGACGATGTCCGCAACTACCTGCTCGACCTGATTGACGCCACCAAGGGAACTGTCGGTCCGGATGCCCGGGCCAAGATGATCCGGCTGCAAACCAAGGCGGCTCTTGAAACATTCCCCCTTCGCGACCTTTCGAATCTGATTGTGGAGCCCGTCACGCTTGTCGCCGGTCCGGGAATAAAGCACATTGCTCTCACCCAGAATGCCGAGTCTTGCGGAATGGCTCGACTCCGCGAGCGATCTGATCGAAAAGATGGAAACCGACGGCGTGTACCAGAACGGCGGATGGCGCGTCTTGCGCCGGGGCGCGTTACCTATCAAGGCGGGACGGGTTGCCTATGATTGCCTGGCGATCCGGATGGCTTCAGGGAACTCGGTCACTATTAAATAACCGAATAAAGGTATTTCCCGGCGTTTTACCTTTTGCCCTTTATTAAAAGCGTAAAGTCGCCTTCAACCTTTTGGGGTTCAGTAAAAGGTCCAGACCGTCCAGGATACTGCGGACATGGATATCCGCCGAGGTAATCGCATCCACAGCGCAACCTTCCCCCTCGGAAACAGCAATACCTACTTTGGCTGTTTTGAGCATCCGGCGGTCGTTATTCCCGTTACCGAAGGCTATGGTATTTTCAGACCCGATTTTTAGCAGGTATGCTTCCTTTTGTCGGTCATGGTTTTCTCCGGAAAGGATATGAATCTGGCCCCCATTTATCTCCTGTAATTCTTCCCTGGCCTTACCGAAGGTATCGGCTGTTAAAAAGTGAATTTCCAAAAATTCGCTGATCTTATTCAATCTATCTTTTACCCCGTCGATTAAGCGTCCATCAACCGAGAGTGTTCCGGTGAAATCGGAAACCAGATATTTTAATTGAATCGGCCCAAATCCGGGGATGTCTAAATCAAACATAAGTCCTCCTTATTTTTCCTTTTTAGGAATTATTGTCTTTTCCGTTTAAAGAGTAAATAGATAAACAAAAGGGCCGACAGCCAGGCCGTGGCCGTACCGTACAGGAAGGTCGCCGGGGGGCCGAAACGATCCCAGAGGAGCCCGCCGATGAGGCTGGCCGGGAACACCGCCAGCCCAACCAGGGTATTATAAAGCCCGAATCCGGTGGCCTTGAACTCTTGAGGGATGATGGTGGCTAAGAAGGCCTTCTGCACCCCCTCGGTCATGGCCATAAAAAGGCCGTAGGCGATGAACAAAAACCAGATGTGGACTGGGCGCCCGGCCTGGGCAAATCCCAGGTAGATGAACCCAAAAAGGATAAAACTCAAAAAGATGATCGGTTTTGGTCCGATTCGGTCCGATAATATACCGGCGGGCAAGGCCCCCAGGCCATAAATGACATTAAAAGTGAGATAGACCAGGGGAATGACAGCCAGCGGAATCCCCACATTTTGGGCCCGTAGGATCAGGAATACATCGCTGGAGTTTCCCAGAGAAAACAGGGCCGCCACCACGATAAAAAATTTATAGGAACCACTGAAACTTTTCCAACCCAGCCTGGGTCTTCCCGCCTCAGGGATCGAACAGGCCCGGGTTTCCCGAATGAAAAAAATGATGATCAGGACGGCCAGGGCCCCCGGGATCATGGACAGCCAGAACACCAGACGATACTGGCCGTTAAAATAAGCCAGCAGCCCAAAGGCTACCGCCGGGCCGACCACGGCCCCCAGGGTATCCATGCCCCGATGGAAACCGAAGGAACGTCCCAGGTTTGGCGCTTCACAGGATTCGGCAATCAGGGCGTCCCTCGGGGCAGTGCGGACCCCTTTGCCGAAACGGTCCATGAAGCGGGAGGCCAGGACCTGCCCCCAATTAGGGGCGGTGGCGATCAGCGGACGGCTCAGGGTGGAGATTCCGTAGCCCAGGGCCATAAGCCATTTCCGATGGCCCGAGCGATCCGAGAGCCAACCTGAAAAGACTTTCAGCAGGCTGGCCGTGCTCTCGGCAATTCCCTCAATCAGACCAATAACCGACTTTGGGACCCCGAGTACGGAAGAAAGGAATAGAGGTACCAGGGGGTAGACCATCTCCGAACTGAAGTCCATGAAAAAACTGACCAGTCCGGTAAAGAAGATATTTCGGTTGAGGCCCGCAGATTTTGTTTGGGGAATTTGTTCCCATGGAATTATCCGTTCTATTTCATTTATTCGCCGGACAGTAGATGTAACTGTAGTTACATTATATAAATTGAATTGTCAAGAAATAATTTAAAATTACTGTTACATTTATTTGTTTGACATTTTTATGGACTAACTTATATCATTGAACCATGAAATGGCTTTTTTTTTCCTATAGTCTCCCGACGGAACCGTCCAAGGCCAGAGTGTATACCTGGAGGCAGTTAAAAAAACTGGGAGCCGTAAATTACCAATCGGTCTGGGTCCTGCCGTATTCCAAGGAATGGCTCGAAGACCTCACGAAGCTTATGGAGTCCATTGGAAGCCGCCGAGGGGAAAGCCTGCTGATTGAGGGAAAAAGCTTGACCAAGGAGCAAGAGGATCGAATCAATAAGGCCTTTATCGATTCACGAAATGAGGAATACGGGGAATTGATCGAAAAGTGTGAAGATTATTTCAAGGAGATCGATTTTGAAATCGAGAGGCAAAATTTCATCTTTGCCGAGGTGGAGGAAAATGAGGAGGAACTTGAAAAACTTAAACTGTGGTTTAAAAAGGTGGCCAAGCGGGATGTCCTGGATGTGCCGCTACGCAAGGTAGCAGTTGAGAAATTAATAGACTGCGAAAAGCGTTTTGAGGAATTTTCCCAAAAGGTTTTCGAACATGTTCAATTGAAAAATACGGAGAAAAAGGGGCCCACCCCAAAGAAGGCCTTGAGGAAAAAGAAAGATTCAGGAACGCTATTTTCCTGCGGGCTGAAAGGGAAGCCGAGGGAGGACGAACTTTTAAAATAATCGAAGGCGAACCATTGTCAACCAGTTTTGCCGAAGATTTATATCAAGCACTTTGATCTCTGGGGAGAAGACAAACCTTCCGCCAATGCCCAGCCTGTGGAAAAAAACGATGAGGAGGAGGTATGGCAGATTTTAATTTGATCCGTGAATTAACCGTAACCGCCGATACCAAGATCGTGCTTCTTGTCATGGACGGTCTTGGCGGGGTGCCGAATGCGCCGGGCGGACCCACCGAACTGGAGTCCGCCCGCACACCGAACCTTGACCGTCTGGCGGTCAAAAGCATGCTGGGCTCTCAATCCCCATCGGGCACGGTATCACCCCAGGCTCCGGACCGGGGCACCTGGCCCTGTTCGGCTACGACCCGCTCAAGTTTCTCATCGGCCGGGGTGCTGGAGGCGCTCGGCATCGGTTTTGAGCTGACGCCGGACGACGTGGCCGCGCGGGGCAATTTCTGCACGGTGGATGACAAGCTGCTCATCACCGACCGCCGCGCCGGACGCATTCCGACGAAAAAATGCGCCGAGCTGGTGGTTAAGCTGCGGGCGATCCGGCTGCCGCAGGTGGAGATCTTCGTCGAGCCGGTTCAGGACTACCGGTTTGCGCTGATCTTCCGTGGCAAGAGCCGTCCGCCGCCCTGACCGACACCGATCCGCAAAAGACCGGGCTTCCGCCGCTTCAGGTCAGGCCCGGGCCGAGGAGGCGCGCAAGACGGCCGAGATGGTCAATTGCTGGGTTGCGGCCGCCCGCGAGCTGCTTAAAGACGAGCAGCCGGCCAACATGGTGACGCTGCGGGGCTGGGCCAAGGAACCCGGTCTTCCCAAGTTCGACGACATCTACCGTCTCAAGGCCGAGCCATCGCCGTGTACCCGATGTACAAGGGCCTGGCCAGCTGGTCGGCATGGACGTGGTACCGGACTGCACAGTCTGGAGGAGCAGATCGAGGCGCTGAAGGCGAACTGGGAGGATTACGACTTCTTCTTCGTCCACTATCAAGTACACCGACAGCCGGGGCGAAGACGGCGACTTCGCGGCCAAGGCCGCCGAAATCGAGAAGGTGGACGCCGCGATCCCGCGTTTCCTGGATCTCAAGCCGGACGTGTTCATCGTGACCGGCGACCACAGCACGCCGGCCGTTTGGAAGGCGCATTCCTGGCACCCCGTGCCGACCCTGCTCTACGCTCCGCATCTGGCCGGCCGCAACGACGTGAAGGGATTCGGGGAGACCGAATGCCTGCGGGGGCGCTCGGCCAGTTCCAGGCCATGGACCTGATGCCGCTGGCGTTAGCCTATGCCGGGCGCATGGCCAAGTTCGGCGCTTAGCCCTGCAGCGCCTTTCAGGCCGTCCTCCACTTGAATCCCTTCTCGTCAGCGCCTTGGGCCGCCGGCCAATCCTCCAACCTCAGCCATCTCAGGCATAATGTCGGCCAGGTCACGGCGGATCGCCTCGGCAGTCCTCCGGGCTCGCTTCCGCTGACCCGAGAAGCCGGTCCAACTGCGCCCGATACGCATGGGCGTACGAATCGAACCCCGTTTGAATCTCGCCGGTGACCCTCCGTACCCAGGCCTCGAGGAGCCGGCGATACGTTCGAAAGGCTTCCGAAACCGCCGGGCCGAACCGGTGCCGGAGTCGGCGTTCCACCCGCGCCCTTACCAGCGACGCAGCGATTGACACGAATGGTGAGCGCTTGTAGGACGGTATCTGCCCGGCGAAATCAAGTTGCGGCATTTCTCGGAGGCCCGAGACAAGCTCTTCCTCCTGAGGCATCTCAGTCATATTCAGTTCCCGGGCGGCCCGCTGAAGGGCAACGGTCAGCTCCTTGGCGAGGCCATTAAGCCTCACGAACAACTCCGTGGCGGCGCCGGCGGCAGTTTCCGCTACGGAGGCGGTCAACAGGTCCGACTCCACTTTTTGCCCCTGGCGCCAGCGCGCAACTATTCGGGACGCGGCTTCCCGCAGTGCGGTCGATGCCAGGTTCTCCACTTCTTCGGCTGCCCGAAGACAGGCCGAAATTTCTTCAGGTATCCGGCCGGCCGACCGCCTCAACTCCTTTTCCACCTGTTTTAATTTTTCGGCATCCGTCGGACGGATTCCCTCCACACGATCCAGCCTGGACCGCAGCGCCGCCTCAACCGATTCCCGCAGGGCCGCAATTTTCCGCCGCACCGACTCACCCGCAAGCTGTTGGTGCCGTTGACAAAGCGGCTCGATCTGTTCTTTGAACCAGGCCTCCAATAAGGCCGCGGAATCTCCGACGATGCTGACCGGCTGGACATTCAGGGTCAGGCCCAACCGCCCCTGGATCTGCTCGGAAATATAAGTCCGTGCCGACTCACGGTCCTCCCGTGTCAGGAGGTCTGCCTTGCTGAGCAAGACCGAAGCCGGCACTCCCGCCTCCACCAGGGCCTGAATGGTCGCCAGGTCCTCTTCATCGAGCGTCGAGCCGGCGTCGACCAACACCATGCCGAGATCGCACTGCGGGAGGTAGGCCCGGGTCTCGTCGGCCCCGGAAGTCGCCAAAGAACCGAGACCCGGAGTGTCCACGAACACCATCCCATCACTGAGTCTGGCGCTAGGCAGCTCTGCTATAATCTTGGTGACGCCCTTGGAGTTACCCGGATTGCGTTGCTCGGTAACGAAATCCGGCAAGGCGGCGACTTCGAAGCGCTCAACTCGGCGGTCTGTGAAAGTGACCGTCAACCTCGGTTCCGGTCCGAAAACCAGCCGGGTCGGCACCGCCGTGATCGGATTCACGCCGACCGGAAGCACGGCCACGTGCAGCATCTGATTCAACAACGACGATTTTCCCGAACTCACCCGGCCGAAGACGGCTATTTCGAAGCGCTGGGTCTCCAGGCGATCCAGAATCATCGTAAGCTTGGGGCGAAACTCGACCAAACCCTGCGCGGAAATGATTCTCTCGATCTTATGAAGCAGATCCGCATCGTCCCCGTCCCATTGGAGTCTCTCGCTGCGGGTGCCGAGGTCCTGCCCGAGGCCTTGCACCAGATAGGCGTCGAGTGTGTCGACCAGCGCCTGGAGTTCGTTGACCAGGCCGTTGAGGTCGGCGATCGCGGATTCCGGAACTTCTCCGTAGCCCCTCATGTATTTAGGGCCTATCTCGGTCAGGGCGATTCCGACAAATGATAGGTTATCCACATACTCGACACTGCTGATAAGACGACGTTGCTGGGATTCATTCAACATTTTTCAATTCCATATTAAAAAATGGGTAGCCATTCTTGTTGCCGGCAATATGATTCAAAGCCCGAAGGTAAGCATCTTTTTCATCCTTATTAATCAGGTCCCTTCGTAAGGCATTACGTTTTATGGCGTAGTTTTCCAGATCCTCCATTGCATATTCTTCTTGGACCTCTGGGTCCTGGGAAAACGTATTCATCCAATGCGCATAATAATCAAGCGCTCGTTGGATAAGATGGGTGCACACCGGACACCCGCGGCTTTGCAGATCTTGAACGATCTCACTAAACCCTAGCCGGGTGGCCGGCTATCCAACTCAGCAAACCAAACGCGGTTAAAGGCCCCAGGATGGCACCGAGCGTATCGCTGGCCCGGTGAAATCCAAAGGCCTTCCCCAGGTCTTTGGGAGCAACCGATTCGGCCAGCAAGGCATCGCGGAGAGGACTGCGTATGCCCCGGCCGAACCAGCCCACTACCCGTCCCAGGAGGATTAGGGGCCAGGCCAAGGCGAAGGCAAAAACGGCCTTGGCGATGGCGGTAAGGGTATAGCCGATAACGGTCCACGTCTTGCGATGTCCAATTTTGTCACTGTGATAACCGGCCCCAATTTTGACAAAGCTGGAGAGGGCATCGGCTACCCCTTCGATAAAGCCCAAGGCGGCCGCCGAAGCCCCTATGGCCCGCATGAATTGAGGCAAAACAGCAGTGGCCATTTCATGACAAAAATCACTCAGGAGGCTGGTCAGACCAATGGCCAGGACATTACGATTGAACCATCGGTTGAGAGTTGTAGACTCCTTTTCCGGGCTTTGGGTTTTTTCATTCATTTTAAGGTCACCAGTCTCCGATTCAGCCCTGCCTCAGGAGGGCAAGTAAAATTTTACCTTTTCCTATTATCCATATCCTAATTTTAAACCAACTCACTATTATGACCAGGGCACAAATCCCGCCCAAGAAAATGCCGCCCAGGACATCCAGAGGATAATGTTCCCCCACGTAAACCCTGGAATATCCTACGACTAAGGCCATCAATAGGAAAAGAGGGGTACCACAGTCGATAAGAAAAAGAAAGGAAAATTGCGGCGGCAAAACAATTGGCCACATGATTGGAAGGGAAGGACAGAGAGCGTGGACAGGGCCAAAAAGTATGGATGCCGGACAAAACATGACAAGGACGGATGCGGCCGAAGAGGGGCTTGATAAAAAAACTGTTTGAGTAATCAGTCGTCCCCACTAACAGGGCCAGCAAGACGGCTGTTATCTTTCCTTTCGGACCTCCTAAAAAAAACAACAGTAACCAAAGGACCAGCAAAGGAATCCGCCAGTAATTAAATTCAGTAATGATGGGCATGACCCAGTCAAAGAATGGATTGCGGCTGGCCTTGGTTGATCCAGTAAAATATCCAGATATCCCGAGCTAAAAGGCTATTGAAGAGATGTTCCATCATTTAAGATAACCCCTTAAGAAATAAAGGTTGCTAAAAAAATCGAGGATTTTGCTCAAAGGTTTTATTTATTGTTCCGATCAGATATAAAGGGATAAAATCGCGATTCCTCCTGATTAACCGAATCAGAAGGAGAAACCCGCGAAAAAAATAGCTTCCACCCGCTGCACCAGCCTACGGCGCTGATCAAGGCCGCTTTATCCTCTTCGGTTTCCGTCCCCTGGAATTCCATGCGGAAAGAGTGGGCAGTCAGACAATATGATGAAGAATTTCCTTTACAAAAGCCTGATGGCGGGGAAAATCATTTACGATCCCTGAGCGTATATCCTCCATAAGATGGGGCCGGCATCTTTGAGCCGATTCATTTCCCAAACACCGCCCGCAAACGGCCTTCTGCCAGTATTTCTTGGTGTCCAGGGCAATTTTTGAAGCTCCGAGAGGTCCCGGCCTCTTCTGATGACATCCGCTTGGGCCTTCCCTATCGAGTTAGGTCCAAAACCTTCCTCACACATCAAACAGGGGCCCTGGTTCCGAAGGCGTCTAATCGTCCGGAGACGGGGCAGGGACCCCTGGAAATTAAGGGCCGACCACGCCTGCTCCATGAGATCCAGATAAAGGATGGCCGGTCCATGCATCCATCCTCGGCGAAAAGAGGCATCCATGGAGATAAAGCCCCAGGCGTGGCGTCCACAGAAGCCCCAGGCCTTTTTAAGCCGCTCCCGTGTACGGGAGGACATGATACTCCCCTGGATAAACCACCAGAGGAAGTGGATTTCACCTTCCGATAATTGAAAATCCTTTCTTTCAATGAGCACGGATATTTTCTTACTCTGTGTCGTTCACCTTCATCGTGTTTAAAATCTCTCGGGCGGCCTCTCGAACCGATTCGACCGGATCCGTAGCAGGCGGCGGATACGGATTCCAGGGCCGGTGCCCCCCCCAATTTGCCCAGGGCCTGAACGGCTTCTTTACGGACCAGGAACGAGGGGTGCCGCACGAAATCCTGGAGTTGTGGAAGGGAAGCCGGATCTTGGATTTCTCCTAAGGCCCAAACAATGTCCGGAAGCAAATAAATGTCCCGGGTCTCCTGCGCCGCCTGCATTAAAGCCGGAAGGGCTTGCTTGGCCTTTAACAAACCCAGTATGCGGGCCGCCCGATGGCGGGTCTCCGGCTCCGGGTGCTTCAAGGAAAGGGCCAGGCGCTCCGCATAGCCCATCGCTTTCCATCGGCTAAGATCCTCCCGGCAACGGGGACAGGTTTCAAAGGAATCAGAGGATTCGAACCAGCAGAACGGGCAATAATAAGTCATGAAAGCCGCATCCTAACTTTTTTGAAAATCTTCGAGAACCTTCAAGGTGTTGATGGCCATGCAGGTATATTCCAGAGTTGCAATCCCCAACAAATGAGACCTTCTGAACCCAAATCCTTTGGTTTGACAATCAAGGACAAATTTCAAGATGGCCTCCTGGTACTTTGGTCGATAACCTGCCAGTTCAGAGCCTAATAAACCAAAATAAATATCCTCTAAAAAGGCCAATGTAGACATAGGGACATTGGTAAAACCGAATTCTTCTTGTTCACACAGAAAAATAAATTCAAAAAAGCCTGATGGGTCTGTGAGATAGCCCAGATCCTTTAGTATCCTTAAAGCCCAATAGGTCTCCCGCAAGTTGGAGATTTCTATACTAAAGCCAAAATCTTTTCGTTGGAACCTAAGGACATAATCCCGCCCTCTTTTCTTTAACGATTCCTCCATGGGGCACCCGATTAGTTCGATCAGTTCTGTCAGATAGCTCAAAGATTCAAGGCCTGATTCTTGGCCGGAAAGGGTTTTTTCAAAATTCCCTAATAGGGATCGAAACAGCTCCGGAGTGTTGATTTCTGTTTTGAAGAGTTTAAGGACTCGCAAGCCATAATAAGTCCCCCAGAGGCCGGGCAGGCCATCAGCATGGTCAAAGAATCGTTGAACGAAGGCAACGGTTTTGAAGGGATTAGGAGGTAAAGCGGATAATAATGATAGCGTCCGGGTGGCAAAAAAGGTATCGGCCAGATTGGGCTCTTCCAGCCCATAGAAACAGTATCCTCCTTCCCGGCATTCCAGGGAATGGATATATTCGATCACTTTCAAGGGCGTCACCCGGTCCATAAGCCCTCCATGGAGCCGGGGATCATTCTTTGTCGAAGGTAAGCCAGGGGAGGGCATTCCATCCTCACAGATTATTTCCCCGACCTTTCCCGGGTTGCCCCCCTGATTTGAAGAAGCCCCGAATCACCCGAAAAGGGCATTCCTTCGGTTCGAATTCACTGTTGGCCCTTTACTCCCCATAGGAATTCCCGTTTCCAAAATTATATGCAGGCCATCCTTCTTTATCGAAGTTTCTACCAGTCCCAAAAATAAAAAACTTCTACCCCAATTATTTTGGAGTAGAAGTCATGAGCTTCCTTTAAACCTACCGGTAATTAAAAGAAAGCGGTTCCGGTGAACTTCATCACCTTTTTATAATCTAAAAACCATCGTCGTCCGATATCATCGTTCAAAAAAATTTTCCCCGCTGTTAGTCCTTTTTCTTTTCAGACTGGGCCAGGATGACGGTACAAGGGGCATGGGTGGTGATCTGCACGGCCGTGCTGCCGCTTTGGGTATGCAGAATGGCAGATCGGCCTTTTTTACCCAAGAGCAGAGCATCAAACATGCCCTTTTGGGCATAGGCGATCACGGCCTCCACTTCATGCCCCGGAAGAATTCGGCATTTGATTTCCACCCCGTGTTCCCGGCGCATCTTCACAGACCAGGGTTTGCTCCTTTTCGATTTCCTTGGTGATCTCGGCCAGGGCCTCTTTGACCTCCCCGATCGTGGCCGCATAATGGGGGAGCTGTTCGATGATGGTCAGCAAATGGACTTCCGAATCAAACTTTCTGGACAGTTCCAGGGCGATCTCCAGGGCCTTCTTGGAATCGTCGGACCCGTCATAGGCCACCAATAATTTTTTAAACATAGAACACCTCCTATTCTTCTAAATGCTCCGAAGTAGAGTAGAACCATTAAGATCGGGTAATTCATATTTGGGATTAAACCATTTCTGGGCGATAAAGGTGGGGATGATGGCGCTCAAGACCACAACGGCCACCAGCACAGAAAACTGGGTTCGATTGATGATACCGGCCGTCAATCCAAAAACCGATGAAATGGCTCCCACATGGTCAGACCCGTGCTCATCAACAGGGTCGTGTACATGGCATTTTCAGGAAGATATTTTTTAGCAGGGGATAAGACCCCCACTATTTTGGTGACTTGTTTGACCAAAAGCATCTGCACCAGCAAGCCTAAACTCAATAAAAGCAATTTCAAAGAGATATTCATCCCGCCGTTGATAAAGAAGAATGGGGTAATAATGGCAAAGGCCACTACCCGAAGTCGGTGCTGTAATTTACGGTTTTCCATAAAAATTTTGGACATGGCCAGACCCAGGACAAAGGCCGGCAGGATGGCATGGCTGGCCCCGACTTTGGCGAAAAACATAAAAACAACCAGGATGAGAAAAAGAAAATTGATCTCGGCTCAATCACCCGGTCACCGTAGCGCTTGCAGATCCAGGGATAGATCCTGGGGATAATCAGAATCGAGCAGGGCGGAAACCCCCAGAAAGAGCAGGGTGAACCACGTTGAGCTCGAGAAACAGCAGAGTAAGGGCCAGGGTTGTTCCCAAATCAGTAAAAAAAGTGGCGGCCATAAGGATCTTGCCCAGTTCGGTATTGGTTAAACCGGTTTCGACCAAGACGGCATAGACGACGGCCAGGGAGGTGGTGGAAAGGGCTATTCCGGCGATCTCAGCGGCCGGCCAGGTCCAGTCCAACAGGTAATGGGTATAAAATAAGGCACCCAGAAAAGGAGCTAAAAAAGAAACGATGGTCCGACAAGAACTTCCTTAAATTTGGCTTTCATGACCTGGGTGTCCACCTCGGCCCCGGCCAGGAAGGTCAAGAGGATACCGCCAAAGCCGGCCAGATAGGTACTCCAGGGAGTGGGATGGAGTTCCAAAAAGTTTCCTCCGATGACACCGAGGGACATTTCAATGATGCCACTGAGAGGCCCAGCTCAACCCGAAGAAGATTGGCGAGGATGGTGCGGAGAGGATAAATACGAAGATGGCGTCCATTCAAAACCTCCATTACAAGGAAGCATCCTCACAATGAGCCTTCTTCGGCATAAAAAAAACCGCCGGGTGGCGGGTTCATCCGTACTCCCTAATGCCCCCCACCGCGGCAGTGACCTGCGCAGTAGGAGTCATTAGCTCGAATTCGGCGTTTATCGGGGGGACTCCATCCCCATCTAATAAATTAAAGGAATTTTAATAATTGTCAATTAGTTTTTGCCACTCTAATCAATAAAATATTGAGAAATATAACGCAAAGCCAGGAAGGTGATGATGAGGCCCAGCATGAGCTTTATGAATTTTTGGGGGACAAATTTCTGGGCCCGGGCGCCAAAGTACATACCTCCAAAGCCACCGACGCCGAAGAGGAAGCCTAAGAACCAATCCGGGGCGGTAGCCAGGCCGGGCTGGGCCGGGATGACGCTGTAAAAAAAGACTCCGGCAATGGAGGTGATGAAGGTCCCCAACAGGGCCGCGCCTGCTACAGTATAAACGGGCAGGCGGAAGACGGCCACGCAAAAAGGGGCAATGATCGCCCCCCCGCCTATGCCATAAGTGCCGCCGATAATGCCGACCACGAAGGCTAATAGAAACATGGCTACGGTGCTATAGGAAAACCGTTCTCCCCAAAATTCGTATTCCACTCGGGTCAAGGAAAAATGAATGGTCTTGACCACGGCCTCGGCCGGCAAACCGGAAGCCAGCCGAGCCATCCGTCCTTCTTTGAGTTGCCTGGCTTGTTGATTGAATTTTTCTTCCAGGGCCTTCATCTCCTTCTTACCCTTTTGCGAACGCCCCGACATTTCGTAAAGAAGGCGTATCCCAATATAGAGTAAGACGCAGCCGACAAATAATTTAAAGGCCTTAGGATCGGGCAGGTAGAGGACCCGCAGATAGTAACCGATAAACACCCCCGGCAAGGTCCCGACAATGACCACCCAGGTCAGCGGCCAGGCCATCCGCCCTTCTTTCAGGTAACGGTAGACGCCACTGGGGATCGCGACGATATTATAAACAAAATTCGTAGCACTGACTGAAGGACTGGTGAAGTTCAAAAAACTTACCTGAAAGGGAAGGAGCAGAAAAGCCCCGGAAACACCGCCCATCGAGGTAAAAAAAGATACGATAAAAGCCACCACGGGAGGGATAAAAAAATAGGTCTTTACCCCCGAAACCGGGAAAAGCCAATACCAGCTTTCCATATAATTCCTCCTGTTAATTTATAAGGTTGCCATTCGGGATTCATTCGATTTTTCTCTTCTCAAAGGGATTTGAAAGGTATTTCCTATCCAAACCCGACTAGAAACCAGTCTGGAATCCAGGTAATGAACCAGGGACGGGAGAGGCGGCACGGGAATTTTCTCAGGATTCCAACTGGGGTCCGTAACCTGAAAAATGACCTGACCTTGAACATCCAAGACCAGAATCCCCAAAACATCTCCTCCCATCATTTTTAAGGACCGGGTGATAATTCCATCAGGTTGAGTCATTAACCCGGTACCTCCCAACTCCCAGGCATTTTTTAAGTTAAGCAAGGTCGTCTCCAGAGCGGAGACCTGATTTTGAATATGATCGGAAACTTTTCGAGCCAGAATTAGCTGTTGCTGGTTGAGTTGCTGGGTAACGGTATCCTCGATACTTTTGGACGTGCTATACCCGATAAAACCGACAAACAAGGTCAGCAGAAGGGCCAATAGATAGCCTAAAGGCAAGTAGTGACGCCAGGGATTGGGAAAGCCGCGAGTTTTTGTTTTCATAGTAATCGCCATTCCCTCTCTCCATTTTAACCTCTTTAGATTGATGAAATCCAGAATCGGCAGTACTATCACGAAAATAATAAAATTCGTGTCAATTTATCAATGGTCACAAATCAATGTCAAGATTTTTTTAGGGCTTGCGGAAATTGCCGGATATTTTAGAATACAGTATGGATAAAAATAACAAAGAGCTAGACAAGAAGGAGCGACCCCATCGCCCCTCGCCGATACCGGAACGGGCAAGTCACGGCCGCATGGTTTCCATAACCAATAAGATCCGGTGTCTGGACCCTGTGCAGCTCAGCCGGTTGGAAAAATCCTTTCGCGACTGGGCGGATAGCAAATCACGGTCGGACCTGCAATTGTCCCGCAAGCGTATTTTGCTGATCTTTCTGCTAATTCGTTATACGGGCGCCAAATTGAACGAGGCTTTGACCATAAACCCTCTCAGGGACATAGATCTCCATAGGCACTTGATTGTTTTGGGAAAACCAGGGGCTTCCCCGGATCGACCTCCACGGGAAATCCAAATATCGGCGACTCTTTCTTCCGAGATCCAGTCCCTGCTGAATGATCCTGTTTTCAAAAAGTCTCCGGAAAAGGTGTTTAGGGTGGACCCTGGCCATGTCCGACGCAAATTTTATGAACGGGCGGCGACTTGCGGTTTTCCAAAAAGTCTGGGGGCTCCGGACGTGATTCGGAAATCGCGCGCCATAGAGCTGATGCAGAACAATATGCCACTACCGGTTGTTCAAAGAATTATGGGACATTCAACGCCCAATTCAACTTCTTCGTTGGTTTCTTTTTCCGAAGAGGATATCCAACAGATGACTCGATTTTTTTTCGAAAGAGAATCTTTTCGAAAGACGAGTGCGCGTAACGCCTTTTTCGGCAAAATCCGGACCATCCAAAAGGGAGACATCCAGGCGAAAGTGGAGATGGTTACCATCGGAGGCGGCCTGGTTACTACGGTGATTACCAATGAAAGTTTGGCCAGACTCGGTTTCAAGAAAGGAACGCTACTCACGGCCGAAGTTAAAGCGCCTCAGGTGATTTTAGAAAAAACAGATAAGGAACCTCAATGTACGGCAGAAAACCGGTTTCCTGGAAACATCGCCCGAATCAACAGAGGCAGGGTCACCACCGAGTACGTAGTCCGTATTGCGGATGGAACGGCGTTATGTTCGCTGGTGAGCAGCGAAATCAGTCAACGTCTTGATCTCAAGGAAAACGATCCGGTCTGGGTTATATTCAATAGTTTTTCCGTGGTATTGCGTGCGGATTAGGTCATGCAGAATTTCCATCATTGCTTTCTATTAAGAAAATAACCCAATGGAAACCACCCCGCCGAGAATTACCACATAGAGAAGGTCTATCTTCTTTATCAAGGCGATTAAGGCCACCACCCCCAGAAGGATCCTGATAATATCCCAGGGGACCGCTGCGGCAAATTTGATCAACACATAGAGCAGCAGACCAACAAAAGAAGCCAGGATACCCTTGGTCGCCTTTAAAAATAGCGGTGAGGCCTTTAATCGATCAAAGACAGGGTTTATGATAACCAGCATTAAAAAGGAGGGCGTGAATATGGAGAGGGTGGCCACCAGGGAGCCCCAAAAACCATACAATAAATAGCCCACATAAGTGGCCGTAATGACAATCGGGCCCGGGGTGACCTGACCCAGGGCGATACCGTTCATAAAAGTCTTTTCATCCATCCATCCCCTAACCTTCACAACCTCATGAAGCATCAAAGGCAGCGAAGTAAATCCGCCCCCGAAGGCAAAAAGATCTATTTTCATCATTAAAGTGGATAAAACAAAGGAATTGAAATTAAAGAAATAAAGAATTATCAACCCCGCCAAAAGAATCAATAGAAGGAAGAGCGTCGGCTTGATCTCCCATTGCTCGGCTTTTCGATCCGCTGCCGGGGAGGGTTGGGTATTTCTAAATAAAAAAATACTGGCTAAACCGGCTCCCGGTATGACCAGAAAGGGACTGATCCCTATTCCCAGGAAGCCGGCTGCTGCAAAAGCAATAATAACATTTTGGTACCGATTGGCGATGCTTTTTCCAAAAGAATAGGTGGCCCGGGCAATAATGGCCACCACAATGACCTGAAGCCCGGCAAATAAGGATCGAACAAAAGAGAGTTCATGATAGTTTTTGTATAAGACCGAAAATATCAGCATCAAAATAAAGGCCGGCAACCCGAAACCCACATAAGAGGCCAATGCTCCGCCTATCCCTTTTACCCTCAGCCCCACATAACCGGCCATTTGCATGGCCGTGGCTCCGGGAATGGATTGGCAGAGGACCACGCCGTCCTTAAAGCGCTCCTCATCCAGCCATTTGTTTTTCATTACGGAAAGCTCTTTGATATAGGCGATCATGGCCGGGCCGCCGAAGGCGGTCAGGCCCAGCCGGAGAAAGGAGAAAAAAATTTTGGTTAGGGAAGGTAAAGGCATGGGAAGAGCTTTAAAAATAATATCTGATTCGGAATTCCAGCCTATAATCATTCGGCTTTTCACCGAATTCACTCCCCCTTGAACCCACGATAAACCCGGTCCTGAGGCGCAGTTCCAGATTGGTAATCCCGGTGTAGACCAATTCAGGGGTTAGGGAAAAGCTCCGGTCGTCGATATTGGCCAGCAGGGTGATGGCCGGGGTGAAGTAAAGGATATCCAAAGGCTCCTTCTGGCTTACCCTCAGGTAAAGATAATTCGTTTCCGGGGTCTGCTTCCCGTAATTGCCCTGGGACAGGTTATTGGCCCGGTTCAGCAAAGAGGGATTGCCCGTTGTGGTATAAAGGCTATACCCCTTGTCTATGAATGAAAAGAAATCCTGCATCTCCTGATTGTTGTACCCCTGGCCGTTCCGGTAATATTCGAGGATATACGTGGTATCCCGGACGGTAAGATACCTAAGGCCCAGCAGGGCGTTGAAGGCATTGTAACTGGACTGGAACATATTCCCGTTGGGATCGACGGAGGCCTTGGTAAAATTATTGATCAGGGAGAATTCTCCATGCAGCTCGAGGTTGGTGGTGACATTTCTGGAAAAGTCCAGGCCGTAGCGCGCAGTTTTGCTCCCGTTGGTCAGGAAGATCAAATCGATATCCGTATCGTAAAGAAGAAAATAGAACTTAGCGGCCCCATTCAGATTTCCGGTCGACCCGAAATCCTCATTGACGCCGACGTAGGCGGGTAGCAGGACCGGGGTAAAAGAAAAGGTCTTCAGGGCCTGGCCCTCCCAACTTTTGGTATAGTCCACAGAGGCTACCACATATCCTTCCCGGGCCAGTTCGGGATCATCGGGGTTCTTCGGCCGGTCAAGAAAAGCCGCCGGGTTCCAGGCATAGCCCTTACCCCAATTGAGCGTTTTTTTGCCGAATTCGGTGATAAAGGTCGGTGAGGGCTTGAACGAAACATTGCCCTCGAAGACCAGAGTATTGCTGGCTGCCGTTTGATAGTTGTTGGTGTAGGAGGTATTGGTTTTGATGTAGAAACGGGAGATGCCTTTCTCCAGGCTCCCTTCCAACTGGAGCGTTCCATCATATTCCGGGGTGGTCGCCCCTATATTTCGGTTGTAAAAATTGAGTTTATAGAGGGCGGCGTTCTTATCCAGTCCGAAGAGGATCGGAGAGGCTTCTATATAGCCACCGAGATGAAAGGGTTTCTTTTCCGTCTCTGAGACGTCAAACTTGTATTCCTCGGCCTTATTTTCCTCTGAAAAAGCAGGAGTCCGAGCAATGAGCAGCAAACAGGAGGTGAGGAACAACAGGCTAAGAATCCCCACCAGCCGACGGATCTCCAACCTCGAGCGATTGATTCTTGGTTTTCACCGCAATGAGTCCATTTTCGGCATAAAGGTTAAGGTGAAGACCTCATCCTTGAAGTCCTTCTTTTTGATCTTGGCGAAAATCATGATCGATTTGTAACCCTTGTAAAGGGGGCTATCCGTCTCGATGATGGCCGGTCGCACCAAACCCGCGCCGAACTCCTTGATGTCCTTGAAATAAAGGGTCTTGATCAGCATGTTGGCTTCGGTGAGACATTCGATCCTGGTCGGTAGATTTTTGTTCTTATCGACCCACATTTTGAGCCGGTCATAGGACACGGTTTTGGTCTTGGCCTTGAGAAAAAGAAGGGTTTCCTTGGGAGTGGAATCGACTTTTTCCACGTCATACTCTACCGAATAATCAAGGGCCAGATATATCGGCATTATTGAAAACGCCGCCGATGACCGATTGAAGGCTGGTGATGCGGATCGGCTTGCCCACGTTGGGGACATAGAGCCACATATTATCTCCCAGTCTGAGCGTGCTCCTGCCATTCTCACTGGCCGGCGAAAGAAACAACCCGGCCATTTTATCCGTCCCTTTTTTGGCCGTAAAATAGACGTATTCTTTCTTTTTTCCATCCGGTTCGATGTTGATGATCTTCCGATAGGACTCATAAGATTCGGGACTGAGGTTCTTGTCTATCTGGGCAAGCAGTTGCGCCCCGTCCATTGCCTGAAGCGGTGCGGCACTACCCAGCAGCATGGCGCATAAGAGTATCCGTAAGAAAACTAAAGACTTGTTCATCGATGGATCCTTTCGTTAAGGATTGAAACAACTATCATCCCAAGAAGCTGTACTTTTTTCATTCGATCTTCCTATACATGTCTTAAGGCGGTAATCGGCTCCATCCGCGAGGCCTTGAGGGCCGGTTGGAGACTTCCGAGAATGGCGACCACGACCACGATCACCGATACGATGATCAGGTCGGATAATTGCACCGCAGGCGAGAGCACGAAGGTCTGCCTGGCGAAGTTGAAGCTGATATGGGCTAGACGGAGCACGAAGACAATAACCAAGCCGATCACATTTCCGATGACCACCCCGAATATCCCGAGCAGCAGACCTTCCATTACGAACATGGAGAGAATCTTGCCCGGCAGCGTGCCAATGGCGGCAATGGTGCCGATTTCCCGTATCCGCTCGTAGACCGCCATGATCATCACGTTCATGACGCTCACCAGCACGATCGCGATGAGCATGACCTTAATGAAAATGGTCATGAGGTTGATCATCTGGGCCAGGCTGAAGAACGGGGAAAGGCCCTCCCAGGTGTGGACCTCGAATATCGGCTTGCCCTGTTTGTTTTTTTCGCCGGAGAGCGCTTGGTCCAGTTGACCATAAATTTTGTGGAGGGCGCCGAAGTCTTTCAGCCTAATGGCTATTTCGCTGATCTCCGGTCCGTCCATCCGGAGAATTTCAACGGCATCATCGATGTGAACGTAGCCGTCCCTTCCGCCAGGGCCCGTGGCGCTCTCCAATACCCCGCCGACCTTGAGCTGCTTTCCATTCACCGAGCCGTCCTTGTTCGTGGCGATCACGACCACCATGGAGCCCACTTTTAGGTTCATGCCGCGCGCCAGGAGTTCGGGGATCATAATTTCCCCCTTCTTGATGACCTTCTCTCCTTCTATGACTCGCGCCATCAAAAGCGGAACGGTCCGGGCCTCTTTCTCGGGATCGACCCCATTGAGCCGGATGGCGGTCGTCTCGGTGAAATTACTGAACATGCCCCCGAACTTGATTCTCGGAGAATAGGCCTCGATCCCCGGCGTCCCCTCCAGTAGCTTTTCCACCTTGGCCACGGCCTGGGGCTTCATGTTCATGGTCAGGGGTAGATTGTCGATGGAGGCCACATATCCCTTTCGATGGATCTGGATGTGGCCGAGCATTGAGTCGGTGATCTGACTGATAATGAGATTTTTAAACGAGCCCGAAACAGCGGTGAAAACCAGGACAAAGACGATGCCAATGGCCACGAGCGAGGAGGTGAGCAAGGTCCTCCGTTTGTAGCGTATCAGGTTTCTTATGGCGATCTTCAGGACGTTATACACGATTCCCCTCCCTTTCCCCTTTCCGGTTTACTATCATCCCATCTTCGAGTGTATAGATGATTTCCGCTTCTCCCACAATCTTCTGGTCATGGGTCGAAAAGATAAAAGTGGTCTTGAATTCATTTTTCATTTTCCTCATCAACCCTATGACCATGTAGGCCGTTGCCTTGTCGAGATTGGCCGTCGGTTCATCAGCCAGGACGAGTTTGGGGTTGGTCACCAGGGCCCGAGCCACGGCCACCCGCTGCTTCTGACCGCCTGATATCTGGTCGGGATACTTGTCCTTCTGTTCTATCATCCCTACGGCCTCAAGCAAGGCCGTTACCCGCTTTTGCCTTTCCTGCTGGGGAAGACTTTGCACCATCAGGAGGGGATATTCGATGTTCTCGTACACGGTCAGGACCGGGATGAGGTTGAAGTCCTGAAATATAAAGCCGATATTTGCTCCTCTAAAAGAGGCGCTTTGTTTACGGTCCAGGGAAAGGACGTCTTTCCCGGCGACCGTCAGACGGCCTTCCGTAGGTTTATCGAGACAGCCAACGAGATTTAAGAGCGTGGTTTTGCCACTTCCCGAAGGCCCTACGAAGGATACAAAGGAAGCCGGTTCGATCTCGAAACTCAAACCCCTTAGCGCCTGGACCGTCACCTCGCCCAGGCGATAGTCTTTATGAAGATTTTCTGCCGCTACTAATGCCATTTTTCCTCCTTACATTTGTTCTAAAAAATAGTGTTTTAAACAGGTTTGACACCTTGAATAATAACCAGCCCTTCACCCCATTTCAATCATTTAAAATCATCTTCCCTGTTAGAATACACCCGGCCTCATAAATGGGCCGCCCATTAAGCTCCGCATCCGGCCGAATCCCATGGGAGTATCACCGAGCTTCTGAATTTGCTCGGGCGAGAGAATCTTCCGCATCTCGAGAGGAATCTGGGCCATCCGGTCGAAGAGTTGCTCCCGCAAAGAGAACATCTCTTTCTGTTTTGCCTGCAATGTCGCTTCATCGGTCATCGGGTCCGTCATGAGTTTTTGCATTTCGAGTTGCTTCTGCGTCAGGTCATTTCTCAAGGCCTCTGTCTCTCCGTAGATGCGGTTTCTCAGTCCGCTCATCTGGTTCAACTGTTCCTCGGAAAGATTGAGATAACGGACGGGACCAAAGCCACCTTGAAAACCAGGACCGAAACCCTGTCTGAACCCCGGGCCGACGCCACCGGGCGCGAACCGGGTCCCAGATCCTGAAAAGCCCTCAGAACCGGTAAAAGGACCACGAAAACCGGCGGGCGGACCGGCGAAGGGCGGTCCTCCGTCACCGAAGGAGAGCCCGTAGCCCCAAGCCATAATCCCCAAGCCCGCAAAACTCAAAGCAAGAACCGTTAAATACCACTTTTTGATCTTTCTCATTGTAACATCCTCCTTTTCAAATAGAATTTACTTCATTTACCAAAAGAATCGAACCCCTTTTCCCCACCCACTATGGCCGGGGCGATTCGTTCACTATATGGCCGACAGCTTCCTGCGCGCTCCCTAATTGAAACATGGGGACACCTTTCTGTTTTTATCAACGACCCGCCCATCCTCGGCCTGCCCCCCGGCCAGGGCTGAAAGATGGAACGGGATCTTGTTGCTCGGGGGTCAGGAGATCTTGGCATTTGAATCGATAGTTAAAATTCTTTTCCCGGATTTTTTTCTGGAGGTCTTGAATGTCTTTTCTAAGACTGAAGATCCGGGACGCCTCTGTTTTCGAGCTGGAGTCCAACAACCTTAATTCCAATCTCTTAGCTCCAATCTCCTGCCGAAGAGGGGCCATTTCCTTCCAGTAATCCTTGTGTATTTTTTCCATTTTGGCCGATGGCTCAGGCGTCAAACCGTCATTCTCATAAAACCCCTGCCCAAGCCTCGATCCCATTCCTCTGCCCCGGGGTTGAGCCAGGGCCTTACCGGCCGACATGAGCATGAAAAGAAAAAAGAGCAGGGCCGCCATGAGAAACATGATGATCAAGACGGACAATTTATCCTTCCCGGCCGCCTTCTTGACATCTTGAGAATTCCAGTTCACAAGGATCCCTCCTTTCTGTCATTCCGGTGAAAACCGGAATCCAGTCTTTTTAGTTACTTCCGGACCACGGCTTTCATCACACCGGGGTGACGGGTTTGGGACTTCTTACGATTCAACCAAGATTGATCTTGAAAGCAAAAAAGCGGGGTGCTGTTGAATTTAGCAACGAAGAGGAAAGATGGTTAAGCCATCGAGAGGAAAGGCCGTCATAAAACCGACAACCTGAATCTGTAGAAAAGCGGGTAAGGTTGAAGAGATAGAAGCCAAGGGCAAATGCATTATGGTCAAATCACCGGGGTTTGAATTGGAATTAATAATAGTCGGATTACACCGTTCAATCTTTAGGCCTGGCTTGAATGGGCAACCGGCCCCCATTTTTAAGGCCAATTTCAGGGGTGTTGCCCCGGCCAACCAAGGAACCAGAAGGATAACCACCATTAAGATAAGGATTCTTGATTTCATGACTTGTACTCAAATTTTGTGTTTCTATCTATTATCCTAAAATTAGCAACTATTGTGCCTGACCTGATATATTTTCTAAAATATATTTATAATTAATGGGTTACATAATTAATTTTGTATTTGATCCTTTAGGAAAAATAACCGGATCGACAAATTTGTCGAGCAAGCCGATTCGATAATTTTGATTATCTCTTTGTTATTACTGATAATCGTCACAAGGACACCCTTTACTGGATGCTCGACATATTTGTCGAGCGCGCCGATTACCGATTCTCCGAGATGAATAAAAAATGAATTAATTGAGTAATTGTAATGGCCGAAACATCCCTTTTCATGAGCTTCTTATGACCTTCCACGGCCTTTACGGGGCCGTTACAGCTTCCTCAATATGTCCATCGGCTTCATCCGGGAAGTCCGCCTTCCCATGAAAAAGCTGGCCAGGGCACCGGCTATGAGCGACAGGGCCAAAGATGCAGCGCTGAGACCCGCCGAGACGCTCACCGGGAGTTTGACGGCTGTTGTTGTCGCGGTTGCCGCCTCCTTGGCAAAAGCGGGAGTGAGATTGATCTCCCAAGGGGTTGATACGGGAATGAAGAGATTCCCCCCCAACAGGTAAGAAATCCCATAACCAGCCATTAGACCCACGAGGCCCCCGGCGAAGGATTGCAGCAGGGCCTCGCCCATCAGTTGCTGTTGCACATCTTTCTCGGTCCAGCCTACGGCTTTTAAAATGCCGATCTCGCTGGAGCGGGCCACCAGGTTGGCCAGCATGGTCTTGATGATCAGAAATATGGCCCCGCCGAGGGCGATAATGGATACGAGAAACGAAAACTGGTCGGAAATTTTGGAAACACCCCCCATCAGTTCTAAAAAAGAATCGGAACTCGTGACGGAGGCACCGGGTACTTCTTTGGCGATCTGCGTCTTCACCTGGCTCAAAAGTGAGGGATTGGTAAGCCGCAGATAGACGATATTGACCCCCTGGGCCTTTTCGGAAAGGAGCTTCTGCGCATCAGCCAAGGGGAGGTAGATATTAGCCGATGCGATCTGGGAGCCTTCTTTGATCTCCAGGAGGCCCACCACCGTGAAGGGCCGGCCCTCAATCATCATGGTCCCGCCCAGGGCCGCGTGATGGAATTTGGCATAGTGTTTTTCCAGGACGATCTCTCCGTCTTTCTCAGGGAAGCGGCCCTCTTTCAGCCACTCCTTGACTTTGACCGGTCCCAGGCTCGGTTGGGAAAGGTCTACGCCCATAATGGTCTGAAAACCGCTTCGGTCGAACTCCCAAAGGAGCAAGGAAGAGGCCGTGGAACCCACACCCTCTATGAAGGCCAGTTTCCTGACCTCTTCAGGCCCCAACAACTGGTTCGAGAAGGGCAGGCGAATCCCCCGCATCGAGGTAGCGGTTTGAACCCCATTAACCGCGCGCTTTTCGGGTTTCTGGACCACGAGGTCCGCGCCCAGATTTTTAAAAGGCAGGCTTACTGCCTTTTGATAGGCCGTCGAGACGGCGTTGATAGCCACAAAGAGGGCGATCCCTATGGCAATACCCAGGACGTTCACCAAGGTCCGGTTATGATGGTGTCGAAGCTCATTCAGTACATACCGATAGTTCATAGCCCGCTCACTTTTTGCCCGTTGCCAGGTTGAGGGCACCTTTGAGGTCCTCCATTGTCCATTGGCCTTGAAAGAAGGCCGGGCCTGAACCCGTAGGGAAGCCGGTGAAGGCGATGGGCTTCCCGGCAACGGTCCATTTGGGTTGGCCGTCTATCCAAATGACCAGCGGTATATGCTGTCGTATTCCCATTTTGGCCTTGAACTGCTCCCCCTCTTCCGTGTCGAAGTCATGCCAAGCCACAATAATTTTGTCGCCATACGTGGAAAAAATACCCTTCATCTTGTTGAGCGTATCCAGGAGGGGGCCGTGGTTCATGTAGAGCACGTCAATCTTGATCGAGGTGGCCGCCTCGATTTTGCCCCCCAGGCTAAAAATGGCCAAGGCCAAAAAACACACAAAAATAATTTTTTTCATGAGACCACCTTTCCATCGTGCATCCGGATCAGACGATCCGCGGTTTTGGCAAGTTCAGCATCGTGGGTCACCATCAGAATGGTGACTCCCTCTTGGCGATGGAGTCTTTCCAGGATCTCCAGGATGGCCTCACCGGTGGCCGAGTCCAGGTTTCCGGTCGGCTCATCGGCAAAGAGGATCTTGGGGTGGTTGATGAGCGCCCGGGCGATAGCCACCCTTTGTTTTTCTCCGCCGGAAAGGGCCGAGGGCAAATGGTCCGACCTGGGGAGTAGCTCCATTTTCTCCAGCAGCTCCATGGCCCGCATTTCCCGCTCTTCCGCCGGCATCTTTATTGGAAAAAGCGGGAGGGCCACATTCTCCCAGGCGGAGAGCGTGGAGATCAGGTTGAAGGACTGAAAGATGAAACCGACGTTATCCCGACGGAAAAGGGCCAATTCATCCTCGGTAGCGCTGGTAATTTCCTTCCCGTCCAGCATGACCTTTCCCTCCGTGGGGCGCTCCAGTCCCGAAAGCAATGACAGGAGTGTCGTCTTTCCGGAGCCTGATTTTCCAGCCAGGCAGACGAATTCCCCGCTGGCCAGAGAGAGCGAGACATCCCGCACCACAGTCAGATCACCATATTTCTTGGTGAGACCGGCCCCGGTTAAGATCGTTCCGTTATTCATGTCGTAAAACCTCCGCTGGTTTGATTTTTGAAATATTCCGGCCGAGCAACCCGCCGGTCACGCCGCCGATGACTACTGAAAGTAGAAGGGCAAAACAGGCCAGGGCCCACGAGACGTGCACGGGGAGAGAAAGCGTTTTGAAGACCTGGTCTCCGCCCCCCGGCAGGAAATGGGGTTTAGGACTCATTTCCCAAGGAATAGGGATATTGACCTTCATGAAGCTCAACCCAAAGGTGATTACGATGGCCAGGGCCAACCCTAGAAGGCCGGCCAGAAAGCACTGGACGATCGACTCCGAGAGGAGTTGCGTCACCACGTTCCGGTTCGTCCAACCCACCGCCTTGAGCACGCCGATCTCCCGAGTCCGCTCGGTGATGTTGCCGGCCATGGTCTTAAAGGCAATCAAGACGGCCACGATGACGGCGATCAGGGAGGCGGCCAGGGTGAATTTATCCGAGAGGGCAAAGAGGCTGCCCAGGAGCTTCAGGAAGGACTCGGGCGTCGCGATGGTCGCCCCTTTACCGATGAGCCCTCGCAAGGCAACGGCCAAAGCGGGAATCTTTTCCTGGTCGGCTTTGATAAAAAGGAGATTGACATCGGACGGGCCGAAGGGGGAGACGGATTGCACCAGGGGGGAAGAGGCGGCCATTTTTTGCGCTTCCACCAAAGGCAGATAGACGTTGGCCACGGCGATTTTAGCGGCCCGGGAGGCATCGATCAACCCAACGACCGGATACGTCTTGCCAGCCACCGACAGGGTATCCCCCACCTTGAGGCCGAACTGGCGGGCGTAAGACGCTTCCATGAGGGCTTCGGATCGACCTTCCGTAAGAAACCGTCCCTCGGTCACCGCGCGAGAAAGCGTTGCCGGACCGACCCTATTGTTCTGTTCTATTCCCAGGACGATCCAGGCCTTATGGGGATCAAAGACCCAAAGCAGAACGGCGGTACCTACCCCTTTCACCCCCCCCAGGCCTTCGATCTTTTTCACTTGCGCCTCGCGGATGGTCTCGGCCGAACAGGGAAAAACGACCCCGCTAAGCTGCTCCGGCACATTCCCCGACCGCTGGACCGTGACATCGGCCCCGATCTCTTCCAGGGGAACGCGAGCCGCCTGGCGATAGGCGGCGGAAAGGGCGTTAAGGATGATCAGCAGGGCGATTCCTATGGAAAGACCGATGATCGCCGCCAGAGTTCTTCGCCTCTGGTAATAGAGTTCCTTAGCCAAGTAGTGATAATTCATTGCCATCCTCCCCTACGGACATATCTCTCCCCGCCGCTGGGCCATGGCGCTCTCGATCAAATGCAGAAATTTTTTCTGCTGCTCCCGGCCGAGCATGGACTTGAATTCAAGCATGTGTGAAACGACGGTCTTTTGTATGTCTTCCTGAATCTTATTAATATGGCTTATGGTCGCCTCGATGGCCTTGCGATCGGGGTTATCCGCCCGCATGAGGGTGATGAGGGAAGTCCTTAGCCGCTCCACTTCCTGTCTCTCCTTGGCCAGGCCACTATGAAACTCCCCCGCTTTTTTCTGAAAGAGCTTGATTTGTTCCGGCTTTAAGGACAGCTCTTCGAAGAACATGCCCGGGCCGAAAGGACCTGGACGAACCGGGCCGCCGATCAAGCCTGCTAAAGGAGGAGGACCGAACCGTGTCATCCGGTAATGGGTGAAGGCCGCGGCCCCGAGCAGCGAAAAATTCAACAATAAAGAGACGATCAGGATATACTTTAGGAGGTTATCTTTCATCGGCTGCTCCCGCTAGGGTCACATAGACGCCTCCGATTGAATCCGGAGGAGTGGCCTGAAAGAGATCCAGAGAAAATGATTCTTGAACGGTCATGGGCCTTTCCGGGGTTCTACCGGTGACGAGCAGGTTACCGGAAACCATACCGATAAAGACGACGATCAGGGCAAAGGCTACCTCCACCGCCCGCAGAAAGACGGGCTGAAGGGTAAAAAAACCCCAGAAAGGGGCACTTTTTTCATTTTCTTCGATTCGGGCCATGACCCTCGTGGCAAACCCATAAGGGGCCTCGAACCTTTCTGCAGGGTCGAAGAGTTGATGGATGGACATGGTCTCTTCCAACGATTCTTGGCAAGCCGGACATCCCTGAATGTGGGAGATGAATATCTTCGCTTGGTCAGGACCGAGTTCATCGTCCACAAACGGGGAGATCATTTTTCTTATTTGTGAACACTTCATTTTTTCTCCCTCCATACTGTTAAACGACTGAGATTCGATTTTGTTCCCAAAATTCTTCTTCGTTTCAACCCTTTTTTTGCAGGAGCTTGCGCAACTCCTCCCGCGCCCTTGATAGCCTCGATTTCACCGTTCCGATGGATGCCGGTAACACCGCGGCAATCTCTTCATAGGAAAGCCCCTCGATCTCCTTCAACACGATCACCGTTCGAAACTTCTTCGAGAGACTACGGAGAGCGGTCTCTATCAGCCGGCCGGTTTCCTTTGATTGAACCAGCCGTTCAGGAGAAGGTTGGTGGGTGGGTAGGTTGTTGACGGCAGATTCATCTTCGCAAGGCTCGGGGCGTAACTTTTTTCTGTAGTCAAGACAGGTGTTGACGGCGATGCGGTAAAGCCAGGTGTAAAAGGCGGCGTCAGGCTTAAAATTCTTGAGGGCGGCATACGCCTTGAGAAAACTGTCCTGCGCTGCATCCTGGGCTTCTTCGGCATCCTGAAGCATATAGCGGCAGAGATTGAATATCCTGTCCTGGTATTTGCGGAGTAGCTCCTCGAAGGCCGGACGGTCGCCGCCCTTAAAGCGTCGGATCAGGTCTAGGTCGTCGGAAAAGGCCACGGGTCCGTCACTTTTCGTCTTGCCGGCATGGATTTATCATAAACCGCGGAAAAAATGATGGTGGTAAGCAAGACCGCCAAAGCCGGGGCCCTATCCTTTGACCAGTCTCCCAGCTTTCTTGTCGTCAAGGGCATAGCACTCCTTCTTCGAGTCCTTTCGTCCAAATCTATTCTCATTAACCCCATATTCTTAAACGATTGAGATTCGATATTGTTCCAAATCACTTTTGATGGTTTCGCAAAAAGTCGAAAAACCCGTCATTGCGAGGAGCGAAGCGAAGCAATCCCCACCATGGCAACTAGCTGATTCTTGGGGATTGCTTCGTCGCTTCACTCCTCGCAATGACAGCCCGGGGGACTTTTTGCGAAACCATCACTTTTCTTGATTCGTATTTTTTTGCAGGAGCTTGAACAACTCTTCTCTCGCTCTTGAGATCCTTGATTTTATTGTTCCATCTGAGGTATGCAGCACCTCGGCCATTTCCTCATAGGAAAGCCCTTCCATTTCCCGCAGGACGATAACGGCCCTCGAATCTCCGGGCAATCGATCCAGGGCCGCCTGGATGGCCCGACCGATCTCCTTCGATTGGTAGCGTTGCTCCGGGGACGCCTCGGTTGAAGCCAGATCCTCGGCCTGAAATTCATTTTTAAGGAATAGATCCTGGGCGGCATCCTCCGCGTCTTGAGGATTTCCGAGGAGATAACGGCAGAGATTATAAATTCTATTTTGATATTTCCTGAGGATTACTTCGAAAATGGACAGATCGCCGTCTTTGAATTGCTTAATTAAAGAGGGTTCATCTCGCTGGTCTTTGAGGCCCATACACTATAATAACGTATCGGCAAGGATTTTGTTCCCTGGAATTTAACAGGAAGCATATTCCGCTCAAACTGACCACCGGTTCCGGTCAAACTGACCAGAGATCGGAGCGCAGCGACGCAGGAGAAAAGATTATACTACGGACTGGTCAGTTTGAGTCAAGGGGGAACGTGTTTTCCGCATGGATTCTCCTTTCAAGGTGATTTTGTGGGCCTGGTGAACCAGGCGATCCAGGATGGCATCGGCCAGGGTGGGTTCTCCGATGGTTTCATGCCAGGTGGCGATGGGGAACTGGCTGGTGACCAGGGTCGAGGAGCGGTCATAGCGATCCTCCAGGACCTCCAGGAGGTCATGGCGTTCGGCCGCCTGCAAAGGGTTGAGCCCCCAATCGTCTAAGATCAGCAAGGGGAGTTTGGCCAGGCGGGCCAAGACGCGGGAGTAGGAGCCATCGGCCTTGGCCATCTGGAGTTCATGGAGGAGCTTGGGGATTCGGGTATAGCGAGTGGCGAACCCCAGACGGCAGGCCTGATGAGCCAGGGCGCAGGCCAGGTAGGTTTTTCCGGAACCGGTGGGTCCGATGATGATGACGTTCTGGTGATGGGTCAGCCACTGACCGGAAGCCAGGCTTTGCAGGACGGCCTGATGCAGGCCCCGTTTGTGCCGGTAATCGACCTCTTCCAGACAAGCCGGTTCCCGGAGTTTGGCGGCTTTCAGCCGCCGGGCCAGGTGTCGGTTTTCACGAGAGGTCCACTCCCGGTCGACGAGCAGACCGAAGCGTTCTTCGAAGCTGAGGGCTTGGGTGGCCGGTTGATTGAGTTGTTCTTCGAAGGCGCGGGCCATACCGAAGAGCTTCATCCGTAACAGGTAGTCGATGGTCGGTTGGATCAGCATGATTTCTCCTTTACTGGTAATAGTCCTTCCCCCGGATATGGGGGTGCAGACGGAGCGGGGGTTCTGGGATAGGGATTAACGTTTGACGGTCCAAACCGGAAGTCAGGATCGACTTGATGTTTTGATAACGGTATTGCTTCATCCGAGTTGCCCGTTGACAGGCGGCCTCCAGTCGTTCGTGGGAAAAGCGATCCCCCAGGCGGATCAAGCCTAAACAGGCCCGGAAGCCCTGTTCCGGGTAGTCTTTGGCCTGGAGGATTTCCCGGGCGACGGCGGCGGTGTAGGGGCCTATTTTTTCGATCCAGCCCAGGATCCGTTCCGGGGTCCAGGCCCGGTGGTGTTGATGGGCCGGCGGGAGATGTTCCGGCCGGGTGGTGTAGCCGCCCTTACGGAAACTGCGGACATGGCTAGCCACCCGGCGGTTTTTAAACAGGACCTCGACGATGGCCCGGGTGAGACGGACATCGACCTGTTCCCGGACCAGCGGATAGGGAACACTGTAAAAGTGGCCGTCCACTTCGATGTGGACGTCGACATTGACCCGGGCCTTGAGCCAGTCGGCGTATTCGTAAGGAGGTCCGCTTACGGGTTGGGCGGCTGGTTTATCCAGGGTGAGGAAGCGCTCCTGCCGGGAACCGGGGAGTTTTTTGAAGGGTCTTTGGTTCAACCGGATCAACAGTTCCCGGATGGCCTGGTTGGCCTCGGCCAAGGAGAAAAAGGTCCGGTGTCGCAGGGCGGCCAGGATCCAGCGCTCGACTAAGAGTACCCCCGCCTCCGCCTTGGCTTTATCCTTTGGTTTGCGGACCCGGGCGGGGATGACCGCTAGGCCATAATGGCGGGCCATTTCTTGATACGTGGGGTTGATGTCCGGATCATAACGGCAGGCTTTATTAACGGCCGCTCCCAGATTGTCGGGAACCAGGACCTTGGGCAGACAGCCGAAGAAACCAAAGGCCCGGACATGGGCCCCGATCCAGTGGGGTAGTTTCTCGGACAGACAAGCTTCGGCGTAGGTATAGTTGCTGGCGCCCCAAACCGCTACGAAGAGGGTATGAAAGGTCACCTCGCCGGTTTCCGGATGGGTGATGGGGATGCCTTGGCCGGAGAAGTCCACGAACAGCTTTTCTCCGGCCCGGTGTTCCTGCCGAAGGCACCAGTCCAGTTTTTTGGCCCAACGCCGGTATAGTTCGCAGAACTGGCTGTAGCGATACCCCTGGGGATGTTGCTCCTGGTATTCATGCCAGAGCAACTGGAGGGTCATGTCCGGCCGACGGAGTTCCTCATGGAGCTCAGACCAATCCGGAACTGGCCGAGGATGAGTCGGAAACAGGAAGCGTGGGAGATGGAAACATCTGGGCCGCTAAGGCCTGATCGTCCAGATGCTCCGGTAAAGGCCAGAACAGTCCGGCCGCCTGAGCCCGCTGTTCGTACTCGGCTACGGTATTGTGGGAGATAGAGCAGATTCGTCCCGTCTGACGACGCCCTAAACCTAACTCCCAGCGTAAACGTAAAACTTCTTTGATCTTGCGCATGGATAACCTCCGATTGGCCATTCCCGTTACCTCCCCTGTTGAGTTGGGAGGCAGGGTAGCACCAGATTTTATCCTGCGCCGCTGTTAACTTTTTCGATTCCGGGCCAGTCGGTTTACTGGTCAGTTTCCCACCGGAATCAGTGGTCAGTTTGCTCCGGAATCACTGGTCAGTTTCGATCGGAATGGGTGGTAATATAGGTGGTTACGCAGAAAATGAGTGGACAGAGATTGGCCCGTACAAGGGCCGGCAGGACGGTGGAGATACCCAAGGGTAAAACAGGCCGAGGGTAGCAGGTGAAAAAGCCCAAGCCCGACCCCAAGCACTCCGCCAGGGTTAACAAGGAAAGGGGATGCTTTCCTTTTCAATCTCATCTATCTTTAAAACTTGGTTTCCGTTTATCTATAAAAGCCTGGAACCCCTCTCGGCCGTCTTCGGAAACATAGGCGATGACAAAACAATTATTCTCATACGTTATCGCCGACTGAAGATCCATATTCATTCCATTATCTATGGTATTCTTAAGGAGACTCAGGGCTACCTTTGGTTTAGAGGCCAACTTTTTCGCCCAGGCTTTCGCCTCTTCCAGTAAGGCCTCTTTGCCCACAACCTTATTCACCAGGCCTAGGGAACAGGCTTCCTCGGCATTAACCGTATCCCCCATAAACAAAAGTTCCTTTGCTTTGGCGATGCCGATCAACCTGGGGAGCCTCTGGGTACCGCCTGAGCCCGGTATGATGCCCAAATTAATCTCCGGACAGCCTATGGAAGTATCGCTTGCCGCAATCCTCAGATCACAGGCCAGGGCCAGCTCACAGCCGCCGCCCAAAACAAAGCCAAAGATTGCGGCGATGGTGGGTTTTTCAATACCGGCGACCTTGTCGAGACACATTCTGGAGACATTCCGAAAGGCAAAATAATCCGGTATCGATTTTCCGGCCACTTCTTTTACATCGAGACCCGCCGCAAAGGCTTTATCGCCGGTCCCGGTCAGGATAACCGCCTTAACCGATTCGTCTTTTTCGAGATCGCCAAAAGCATCATAAATCTCCTGGTACATTTTGACATTGAGAGAATTTACTGGAGGTCTGTTCAGCTTGACGACCGCAATATTTCCCTCTTTTTCAACCAGCAAGGTTTCATAATCCATATTCCCCTCCACCGTTTAAAACACAAAAAGATCCAGACCGCCCATCAGATTCATGATGGATCCCGTCATATAGGCAGCGCTGTCTGAGCATAGGTAGGCGATGGCATCGGCGATTTCCTGGGGATGGGCCGGTCTGCGGAAGACCGTCTTTTTCTCCACGGCCTGACGGACCGGCTCCGGGAGCAGATCATAGCCATCCGTGGCACAGATGCCGATGAGCACGCTGTTGGCCGTAATATTGAACCGCGCCCCCTCCAGGGCCGCCGATTTGGCCAGCGCAATGAGACCGGCCTTGGCCGCCCCGTAGCTCGTCTGCCCCGCGCCGCCCAGAACCCCGGCCACGGACGTCATATTGACGATCCGGCCCCACTTTTTGGCGCACATATCCGCCCAGGCCTCTTTAAGGCAATAGAACGCGGAATTGAGACAGAGCTTCACTTCATAATCCCATTCTTCCGTGGTGGTCTTGGCAATGCTGATGTTGTGCCCCATCAGGGCGGCATTGTTCACCACAATATCAACGGGCCCGAGCTCCGCCTTAATGGCCGCAAAGCCTTTGGCCACATCGGCGGCCACACTCGCATCCATCCGGACGGCCATAGCTTTCCGGCCCATAGCCTTAATCTCTTCGGCCAAGGCCTCCGCCCCTTCCAGGTGATGAAAGCCGGTTACCACTACATCCGCCCCCTGTCTCGCGAGCGTCAGGGCGGCGTGCCTCCCGATACCTTTGGGCCTGGAAGCGCCTGTTACCAATGCCAGTTTTCCTTCTAAAGACATAATTTCCTCCTTGGTAATGATTCTATTGAAAAAGTCCTGCGGTTCTTTATCGATTTCGGCTTTCGCTAGAACATGAAAGTCGCACGTCATAGCCGAACATTATTCTCGATGACCGGTATCCCCCGGCCCAGTATCTCTAGATAAGGAGAATCTGGTCTTTGGGAAGATCCCTTCACGGCAAGGACTTGTTTTGGTTGGTCGGCTATTTTATTACTGCCGGTCTTTTTTGTTTTCTATATAGAATTAATGTTTTTGTTATAGAACAACCGGTCATTGGTGTCAAGAAAAATTGGATATTAAACACTAAGTCAAGATCATGGACCTTCTCCTGGAGCTTAACCAGTATCAGCGGCTGACGATTTTAATCGCCTCGCCTGACATCAACCTCGCGGCCCAATATTGTCAACGGCTGATTTTATTGCGCGCCGGACGGATCCAGGGGATGGGTCCTCCTCGAGAGGTCATTGAAGAGGCCCTGATTCAGGAGGTTTTCGATACTCCGGTCCTGCAGGATCCGGTCGAAGGGAGCTATCTGGTGATTGACAAACACGTGCAGAAACAGATCGGACCAGTTTTCCGGGGACCCTAAAGCCGGGAGCCGCAGTAGCAATTCCTGCATAGGAGAACCGGGGGCCAACTCCAGGGTCACATCGCAGTCTTCATCGAACTGGGAAGGAAAGGTCCGTTGCCAAAAACCAAGGGGGTTTTTGTTATTATTTTTCGATTGACATTACCTAAAAAATTGATCTAATC
Organism: uncultured delta proteobacterium; assembly: GCA_963743305.1. GTDB lineage: Bacteria > Desulfobacterota > RBG-13-43-22 > RBG-13-43-22 > RBG-13-43-22 > CAVQSS01. Next base: position 83,328 of record CAVUPH010000014.1, read on the forward strand.
GAACTACCTTTACAGATAATCCTACAAACCGGTCCGGTGTTAAAGCGAAGGGATGGGCCTTTTTCGGCAAGCTGTTAATTTCCTGGTTTGGCATCGGACAGAATGACGGGTGGAACAAAGGGGGCAAACCGTCAATGATCTATTACAGCTTGTCGACGGGGCTTACCACGCCCAGGGAGCCTTGGTTCAAGAGATGGGTGTAGATCATGGTGGTCTCGACATCGGAATGCCCGAGATGTTCCTGTACCGTGCCGACGCGGTTGGGGGTTCAGTGGCGCGAAACCCCGGCGAGTCGTTAGCGGCCTAGCATTCCGGGGCGTCCAATTAGGAATGCTATTTTCAATGTATAATACTATCTTAGGCCCTGGAAGTAGAGAGAGGAGAGCAGGATGAGCAACGAACAGGCGGCACCTGAGACGAAAGGTGTTACGATGAAGCTACTTGCAACGGTTGACCTTGGCCCTGAGATCGAGGGCCTGGCAGGGCGCCAACTTCGAATGCGTATGGTGACCATTGAGCCTGGTGGCGTCTTCGGCCCGATTCACGACCATAAAGACAGACCAGGCACCGTCTACATACTGCAAGGAACGATCACTGACCATCGAAATGGAGTCGCTACGGACTATGGGCCGGGAGTGGGCTGGCCCGAGGATAGGAACACCACACACTGGCTTGAGAACAGAGGAACGATTCCGGCAGTGGAGATCTCGGTCGATATAGTCAGGCAAAAGTAAGCTCCTGCCCGACATCTGACACGGTCGGTCCTAACACGCGGCTCAACCGGACGCGCTTCAGTCGGCTTCGCCTCCTTTCGCGCGCCGGTTAGCCACAACGTTGGGCCAAGGGGAAAACTGCATGAATGTAATCGAAGAATTCAAACGGTTAGTACTGGAATTGGAAAGTCAGAAAGTGCGGTATGCCCTGCGATTCGACGTGTTCATATCTTGTCGCCAGACAGACGATAATGGCAGTTCAACCCGCGACGGTCTTCTCACAAGGCTTTTTTCAGGTTTCGCGGGTGACCCCAAGGCCAAGAGGGTTTACGATGAAAGCATTGTTCCTGACAGTGTTTATCCAGATGGCGCTTGGTTAGATCGACTCTTAGCCCCCGGTCAGGGGAATGTGGATGTCGATGACGTCTCGATCTTCCAAAACCCGGTCAAAGGGAGCATTTTTATGATTAACAAACACATGGAGGAAAAGGTCGGACCAGTTTTCCGGGGAGCCCAAACCCGGGAGCCCCAGCAGCAGTTCTTGAATGGTGGTACCGGGTTCCAATTCCAAAAGTAAATCACCGCTTTGATTAAATTGCGAGTTAAAGGCCGCAGTATTGCCTATCGCAAAAGTAGTATTGATTTTTACCTTGATTGGCTTGTTTTTCATCCGGCTGTCTATCGATAATCGTTTTATACCCCTCTTATTTTATAATATGTAATACTCCCCTTCCCCCAAAGCAAGTTTTTATTAAATCCCTAGCCAAAAATATTTGAAATATTTTTGGCTGTAGTAAAAGCCACTTAACAGATTTAAAGATAACGTCTTTTAATCTAGATTCTTACCTCCATGGTTAGAGACAAATTCTCAGAAAAAAGGTGAAAAAAATCTTGCATTGAAGAAGGCTCTTCGAGTATATATTCACATTATGAATAGTCATAATGTGAATTATAAAGAACCCGATGTTAGCCATCCTGGAGAATGGGGAGAATATTTCATCGGGAAAACCACCGCCCTGGGGCATGGGAGGTTCTGCCGCAACTGTCCCCAATGCCGGTATCCCATTTGTCCTTTCAGTAAAGGGGGATTCTAATGAAGCGGAGAGAAGATCTTATCCTGATCCGGGGAGCCGGCGAGATGGCCAGCGGGGTTGCCTGGCGCCTGTTTCAATCCCATTTTAAGGTCCTGCTGACCGAGATTCCCAAACCCCTGGCGGTCAGGCGGACGGTCTCCTTCTGCGAAGCGGTCTATGAAGGCCGCCAGACCGTCGAAGGGGTCGAGGCGGTATTGATCCCGGCCGCCGATCAAGCAGAGGAAGTTTGGCGACATAATCGACTTCCCCTGCTGATCGACCCCGATTTGTCGCAGGCTAGGACACTGAATCCGGAGGTGCTGGTGGATGCCATTCTGGCCAAAAAAAATACAGGGACCCGCCTCTCGGACGCTCCTTTGGTGGTGGCCCTGGGACCGGGGTTCCGGGCCGGAACCGACGCCGACCTGGTGGTGGAAACCAACCGGGGCCACAACCTCGGACGAATCTATACCGAAGGAGAAGCGGAAGCCAATACGGGAACTCCCGGCAATATCGGCGGTTTTACCTGTGAGCGGGTCCTGCGAGCTCCTGTAACCGGTGTTTTCCGATCCGATAAAACCTTCGGGGACCGGGTGGAAGCCGGCGAGTCGGTGGCGGAGGTGGACGGGCATCCGGTCCGGGCTCAAATCCGGGGTATTATCAGGGGTTTGATTCGGACCGATACGCCGGTAACCGTCGGTCTTAAGGTGGGCGATGTGGGCCCACGGGACAATCCAGCCTATTGCTCCACTATTTCCGAAAAGGCCAGGGCCATAGGCGGGGCGGTGCTGGAGGGAATTTTACGGCGATACAACGGCTAACAACCGATCGGGATTGATCCGGGGGGTATATGGACTGGATGCTTGGGTAACTATGAATAGTCAAAATAAAAATTTAGAACCGCAGGAACGAGACCGCAACCCTGCAGAATATCTGGTTCTCGGCGCTCTGGCCGGTGGCCCCCTGCACGGGTACGATCTCTATCAATACCTGGAGGAACATCTGGGCCGAATCTGGACCCTGGGCCGCAGCCGGACCTATGCCCTGCTGTCCCGGATGGAACAGGCGGGAATGGTGACCCACGAACGCCAAGCCCAGGAGAAGAGGCCGGATCGTAAAGTTTTTTCTTTAACTCCGGCAGGCCGAAAAAAGTTCAAGGCCTGGGTAAAGACCCCGGTGGAACATGTCCGGGACCTGCGTCTGGAATTTCTGGCCAAAATCCATTTTCTGGAAAAAGGAGATCAGAAATCATTGCAAAAACTTTTCGCGGCCCAACAGGAGGTCTGCCAGCACAAAATGGACCGGCTGATTGTCCGAAAAGACTTGGCCACATCCAGGATGGAGCGACTGATTAACGAATTCCGTTTATCCCAATCGGAGGCGGCATTGGCCTGGTTGAAGCATTTGAAATAAAAAAATAAAGGAGAAGGTATGAAAAAGAGCTTTTGGTCAATTTTGTGCGTGGCGGCTTCTTTATTTGTTGTTTTTGTAGAGTTTATGCCCACGTTGGTTCAGGCCAAGTCGGTGAATGAACAGATCCTGGAAATCCTGCTGAACAGCAAGATGGTCACTCCGGAAAAGTATCAGGAACTGAAGAAGCAGGCGGAAGCCGAGGATGCCGAACTGCAGCGCCTGCGGGCACTGGAAAAGAAGGTCCAGGAAGAAAAGGCTCCGGCGGGCAACGCCAAGGTGGATTTCAAAAAGGGCTTCACCATGGAGTCGGCGGACGGTGAGAACAAGCTCAAACTTTCCGGACGGCTGCATGCCGATTACCGCTGGTTCCTGAACGACCACCCCAGCAACGACACCTTCCTGATCCGGCGAGCCCGTATTGCGGCCCTGGGGACTTTTTACAAACATTACGACTTCAGCGTGGAATACGACATGGGCGAGGGCAATGCCCGGTTGAACGATGCCTTCATGAACATCCGTTATTGGCCCGAGGCCCAGTTGATGTTCGGCCAGTACAAGATCCCCTTCAGCCTGGAGGAACTCCATTCGGACAACTGGATCGATTTCATCGAACGCTCGCTGGCCAACAACTTTGCCCCTTCCCGCGACATCGGGATCATGCTGCACGGGAACATCAGCAAAGATTTCCTGTACTATCAATGGGGTGTCTTCAACGGCAGGAAGATCAATTCCAGCGACGTAGACGACCAGAAGGACGTGGCCGGTCGGGTGACCCTGGCGCCCTTTTCCCAAATGGGCAACAAGCTCCTGAAAGGGCTGCATATTGGCGGCGCCTTCACCACCGGGGCCCAGCATACTACCAAACCCTCGACGGACTGGTGGCGCTATCAATATAAAACCGAAGGCGGGACGACCTTCCTGCAGTTCGATGATACGGTGACCCAGGACGGGAGCCGCAACCGCATGGGGGCTGAACTGGCCTGGATGATGGGGCCGGTTTCCCTAAAGTCCGAGTACATGACTCTGCAGTTGAATGACCTGACCTACAACAAAAAGAAGGCCAGCTTCGAAAACAATGCCGGTTACGTTTCACTGGGGTGGTTCCTCACCGGCGAGGAGGAGCCCTGGCGGAACGGGTTGCCGCAACAGATTACCCCGAAAAAGCCCTTCAAGCTCGGTAAGCCGGGCTACTGCGGGGCCTTCCAATTGGTGGGGCGGTACGAATGGATCGAAATGGACGACGATATCCTGAAACTGGGCTTTGCCGACCCGAAACGCTACACGGACAAGGCTTCCGGATACACGTTTGGTCTGACCTGGTACCCCAATGACATGCTGCGGTTCATGGTGAACTTCTATTACACCAAGTTCGATGACGCCATCACCGTGAGCGGCAAAAAAATCGACAACGAACAGGCCATCCTTACGCGGTTTGAAGTGGTCTGGTAAATCATAATCCAACACGATCAGTAACCATCGAAATGGAAAAAAAAGAAGGAGGCGTTATGTTGATTGGGAGTAAGTCAGGTTGTTTTTTGTTGATCAGTTTGTTGGTAATTTCGTTTAGTTGGACTTCGGCTGAAAACTCAGTGGCCGCAGAAAGCTTGATGGTCTTTGCCGGGGCGGCCAGCCAGCCGCCGACCACCGAGGCGGCCAGGGTTTTTGAGGCCAAGACCGGGATCAAGGTGGACGTAACCTTCGGCGGGTCCGGGTATGTGCTGTCGCAGATGATCCTGGGGAAGAAGGGCGATCTCTATTTCCCGGGGTCATCCGATTTCATGGAGTTGGCCAAGCAAAAGGGAGTGTGTCTTTCCCGATACGGAAAAATACGTCGTGTACCTGGTCCCCGCCATCAACGTCCAAAGAGGCAACCCCAAGCAGATCAAAACCTTGAAAGACCTGACCCGGCCCGGAATCAAAGTGGCCATTGCCAACCCGGAAGGGGTGTGTGTGGGACTGTATGCCGTAGAAATCATCGAATCCTTCTTTACTCCGGCCGAGAAGGAACACCTCAAGAAAAACCTGATCAATTACACCGAGAGCTGTGAAAAAACCGCTACGGCCGTATCGCTGAAGATGGTCGACGCGGTCATCGGCTGGCGGGTTTTTGAACACTGGGACCCGGAAAGGATCGAGACCATACCCCTGAAACCGGCGGAGATCCTTCGGATCGGCTATATTCCGATCGCCATATCCCGGTTCACCAAGAACCGGCTGTTGGCTCAGAAGTTCATGGACTTTCTTTTTTCGGATGAGGGTAAAGCGATCTATCGAAAATACCACTATTTCATGAGCAGCGCCGATGCGGCAACCTGGATAGGGGAACAAAAACCGGTGGGGGGCGAATATGTGGTTCCCAAGGACTGGATCAAAAAATAATGACCTTCCGGAAGGCCACCATCCTCTGCGCATTTCTGACCTTCGGTCTCTATGCCGCGCTGATCGGGTCCCTTTTTTATTTTTTTAAGGGGGAAATGCTCTGGGAGACGATTTTTTCGGAAAGGACCCTTTTTTCCGTGCGGTTGAGCGTCGTGGCCGCCACCGTTAGTACGGGTTTGGCCATGGTGATCGCCGTCCCGTCGGCCTACGCGCTCTCCCGCTACGCCTTTCCCTTTAAGACGGCCGTCGATACGATCCTGGAACTCCCGATGATTGTGTCTCCGGCGGCGCTGGGCGCCATGCTGTTAATTTTTTTCAATAACCCGCTGGGATTGTGGGTTCAGGGGCAAGGGATCCAGGTCGTTTTTACCTCCATCGGGATTTTTCTGGCCCAGTTCGTCACGGTTGCCGGTGTAGCCACGCGGCTGACCAAGGCGGCCATGGATGAAATACCGGTTCGCTATGAAGCGGTGGCGCGCACGCTGGGGGCCACTCCGCTGCAGGCCTTTTGGACCATTACCCTGCCGTTGAGTAAAAGGGGATTATGGGCGGCCGCGATTTTGTCCTGGGCCAAGGCCGTAGGGGAATTCGGGGCCACCATCACCATCGCCGGGTCGATGGCTATGAAGACCGAGACCCTGCCGATCGCCATATTCATGCGGCTCTCCAGCGCCGACATAGAAGGAACGGTCATCCTGATCCTTCTGCTGCTGTCCATTGGATTGGGGACCCTTTATGGAGTTCGCCTTATTTCCAGAAGGGCCGGCCATGCTTGAAGTAGCGGGACTTTCTGTTCGAGCCGGAGGGTTTTCCCTTAGCAACATTTCCCTGCAAGGTGATCCCACCTCGTGCCACGTTTTGCTGGGGCCTACCGGGAGCGGCAAAACCCTGCTTCTGGAATCCATCATCGGATTGAGAAAACCAGACAAAGGCAAGATTTTACTGGATGATAAAAATATTATCGGGCTTCCGGCCGAACGCCGCGGGTTGGCCTATGTTCCGCAGGACCTGGCCCTGTTTCCTCACCTGACGGTCAGGGAAAATATTCTCTACCCCCTGCGCATCCGAGGCAGTAAACAGAAGATTGAAGACGGGATTGTACGAGAATTGATCGCATCCCTCGATATCAGGCATGTTTTAGATCGCGCGGTAGCGCATCTCAGCGGCGGCGAGCGGCAGCGGACGGCCCTCGCCAGAGCGGTGGCTTCGGGCTGCCGGACGCTGGTCCTGGACGAGCCGCTTTCCGCGCTTCACCAGTCGCTGAAAAGGGAGTTGTGGCTCGTCTTAAAAGGCATCCAGAGGCGATACGATCTGACTATTTTGATGGTGACCCATGACTTGCATGAGGCCTTTTTCCTGGGAGATACCCTAAGCATCCTCATCGATGGAAAACTTCACCAACAGGGTGCCAAAGAAGAAGTTTACCGTCGCCCGAACAGCCGGGCGGTGGCAAAATTTCTGGGGATTTCAAATCTTTTTAAGGTGAAAGACCCTGAGGCCTCCGGGGATTCGATATCCGTTCGGTGTGAAGAGCTTGGTATTATGCTGAACCTGCCGAACCGATCGACGGAGGCCTTCCCCGCCTTTTCGGCTGTGGGCATAAGGTCTGAAGAGGTGGAAGTCCTGATCCCGGGTGGATCGTTTTCCTCAACCTCCAACAGGGTGGTCGGGACCATCCAAGACGTTTATGAGCATGAAAAATCATCAACCATTATAGCCCGCTGCGGGCCGGAGGCCGTTACCCTGGAGGCGGTGGTCCCTTTCAGCCTGTCCAGAAAATGTTCCTTTTCGAAGGGGCAGTCTTTTACCTTCTTATTGCCGGAAGAATACCTCTTTTTGATCTCCGGCGTCCCGCTCCAGTAACAGGTGGTTTAAAGTGGTTTAACGAGGCGCATCTATAACCAATTTCATTATCGGAAAGGTCGCTGATCCATGAAAAAAGTTAGTGTGCACAAGGCCGTGGGCCTGGTTTTGAGCCACGATATAACCCGCATCGTCCCGGGTCAATTCAAAGGGGTGGGTTTTAAAAAAGGCCATGTCATTCGCCCGGAGGATATTCCGGCCCTGCTGGATCTGGGCAAGGAGTCCGTTTTTGTCCTGGAAATCCAGCCGGGGATCCTGCATGAGAACGACGCAGCCTATCGCCTGGCCAACGCCTTGATCGGTGAAAACCTGGCGTTGCAGGGCCCGGCGGAGGGAAAGATCAACTTCGTGGCTCAAATCAAAGGCCTGCTGAAAATCAAGGTCACGGCCCTGAACCAGGTCAACCTCGTCCCCCGGATCATCGTTTCCACCTTGCACAATCATTCGGTCGTCCAGCCGGGGAATCCGGTAGCCGGCACCCGGATCATCCCGTTGACCATCGCGGAGAAAGCCATCCTCCGGGCTGAAAGCATCTGCGCCCGCTTTCGACCGATCATCACCCTCAAGCCGTTCATCTCCAAAAAAGTCGGTGTAGTGGTCACCGGGTCCGAGGTCTATACCGGGCGGGTCCAAGACGGATTTGACCACTGGGTGGGAGAAAAACTGGCCGCCTCGGGCTGCCAAATCATTAAGCGGGCTACCGTCCCGGACAAGGCCGGACTTATTTCCCAGGCCATCCGGGAAATGGTTGAAACGGGATGCGACCTTATCGTTACCACCGGCGGGATGTCCCATTGATCCCGACGACGTGACCCGTAAAGGGATTCGCCAGGCTGGGGCGCGGATTATCTTTTACGGGACCCCGGTCCTGCCGGGGGCCATGTTCCTCTACGCCCGTCTCGGGGAAATCCCCCTGCTGGGCCTGCCGGCCTGCGTCTTTTACCATCGGGTCACCATGTTTGACCTGATGCTGCCGGTGATCCTGGCCGGGGAGCAGCCCACACGTCGGGAAATCGCCGCCCTGGGACATGGGGGGTTCTGTCGTAACTGCCCCGAATGCCGCTATCCCATCTGTCCTTTCGGCAAAGGGGGGTTTTAATGAAGTTGCGCGATCGAATCATCCTGCTCCGGGGGGCCGGAGAGATGGCCAGCGAGGTGGCCTGGCGCCTGTTTCAATCCCATTTCCGGGTCCTGCTGACCGAGATTCTCAACCCCCTGGCGGTAAGGCGGATGGTCTCCTTCTGCGAAGCGGTCTATGAGGGCCGCCAGACCGTCGAAGGGGTCGAGGCGGTATTGATCCCGGCCGTCGATCAGGCGGAAGAGGCCTGGCGGAATCATCGGCTTCCCCTGCTGATCGACCCTGATTTATCCCAGGCCAGGACACTGAAACCGGATGTGCTGGTGGATGCCATCCTGGCCAAAAAGAACCTGGGGACCCGCATAACGGACGCCCCCTTGGTGATCGGCCTGGGACCCGGTTTCCGGGCCGGAACCGACGTCCATCTGGTGGTAGAAACCAACCGGGGTCACAATCTCGGACGAATTTATCCCGAAGGGGAAGCGGAAGCCAATGCCGGAATTCCCGGAGACATCGGTAGTTTTACCGGTGAGCGGGTCCTGCGAGCCCCGGTAACCGGCCTTTTCGATCCTACAGAGCCGTTGGGGACCGGGTGGAAGCCGGGGAATCGGTGGCGCAGGTGGACGGGCGTCTCGTCCTGTCCCGAATCCAGGGCCGCCTCCGGGGCTTGATTCGGAACGAGACCCCCGTAATCGTCGGTCTGAAGGTGGGCGACGTAGACCCTCGGGACAATGCGGCCTATTGCTCCACCATTTCCGAAAAGGCCAGGGCCATCGCCGGGGCCGTACTGGAGGGCATTCTACGGCATTACCATCATTAGAGGAGAGATGTCGGAAAGGGGCTTCTTAAAACGTCTGATCCTTCTGGCGTGATCCATCTCTTGGCCAGGGTTGCTTCGATCTTCCTGAACCGAAATAGGCGGATCGGAGGACAAGGTAAAAAAGTTGCTTTGGCCATTAAGACAGGATATATTCAAATTATGAATAGTCCAACTGAAAATATACACTCGCTCGAGCGGGATCGGAACCCGGCCGAATATCTGATCCTGGGCGTCCTGGCCGGCGGCCACCTGCACGGGTATGATCTGTATCAACACCTGGAAGAAAATTTAGGCCGGGTCTGGACCCTGGGCCGCAGCCAGACCTATGCGCTGCTGTCTACGGATGGAGCAGGCGGGACTGGTGGCCCATGAACGCCAGGCCCAGGAAAAAAGGCCGGACCGTAAAAACTTTTCCCTTACCCCGGCCGGAAGAAAATTATTCAACCATTGGGTAAAAGCCCCGGTGGAGCATATACGGGACCTGCGTCTGGAATTCCTGGCCAAAATACATTTCCTGGAAAAAAGTGACCGGAAATCGGTGGAAAAACTGATCGAGGCTCAGCAGGAGGTCTGCCGGGATAAATTGTCCCGAATGGAAGAACGGACAATGTTCGGCCCCTTCCGGGATGGAACGTCTGACCTATGACTTCCGGCAGTCCCAGGCCCGGGCGGCCCTGGACTGGCTGCAGGGTCTCCAAAACAAATTGAGAAAGGAATGAATAGGATGGGACCCCAAAAAGAACCGACAGATCATCCCGAACGAAGGGAAGTATTCTTTAACTTGTTGACAGGTCTTTTTATTTTCATTTTGTTCACCCTGGTCTTGACCTTTCCGGTCCAAGCCCAGGAGATCACCGTTTCGGCTGCCATCAGTTTGAAAGATGCCTTCTCTGAATTGGGAAAATCATTTGAAGGCCGGACAAAAAGGGACCCGGGTGCAATTCAACTTTGGGGCCTCGGGGGACTTGGTTCGTCAGATTTTAGCCGGGGCCCCGGTGGATGTATTTGCCTCTGCCGGGCTAAAAGAAATGGATGAACTGGAGCAGAAAGGTTTTACGGCCCCCGGGACGCGGATGAATTTCGCCGGGAATACCGTCGTGCTGGCTGTCCCGAAGGCATCGACATTAGGCCTGGAGGCATTTTCCGACCTCACCCGGAAAACGGTTAAAAAAATTGCCATTGGCAATCCCCAAACCGTTCCGGCCGGGAGATACGCCGAGCAGGTTCTAAGGAACTTGAATCTCTGGGAGCCTCTGAAAGACAAGCTGGTTTTCGCCGAAAATGTCCGCCAGGTCCTGGATTATGTGGCCCGGGGCGAGGTCGACGCGGGGTTGGTCTATGCCACCGACGCCGCAACCCGTGCCAGGGACCTGAAGAAAGTTCTTCCGGCCCCCGAGGGGAGCTACCAGCCGGTGGTCTATCCGATCGCCGCCGTCAAGGGCACCAAAAACGAAGGACTGGCCCGGGCCTTCATCTCCTGGGTGATTTCTGCCGAGGGGAAACGCATTCTCGAGCGATATGGGTTCAAAACCCTGGCTGACAAAAAATAGATCATGACGGAAGAAGTCTGGTTTTCTCTTCGGCTCTCCCTGCAGGTCGCCTTACTGGCCACCTGCTTCATCGTGATCGTTGGGGTGGCGGCCGGATATCTGTTGGCCCGGAAAAACTTTCCGGGCCGGGAACTGGTCGATATCCTGTTTACCCTGCCGCTGGTCTTACCCCCCACGGTAACCGGATACTATTTGATCATCCTCTTCGGCCGGAACGGCTGGCTGGGTAAGAGTCTGTATGCCTGGACCGGTTGGAGCCTCATGTTCACCTGGTACGCGGCCGTCCTGGCCTCCTTTGTAGTGGCCCTGCCGCTCATGGTCCGGACCACCCGGGCGGCCATCGAGTCGATCGACCCCCACCTGATCCAGGCCTCTTACACCCTGGGCCGATCAGAACTAGAGACAATTTGGAAGGTCATTTTGCCGCTGGCCCGCCGGGGGATCATCGCGGGGACGGTCCTGTCTTTCGCCCGGGCCATGGGTGAATTCGGGGCCACTTTGATGCTAGCTGGAAACCTTCCCGGGAAAACCAACACCCTGCCCTTGACCATCTATACCCTGGCCGGGAGCGGCGACTGGCCGCAGGCCCAGGGGGTGGTACTTTTACTCACGGCCACTTCCGGTATATTCCTGTATCTGGCCAATTGTTTCAGCCGGAAGGCCTAGTGATGGCCCTTTCCCTCCAACTGCGTAAAAAAGTGGATGGTTTTGTCCTGGAGGTGGAATGGGCTATCGAGGAGGAGCTGACCGTCCTCTTTGGGTTTTCCGGGGCCGGGAAATCCATGACCCTTCAGATGATCGCCGGGCTGATGAAACCGGGTCAGGGATCCATCCGTTTAGGCGGGCGGGTCCTTTTCGATAGCCGGGCCGGAATCGATGTCACCCCCCAGGACCGATCCATCGGTTACCTTTTCCAGGACCTGGCCCTGTTCCCACATATGACGGTCAGGGGCAATATCATCTACGGGGCGAAAGGGCTGGGGAAAAAGGAACGACGGGAAAAAACGGAAGAGATGATCGAGAGTTTTCGCCTCAAAGGGCTGGGTGACAAAAAGCCGGGCGAGATTTCCGGGGGGCAGCGGCAGCGAGTGGCCCTGGCCCGGGCGCTCATCCGTCGGCCAAAGTTGCTCTTGTTGGATGAACCGTTTTCAGCCCTCGATAATCCTCTCCGTTTGGAGATGCACCAATACCTGATCGGAGCGGCGAGACGGTATAAAATCCCGGCAGTCATAGTCACCCATGATCTGAAGGAAGCCTACAGGCTGGGCGACAAAATCATTGTTTATTCCGAGGGCCGCGTAACCCAGGCCGGCACTCCGGCAGAGGTTAGGGATAATCCCGTTATCCGTGAAGCGGAAAGGTTTTATGATTCTTCCGAATAAAATGATGGCCTGACCTCAGGCACAGAGGGTTGCGCCGCCTCAGGAAAAGCCGCTGCCGGCCGTGCAGGCGTAGCAATGGTCTCCTACCCGAATGGAGGTGCCGGCCGGAGGTGGACCTTCCATTTCCGAGACATGGACCTTTCCCTCGCCATAAGGGAGGTCCAAGGCCAGGTTGAAGTCACAATCGTAGAGGATTCCTTCCCAGGAAACCGAAACCAGGGAACGGCACATAACCCCCACCAAGGTGGCCGGGTTGAAGCCGAAGGTCAGCTTTTCCTGGTAACGCTGCAAGTTTCCCGACCGATCCAGCCAGTCCCGGTAACGGCCCAGGGGGACATTGGCGAAAACGTACAGATGATTGAAAAACAGGCCTCGCCGGTTTTCCAACTCCTTCCGAAAGCGTTTTTCTGCTTCAATCTGGGAGGGGGGAAGAAAGGCCCCGCTGGGATTGCTGACCAGGTTGAGTTCCAGGCCGCTGCCTTCCCGGCCATAGCCCACCGCATTCAGCCGCTGCAGGGTGTCGATGGCCTGCTGGAAAACACCGGGGCCCCGCTGGGCGTCGGTTTGGCCGGACTGCAAGGAAGGGAAGGAGGCCACCACCACCACCCCGTGGGCCTTCAGAAATTCGATCAGTGAGGAATGACTGTCGTCGCTTAACGCCGTCAGGTTGGAGCGAATCATGATCCGGGGGACCAGGCGGGAAAGGCCTGCGATTAAGCGGATCAGGTTGGGATTCAGTTCCGGGGCGCCCCCGGTGATGTCCGCCACGGCAAACCCGCTTCTACCGGCATAGGCGATCACCTGATCGACCGTCTCGGCCGTCATGACTTCCCGGCGGTACGGTCCGGCATCCAGGTGACAGTGGCGGCAGGTCTGGTTGCAGAGCAACCCCACATTGATCTGCAGGGTGGTGGTCTGATCTCGCACCAGGGACAACCCCTGTTCGGTCAAGGTGGTCTTGAAGGGTTTGCCCCAGCCCGGTTCGGGACCGGTGGAAACTTTTTCTGCCGGGAAACTGACGACCGGTTCCATCAAAAAACCTGTTTACATGGACAACTTTTGGGCCACGTTGCGCATCTGGACCCCGTGGACCAGGGAAGCCCCGCCCCGAATGGCCACGGCCACGTGTACGGCCTCAGTCATCTCGTTCAGGTCCGACCCTTTTTCCAGGCAGGTCTGGGTATAGGCGTCGATGCAGTAAGGGCACTGGACCGCATGGGCCACGGCCAGGGCGATCAGGGCCTTTTCCCGTTCCGTCAGTGCCCCTTCGGCAAAGACGGTTTGGTAATAGTCAAAAAATTTCTGGGCCAGGACCGGTGCCTCCTTCCCGATATCGGGGAATTTAGGCAGATCCTGGGGCCGGTAATAGGTTTCCATCAATCCCTCTCCTTCTCTAATCCAAGAATAGTACCAACGTAATAATACAACAGCATTTCGCATATTAGAATACCACAATCCGATCCGAGAATATACCCCTTCAGCACGTCGGTTTTAAGAGATTGCTGTCCCGTCGATCCACAAATGCTCGAAACTCTTTCAGGGTATTTATATTTAAACACACTTGATCGTCACGGACTCTGACCTTGGCCACCCGCTCCTGGGGAAGGGCTCGGATTTGTTGATCGAGACGGGCTTCGTTGTCTGCTACGGCCAACGAAGCAAGTCGGCCGAGAAATCGTCGCGACAGCAGGACGGGATGTCCTCCTTTGGATCGGTATTGAGGGATTACTACGTCTAAGTTATTGTTAAAGGCCGTCCTGATCCGACTATAAACTTCCCTATGCGGGCCGGGGACATCTACGGGCAGGATAAAGGCCCCGGACCAATCCTTTTCCAGTAATAAGGGGATTGCGCATTGCAGGGAGGAGAATTGTCCCAACTCCGGGGTTTTATTAACAACGACGGATACTGCCAGGCCGGATTGGACAGACGCTTCGTCCCAGTCGCCCCGCAGCCAAGGAATTCGTTCGAGGTAACGCTCCTGGTGATAGCCCAGAACAACAATCGCCTCCTTCCCGGAGGCGGCTTCAAATCGGCTTAACTGTTCGAGCAGCCAGGGCCGCCCCTGATATTCGACTAGTCCTTTGGGCTTTCCCATCCGGGAGGATTGGCCGCCGGCTAGGAGAATCAGCGGAAAGTCATCTATTCTATTTACCATTTCAAGGAAAATATTGGAGGGAGCGTAGATCGTTTATTTTAAATGTTAAAACAGAACCAATCGCAAACGATTATTGTCAATTAAAAGAGAATGTCAAGTAAACTCGTGTGGATCGAAGGCCTTTTAGCCGAGAATTCCTTTCAATACGCCGTCGGCGATCAGCCGGGCCTGCGGGGTTATGATCCAACAGGATTTCGGGTCTCCCCGGGGATCGATATCGCCGATCTTTTGTCCGGCCTTGACCTGGACTCCGTCACGGATCAGACCCCAGATCGTACCGGAAATATTCGCCAAAATCGGCTGGTCACAAACGGTGGCGATCACTTCATTCTTCTTTACCGCGTCACCTATTTTTTTTAAAGCCCGGAGAACTCCCTTTCCAGAGCTTATTATGAGCCGTTCCCTGGTGAACCCATAAATCTCCGTCGGAATCCCGGTTTCTTCTTCCGCCGGACCGTCAAAAATCAGACGGCCCAGATGGGGACTAGCTGGATTGGTCTCCACTACCAAATGGACATCGGTCCCAGCCACGAAGCCCGGTCCCAGAGCGATAACCAAAGGAGCCATCCTGATGGTGATGCCAGTATTTCTTTTGGCCATGACCGCGTCAATCAGGACGTCGAGATCTAAGCTATCCAGAATTTTTGTTTCCGGATCAACAAGGATGGGTATCAATCCATCCTCCCAACACTGACCGATCTCCGGCAAAAAAAGCCCTGATCTTTGGGCCGCCACCCCGCCCACCTCCATCCGGCCGTCGATGACGGCTTCACAGAATGAAACACCTCTCCTTTCGGTGAGAGGGAGCGCCAGATCGGTCATTACGATCCTTCTCAGACCGCGTTGGTATAAGAGATGGGCTACGGCGCTGGCTTTCTCACCGGCCCCCTTGATCAATACGATATGTTCCTGGAGACGCTTTGGGGAGACCATGTGATTAGATTATTCCTTCTTTCGGGCTTGATATTCCAAAAGATTTCTTTCTAAAATCATTTCGATTCCTTTAAAAACCGTTCGTCCCCGATGCGCCGGGTGAAGCCGATCGTGTCCAGATATTCCAGGACCGGAATGGAATGGGTCCGGCCGTAACCGAGCACGGCTTTAGCATCTGGAAGGATAAACCGGCCTTGGGCGCGGATGACGTCTTTCACCTTTTTTTTGATTTCCTCCATGGCCTCGGTGGTGAGAAAACGATTATCATTCAAACGGACGAGCTTTTTCCGACTCTGGAGGTGATCCAAAAGCTTTTGGATAGTTCGTTTGTCGTATTCCCGACCGTGCATTTTGCAAAAAAAGCCGGCGGAGAAAGACCCATAACCCAGATTCCGAGCATGTTCGAGCAATATTTCAGCCAGTTTTTCCTGGTTTGGGGGAAGACAGCCCTTCAAATCGGGGAGGGAATAGCCTTGGTCGGTTCTAACAAGTTTCCCTTCTTTCAGCATGGCAGCCAACAAACGTTCGAAAGGGGCCTCGTGAAGCTTGGGGTCCAGCCGGCATCGGATTTCTTTTGCGGCGGCAAACAATTTGAAGGCATCCTGATGGAAGAATTCTTTGATAACCACGGGTAATTCACTTTTTAAGACTTCGTAGCGAGCCCGGAGGAAAAATCCGTGGCCGTTCAGGTTCAGCAATTCCCCGGCCTTCAGCCGGGAATCTATCTCTTTTCGAATAGCCTCCTCGGAAAAACCGGTAACAGCCGAGATTTCTTTTGGGGTGACCGGACGATGGGGGCTCCTCGGAAGTATAAACCGGTGACGGTCTTCAAGTCGTTCCGGCGGAGCGGCCGCAGGTAGGCTAGGACCTTTTCGACCTTGACGGCCCTGAACTTTTCCTGGGTGGGCTCAATGATGGTCCCCCCGCCGATGACCGAATTGTAATTCATGGGGCCGATGACGAAAGGGTCTCGAGGGATAACGGCCAACGGGTCGTCCAGCCGGAACTGGACCAACCCGGTTTCTCCCGGGTAAAGCCTATCCCGGGTCATCAAAACAACCCGGGCTTGGATGAGGCTGGTCCCGAGGAAGAGTTTGATTCGCTGCCGGTCGACCAGCGGCAGCTTCGCCCTGCTCAAGAGCGTCAGTTCCGCATTCAGAAAACGGACGGGACGAAGAAAATCAGGGGCGGCTAAAACCATCCCGGGTTTTACTTCCTGGGCACTTATTTTATGGAGGTTAATTCCAACCCGCTGCCCGGCCACCGCCTGGTCAACCTTCCGATGGTGGACCTCCTGAAAACGGGCTTTGGTTTCCTTGAACCGGGGGAAAAGATGGATCGGGTCGTCTCTGTGAATCACTCCACTGTAAATGGTTCCACTGACCACGGTCCCGAAGCCGGATAAACTTCTGGTCTGATCGATCCAGAGCCGAAAAGGGGCCTGGATGGACCGGGTCCCCACTTTTTCTAGGCCATTGTCCAGGGCGATCAGGATTTCGGAGAAACCCCGGCCGGTCAAAAATGAAAAGGGAATGACCGGTTGATCTTCAAACACGGTACCCTTGACCGTCTCCCTGATTTCCAACTCGGCCAATTCCAATGTTTCCTCATCCACCAGGTCGGCTTTGCTGAGAATAATAAAGCCGCTTCGGGCACCCAGCATTCGTAAAACTTCCAGATGGTCCAGGGTCTGCGGCATGACGCCGTCGTCGGCCGCCACGACCAGCATGGCCATATCCACCGCGCTTAAACCGCGTATCGTATTTTTCAGAAAATCACTGTGACCGGGAACATCGACCAAGGCGACGGAATTACCGGAAGGCAATTTGAGTGGAGCTGCCCCCGGTTCGATGGTTGATCCCCGGCGCTTTTCTTCTTTGAGCCGGTCGGTGTCGATGCCGGTTAACCGTTTAACCAGACTGGTCTTGCCGTGATCCACGTGCCCGGCAACGCCTACAGTGATTCCTGTTTCCATGAATTGAAATTTTCCTCGGAGACCATCGTTAAAGATAGGATTTGGAGGGGGCAAGGGGAATCGAACCTCCTCCCGGGTTTCTAGACCGGGCCAACGGGTTTGCAGCCCGCGGGGCGCCCAGCCCCATTGCCCCCACTGATTCACTTTATTATTACCCTATGGCTGATAGATCCCCATAGAGGTCCAATTATCCGGGGAAGCGACTTGACTGACTTGAGTTACGGATTCCGCCGGACCGATTATAACTCTCACGGATTTCTGCTTCACCGGTGTCTGGGATAATTCAGCCGTGGTAATGGTCCAATCCCCCCTAACGAAGTTGAAAAGGTGCGGTCGGCCGGGGTTTACCCCCTTCCCGTTCAAAACGAATATCACCGTGCATAAGAAAAAATTCGACGGCCTGCATCAATTCATCTTGGGGAGGCGTTTCATGATCTGGTCATGGCAGTTGGAGCAGCCCACGACCACCACGTTGGCCCCGCTCTCTTTGATCTGGTTGTATTTATACCGTCCGTGCCAGGCGGAATCTTCTTCATAGGGCATGGGCCAATTCCCGCCGCCGGCCCCGCAACAGAAGTTGTTGGCCCGATTGGGAACCATATCCACGAATTGGTCCACGCATTGATCGATGATCCAGCGGGGTTCTTCATAATAGCCGTGCCCGAAGTTGCGTTCCAGTTCCCGGCCGTGTTTACAGGAGTCGTGCCAGGTAAACACCTTCCCCGCGTTTACGGATTTATCCAGTTTGATTCGACCGGACAGGATGATTTCTTTTAAATAATCATATAAATAGATATGGGAAACCGCGTTGTTGGGATCTTCCAGCACACATTCCTTCATGCCTTTCTTGCAGCCGTAGGAACCGCCGCCGCAGTCCGGCATGATCATCCTTCCAATGCGGTGCTCTTTCATGAAGTCGATTTTCCTTTTGGCCAGAATCTTGGTAGCTTCCGCATTTCCGGTAAAGAGTCCCCAGTCCACGGCTTCCCAGTTTTCCGAGGGAACGGTCCAGTTCTCTTTAGCGGCATAAAAGATCTTCCACCACCATTTCATATCGTCGTTGTCGGCGAAAACTTCCTTGGAATTGGGAAAGAAAAGTATTTCGGCGTCGTCTTTGTCCACCGGCACATAAAAGCCCGCCAATTCCTCGTCGGCCAGTTCTTTCCCCAAATCGGACAAGAGAAAGAAATAATCCGCCTGCGGAATGGCCATATTGTTGCCGGTGTTCAGTACATTTTCGACCCCCTTATGCAAAATACCCGGCACCTGGTCCCGAGGCCGGAGGGATTTCATAAAACCATTGATTCCGACGATGTCTATGCCCATGGGACAACCGTGGACGCAGCGACCGCACCCGGTGCAGATCCATGGAAATTTGGAATTGACCACTTCATCGACCATGCCGAAAACCAACATGCGGATGACCTTTCGGGTGTCCCACCCGGGCGTATGAGGCGATCCGCTGATCGGACATCCCCCGGAACAAGTGCCGCAGGTGTAGCAGCGATTCAGGTTGAATTTGGAAAGGTATTTTTTTAACTCTTCAGGTATTCGCTTGATATTTAATGCAGGTTCCATATCCTCCTCCTATCCTTAGTACTAAGCAGCGGCCCGTTGGGTGAATAGCGGCCCTAATCTTTTTATTTTCTCCGTAAAATCATGGCAGGTCTTGGCGAACTGGGGTCCCATGGCGGATGAATTATAATAGATGTCCACCCGCTCCGGTTCCATCCCGCATTCCTGGAGGTATTTCTTGACCTGCGCCACTCGTTTTGTGGCCCTATGGTTGCCTGATAAGAAATGGCAATCCCCCAGCAGGCACCCCGATAAAAAGACACCGTCCACCCCTTTCTCAAAAGCGTGGAGGATATGAATAACATCGACGCGCCCGGTACAGGGGACCAGAATAATCCGGACATTGTCCGGATATTGCAAATGCATGGAACCGGCCAGATCGGCGGCGGCATAGGAGCACCACCGGCAACAATAAGAAATGATTTTGGGTTCGAAGGTATCTTCCATATGCAACCCCCTCACTTGAATGGAATAACGATTTTAAGAAAACGGCTTGTCTGTAGGCCCCACTTCATCGCCTGAAGGGACACGGCCATTAAACGAACTTCGTCCCTGAAAGGGGGACGATAGCCCTCGATCCTTTCCCTAAAAAAGTCGCTTAAAATTTAATAAGAGGGTGTTAAAAAGAACGGCGGGTCTGGAAGGCGGAACCGTCGCTCATCACCCTGATTCCTGATGTATGCCTTGGACGCAGAACCTGCGCCTTATTGCCCCAAGATCATAGGCTGGGCATTCAACGGACGGCGATGAGCCTGTTTGGGCAATAGTGATGGATCACGGTCTCACCTCCCTTCTTTCGATTGGACGGATCTTTGAAGATATGGAACGATTTGTTTCGATCTTAAAAAAGCCACGAAACCGCTTCTTGTTCAGACTATTAAATTGAGCAAAACAGGGGTCGATTTTCCCGTCCTGATCGGCCGGGAAAGACCGCATTTTTTACCCTAAGGGATTATAATTTCCAGGACCTAGAAATTAGAGGGATAATCAAGTGAAAAAAGTGGAGGGAAGGGAGAATGGGTATAGGTAACTCATTAGGCTGACACCTTATATCATTAAAAGTGATTAGTCAAATAGAAAATAACCATCCTTTTCAAGGGGCCATCGTAAAATGCCCTCCAGCCCGGCGAATTTCCTCCAAAACGGTTTTGACCAGTTCCGGGACCCGGTTTTTCACAGTGGGGGTCAGTTCGTCGGACCAAGGGGAATAATCCTCGGGCTCGATGCCCAGCACCACCGTTTCGGGTCGGTTGCCCACCAATTCGCAGCAGGCCAGGGTTTCCAGAAGGTCCGTTTGGTGAAGAGAATACTTAAAAGCTACGCTCTTGCGGACCTCTTCGCCGGTCAGGCGATAAAACGTTCCCGGAGATTGGCCGTTTAGTACGGCATCCACCACGATTAACGAATCCGAGGAGATTATGGCGTCCATCAGTTTGATTCCCAAGGTCCCCCCGTCCATGAGGGACACATTCGGAGAAAAAGAATAGTCTGCCTGGAGTCGCTCCACCACGCGCACGCCGACTCCCTCATCGCGCAGCAGGATATTCCCCACCCCTAATACCAGTATTCGCTTCTCCGGCATTCACTTATCCTTAGAATCATGTCTATCAAAAATTTCTTTGGCAAACAAATCGGGCACTTTCACCTCCGCCCTCTTCCCCCATCGGGGAGGAGGAGGGCGGAGGTGAAAATCTATGACACTTTAAATTCGTACACTTCGTTGGTTTGCGGATCGATGACATGAACCCCGCAGGCGATGCAGGGGTCGAAGGAGTGGACCGTCCGTAATACCTCCACCGGGCGCTTGGGGTCCGCCACAGGGGTGCCGATCAAGGCTTCTTCCACCGGTCCCAGCCGGCCCAGAGCGCAACGGGGTCCCAGGTTCCAGGTGGAAGGCACCACCAGTTGATAGTTTTCAATCTTTCCGTCTTTTTGGGTAATCCAGTGGCTGAGCGCTCCCCGAGGTGCGGTGACAAACCCGACCCCGCTGGATTCCTTGGGCATTTTCCATTCGGCGTACAGGTTGGTGTCCCCTTTCTTAACGTTGGCTTCCATCTGGTTCAGCCAGACCTCGGTCTTGGCGGCGATGGCGGCGCATTCGATGCCCCGGGCGGCCGTCCGTCCCAGGGTGGAAAACAGGGCTTCCGGTCCCACGCCTAAGTGTTTCAGAACCGTATCCACCAGCCCTTTGCACTCCGGCTGACCTTTGGCATAAGCGATCAAAACCGTGGCCAAAGGCCCCGTTTCCATGGGTTTGTTATGGTAGCGGGGGGCCTTCATCCAGGAATAGCGGTTCTTATCGCTTAATTTGGTATATTTCGGCTTGGTTACACCCTTTGAGGGTTTCCGGGATTCCGTCCCTTCATACCAACTGAAGGCCACATGCTCCCGGATATCCGCAGGATCAAATTTCTGGACATTGGCCAGGTCCCGTTTCATGATCACCCCGGCCGGCAGCCATCGGCTTTCCAGGTCGGTTTCGGTCTCCGGGAATTCCCCGAAGCTGAGAAAATTCGTACAGCCTCCGATGGCCCCCCAATTTTTATAAAAGGAAGCCACGGCCAGTAGGTCCGGGATGTAGACCTCATCGATGAACTGTTTGGTCTCTTTGTAGAGGTCACGGAATTCCTTGAAACGTTCCGGGGTCAGGGCTTCGTAGTTGGTGGCCCCCCCCACCACGGTAAATTGGGTATGCGGGTTCTTCCCACCCATAACCGCCATCATGCGGGCGGCCTTGACCTGCAGCCGCAAGGCTTCCAGGTAATGAGCGGTAGCGATCAGGTTGACTTCCGGAGGCAGGACATAAGCCGGATGGCCGCCGAGGAAATAGGCGTTGGTAAAAATACCGAGCTGTCCATTGTCCACGAAGGCCTTTAACTTGGCCTGAACCGCCTTAAGGCCTTCGGCAGTGGTTTTGCGGTTGGGGGAAATATCGTTGGCCAATTTGGCGGCTTTGGAGGCGTCGGCCGTCAGTCCGCTGGTCACGTCCACCCAATCCAGCGCGTGCAGGTGGTAAAAATGAACGATATGGTCGTGCATGAACTGGCTGGCTAAGACCAAGTTACGCATCAATCGGGCGTTATCGGGGATCTTGACCCCCACGGCGTTATCGACGCAACGGGTGGCGGCCAGGGCATGCACGTAGGTGCAGACCCCGCAGGCTCGCTGGGTAATATGCTGGGCGTCCCGCGGATCGCGCCCTTTTAAGATAATTTCGAGGCCCCGGAAAAGCTGGGAACTGGACCAGGCATTGTGGACCTTTCCGTTTTTCACCTCCACCTCGATCCGCAGGTGTCCTTCAATCCGAGTAATGGGGTCGATGACGATGGACCCGGAATATCCGCCCCCGACAGGGGCGGCAGCGGGTGTTTTCTGTTCGGCCATTATAATATCCTCCTTAGATACATTAATAAAATAAAGGGGCAGCTAGATCGACTTAGCGCTGAACGTAAAAGGGTGCCATCTTGTCCCAAAAATCCGGTTCGCTGCAGCCGATGCAGGGATGTCCGGCCTGTACCGGCCAGTTGGTCTGGTTGAACTTAATTTTGGGACAATTGTTGTACGTGTCGGGTCCTTTACACCCCAATTGGTACAAGCACCAGCCTTTCTTGGCCTCTTCCGAACCGAAGGAGGGGGCATATTCCTGTTTGTCGAAGTGCGGCTGCCGTGGGCACTGGTCGTGGACCGTTTCACCGTAAAACATGACCGGACGGTTCAGGGCGTCGAGCTTGGGCATCCCTTTGGTCAGTAAATGGACCACCGTCCCGACGAAATTATAGGGGTTGGGCGGACAGCCGGCGATATTTATGGCCTTGACGCCCAGCTTCTTCAGGGCGTCATTGACCCCTTTGGCCCCGGTGGGATTGGGCTTGGCCGCCTGAACCCCGCCGAAGGTGGCGCAGGCCCCGATGGCGATCACCGCCTTGGCCTTGGGGGCGATTTCACTGCACATCTGATACATGGTCTTTCCGGCGATTTTTCCGTAAAGGCCCCCATCTTTGGTGGGGAGCGCCCCCTCAATGACGCAGATGTAACCCTCCGGTGATTTCAGTGCCTGGTGCAAGGCGTCTTCCACCGCCTGGCCGGCACCGGCCATGAGGGTTTCGTGGTAATCCAGGGAGATTGTGTCTAAGATCAATTCATCGATATAAGGGTCGACGGTTCTCAGAACCGCTTCGGAACATCCCGTACACTCCGCATTGTGCAGGTAAACCACCGAAGGCCGCTTTTTGGCCGTCAGGGCGGCGGCAATCTCTTTGACATAAGAGGCCTCCAGGCCCATCACCGCGGCGACTGTACCGCAAAATTTTAAGAAATCCCTTCGTGAGATCCCCCGGTTTCGAAGTCGTTCTTCGGCATTTGGTTTGGCCAATCCAATTTCAAACTTCATACATTGCCTCCTTTTGCAACATTTTTTACCAGTGCGTGATCAAATCGGTGTGAATGGCCTAATTAAAAAAAGTAAAACTTTCCCCCCAATTCCCCCCTGACTTTAATATTTTTGTCTCCCCCCTTCCCTGGTGAATTTTTTGGATATTATTACGTTTTTAGTTGCGTTTTCAACTATATTATTTGTTCTGGAAGGTATATTCAGAGAAAAGGCCATAGGTTAATAAATATCAACTAGTTGGCCTCCTAGTTCGGCGTAGGGATAGCCGAATAATGTTTAGCGGGCCCGATTTTTTTCGATTTTTCCGTGGGAGGTCTCTGAGTTTTGTTGTCCAGTCTATCCCGTCAAATCCGTTTTCCCGGGCAAGCTGTCTTAGGTAATTTGGATCAGTTAGGAGGTTGAAAAAAGGCGGTTTAGGAATCATTTAGACAGAATGGTTAAGTTGCTATCCATTTTTTACCAGACCGCTGAAAATCTTACGAAGTGTCTTATCGTCTACCTGCTCAGGCAAGAAATCATCATATTCATCGTCAGAGTCCTCATCCGAAGGTGCTCCTTCCAGCCCTTCTGGTGGCTCGGCCAACTGGACGGGCAGAGTGCTGCCGTTTTCCTTGGCTACCCAATTGTGACGGCCGCTGAAATGGTCCAGATATTTCTGGCATTGATCGTGATCTCCGACATAAGAGATAAACAGCGTTTCCCCCCGGCGAAAACAGATGGCCCGATAACCGTCACCCAGGTCGTATTTGAGACACCCTTCAATCCGCTTCTCTCCCCAGCCCGTCAACTTCCAGACTTTTTTTAAATCGGGGGGCCCGTTTCTGGTAAGGGCCGCTAAGAGTTCCTCGGCCTTTTGAGCCGCCGTAGCTCCTCTTTCCCCTCGTTCCCAGAGGTCTTCCAGTTCTTTCTCAAATCTTCTTTCCAAATGAATAAAACGGATCATGTCTCATACCTTCTGCCCGAAGCAGGCAACTGCGAATCATAAAAATAAGCTATTAAACCATCATTTCCTATGTAGCACTTTCTGGTTTTGACCGCATCTAAACCCGGACTACTTCCAGAAAGGCTTCCACCCGGGTTTTCAACTGTTCCACGTCCCAGGAGGAGTAATCCGATTCCAGATGCAAATAGGGAATTTGACCGTTCTTTCCCAAAAATTCCTGAAGCAGGTGGGCCTCGACGCTGTAGGTGAGACAACAGCGCCAAGTGAGATCCACAACGCCCTGGATTCCAAAATCCTTGATCAGTCTGGCGATGAGGTCAAACCGACCGGTATTGGGGGTCATACAGGAGCAGGGGATCTGGAGGTAATGCCGGGCGATGGCCCGGTAAGGATCTTCATCTGTTTCGTCGATCAGGCGATCGAAGCTTTTGATCCCGGTGCAATTTTCCTGGCAGACCACTATCCCCCCGGCTTCCTCGATCAGGCGGAGCACTTTCTCCGACCCCTTGCCCACCGGGCAGCCGGTCAGAAGAATTCGGGGGGCCTCCGGCGGAGCGACGGAAATTCCCTGGTTCTTCAACAGAGTGAGTTCTGCCAACAATTGATCCAGATGTTCGCCGTACGATCCCGGGTCCACGGCAAAGCCCTTGGATTCCATAACCGGCAACAGGTCCAGGCCGGTGATGGGAACGGTCTCTCCGGCGCACTGGTAAACGATTTCTTTTAACCGCCGACGGATTTGATTGTTGATTCTAATCTGGTAGCGCAGACTCTCCCGATCGATGCGGTTCCCCGTCGTCTCTTCCAGATATTCCTTTAACCTGACCAATTCTTCCTGCCAAAGGAGGGCAGCCACCAGGCCATCTGCGTTATAGGGAAGCTGCAACAGGAACAAGGGCTTTATCCGACCCAGCAGCTCGAACATCTTTTTCTTGCCATCGCAGGTGGTCTCCCCGATGAGATAATCCGAGGCGGCGAAAAAGGGGCAGGTATCCGTTACGGCGTACCCGTAGCTGGACTTGATCAATGGGCAGAGATTGACCGGCAGGGTCTTCTCCGCCTCGGCAATCGGGGCCTCCTTCTTGCCGCAAAGCCCCACCGGTACGGCCCCGGCGGCCCGGACCAGCTCCGTCGGGGCAAAGGTGCAGTAGATCCCGAATACCTTTTGGCCCGACCTTCTGGCCGTATCCAAATCAAGTAAGCTTTGTTCGCCAAAGCGTTCAAAATAATTCCAGGAGGCTGGTTTCATTTAAATCCGGATTACAATTGGAATTTCAATCCTTGTTATTATTAAGGCCGGCATGAGCATATTGCTCTTTACATTCACTCTTTGTTTAATGCCAGTGACTATTCCTTTTCCGAACAGCCGAATAAAGGGGAGGGCTTAAAACCGTCGGCGGGCTTCCCGGTTCGACCATGCAACATGAATTCCCACAGTCGACTTTGAGCGGCCTCCTGGCCCTTTATTTTCTTCTTTGATCGATGTTTGGACTTTTGCGCGGCTCTTTGGTGTGGCTCATCTTTCATGTTTCTTTCCTCCTTTAAATTCCAGACCCTGGAATATTAAGCATCGTATTCAGGGGAAGGAGGCGGAAGACTGACCAAGGGACGTCAACTTTTTGTCAGGAGATGAGCTTTTCTTTTCCATAAAGGGCGGCTCCCAAAGCTCCGACCAGATCGGGTTTTTCAGGCACGATGAGCGGCGTTTTAGTTTCCTCTTCGATCAGCTCCCGAATACAGGGGTTATGGGCCACCCCCCCTGCAAACATCAGGGGAAATTCCTTTCCTACCCGCCCCAACATGGAGAGCGTCCGTTGCACGATGGCCAGGTGCAACCCCAGGGCGATGTTTTCCGGCCGCTCTCCCCTGGCCACCAGGGAGGTGGCCTCGCTTTCGGCAAAGACGGTGCACATGCTGCTGATTTTAATCCGCCGATCGGCCCGCAAGGCGTAGTCCCCAAAGGATTCGATGGGAATCTGCAGGGCCGCGGCCATGAATTCCAGAAACTTGCCCGTGCCGGCGGCGCAGCGGTCGTTCATCTCAAATTTAGCCACCTTCCCCTGCCCGGAGAGGGAGATGACCTTGGTATCCTGACCGCCGATATCCAGGATGCTCCGAACTTCCGGATGAAGGTGGTGCGCCCCCAAGGCATAAGCCTGAATTTCCGTAATGGTCGTGATTGGGAGATCGCCGTTCAGGGAATCGGCCAGAAGCTTGCGGCCGTATCCGGTGGCCACGATCCGATCAAGGGGGATATCCTCCATGATTTTCCGACATTGGCCCAGGGGATCAAAAGTCGTCGACACCTTGGCCTCATGGATCCTCTGATCCCCCTGAAGGACCACCAGCTCGATGGACCGGGAACCGATGTCGATCCCGGCAATTATAATTTTATCCATTTAGAAAGGTTCTTCCGTGCCCTTATTTGCTTTATAGCGTTTATGGAAAAGGGGGATCAGCGACACCAGAACGATCAGGCTCACCCCTAGAATAAATCCTCCCGAAATCCTGCCTCGTATGACGTCCAGCAGGGAGCTTGAAAAAACGACGAAAGCGATACAGGCCGGCAACATGCAGAAAAAGGTAGTCAAGGCGTAATGAGCAAACTTGATTTTGGTAAGACCGAAGGCGTAATTCAGGAGGTTGAAGGGAAAGGCGGGGATCAGCCGGGTGAAGGCCACCACCTTCCAACCCTGTCGCTCAACCGCTTCATCGAGTCTGCGCCACCGGGGACTCCGAAGTTTGCCTGCAATCCAACCCCTGGCCAGGTAGCGGGAGACGAGAAAAGCCACGCTGGCTCCGAGGGTCGAACCGATGATGGTATACACCACACCCCAGAACGGGCCGAAAAGGATTCCCCCCACGATGGTAATGGGAAGCCCTGGAAGGAAAAACGCCGGGGCTGTAGTATAAATCAGCATATAAATGATCGGCGCCAGTGCACCATATCCTGCAATAAGTCCTCTCAGAGCTTCCTGGTTCAAATATTTTGTGGCGCCGGTGACGCGGATGGTCACAATGGCGGCAACGATCAAACCCAGGATGGCCAGCCGAATGAACATTCCTGACTTCTTCGCTTTTTCTCCTGCCCAAAAGGACCTTTCACGGGTCGTCGCCGCTTTGACCTCCTTTTGGAAACGTTTTTTTAGTCGAGTCCGGTTAAAATAGGTGATGGGAGCGCCTGAAACCTTCGCCTTGCCTGCCAGGGCGGCCTCCGGTTCATAAAGGAGATCGAGCACATGGCTCGTTGGCGTTTTCCTGTTCAAGTAGCCGGCGCAGCCGGCGCAACAGGTGATAATCCTTTTTTGTTCCGCTTCTGTTTTTCGGATCTCTCCCCATTTCTCTGAAAACGATGGCGCAACGCACCCCACTGAGCCCCCTTCACCACAGCAAAGGGTTAATTTGCCGTTGTGAGACATCTCTTCAATCTCAAGACCTTTCCGGCGAACCAACTCCCGCAGCGCAGCGTGCACCTTTTCCTCGGAGCGAACCGCGCACGGATCATGAACCCTCACAACGCCGCTGAGTTTCCGGCCCGAGTGGGCGCCGTCATCGGCCAGGATTTCGTACACGGTCTTGACCTGCAACTCGCCGCCGTAATTTAAGAAGATCTTGTGACAGTTTGGACAGGCCACCAGGACCTGTCGTACTCCCTTTCCAAGAAGATAGGATTTCATCTCATTGAACATGGACTGAAAGAACTTCTCCCGGCCCAGGTCGTGGGAGATCTTTGTGCAGCAGTCGAGCACAATTCCCAGGGAGGGCATCCGGTTCTTCAACTCCTGATAGAGGGCGTAGGTCTTATCCGGCCTCGTGCCCGGCAAGGTGCATCCGGGGAAAAAGACCGTATCACAGCCTTCCGGCAGCCCATAAAAGCTGTACTTCTTTGAGGTCCCCCTTTTTTCGTAGGCCAGAAGTCCTCCATGCTCGCCAAAGGATCCGTTGCCTCGGTCCACGGTTTCACACCGCATTTGCAGGAACATGTCCGCCGGCGTTGCCCCGACAGGGCAGACGGCCTGACAGAGCTGACAGAGGCTGCACTCAAAAGGCATCCCCTGGTGGCCCTGATCCGATGGGTCATAGACATCCGCGATCTCTTTGGGCTTCCCGTACTTACGCAGGAAGGCACACTCCTTTTGGCAGAGCTGGCAGTTGATGCATGTCTCCGAGACCGCCTTTAGCGTGGCACGGAGCGACTCCCGGACTTCAAGCTTCGATACATCCCTCGGCTGAAGTTTCTCTTTTGCCATTTGCGTTGATCTTCCTCCAAAAACTCAACTCCGAAAATGCAGAATTTGCTTAGAGCGTAATCGCCTGATCGACCCCCACCTGACCCAAAGCCTTATAGAGATCAGGAAAGCAGCCCAGCGCAGCGCCAGCGACCAGGTTCTCCGTTTTTGCCGTTCGTAGGCACCTGATCACAGGCCATCAAGAGCATTCCGCTCTGCCTCGCAATCATGGAAAGACGCTCCCCGACAGCATTCCCTTTGACCAGCATGAAGGTATTGTCGACGAGAAAAACATCCCCATCACATCCGCACCATGGGTCCCTTTCTCGAGCTGCGGGACGATCATTTTGCTTAAAATGGTGTGTGAATTGGATGATGAGAAAATGTAGGCCACTTTCATAATCTGGCTCCTTAGTATTTTTAATTTTTGACCATCTCCACAAAGGCCTCCACCCGAGTCTTGAGCTGCTCCACGTCCTCCATACTGTAATCGGTTTCGATGGCCAGCATGGGGATCTGGGCTTTTTGCAGGGCCTTATCCACCTTGAAAGACTCGATGGTGTAGGGCTGGCAAAAATTAAGGGCGAAGTGGATGACCCCGTCGGCTTTCAGTTCCTTGGCCATCTGGACCACGTGCTCCATCCGTTCCGTATTGGGGGTGAAACAGGCGCAGTCGATGCGCATATACCGGTCGATAACGGCCTCCAGCATTTCCTCCACGGTTTCTCCCTTTTCCTCCACCAGGTCCCGGATGTTGCGGGTGCCGATACAGGACTCTTCCCCTACTACCACGGCGCCGGAAGATTCGATGACAAAGGGTAGCTTCCAGTTGGGGATGGCCATAGGGCAGCCGGACAGCATCAGGCGGGGCGTCCCCTCAGGGACCACCCCCTCTTTGGCTTTGACGCGGGTTTCGATCTCATCACAAAGTTTGTTGATGCTTTCGGTGAAGCGCACCGGGTCGTCATAGAAACTGACCTGGTTGATCAGCAGGACGTCCCGCCCCGAAATGGGGGTGGGCACGGCCGCCCGCAGGGTATTGAGGCGCTGCAGTGCCCGCCTCCGGGCATTGACCGTCCGGATGGCTTCTTTTAGCTTAGAGGCCGTGATCTTCCCGCCGGTGATTTCCTCGATTTTATCTTTGAAACGATAAACCTCGGTTTTCCACAAGTCCCGGTCACAGGCGTTTTTCATCTGGGGAATTTCCATGACATAGACCGGGGCGTATTCCTCAAAAATTTCATAGGCCTTTTTCTTGCCGTCGCAGGTGGTTTCTCCCACCACCAGGTCGCAGGACTCGATATAGGGACAGAGGCGGGAGAGCTTGAAACCCACAAAGGACTTGATCAAAGCGCAGGTGTTGCGGGGCAGGATTTTCTCGGCCGACTCGGTGCCGGCCTCGGCGCCGGCGCAGAGACCCACCTGAACGGCATCGGCGGCCAGGACGATTTCTTCGGGCACAAAAACACAAAAGGTGCCGATGATTTTCTTCCCTTGGGCCTTAGCGTCCTGGAGTTCCTTGATCCGCAGGCCGTGGACCTCCGAGAGGACAAAGTCCAGGTACTCCATGCCCTTGAGCCGTCCCGACTGGCTCATGTAGATGTCGCCGTAAAATTTTCCCAATACTTCCAGCAGCCCGGCATGTGCTTCCAGGTCCAGATTCAGTTTTTCCCACATTTCGTCATGAGGTGTTGCCATATCGTCTCCTTTGAAAATTTCATTACTGATAACCCCCGACCTTGTCAGGGGCCCCGAAAGCTAGACTTTCGGTGGTCTAAGGCTTAACCGGCAGCACGTGAACCGCCTTGATGATCAGTTGCACCTCATCTCCGATCTTTAAGTCGAGGTCTTCAACGGATTCGGTGGTTAAGACCGACGCCATTTCAGACGGCTTGGTGACCTTGTATTTCACCAGGGCCATGACGTCCCCTTTTTTGATGGATTTGACCTTGGCCGCAATCTTGTTTCGCGCTCCGTATTCCATGTGGTTCCCCTTTCATTCAAAGATTGATTAAGATAGGTTTTTCCCTAAACTGTAGATCAGAATGAGCCCCCCCTGTCGGGGGAGTTTCTCGGCCTTTCCTTTGAATTGGGAGTTGGGTGATATCATCCTTTTGAAGGAGCTGATGGCCGGATAAGCGGCGTTGCTGGTGATCCCGATGGGGCAGCTTTCCAGGCAGGTAAGGCAGCCGGTCTGCTCTTCCACGGCCCGCTGCCGGTTGCCGCCGAAGCGGATCCGGAAGCCCTTCCCGGAGGAATCTTCTAGGATGTCATTTAGACCCAGGATTTGGTTTTGTCCCGGAATGACCACGGTTACCGTCAGGTCTTCCCCTGAACCGTTTCTCCGGAACTGCGGAGGGTCAGGTTGTTTCCCGGCCTGGCGCCGATCTGAAGCAGGGCATCGTGAAATTCCTGAGGCGTGCAGAAGGCTTGGAGGATGGCTTTGTCTCTTAATTTCCCGCCCTGAAAAACAACCCCCCAGTGGGGGTTGGATTGGTTGAGGGATTTAGGATTGACCTCGGCATAGATTAGGACCCGCTTGTTTATTGAATCAACCCGGAGGGGTTCGGTGCGGGAGGGGAGAGGGACCTGTCCGGTCCGAAGCCGGGACCTGTCCCGTCCAGGAGAAGATCAGGGTTGCGACCACCCCGACCGTGAGGGCTTTCAAGCGATGAAGGGGCCATGGCTGAAGCCCTTTAATCGTTGGCAGGATGGTCGGGTTGTCAGTTCGTTGCAGAAAGATTTTCATGAGTTTTGGCAGCTAAATAGCTTTGAGGCTCCCTCTCATCACAGCTGCTCTCCCCCGTGGGGGCGAGGGAGTCCCAGGGAAAAGCCCTGACCGTTAAACTTGAGCGAGTAATCGAGTAATACTGATCAAGGTGGACAGGTATAAACCACTCCCGAAAGACAAGGCTTCGAGCAAAAATCGGAATTCTACTTCACCTTGCCTACCGGGTAGCCCGCTTCATCCCAGGCCTTGATGCCGCCGGGGTAGCGATAGACGTTCTTGTATCCCAGCTTGACGGCCCACATAGCTCCGTTGTGGCTGCGGGTGCACTTGGTGAAGCCGCAGTAGATGACGATCAGCTTATCTTTGTCCGGGCCGAGAAGCTTTTCAAAGGCCGCTTTTTTCTGATCATCCAGGCTGGTCATTTCAGGGATGGGAAATTCCATTTGCACCGCCCCCGGAATGTGCTGCTTTTTATAGCTGTCCTCGAAGGGCATCGTATCGACAATGATCATGTCTTTCTTCTGGTCTATCCAGCCTTTCAGTTCCTCCGTGGAGACAATTTTATAGCCTCCACGGGCTACTTCCCGGGCAAAGTTGACGGCGATCTTCTCAGTATCCATTTCCTTGCTGCCCCAGGCGGCCAATACCGGACTGGATAGTAGTAAAACTGAAACCAGGACTAATAGGCTTATCGTTATAACACCGCTTACTCTTTTCATGTCTGCTTTTTCCTCCTTATAGGGTTAGTTTGATTTTTGCCCAAAAGGGCAGATTCTGGTTGAAGTCCTTCCGGACCCAACGGGACAAATAGAGGTAAATCACCCCCCCGATCAGGATCAGGTCCCGGTAAAAAGCCTGCCAAAGGCCGGCCTGGACCTGAAGCTCCTCCGGGGAAAAGCAGCCGCAATCCACATCCAGGTCATTCAAAATGCCGTACCAGAGGACCCAGATGAAGAAAAGAAGCAGGGCAGAAATCAGGCTCAGGCTTCCGCGAACCGCAAAGATCAGGCCCACGGCCCCCAGGATTTCCACTATAGGCAGCCCGATGGCCAGGACCGGCAACAGGAAATCCGGGGCCAGGTCATATTGGGAAATGGATCGGGCGAAGGCCTTGGGGTCCATCAGTTTGACCGTCCCGGCATAGAGGAAAACCAGGGCCAATCCCCAGCGGACTATCCGGGAGGGCCATCGAGAAAAAATCAGGTCCGCTGATCTCTGAATCCCCTTTCGATTTTCCCCCCCAATCATCGGGAGGATTCTTGATCAAGTTAACTAATATGTCAAATAGGTAATATTGATGATTGCTTTGATTGGCATAGGTAGAAATAATGGATAGGGAACATTTCGAGGGTCGTCCAGTTCCGACTGCGGAAAAATATTACGTTCTTGAATTGGACTGGGGAGGTTAAAGAAAAAGGCTGATTCGCTCTTTTGGAAGTGTTTAGGTACAGGCAATTGTATCGTCATCAGGCCAAGCCATTATGGGGGACACCACTATTCCTCTAGCCCGAATACTCAGGTCTGAGACTTCGTTTCACTCAGGGTCGACAGGAGTGCGAGATGGCCGTTTTTGTCACCCATGAACCCTGTCAGCAGGCGGGGTAGACTGCCGTGAAGGATCTCCTCCATACCAAATTTGGATTAATCTGTCCGAAAAATTTGGCTTAGGGATATTATTTTAACGGATCGTCAGGGGTGCCCCAGGGAGAATCTCGATTCTCAGTAAAGGTTGTCCAGGTGCCGCCTTCGTCAACCGCCACCCTATTATCCACTGACTTTTATCCGCAGACCCTCTTCACATCTTTTTCTTCAATTGATCGGCCACGGCTTGGGCCGCCTTTTTCACCGCCTCCTCGTCCCCCAGGTAATAATTGCGGATCGGTCGAAGATCTTGATCCAGTTCATAGACCAGGGGGATGCCGGTGGGGATATTAAGTCCCA
Organism: uncultured delta proteobacterium; assembly: GCA_963743305.1. Lineage (GTDB taxonomy): Bacteria > Desulfobacterota > RBG-13-43-22 > RBG-13-43-22 > RBG-13-43-22 > CAVQSS01. The sequence goes on from CAVUPH010000014.1 coordinate 116,474, forward strand.
CGATCTCCTCCTCCTTAATATTATCCAGATATTTCACCAGCGCCCGGAGGCTATTGCCGTGGGCGGTGACCAGTACCCGTTTCCCGGCTTTGACGGACGGCCCAATCGTACCCTGCCAATAGGGCAGAAACCGCTCCACCGTATCCTTGAGGCATTCGGTCAAGCGGGAGTTCCTCCGGACTCAGATCGGCGTAGCGCGGGTCTTTCCCCGGATAACGGGGATCATCCGCCGTCAAGGCCGGGGGACGGGTGTCGTAACTCCGCCGCCAGATTTTGACCTGGTCCATCCCGAATTTATCCGCGGTCTCGGCCTTGTTCAAGCCCTGGAGGGCGCCATAGTGCCGTTCGTTCAATCGCCAGTGCCGGATGACGGGTATCCACATCAGGTCCATCTCATCCATCACGATCCATAAGGTCCGGATGGCTCGCTTCAAGACCGAAGTGTAGGCCAGGTCGAAGGTGTACCCCTGTTCTTTGAGAATCCTCCCGGCCTCTCGGGCCTCCGCCACGCCTTTTTCCGAAAGGTCCACATCCGTCCAGCCGGTAAAAAGATTCTCTTTGTTCCAGACGCTCTCTCCATGACGCAGCAACACTACCTTATACATAATCGGTCCTCCTTTTTTTATGCTGATGGGATTTAATAGTAAACTCGGTTTCAGCTTTCTCCGGATCTTTATCCGGCAAACGGACGGAATAGTCGGCCCGGTAAAGCTTCCTTAGAATTTCTCTCCAATGGGACAGGCCTCTGGTCTGGAGGACAAACTCCACCTCGGTGGTCTGGAGGGGTAGGGTAGAAAAGGTCCTTTGATGATGAACCTCAATGATATTGGCCCCCCATTCTCCCAGCAAACGGGTTACCTCCGACAAGGCCCCGGGAATATCCCGAATCGCTATGAGAAGGCGAACCAACCGTCCGGATCGGACCAGTCCCCGCTGAATAATGGCCGAAAGAATCTGAAGATCGATATTCCCGCCGGAAAGTACGATCCCGACTTTCTTCCCCTTGAAGCGCCGGTTTATTTGAAGCAAGGGGGCCAATCCCGCTGCCCCGGCCCCTTCGACGACGGTCTTTTCCACTTCCAATAAAAGCAGCACCGCTTTCTCCAGTTCCGGCTCATCCACCAGGATGATTTCATTCACCAGTCGGCGGATGACGGGCAGGGTCAGGAGGCCTGGTTGTCTGACCGCAATTCCTTCGGCAATGGTGGGCGGGTGGCATTCGACGGGAAGGGATTTCAGTGCCCGGGCCATGGAGGGGAACCGGACGGATTCGACACCGAATAGTTCTATCGCAGGGCGAAGCGTTTTGGCCGCAATCGCCAGACCGGCGAGGAGACCTCCGCCGCCGACCGGAGCGATCAGCACCTCAAGATCCGGAAAGGCGCGCAACATCTCCAGGGCAATGGTACCTTGACCGGCGATTACCTTTTCATCGTCATAGGGGTGAACAAAACAAAGGCCCCTTTCCTCGGACAGTTTTTTGGCCAAAACACCGGCTTCATCCACCCCGGAACCTTCCAGGATCACTTCGGCACCAAAGGAAGTGGCCTGTTCCACCTTGATGTTGGGGGTGTTCCGCGGCATAACGATCAGGGCCGGGATGCCCAGACGTCGGGCATGGTAGGATACGGCCAGACCGTGATTTCCGGCGGACATGGCCGCTACGCCCTGCTTTCGCTCTTCCGGCGACAAAGAAAGCAGTTTTACCAGGGCTCCCCGTTCTTTGAAAGAGGCGGTAAATTGAAAAATTTCAAATTTTAAAAAAACCTCACAGCCGGTGATCTGGGAAAGGGTCGAGGAAGGGACACAGGGGGTTTCAATAATCTGACCCTTGATCAGCTCGGCGGCCCGGCAAATGGAGTCAAAAGATACCGGCGGCATTTCTTCCTCGCGGTCTTTTTTCCCCGTCTCGGAGAGGCAGTTTATATCCACAGGCTAATTCTAGCCAAAAATATTTCAAATATTTTTGGCTAGAGATAGGCAATGGTTTGAAAATTGGGAATTTCAAACCGGCGTCGGCACCTGGGGTTGGGGCAGGTGAGGAAATCGTCCACCCGCACCAGGTAATCCCGCGACTTGGCGAACTTGGCCCGATCAAGGTCGCTTGCGCCGGGCGGCAGTTTCTTCTTCTTGCTGCGTTTGAGCCAGCGAACCGGGAACTCGGCTTCCTGACGGCACTTCGGGCAGGTATAAGTGGTTTTCTTGGTCTCCGGGGTCTCGTCATAAAAATTTCGCTCGTCCATGATTTCAGATTATCCTTCAATAGTCAGATTCTTTCAACGTTAATTTGAATTACCGCCCAAAAATATATCTGACGGACTCGCAAAAAGTCCGTCAGCAGCCCGAGCGCGAGTGAGCGCCGGGCTGGGGTGATGGTGGAACCATTTGAATTTACTTCAAATGGCGGGGGGAGTCACGCCTAAGGTGTGAATCCCCGCCGAGCAGAAAGTCGTTTTTAGACTTTTTGCGAGGTCATCAAATTGGACGCGGCGTCCTGTCGGGCAGGTACTCCTCATCTCCGGCATGGCCTCCCGGGTCTTTTGAAGGTGTTATAACTTGACAAGCTCTCGATTAATGATTAAAAAACAGGCACCCTTAAAAAAAGGGAGAAGGGAAGGTTTTTTCAAAAAACTATCATCATGATTGAAGTTGAACACTTGACCAAATATTACGGTCTGGTTCCCGCAGTATCGGACCTGACCTTTCAGGTCGGTCAGGGAGAAGTGGTAGGTTTTTTAGGTCCCAACGGGGCCGGCAAGACCACGACCATGAAAATCCTGACCTGCTTTCTCCCCCCAACCTCGGGGCAGGCCCGCATCGACGGTTTGGACCTCTCCCGGGATTCTCTGGGGGTGCGGCAAAAAATCGGCTATTTGCCGGAAAATAACCCGCTCTACAGTGAAATGACCGTAGAGGGCTTTCTTTCCTTTGCGGCTCAGGCCAAAGGCATTCCCAGCCGAAATGCAAAAACCGCCGCGGCCAAGGTGGCTGAAGACTGCGCCCTGGAGTCGGTCCGGGGAAGGATTATCGGCCACCTCTCCAAGGGATTTCGGCAGAGGGTGGGATTGGCCCAGGCCCTGTTGAATGACCCGCCGGTGCTGATTCTGGACGAACCGACTATCGGGCTGGACCCCGCCCAGGTCGTTGAGATCCGGCAATTGATCAAGTCCCTGGGTCGGGAACGGACCATCCTGCTCAGTTCTCATATTCTCCCCGAGATCAGCCAGCTCTGCCAGAAAGTGATCATCCTGAATCAGGGGCGGATAGTGGCCACGGATACGGTCTCAAGCCTCACCGCCCAGCTCCAAAGTTCCCGGAAGATCAAGTTGACCATCCGAGGCCCGCAAGAGGCCATCCTGACCACCCTGGCGGAAATAGACGGGATTCTGCGAATCGAACCCCAGGACGATGAAGGGGCCTACGAACTCGAAATGCGGAAAGAACTGGACGTCCGGGCGGATATCAGCCGGGCGGTCGTGCAGCAGGGTTGGGATCTGCTGGAAATGCGCAGCCAGGATTTAAGTTTGGAGGAAATCTTTGTCCAGTTGGTGACGGAAGAACCAACCGGAGAGGAACCGATGGGGAAAGAACCAGAAGGGGAAAAGCCCGGAGGAGAATCATGAAAGGGTTCGGGGCCGTCTTTAAAAAAGAAATCTACACCTTTTTTGCTTCCCCTATTTTTTATGTGGTCGGAACCATCTTTTTGACCATCGCCGGGTATTTTTTTTACACCGCCGTGGCCTATTACAGTCTGATCAGTTTTCAGGCGGCCCAAAACGCCTATATGGGGGGTCAGGTCAATTTGAATGAGATGGTCATTAAACCCTTAATGGACGACATCAGTGTCATCCTGCTCCTGATTGTCCCCCTGTTGACCATGCGCCTGATCGCGGAGGAGAAGAAAAACGGGACCATGGAATTGCTGTTGACCTATCCACTGCGGGATATGGCGATCGTTCTGGGAAAATATGCTGCTACCCTTTTGGTCCTGGTGATCCTCCTGGCGGTAACCCTGATCTATGTCCTGCTGCTTTCCTGGGTAGGAGAGTTCGAGTGGGGGGTGGTTTGGGCCGGGTATGGCGGCTTGGTCCTCATGACCGCCGGTTTTGTCGCCCTGGGTCTTTTTTTCTCAGCCTTGACCCAGAATCAAATCATCGCGGCCGTCCTGGGGTTCGGTGCCCTACTCATGTTCTGGATGATCGGCTGGGCCGGGTCTCTTTCGGGGCCGGTGGCAGGCAAGGTGGTCAATTATCTATCTATTCTGGAACACCTGGACTCTTTTACCAAGGGGGTCATCGATACCCGGGATATAGGCTATTACCTGACCTTTTCGGCCTTTTTTATTTTCTTAACGCTTCGCTTCCTTGATTCCCGGAAAATCCGGGGCTAAGTCCTGACAGAGACGCTGATATGGCTGAACACCCAATGACCCGCTGGAAAGAAGGGTCCATCATCACCCTAGTGAGCATTCTTTTTATCGCCATCCTGGTGGGGATTAATTTGATTCTATACCGCTTCCCCGGAAGGGCGGATTTAACCGAAGGCCGCCGTCATTCCCTTTCCGTCCAGACTCGGAATATCCTCAAGAACATCCATCAGGAGGTCTGGATTCGGGCCTTTTTCCAGGAAGGCCATCCGACCAGGAAGAAGGCCAAAGAACTTCTGGACAACTACAGCACCATTAATCCCCAGATCCACTATCAATTCATTGATCCCGACCGGCAGCCATCGCTGGCCCAAAAGTACGGGGCCCGCAATTACGGCACCCTGGTCCTGGAATCCGCGGGCCGGACCCAGAGCGCCAATGCGGCCGATGAAGAGGGGATCACCAACGCCCTCCTGCGTCTGAGCCAGCCAAAGGCCAAAAAAGTGATTTTCACCACCGGTCACGGGGAAAGGAGCCTCCAAGAAACTCAGCGGGAAGGCTTCTCCTTTGCCAAGGGTATTTTGGAAAAAGAAAACTACCGGGTGGAGGAACAAAGTCTCCTTAGCGGATCGGGCCTGCCGGCGGATACCGGCTGCCTGGTCATCGCCGGGCCGAGAAAACCCTTTATGCCGGTGGAACTGGAAGACCTAAAAAAATACCTGGCCGGCGGCGGGAAAATATTCCTCCTCCTGGAACCTTTTTTGGATGCCGGTTTGAAAGATTGGGTCGGGTCCTACGGGTTGATCTTGGGGAATGATATTATCATCGATCGCCTGAGCCGGGCCTTTGGCGGCGATTATCTGATCCCCATGGCCGGGGTCTATGGCCAGCACCCGATCACGGAAAAATTCAAGGTAGCGACTTTTTTCCCCACGGCCCGGTCTCTGGATTTCACCGCTCCTCTGCCCCCGGGGATCACCACGGAAGTGCTGGTCCAGTCCTCCCCGGCCAGTTGGGGGGAAACCAACAAAGCCAAGATGGAAAAAGGCGAGGCGGCATTTGATGAAGGGCAGGATAAAAAAGGTCCGCTCAATATAGCCGTGCTGATCAATATCAAACCTGGAAGGGTCGGCGGGCCCGAGGCCAAAAAAGAGGGGGCTCAACCCCAACCGGGCCGCCTGGCGGTTTTCGGGGACTCGGACTTTGCCACGAATGGGTATTTCAACCAAGCCGGAAATGGTGATCTATTTTTAAATACCATCAATTTCCTGACCGAAGAAGCCCAGCTTATCAGCATCCGGCCCGCCAAAAGCCCGGTAAAACCCCTGACCTTATCCGCCGCCCAAGGCCAGGTCTTGTTCTGGGTTCCCTTGATCCTGATCCCCTTGTTGATGATTGCCATCGGGGTTACGGTCTGGCGGCAGAGGAGAAAGGCCCGTTGAGCTGGAAGAAGGTTTGGATCTATCTGGTTGTCCTGGTAGTGGTGGCCGGGGCGTTTATCATTTCGGAATTGTTTATTCCCCGCCAGGCCAAAAAAGACGACCATCCCCCGCTATTTAATTTCACCCCTGGGGACATTCACGAAATCCGCTGGCAACGAGGAGAGTCGGTCATCGAGCTCAAAAAAAATAAAAATTGGGAAATAGTAAAACCCCTGAACACCCCGGCCGACCCGGTGGTGGTAGAAGGGGTGTTGCAGGCCTTGAACAGCCTGAAACCGGAGCGCAAATTTCAGCCCGAGGGAAAGGACCTGACCGAATTCGGTCTGAACCCGCCCCTGGTCCGCATCGACTTTACTGCCCAGGGAAAAAAGTTTGAACTCCAACTCGGATCCAAAACCGTTGCCGGTCAGTCGCGATATTTCAAAACTTCCCTTCTCCCGGATATCTATTTGGTAGAGGCCTTCACCGCCAAGGAACTGGATCGCGATGTTTTGGCTTTACGGGAGAAAAAGGTTTTTTCCTTAACCCCGGATCAGATCGAGGCCCTGGAAATCGGAATAGGGAAAAAGAACCTCCAATTGATGAAGACGGCCCGGGGGTGGGTGGGGAAAGGGCAGCCGGAGAAGCCCTTGGATAAAAACCGGGTGGAATCCCTGATCCTTGATTTGACCTGGGTCAAGGCCAAAGAATTTTTGGAAGGGGAGGAAGAGAACTCCGCCTGGGGGCTGAAGGAGCCCGCCTATCGGATCCGGTTGAGCGGCGGGGGAAAAGAGAAAAAGGACGAGGAGCTATGGATCGGGGCCGAGGCTGGAAGCAAAGGCTTCTATGCCCGCAGCAGTTTGTACCCCTCGACCCTGATTATTGAAGGCGAAATCTTAAAGAAGATCCCCGCCGATCTAAGCGGATGGGAAGAAAAGCCCGTTCCGGAAAAGGGATCCGCAGGTCCGGAAAGCAAAAAGGGTTCCTGATGGCAAAAGCAATCTTGGGTTGTTTAAAAAAGAGGGAACTGATTCAGGAGGTGACGACCAGTCGCGAAACCCTGATCAAATTCGGGCAGGAGTATTTAAAGGAGGGACGCTGGTTGGAGGCCCTGGAGTTTTTTGAACGGGCGCCGGATCCGGAAGGACTGCGAACGCTTAAAAATCGGGGCTTGGAAGAAGGCGATCCCTTTTTATATAAGCAAGCCTGCCGGTTTCTGAAAGAAAGTCCGGAACCGGCAGATTGGAAACTGATTGGAGAAAAGGCCCTTTCCCAGGGCCGCTGGCTCCAGGCCCTCACCGCCTTCAAGGCGCTGGCCGATGAGACAAAAATTCAGGAGATTACTCAGTTGATAGCTGATTCTAAGCAAAATGACCACGAATAACCACAAACGGGATTATTACGAAGTCCTGGGGGTTTCCCGGCAGTCCAGCGAAGAGGAGATCAAGAAGAGTTACCGGAAAATGGCCCTCCAATACCATCCCGATCGCAACCCGGGAGACAAAGAGGCCGAAGAACGTTTCAAAGAGGCCGCTGAGGCCTATGAGGTCTTGCACGACGCTCAGAAGCGGGAATTGTATGATCGGTACGGCCACGAAGGCCTGCGCAATACCGGCTTTTCCGGGTTCAGCGGCTTTGAGGACATTTTTTCCAGCTTCAGTGACATCTTTGAAGACTTTTTCGGGTTAGGCCGCAGGGGCCGAGGCGGGGCTTCGCGGGCCCGGGAGGGGGCCGACCTGCGCTACGACCTTTCCATCTCCTTCATGGAAGCCGCCCAAGGGAAAGAAATGGAAATCAGCGTCCCCCGGCTGGAGTCCTGTACCGAATGCCAGGGAAACGGGATGGAACCGGGCACCCAACCCGAAACCTGCTCTAGCTGCGGCGGAAGAGGCCAGGTCATTCAATCCCAGGGTTTTTTCCGGATCAGCGCCCCCTGCCCCCGCTGTTACGGCCAGGGCCGGATTAATACCCATCCCTGTAAAGCCTGCCAGGGCCAGGGTCGGATTGAGAAGACCAAGACCTTGAATTTAAAGATACCCCCCGGCATTGCCGGCGGTTCCCGGCTGCGTTTTCGAGGCCAGGGTGAGGGCGGGACCCACGGCGGTCCCCCGGGGGATCTCTATGTGGTCGTCTATGTGGAAGAGCACGAATTTTTCCACCGGGAAGGGGACGATGTCCTTTGTTCCATCCCGATCTCCATGATCCAGGCCGCTCTGGGGACCGAAGTGGAAGTACCGACCTTAAACGGCAATAAAAAACTGACCATCCCCAAGGGCGCCCAATACGGCCAGACCTTGAAGTTGAAAGGCGAGGGGTTCCCCCATGTCCGCGGATCCGGAAAAGGGGATCAAATCATCCACCTGGAAGTCAAGATCCCAACCAAGCTCAGCCGACGGCAGGAGGAGTTGCTGCGGGAGTTTGAGGAACTGGACACCAAAAAGGGCGGCTCCAAGCTGTTCAAGATTTTTTCCTGAAGGCAAAATGATCTTCCGATCCGCTGCCTCCCGAGCGGGGTTGGCGCTTGTTACGCATTGACGCCCATACCCATGCCTATCCGGAAAAAGACCGGGAAACGGTCCTGGAAAGAGTCCGCCTTTTAGACGGACACCTGGCCGCGGACAACCCCTATAAATGGCAGCTTCACCAGGAGGGGACCATCGAAGCCCTGGTGGAAACAGAAACCCGGGCCGGGTTCGATCGCTGGGTCCTGCTTCCGATTACCGGTCGCCCGGACGGATGTTCCCGGTTAAATCGCTGGGCTGCTTCTCAAGCGCAAGACTATCCGCAAATCATTCCCTTTGCCTCCTTAACCCCCCACTCGCCCACTGCGGCCGAAGATTTGGCGGAAGCCTTAGCCCTGGGACTTCAGGGGATTAAAATCCATTCCCTGCTCCAACGAATTGATTTGGTAGATTCTCAAACGCTGGGTTGGCTGGGAATGATCCAAGAAGCCGGACTGCCTGTTTTGCTGGATTCCATGAACCTGCAAGGAGTCCGGGCCGTCAAGCCCCACATGGATATTCTGCTGAATGAATGGGCGCCTTATGAAACCGGCCCGGCAAAGATCGGCTTCCTGGCTCGAACCTTCCCGGGCATCAAATTTATCGCCGCCCATGGAGGCTGTCTATACGGTTGGGATTTACTGGATCCGCTCTATGACCGGGATAATGTCTACCTGGATCTTTCTTTTGTTTTAGAGATCCTTCCGCCGGAAGAAATAGAAAAACTAATCCAACGCAAAGGGAGCGAATTTTTTCTCTTCGGTTCGGACAATCCCTGGCGCCGGCCGGAGGAATCCTGGGACCGATTCCTACGCCTTGAGCTTTCCAGCCGTGATCGGGTAAAAATCGCCGGCCTCAACCTTCAGCGGATTCTAAGCCCCTGATCGTTGAAAGGAAATCTCTATTTTTTTGATTTAAGCAGGAAATTGACGGAAGGAAGGTCAAAATGAAACGACGCCTATTTCTCGAAAAAGCGATGATCATGGGCCTGGGAGTGCTGACTTTATTGAAAGGGACGACGCCCTGGGGCCGGGAGCTTATTACCGAGGCTTCGGCAGCGGAAGCGCCTTTTTCCGGTCAGGAGGTTCTCGTTCTGCCCCCTGATGGAAAAAATAACCCCTTTCCCTTGGAGCGGGCCTTGAAGGAGCGAAAGACCAACCGCTCCTATGATCCGGGACGGACCTTATCCCTGCCGGAAATCTCCAGGCTCCTCTGGGCGGCCGACGGGGTCAACCGGGAGAACGGCCGCCGCACCGCTCCCTCGGCCCTGGGCCGCTATCCAGTGGAGATCCTGGCAGCGTTGCCACAGGGCGTCTACCGCTATGAACCCCAATCCCATCGGCTGGTCCGGATCATGGCTGACGACCTCCGCAGCCGGATCCCGGCTCAGGCCGCTTTCAAGCAGGCGGGCATGATCCTGCTTTACATAATAGACCGGGAAAAGGTTTCCGGTAAAGATTTGGGCTGGGCGGATTTGGAAATCGGCTGCATCGGACAAAACCTTTTTCTGGAGGCCGCGGCCCTGGGCCTGGGATCCGGCATCTTCGCCAATATGAATACCGAGGAAGTCGCCAAGATGCTTGGACTCAAGAACAACCGGATGCTACGCATCGCCCAGGCCGTCGGAGCGGTCAAGTAAGTTCAACATCCAGAGCCTAAGCCTGGATTACCGGCCGGCATATTTTTCAGAAGCCCATCTGGGCCATGGCAATCCGGCCGCGTTTTTGAAGCTCCTCTGCGCTTAGATCCTCCTTATGGGTTCCTATCCCCCAGGAATGACCGAAAGGGTCGGTCACCTGGCCGAAACGGTCGCCCCAGAACATATCCGCAACCGGCATATCTACCTGGGCTCCCGCGGCCACTGCCTGATTGAAGGTCCGGTCAACATCCGGAACATATAAATAAAGTGTGATCGTCGTACCGCCCAACGATTGGGGCGACCGGCATTTGCCGCCGGGCATTTCGTCGGACAGCATGATCGTGGAATCGCCCAGCCTTAGTTCGACGTGGGCCACCTTTCCTTGTGGTCCATCCAGGCGAAACGTTTCTTCTGCACCGAAGGCCTTTTTGTAAAAAGTGATGGCTTCTGCGGCGTTATGCACGGTCAGATAGGTGTTGACGCTATGATAGCCATCCGGAATCTGTTTCGCCGAATCGGCCATGGTTTTTTCCTCCTCTACCGATGAATTTAAATTCTTTCGTAAATTGTATAGAAATTTTTGGAGAGGTAAATACTCAGAATCCGGTATTTTGGACAAAAAGAAGTAGTATCTTAGGAAGATTTTTCCCCTTTCGCCATTCATTGATTACTTCTTCAATTCGCTCGTACGGAAATCCGGGCCAGATTTCATGACCTGTGAAAACATCGGTGTTAGGAATTGGGCGAATTCAGACCTCAGTCTGGATAAATAATTCACCCGGCCCGATGGGGATCTGATTTCGGGGACCGTTCGAGGAGGTGTCGCGCCAGCGGTTGAAGAAGTTGCGGGGACAGATAGATGGGGAACTGAGAAAGCGCGAAATAAACCCAGGTGAAGTCGGGCAAGACTCCACCGGTCGCCGCCAGCATCAGCCCCAGGTTACGCTGGGAAGCCATGAACCCCAGCGCCAGGGCACGCCCCCGCCCGGCGGAAAAAAACAGGAGCGTCGTCAGGAAAAGGATTCCGAAGAAGACCGCGAAAGCCAACGCAGCCAGGGCCAGGGTGGTCATCGGGGCGGCTAGGAATCGAACGCCGACCCCTTCCATGACAGCCGCCACGAAGACAAAAAGGACAAGAATATTGAGGCCGTTCAGTTTTTCTTTTTGACCTTCGATGGCCGCCAGGCCAAAAACTCGGCGCAGGAAAAATCCAACCAAAGCGGCACCCGCGAGGATGGCGAATAATTTGGTCGCCAGGCCCAGCGGTGCAATCGAGAGACTTGGTCCAACGAAAACGTAGGCAAACAAGGGCCCCGTTATGGGGATCAGCGCCGTGCTGCTGATCAAGGTGACCAAAACCAGCGTGGCATCCAACCCCATTAAGGCGGCTAACGAGGGAGCGGCCATCATCGGCGAAGCTACGGCCTGCAACATGAGCGAGAGAAACAAGTCGGGGTCCTGTTTATCGAGACCCCAGGCGTGCCCGCCCACGCCAAACAGGACCGGAATGGCCAGAGAAGTCCAGGCCGTGGCCGCCAGCACGAGGGCAGGACGACGAAGACAGGCCTTGAAACTGGCGGTGTCCACCCGAAGGAAGGCGATGGCTAAGAGCAGGAAGACGGCCTCGGTGACATATGGCTTGAGCAAGGCGCCGAACGCTGGAAGGAGGATGCCGACCACCACGAGCGCGGCAACGACTAACGGTCCTTGCCGGCCAAGCCAGGAGAGCATTGCTCCGGGTAAATCAATAAGGAGCCTTCTAAGAAACACCCTTGCCAACTCGTGACATCCCTACTTAATCAACTTCTTGCCTACCTCCCAGGCAGGAGCCACATCGGGTCCCACGGCGGCATACATTTTCCGCGGTTGGATGAGCAGGAGGGGATTCATCTTCGCTATATCAGGGGCCCCGGCGGTTAGGTACCGCTCCTCCGAGTAAGCGGCCACAATCTCTCCGATAAAGAGCTGTTCCATAGGCAGCTCCACGGTCTGGATAAGCCGGCATTCTATGCTGAATGGGCACTCCTTGATCATCGGCGCGGTTTTCAGCTTTCCATAGAAGGTCTCGAAAAGGGCCGATTTATCAACTTTTCGGCCCGAGACGATCCCGCAATAGTCCACCTTTTCCGCCATGTCGGCCGAAGGAATGTTGACACTGAAAGTCCTGTTTTCAGTAATACCGGAGTTGGTGTAGTGGGCCTTGTTCATACTCACCAGGACGTAGGCCGGTTTGGGATTAACCATGGTGAACCAAGCCACCGTGAGGAAATTCGCCTTCCCCTCCACGTTCGCGCCGACCAACGAACAGGGCATGGGGTAATACAGCCGTTCTGCAGATACTTCGATCTTTTCCATTGGGTTCTCCTTTTTGCTGAGGTCAGTAAAATTTTTGCCGGGTCACTGCACAGGTAGGCAGCGAACTCTGCCGCCTCGCGCGATCCCACCAAGCGACCCAGCGGCACTTCCCGCTTCAACCGCTCGCGGAAGCGGGTCCCCCAGAGCGGCAAAGGTATCCCTCCACTCCGTCTCGGTCACCTCCGTGGCCGCGGTGGCGGGGGCCGACACGGCCAGGTTGACGACCAGCACATCAATCAGTCCGGCGGCCGTGACAACGGCGGCCGGTGCCTGGGGATCGACCAGCGGCGACGAGTTCCCCGGCTTCGATCTATTCCCTCACGACGCATCAGGATCGTCTCTAGCCCCATGGCTACTTTTCTTTGCCGGCCAGCGCGTTCTCAATACGTCGATCCGGCACCAGCCAAACCAGTGCAACCAATACGTAAAGACCTTGGGAGAGCCAGTGCGCCCAAAACGCCGTCGGGATGGCAATGAGGTAAATCAGGGGCGAGGCTTTTCCCTTCCAATCACTGCCGACAGCCTTCCGGAGGAGAGAGTCGGGACCTTGTGCCGCAATGATAAATTGCTGCAGCATCCAGTAAGCGATCGCGGCCATTAACAGAACGACCCCATAGAAGGCCGAGGGTGCCGCGGCGAAGTGGTTCTCTCCCATCCAACCCGTGGCGAAAGGAAACAGGGATAGCCAGAACAACAGATGCAGGTTGGCCCAGAGCATCGGCCCCGTTACATGATGAGACGTCTGCAGCATATGGTGGTGGTTATTCCAGTAGATGCCGACGTAAACGAAGCTCAACACATAGCTCAAGAATACGGGTATCAACGGCGCGAGCGCCTCGAGGCTCTCGCCCTGCGGCACCTTCAATTCCAATACCATAATGGTGATGATGATGGCGATCACGCCGTCGCTGAAGGCTTCTAACCTGTTTTTACCCATTCAGATCCAGCTCTTTCTCAAAGAAATTACCGCCCAAATTCCATTCTGACCATTTCCAACAAATAGTATATCAAGAATTGGCCTGACCGTGGATGGTAATTAGTCTGGCCCAACGAAAATGGATCCTTTGGATCCGCGCCCTCCGCCGTCTACGGGTCCAGATGGATTTCTCCCACATCCTCCAGGCGGTCCGGCCGCCACCGGGGGCGGTCATCCTTGTCGATCAAACGGGCACGGACGCCTTCCAGGTAGTCGGAATGATTCAGCAGGAACCGCGAAGCCTTGAGGTCCATTGCGAATACTTCTTCCAGGGTACGTCCCTGGTTATGGCGCAGCAATTGCAGGGTAACGGTCAGGGCCGTGGGGGAGCGCTCGGACAAGCGCTGAAATATACCCTGGCAGAGATCGCTGAACAGGCTGCACTGGCGCAGGTCTTCCAGAAGCTCCGGGATCGAATCCTTCCCGGCCAGGGTGGTCCTGACCCAATCGTCCATTTCCGGCCGGGGCGGAATATCCTTGGCGATAAAAGGTTCAATCACCGCGGTGATCTGTCCCAGGGCTTCGACTTTGTCCCCGGGAAATCCCGCGGGTAGATTTTTCAGCCGTTCCATAAGGCCGGGCAGGTCTCCGGAAAAAACCAGGTGGGTGGCCAATCCCAGGCGCACGCTCTCCGTTCCCTGCACTTCATAGCCGGTCAGCCCCAGGTATTCGGGGTAGCCGGGCGGGCATTTTTCAAAGAGCCAGCCGGTGGCGCCCACGTCGGGAAAGAAGCCGATGCGCGTCTCCGGCATGGCCATGCGGGTCCGCTCCGTGGCCACCACCAGATCGGCCCCGGCGGCCAGCCCCAGTCCGCCGCCCATGGTAATGCCATCGGCCAGTACTACCACGGGTTTGGGATAATGGTGCAGGCTGAGGTCCAGGGCGTATTCTTCCGAAAGAAGATGAAGCGCCTTATCCACCCGGCCTTCCCAGACATCCCGGGCCATGGCCTTGATGTCGCCCCCGGCGCAGAACCCTCTTTCCCCCGCGCCGTAGAAAAGCAGCAGCCCCACGGTTTCATCCTCAGCCGCCCGTTTTACGGCCTTCCGGATCAAAGCGATCATCTCGGAGGAAAGGCTGTTCAGGACTCCCGGCCGGTTGAGCAAAATGGTTTGCATCGGGCCGTCTTTAGCGATGAGCACCGGAGGAGCCGGATCGGATTTCAATTCCATTTTGACCGGCCTTTCAAATAGTCCGGTTGCGCGGCGGGTCAGGGGCGTTTTTCACTGAAGGCACCAGCCGTTGCCGCCAGAGGAATGGCAAAGAGCACTGCGAAAACTAAGTTGAGTGCGGCGTTCTGCCAGAAGTCGGACCACAAGGATATCGCCGTGTCTGGAACGAACCAAGCCGCCAGAGAAACGACGAGAGCAAGCCAACCCTGTTTCGAGCGTTGGCGGAAGGGGCCGAGGAGTACAAATAAGAGGGCGACCCCCCAGCCGACCATGACCGCACCCAGAACGCCATGAACGAGGGTGACATAGGCGACGGCAGGGGCGCCGAAGGTGGCCAGCCTCTCGGGTGATGAGTAGAGCAGCAGGCCAAAGAAGCGGCGGGCGAACTCTGGCGCGACGATCAGGCTGATGCCGAAAAGTTGAACGCCCAAGGTGACCGCAACTAACCAACGCCACCAGAAGTGAAACTGCGAGGAACTTTGCACGTGGTGCACCTTATACCGACGGTTAAGACCAGCCAAAAATATTTCAAATATTTTTAGCTGTAATAGAAACCACTTAACAGATCGCTCCTCGACCTCAAAGGTTTCGTTCCAGGTTGATGGTAGTGGAAGGGTTAAATTGATTCGCGCTAAAGAAATGGGTTAGTTTGGAATCATTTCTGTCGACCAGGGTGTTTACTTTTTGAACGCCGAGACTTTTCAAGTGATCCATAAACTCATTAATCAACTGCTCACCGACTCCCTGATGCTGGTAAGCGGGATCAACGCCGATGGTATCCAGGGTGGCCTGTTGCTGGAAAATACCAAATTCTCCCATATAGAGTTCTCCCATAACAAACCCCACCACCGTTCCATCTTCTTCCTCCGCCACCAGCGACGTCGGCAAATATTCTTTGGATTTAAAAAGTCTTTCAAACTTCACTTCATAGTACATCGCCCGGGACGCCTGGAGTACTTTCTCGTCAATCCCAACCACGGCGTTCAAATCGTCAGCCTTCATGAGTCTAATTTTTCTGCTGTTCTTGTTCATGGGGACTCCTTTCTCATTCGGGTCAGATCTTGTTTTTGAACGATAAGGGTAATTATTCCCCGGTCCCGCTGATGTTATAGGCGGGACCGGGATGACGGCCAGGGGTCAATTCCAGGACTGACTCAGTGGAGTCAACGGCATTGAGTCCGACTCCCCGTTTCTCTTCCCGGGTTTATTTCTCCTTCCCGGGAACAGCTTCCGGGTCAAATCCGTACAAGTCCTTAAAAGTGGGCACTTTCAGATTAGCGGGTATGGGGTGAAAATACTTCGTTTCGGCAAGATAACCCTTATGCTCTTTCCAGGCCTGAGCAATGATTTCAGGCTTGACCAGGAGTTCCAATGCGGATACGGCCATCCATTTGCTGACGGTCATTCCCGCCTTGACCGCCGGCGGGGTGTCCGTCTGACAAACCATCAGCCAAGAATGAAGCGGTGTTCCCTTGGCCTGGGTCGCGACCCGGTAGGTGAGCGTGGGCATCATCCAGCTCACGTTTCCCTGATCGGTGGAAGCTTTCGCCACAAAGACCTTGGGAAATGTTTTACTTAGATCGGGGGCGGTAATGGTGGTATCGAACGCCGGCCCTTTGACTTCTTTCCCCAGCGCTTTGATGATTTGCTCCCCGAATTTCTGATCCTCATCGGTAAAGGGGGGGCCCCGACCTTTCGGGCATTTTCGTCGCCCAGTTTGCACAGGACTTTATTGGGAAGCACTTCCCAGACCGAGCTCAGAATCTTATAGCTCATCGTCGTCTGGGTCATTAAGGCCGCGCCTCGCGCCACGTCCTGCATCCATTTCCAGATCTGATCGACCTGGGTCATGCGGGGCGCCCTGATGTAATACCAGACTTCCGCATCCGGCGGCACGTTATTCGGAACCTCTCCGCCCTTGGTGATGACATACATGATCCGGGCTTCCTGGACAACATGTTCTCGCATGTAGTTCATTCCCACATTCATGAGTTCCACGGCGTCCAATGCGCTCCGCCCCATTTCGGGTGCAGCGGCGGCATGGGCGGATTTCCCTTTAAATTGAAACTTGACGCTGGTCATGGCCAACATGGAATTATTCTCCGGACCGTTGGTATCTCCCGGGTGCCAGGAAAGCATGATGTCTGTTCCATCGAAAACGCCGTCTCTGGCCATAAAGACCTTACCCACCAACGTCTCCTCCGCCGGAGTCCCGAAGACCTTCAAGGTCCCCTTTATGCCCTGTTTCTCCATGGCCACCTTGGCAGCAATGGCAGCCGTGGCGCTCGAAGTCCCAAAAAGGTTGTGGCCACAGCCGTGTCCGGGGCCTCCCGGGACAATCTCCGTTTTGGTCAGCGAACCTTTCACCTGAGAAAGGTTCGGTAGTGCATCAAACTCTGCCAGAAACCCGATAACCGGTTTCCCCGAGCCCCAGGTTGCCACGAAAGCCGTTGGCATTCCCGCCACTCCCTTTTCGATCTTGAATCCGTTCTTCGCCAAATAGTCCTGCAATTTCGCAGACGATTTGAACTCAACCAGACTCAACTCCGGATTGTTCCAGAGATATCCCGCAATTTCCTCATAGGTCGCCTTCCCTTTATCCACCCAATCGGTGGCCATCTTGCCGGCCTGGTTCAAGTCTTGACCGAAGGTTGGAAGAATTGAAAAGACCAGGACAAAAAGCAAAATACCCCCCAGACAAAAACCCGATCGTTTGTTACCCATGATAAGGCCCTCTCTCTTTCTATTATTTATATTATTTGGCTATTCTGCGAGAAACCGCTCTCTGCCGCTTCAATCTCCCCATTGGGCGGAAATGGACCTATCAATACCGGCCCACGAACCGGAGTCGGATCGTCTCTTCCGTGCGACCGGGAAGGGGGCGGACCAGACTCATCTCTTTTAATACCAGAAAAAATGCGCTAATTAAAAGCAATAATTTAACTTAAACGGTTAGGCCGCAAGTCGACGATCAGTGACCTTGTTGAGTCCGACCCCGATTCTCGGAAGACAGGGAGCTTCAAAATTGATGACCTCGCAAAAAGTCAAAAGACGACTTTCTGCTCGGCGGGGGAGGGCTTCCCCTCCCCCGCCATTTGAAGTGAATTCAAATGGTCCCACCCCTACCCCAGCCCGGCGCTTAATCGTGCTCGGGCTGCTGACGGACTTATTGCGAGTCCGTCAAAATTATTAAATAAATAGTCTTTCCCCTCCGGAGTGAAAAATTTTCCTATCAAGGGGAAGGTTTTTCGCTGTCCCCTCCAAAAGATACCTGTCCGGGGGAGCTGGATACTAAGGGCACAAGTTCAGGGGAACAGATTCCAGCAATCCTTTAACTATAAAATATTTTTACATTTTTTTCACCGACCCACCGGCCGGTCCGCCAACTTGCCAAAAGAAATCGGTTTCGGGTTTCCCTCCGGCACGCTTCTTGAAGTAACAGGGAGTTTTAAAAACAGAAACAAAAAAGGGGGCGATCCCATGAATACCATCAGCCAAGTCATCTCTGGACTGGCGGCGCAAAATGTAGCCAAGAATTATGACAGTTTTCAAACCCAAAACGCCCTAAATACACAGGAAGGAACTGAAACGAATTCATTTCTTTCTATTTTTAAACAATTGGATGTTAATGCCGACGATTCGCTTGATACCAATGAATTGAATCTCGGCCTTGAAGGGTTTATTTCCAATTTTATCTTTCAACGGGATCTGGATGGAAATCAAGCCATCAGTGCCGAAGAGGCCGGGACCTCAACGGACGTTATCTCAAATTTAGACACCAATTCGGACCAGTTGGTGGACGGCAAGGAAATTAATACGGAAGCAGGCCGGATCCTGGATGGACTGGTATCGATTCTGGACACCAACAGCGACAAGGCCCTGTCGAGGAAAGAGCTGTCCATCTTTGAACTGCTTTTCAGCAGCAGTCCTTCAACGGATGCCGATACGAACACCATCTTTGACCGCAGCAGCTCTTCCGCGGGTGAAAACCTGGAGTTGGACATGAGCACCATCCCGGATCGCATGAGAGCGGCAGGGTTTCAGGGATCAGACAACGCGTTGTACTATGCTTTGGCTCATGTTTATAATATTGGCCCGGGTCAGGAAATGCCGGATGATGACGCCGGATCGTTAGCCGTCCTAAACACTCAGCGAGACGCGATTTACAACTGGTTTGATGGCGAGGTAGCCAAGGTTAAAAACATCTTAAAAACGAACCCCCAGGCCACTTTAACGGCGATAACCAATGATGGACGGGACCGCTGTGGATTTCGGCTTGGCCCCGCGATTGTGGACCGGTTGAAGGAGTTTGGAAACCGCGTGCAATTGGGGACCATCCTTCCCGATACTGAGTATTAGGTTTGCGCTGACCCGGGCAGTATCATCCATCGGCCGTTCCTAATTCGTTGGGTGCGGCGTCCGTCCTATTCCTCGGTGAATGGTATGCCGGCTTCTTCCAGGGCTTCACGGGCAATTCTCTCGAGCGCGTGTTCTTTAAATTCGAACCACTCGTCCCGTAGGCCATGTTGATTTACCACCTCCTTGAAGTATCGAAAGGCACCCCGGCCATGAATGGCCCGCAGAAGGTTTTCGGCCCCTTCCCGATCTGTTTGTGATTGAGCGAAATCCCGCATTATCTCCCACTCGTTAATCTCGAACTTGCCCGGCAGGGCTATCCAGACCTCGCTATCCAGGACCTCTCTGGCTTTGGCAGCGGATTCCAGTTCCCAATCCGCCAGCTCGTCCTCTTCTTCCCCGCCCTCGGCCTGCGCGGCCTCTTCATCCGAGAACGAATATAGCTCGCCCGTCTCGCGATGGATGTATGCCGACCACCCCTCGGGCAGCGCCTCCAGCTCTTCAGCCACCTGCTTCAGCGAAACTGGAATTCCCATCGTTTAACCTCCTAGATTCTCCTTATTAGGGGCAAAAAGGGCAGTTTAAGTTCTCATTTGCCTATCACGTTTAATAGAATTTTGTGAAAATTCAAATGGTTCTCCTGGTACGACCCCGATCCTTAGGGTAGCGCAAAGCTATTACAGACTAACCAATCCCTTTCATTACTCCGGAAGGTATGGGATGAGCCCCCGGGCATAGGCGGCCTCTTGGAGATCACGGGGCAGATGCCGGACATCGACGATCAAACCGTTGACCATGATCATCCAGACCATGGGGTTGTCTGCCAATTTGCTGGGACGGCACCACCGAGGATCCAGTTGGCCCATGCCCAGGACGTCCCGGACCTTCTTGGATTTGGCCGCCCCTGTGCTTTTGCTGACGCGAAAGGCTGCACAGAGATCCCCTGCGCTCATCGAGGGAGTCTGACTTTTATCGAACAGAAAATTTGCAGACCCCAGGGCATAGACAATCCCGCAAGCCCATGTTTCCACATACCCGGTGGCGAGCGGCGATGGACGTCGACGGCACAAGGCCGCCGTGGCTTGACGGGCCAGTTGCGCATATTCCTCATCCAAATGGGTTTTGCAGAAAATATCGGTCAGGGTTACAATGGCATCGAAGATGCCCTGCATGTGCTTGGGAACTTTTTCTGATTGGCTGATTCTGGTCATCTTAGCCTCGAGTCGGTCGCCATAGATTGATTAATAAGAACGAAGGTTTAGGTAGCCGGTAATCGTCGCTTCTTTCAATGTTGTGATTCAGATTTTTGTGGTTTAATTTTTTTACTCGAAATGCCCCATTTCTTCAAGTAGTTGTTTTATAATGAAAATAATTATATCCGCATGGAAGTGTTTTGATGAAGCGACAGGAATGGATGGATGCAGCAGAAAGGCCATTGGGCTCCTGGGCTGTTTTTATCGGTGAAGATGGACCGAGAACCGAGAAGATCACCGGGCGACTCTATGTTACCACCCGAAATGTATATTTTGATGCGGGCCTGCGACTCGATCGGGATGCCGGACTCATGATGGGTGGTGGGAGCCTGGATTTTCAAGGTGATGCGGAGCCTCCTTTCCAGATGATGCAGGAGCGAGTGAAGATCGCCCGGGACCTGATTCAGCAGGTGACCACTTCCCGCAAATGGTTGATCCTCGGTTCATTGCATCTGCACCTCTACGGTGGACAGGAATTAATATTTCGTTTTGGAGCCTGTCCCCTTAGAGGCGCCCTTTCCGCGCTCAAGACCACTACCCTTGCAACCGCATGATTCTGTTCAGGCGGCTTGAGCCTTTCGCCGGAGTCGGACCCAATGACGTTTTGGAAGGGCTTGTGAATTGCCCTGAACGACACCGCGTATCAGTAAAACCGGATCACCATTTTTCTCGAGATCGTCAGGAATATCGAAGAAAAAGTCGTGGCCTGGAAAAACGCCGCCGGGGACGTCCACCCAAGTACTCCTCTCCCCAGCCTAAGACTATAGAACCCAAAACCCTTAAAGATTGCAAAAAACAGGCTTTTCCTGTTGAGTTAACGGCATTGTGTCCGTCCTCCCCTATCAGATCAAGGTCTTGGTAATTATTTCCAAACCTTGAATATTTTCGAAATCTCTGGCGTTGTGGGTTACAAAGGGGACCGAATGCCTGACGGCGCAGGCGGCTATCCAGGCGTCATTGGACGTTATAGGCCTTCCTTTCCTTTCTCTTTCGACAAGTACAAGGGCATACCTTCTCGAAATTTCATAATCATAGGGAATAATCAAAAAATTTCGCAAGGTTGTTTCCAGCTTCAGCTTTCTTTCCGGCCCCCAACCGGCCTTTTCCGCTCCGTACAATAACTCCCCTACCGTAACAAAACTAATGGCCAGAATTTTCCCTTTAAGATCTTCGGAATACAAACGGGCCTCGGCCTGACCACGCATCAGGTAAGACACTATATTGGTGTCTATCATCAACTGTGGCGTGGTCATTATTGGCTTTCTATAAGCATGTTTTGTTTCCGAAGGCCCATTACTATTTCTTCAAATCCATCGTCCGGGGAACCGGGCCAGGTTCCGAAGAGGGTGGAAACATCGTTTATCGGCTGAGCATCCTGGGCTTGGGCCAATTCTTCAAGTGACATTGACTTCCAGAAATCAATCGGAATCGGAGTGCCTTGTGGTATTAAGTCAAGCCTTTCTTTTTCGCGATCCTCCAATCGTTGGATATCGTGTATCACGATGCTGGTTATTTTCCCCGAAATAGGATCTTCCTTGGCCTCGCCGATTACCTTGACAAATTGCAAAATATTTTCCAATACTTCTTCTTTTTGGGATTCGTTGAAAAGGCAGATGATGGGGTCCCCAACAGAGGGATGGATACGGCACCGGGTTCCGTGCTCTTTAAAATCGGCCATCAAAAGGCGCCCCTCAACGGTCCTAATGGTCAGACTTGGACCTTGAATCCGATTCTGAACGCGACGGAATCCCTCCTCCGTATATCGAGCAGTAACCGGATGGGGCCGATGATTGAGGGTAAAGGTTACTTCGGAAATCCCTTGCTCGAAGACCACCCCCAAATCACGGCAAGCCAATAACACTCCGACATCAAAACCGTAGGGCATCTCCCCAATTTCGCTTTGGATTTGTCCCAAACCTTCAATGGATTTTTCAATAATTTCCAAGCCGAAATCGATACCTTCCAGGACCTCCTGCCGGCATGATCTTTCCAGTCCCAGAACCACCGCCGGACTGCCATGAGTCACTTCCACCAAGTCCAAGGCAGTTAAGTCTTTGATACTTTGCTGAAACCGTCCTTTCCGTATACTCTCAGCTTCACCGTTTATTACTCTTCCAACCCGGTTAATCATTTTGCTTAATTCGTTTAATAAACGAAGTAAATGTGGGACGGGAATACGACCAGACACTATGGACGGACCGGCCAAACAAACAGAAAAAAAACGTTTGGTATCAGTCGTCAAAATAATCACCTCCCAACACTTAATTCGCTTTTAGGCTAAAAGGCCGGTTTAAATTGGTTCTGAGATAACGGATTGGGTCTATTAACTTATTGAAATGACTAGTAGCATAACATAAAATGCTTCTCTTGAAAATAAATCATTTACAACCATTTTAAATTGGCGCACCAGCATCACGGAGAATTGCGATGAGTTCAGACTTCATTTTGTTTGGGATTTCTGCGGCCTTGGATATGGGCACACATTAAAAAGACCCCCTTTTTACGAGATCGAGCGCGTTGCTGGTTTCGGTGACCTGCTGGGACCAGCGTTCGATCATGCCCTTGGTCATAAAGTGCGGCTTCTCCCCGGCTGGAGCGATCCCCGGCTGATCGTGGCCTCGACCCGTGGAACGAAATAGGCAGTCCGGAAAAATTCAATACAGTACCTAGGTCCGCCTCGGTACTGTGGCTTTATGTTTCTTTACCGGCAAAAATCTCCTCGATACGTCGATCCGGCACAAGCGATCACGCCGTCGCTGAAGACTTCGAACCTGTTTTTACCCATCCAGGCTTCTTTCTCTAGTGGTTGCCGATCGTGCGCTCATGATTCGGAGCACATTCTCCATCCTTAGAAGCTTCTTTTCAATTTGGCGCCGAGCGTTCCGCCAAAGACCGAGAGAATGACCAGGAGCGGTAGCGACAGCGTCGCCACGAGAAAAGATGAAGACCGGCTATGGAAATCTGAGGGAAGACCCACAGCTGACCAAACCATGTTCAGGAGTCCCATCATTGCAACCATCGCGATACCCAGCAATGCGAAATGGCCAAGCTTAGTTTGCCGGGAGAGAACACCCGATAAAAAGCCGCCCAGCAACTCCGCAAGATATGGAAGCCAAACAAAGCTTGCCGGCAGTGCCCGGGCAAGATTCAAAGCAGAAAGGTAAACGACCTGCATCCCTGCGAACAGACTGAGCCCACTAAAGATTGCTCTCATGTTGACTTGTTGGTTCGCTTCAACCCCCATTTTACCCGAGATCGTCAAGAATATCGAAGAGAAGGCCGTGGCCTGGAAAAACGCTGCGGGGGACGTAAACCAAGTACTCCTCTCCCCAGCCGAAGCCCATAGATCCAGAAACCCTTAATAGCAAAAACAGGCGATTCTTTTTAAGTTAACGGCATTGGGAACGATCCCCTATTACTCTTTAAATCGCCAGATCAGACGTAACGGGCGTGCCATAGACACGCCCCGTTGACCGAGGGGTTAGGTGCCTGTTTCTGGATAGGCATATGGTGTCTCCCAGTCCATCTCGGCAGCACGATCGAAGCTGCCGATCAAGTGGTCGACGAATGTGATCATGGTTTATACTCCTTGATGACCATCTTCAATGAATCCTGGGCGTGCACTAACAAGACAGGAAGAGCCAGAGATGACGCGGTAAAAGTAAGCATCTCCTTTTCTGAATAGTAATCAATCCCGGTGCATGCTCCAGCAAGCAGCAGCCAACACTTTGGGTGAGAATTCTCCGAGATAATACTGGAGTACATCTCCAACCTGTTCTTAACAATCTCCGAGGGTTCAAGTTGGGGGAAGGTCCTCTTTAACATGGCTTCCAAGATTGTGTCCATCATCTTAAGGTAGAATTGGATTCTTATGTCCGGGATACTCCCCCTGAATGTAGTAAGTAGGGCGTGATCCATCAGGAACTTTGAGAGGATTAGGCACTCAAGGGTCTTTATCCCTTCGTTTTCTTTCCACCTGTAATGTTCGCCACTAAGATGCTTGACTAACTGAGTACAGATGTCGCCCATGCAGCCAGGCAAAATAGTGAAGGGCTCAACCTCAGTAGGGCCACTGTTTCTCTTAAAAATACCCTTGATTCTCTTCAGCACCGTTACGTCTCCTATCAACCTTTTTTCTTGAGGACCCGACGACTGAGGGTAATCACCTTCTATTCCTCTTTCTAAGTGTAACGATGTCAATCCGGAACGCGAACAAGCAACCGAAGCGTCCCTTGGGAGCGCCCCCCTGGCAGGGCAGGGTTAGACCGCTGCGGCTTAGAAGAAGGCCGGATCGGCCGGGGGCTGAACATGCCAGTTAAGCCTCTTGTGAAGCATCTCGCCTTGAGACCGACGCATACATGCAAAGCGGGAGACGGTGCGTGAAATAGAAATGCCCCGTTCCTTGATGTAGTTCTCTTCTGCGAGGGAAAACGGGTCATCCGATCGATGTGTGCCCGTACAATAGAACGCGACGAAGTCTTCAAGTTCGTCTTGGTGCCGGTAGAACCCCTCGCCGCATAGCGCGAGGACAAAGACTGCACCAGAGCCGCTCAAGCCGGATCCAGCGATCTTTTGCTCCAGGTCTACGGCGTACTCCAATATGCGCCCGCGTGCGGCAAAGGCATAGTGCCACAATTCTCCTCCAAGCCATTGCTTGTCGAGAAGGACGGCGATGTTTTTGGGGAACCAACCCTCGTGAATAGCGCGTTCATATTGTTCCCAACGATCTTTGGCAACAGGCTTGATTGTTTTGACGTCAACAAAGACAACCGGGCAATCCACCGCCTCGGCGCGAAAATCGATCGATTTCTCGGTATGATCAAGCCGCGCCTCGTACGTGATCGTATGAAAATGCGTGCCCTGATTGTTTAACAGCGCATCTGCTACGCAGAGTTCGTTGTGCGCCTCGTTTACAGTCCTGAAGTGTCTTCGCCCACGTTGAAGCACTTGCTCAACGGACGCCTTGAAGCGAGCGATGAGTTGATCACCCTGCGGAAACCGATTGGTGTTCTGGGCGAACTTTGCGGCGAAGGTGCCTACGACATTCGCGGCGTAGGCATCGATCCAGGCGGTATCTTCGGTATCGAGTCGTTGGAGTGGCATTAACGTCACCTGTTATTAGTGAACCCAGACGAACCCTTTTAAATTAGAAGAAAAACGCACTATTTCAGACCAATATTTTGCCTTAAACGGCTTTTTTCGTGGTCAAAATGGAGACCATAAGACTTTGAGCCTCCCGAAGCTGCTTTTGCTCTCCATCCGTTACTATCATTACGTCCATCGATGTTCCGTTTAGAAGCTTTCAGCCATTTTCCCCACTTCACGACATCCCGTTTGTCGCCGTACCACCAGTCACGCATTGGCAGAACCTCTTTTCAGCCGAAAGGCTGCTATCACAAGGAGGTCGGCTTTATGGCAGCTCCGGCTGCAGGCCTTGGTTAGGCCGCGTCCTTTAAAGTCCGATAAGATTGAATCAGCACTTCGGCGGAAATACCCAATCCATCATGAAGATTTCGAATCATCCCCATGGTGAGCGGGCGTTTCCGGTTCAGGATCTCCGACACGCGGGCACGACCGATAAAGAGATCTAAGTCGCGACGAGTGCGGCCGTGGCTTTCCATATGATACAAAATGGCCTCAATGGGGTCGGGAAGAGGAATCGTGTGGTGCTTCTCTTCGTAGGCTTCAATCAGCGTTGTCAGAACCTCGAGGCGATCTGCCTCAGCGGTGCCGGGATTGGCATCAAAAAGTCGCTCAACCTCTTTGAGTGCTCCCTCGTAATTGGCTTCTGCTTTTATTGGTTTAATTCTCAGGTCTCGGTCCTCCTTAAGCCGTAGCGACGTCTTTCCGGTCGTACTCCTGGTGGGTACGGACAAAACTGAATAGTTGGTCCGACCGCCTTTTCAAGCCTATGCTTCGGCTATGCCGGGTCTTAAGCGGCACTGGAAAGTGGGTGCACTTCCTTATCCAGGCGATCATCCAGAGCCTCCAGCGCCACCTCCATATCATAATGTGTCTGAAGATTAAGCCAGAATTTCCGCTTCCATTGTGAAGAAGCGCCCCAGACGGAGTGCCGTGTCGGCGGTTATGGCGCGCCGCCCGTGTATGATTTCATTTATGCGGCGCGGGGTTACTCCAATATCTTTGGCCAATCGGTACTGGGTCACCCCCATCGGCTCCAGAAATTCTGTCAAGAGGATTTCGCCAGGGTGGATCGGGGGAAAATCACGTTTAGTCATAATGTCACCTCTCAGTGGTAATCAACGATCTCGACATCGTAGGCGCTATTTTCTTGCCAAAAAAAGCAGATGCGCCACCGGTTGTTGATTCGGATGCGGTGCTGCCCCTTCCTGTCGCCACGCAATGCCTCCAGATAATTGGAAGGTGGAATACGCAGCGTTTCAATGACGGTCGCCGCGTTCAGCATCTTGAGCTTCATGGCCGCAGTTCGTTGAATGGACTGCGGCAACTTGGCGGAAAAATATCCGTGAAAAATCTTTTCAGTTTCCTTACACTTGAAGGACTTGATCATTAAGCTATGCTATCTTACCAGGATATTATCGTCAAGAGATATTATTCAAAGGAATGGTGGGCTGCCCAGGTTTTTAATAAAGGTGGGGCAAGAAGTCCTCTGGCTATGATATAATTGAAGAAAAAGGAGGGAAAACGATGAAGCCTATTTCAGGATTTCCAACAGGGATGGCGGGGGTTTTGGGATTATTGATAGTGATGGCCGCCTTCGCATTTTCAGGACCGGCTTGGGCGACGGCGCCGACGGGAGCGGAGGCGGCGGAGCTGAAAAAGCTGACCGCCAACATCCATTGGCTGGGGCATGACAGCTTCCGGATCGACGGGGAGGGCCTGGTGATCTATCTGGATCCCTACAAGCTCAAGGAAGGGCCCAAGGCCGACCTGATCCTGATCACCCATGACCATCAGGACCACGCCTCGCCGGCCGACGTGGCCAAGATCCGGAAGCCGGATACGGTCATTGTGACCATCGCCAAGGCCGCCGAAAAGCTCAGCGGAGAGATCAAGACCGTGAAGCCGGGCGATGAATTGACGGTCAAGGGCGTCAAGATCAAGGCCGTCCCGGCTTACAACGTCAACAAGTTCCGCAGCCCGGGCGTGCCTTTCCATCCCAAAGAGGCCGGGCACGTGGGGTATGTCCTGACGGTCAAGGGGGTCCGGATCTACCACACCGGCGATTCGGATTTTATTCCGGAGATGAAAGGGCTGGCGCCGGACGTGGCTTTGCTGCCGGTCAGCGGGACCTATGTCATGACCGCCGAGGAGGCTGTCGAGGCGGCGGCGGCCATCCAGCCCAAGGTCGCCATTCCCATGCACGTCGGGGAAGGGATCGGGTCCCTGGCCGACGCCCAGCGCTTTAAGGAAAAGGCCACGGTCCCGGTGATCGTCCTGCCTATAGAAAAATAGAAGGCCGATCCACAAAAAAAGGGAGGGGGCAGACCCGGACGGGCCGCCCCCTCCCTGATTGAATATCAACCGTTGATCAATTTCTTCCCTATCGCTTAGTTCTTCCGGGCACCTTCCCAGATCCACTGCTTGAGGGCCTGGTAATCCGGATGGTGTTCGTTCCAGAAGGTCCCCCCTCCGTGAGGAACTCCCCCGGCCACGGTTTTAAGCAGCAGAAGGCTTTTTCTCGGGTGGGAGGAGTCAACTACGGCTTCCACCCCATGCTTGGAGATGGTTTCAGAACCGATAACCTTCAAGGGAATGGTGGGGTCATAGAGCGGCGACTGCACTGACGATCCCTCGAAGGTCATGAGATCGAGGCCCCCGCTGTAGTCTACGGCCGTGGAAGGCGTGTCGTGGTCCGTCTTGGTGTTCATGGGGGTCACTGTCTTCCCGGGGATATGGCAGGGCGAACAGTTGCTCCTCAAGATCGGGTAGATATGCTTCCGGTACCCGAGGTGACGGGCCGGGTAGGATTCCAGGGTGGGGGCCTTCCCCACCCAGAGCGCTCCCGAACGATGCGCAACACCGCCGTGGTGCATGTTACAGCTCATGCGCGGGGTGGTCATACTCCCCCCCGCTCCGGCAATGGTCATCATCGGCCGGACGGAATTTCCCTTCCGGGTCCAGGTCTTGTAGTGCCAGGTCGAGGGATCGTTGGCCGGGGCGGGGCTGACCAGGTTCCCGCTGCTGTCCAGCGTATACCTCGGGATAAAGGGTTCGTGGCCATGGGTGGTTGCCACCGTATACGGGTTGCTGGCCAGGGGGCTGGTCGTCCAGAAATTCCCGGCCTGGTTGCTGGTCATGCTGATGACCTTTCCCTCCCGGTCCTGCAGGATGATCTCGCCGCCCTTGAGCACGGCGCGTCCCGGACGGTCTTTATACAGGGTCCCTGACATGGTCCAGACATACCCCTCGGCTCTTCCACCCGGGCGGTGGCACCGGCCGCAGTCCTCGCCCGGGTGGTGGGTTCCCCGCCCCGGGGCGTTGTCCTGGCCGACGATATGTCCGTCCGGCGCCGGTTGGTACATCCTTCCCAGGGCATTGAAGGTACTTTCGTCATAGACCTGGGCCAGGGCCAGGGCGGCCAGTCCCAGGACCGACAAAAATATGATCAGGTGTTTTTTCATAGTCGTTTCTCCTTTATTCTCGGGCCTTAGGAGCCGGCTGACGGGTCATTCAGATTAAAAAGACGGACGCTCCCGGTATTATCCAGTTCGGTGGGAGCTCCGGCCGCCAGCCAATTCCCCCACTTCCCTTTCCCCGCGGCCAGGAAGGTGCCCAAGTGCAGGTCCCGGGCGGTTGCCGGAATGGCTTTGACGGATCCAATAGCGGCCGGGGTTTCCAGGTCCATCGCGCTGAAAAGATATATTTTCCCGGTCATCGGCAGGGTGGCCCCGTCAGCATGGACGGCGCTCACCGCCAGAAGCCGGTTACCGTTCTTATCTGTCCTCGCCAGAATGGCGGAGGCGAACTGCCCCGAATTGGGCTCTCCATCGATCCTGGCCAGATAATCGGTTGCCGTGTTGACTACCCTTATCCCCGATCCGCCTCGAATGATGAACAGTCTTCCGACATCGCTGACACCATTAATGGCCGCCTGATAGGCACCAATGGCAATATCATTGAAGCCGTCACGGTTTACGTCCCACAAGACCGCAACCGCCTGGCCGAATCCCCCATCCGTCCCGCTGATGGTCACGTCGGGCCCGGCGGGCTGAAACGAGGAGTCCAGCGGTCCATAGAACCCGATCACCTTGCCGCTGGCCCCCAGGAGCAGGTCATCCACGCCGTCACCGTTGATGTCCCCCGCGGCCAAGGATAGTCCGAGTGCCCCGTAGGTTGAAGTGGCCGGAATCCTTATCCGTTCCGACTCGCGAAATTTCGGTCCGAAATAAACATAGACCGCCCCCTGTTGATACAGGTCCGGGCTGGGGGAGTGCAGGGGGGCGCCTACCACCAGGTCCGGCTCCCCATCTCCGTTCAAATCACCCGAAGACAGAACGTAGCCAAACCGGTCCATAGCGTTCTCACCTTCCAGGACAAGGACCGGGTGCGGGGGAGAACCGTTTTTATAGACGCTAACCGTACCGGAAAGGGAACCCTGTTGCCCGCTTCCGGTAACCGCACCGGCGGCAAAGAACCCTTGGCCTTTCCGCTTGCCGTTCTCCAGAGCCACCAGGCTCCAACCCAGATTCCCCTCACCCTTCAGAATAGAAACGGGAGGGGATAGAAACCCTTTGGGGGTGGAATGGTAAACCAATAGCGCCCCATTGGCCCCATTAGTTTGGGCATAGGGCGCGCCGACGACCAGGTCTTCCTGTCCGTCGCCGTTAAGATCCAGGGAAGCACCGGACTTTCCTTGCATGCTCCCTTCCAGGGACTTTTGAATAAGAACGGACGTATTAAAGTGGCCCTGCTTCCAAAAACCTTTCGAATAAGGAAAGTAGGCATTTCCAGCCGCATAAAGCAATCCGGATGCCGCCAATACCAGCCCGATTATTCGAGCCCCTCTTATCAATAGAAACTTATCTTTTATTGACTTGAACAAATTGCTCATTTTCGCTCCTTTCTCATCCCACCATTTGTGGGGTCCAAAATTTTAGAAGCGCTATCTGTCGATTTCGGGAATAAGTCTATCAATCCCTCCGGCGAACCTGAACCTGGTTCAAGGGAGACAATCCCTTCCTGGTCAAAAAACCATTGCCCTGGAAGTACTGCTTTTCTTGCGACCCCTCAGGTCTTCCGGATCCGGACAAACGAATCACCCCGGGGTTTCCTGGTGAGTGAAAGCGCCCGCCGGAGACAAAAATCTCCCTTAGGAATCATAGGTTAAGGTTGACAGGGGTCAGGTTCGGCAGGACCCGGGCGGAGGCTTTACAGGAGGACTTTCAAATCCTGGAAGGGATCTCCCAGGATCTGGTTCAAACATAGACCCTTCCGCATTGAACTTGTTTCCGTTCACATAAGACAGCAGCAAAAAAGGAGGCGGTCTATCTGAGTCACGGTCCAGGCCGCATCGGCAACCTTGCCGGTATTCGACCCTTTTTTCGGAATTCATTTGGCAGTAACAGATCATCGTCCCGCCGGGGGAGGCGTTGGCTTGGGGGATGTTGAACGAACAACAGTGAATTTCTGATCCGGGGAGGCGGCAGGTGCAGGATGGCCAAGCTCCTCTAAAAAGAGGCAGGGTAGCAAAGTTCAAGAATAGGAGCAAAAGCACCAGCCCTTTCACCGCCATGGGAGGCGCCCCTCTTTTCCAGGTCCCATGCAGTCAGAATATCAAATCGAGGTCAAGGAATCAATAATTAGAATTGGCTTCGGATCCTATTTCGGAGATGAAAGGCCTGGCCTCGGACATAGCTTTGCTGCCGGTTAGCGGGACCTATGTCATGACCGCCGAGGAAGCTGTCGAGGCGGCGGCGGCCATCCAGCCCAAGGTGGCATACCCATGCACGTCGGGGAAGGGATCGGGTCCCTGGCCTACGTCTAGCGGTTTGATGAAAATCCCCCCCCCGCCCCCCTTTTTCTAAGGTGGGAGCCAAAGGCCTTCTTCCGCAAGATCCCTCCCTTTATAAAAGGGAGGTTGGGAGGGATTTTTGAAAAAATTGAAAAAGGGTAAATTAATACCAATAAGGTTATTTTCGTATTAAACCCCCTTACAGAGGTCAACGATTTCCCCTGGAGTCTCCTCCGAGATCCTCCAGGTGTCTAGGGTTGCCGGCCAGGTCAGTAATCCCGCTGTTAATTTTGCCGATACTATTCTTCATCAGGTCACATTGAGAAAGAGTCGCCAGCGTCCTTTGGGCAGGAGATCGGAATAGATCACATACCGCACCGGGTTATGGAGATCGGCTATACGGGATTTGAGCTCACGAATTTCCGCCGGGGACAGGTCCTCGTCCTGGTTCAGATTCTTCATTTAAAATCGAAAGATACTTCCTATAGGCATAAATACGATTTCTTTTTTTACCGGTTAATTCTTCGATCAGCCCGAGACCGCCTAAACCTGCCAGGGCTTTATTGACCGTATTCGGGACCAGCTTCGTTTTAGCGGTCAGGGATCGGATGGATTGGATGGGGGAGTCCAGAAAGGCCTGGTGGACCATTCCTGCGGTCCCGGCCAGGCGACCCAGTCCCAGGGTTTTTTTTCGATCGGCTTCGGCCAAATTGATTAAACGTCCGGCGGTATCGGTACTTTGGGAGGCCGTAAAACGGACGGCCTCACTGAAAAAGCCGAGCCAGCCCTCCCAATCGCCTTCGGTTCTGACACGCTGCAATTGTTCATAATATTCATCCCGGCGGCTTTTGAAATAAAGGCTGAGATATAACAAGGGTTTTGACAGGATTTTTTCAGTGCATAAAATCAAGGTTATTAAAAGGCGGCCCAATCGGCCGTTTCCATCCAGAAAGGGATGGATCGTTTCAAACTGGACATGGGACAATCCGGCTTTAACCAGCGCAGGGGTTTTGTTGGGGCGGTCGTTCAAAAAAAGCTCCAGATCTCCCATCAAAGGCAATAATTCGCCGGGGGGAGGCGGCACATAAACGGCGTTGCCGGGACGACTGCCACCTATCCAATTCTGGCTGGACCTGAACTCACCGGGTTGACGATGGGCGCCCCGCCCCTCAGATAATAGCATTTTGTGTATTTCCTTGATCAGCCGCAGGGAAATCGGAAAGCCGTTATTAAGTTGATCCAATCCATGGTTCAAGGCGGCTACATAACGGGAGACCTCCCGGACATCTTCCAGGGGAACTCCTGGAACCTCGTCAATCTCAAACAGAAGCAAATCGGCCAGGGAGGATTGGGTCCCCTCAATCTGTGAAGAAAGAACCGCCTCCTTGCGAATATAAAGGTATAATAACAAGTCGGTATCCGGCAAAAATGAAGCGGCGCTGTCCAGTCGGCCAAGGGCGAGAAGGGCTTGGTCAAGACCTTCCCTTAACTTATCACCGATTTTTAAGGGTGGATCAGGGGGAAGGGGTTTAGGAATAAAGGCTTTGACGGTTTCACCTACGGTACTAACCGGGATAAAATGGCCTGTTAGACGCTTTTTCATGGTGAATCCTTACTGCAGAATTTGAAATAAGTTGGAGTATTATTGCACGAAAGACTTGTATCGTGCAATAAAATTGGCCGGGGAAAAGGGCGTCTGGACTAGTGAGACCCTGGATCCCGGATCGAGCCTGGGATGTCGACTAAAAACAAAAGCCAAATAGGCTCAGACCTTGTCGGGGTCATCCTCTTTTTGAGCGGCATCCTCCGCTAAGGCTCGTCGAGCTTCTTAATTCGAGCGACATGCCGACCAGCCTCAAACGGCGTCGAGAGCCAGACATCGACGATCGTCAAGACGTGCTGCTCCGGCACCAGGCGCTGCCCGAGGGAGAGGATGTTCGCGTCGTTGTGCGCCCTGGACAGCCGGGCCGACTCCTCATCCCACGAGACGGCACAACGCACGCCGCGAATCCGATTGGCGGCCATGGCCTCGCCGTTACCGGAGCCCCCGAAGATGATTCCGCGTTCCAGTTGGCCCTGGGCGACGGCCAACGCGCAAGGGCGAATGAAATCGGGATAGTCAACCGGCTCTTCCGAGTTGGTGCCGAAGTCCCGCACCTGATGACCCAGGCGGCGCAAATGCTCCGCGACGAGCGTCTTATACCGAAACCCCGCATGATCGGCAGCAACCCCGATGCGCATAGCTCACCTCCTGACCGCCCAACATAGACTATTAAGACAGTTGGCTGCAAATGAAATGGTAGTCAATTAAAAGCGGAAACAAGAGAAATCCTTTCTGGTGGTTCGAAACTCGCTGATTCGGTAATTTTTGTTCTCGGGTCAAAAGGATAGGCTTGGATTCCCGCCTGCACAGGAATGACGAAATGATATGTATTTTCAAAATCTTACGAATTTAGCCCCTGCCCTTCTCCTTAAAAAATTGACTTTGCCCCTTTAATCCCATTATATTCAAGACATTTTATGAGAAATCTGTAAGCGACCCGTTTATTCCTCTCGCCCGTTCCCTCCGATTACTTGAACGCTCAGAATGGCAGAGAGACCTTTTTTCGAACTTCGTCAGGGCAGACAAAAAATGACCAAACGATTAGAGATTACCTTAAAGCCCGAGCTAAAGGACCCCGAGGGGGAAAACCTGCGGAAAAAGGCCCGAAATTATCTGGGCTTGACCCTGGAGGAGGTCCGCACCCTCCAGGTGCTGACCTTTGACACCTCGCTGACGGATGAGCAGTTGGAAGACGTCCGGGTCCGAATTTTTACCAATCCGGTAACCCAGGTTTCCTCCTTTGAACCGCTGGCCAAGGATTTTGACTGGCTCATCTGGATCGGTTTTTTGCCCGGGGTGCGGGACAATGCCGGCAGCACGGCCCGGGAAGCCGTCGAAGCCCTGCTGGGAATCAGCCTCCCGGAAGGGGAAGCCATTTATACCTCCCGGCAATATCAACTGAAGGCCCCGCGCTTGAAGAAAAGGCAGGTGGAAAATATCGCCCGGGAGTTGCTGGCCAATGACCTGATCCAGCAGTGGAAGCTTTTTCAGCGGTCCGACTGGGACCCGGAAGCCGGGATCGGTTGGCCTGTCTCCAAGGTCGCCCTCCGGCACCAGCCCTCGGTTTCAGTGATCCCGGTGGATTCCCTGGACTTCCTGCTAAAGATCAATAAAGAACGGTCCTGGGCCCTGCCGGCCGGGGATTTGAAAGTCATTCAAGCCTACTTCAACAAGCCGGAGGTCCAGGCGGCCCGAAAAGCCGTGGGCCTTTCGCAGCCCACCGACGTAGAGCTGGAATACATCTCCCAGGCCCGGAGCGATCATTGCAACCACAATACTTTTCAGGGCCTTTTTAAGTACCGGGATCTGGATACGGGAGAAGAAGTCCTGATTGATAATCTTTTCAAAACCTTTATCGAGGCCCCGACCCTGCAAATCCAAAGGGAAAAAGACTGGGTGGTCTCGGTCCTCTGGGACAATGCCGGCGTGGCCCGCTTTGACGAAGAGCACCATTACGTGATTACGGCTGAGACCCATAACAGTCCTTCCAATATGGAACCCTATGGCGGTTCCCTGACCGGGATCGTGGGCGTTTACCGGGACCCCCTGGGCACGGGCAAGGGCTCGAAGCTCATCATGGGCAGTTACGGGTTCTGCGTCGGCCCGCGGGATTACTCCGGGCCGCTTTCACCCCGCCTGCATCCCCGACGGCTTTTGGACGGGATCATCGAAGGGGTCCGGGACGGGGGGAACAAGAGCGGGATCCCCACTCCTTTCGGACAGGTCTTTTTCCATCCCGGGTATTTAGGGAAATGCCTGGTTTTTGTGGCCGCCCTGGGTTTCATGCCGGCCCACATCAACGGGGAGCCCAGCGACCGGAAACGCACCGAACCGGGAGACCTGATCGTCATGTGCGGCGGGCGGGTGGGCAAAGACGGGATCCACGGCGTCACCGCCTCCTCGGAGGTCTACAGCGCCGACACCCCGGCCGGTCACGTCCAGATCGGCGACCCCTACACCCAGAAAAAAATGCACGATTTTCTGCTGGAGGCCCGGGACGAGGGGCTGATTACCTACCTCACCGACAACGGAGGCGGTGGATTGTCTTCCTCGGTGGGAGAATCGGCCCGATTCAGCAACGGCTGCGAGGTTTATCTGGACCGGGTGCCTCTGAAGTATGACGGGCTGGATCAATGGGAAATCTGGGTCTCCGAATCCCAGGAACGGATGACCGTGGGCCTGAAACCGGGATTCTGGGAAAAGTTCCAGGCCCTGGCCCGAAAGCATGACGTGGAAACCACGGTCATCGGCCGTTACACCGACTCCGGAAAAGTGCATCTCCTTTATCGAGACCGAACCTGCGGTTACGTGGACCTGGATTTTTTAAAGAGCGATTTCCCCCAATGGGTTTTTGAAGCGGAATGGCAGCCCCGGAAAAACGGGGATTTTATGAACCGGTTTTTCAGGAACCGGCGGATTACGAAGCCCTCCTGAAAGACCTGTTCTCCCGGCCCAATATCGCCTCTAAAAACTGGATCGCCCGTCAGTACGATCACGAGGTCCAGGGTGGCAGCGTCCTTAAGCCTCTGGTCGGCAAATACCGGGATATCCCGGGCGACGCGGTGGTCTTACGGCCTTACCTCCCCTCCCGGCGCGGCCTGGCTTATACTCAGGCCCTCAACCCGACCTACTCGGCCTTGGATACCCGGGCCATGGTCGCCGTGACCATCGACGAGGCCGTCCGCCGGCTGCTGGTGGTGGGGGCCGACCTGGAGCAGATCGGGGGAGTGGATAATTTCTGCTGGCCGGCCATCCAGTACCACGCCCAAGAGAATCCGGATGGGAAGCTGAAGGCCGCTCAACTGGTGCGGGCCAATCAGGCCCTGAAGGAAGTCTGCCTCCATTTCGGTATCCCCCTGCTGTCCGGCAAAGACAGCATGTACGTGGATGGTTATATCCAGGGGCCTTACGGGGAAGCCCACCGGGTTTCCGGCCTGCCGACCCTGCAGTTCACCGCCACCGGCGTGGTGGCGGATGTGGTCCAGTGCCTGTCCCTGGATTTTAAATTTCCCGGAGATCTCATCTATATATTAGGGGAGACCCGGGACGAACTGGGAGGATCCGAGTATTATGAAATGATGGGCTATGTCGGTCTTCAGGTGCCCCGCTTCCGTGGGGATAAGGAGAGAGAGCATTACCGGGTCCTCCAGGAGGCCATCGGCCAAGGCCTGGTCTCGGCGGCTCACGGGGTTTATCGGGGCGGACTGGGGATCCATCTGATCCTCATGGCCCTGGCCGGGGACTTGGGCCTGGAAATGGATCTGTCGCGCGTCCCGGCTTCGCCCAACCTCCGACCGGACAAACTATTGTTTTCCGAGACCTGCGGGCGGGTTATCCTGACAGTGGACCCGCAGAAGCAGGAGGCCTTTGAAGACTTGATGGCCGGTTGTATCTGCCGATCGGTGGGGGAGGTGACCAAGACCCGGCGGGTGGTATTCACCCAAGAAGGGCAAAACCTGATTAGAACAAGATTGAAAAACTTTCGGGCCGCCTTCCACCGGCCCTTCGGAGATTTGGTATGAACGGTCCACGGGCGTTGGTCTTAACCGGATACGGGCTGAATTGCGACTGGGAAACTCAGCATAGCCTGACCCTGGCCGGGTTCCAGGCGGAACGGGTCCACATCAGCCAGTTGATCGCTTCTCGAGAGGATCGGAATAAAGTCAACCTTCAGGACTATCACCTCCTGGCCCTGGATGGCGGCTTCAGTTGGGGAGACGATCACGGAGCCGGGGTTATTCTGGCCGCCCGGCTCAAGTATACCTTGCAGGAAGACCTGGAGGCCTTTATCTCTGCCGGTAAATTGATCATCGGTATCTGTAACGGCTTTCAGGGCATGGTCAACCTGGGGCTGCTGCCCGGTTTCGCCGGCGATTATGGGAAAAGATTAGTGGCTTTGATCGCCAATGAGGGTGGAAATTTCCGGAACGACTGGGTGCGGCTGCGGGCCAATCCGGATTCTCCCTGTATTTTTACCCGGGGAATTGAAAAAATTGAACTGCCTATCCGCCATGGAGAAGGCCGGTTTTATGCGCCTCCCGAAGTGCTGGAGCAACTGGTGGCCGGGCAGCAGGTCGCCCTGTCCTATGCCCTGCCGGCGGGAGAAAAGGCCCAGGGCCATTTCCCGGAAAATCCCAACGGCTCCTTGCTGGATATCGCCGGGATTTGCGACCCCAGCGGGCGCATTTTCGGGTTGATGCCCCATCCGGAGGCCTTCCATCATTGGACCAACCATCCTCGCTGGACGCTGATCAAAGAAGCGTTGCGGCGGGATGGAAAAAGTCTGGAAAAAGAGGAAGGCCAGGGCCTGCGCCTTTTCAAGAACGCCGCCGAATATGTGCGTCGGAATTTATTAGGTGAGTAAATCCGAACGCCGCTTTTGGGCTTTTGTTTTTTTCCGTCATCCCGGACTCGATCCGGGATCCAGGTTTCTGACCAACTTTTCTTTTCATGCTTCGGGGTGCCGATTCGGGCCTGGGGGTTAATACGAAAATTGAATCGGATGAGGAATCCTAACCATTGTTTGTCACCTTTGAAGGAATAGAAGGTTCCGGTAAAACCACCCAGATCAAGCGACTGCGAAAGGTCCTGAGAGAGCGGGGCTTGTCCTGCCTGGTGACCCGGGAACCGGGGGGAACGGCCATCGGAAAGCAGATC
This sequence comes from uncultured delta proteobacterium, assembly GCA_963743305.1. Lineage (GTDB taxonomy): Bacteria > Desulfobacterota > RBG-13-43-22 > RBG-13-43-22 > RBG-13-43-22 > CAVQSS01. The sequence continues at coordinate 154,209 of CAVUPH010000014.1, forward strand.
CGAACAATTTTGCTGGATCAGCGCAACAAAAGCATCCAGCCGAAAACGGAGCTGTTCCTTTACTTGGCCGACCGCTGTCAGCATGTGGCCGAAAAAATCCAACCGGCGCTCATCCGGGGGGATTGGGTGATCTGCGACCGTTTTTGGGATGCTACGCTGGTTTACCAGGGCTTGGCCCGGGGACTGAACCTGAGGACCCTGGAAAAGCTACGCCCCCTGGTATTGAATTCCCTGGTTCCGGACCTGACCTTTTTGCTGGACTGTCCGGTCACTATCGGCCTGCCTCGGGCCTGGAAAAGAATCCAGCGGTCCGCTCAGGGCCTGCGGGAGTCCCGCTTTGAAGAAGAGGCCCAGGCCTTTCACGAAAAAATCCGGCAGGGGTATTTGGTTCTGGCCCGGCGGGAACCCCGGCGCTTCCGGGTTCTGGACGCCACCCATCTCCCTGAAAAGATTCACCAGGAAATCCAGTGTCATCTTTTTCCAAAGGACCCCGGCACCCATGTCTTTTAAAGACATTCAAGGACAAGAGCGGGCTATCGGACTGCTGCGGCGGGCCTTGGACCGGGACAAAGTCCACCATGCCTACCTGTTTACCGGTCCGGACGGGATCGGGAAAAAAAAGACGGCCCTGGAAATGGCCAAGGCCTTGAATTGTCTGCAGCCGGGCTCGGATGGAGGCTGCGACTCTTGCGCTTCCTGTCTGAAAATAGGAAAAAATTGCCATCCGGACCTGGTGCATCTGAAACCGGAAAAAAATCAGATCACGATTGATCAAATTCGGGAACTGGAGGAACAAGTGGCCTATCCGCCCTATGGAGGCCGGTATCGTCTGATCCTCCTCGATAAAGCGTCGGACTTGAATGTCTGGGCCGCCAACGCCTTTTTGAAAACCCTGGAGGAACCGCCGTCCGGAAATATTTTTGTCCTTTTGGTCAATGATCCGGGCGAACTCTTGCCCACCCTGGTTTCCCGGTGCCTGCGGCTTACTTTCAGCCCTCTCTCCCTGGACCTGATCAACCGAAAATTGATCACGGATCTGGGATCAGACCCCGAAAAAGCTCTGGTCATCAGCCGTGCCTCCGGGGGAAGTTTGGGTCGGGCCTGTCATCTGTTCGAGAAATTTTCGGAAGAGAAATCCTGGGATAAGAATTTGGAATCCTGGCTGCGGCAGTTGGAGTCCCTTCCCCTGGGTCGCCTGTCCCCCTTAATCGAAGGGGTGAAGGATTGGCTGGGTTCCCGGGAGCAGATGCAGGAGGCCCTGGAAATCGGCAGTACCTGCTTACGGGATATCCTCTGGTTCCGTAACGGCTTGGACGAACTCGTTTTTCTCCCGACCAAATATAAGGAAAGGCTTAAGGGCCTGGCCTTTCGCTGCCCGGAAAAAACCTGGCTCAAGGGCTACGACCTGATTACCCAGGCCGCCCAGGATCTCCTTCGGCAGGTCAACCCCCAATTGACCTGGGAAATGCTCTGGATCAACATGGCCCGGGCAGCTCACTGATTTTTCACTTATAAAATTTTAGTTCCTATCGTATAATAAACTTAAGGACTCTAAGTGGCTTTTATGGAAAAGGAATCCTTAAAAATAGTCGGAGTCCGGTTTCAACAGGCGGGCTGTATCTATGATTTCGATTGCGGACACTTCGTGATGAAATCCGGAGATAAGGTAATCGTTAAGACGGAACAGGGCTTGGGTCTGGGGAAAGTGGTCCGGGGTCCCTTCAAGGTCGATCCGCCCGAGGGGGGACGCGAGTTCAAAAAAATATTCCGCATGGCCCACGCCGAGGACCTGGCCCAATACGATAAGATCCGGGAGCGCGAGAAAGAGGCCTTCCGTTTTTGCCTGGAGCGCATCCGGGAACGGAACCTGCAAATGAAACTGGTCCGGGTCGAATGTTTTTTCGACGGCAGCAAGGTCATCTTCTATTTTACCGCGGACGGCCGCGTGGATTTTCGGGAATTGGTGAAAGACCTGGTTCATCGTTTTCATACCCGGATCGAAATGCGTCAAATCGGGGTGCGCAACGAGGCCAAGATGATCGGCGGTTTGGGCCCCTGCGGGCGGGAGTTATGTTGCGCTTCGTTCCTGCCGGATTTCGCGGCCGTTTCGGTCAAGATGGCCAAAGAGCAGAATCTACCCCTGAACCCCACCAAAATATCTGGAATTTGCGGCCGCTTGATGTGCTGCCTGACCTATGAGTATGAAACGTATCAGCAACTGAAAAAGGATTTTCCCAAGATCGGCAAAACCATTATGAGCCCACTGGGACCGGTGAAAGTGCTGAGACAAAACGTGATGGAAGGAACGATTCTGGCGGAAACGGCCCAGCGAGAGGAAAAGATCATCAAGGTCTCCGAACTCACCCCGGGGGTTGCCGAAGCCAAAAAGGACAAGGGTTGATCAACTATGACGGACTCGCAAAAAGTCCGTCAGCAGCCCGAGCGCGATTAAGCGCCGGGCTGGGGTAGGGGTGGAACCATTTGAATTCACTTCAAATGGCGGGGGAGGGGAAACCATCCCCCGCCGAGCAGAAAGTCGTTTTTTGACTTTTTGCGAGGTCATCAACTATATGACGCGTACTTTTTATGTAACTACTCCGATTTATTACGTCAACGCCGAACCCCATATCGGACATGCCTACAGTACGATCGTCGCCGATACGCTGAGCCGTTTCTATCGGGCCCAGGGGTATGAAACCCGCTTCCAGACCGGGACGGACGAACACGGGGAAAAGGTAGTCCAGGCGGCCCAGAAAGAAGGGAAAGAGCCTCAACCGTATGCCGACCGCATCAGTCAGCTTTTTCAACAAACCTGGCCGGAACTGAATATTCAACCCGATCATTTTATCCGCACTACCGACCCGGAGCATGTGGCCGTGGTTACCGCCATTTTGTCGCGCGTCCACGAATCGGGGGATATTTATTTCAGCGAATACGGCGGACAGTATTGCGTCGGTTGCGAGCGCTTTTACACGGAACGGGAGATCGTCGACGGACGCTGTCCGGACCATCAGACCCCGCTGACCTTTATCAAGGAAGCCAACTATTTCTTTCGCATGAGCGCTTATCAGGACTGGCTAATCCGGCACCTTCAGGAAAACCCCGATGCCATTCGCCCCGAACGCTACCGCAACGAAGTGCTATCCTTTCTGAAAGAACCGCTGGAGGACTTGTGCATTTCCCGCCCCAAGTCCCGCCTGACCTGGGGGATACCCCTGCCCTTTGACGATAACTATGTGACCTATGTCTGGTTTGACGCCCTGATCAATTATCTGACCGGTCTGGGCTACCCCGACGGCCCGCTGTTTCCCAAATTTTGGCCGGCGGTCGAGCACGTCATCGCCAAAGACATTTTAAAGCCCCATGGCATTTACTGGCCGATCATGCTCCAGGCCGCCGGGATCGCGCCCTATCGTCACTTGAATGTCCATGGCTACTGGAACCTGGATCAATCCAAAATCTCCAAGAGCCTGGGCAACGTCATCCGTCCCCGGCAGCTCAAAGACCGATTCGGGGCCGATGCCGTTCGTTACTTCTTTTTGCGGGAAATGGTTTTTGGTTTGGATGCCCAGTTCAGTGAAGAAAGCCTGATCCAGCGGGTCAATGCCGATCTGGCCAACAACCTCGGCAATTGTTTCAGCCGGACCCTGACCATGATCGAAAAGTATTGCGGGGGCGCCATTCCCGAACCGGGGGCGCTGGGACCCGAAGAGCAGGTAATGAAAGACCACTTGCTCCAAGTTCGGCAAACCGTCGGCCAGGAGGTGCGGAAGGTGGCCTTTCACAAGGCCCTGATGGCCCTCTGGGAAGTGATTGACGGAGCCAATAAATACATCGACAGCCAGGCGCCCTGGGCCCTGGCCAAGGACCCGGCCCTCCAGGACCGGCTGAGGACGGTGCTCTATCTTTTGGCTGAAACCCTGAGGCAAACGGCGGTCCTGCTCAGCCCCTTTATGCCCCAAACGGCCGGCTCCATGCTGGAACAACTGGGTTGCGGGCGGGGAAAGGAGCCGGGTTCCTGGGAGGAGGAATTGGTTTGGGGACGGTTGGCGCCGGGAACCCCATTGGCGCGCGGACCGGCCTTGTTTCCCCGCATCGAAGTCAAGAAAGATACGCCGCCGCCGCCCTCCAAGAAGGTCCCCGCCGTAGAAACGAAGGTCCCTACCCTTTTGTCGATCGAGGAGTTTAAAAAATGGGACCTGCGGGTTGCCCGGGTGCTGTCCGCCGAACGGATACCCAAGACGGACAAACTGATAAAAATGAAAATCGACCTGGGAGAAGAAAGGACCCTGGTGGCGGGAATTGGCCGGGATTATGCCCCGGAAGATCTGGTCGGCAAGTCCATCGTGGTGGTGGCCAACCTAAAACCCAGCCAACTGATGGGGGTGGAGTCCCAGGCCATGCTCCTGGCGGCCGGCGACGGGAAAAGTTTAGCGATCGTGGCCCCGGAAAAAGCGCTCCCGCCGGGAACCAAAGTGAAATAGCATTTGCCATGCTGTCTCCGGAAGTTCTGCCGCACCGCTATCCCTTTCTCTTCATTGATCGGATCGAACGGATCGTTCCGGGGAAGGAGGGAATTTTTTCGGCCAACCGATCAACCGACAATTTTTTCTCTGCCGACCGGGTCCCGCCGTCCTTCAGTCAATCCCTATTGCTGGAGGTGATGGCCCAGGCGGCCGGGATCGTCCTGATCGGCCGGCAACCACTGGAAACAGCCGCTGAAGTCCATCAGGGCTATCTGCTCAAATTGGATCAGGTTTTGTTTTTTCAACTCCCCCGGATGGGAGACCGGATGTTAATCGCCATCGAAAAAACCCATAGTTTGGGAAGGCTCCATCGTTTTTCCGGTGAGGTCCGGACCGGGGAGACCCTCCTGGTCCGCGGGGAACTCACCTTGTGGCAGGATGAATAACCTGTTATTATTTACCGAGTCTATTTCGCTCTGGTTTTTATGCCCCACTTCGGACTGATCATTCCCGCTCATAATGTCGAAAAATCCCTGGTCGGAGTGATCCGCGGCGCCCGGAAATGGGTTCGGGATATCCTGGTGGTGAACGACGGTTCGACCGACCGAACCCAAGAAGCCGCCCGGGCAGAGGGGGTTCAGGTGGTGTCTTTTCCCACGAATGCCGGCAAGGGCCGGGCGCTGAAAACCGGATTCGCCCATTACCTGGATCGCGGGGTTGAGGCCATCATTACTATGGACGGGGACGGACAGCATGATCCCGAGTTCCTTCCGGCCCTGATCGGAGAATATGGCCGGGGAGCGGCCCAAGTCATCATCGGCTCGCGACTGGGAGACCGGGAGCGAATACCTAAAATCCGCTATTATCCCAATCTGGTCGGGACGTATTGCCTAAGCTGGGCCACGGGACAATATATACCGGACTCTCAGAGCGGTTTCCGCCTCTACCGGGCCAAGGAGTTAAGAGGACTCCCTTTGAAGGCCGACGGCTTTGCCTTGGAGACAGAGCTGCTGATTAAACTGGCGAAGAAAGGCGTTAAGATCGCTTCCGTTGCCGTTCCGGCCATCTATGACGAACCCGGGCCTCGTTCCCACTATCGACCCGTGGCCGATACCTATCAGATCAGCATCATGGTCCTGAGAAGCATCTTCTGGCCTCGACTGACGAAGCGCCCCAGAGGGGTCTTCTGGCTTCCTTTTCGACAAAGAAGGCCGGCTCAGCCGTGAATCCCCGGCGGGTGGTGGTTACCGGTTTGGGCGTTATTACCTCGATCGGCCATAACCGGGTTGAATTTTGGAAAAACCTGATTGCCGGCCGGAGCGGGATCGGCCCCTTTGATCTTTTCGACCCCACCGGCTTCCGAGTTCAGATAGCCGCCCAGGTACGTAATTTTTCCGCAACCGACTATTTCAGCCGGCGGGAAATTCAGCGGCTTTCCCGGGCGGATCTATTTGGTCTGATAGCGGCCGGGGAGGCCCTGGGGGATGCCGGCCTGGAAAAAGGTTTTGAATCCCCGGATCGGGTAGCGGTGTTTTTGGGGGCCGCCGCCGGGGGGATTTATCCCACGGAGCTCTATCGTCAGGAAGTCTATCAGCGAAAAAAAAGAAGGCATCCGGCTATTCTTTTGTCCTTTCCGTTTTGCACCCTCACCGATCAGATAGGCAACCGCTACGGTGTATCCGGTCCCCGGGCCACTATCGACACGGCCTGCTCTTCAACGATCACCGCCATTGGTTTAGGCTTCGACTGGATCAGGGACGGTTTAGTGGATTTCGTCGTCACCGGGGGGACCGAATCGCTTTCTCAATTGACCTTTTCCGGGTTTAATACCCTGAAGGCCCTGGATCCCCAGCCTTGCCGGCCCTTTGACCGGCAGCGTCAGGGTCTTTCGCTGGGAGAGGGGGCCGGGATGATGATCCTGGAACCGCTGGAACAGGCCCGGTCCAGGGGTGCGAAAATATATGCCGAGATTCTGGGGTACGGCACTTCGGCCGATGCCCACCACATTACGGCGCCGCATCCCGAAGGCTACGGCGCGGTCTTATCCATGCAGCGGGCCATGCAGCGGGCCGGGATCACTGCGTCGTCCGTGGATTTCATCAGTGCCCACGGCACGGCCACCCCGGCCAATGATCCCATTGAGACCAAGGCCATCAAGGGAGTTTTCGGGGAGCGGGCCTCCAGGATCCCGGTCACCTCGATAAAATCATCGATCGGACACTGCCTGGGATCTGCCGGGGTGTTGGGGGCCGAGTCGGCCATCCTCGCCCTGCTTCACGGGGTCCTGCCCCCCACCTTGCATTTTAAGGAGCGGGACCCGGATTGCGACCTGGACGTAGTGTTCAACCAAGCCCGAAAAAAGGAGGTGGCTACCGTAATCTGCAACGCCTTTGCCTTCGGGGGCAATAACAGTTCCATTATTTTTTCCAAACTGAGATGATTGACGGATTCGCCAGCACCGGAATAGTCGTCACCGGTATCGGGATTATCGGTTCCCTGGGGATAGGGCGGGAGACCTTTTGGAATAATTTTCTATCCGGCCAATCCGGGATTAAAACCGATCCAGGAATTCCTTCCCCTGGAAACAAAGATTCACTTCGGCGGGGAGGTGGAAGGGTTCCGTCCCAAGGAGTATCTCTCGCCCCTGGTTTATCGAAAGATGGGCCGGTCTTCCCGGCTGGCCGTAGTGGCCAGCCTGGAGGCCCTGCAGGATGCCGGACTGGAGATCAATGACCTCAATAGGGATCGCATCGGGGTCTTTGCCGGCACGGGTTACGGCAATTCCGGGCTGACGGACGAATATTTTGTCAGTTTCATGGAAGGCGGCCCCCAGGGGGCCAATCCCCTTTTATTTGCCGATACGGTCCCCAATACGGCCGGCAGCCACATCAGCCTCTATCATCGCTTGCGGGGCCCCATCACCACCTTTTGCCAGAATTTAATCTCCGCCGAACTGGCCTTGATCTATGCCTGCCGGCAGTTGCAGGCCGGATCGGCCGAGGCCATCCTGGTGGTGGGGGTGGATGAGCTTTCTCCCATCGTTATGCATGCCTTTTCGGTGTTAAAAGGGCTGAATCCCTCCATCAATCCTATTCTGGGAGGGGGGCCGGTTTTAGGAGAAGGGGCCTGCGTTCTGGTTTTGGAACGCCGGGAGCAGGCCCTCATCCGCCGGGCTCCGATTTACGGGGAGATCTCCGCTCTGGCCCTGAACAGCGGGGTTACCCGGGCGGGCCACTATGAAGAGGAAGGCCGGGCCATGAAAAAGGTGGTTCAGGAATGCCTGGATAAAGAGGGGACTCGCGGCAGGACGCCGGATCTGATCAGCCTCTCGGCCGATTTTTCAGGGGAGCTGGATCCCCGCGAATTCCAGGTTCTGCGGGAGATTTTCGGGAACGGCTGGTCCGGGATTGCCCTTTCCCCGTTGAAATATTTCGCCGGAGAATATGGCGGGATGGGGGCGCTTCGGTTGGCTATACTCCTTTTAGCTTTCCGGGACCAGATGATCCCCCCCACGGTGAACCCGGACCAATTGGAAGCGGGAACCCCCTGGGACCGGCGTTACCTGCCCGCCCGCCCCGGGAAAATCAATCGGGGCCTGCTGACCGGCTTCACCTTCGGAGGCGGGAACGCCTGCCTGGCGGTTCAAAAAAGTCCCGGTTTATAGGAATCCGGCGCCTTCGGCCCGTTCCCGCTCTTTTCGGCCTTCCGTCAAATCCACCCCTTTGAGGAGCAGGAACCCGATGACAAACAGGATTCCAATGGATAGAATTCCCCAACGCAGGCTCCCGGTGATCTGAATAGTCAGCCCGTAGATCAGGGGCCCGAAGATAGCCGAAAATTTCCCGATCACTCCAAAAAAACCAAAGAACTCAGCGCTGGCTTTGGGTGGGGTTAATTGCCCCTGCAGGGCCCGCGAGGCCGATTGACTTCCGCCCAAAACCAGACCGGCCAGGAATCCCAGGGCCCAGAACTCATTTTTCAGGGACCCGAAGAATCCCAGGAAAAAAGCCCAAACCGTAATGAGCATCCAGACCATTAAACTTAGCGTAATCGCCTGTTTATTTCCCCAGGCCTCGGACAGTTTTCCAAATAGCAATGCCCCCCCGAAGGCTGTAGCCTGGATAAAGAGAAAGAAGAGGATCAGCTCCTGGTCCTTAAAGCCCACGATCTCCGCCCCAAAAATAGAAGCCATGATGATCACGGTTTCCACCCCCTCGTTATAAAAGAGATAGGCCAGGAGAAAACGTCCCAGTTGCCGAAATTGGCCTACTCGTTTCCCGGTTTCGGAGAGGCGTCGAAAACCGATAGCCAGATAGTTTTGACTTTGACCGGATGGCAGCGAGTGCCGGGGGGAGGCTTTTTCCCTCACCCAGACCATGGTCGGAAGAGCAAAAAGCAGCCACCAGAGGGCGGCGGAAAGAAAACAATCCTGGACGGTAAAATAGCCGCGGGGAAGTCCCAGCAGGAAGGGGAATTGGAGCATAATCAGGTTGATCAGCAACAGCAGTCCGCCGCCCAGGTAGCCTACGGCCCAACCCAACCCGGAAACCCAGCCCAATTGTTCCTCCCGGCAGATCTCCGGCAGAAAGGCGTTATAAAAAACATTTCCGGCGGCAAAGCCGATATTGGCCAGGATGAAGAAAAAAGCGGCCCTCAGGTAGGTCCCTTCACGGGTAAAGTAGAGCAGTCCGGTGAAGATTACTCCGACCAGCCAAAAAAATACCAACATCTTTTTCTTGGCCCGGGAATAGTCGGCTATGGCGCCTAATACCGGGGCCAAAATGGCAGAAATAGCCAAGCTGACCGAGACGGTAAAGGTAAAAAAGGCCGCCCCATGGAAATGCATCCCTAAAAAATCCACCCCCTGGGCCCCCTGCGCGATTTTCAGGGCGAAGTATTTATTGAAAATCACCGCCAGGATCGTCGTGGCAAAAGCGGAATTGGCAAAGTCATAAGAAGCCCAACTGTAAATTTCCCGACGGTTATATGCAGGATCAGGCATCCATGATAACCTCGCAAAAAGTCAAAATACAACTTTCTGCTCGGCGGGGGAGGGGAAGCCCTCCTCCGCCATTTGAAGTGAATTCAAATGGTCCCACCCCCACCCCAGCCCGGCGCTTATTCGCGCTCGGCCTGTTGACGACCTTCTTCCGAGTCCGTCCATGATAACCTCGCAAAAATTCTCCCGGTTAGAAGAGGGACAATTGTCGACGGCGAGGGCGGTGCGGCTTCAAGGTTTCCGGTAGGGAGACGGTTGATTTCAGCATTTCCTCGATATCTCCTAAAAAAGGAGAGGGCGCCTGCCACAGCGTTTGCCCGTACAAGCGTCTTTTTTTCGCCCAGGTTAAAAAAATATTTTGGGTGGCCCGGGTCAGGCCGACATAAAAAAGGCGCCGTTCTTCCTCCGGGTCACTTTCTCTAAAAACGGTCAGGGGCAACAGGTTAGCCTCGCACCCGGAAAGGATGACAAAGGGAAACTCCAATCCCTTGGCGGCGTGGAGGGTCAGGAGTTTAACATTTTCCTGATCCGGTTCATAGGAATCCAAACCGGTCTGCAGGGAAAGGATCTCCAGGAAAGATTCCAGACCGCCTTGGAAGGTGGCGGCCAGAAAACGAAGTTTCTTGAGGCCCTCGGTGGGTTGGTTCGGGTCGGTTCCCGAAGCCCGGCGCTGGGGGACGTTCGGGTCTCGACTCGGAAGGGTAAGGGCTTGCTCAACCGCCTTCAGCGCTGTTCCTTGAAAGGGAAGCAGGGATTTCAAGCGGGCAAACAACTGCCGAACTTCAGGGCAATCGGACCAATGCCTTTCCTGAACCTTCTTATAGGGAACGCCTTTTTCATCAAAGATCCGGCCGATTATTTCCCCCTGGTCATGAAGCCGGTAAAGGACGGCAAAGTCGGCCAGGCTGACCGATTGTTCATCGGTAGCCGCAGGTCCCGAGGTCAGGAAAGAAAAGCCGCCCAGACGCTGTTCGATCAATTCCGCCAGATAACGGGCTTCTTCCTCGGCCGAAGGCAGCTCCGCTACAGGAAGGGTCGGATCTCCGATTTTGGCGGTCTTCATTCGGAAGGGGACGGCCCGTGAAGAGGCGGAGATGACCTGGCTGGAGGCTTTCAGGATGGTTTGATTCAGCCGAAAGGTGTCTTCTAAATGAATTTCGGTTAACCGGGGGACTTCCCCCCTCAGTCGATCAAAAAAATCCGCCCTCGCCCCGCGGAAACCGTAAATAGCCTGATTCGGGTCACCGATCACCAACCACTCACCCTGGTCGCCGGTCAGCAGGCGGAAGAGGCGATACTGGGCGGTATTAATGTCTTGAAATTCATCGACTAACACCTGGGGAACCCGGAGTTGCCACTGTTTTCGAAAAACCGGTTGTTCCTGCAGAAGAAAGACCGTTTGCTGAATCAGATCATCAAAATCCCACCAGTTTTGATCGGAGAGCCGCTTCTGGTATGTCCGATAAACTGCGGGCCACTCCGGTAAACCGTCCCACTCAGGCAGTTGTTCCGCCTCTTCGGGTGTGCGGAGTGAGCCTTTGGCTAAAGAAATGCGCCGGGCTAGCTCCTTCAGTTGCTTTGCCGGCAATTTATTCCGGAGACCTCGCCGGGAGCTGCTTAGTACATCTAAGGCCTCGTTTTCAGACAATAACTTATGGTTGGGAAAAAAGGACTGCCGGAGGAGCCTGTAGCTGAAACCATGAAATGTGGTTATCCAGGGATGGTCGGCGCCCGAATCCCGGGGAAGGAGTTGCGCCGCCCGAACCCGCATTTCCTCCGCGGCTTGATTAGTAAAGGTAACGGCTAAAATGTTTTTGGGGGAAAGACCCTGCTCAAGGACCAAATAGGCCAAGCGATGGGTTAAGGTCCGGGTTTTCCCCGTCCCCGGGCCGGCTAAGACCATTAGAGGGCCTCCGCGGTAGGTCACCGCCTGCCATTGTTGGGCTGTTAAGGCCGCCTGGTTCATGGTTGGTAGTCAAAAATGGCGGAGGTGATTGTCTCCTTCCGGAGCCTGAAAAAAGGGAAAGGCCCGGAAATATTCCGGGCCTTTCCAAAAAAGCACCGTGAAAAAAGGTTAAACTTCTTTTACAGTGATTGCAGCAGTTTCACAAACTTCCACGCAACTTTCGCAGCCCAAGCATTCATCCATATTAACGGGAACGGCCTTGTTGTCCTGCAATTCGAATACCCCTACCGGACAAGTATCGACGCAATTGGAATCCCCAGTGCATTTGTCCGTGTCCACGGTTACCTGAAACATTGATGTTTCCTCCTTGCTTTTTGGTTGGTTTGTTCACCAAAGAACGGTGTCTTGATTTATAAAGGCCTTATTCTGGTGGTCAAACGATAAACGGGGAGAGACTAAAACATTTTTCTATAAAGGTCAAATATTTTTTTCCATGAGATAGAATGGCGGGGCAATAAGCGTTGACCGCCGAAATAATTGTGATAAACTGATCTATAAAAGAAGAATAAATCTTTCATCAATGATTTAAGCAAATTATCAGAGGAGCCGCCGATGTTGAGTGATCGGGAAGTCCAACGGTACGACCGCCAAATCATGCTTCAGGGGTTTGGGATCGAAGGACAGGAAAAATTAAAAAAAAGCCGCGTGCTGGTAGCCGGCGTGGGCGGGTTAGGTTCCCCGGCGGCCATCTATTTAGCGGCGGCCGGGATAGGATCATTGCGTCTGGTAGATCGGGATCAAGTGGAACTGAGCAATTTGAATCGCCAAATCCTTCATTGGGAAGAGGACTTGGGCCGCTATAAGGTGGAATCCGCCCGGAGGAAGCTATCCGGACTCAACCCGGAAGTGGCGATCGAGATTGTTCAGGAGGATATCCGGGAAGATAACCTTTCCGACTTGATGGCTGGATGCGACCTGATCGTCGACGGACTGGATAATTTCTCGACCCGCTATCTCATCAATCGATTTATCCAGAAAAATGGCCTGCCCTTTATTTATGGGGGCATCCTGGGGATGATGGGCATGGCCACATTCATCTGGCCGGGGCGAACACCCTGTCTGAAATGCCTCTTCCCCCAAGCCCCTGAACCTAAAAAATTCCCGGTACTGGGCACCACTCCCGGAATCATTGGACTGATTGAAGCCAACGAGGCGATCAAATATCTGGTGGGCCTGGGTAAGCTATTGACCGGGAGGCTTTTGGTTTACAATGGCCAGGAGCTGCGTTTTTCCGAGGTGCCGATCGACCGAAACCCGGAGTGCCCGGCCTGTGCGGCTTAGTTTTCCTAAGGGAATACCCATGACCGATCCTATAAAAATAAATCCCCTGTTCAGTGGGTTGGATGAGGAGGGTTTGCTCCGTATCAAAGAAATTTCCGGCCGCCGGGAGATAAAGAAAGGGGAAAGTCTCTTCAGCCAAGGAGAGGAGGCTCAAGGTTTTTATCTGGTCCTGCAGGGACGAATAAAAATTTATCGTTTGTCTCCCCAGGGGAAAGAGTATGTCTTGCGGATCGTCGGCCCTGGAGAAACGTTGGCAGAAGCGGCTGTTTTTTCAGGAAAAACATATCCAGCCTCAGCCGATTCTCTGGAGGACAGCCGACTTTATTATTTTAGAAAGAGTGACTTCGTTCACCTCATCCGACAGGACCCCCAATTGGCCCTGAATATGATTTCCGGCCTCTCCCTCCTGCTTCGGAATCTGGCCCAGCAGGTGGAGGACCTTTCCCTGCATGAGGTCTCCTCCCGTCTGGCCCGTTATCTACTGGATCAAGCCGATAAAAAGAATATCCCCTTGATTGACGGAGTCCAAATTCCGCTCGAAGTGAAAAAAAATCTGCTGGCCAGCCGATTGGGGACTATTGGAGAGACCCTTTCCAGGACATTGGCCAAAATGAAACAGCGGGGACTTCTGGAGATCAAAAAAGATGCCGTTATCATTCAGAACCTTGAGCTGCTAAAAGAGGTTGCCGAGGGGTTCAAATTATAATACAGTTTTTATCAGGAGGTTGATTTTGGATTTGATTTTTTTAGGAACGGGATCGGCTTGGGGGGTACCCGAACTAGGTTGCCCCTGCCGGATTTGTCAAAAGATGCGGTCCCTCCAGGAAGAACGGACCCGGAGCGCCTTTTTGCTTTCAGGCCGAGAAACCCTGCTCTTGGATTGCGGGCCGGATATACGCCGGCAGTTGGCGAACTGGCCCCTAGATCGATTGGATGCCATCCTCATCAGCCATGAACACGCCGACCATTACTTCGGGCTGGATGAGCTCTTGGCTTTCCGCCGCCGACTCCCCCGGGAGAAATGGCGGCCCATCCCGACTTACGCCACCAAGGCTTCCTGGACCTCCATCAAAAAAACCTTCGGTTATTTGCTGGACTCGCTGCTGGAACCGAGGATCGCCAACCCGGGAGAACGGTTGGCGGGCCTGGCCACGGAGGTCTATCCCTTTAAAACCTTTCATGGCGAATCAGCCCCCGGGTCAGTCGGTTATATCGTCGAAGAAACCGGTTCCGGAAACCATCACAAACTGGTGTACACTTCGGACTTTTTCGATTTGCCGAAGGAGGAACCCCGAGTAACGGACCCGGACATTTTGATTCTGCAATGCCATTGGCTTAACGAGCCGGTGATCAACCGGCCTCATCAAATGAGCCTGGAGCGGGGGATTGAATTTGTCAAATTATGGAAACCCCGGAGAGCGGTTTATTTGGTTCATCTTTCGGAGGCCTACCCGATTGACGGCGACCCCGCCAATGACGCCCTGAAGAAAGTGGCCGCCCGGAAGCCGAAGCGGGACCCGCAAACCGACCTGCCCTATCCCCTTCCGAGCTGTCAGGGGGAATGGCAGGAGGTGGCCGGCCGGCTTTTCAGCAACGAAGGACTTGACGTCCCGGTCATCGTTCCCCGGGATGGGCTCAAGGTAACCCTCTGGTAAATCGGTTTTGCAGGAGGAATTATGCTTTTCCCTGATTATCGCCCGCGGCGCTTGCGAAAGAACGAAACTTTTCGCCGCCTGATTCGAGAAACCACCTTGGCGGTGGATAATCTGATTTATCCCCTGTTCGTAGTCCCGGGCAAAGGAGTGCGGCGCCCGATTGTCTCCATGCCCGGAGTGTTTCAGCTCTCCGTTGATGAGTTGATCAAAGAGGCCCGGGAAATCCTGGCGGCCCGAATACCGGCCATTATCCTCTTCGGGATCCCCGATAAAAAAGATGATCGGGCTTCCGGAGCCTATGCCGCCGAAGGGATCATTCAGCGGGCGATTAAAGCCCTTAAAGATAAGGTACCGGATTTATTGGTTATAGGAGATGTCTGTCTCTGCGAGTATATGAGCCATGGCCATTGCGGACTTATCCGCCAGGGGGAAGTGGATAACGACGCCACCTTGGAACTCCTGGCCCGGACGGCCCTCTCTCAGGTCAAGGCCGGGGCGGATATGGTCGCCCCCAGCGATATGATGGACGGCCGGGTGGCCGAAATCCGTCAGGCTTTGGATGAGAACGGTTTTGAGCAGATCCCCATCATGGCCTATTCCGCCAAATACGCCTCGGCCTTTTACGGGCCCTTCCGCGAGGCCGCCGAATCGGCCCCTCAGTTCGGCGACCGAAAATCGTATCAGATGGATCCCCCCAATGTGCGAGAGGCGATCCGGGAGGCCAGCCTGGATATGGAGGAAGGGGCGGATATCCTGATGGTCAAACCGGCCCTGCCCTACCTGGATGTGATTGCCAAAGTCCGGGAGGAGTTTGACCTGCCGGTGGCCGCCTATAACGTGAGCGGTGAGTACGCCATGGTCAAGGCCGCCGCCCTCCAGGGGTGGCTGGATGAAGAAAAAGTGATGATGGAAATGCTCATCGCCATCCGCCGGGCCGGGGCCGACTTGATCTTGACTTATTTTGCCAAGCAAGCGGCGGCCCTGCTGCAGAACCGCTAAATGCATCCGAACGCTGAAACCGCCGCGGGCGGACCGTCGATTCCTCCGATACGGCTGGTCGCCTGGGAGGTGACCCGGCAGTGCAACCTGTCCTGCCTCCACTGCCGGGCCTCCGCGGTCCTGGGGCCCTATGCCGACGAACTGACCACGCACGAGGGCCTGAAACTTTTAGACCAAATCCGGGAAGTGGGTCAGCCGGTGATCATCCTCACCGGCGGGGAACCCCTGCTGCGCCCGGATATATTTGAACTGGCCCGTTACGGCCACGAACTGGGATTGCGCATGGTCATGGCCGTGAACGGGACCCTGCTGGATCCGGCCACGGCGTTGAAATTAAAAACCGCCGGCATCCAACGAATCAGCGTCAGCCTCGACGGCGCCACGGCCGAAGGCCACGATCACTTCCGCCAGATGCCGGGGGCCTTTGCCGGGGTCCTTAAAGGAGTCGAGGCCGCCAAAACCGTGGGCCTGGAATTTCAAATCAATACCACCATCACCCGTCTCAATTTGGAGGAGATTCCCCAAATCCAGGAGCTGGTCAAACAACTAGGGGCCGTGGCCCACCATATTTTCATGCTGGTTCCCACCGGGCGGGGCCGGTCTTTAACGGAGCAGACCATTTCCGCGGAGGAATATGAGCAAACATTGACCGGACTGGTTAAGAGAAAGGATGAATTTCCCCTGCCCATTAAAGCCACCTGCGCTCCCCATTATTACCGGATCCTTCGGGAGCTGGCCCGGCAGGAAGGGCAGGAAATTACCGTAAAAACCCATGGCCTCGATGCCATGACCCGGGGCTGCCTGGGCGGGACCGGTTTTTGTTTCATTTCCCATCGGGGGCAGGTCCAGCCTTGCGGCTATTTGGAACTCGAAGCCGGCAACGTCCGCCGGGAAACCTTTAAAACCATCTGGGAAGCCTCGCCGCTCTTTTCAGCCCTGCGGGACAAATCGCAGTATCAGGGCAAGTGCGGGCAGTGTGAATATTTTCGGGTTTGTGGGGGGTGCCGGGCCCGCGCCTTTGCGGCTACTGGAAATTATTTAGGCGAGGAACCCCTCTGCAGCTACCAACCCAAACGCCGGGTGGGCGCCAAGAGCCATTCATGAACCCCACCGACGAGAAAGCTTCTAAGTCTAAGTATAAGATGGATCGGGTCGATCGGGAGATCTTGAACGAGATCCAATCCCACTTCCCCCTACGGTCCCGCCCTTTCCGGGAAGTGGGGAAGAAGCTTCGACTTTCCGAAAAAGAAGTCATCTTACGAGTATCCCGATTAAAGAAGGAAGGGATCATCCGCCGTATCGGAGCTAACTTCAATTCCCGCCGTCTGGGATTTACCAGCACCCTGTGCGCGGCCAAAGTCCCGGAAGACAAGCTTCCCGAATTCATCACCACAGTCAATCGCTACCCGGGCGTAACCCACAACTATGAGCGGGACGGGGATTACAACATCTGGTTCACTTTTATCGGCGAATCCATGGAGACCATTGAGCAGGCCTTGGAGGAGATTAAGGCCGGTACGGGAGTTAATGATTTGATCAGTTTACCGGCCGAGAAAATTTTCAAAATCCGGGTTGATTTTGAAGTGTAGCCGCTCTGCTCATTGAAGGAGAAAAGAATGGAAAAAAAAGAACCCCCGGAGGATCGGGTGGAACCCAGGGTGGAAATAGATTCCGACCTGGAGGAATTCGAAGAACAGCGCCGCCCGGATTGGGCGGTCAGACCGGGCCCGGAAAAGAAGCCCATTACCCGCTGGGTGCTGGGTCCGATCTTGTTGGCCGCCCTGGCGGCCTTGGGTTATGCCTTTTGGCTTATCTGGGGCATGAAGCCCCTACCCTCGGCCAAGCCTTCCATACCCCCGGAAATAGTGGCTTTAAGAGGAGAGGTCCAAAAATTGAACACGGATTTAGGCGGCCTTATCAAAGATCTGGGGGATTTGAAGGCGGAGCAAAAGACAACGGCCGGAAAGCTGGCCGGGTTACAGGGCCAATTGGCCAATTTGTCCAGAAAAATGGAAACGGCGCAGGCCAGAAAGATAGAATCGGCCCCTGCTAAAAAAACAGAATCGGTCCCGGTCAAAAAGGTAGAACCGGCGCAGGCCAGAAAAATAGAGAAAGCGCCAGCCAAAAAAATAGAGAAAAACCAGGAGAAAAAACCCGTCCGTAAAACTTTTGTCTATAAAATACGCCCCCATGATACCTTGCCTTCCTTGGCCAAAAAATTCGGTGTGGTGCCCGAAGATATTCTCCGCTGGAACAATTTATCTTCCAAAGAAGGACTGGAAGTCGGCCAGTTGCTGACCATTTATTCAGGCCTGGCCCGATAGTCCCGGTTGATCAGATCTGTTGTTGGGTGAATCCCCATTTTAAGTGGGTACCCCCGATATCGGGTCTGGCCGCCCGGTCCGGGAAGAATTTATTTTATAAGTCCCTGAACCCGAACAGCACCTTTTCGTAGGGCTCAAACATCATTTGATAGAGGTCCATAGCATAGCGGTCGGTCATGCCGGAGATATAATCCACAATCACCCGCCGAAGGGCTGGGTCGACTCCCGCCTTCGCGATCCGGGCGAATAAGGCCCTCGGCAGCATCTCCGGTCTTTTTTCCAGATGGCGAAAAATACGAGTCAGGATAAGCCTCCCTTTTTCGTTCATAATGCAGACTTGGGGGCTTTTATAAACGTGTTCAAAAAGAAACCGCTTCAAGGCCTTGAAATCCTCCCAGTCTTTTTCCGGCGCCGTGACCAGGGGCCCGGCTGTTTTCCAGACCTGTTCCCGGGAATTGATTGCATATTGATCGATACGGGCGAGGGTCCGGGTAATAACCATGATATTGGTTTCCTCGATGAGTGTCCGCACCAACAGCCGGGCCTGAATGATGGTCCCCCCTTCTTCGAAACCGTCGTAATTGGTCCGGCATTTCTGAAACACCCGCTGTAACAGGGGGTTATCCAACTCATGAATGGTTTTGATGGACAGGAAGCCGGCGTTCAGGGCGTCCTCCAAATCGTGAGCGCAGTAGGCCAAGGGATCGGCGATGTTGACCACCTGGGCCTCCAGGCTCGGCTGGCCGCGGCGCTGGAATTCTGACGGGATGCTGGGGTGGTCATAGGTGGTCGCGTGGCGGGCGATCCCTTCCCGGGTTTCATAGCAGAGGTTCAGCCCCTCGTAAGCCGGATAGCGTTTTTCCAGAAGGTCCACGATCCGCAGGCTCTGGAGGTTATGCTCAAAGCCCCCCTCCTGCTTCATGATCTCGTTCAGCGTCTCTTCACCGGTATGGCCGAAGGGTGTATGGCCCATGTCATGGGCGTAGGCTATGGCCTCGCACAAATCTTCGTTAAGCCTTAGCGCGCGGGCCAAGGTCCGGGCATGCTGGGCCACCTCCAGGCTGTGGGTCAAGCGAGTGCGGTAGAAATCCCCCTCGCTGATCAGGAAAACCTGGGTCTTGTATTGCAGGTCCTTAAACGCCTTGCTGTATAGAATCCGGTCCCGGTCCCTCTGAAAATTAGTCCGAAATTCATCCGGCTCGTCCCCATGCAGGGTCCGGCCCAGACTCCGGGCGCTTTTCGAGGCATAGGGCGCCAAGGTCATTTCTTCAATTTCTTCCAACCTTTTCCGAGGGATCATGAGGACCGCCCTTTCGTTTGTTGCCTGGATACTTGGGCTAATATATTGGAAAAACTTAAATTAATAAACCGGTTCTAACCCGGCCCCCATGTTTCTAAATCTTCCTGGAGGCAGGGCCAGCCTGGGAAGCGTCAAAAGACTCAAGTTTGGGGCTTGAAATTTAAAGTAACTTAGGCCAGGATTCGAAGTCCGGAGTACCTTTGGAAAACCCTTTCGCTGAGACCCGACGGACAGTCCAGATCTGGGGGGACCCACCCCAAAGGGCTAAGCGGCAAAACGCCTTATATTAGCACTGTCACATGATGAGTGCCAATAACCCAATTCTGTTCTGTAGTAAAAAATCAAACTAAGTAGGAAGGAGAGTACCAGTATGAAGATCAGGCCATTGCATGATCGAGTCATCGTTCAGCGGATTGCTGAGGAAGAGGTGACCAAGGGTGGAATCATTATTCCGGATACCGCCAAAGAGAAACCCCAAGAGGGTAAAGTGATCGCCGTGGGCCCCGGGAAAAGTTCTGGACAGCGGAACCAAGGTTGCCATGGACGTCAAGGCAGGGGATAAGGTTCTATTCGGGAAATATTCCGGGACCGAGATCAAGATCGACGGGGAAGAGTATTTAATGATGCGCGAAGATGATATCTTAGGCGTAGTGGAATAAGGAGGGATAACATGTCAGCTAAAGAAATTCGCTATAGTGTCAAGGCCCGCGAGGCTATGGCCAAGGGCATCGATACCTTGGCCGATGCGGTTAAGGTAACCTTGGGCCCCAAGGGCCGCAATGTGATTTTGGACAAATCTTTCGGTTCCCCGACGATTACCAAGGATGGCGTTACGGTAGCCAAGGAGATCGAATTAGAGGATAAGTTTGAAAATATGGGGGCCCAGATGGTGAAGGAAGTGGCCTCCAAAACCAGCGATGTGGCCGGTGACGGGACCACCACCGCGACCCTCTTGGCTCAGTCCATCTATCGCGAGGGTTCCAAGTTAGTGGCGGCCGGCAGCAATCCCATGGCCATCAAGCGGGGGATTGAAAAGGCTGTGGAACAGGTAATCGAAGAACTGAAAAAGATCAGCAAACCCACCAAAGACCACAAAGAAATCGCCCAGGTCGGGACCATTTCGGCCAACAACGACTCCACCATCGGCAATATTATTGCCGAGGCCATGGAAAAAGTCGGTAAAGAAGGCGTCATTACCGTAGAAGAGGCCAAAAGCATGGAAACCACCCTGGAGGTGGTTGAAGGCATGCAGTTCGATCGGGGCTATATCTCCCCGTATTTCGTGACCGACCCGGAAAAAATGACCGCCGTTTTAAACGATCCCTACATCCTGATCAACGAGAAAAAGATCAGTAACATGAAAGACCTGCTGCCTCTGTTGGAGCAGATCGCCAAGATGGGCCGTCCCCTGCTCATCATTGCCGAGGAAGTCGAGGGCGAAGCCCTGGCCACCCTGGTGGTGAATAAACTGCGGGGCACCTTCTCTTGTGCCGCCGTCAAGGCCCCGGGCTTCGGGGATCGACGGAAGGCCATGCTGGAAGACATCGCCATTCTAACCGGCGGCCAGATGATCTCCGAAGACTTGGGGATCAAGCTGGAAAATGTAGCCTTAAAGGATTTGGGAACCGCCAAACGGGTCAGTATCGATAAGGATAATACGACCATCGTCGACGGCGGTGGGGAAAAATCGGCTCTCGAAGGCCGGGTGAAACAGATCCGGGCCCAGATCGATGAGACCACCTCCGATTATGATCGTGAGAAACTGCAGGAACGTTTGGCCAAGTTGATCGGCGGCGTGGCCGTTATCAATGTGGGGGCCGCCACCGAAACCGAGATGAAGGAAAAGAAGGCCCGCGTAGAGGACGCTTTAAACGCCACCCGGGCGGCGGTTGAGGAAGGCATCGTTCCCGGCGGAGGCGTGGCCTTGCTGCGCAGCATCGCCGGACTGGACAAAATCAAGGCGGAAGGCGAGGAGGCCTTAGGGGTCAACATCATTCGCCGGGCCTTAGAGGAACCGGTCCGTCAAATCGCCAACAACGCCGGCTTTGAGGGTTCCGTAGTGGTCGAGAAACTGAAGTCCGAAAAGGGCGCCACCGGCTTCAACGCCGAAACCGGCGTTTATGAAGACCTGATGAAGGCCGGAGTCATCGACCCGACCAAAGTTACCCGTTTTGCCTTGCAGAATGCGGCTTCCGTAGCCTCGCTGCTTTTGACCACCGAAGCCATGGTGGCCGAGAAGCCCGCGCCTAAGGAATCCATGCCGGGGATGCCTCCGGGCGGCGGTATGGGTGGTATGGGCGGTATGGGCGGTATGTACTAAACCGTACTCAATCCAACAAAAACAAAAAGCCCCCGCCTGGGGGCTTTTTGTTTTCAAATTCGCTTCTGCTTGATTTCCGGACCTAATTCGGTTGACTTGCCGTTCTTAATTCATTAGAATTCATTCTCCGCTAAACTGCTAACCCGAAAAAGGGAGCCGCCATGATGAAACGCTTATGGTCTACCGTACTAGGGTTGATGATTCTATCCGCTTCACCCCTCTGGGCTAAAACCATGTTCATAACCGATCGCATTGAAGTCGGGGTCCGGTCCGGCATCGGGATTGAGCAGAAGTTTGTCGCCACGGCCAAGACCGGGGACCGGGTGGAGGTCCTGGAAGGCGATCAAAATTGGACGAAAGTCAAACTGACCAATGGAGTCGTTGGTTGGGTGGCCACCCGTTTTCTGGTGGACCAGGTCAGAACGACGACTGCCCTGGACCCCAAGATGCAGGAGGAATTCAAGGGGGTAAGAGATCAAAATTTGGCCCTGTCGAAAATCCTCGAAGGCTATAAACAGGAACGGGAAAAACTGCTGAAGGAAAATGCGGAGGGGAAGAAAGCCCTGCAGGACCTGCAGCAGGAAAAGCAGGGCCGGGTGTCCCCGGAACTGAATCAACTGAAGGCCCACAACGATCAACTCGAGAAGCAGATTAATGAGTTAAAGCAGCAGGCCACTGCCAACCAGCAAAGTGGGAAAAACCAACGCCTGAACGAACAGATCTGGTGGTTTTTATCCGGTTCAGGCGTGCTCTTTGTCGGGCTTATCCTTGGTTGGCTGGCCAGCCGGGGGAAAAAGAAAACTGCCAAGTATTACTAATCCCTTTCATGCCTGATAACCTCGCAAAAAGTCTCCAGGGTAGTCATTGCGAGGAGTGAAGCGACGAAGCAATCCCCAATAATCAGCTACTTGCCAAGTCGGGGATTAGCTTCCCCCGGATCATGTCCGGGGTCGCGATGACGGTTTTTTCGACTTTTTGCGAAACCATCCTGCCTGATAACCTCTGAAATTGTCCAAAAGCCTCCGAATCGGGGGCTTTTTTTTGGTACTCCGGGGGCTTTCCTCCAGATCTCCCGCCGCTTGACCTGAAACGAATTATTCCCAGCCGCGATAACCCTTCAAATCAAAACCCTTTGATTTTTTTATTTTATTTTGTTTTAATGGGCCAACATCTATGTTTTGATTTGTTCATTCTTGAATTAATTCTAGGTTGGAATCCCCAGAGATGAGGAAACGGTTCGAGGAATTTCTGGATCAACTCACCAAGGGCAAGGAGCCCGACAAAGTGCGCATTGTCTTGGAGTGAACCATGAAATCATTTGAAACCAATTATCTCGAAAAACATCCCTTGCCGCATTCGCTGTTACGAACTATCCGATTGTTGGGTGAATATCGCGGAAAGGAATCGCTTTTTAAACAGCAGACACCCCAAGTACTCGAATCCTTGCGCCAGGCGGCCATGATCCAGAGCACCGAATCCTCCAACCGTATCGAGGGGATCGAAGCCCCGGCCGAAAGAATCAAGAAAATCGTGGAGCAAAAGACCACGCCCAAGAATCGTTCCGAACAGGAGATCGCCGGATATCGTGATGCACTGGCGACGATTCACGCCAACTACCCCAACATGCCCTTTACCCCAGGCCTTGTCCTTCAACTCCACCGCGATCTTTATCAGTTCGTGGCCCAGCAGGGCGGACGCTGGAAAATGACGGACAATGAGATTTCCGAAACCCGCGCCGACGGCACAAAGGTTACCCGGTTCAGACCGATTCCCGCTCATCAAACGCCCGAGGCCATGGATAGGCTCCATACCCTTTTTAAGGAACAATGGGACCGGGAAGAAATCGATCCACTGCTGCTGATCCCTGCCTACGTGCTCGATTTCCTCTGCATCCATCCATTCACCGATGGTAACGGGAGGATGGCGCGGCTGCTGACTCTGCTTCTCCTCTATCAAGCCGGTTTTGAAGTTGGCCGTTACATCAGTTTGGAACATCTGATCGAGAACCAGCGGGAAGGGTACTACGAGGCCCTCTATAAATCTTCTCAGGGGTGGCACGATGGCGAACATTCATTACTGCCCTGGTGGGAATATTTTCTGGGTGTTATGCTCCAGGGCGCCTACCATGAATTCGAGCGCCGAACCGGTGAACTGACCACCGCTCATGGGGCCAAGCGGGAGAGGATCATCGATCGTTATATCGCGGTTGTCGGACAAATTTCAGGTGGCAGACATCGAACGGGCCTGTCCGGGCGTCAGCCGCCCGACTATCAATCGCGCCCTTCGAGATCTTCGCCAGGCGGGTAAAATCACTTGCCTTAAAGGAGGTCGAGACGCCGTTTGGCAGAAAACGTGATCAGAACCCCAATAACGTGATCATTTCTGGCGGTTTGATTATGTTATGGGAATATGATCATGAATATATTAATATGATCAAAACAGGTTAAATGATCATGATTTATTATTGTTCTCTTCTGAGAATGAGCCGACTTCATCATTGATGGGATGATTCTGGATGCTAAAAGAAGCGAATGCTTATCCCCGGTCCAATGATTGACAGCCATCAAAAGTTGTGGTATTTCCGGGCTATCCGTTTAATTTCCCATTTATTTTTCCGCCTAACCTTAATTCGGGGAGGATGAATCGAACTAAAAGGCCCTGCCTCATAATCAAGGTACAGGGCCTTTTTAATTCGGGGAAACTGGCGGTATAGGCATCCGAGGTTAATAGATTCTGGAAGGCCGACCCTGGATCATAAACCATTATAGAAAAAGGCCGATCTTGAGATCACAGGTTGTGGTGAGGCAATCCGGGTTTTAATGACTCTGGTGGAACTCCCCCGGGGGAAAATAGGGTTCCTGACCAGATAACCCAAGGATCTGTATGGATTTGATAACAAGTTAACGAATTCAAGACCGGACCACAGATAGGGATTGAAAGCAACACGGGATGTCTGACGACTTCGATGAGTACATTTTTGAAGATGAAGAAGAAGTTCTGCGCCCTCGTGATTCGAAGATTGATGAGGTGAAGGATCTTTTGATGGCTAATTATTTTCCCATCGACGGAACAGAAGTTTATTATGGCCGGCAACTTGAAATTTTGCTTGAGCGTGATTTTTTTCATTGGATCACGAAGAAGGCACTTAACGAGTTAGTTCTGGAGAGTAAAATCGCGTGAGCGATCGAGCAGGCTGGTTATCATAAGGCGCATTTTTACTATCCACGCCGGCACCGATACCCTCGGCGTCAGATTAAAGAGATCCTTGATCTAATTGTTGAGTTTTCGGATCCGACCTTTACACGGGCACTCGGCGGTCATGGAGAGTTATTGGCGGATGCTGGATTTGCGGAGATCGGTTTTCGGATTATTAAGCGGAAAGTTAAAGAGGTAGATGATAAACGCTGGATCGAAACGAACCACGATCTTGATCGTCTTATTATGCGGGACCGCGTGTTTTACGGAGTTGAGATAAAGAACCAGCTTGGCTATATTGACCAGACAGAGTTTCAAACGAAGCTCGCTATGTGCCAGTATTTTGGCGTGCGGCCAATGTTCATCGCCCGCATGATGCCCAAAAGCTATATTTACCAAGTAGTTCAGGCCGGAGGGTTTTCGATGATCATTGGAGAACAGTGTTATCCCCTTTTGGCAGACAAGATGGCAAAGCGAGTACGTGACCGCCTGCAACTGCCTGTAGTGAGCAAGAGTAAACATGCCGACCCGGTATTGAGCCGTTTTGAGAAATGGCACGAGAAACAAATCAAGAAAGCGGAAGGGGGACTTTGATTTTTGTGAATTACTCTCTACAATTCACACTAACTATATATTATCCTAGCTGATTTCACTTATTTTTTTGATTCCCCCTTGAATACAATATTACTAGTCACTATTTGAGGGCATTATGCGGTTTCGGTCGACCCATTTCTTTAAATTCATCAGATTGACCCTATTCGAGGGAACTGGCTGGCCTATATAGCCGCCTTTGAAGCCGTCTGGGCTTCTATGGCCCGGCCGAACTACCTTGGGAAAAAATAGGGTACATGACCAGAGAACCCAAAGCCCGGTATGAAAATAGAAACCACAAGTCAACGAATATAGGATGTCCCGGATTACGGAATCTCCACCCCAGGAGCTCCCGAGAGCTATTGTGGAGTATGTCCAGAAGTTAGATATTTGATCGGTATATGTAAAAATGAGAAAACCATTGTCTAAGTATAATAATGAGGCTGCTAATTCAACTGGAACGAAGGCTCAAACTCGCACCGTTGGTTCTGAACGAATCAGGAACTGGCCCACAAAGGAACGCCCGCGCGAACGACTCCTTGCCGAAGGCCCGGAACGGCTGACGGATGCCGATCTGCTCGCAATCATTCTTCGCGTCGGATCAGGAACATTCAAGGAAGGTGTTCCCGGGACGAACGCCTACGAGTCTGCCCTCTCGATTCTGAAGGATTTTCGAGGACTTCGCGGGCTCGACCGCGCCCGCATTCATGACCTGCTGAAGGTGCCCGGCCTTGGGCCTGCGAAAGTCGCTCAGATCAAGGCGGCATTTGAGCTCGGGAAACGCGTGTGCGCCGGGAAACTCACAGCACCCGCCTTCGAATCCTCTCTGGCCGTTGCCAACCATTTCCGTCCGCGTTTCACCGGCAAGCGTCAGGAGATCGTGATCGCCGTGTTCTTGAACGGACAGAACCAGCGCCTTGGCGAGAAGGACATCACCGAAGGGACGCCGACCCAAGCCACCGTGTATGTCCGCCGCATTCTGGAAGAAGCCCTCCACGAATCGGCCGCGGCGGTCGTCCTGGTCCACAACCACCCCTCGGGCAATCCTGAACCCTCCGCCGGCGACGACGAGACAACGCGCGACCTCTTGCGTGCCTGCAAACTGGTGGGCTTGGTCCTGCTCGATCACGTGATTGTCGGCGAGATCTGACCATTACAGTTACTGCCGACTCCGGTCGGCTTAAGGAACTTGAGAACGAATAGAAGGAGGCCGTATGGCCAAGAAACAACCAGCACCGCAACCCTACGCCAAACCGGATCAGATCCAGATCCGCGGCAACCAGATATTCAGCCCCCTTCGCCAGAAGTGGGTTGCACTGACGCCCGAGGAACGAGTGCGCCAGGAGTATCTGCGTCGTTCTGATCGAAGAGTATGGGTATTCACCCGGATCAGATTGACGAGGAGAGTGCCGGTAACAGGCCGCGGTCAGCGCAGATGCCCGCGCCGACTTCCTGATCTGGCGCACACCCGAAGCCAAACAAAGACAGGAACACGCCTTGATTGTGATTGAATGCAAGGCCGACAACGTGACCATCTCCTTGAAGGACTACGCGCAGGGCGCCAACTATGCGCAGTACGAACATGCGCGGTTCTTTGTCACCCATAACCACCGCGAGACCAAGTACTGGAAAGTGGATGACACCCGGCGGATGCCGAACTACGATGAGATTGCGAACATTCCCCATGCCGACGCAACAGACAAGGACATCAACGAGTTACTGGCACGCCTGAAGGTTTTCAAGGAGGACGAATTCGCGAAGCTGCTCCACGAGTGCCACAACGTCATCCGCAATCGCGAGAAGCTCGACCCCGCCGCCGCCTTTGACGAAATCGCCAAGATTCTCTTTGTGAAGGTCTATGTCGAACGGGAGCTTCGAGGCCAAACGCTCGCGGAAGAACCTCTTTACCGTCGAGTATCTTGACGACCAACTTGGCAAGCACCCGCTCAACACGCTCTTTGGACAAACCAAGGAGGCCTACACGGATGACAAGATTTTTGAGAGCGATGAGGAAATCCGCCTCAAACCCGCCACGGGTCGGGAAATCGTCAAGTTGCTGGAACGCTACAATCTTTCCGATACCAGCGAGGATATCAAGGGCATTGCCTTCGAGCGCTTTCTCGGCCGCACCTTCCGGGGCGAGATTGGGCAATTCTTCACCCCGCGCACCATCGTCGAGTTCATGATTCGCATGGTGGAGCCCAAGGAGGGGGACGTGATTTGCGACCCCGCCAGCGGTTCCGGGGGGTTCCTGATCCGTTTCTTCGAGATCGTGCGGCAGCAGATTTTGGCCGACGCCGACCGCCAGTACCAGGAATTCAAGACCAAGGTGGAGGCCGACAAGAAGCTCTCGCCGGACAAGAAGGCGACCATGCTCCGGGAGAAGTTTGACGCCATCCAGGCAACCCTCGACCACGACAAACCCGGCTCGCGCCTGTGGAAGCTGGCCAATCGCTGCATCTTCGGCACCGACGCCAACGACCGCATGGCCCGCACCAGCAAGATGAACATGATCATGCACGGCGACGGCCACGGCGGCGTGCATCACCATGACGGATTCCTGAACGTCAACGGCATCTTCGAAGGCCGCTTCGACATCGTCCTCACCAATCCGCCCTTCGGCGCGAACGTCGAGCCTTCCGACGTGGTGCATGAATCCGATGTGACGGTGAGCCGCGAGGCCGAGAAACGCTATACCGAAGAGTACGGCGACCTCTACACGGAAGCCCTGGCCCGCGTTCGCGCCGCCGTGGGCAAGCCCATCGCCAGCCTCTTCGAACTGCCCAAAGGCAACGGCACCGAAAAGGAACGCGACAAACGGGCCAAGTCGGCCAAGATCAAAACCGAAATCCTTTTCATCGAACGCTGTCTTTCCCTGTTGAAGCCCGGCGGGCGGCTCGGCATCGTCCTGCCCGAAGGCATCTTCAACAATCCCTCCCTCGCCTACGTGCGCGAGTTCTGCGAAAACCGCGCCTTCATCCGGGCCGTGGTCAGCCTGCCCCAGGAGACCTTCTTTTCCTCCGGCGCGAGCGTGAAGGCATCGCTGCTTGTTCCTGCAAAAGTTCACCGAGAAGGAGCAGGCCGATTTCGACGCCAAGCAGGCCGAAGCCAACGCCGAGGTGAAGGCGAAGCATGCCGACGCCATCGCGACGGAGACCGCACGGCTTGAGGCGGCGATAGCGGCAGCCAAGGAAGCGCGGGATACCGAGAAGCGAAAGACACTGCAAAAGGAATTGGCCGACTATGAGAAGCGGATGGCCGAGACCATCGCCAAAGAAACCCGCGCTTTGCTCAAAGAGAGATTTCCCTATCCCATCTTTCTCTACGAAGCGGAGAAGGTGGGCATCACCGCCACGGGCGAACAGGACCAGAACGAGCTGGTTCCCAACGACAACCAGCCGCCGGGCATCACGAAGACGTGCCTGGAGCTTTATCAGGAGTTCCGGCGCAACCCCAAGCCGTTCTTTCTGACGGAGGCAAAGGCGATGACGACGGCCCCCACGACGCTCCCGCGCCTTTGCTGTTTGGTGGAAGGATTTGGACCGTTGGGATTCCATCCAGCTTCTATCTGAGCCAGTCGCTTGGCCGAAGGGTATGGGACGCGTGTTCGGAGTCGGTACGCTGGTCACGGCAAGTAAGCGAACGTGTCAAAGCCGAATTCACCGATAAAGAATACAAAATGGCGGGCGTCAGTTGATATGGCGAAGGTGTTTTCCACCGCGAAACGGTACGCGGTGATGCTATGAGCGCCAACCAGGTGACATCGCTGATTGCCAAGATCTGATTTACAAGCGAGGCTGTAGGCATTCGCCTGGAAGGTATCGAATTCGCTGTGACCACCCGAGCTTCGCGGTTACTGTCAGTCTCGAACGAGTTTCAAGCAGTTTATCCCGGACGCACTCCTACCAGAATATCTGTCTAAGTTCTGCACTCGTCAAGCGACGATCGTGCTGTAGCGCTGCATCGACAGGTCGTCTGCCGTAAGCCGCAATCGTTTCAAGGAAGAGGATTTCTCGAATTCGAACATATTCCACTTCCTCCGCTGGCCGAGCAAAAGGCCATCGTCGCACGCTGGCACAAGGCGCAAGACGAAATCGCCGCCGCCCGTGAACGTGTGGAAAAGCGAAAAGCAGCGATTGATGTCCGGTTCTTCGCCGACTTGGGCTTGCGGTCGCCCGCACAAGGTTCCATGCCCAAAGCCTTTGCCGTTTGGTGGCAGGATTTTCTCCGTTGGGGGGTCGGTTTCAACTACCTTTACCAGAGCGGTGCCGACCTGACGCGAGGCAAGTATCCAGTTGTCGACCTGGGCTCGCTCCTCGAACTGGTTCAATACGGAACAAGCGAAAAGGCGAATACGAACAATGACGGCGTGGCCGTAATTCGCATGAACAACATTCTTGATGGCGAACTCGACCTCGGAAATCTCAAGCATCTAAGACTTTCCAAGAATGAGATGGATAAATTGCTCTTGAAGGATGGCGACATCCTTTTTAACCGCACGAACAGCAAAGAACTTGTCGGAAAATGTGCCGTGTTTCACGCTCAAGGGGAATACGTCTTCGCTTCCTACCTCATTCGTATTCGAGCGGATTCCTCCAAAGCTAATCCCGATTTCTTAGCCTATGTCATTAACTCTCCAATCGGTCGGCAACAAATCAACGCGCTCAGTCGGCAGATTATCGGGCAGGCCAACATCAACAGCGTTGAACTGCGCGGCCTGCAAATCCCGCTCCCACCGCTGAGCTGTGCAAAAGCAAATCATGGAACGTGTGGCGGCGGGCCGCGAAGAAATCGCCCGCGAGCGAGAAGCCGCTGACCGCCTCGCCCGCGAAATCAACGCCGAAATCGAAGCCCTGATCTTAGGCACGAAGAAGGTGAGTGAGCTATGAGCCGTGGACGACAGAAAGATCTCATTCGAAGGTCTTCTTGCAGGAGAACGTCCTCGGAACTTTTAAGGTGATACGCGGTTTTGCTGACCTGCGTGATCTCACCGAGGTTTCTGTAGCAATGCCTTACCAGGGCGGCATGAATGGTCCGGGCACCGGCTATCAGAGACAATTCGATGAGCAGCATGTTGAAGATATTAAAAGGTTTCTCAGTAAGGGCCGCTACCGATTCTTCCCCGAGATAGTCCTCAGCCTCCGGAGCCAAGGGGCAACTGATCCTGTCGTTTCGTATGCCAAGAAGAGATCGTCACCAAATGACAAAACCTACGGGATTTCCGTGGGGCTCAAAGCACTAAGCGAGGATGGCTTCACGAGGATTCACAGGATTGACGGTAACCACCGTCTGGAGGCAGCTAAGCGCTGTTAAAAGAGCAGAAGGCGTCTGCTTCTTTCAAGGATTTCACCAAAGCCCCATTCTGCTTTGTCGTCTTGGACTCGGATAGGCCGGAGGATGACGAGTTGGCCGAAGCCATGCTTTTTAACCTGATTAACAGTAAAGCCCTGCCTATCGCTTCGGAGCATAGTCTTTCGGTCTTGATGCGCGATGACGGTGCCGCCGCCGAACGATTTGTTGAGGACCCTCAAGTTTATCTGGCGCGTTGGATAACGGCAAAGTCAAAGACTGGCCCCATGGTTTCTACACCGCAATGGGCGACAACCCCTTGTCTCGCTTGCATTCCACGGCAGGCGTGCTGCTTCGCCCAGGTGGGATATCAAAGTCTACCCAGCAGAACATGGAAACCGAAGCAGGGCGACTTTTCGACCCACTGTATGATCTGGCCGTGAGGTTCCGCGACCACCATGAGAAATTTGTGCATTCTTATGCATTCCTGCCTATCGCAGCCGAGGTCTATGCCCGCCACTCGAAAGTCGATTCTGCAAAAGGGGCAAATACAGAAGCGGAACGGCTCCGTCGAGCGGAACGCTGGCTTCGAGACTTCGCCCGCTGGTTTGATAACGTCGGAGGTGCAGACATGCCTTTGCCAGCCGATCCCTCCGTCCTTTGGACCATTTTCAAGCGTGATTTCGACAAACGAGCGGGGAAGGTCTTCGTTGCTATGTCATTTAGTAACGAACGGGATCTTCAGGATGTAGGAACGGCCATTGATGAGGCGCTTGATCAATTCAACATGGAACATCCAAACACACCACTCGCGCCAAGGCGTGCGGATAAACAAAAAGGCGCGAGTTATGAAATTCCGGCCTGGATATTCTCAGAAATTGATCAGAGCCGGTTAATTATTGCAGACCTGACCGATGAGAGGCCGAACGTTTACTGTGAAGTAGGCTACGCTAAGTCAAAAGGAATCCCATTTATCCTGACCTTCCATAAACGGACGCCCACCGACAAACCACCGTGGGAACGGGAATCATCACCGGGCAACAAAGTTCATTTTGACCTAACACCCTATCGTTATATTGCATATGAGACCGCATTCGACCTGAGAGATAAGCTAAAACAGGAACTTGACGCTTTTGTTGGGCGAGCATTATAAAGACCTTATTTTGTTGAATCGAAACAAGTTTAAAATCTGGCTTTATTATGAATGAACGAATACAACAGCTCCAACATTGGATGCAAACGAGAGAAGGGGAGCATCTTGAATTCAAAGAGGCCAAACAACGTTATGATTTTGAAGAGTTGGTAAAATATGGAGTCGCTCTGGCCAATGAGGGTGGTGGCCGAATAATTCTAGGGGTGACCGATAAACCGCCTCGTCGAATCGTTGGCACCCGGGCTTTTGAAAACCTGGAACGGACCAAAGCCGGTCTTATCGAGCGGTTACATCTACGAATTGATGTCGAAGAAATTATTGATCCCGAAGGGCGGGTTTTGGTCTTTCATATCCCTTCGAGGCCTATTGGAATGCCTATTCACTATGAGGGGCGATACTTTATGCGGGCCGGAGAAGGATTAGCGGCCATGTTACCGGATATGCTAAAACGGATTTTCGACGAAGCCGGTCCGGATTATACGGCCGAGATCTGCCCCAAAGCCGGGATAAATGATTTGGAACCGAGGGCAGTTGATGAATTCCGTCAACGGTGGATTTTTAAATCAAAAAATGAAAAATTGCGGTCTCTTCCGGCTGAGCAACTACTAATCGATTCTGAGTTGCTGAACAGGGAGGGTTTGACTTATGCCGCATTAATCCTTTTAGGAAGTCGAGAAGCTCTGGGATACTTTTTACCCCAGGGGGAGGTTATCTTCGAGTATCGGTCCAGTGATGCCACTGGACCGGCCCAACAACGCCAGGAGTTTCGGCAGGGTTTTTTTTCTTTTTATGACGAATTGTGGAACCTAATCAATCTTAGGAATGATCAGCAACACTTCCAGGATGGCCTTTTTATTTGGGACATCCCCACCTTCAACGAAGCGGCTGTCAGGGAAGCCCTCCTCAATGCCGTTAGTCACCGTGATTACCGCATGGCGGGGTCCGTCTTTATACGCCAATATCCTCGCCGTCTAGAGATAGTCAGCCCGGGCGGCCTTCCGCCAGGAATTACCCCGGACAATATCCTCTGGGAACAATCACCCCGTAATCGTCGGATCGCCGAAACGCTCGCCCGATGCGGACTGGTGGAAAGATCCGGTCAGGGAATGAACCGGATTTTCGAAGTCTGCATTCGGGAAAGCAAACCCAGACCGGATTTCACCCATACAGATGCCTATCATGTCTGGTTGACTCTTCACGGGGAGGTCCAGCATCCGGAATTCCTGCGCTTTCTGGAAAAACTGGGTCAAGAACGCCTGGAGTCCTTCACCACTCAAGACCTTCTGGTTATAGACCAGGTATTTCGGGACGAACCCATCCCCGATGGGATTAAAGGAAATCTTTCCAGGCTGGTCGAAATAGGAATTATTGAAAAGATCAGCCGGGGGCGGGGGACCCGCCACATTTTATCCCGCCAGTTTTATGATTTTATAGGAAAGAGAGGCGCTTATACCCGAAAAAAAGGCTTGGATCGGGAGACCAACAAAGCCCTTTTGATTAAACATATCCAAGATAGCCGGGCCATCGGTTCCAGAATGGAAGAATTTCGGCAAGTTTTGCCCAGTCATTCGCGCAATCAGATTCAAGTCCTTCTGCGAGAATTGGTTAAGGATGGACAAATTCATATCCATGGTAAGACCCAGGCAGCCCCGCTGGTTTCCAGGACCTCTGAAGACGGATTGCAACCATTAGAGGGGAAGGAATAATCTTTTTTGCGAAGGGCTTGGTTGGTTTTTTTTAACCGATCTAATTTATAAGATTATTCGGCTTATTGGGATTGCAACTTTTATTTGGGTTTGGTTGTAATTTAGTAGCAATCATGGTTGCAATCACGGGGTGGCTAGGAATCCTCATGAAATTTCTCCACACCGCAGACTGGCAGTTGAGCATAAAGGCCGCCCAGGTGGGCGGGGCCGGGGAGTGGGTCCGCGCCGAGGGGATCAAAATAGCGGAGCGGATCGTCCGACTGGCCCGGGATCAGGCCGTGGATTTTATCCCCCTGGCCGGCGGCACCTTCGAGGACAACGCGGTGGAGCGGGTCTTGATTCAGCAGACGGCCGATCTGCTGGGGAACCCCTTGGGGGGCTTTTATCCAGCTCTTCTGAGGTTTAAAATGGATCAGAATAGGATCGGGTCATGTCAAGAGAAGTCCGGGGCGGATTGGAGCGGTGTAGGACCAGATCAAGCAAGCTCTTCTCCGGCGAATTCGACCGGGCGCCAGCCAG
This sequence comes from uncultured delta proteobacterium, assembly GCA_963743305.1. GTDB lineage: Bacteria > Desulfobacterota > RBG-13-43-22 > RBG-13-43-22 > RBG-13-43-22 > CAVQSS01. Next base: position 187,972 of record CAVUPH010000014.1, read on the forward strand.
TCACTTAGGGGTAACCGAGGAAGATCTTGACGGAATAAACAGAATTAGATTTGGTCCAAGATGCCGGAAAGTGATAGAAGAATGGATATTAAAAGAATTGATCTGTTGTTAAAATATATCTTGGCGGCGGCGGGGCAGGAAGATCCCGGCCACCACGAGGTGGGACCTATTCACCTGATCAAATACGTTTACCTGGCCGATCTGATTTATGCTGAAAAACACGGGGGGGAAACCTTCACCGGTGCCCCTTGGCGGTTCCACCATTTCGGCCCCTGGTCACCGGAAGTCTATAACCGAATTGAGCCGGTTATAACCGAAGTCCGGGCCCGGGTGAGAGAGATCCCGTCGTCAAAGGCGAAAGAGGATATAATCCGGTATTCCCTGGTTGATGAGTCCCTGTTCAGCCAACTTGAGCCGGAACTTCCCTTCGTACTGGCAGTTTTCCTAAAAGGAGTGATTCATAAGTTCGGGGATGACACTACCAGTCTTCTCCATCACGTATACCGCACCTCACCCATGCTGGGAGCCGCGCCCGGCGAGCCACTTTCCTTCAAAAAAGAAACCTTCGATGAAGGAGACCAACCCAAGGTTGCCGGCCAGGTTTCCGATGTTGTGGAACTCTACCAAACCACTTCAACAAAAAAAAGAAAGGCGGATATGAAGGCCCTTAAAGAGCAAATCCAGCTCAAGCTGGCGGAAAAGAGGTTAAAAAAGGAACAAACCATTCCGTCAAGGCCTCCCCGTTATGATGAAGTCTTTTTTGAAGGGGTGAGATGGTCTGGACAGTCTGGCGGGGGAACCGGTTCAGCATAGGGAAGTAATCCATTCTCGACAGGTTGCACAGCGAAACTCGGCGGGATGCCAATTATGTGCCTTTTGGGGCATAGGCGTTATGTCATCTAAAGGTAAACCAAAAGTTGCCTGACGCAAAAAAGTACAATAGTTACAGAAAGATTCCAATGTAACGCCATGTAATGAGTCACCTGATGAAAAGCAATATAAGAGTATCTATTTTTTGATTGAATTGAGAAAACAAAAAAGGGGCCACTAAAACCTGGGTTCGGGTGAGATTGACTTTAGTTAATCTTTAGATAAACTTTAGATAAAGATGGAGACGGTCTTTGCGGATAACATACTGTAAAATAAGGAAAATTTAATAGGCTAAATTCGTGGCTCTATTACCTGGATCAAGGATAAAAGCCTGGCGACCTCGACAACCTGCCCGATCCGGACCTGCTGGCCAATGATATCATCGAAAACCTGGAGGCGGCGGTGGAGAGCTTCAAGGAGATCATGGTGGCTATCAATGGGAAATAAGACAGGAATTGGATTTGAAGGAAGAAAGAAGCTGGATGGCTTGGCGAAGGAGCCGTTTCGGAGGGTTCGATATGAAAACCAGGGAAGAAATTCTTAGCATTCTCCAAGAGCGCAAGCCTGATTTGGTAAAAAAATTCGGCCTGCAAAGATTGGCTCTCTTTGGTTCTTTTGCCCGGGGGGATAATAAAGAAAATAGCGATGTGGATATTCTGGTAGAAGTTCCTCCAACCATTGGTCTCGGATTTGTGGATTTGGCTGAAGAAATCGAAACGTTTCTGGGAATGCCGGCGGACGTCGTCTCTCGGCGGGCTATCAAGCCCAGGCATTGGAATGTAATTCAGGAGGATCTGATCGATGTCGCGTAGATCCGTAGACTCTGCTGATCGAGGATCTCTGGGAAGCGGTTGAAAAGGTTGAGCGGTATACGCGTGGTTTTGATCATGACCGTTTTGTTCAGGATGAAAAAACCATCGACTCCGTGGTCAGAAATTTCGAGATCATCGGGGAGGCTGCCGGGAAATTGCCGCCGGATTTCAGAGACAGTCACCCGGATATCCCCTGGAAAAAGATTATTGGATTGAGACACCGGATCGTCCACGATTATTTCGACATCGACGTTGAAATAATCTGGCAGATCCTAAAAAAAGATATCCCTGCCTTGAAACAGAATCTTCAATTGATTCAGCAGCCAAAGTCATAAATATAGGTGTTGGAGTTGCATGGATATGAAAAACTCAAAACCGACCAATGAACAATGGACCGCCCTGTATGAAGCCGCCGCGGCTTTTAAGCAAACCGCCCCCTGGAAATGGATGTACGACAGCGAGCTCTTCGGCGTGCAGGACCCGGAAAGCGGGGAGGTGGGTTACTGCTGTGTTCTAGGCAGCCTGGGGGAAGTGCTGGGATTGAATGTTTATCTGGGGGCTCGGGGATTGAGCAGTTATCTGGAGATGTATGAAGCGGAGCATCCTGAAAAAGATCCTGATATGCCCTATAAACAGGACCTCCTGGTGGCCCATTTCGATGACCGGTCCTTTATGGAACCCGAGGATTTGAAGCGGGTCAAGGTCCTGGGGTATTCCTTCAAAGGTAAAAAAGCCTGGCCCTGGTTTCGAAGATACGAACCGGGGTTCTATCCAAGGCAAATTAATGAATCCGAAGTGGTCTTTCTAACGCAGGCCTTGATGCAAGCCATTGAAATGGCCAAACGATTGAAAGAGAATCCAGCCATGTTGGAAAAAGCCGGGAACCAAGTCTGTCTGGTCCGGGTTCCGTCGATCCAGGAAGAACAGATAACCTGGGAAGACGTTTGGCAAGAGATTCCTTTGCTTAAACCGGCGGCCATCCAAGTCCCGCCGGTTGATGAACTACGCCTGAAAAAATTAAAGAAGGAAGTTCGTCGCCTTGGAGGGGTTTGGGAAGGGGATTATTTTTTCAGTCCGGCGGTAATTCAAGAAGGGGGACGACCCTATTATCCGCAAACCGTCCTCTGGGTTCACCAGGAATCCGGCCAGATCCTGGCCGGGGAATTTTTCCCTCATCAGGGGTTCGAAAAGGCCTTTCAAGATCATTTTATGACCCTGATCGAGAAACTGGATGCGGTCCCTCAGGAAATCCAGGTTAAGAGGATCGAGGTGTTACAGTTGCTGCAGCCGGTCATTGACTATTTGAAAATATCCGCAGCATTAAAGAAAAATCTTCCTGGTTTGGAGGAAGCCCGCCGGGCGATGGAGGAATTTTTAAGACGGAAATAGGCCCAAAATAAAAGGGCCTCAATAACCGAGGCCCTTTACGTTAATTTTCTCCTCTCTTTTTTCAGCGCGGGGTCATTATTTTTGGCAGGATCCTCACGTCAATTTCCCCCTTCAGCAGTTTCTTGAACTCCTCCGCATCCTTATCCGATCCCACAATCGCCCCATAGTGTATCGGGACGGCGATTTGGGGCTTGATGGCCCGGGCGGCCTCGGCGGCCTGTTTAGCCGTCATGACGTAGGTGCCGGAGACGGGCAGGAAGGCGATGTCCGTTTTCAAGGTTTTCATTTCCGGCATGAAATCCACGTCGCCCGGGTGATAGATCCGGATCCCTTCGATGGTGACGATGAAACCCAGCCAGTTGTTTTTTTGGGGGTGAAAATCCTTGTCCGTATTATAGGCCGGGACGGCTTCGATGGTCATCCCTTCCCATTGTTTCACCTCGCCCGGTTTCATGGTCTCCACTCGGCCGCTCAGTTTTTTAGCGGAGGCCGGCTCGGTGATGATCAGGGTGTCCTTGGTCCGGATCTTGGCCACGTCCTCCGGGGAGCAGTGGTCGAAATGGTCATGGGTGATCAGGATCAGGTCCGCCGGAGGACCCCCGGCAATCTGGAAGGGGTCGAAATAGATGGTTTTTTTGTTCTGGTAGAGGATGCCGTCGTGTCCCAGCCAGGAAAGCTTTTTGAAAACTTCCTCAATCATAAAATCCTCCTTAAAGGGAAAAGCGGTCAATCGCCCGATTTATTTCGATTCCAGGATAATCTTGTGATCTACCAGGGACAATTTTTTTATTTTCGCCGGCAGTACCTTCTGCTCGCCGAAGATATTCACCAGGCGGATATTCCCGTTCTCCTGTTCGAGGATATCCACGCTTTCCAGGACCAGTTCCTCCTGGCCGTCCCGCAGGATAAAGGCCGATGCTTCACACATGTTGCTGAACCTCCTTTAAACGAAGAATTATCTTATCCACTAAATGAGGGAGCGGTTCCGATACGAACCCCATGATTTCCACGTTTTCCTGAGAAAGGGGAATGAGCAGTTTCAGGGCCGGGCATTCGGCCACGGCCTGGGCGATAGCCGGCGATACCTCCCCCATCATGGCTTGAGCCAGGACGATCCCGATGGGGCCCACGATAACGTCCATTTTAGGCGCCGTTTGAACGATGGCGTTCTCTCCGGTGGCCCCTTTGTTGGCCCGGGCCTTGATCATCTGGGCCGTGGCAATGGAATTGGTGCCTAAGGCGATGATCTGGATGGATTCGCCGAATTCCTCGCGCAGCCTTTTGATCACGGCGCTCCCGATCCCGCCGCCTTGTCCGTCCACCACCGCGATTTTCATTGATATCATTCCTTTGTTCCAGTTGTTTGATTATCTTAACAAAAAATACGCCTGGAAACAAGCTCAAGGATCTATCTTCTTTTCTACCGGGACAGGGGAGGAGACCCGAATCAGTCTCGAACGGCCTATGCCCTGGCTGGCGTCAAAAACAGAACCCGACTGATCGCTAAAATTCATCGCCAATCTGCAACAACACTTTAACCGCCAGACCGGGGTCAATTCTTTCCCGGTATACTTCCGGCAATTTTTCCAAGGGGATCAGGTCGGAAACCAGGGGGTGGGCGTCAACCCGGCCTGCGGCCATCCAATCCAGACACTGTATATTCTCCGCATGGGTATTGGAGATGGAGGCCGTCAGCTTAACTTCCTTGAAATTGATCAGGTAAGGCTCGGGTAAATCCAGGGGTTTGAACAGTACGCTGACGATGCAGATCTGCCCGCAATCAGCCGCCAGATGAACGGCGCGACCGATATTGGCCGTTACGCCCGAGCATTCGAATATCTTATCAAACCCGCCTCCGACCATAGAGCTGACCTGCAGATTGAGATCCTTTTCCCCGGGATCAAATACCCGGTCGGCCCCGAATCCCAGGGCGATCTCTCTTTTTTCTTTGATCGGTTCCAAGAGGACCACGGGGTGGTAACCAAGAATTTTCAGGATCCTGACTGCGGACAGGCCGATGGGCCCTCCGCCCATGACCAAGGCGGAACCGGTATCAGACCCGGTGCAGTTGATGGCGTGCAAGGCGGAAGCAAAGGTCTCGGCCAAGGCCGCGTTACGGGAATCCACCCCCTCGGGTATGGGAATCAACATCTGAGGGAAGACCTTGACATATTCAGCAAAACCGCCGGGTAAGTCACCGATGCCCGTGGTTCGACGATGAACCCGGCAGAGGTGCGGTCTACCCCTAAGGCAGTTGGCGCAGTGGCCACAATAGGTCGGACGGATGCAGACCCTTGTGCCCAAGGGAGGTCCGTCGGCGTCTGCGCCTTTTTCGACCAAGACGGCGCTGATCTCGTGACCCAGTATCGTGCCGTCGGGCATGAACCCGCCGGCGACCAAGGAATGATCGGATCCGCAAAATCCGGTATTGACCACTTTGACCAAAACCTCATCTGCCTTTAGCTGGTAATCGGGAACCTCCTCATAGACCAGCCCGCTGGACGGGCGAAAAACAACGGCCTTCATCGATTCCTCCTTTATTCCTTCTTTTCTTTCGCCGAGACCAGACGGCCACCGAACTCCGAATTCAGACTAAGCTGCCCTTATTGGGCCCACCCACCCAAACGGACGAACAACCTTCTTTCCTTAATCCTCGCATTCCAGGATAACCTTTTCTACCCGGTTCAGATCTTTTTCATAAAAGAAGGACCCGGCAAAAAAAAGCAGGGCCGACAACAGAAGAAAAATGGGCAGGATAGTCATGGCCGCTTTGATGCCGTATACATCAGAAATCGCCCCGATTACGATCGGGGCCAGCGAAGCCCCGAGGAGATTCTGAAAAACGACACAGATGGAGTAAGAGATAGCCCGAAGTCCGGGGTGGACCACCTCCTGGGTAACGGTGATGGCCGCCGGGGAAAAGGCGCTGGCCACGATGCCCATAAGCAGGAGCATCAGGTACTGAGCCTTTCCCTCAAGAAAGGAAAAGGCGATAAACAGGATAATGGCATTCAGGGCCGTCGTAACGGCCGGAAAGAGAAGTCGTGAACTCACCCGCTTCTTAAACCACATATCGGCCAACCATCCTCCCAGGGGGAGGCCGATGATGGCCAGCAGCATGAGCAGACCTGTTTTCATGCCCGCCTGACTGATGGGGAGACCGTCCACACGGTGAAAATAGGTAGGGAAGCCAGGTGATGATGGCATTGTTGGCAAAGATGCAGCCGACAAACCCGAGATTGGTCAGAATCAGGGAAGGAACATGGAGGAAGGCGCGAAAGATATCCATCTTGCTCATCTTGACCCGGTTCCGGCCGGTATCACAGGAATCCACCGTCTTGACCAGTTCTACGGTCTTATAGTCCTTGACGAAGAAGAAAAGGATGGCCACGAGCGCTCCGGGAAGGGCTACCAGGCCGAAGGCATGCCGCCACCCCCAGGTTTGGGCCACGTAGCCGCCGATACCAATGCCGACGGCGATACCGAGGGGGATAGAGATATTCCAAAGACCCATCATGCGGGAACGTTTTTCCGGGGGAAACAGACCCGAGAGCATAGCCGTGCCGGCGGGGGCATAGCCGGCCTCCCCGACACCAATGCCGGAGCGGGCCATCAGCAACTGGGGAAAGCTCTTGGTAAAGGCACAGGCTACCGTGGCGGCCGTCCAGAGCAGGGCCATGACGCCGATGGTTTTTTTTCGGCTCCAACGGTCCACGAGGATCGAGACGGGAAAGACAAAGGCGACAATGGACCAGTAAACGGCTGACACGAGCAGGCCGGACTGGGCGTCCGTCAGTCCATATTCCTTTTTAATGAACGGGAAAAGGGAGGTCACGATCATCCGGTCGACATAATCGAAAAAATACAGCAAGAACAGCAGGGTGAAGATATAATAGGAACTTCCTTTGGACAGCTTGTATTCCTTGGGTGTAGTCAGGCCATTCATAAGGGCTCCTTATATCATTAAAAGGTTCACTGGGCAAACAGGTCTTAACGCTCAGGTCCGATCGCCGGTCGAACACCTGGTTGGGTGTTGCCCAGAGGTGCTTTAATCCTGAACAGGTGATTAGGAGTGCGTCTTTTCGTTTAATGCTTTAATGCCCTAAAGCATTAAACGTTATATAGCATAAAATCTTCCTTTGGAAAACCCTTTCACCGAGACCAGACGGCCATACCCGATCTGGGGGGGGTACCCACCCAAAAGGGCGAAGCGTCTTTAATGTAACCAAGGGGCTAGTCGAAGTGGGTTGATTGGACATTGACAAATAAAGGGATTCCAAACAAAATAAAACCCGACAAGTTTACTATTTAAATGGAGGCCTCCCGTCTCTGCCTTAATCGAATGGTCCGGTTCAGTATGACGACATTAAAAACCACTGCTAAGGAACCGCCGGCACCCGAATTCCTTAAAGAAATTCCGGCCAGTCCGACATTCCTGAACCTTCCGGAAGCCAAGCGGGATCGAATTATCTTGGCGGCCACCCGGGAATTTTCAGAAAAGGGATACCAGGGAGCTTCCATCAACACCCTGGTGGACGACCTGGGAATCTCCAAGGGATCGATATTCCAATATTTTTCTAACAAGAAAGGCCTTTTTCTCTTTATCTTCCAGGCGGCGGTGGCTCAGGTCCGCAAAACGCTGGTAACGGTAAAAGAAGAAACCGAGGAATTGGAGGTCTTTGAACGAATCAGGAGTTCACTCCTGGCCGGAGTCGATTTCGTTCGTCGGCATCCCCATATCTATAGAATATATTTGAAATTACTGTTCGATCGGGACGCCCCTTTCCGCAATGAGCTGCTTCAGGCCGTTCGACTATTTTCCTCCGAATATCTGGGTTCTCTGGTGCGAAAGGGGATGGACCGGGGGGAGATCCGCCGGGATATCGCCCCGGAACAGGCGGTCTTTATCCTGGACGCGGTGCTGGACCGATACCTGCAAGCCTATATGGTTCCTTATCTGGACCACAGAGGCAATATCTACCGGGTTGATCAAAAAAAGGTGGAAGAGTGGGCGGTCGGACTGGTTACTATTTTACGAAAAGGCTTGCAAGGATAGTTTTTTTTCTTTATAAAATGACCAGGTGGTCATTTTATTGGAGGTGGTTGAAAGTGCTTGAAGTCAGAGATGCGCGGCTAATGCCCATCCGGGAAAAGGTTTTATCGGGGGGGCGCTTGGAAAAGGAAGATGGTTTGGCCCTCTATCAAAGCCCTGACCTGCTGGGTGTGGGGGCTTTGGCCAACCGGATCCGAGAGAACCGAAACGGTAACCGGGCCTATTACATCGTCAACCAGCATATTAACTATTCGAATATCTGTCAGAACCGCTGCCGTTTTTGCGCCTTCGGTCGGGACCCGGAGGATCCGCTGGCTTATCAAATGAGCCTGGAGGATATCGAGGCGAAAGTCCGGGAACGGCTGTCCGACCCGATCAGCGAAATTCACATCGTCGGGGGTATCCATCCCACCCTTCCCTTTGCCTACTACCTGGAAATGCTTCAACGGATTAAAAGAATCCGCCCGTCGGTTCACCTGCAGGCCTTCACGGCCGTGGAAATCGCCCATTTGGCTCACCTGGCCCAAAAATCCATTGAAGACACCTTGTCGGTCTTGATGGAAGCCGGGCTGGGATCCTTGCCGGGGGGCGGGGCGGAGGTCTTCAGCTCCCGTATCCGGGAAAACCTCTGCGCCAAAAAACTCCCTTCCCGGGATTGGATTTCCGTTTGCCAGACGGCCCACCGTCTAGGGCTCCATACCAATGCCACCCTGCTCTACGGCCATCTGGAGACCCTGGAAGAGCGGGTGGACCACTTGCTGGCCCTGCGGAAGGCCCAGGATGAGACCGGAGGCTTTCTGACCTTTATCCCGCTCGCTTTCCATCCCAAGAATACCGAGTTGGCGGAAATGGCCGGTACGACCGGCGTGGATGATCTGAAAAATATCGCCGTGGCTCGCCTGATGCTGGACAACTTTCCCCACATCAAGTCCTTCTGGATCATGATCGGTCCCAAACTGGCCCAGATTTCCCTGTCCTTTGGAGCCGACGATATAGATGGAACGGTCATTGAAGAACGGATTACCCATATGGCCGGGGCGGAAACCGCCCAAGCCATGACCCGGGAGGAAATTCTTCACCTGATCCGGGAAGCCGGACGTGAACCGGTGGAGCGGGATACCTTGTATAATACCGTAGTCCACTAAACCCGGTTGCAGCTCAAACTCGATGCGCCTCAATTCCCAACAAGCCCTGGACTGGTACCAATCGGATCTCCTGACACTCGGGCAAGCCGCCCAGGAGGTTCGCTGGAAGCTCCACCCCGAACCAGTGGTCACTTATGTGGTGGACCGGAACATTAATTACACCAATGTCTGCCTTTCCGGCTGCCGTTTTTGCGCCTTTTATCGGCAGGCGGATTCCCCGGAAGCCTATGTGCTGGACCGGGAGGTCTTGGGCAAAAAAATTGAAGAAACATTGGCCCTGGGAGGCACCCAGATACTGCTTCAGGGCGGGATGCACCCTGATCTGCCCTTTTCATTTTATGAGGACTTGCTTCAATGGATCAAGGGCCGTTACCCGATCCACATCCACGGATTTTCGCCTCCCGAAATCAATCACCTGGCCCGGATAGCGGGTATGCCCCTGGAAACGGTTTTAATCCGGCTTAGGGATTCCGGACTTGGCTCCATTCCGGGCGGGGGGGCTGAAATCCTGGTGGACCGGGTCAGAGAACGGGTTTCTCCCCGAAAAGGGACGAGCGCCGAGTGGCTTCAGGTCATGGAAACAGCCCACCGCATTGGGTTGCGAACTACCGCCACCATGATGTTCGGCCATCTGGAGACCGTCGCAGACCGGATTGAGCACCTCTTGGCCGTACGAGAACTGCAGGATCGTACCGGCGGCTTCACCGCTTTCATCCCCTGGACCTTCCAGCCGGGGAATACCGATCTGCGGCGGATTCCGGCCGGAGGGACGGAGTACTTGCGTATGCTGGCCCTGTCCCGGTTGGTCCTCGACAACATTCCCAACATCCAGGCTTCCTGGGTTACCCAGGGGCCCAAGGTCGGGCAAATCGCCCTTCTGTTCGGAGCCAACGACCTGGGCAGCACGATGATCGAAGAAAATGTGGTGGCCGCCGCCGGGGTGGCTTACCGCTTATCTATTGAAGAGCTGGCCCGCCTGATCACGGCCGCCCGTTTTATCCCCCAACAGCGGGACACCTTTTACCAAAAGGTGGCGACATGACCCCCCGGGTGGCGGTTATCGCCAGGGTTGGCGCTCATCGGGCTTTTCTGGAGCAAGGCGCCCGAGAGTTAAGTGTTCAGCCCTTGAACACTCCATTCGGGTTAAGCGTTCCGATCCATTTTTTGGAGTCGGAGGGCATCCCCTTTGTGGTCTTATCCCGCCATGGGGAGGACCGATATGCTACCGCGGCCCCCTTCGTAAACGACCTGGCCAACATCTGGGCACTGAAAGAAGCCGGCATCGAAAAAATCCTGTCCTGGTCGGCTCCCGGATCCCTGAATCCGGCAATGGCGCCGGGTTCCCTGGTGGTGGTGGATGATCTGCTGGATGAAACCCGTTCCGGACCCCGGTCTTTTTTCGAGGGGAAGGGTATCGGGGTAATCCGGCAGGAGGCCGTGTTCTGTCCGGAAATTCGGGCGTTGATGATTGAAAAACTGGCGGGGGTCCCGTTCCTTCTTCATTCCCAAGGAGTCTATGTCTCCGTGGAAGGTCCCCGCCTGGAAACCAAGGCGGAGATCCGCAAGTATCGCCTGCTCGGAGGAGACCTGATCGGCATGAATCTGGCGCCGGAGGCCTTCCTGGCCAAGGAACTGGAAATGTGTTACGGGGCCTTGTGCTATCCCGTCAATTTTGCCGAAGGGGTCAAGGTACGACCTTACGTGCGGGGGATCCTATTTGAGGGATTGGCCTTTCCCGAGGAAATGGCGCGGGTCAAAGAAGTGGAAAAGGCCTTCCCGGAACTGATCCTGCCTTTATTGGGCCCCTTGACGGAAACCCCCCGCGCCTGCCCCTGCCCCGTCGCCATGGAGCGCTACAAAATCCGGGGAGACATCGGAGAAGACTTTCACACATGGATCAAATAACGCTCTACCAGGCCCGCTGGATCGTCCCGGTTAGCCTTCCGCCCATTGAACGAGGGGTCGTCGCGGTCCGAAAAGGCGAGATAACCGCGCTAGGGGGGGAAAAGGAAATTTCCCTGACCTTTCCCGGGGAACGGCGGGACCTGGGCCAAGGAGCGATACTTCCCGGATTGATCAATGCGCATACCCATGTGGAACTGTCCCGGCTTAAAGGTCTCATTCCGGAAGGTTTGGGTTTCGTACCCTGGGTGAGGCACCTGCTGTCTCTCAAAGAAAAAACCAAGGCGGAGAATCCGGACGAGGCCGTGGGACCGGCCTGGGATGAAATCAGCCGTACCGGCACCTGTGCCGCCGGGGACTGGATCAGCCTGGAGTGCCTGATCCCGCGAGGGTCTTCATCGAAAGTATTCCGCCGGTTATTCTTTGAAGTGATCGGATTTGACTCCTCGGGGTTGACTTTGCCGGAGGTCCTCGACGAGGGACCGGCGACGGACCTATTCGGAAGTTTAACCCTGGGGGCCCACGCCCCCCATAGCACCTCGGCCGCTTTGCTCCAGGCCGCCAAAACCTGGACCCGGCGAAGGGGTCTGCCGCTGGCCATTCATGTGGCTGAAACCAAAGAGGAAACGGAATTCCTGCTCACCGGGAAGGGCGTCTGGAAGGACTTTTTAATTGAGCGGGGGAAGTGGGTGGAGGACTGGAAGGCCCCCAAGACCACGCCGGTAAAATACCTGGACCGCTTGGGGCTGCTGGATGAAAATACCCTCGCGGTTCACCTGACCCAGGCGGATCCGAGCGACCTATCCATTCTGCGGGATCGAAGCGTGCGGGTGGTGGTCTGCCCGCGAAGCAACCGGTTTATTGTCGGGGCACTTCCGGATATTCCGTTCATGGTGCGGACCGGCCTGAAACCGGCCCTAGGCACCGACAGCTTGGCCAGTAATGCCGACCTGGGCCTCTGGGGAGAGATGGAGACCGTACAACAGGCCTTCCCGGAGATCGACCCTTGGGAGATTATCCGGATGGCCACTATCCACGGAGCCTCGGCCCTGGATCTGTCCGGGGAACTGGGAGACCTGTCCCCGGGGAAAAAGGCCCGGATGTTTTTTCTTCCTTTGAACGAAGTCACTGAAGAAGAATTACCCTCCGCCATTATCCATTCCGGCGGACGGCGCCTGGAATGGCTGCGGTGACCGGATAAATCCCTGGTTGGAACCAAATTCCAAAATTGTTGAAAAAGTCGAAACTAACGGAAAGTAATCATGGCTCATGCTGATTTACAGTCGTTTATATCCAGGCTGGAAAAGGAGGGGGAACTGGTTCGCATCAGGGAACCGCTGGATCCTTATCTGGAAATCTGCGAGGTAACCGACCGGGTCTGCAAGGCGGGCGGCCCCGCACTCCTTTTCGAAGCGGTGAAGGGGAAAACCGTTCCGGTGCTGACCAATGCCTTCGGTTCACTAAAACGGATGTGTTTGGCTCTGGAAGTGGAGCGCCTGGATCAAATCGGAGAGGAAATTCACCAGTTGTTGGCGCTCAAACCTCCCCAAGGTTTCATGGATAAACTCCGGCTACTCCCTCGGCTCAAACGGCTCCGGGACCTGCTGCCGCGCACGGTGGACCGGGGACCCTGCCAGGAGGTCGTTTTTCAGGAAAACCCGGACCTGTCCGCTTTCCCGGTTCTGACCACCTGGCCCCTCGATGGTGGTCCATTCATTACCCTGCCCCTGGTCATCACTCGGGATCCGCAGACCGGGAAACGCAACGTGGGCATGTACCGCCTCCAGGTATTTGACGCCAGGACCCTGGGGGTCCACTGGCAACTCCATAAAGTGGGGGCCCAGCATTTTCGCGCCGCCGAAGCCTCGGGGAAGGACCTGCCCGTGGCCGTGGCCCTGGGACCGGACCCGGCCCTGACCTACGCGGCCACCGCCCCGCTGCCGGAAGAGCTGGATGAATTCATGTTCGCCGGGTTCTTGCGCCGGGAGCCCGTCAAACTGGTCAAATGTCGCACCATCGATCTGGAGGTGCCGGCCAATGCCCAGATCGTTATTGAAGGGATCGTCCCGGCCGGGAAGCGGCGACGGGAAGGGCCTTTCGGGGATCACACGGGCTATTATTCCCTGGCGGATGACTATCCACTGATGGAGGTGACCTGCATCACGCAGCGAAAGAACCCCATTTATCCGGCCACGGTGGTGGGGGTGCCGCCCATGGAAGACGCCTTCCTGGGCAAAGCCACGGAGCGTATCTTCTTGCCCCTGCTTCGACAGACCCTGCCGGAAATCCGGGATATGCATCTGCCGGCCGCCGGCGCTTTTCATAACTTTGCCCTGGTGTCCATCGAGAAACGCTACCCCGGCCACGCCAAAAAGGTGATGATGGCCCTCTGGGGGCTGGGACAGATGATGTTTTCCAAATTCATCGTGGTCTTTGACGGGGAGGTGGACGTCCAGGACCTGAACCAGGTCCTCTGGCAATGGGGGGCCAATGTGGACCCCCGGCGAGACTCGGTACTGGTAGAAGGCCCGGTGGATGCGCTGGATCACGCCGCACCGCTGCCGGCTCTGGGCAGCAAAATCGGGTTTGATGCTACAACCAAATGGCCGGAGGAAGGATTCGGCCGGCCCTGGCCGGATAAGATCCGCATGGATCCTCAGGTGAGCGAACGGATCGACCAACTCTGGTCTAAGCTGGGGCTGCCGCGATGAAGCAGCTTGCGACAATTTTTGAACTAGTCAAATTTGAACATACGATTTTTGCCCTGCCCTTTGCCTATCTGGGGGCCTGGCTGGCGGCTTCCGGTCCGCCCAGCCTGAAGGTGGGGCTGCTGATCCTGGGGGCCATGGTCGGCGCCCGGACCGCGGCCATGGCCTTCAACCGGATCGCCGATGCCAAAATCGACGCACTCAACCCGCGAACGGCCGGCCGACCGATTCCCTCTGGGCGCCTATCCCCGGCCGCAGCCTGGTTCGTATGTCTGACCGCGACGGCCGCTTTTTTTCTGGCCAGTTGGACACTAAACCCCCTGGCCTTGGCCCTTTCGCCCTTGGCTCTGGGGGTGATCCTGGCCTATTCCTACACCAAACGGTTTACGGCGACCTCTCACCTGATACTGGGGCTGGCCTTAGCGATAGCTCCCATCGGGGGTTGGGTGGCGGTGCGGAATGAACTGGAGCTGCTCCCCTTGGTCTTGGGGGCCGGGGTCTTGTTTTGGGTGGCCGGCTTCGATGTCCTCTATGCCTGCCAGGACGAATCCTTTGATCGCCGGCACGGGCTGTATTCCCTTCCGGCCCGCAGGGGAGCCGCGGCGGCCTTTCGGGTGGCCGGTTTTTTTCATTTTCTGGCTTTTCTGTTTTTTGCCCTCACGGGCCGACTGGCCAACCTGGGGGGATTCTATTTTATCGGGTTAACCCTGGTCTTTATCTTTCTCTTTCTGGAACACCTGATTATTTCCCCCCGAGATCTTTCCAAGCTGCAGACTGCTTTTTTCACCTTGAACGGAGCGGTCAGTCTGGTTCTTTTTTTGGCCACCTGGCTGGAATTTTGGAAGGGACGTTCGTACTAAAACCTCTTGCCCCGAGGGGTACCCGCGGAGCCTGAAGAAGATAAAGGAGGAGGTCCGATGAATAAAAAAATTTCTCTCTTGTTAGGGGCCGCTTTCTGGCTGGTGAGTTTCTGCCCCCAGCCGGTTACGGCCCTGACCACGGTCAAAGTGGGGATGCTCAAAGTCTCCAGCAGCGCTCCTCTTTTTGTGGGGCTGGAAAAAGGATATTTTCAGGAGGAGGGGATCAGGATCGAGCCGATCTGGTTCAAGTCGGCCCAGCCCATCGCCGTGGCCCTGGCCAGCGGGGATATTGATGTCGGGGCCACCGGTCTGACCGCCGGACTTTACAACGCCGCCGCCCAAGGAACCAAGCTGGCGGTCGTGGCGGACAAGGGTCGGGAATGGCCCGGATATAAATTGACGGCCCTGGTGGTGGATTCGAACCAGACCAAGGCCGGAATCAAAGATCTCGCCCAACTCAAGGGGAAGCGGATTGGCATCACCCAGCTAGGCTCCACCTTTCACTATATGCTGGGCAACCTGCTGGAGAAAAGAGGCCTGTCCCTCAAAGACGTCAAAGTCGTTCCCCTGAACAGCCTCAATACGATGCGGGACGCCGTTTTCAGCCACCAGATCGAGGCCGCCTTCATGGTCCAGCCCCATGTCACCCCGGCGGAAAAAGCGGACCGGGCCGACGTGCTGCTCTGGGTGGGTGATCACCTGCCTTACCAGTTGGGAGGGATCTTTTATGGAGAGAAACTGATCAAGAACCGCTCCCTGGCCGTCTCCTTTCTCAAGGGCTATATTCGCAGTTGCCGGTATTATCATGAAAACGGATTGAGCAAGAAAGCGGGGGTGCCGACTCCGGAACTCCTGACCCTGATCGCTCGGTATACGGAAGAGAAACCCGAGGACGTGGCCGCCGGGCTGCCCTATATCGATCCCAACGGAGAGCTGCTCAGTGGTGACATTCAAAAACAGATTGACTGGTACGCGGCCCATGGCCTGGTGATCCGAAGGATGCCTTCCTCCGAAATCATGGACCCTTCGCTTTACCGTGAAGCGCTGAATCAGCTTAAAAAATAATGCCGGTCTTGATCGAACAGCTTACCAAAACCTATCTGGACCGGAAGGGGCGGACCCTGCCGGCGCTGGAAGAAGTGGATTTCACCGTCCGGGAGGGGGAATTCCTGACCCTCTTGGGCCCCAGCGGCAGCGGAAAAACAACACTGCTCAATATCATCGCCGGGTTGCTATCCCCCACTTCCGGCCGGGTGGTCTTCGAGAGAGCGAGTCTCAACGGCCGGCCGCTGACGGCGGTAGTTTTCCAGGAAGGCGCCCTCTTCCCCTGGCGGACCGTTGCAAAAAACATTCAATTCGGACTGGAAGAAAAGGGCCTGGGAAAAGCACAGCGCCGATCCCTGGCCGCTGAATTTATCCAATTGACGGGCCTGGCCGGCTTTGAGGATCGTTATCCCCACCAGCTCTCCGGAGGATTAAAACAGCGGGTGGCCTTGGCTCGGGCCCTGGCCGTGAATCCCTATCTCCTGCTGATGGATGAACCCTTATCGGCCCTGGATGCCCAGACCCGGCTGCTGATGCAGCGGGAAATTTCGCAAATTTGGGAAAAGGCCCGGAACAGTGTCTTATACGTCACCCACAATATTCGGGAGGCCGTTTTCCTCAGCGATCGGGTGGCCGTCCTCTCACGGAGACCGGGACGGATCGTAGACCTGGTCTCCATCGACCTGCCCCGTCCCCGCAGTGAGGATCTAACCCGTGAGCAGCCCTTCCAGCGATACGTGGATCGCTTATGGTCCCGGATCAAGGACCAAGCCCGCGAGGCCATTGAGGAGGGATGATGGCAGAAGAAAAGACCGCCTCTTTCTCAATCCGCCATCGGACGCCCCAGTCGTCCTATGCGGCGGCCCGAACCGGGACGGTTCGGGACAAGACCGCTTTTATCGATGACCGGCCCCAGCCTTATTTGAGCTGGATCGCTTTTGCGGTCCTGCTGGGCCTCTGGGAAGCGGCCGGCCGTCTCTCCCTGGTCTCCCCCCTCTTTTTGCCGGCTCCCAGTGATATTCTCATGGAAGCCTGGGGACTGCTGATCTCCGGTCAGCTTTTCCGGCACCTGGGGATCAGCTTGTTCCGAATTGGAAGTGGTTTTACGCTAGCCGCCGGACTGGGCGTTCTGTCCGGGATACTGCTGGGTTCTTCGCGCCTGGCAGAGGCGCTGGGGAATCCGATCCTGGCCGCCCTCTTTCCCATCCCTAAAATCGCCATCCTTCCCTTGCTGATTCTCTGGTTGGGAATCGGGGAAGCCTCGAAGATTGCGGTAATCGGCCTGGGGGTCTTTTTCCCACTGGCCATCAACGTCTACACGGGGGTTAAGAACGTGGATCCCCTATTGATCCGGGTGGCCCTGAGCCTCGGTTCCAGTCGTCTGGGTCTGATCAGAAAGGTGGTCTGGCCCGCCATTCTGCCCATGATCTTTGCCGGTCTGAAGCTGGGCCTGGGGATCTCGCTCCTATTGGTAGTGGCCGCCGAGATGATCGCCGCCGACGCCGGGATCGGGTATCTCATCCTGACCGCCGCCGATTTGATGCAAACCAAGAAACTTATGGTGGGGATCGGGATGCTGTCCGGGCTCGGGATATCGTTTAACTGGCTGCTGGGGAAATTGGAACGGTTGCTGATCCCCTGGAAGGAGGGTCTTTGAAGTAGGGAAGGGTCTTTTGAACCGCCCGGGAAGAGAAATGAGACTTACAAATCCTTCATAGCGATTTCTCGGATCGTCAGCGGCTGGCCGGACTCGTCCGTAACGGTGGCCTGTCTTTCATTGAACTGAACCCGCCTAAATTCCGTATGGATGATCAGGGAGGCCTGTTTCCCCCTAATCAGGGTTCCGGTATGAATAACCTGTTGGACCTTGACCAGGGGCTTCATTTTTTCCTGGTCTTCCTCTTCCTTCATTTTTTTGATCTGCTCGTTAAGCCCCTGAATGACTTGGTCCTGTTCCTTAATGGCCCGTTGGTGGGCCAGGATGGCTTCGGTAACTTGATCCTGCTGCTCCATCAACTTATTTAACGATTCTTCCGCAGACTTTATTTTTAAATCCAGGTTTTGATATTCCCACTCCGCCTGGGCCAGGCGGGCCGATTCGTTTTTTTTCCCCAATTCTTCAATCTGGACTTTCAGGGATTTCTGTTCCAAGATCCCGCGATCCTGAATCTGAGCCAGATGGGCAATCTGGCCATCATAATTTTTTGTTTCCCGTTTCAACTTTTCAATTTCTTTTCTAAGCACCTCTTGTTCTTTTTTCCGGTTTTCAATTTCCAGACCGAGTTGTTCGCTCAATTCCTTAGCCTGTGAATCGACCCCGATAATCAAGGTACATGGACGAGAGGCATCGGAACCGATAATCGGCGCTTCGATCCCTTTCCGGGCAGAAATGGTGGAGGAGATAATTTTTCCAGATGGAGAGCTCATCGACAAAAGGCCGTTGATCTCAATATCCCCATGCAGCACCTCATCTCGGACACTGATATCCCCCATGGCCTGAATAGTGGACGCTTCTATATAGCGGGCTTTAATATTTCCCTTGGTCTTGACCCGGGATCCAATAATGCCTCCCTGAATATCGATATCCCCTTCCATGTCCACTTCGGCCTTATTGATTTCCATAGCCGTCAAACGCCCGCCTTTAACCCGAAATCCCTCCTGGATAATCCCGCGGACATTGATATGGCCACTAAACTGGATGTGGCCGGTCTCCAGTCCCACGTCTCCCTCGATTCTCAGTTCCGGATAAACTGAGATCTGGCCATCTCTGGTCAGGGCCGCGCGCCCGCCGGTCTTGGCAAGAATCTTGAGTCCATCCTCCGAAAGCTTGGTGTTTTCCCCCGCCAACAAGAGGGCATCCCGCGACTGCTCTACCGGGATCAATTGCCCGAAAACGTTTTTTCCGGGTACCTCTTTGACCAAGGGGATTTTTTCGGCCAAAAGGCCTCCTTCCTTGACTTGCTGGATTTCTCCTTTATCCTTAAAGTCAATCATTCCGCTTTCGCGAACGGTTCCGACCTTATGTCCCTCGGTGTCAAAGTGATAGACGATCTTCGCGTCTTCTCCCGACCGGGGGGGGGTTCCTTCGGCAATCAACCAGCCCTCTTCCTTCGGTTCCCGACGAGATAAAAAATCGGAAAGGTCGTTATCCCCGATCAGTCCGTAAACAATTCCTTTTTGGGAAATATATTCTTTCAAGGCCTCCAGGGTGATGGAATCCGGGGTCGATTCCGGGGGAAATATTCTGGCGCTCAACTGGCCATCAGCGATCACTATTTTAAACCCCATCGATTCAAGTTCCGGAATGTTCGTTTCCTGGGACTCGGCCTCTTTCGAAGGGCCGGCGGTTGTTTGTTCTTCTGTCTCCACGGGCGGGGGTCCGGTAGGCGGCCCATCCTCGAAAACAATTTTGAATTTTTGGCCGCATTTTAAGCAAGGGGCCATTTTATGTAGGGCGGTTTCCGGGACGCGGTATCTGGTCCCGCAGGCAGGGCAAAGGGCGGGTCGTTTCTGAATCTCCATAGGGCTCCCAAGAAAGTGTACGGATTTTGCAGATTAAATCAAATAGTATTATAACGGAACTTGGTTGCCAAGAAAAAACTTAACCCGTGATCCAGAGGAATCGGCAATTTTTTCCCTCAGGCTTTGCCGGAAAGGAAATCCAGCAGTCCGCAATTTCAAAGGTATTGTCGAGGGGTACTCTCTTTTTTGTTTGAAGGGAAGGGTGTTTGTTCTAAAAATACGGGTTTCTATCGAGTTCTCATTAAAAATAGAGGCCAATCTATCATGAGGCTATAAACGGCATCTAAATTGCATTAACAAACTAAAAAAACTAAGGAGCTATGGCCTATGGATATCCAAAAAATCGGAATTTCTTCGTCCCTGCCCTCAGGGGGGCAGAACCAGGAGATCAAAAAGACATCGGATTTTCAACGGATCCTTCAGGAGGCCCATCAATCCGTCAGCGCCTCGAAACCAGATCCGAGTCTTCTGCTCAGTCCCCCCACTCAACCCCTGTCCCCGGGATTTGAAATCGGCCCGCTGAAAGGAGTTATAGAAATTCAACCCGCGGACCAACTGCGAGCCCAAGGAGTTTCGGCGGCCGAAAAGACCCTGGATTTACTGGGGCAATACCAGCAGGCCCTGTCAGATCCGGCTCAATCGCTCAAGCAAATCAGCCCCCTGGTTGAATCCCTGTCACAAAAAGTTGACCAGTTGCAAAAGTTGACCCAGCAATTCGCCGCTGGGGATCCTTTGCATAAAATTATCCAGGATGTCGGGGTGGTCTCGGCCTCGGAGATCGCGAAATTTAATCGCGGAGATTATGTCTAAAAGGGAACGTACATGACCATTTCCATAGGCTCAACCTTGCCGACCCTGGAAGAACTCCCGGCGGTAGCCACCAGGGGGATTTCCCTAGGCACTCGTCGAAATTCCACTTTTCCTCAACTTTTGGAGACCAAACTGTCCCAGCCCGTCCCGGCAGGGGAAGGGCCGAAGCAGACGAGTATCGAATATATAGTCCAACCCGGCGACACTTTATGGAAACTGGGTGTCAAAAAATTTCAGACAGATCCCTACCAAATCGCGCGGGATAACGGAATCAAAAATCCGGACCGAATCTATCCTGGACAAAAACTGACGATCCGGAAAGAGGTAAATCCGAACGGTCAGGAGGTGACCGCCAGTTGGTATGGGGCGGACTACCATAATAAACCCACCGCCAGCGGGGAACGATTCGATATGTATAAGAATACGCTGGCCCATAAGACCTTGCCCCTGGGAACCGAGGTTCGATTGACCAATCCCAAAAATGGTCTGCAGGTCGTGGCCAAAATCAATGACCGAGGCCCTTTCATTTCCGGAAGGGATGTGGATCTTTCTTACGGGCTGGCTCGGAAACTGGATATGGTTGCCCAAGGTGTGGGAAAACTAAAGATGGAAATCTTATGACCGGCAGGGGAAAAATCTTCATTGTTTTTATGTCGATGGTCGGCTTGCTGGCCATGGCTTTCAATGTCTTTCCCGGGGGGACGGACCAAACCGCTGTCTCCCGAGGTGCGCTTCCTCTGGAGCAACCGGCACCGGTCGGACCGGCCGGAAATACTCTGGATAGGCCCTCTTCGGTAGGGGTTCAAGAAGTTTCCCGCCCCGATGGGGGACACGATGTCATCTATTATTCCGTTACTCCGCCGGAAGAGAAGCAGGCCCGGCGACAGGCAGAAATCCAAAAACGGGAAAAATCCCTGGAGCTATTGGATCGAGCGGTTATCATCAAACGGTAACAGGGTTTTTGATCTTGTAGTTCAATAGGCTGCTGTTCAAAGGGGATCCGTCACGTTTCTTAAGAGAAGCTCACATTTTAAAGTCTATCTGTTTTTCCTGCTCGGCTCCCGTCCCTTCCGTCCATTGCTCCCCCTTTTTCCCTAACGAAATAAATTCATTGACTAAAAGGCCGGGTTAGGCAAAAATAGAGTACTGAGTAGTGAGTCCAATCCTAGCCAAAAATATTTGAAATGTTTTTGACTGTATTAAAAACCAATTAACAAATTTAAAGATAACGTCTTTTTATTTAGATTCTTACGTCCATGGTTAGAGACGAATTCTCAGGACAATGGATGTAATAATCTAATGCCAAGAGGTCCCATTGAATTCAGGAAAAATCCTGATCATTGACGATACCGCCTATATCCTCGATTTATTATCCGAGTTTTTGGGGGCGAAGGGGTACGAGGTCAAGATTGCCCAAGACGGTACAACCGGGATTGCCGGGTTGGAAAAGGATTCCTATGATCTGGTTTTAACGGACTTAAAAATGCCGGGATTGGGCGGGATGGACGTTTTGAACTATGTCATCAATCACTGCCCGGAGACCCTTTGCATCATTTTGACCGGACATGGGTCCATTAAAAACGCGGTTGCCGCGGTTAAAGCCGGGGCCTACGACTATCTGACCAAACCGGTGGATCTGGAAGAAATTCTGATCGCGATTAAGCGGGCGATCGAATTCCGCAACCTAAAAAGGGAAAACGTTCTGCTTCGGAACCAGTTAAGGAAGAAGTATAGATTTGATAATATCATCGGCGACAGCGGCCCCATGCAAAAGGTATTTGAAACCATTGAAAAAGTGGCCGACACCGACAGCACCATCATGATTTTGGGAGAAAGCGGCACCGGAAAGGAACTCGTGGCCCGAGCGCTTCATTATAACAGCAGCCGGGCCAAGGGCCCCATTGTGCCGGTCAATTGCGCGGCTATTCCCTCTGAGTTGTTGGAGAGCGAACTTTTCGGCCATGAGAAGGGGGCTTTCACCAATGCCATCCGGACCCGGATCGGTCGATTTGAATTGGCCCATGGGGGCACAATTTTTTTAGACGAAATAGGTGACATGGATCCGGTGCTGCAGAGCAAACTATTACGGGTATTGCAAGACCGGGCCTTTGAACGCATTGGAGGTACTCGAACTATTCACGTCGATATCCGCGTGATTACGGCCACGCACCGTAATCTAAGAAAGGCGGTGGAGGACGGTCACTTTCGAGAAGACTTGTATTATCGACTCAACGTAATTCCTATTGAGATCCCACCGCTACGGGAGCATAAATCCGATATCCCGCTTTTAGTCCATCATTTTATTGACCAGTTTAACCAAGGCAAAAAACGAAATATCCAGGGCCTGGAGGAGGAGGCCCTAAAAAGGCTCCAGGATTACGAATGGCCCGGGAATATTCGCGAGTTGGAAAATATGATTGAACGGGTCTCGATCCTGACCAATAACGAGGTGATTACTCTTTCGGATCTACCGGAAAGGATCCAAAAAATCCCGCCTCAAGATCAAGCCGTGCCCCCCGACATTCCGGAAGAGGGGATCTTTCTGGATACCGCTGTCAATGAATTCGAACGAAAATTGATTCTCCAGGCCCTGATCAAGACCGGGTGGGTTAAAAACAAGGCGGCTCAATTGTTGAACCTCAACCGGACGACCTTGATCGAAAAAATAAAACGCCAAAACCTTCAGGCCCCCCCGACTTAGCGCCAGCCTCACTCCAGGATCTCTGGGCAAGCGAGTCAAAAATTTGACACATTGAACGAACACCGTCGATATTTTTACTTTCGTCAGCCATCCATTTAAATCCCTTCTTTCTAACAATTTGATTTCAATCACCATGCTGGACCCGGAGCTATTGGCATACTCCTTGCTCAAAGCACACATGGGACCCGGCCGAAAAAGTTGGCCTAGGGGTCCGGGGAAAGGATTCTGCGGATTTTGTTTCGAGCCAGGCCAAGCTATTTATTACGCATCGGTTTGATCTTTGTCGGATTGGCGGGGGTATTCCCGGGTTCGTTCCTGCGAGCGCAGGATCCGGAGGTGGCCGTGGGGGAGTTATTTCAAATCAAATCGGAGTCCGCGGAAGGAAAGATCCGGGTGATCTTGAAAATCAGGCACCCGGTTAAGCATACGGTCTTCTCCCTGACCAATCCGGACCGGATCGTTATTAATTTGACCCCCAGCCTATTAAAATTGAGTCCTATTCCGGAATTGAAAACCGGACCTATTCAACGACTGCGCTGTTCCCAATTCAACGAAAAGACGGTTCGCCTGGTTCTGGATCTGAAGCTAAAAGTCCCTTATTCAGTATCCACCCCGGGGGGTGATCCTTTTCAACTTTGGATCGATCTTGAAGATAACTTGAAAAAAGCCGAGACCCCGGCAGCGGCTCAATTCTCAAACGAATCCGTTTCCCTTGCCCGGAACAAGGAGGCAGAGGACCGGAAAACCGGGAAAACGGTCGAAAAAAACTCCCCACCGGTGTCCAAGATGAAAGAAGCCATCGCTTCGGTTACTCCGGAATCCACCCCCAAGGGCAGCCCTCCGGAACCGTTGCTGGAGACCGGGCGCGGCCTCCTGGAGCAAAAAAAATACGCCCAGGGAAGGGAGGCGTTTTTCCATTATCTGAATGTAGTCCCCTTGGAAAAACTTGATTTGCGGGTTGTGGAAGAAATCGTTCACAGTTATCGTTTGGAGGGAAACGCCCTTCAGGGCGAAAAGGCCCGCCGTCAAATTCTTCAAGCCTTCTCCCAGGCTCATGGACCCGCCGCCTTTCCGGCTTTAGCACAACTTGCTGATTTTTATATTGAATCAAAGCAATACCTGCTGGCCATCCAGCTCATCACTCCTTTGGAATCCTTTCCTCAGGAAAAAAATGAAGGGAAAAAAATCTTCCAATCCCAGCTCCAAAGAGCCTTGATTCCTGTGCTGGAAGGGTTTTTCGCTCAGTCCAACTATACGGAAGTGCTCCGCTCGTATTACCGGCATCGGGAAGCCTTGCCGGATAGTCCGGAACCCCGGCTCTTCGTTCTATTGGGAAAAAGTTTCAAGGCCCTGGGACTGCCTGACCAGGCCGGCCGCTATTTCCAGGCGGCCTGGCAGCGGGGAAACCAGGAACCCCGGGAAATGGTGGTGGATTGGGCGGAAATACTTATCGAAAAAGGCGATCAGGCCTCCGCCGTACCGCTCCTACGAAAGTTGATTGATCACCCGTCCGTTCCGGAAATTGAAAAACTGCGGGCTTACCTGCTTTTAGGCCGGGGTTGGTACCGGCAAGGTAACTATGTCGAAGGGCTGAAGATCCTGGAGGAGTCCATCGCCCGATATCCTTCCACGGAGGCCTATCCTGAGCGCTGGTATCTTTTGGGGTCCCTTTATTATGAAAGCCCGGCATTGAACCTCAAGGCCTATGAGGCCCTAAGGAAATTTATTGTCCGGAGCCAGGACCCGGCCAAAACCGCCTTGGCTTATGAGCGGATCGGAGACCTCTATTTTAGGGAAAAAAAAGGGGCCGCGGCCTGGGAGGCTTACCACCAGGCCCAGCAATTAAACCGACGGCCGGCTTCCCCCTTCTTGGCGCAAAAGATAAACCAATGCCGCTTGTTTTTGGAACCGAAGGGCCAGGGATCAATCCCGGCGAATCCGACCGGCGAAATAGACCCTTTTTGGAAGAAGGTCTATGACTCGAGGGCGAGCCAGCAAGTCCTGGAGAAAAAGATCAGCGACTTGAGGCTAAACTGACCCATGGGCGAAAAGGCATTATTAATTGCGGAAAACGACCCCGAAGCCCGGGAGGTTTTTGTAGAAAGCTGCCCCAAAAACGGTTTTTGGATCCAATGGGTCAATAGGGGGGAAGAAGCCCTCCGCTGGTTGGACCAAAGACCTTTCGATCTGGTGATTACCGAAATGGAACTGGAAGATTTAAGCGGCCTACAGCTTTTGGGTCAGGTCAAACAGCGTTTTCCGGAGACGCCGGTCATCGTTATGACCGCCGGGGGAAGCATTCCACAGGCCATCGAGGCCATCAAGCAAGGGGCCTTGGATTACGTAGTCAAGCCTCTTTCCGGGGTCTGGTTGGAAGAACGAATCGGGCAGCTCGAGCATCAGCGGACAGGGTCGTTGGGCGAACCCGAGGGCCCCATCAGGGCCGGATCAGTGTCCCGCCCGATTGTCACCCAGAACCGGAAGATGCTGGATCTCCTGGAATTATGCCGCAAGGTCGCTGCCAGTAAAGCCACTGTGCTGATTCAGGGAGAGAGCGGCACGGGAAAAGAACTGTTTGCCCGCTATCTCCACGAGCGCAGTCCCCGAAATAAGGAGGCTTTTATTGCCGTCAATTGTGCCTCTCTCCCAGACGGGCTATTGGAAAGCGAATTGTTCGGCCATGAAAAGGGGGCCTTTACCGGGGCCATCCAAAAAAAATTGGGGAAATTTGAGTTGGCGCAGCGGGGGTCCATTTTATTGGATGAAATCAGTGAAATGAATACTCAATTGCAGGCCAAGCTGCTCCGGGTGCTGCAGGAAAACGAGTTGGATCGGATCGGCGGACGACATCCGGTTCCTCTGGATATACGGGTCATCGCCACAACCAATCGAAATCTAGAAGAGAGCGTTGAGAAGGGGGATTTTCGCGCCGACCTGTATTACCGTTTAAATGTCATCCCTTTGCGCATTCCGCCTTTGCGGGAACGCCCGGAGGATATTGAACTGCTGGTCGCCTATTTTGTGCGAAAATTAGCCAAACTCTATAATCGAGATGTGGTTCGGGTGGCGGACCAGGCTTTGAACTGGATCAGGCAACGGGAGTGGCGGGGAAATGTCCGCGAACTGGAAAACCTGTTGGAACGTACCGTGCTTATCTCCTCCGGTCCGACGATTGAAATGAAAGATTTTTGCCTGGAGGACTCCGCGCCCCCGACACCGGAGGTCCGGATCGATGGGTCGTCGACTTTCTCCCTCCGGGAAGTAGAAAAAGACCTGATCTTCAAGGCCTTGGATAAGACGGAGGGCAACCGAACCCAGGCTGCCAATATTCTGGGTATCAGCGTCCGGACCCTCCGGAACAAACTGCAGGAATATAAGCAGGAGGCGGGGTCCTGGACGGAGGAGGGATTGGTCCCGATTCACCCCCCGACCATGGTATGGGATTTGCAGAAAGCTTAAGGATAAAAAGGATGAGGTGCTTATGAATCATTTTTTATCCGGTGCACTGTTTGATCGAACCATCCATTTTCTGGAAAAATCTTTAAATCTCCGGGGTGCGCGCCAGGGGATACTGACCAGTAATATTGCCAACGCCGAGACCCCCGGCTATTCGGCCAAGGATCTCCCTTTCCGGCAAATCATGCGCCAAAAGATGGGAGATCCATCCACCGTCTCGGTGCAAAAAACACATCCCCAACATTTTCCCGACCCGGGGTCGTCCCCGGAAATGGAGTCCGGTCTGCCCTGGTCGGTCGAAACCGTATCCTCGGGAGTTAATATCGACCAGGAAATGACCAAGCTGGCGGAAAACAACCTCCAATACCAATCGGCCGTCCAGGCCCTGAGCAAGAAATTGGAAACCATTAAATACGTCATTTCCAGTGGGGGGCAATAAATCGAATGGACCTTTTTAAAGCAATGAACATCAGTGGCACGAGCCTCAATACCCAACGGACGGTGATGAATATTATCTCCACCAATGTCGCCAACGCGCAAACCACCCGAACGGAAGAGGGCGGTCCCTACCGGAGGAAAATCGCCGTTTTGGGACCGGCGGAGGTGCCCTCCGATTTTTCCCAAATTTTCGCCGGACACGCAGAAAAGGGACAGGAGGGGGTGGAGGTCAAGGAAATAGTGGCCGACATGAGCGATTTGGCGACCCAGTATGATCCCCAGCATCCGGATGCGGATGAACGGGGCTACGTCACCTTGCCGAATGTCAATATTTTAGAGGAGATGGTGCAGTTGATGAGCGCCGCTCGAAATTACGAGGCCAGCGTTACAGCCTTTAATTCCGCCAAAAATATGATTCTTAAGGCCCTAGAAATCGGCCGATAACTTGAAAAGGAGGAAACCGAATTATGAACGCCATTTACGGTCTGGATCCAACCACTAATCGCCTGTCGGCTGGGGAACAAGTCGGCCGACGAGAAGTGGCGACGGCGGGTTTTAAGGAATCCCTCGCCCAAACAGTCCGCGAAATCGACGGCCTGCAAAAAGAGGCCGATCAGTCCATTGAAACCATGGCCGCCGGGGAGCCAAAAGACGTCCATGAAGTGATGATCGCCATGGAGAAGGCGGGGATCTCCCTGCGCTTAATGGTGCAAGTCCGCAACAAGATTATGAACGCTTACGAAGAAATCATGCGTCTGCAAGTATAGGGCGTTGAAGGCACGGGATAATGGCCTCCAAATTGATCGAACAATCTGCTCAGCTAGTCGGCTCCATATCCAAGGGACGACTGTTTTCCCTGATCGCCATCCTCCTGGTGGCCGGGATAGGGTTCGGATCCCTCATCTTCTGGAATACCCGCCCGGAGTATCAGGTCCTGTTCAGCAACCTTTCCCCGGAAGACGCCGGCGAGATTGCCAACAAACTCAAGGAAAAGAAAATTCTCTATCAGGTGACGAACAGCGGGACGGCGGTTCTGATCCCCCGGGAACAGGTGTATGACACCCGACTGTCGCTGGCTTCAGAGGGGCTGCCCAAAGGCGGAGGTGTCGGATTTGAAGTATTTGATCGCACCAATTTGGGAACCACCGACTTTGTCCAGAAATTAAATTATCAAAGGGCGTTGTCGGGAGAGTTGGCCAGGACGATCAAGCAATTAAAAGAAATTGACCAGGCCCGGGTCCATATTGTCACTCCTAAGGATTCACTCTTTGTGGAAGAACAGAGAAAACCGACGGCTTCGGTCCTGGTGAAAACCCGTTCGGGGATGACTTTGGGGCCCTCTCAGGTGGATGGCATTATCCATTTGGTGGCCAGCGCCGTGGAAGGCTTGGACCCCAACAATGTGACCGTGGTGGATCAAACCGGTAAAATGCTGACCAAGAAAAACGACGGCTCTCCTGCAGGCCAGTTGACCACCAGCCAGTTGGATTATCAGCGCAACATTGAGGAGGGCCTGAAAAAGAAAATCCAGGGAATGCTGGAAGGAGTGGTCGGTCCCGATAAAGCCATTGCCCGGGTTTCGGCGGATATGGATTTCCAGCAAGTCAATATCACCGAGGAACGTTTTGATCCGGCCACGGTTATTCGCAGCGAACAGAAAACGCTGGAAAAATCGTCCAGCACCACGGGTGGCAAGATCGGTGCGGACAAAGAAGGTTTTGTTTCACTAAAGTTGCCGGCCGAATCCAAGAACCCTGCCCGACCCGGCGCCGCGGCCGGCAGCAAAACCTTTTCCGGGAGCACGGCCGGCGGCAGTGAAACGATCTCGGAACGACAAAACGAAACCAAAAATTATGAAATCACCAAGATCAATAAACAGATCCGCGGCCCGGCCGGAATGATCAAAAAAATTTCGACAGCGGTGATTATTGACGGGACCTACAAGGAAAGTGTGGGCGCCAAAGGGGCCAAGATCCGGCAGTTCGTCCCCAGGCCGCCGGAAGAGATGAAAAACTTTGAAAACATGGTGAAAAAAGCTATCGGCTTTGACGACAGCCGCGGGGACCAGGTTGAAGTCACTTCCATGCCCTTTGCCTGGTCGGCCCTGGAGGATGGGCCCCGGTCCGAGACCGGATCGGCCTGGAAGGACTATTTCCAAATGCTGTATAAACCTTTGATCAGCTTGGTTTTGGCCTTGCTGTTTTTCTTTTTGGTGATCAAACCGATGATGAAAAGAAATCTCTTCAGCGGTTTTCGGACGGAAGAACAGGTGTTATTGGACCAGCTTCGGCCGCGGCCAGCGCTGCCCCCGGGGACGGAAGGCGGCGCGGTCCCGCAAATTGCCCAGAACGAGGAGGCCGGCCTTCTTAAGGGAATGGACCGGAAACAGATATTTCAGTCCGTGGAGGAAGACCCCACCAAAGCGGCCGAAATTGTCAAATCCTGGCTGCACGAAAAAGGGTAAACGAGAGTCATGACCAACGAAAAATTAACCGGTCCGCAGAAAGCCGCCATGTTCTTGCTCAGTCTGGGCGAGGAATTAACCACTAATATCATCAAGCAGATGGATGAGGAGGAGATTAAAAAATTGGGCAGCCATATTGCCCAGGTCAACTACATCGGTCCTAAAACCATAGAAAGCATTTTCTCTGAATTCAGCAGCCTCTATACCGTGGACCAACCCCTTCTCCTGAGTTCCCAGGGAAGCAATCAGTTCCTGAAGAACGTGGTGACCCGGGCCATCCCAGGGGAAAAGGGCCAGGAGATCATTGATGAGATCGAGGAGCAAGGCAAGTGGAAATTATTTCAAAAAATAAAGAAATATGATCCCAAAACCTTAGCCAATTTTATTCGCAATGAACATCCCCAGACCATTGCCATTATTTTATCCCACCTGGAGTCGGGGCAGGCGGCCGCCATTTTAAGCGAGCTGCCGATCAACCTTCAAACCGAAGTGGTTTTTCGGGTAGCCGAATTGGAAAATGTGTCCCCGGAAATCGTGGAAGAAATCGATCAGGCGTTAATGGAAGAAGTAGCGGCGGTCAAAAGCTTTGAGGGGCAGCAGATTGGTGGCGTACGCTCGGTGGCCGAAATGCTGAACCAGATGGACAGTTCCATGGAGGGTAATATTTTAAAGGGAATCGAAGAATTCCGACAGGGCCTGGCCGATGAAATCCGCCAGTTGATGTTTATCTTTGAAGACCTGATCAATGTGGACGATCGAGGCATTATGGCCATCCTGAAGGAAGTCAATAACGAAGAATTAATCCTGGCCATGAAAACGGCGTCGGACGAAATGAAGGATAAGATCTTCAAGAACATGTCCGAACGGGCGGCGCAAATGATGAAGGAGGACCTCGAGGTGATGGGGCCGGTGCGGCTCAAAGACGTGGAAGTGGCTCAACAGTCGATTATCAAAATCGCTAAAAAACTGGAAGCCGAAGGCAAAATCGTTCTGGCCGGAAAAGGCAGCGAAGAGGCTTTGGTGTAAGGAGTCGAACCGATGCCCGCCGGGACCTCCCCAAAAAGTTTTTCCCTCAATCCCTTTCTCCGGAAGGACCCAAATCCGGATTTTCACCTGGGGGCCATCCAACCCCAATCGCCTAAAAGTCAATTTCAGTTCCATCCCCAGGTGACCCGGTATATGGAGGAGATGCAGGAACAGGTTTATCAGGAACTAAAGGAGAAGGCCTCGCAGATCGAACACGAGGCGTACGAGAAGGGCTTTGCTCAGGGGGAAAAAGACGGCCAGGAGAGCGGACAAAAGCGCCTGGAAGTGGTCATCAAACGGATCAACGCCCTCTTGACTCAAATTGAAAGCCAGAAAATAACCCTTTTCGAGCGGTTCGAACGGGACATGGTCGATTTTGCCTTTTGTCTGATCAAAAAGATACTCCAGCGGGAATCGCGATTGACGGCCGGAGTCATCAAGGACACCTTGTCGACGGCCCTTAAAAAGACCGAGGAAAACCGAAAGGTCATCCTCCACATCAACCCGGTGGATTATAGATATCTTCTGGCCCATCCGGATCAGATCCCCTGGGTGCTGAATGACCGAGAACGGGTAAGGATTCTGGAGGACGAAGCCATTACCCCCGGGGGCGGGCTCCTGGAAACAGAATTAGGGGTCATCGACGCCACCCTCGAAGGCCAGTTTGACCAGATCGTGGAACAGATCCAATGCCGATTGCCACAGGGGGGAAAATGAGCTTAACCCCTACTTCTTGGAAAGCCTTTCAAACCCTGGCCCAGGAAACAGAGACCATCTGCAATTACGGACGCACCACTCAGGTGATTGGATTGGTTATTGAGGGCCAGGGGCCCCGGGCGGCCGTGGGCGATATTTGCCACATCGAAAAGAATGATAAGAGTCGAAAAATCCCGGCTGAAGTGGTCGGGTTTCGGGACCAAAAGATATTACTAATGCCCTTCGGAGCGAGTCAGGGGATTGAACCCGGATGCCGGATTATACCGGCCGGTTTTCCGGCCCTGGCCCAGGTGGGGGAAGGGCTGCTCGGGCGGGTGATCGACGGCCTGGGGGAACCGCTGGACCAGAAAGGACCGCTCCTCCTGGAAGAAACGCTACCTTTCCAGGTTAAGGCCGTTAATCCGGTATTAAGAAAAAGAATTTCAGAACCCATCGATGTGGGGCTCAAGGCCATTAATGGGCTGCTGACCTTGGGCCGGGGACAACGCCTGGCCATCATGGCCGGGTCTGGGGTGGGAAAGAGCACCCTGCTCGGGATGATGGCCCGCCATACTTCGGCGGAGGTTTCCGTGATCGCCCTGATCGGGGAACGGGGGAGGGAAGTCCGGGAATTTATCGAGAAAGATTTGGGGGCGGAGGGGCTGAAACGATCAGTGGTCGTGGTGGCTACCTCCGACCAGCCACCCTTGATCCGTATCCGGGGAGCATACCTGGCAACGGTGATTGCCGAATTTTTTCGGAACCGGAAAAAAAACGTGCTTTTTATGATGGATTCGATCACCCGTTTTGCTATGGCTTCCCGGGAAGTGGGCCTGGCCGTGGGGGAGCCGCCGACCACCAAAGGCTACACTCCCAGCGTCTATGCCCAACTACCGGGTCTGCTGGAGCGGGTCGGGACGACTCCCGGTCTGGGGAGCATCACCGGGATCTATACGGTGCTGACAGAAGCCGACGATATCAATGACCCTATCGCCGACGCGGTACGTTCCGTGGCCGATGGACATATCGTGCTTTCCCGGGATTTGGCCAACCAAAATCATTACCCGGCCATCGATATCCTGGGCAGTATCAGCCGGGTTATGCCCGATGTGGTGGATCGAGACCAGTTAGCGGCCCGCAACCAACTGATCGCCACTATGGCCGTTTACAAAAAAGCGGAAGACCTGATTAACCTCGGAGCCTATGTGACCGGGAGTAATCCCCAGATTGACCAAGCCATTAAAAAGATGCCGGAGATCAACGCCTTCCTTCGACAAGGGGTTGAGGAAAAAGTGGATTTTGCCTCTGCCTTGATGCAACTGAAAGCGCTGGCGAGTCAATAATCCATGGCTTTTACCTTCCGACTGCAGTCCCTGTACCTTTGGCGAAAGAATTTAGAAGAGTTGTCCCAGCTCCGCTTGGCCGGGTACCTTCAAGCCCTGGCCGGCCAGGAGGAACGAATGAAGAAACTCCGGGAGGTCCGGAAGGCCTATGATGGGGAATGCCGACAAAAGGCCGGACAGGGGGCAACGGTCTGCGACCTGATCCTCTATCTGGATTATTCAAATGATAGTTTTCAACAACTGGAGGTCCTGGAACTGGAGCGCCAAAAAAACTTGAAAATTATCGAAACGGAACGGCAAAAACTGATGAACTTAACCCGGGAAAGAAAAATTTTGGAGAAGCTCAAGGAACGGCAGTTTATCAAATTTTTATCCGAGCAGGAAAAAAAGGAACGAAAAGCGTCGGATGACCTGCTGGTGCAACGGCGTCCCGTTTCCAGGAAAGGCATCTAACCCCGTGGGAACAAGGAAAGGGAGCGCCTTTTTTTATTACTTGCTGGGCCTGCAGGTTTTTTTGCTGGTCTTATTAATCGCTAAGGTCAGCCTGTCCGGACTTCAATCTTCGGATAGACCGAAAATAAGACCCGACGCGATTCAGGGGCGGCAAACTGTGCGAATCGAGACGACACCCCAAACACCCGCCGCTGACGCCTGGACCAAGGATCCGGAAATCCTGAAAGCCCTGCAGGAGAAGTCCCGGGCCCTTGAAAATCAGAAACAACAGGTGGACCAAAAAGAGAAGGATTTGGCCCGGATTCAAATGGAGATCGACGGAAAAATAAATCAGTTAAATCAGCTACAGGTTCAATTAAAAAAAATAGTGGACCAATCTAAAACGATTCAGGATAAAAAGATTCAGCATCTTTCAGAAATTTTTTGCGCCATGCTACCGGATAAAGCGGCCCGAATGATTGAGAAGCTGGACGACAAAACCGTTACCGATGTATTTCAAATCATGCGCAGCAAGGAAGTTGGTGGAATTTTGTCCCATCTGGATCCCGCCCGCGCTGCCAGGATCAGTGCTAACTTGAGTCTGTTGACCCCCCGGGCGAATTAAGGAAAAAAATTTCTGCCCTGTCCCGCCTAGCCTGGAAAAATTTGCCGCTCAGCGCGACCCTCAGGGGCGGCCTTACCTTTCGTTTATTGTAACTTCTCGAAAATACAACTAAAAAAAATGGCCCTGGGCGGGGCTGGAAGAGTTTTAATGATGGCACGACCATTGCTTTACCTTGTGGTCAAACCATGGAAACACTTGCCCCCAGCCCCTTGACCCGGTTAAATATCGCGGACGCTCCCCCGGAGTTTGCTCCGAAAAATCCGCCGGAGCGCTTTGCCCAAGTAATGTCCCGTCAAGAAAAGTCTAGCCGCCCTAAAGAAAATCGGATGGCTTTAGAGCGGGAGGAGCGGGAGCGAAAATTCCTTTGCCCCGCCAAAAAGAAAGCCAAACAGGAGAGCCCGGACCCGGTAACTGATCCGGAAGTCACGGCCTTGCTAACACCCCCGACATCGAATACCGTCCTCCCGAGTCCCCCGAGCCCACAACAGGACCTAAAGGACCCGACTTTGTTCCTGAAACCCGAGGGCCTGGCCCCCAATCCGGCCCTCGCCTCGACGGATCAAATCGGGGCCGGTTCCAGGATCCAGCCCGGGCCGCTGGATATCCTTACTAAAGTCGCCTCCTCGGAGGTTAAGCCGCAGGATTCGCTTCTGGTAGCGGACCTCGAAGACCAGACTTTTCCCCTTAAAATCATACCCCTGGCCTCTAATTCGGCCATAGCCTCTACGGATCAAATCGGTCCCGGTGCCCAGAGCCAGCCCGGGCCGGAGGATTTCCTTAGTCCCAGCGAATCCGGACCTGGATCTGCTCCGGCCGCTGTTCAGCCCTTAGGGACCTTGAGAGAAAACCCGTTGTTTTCAAAGGATTTTGAAGGTCTGATCCTTTTCCCCACCCCGGAATCTTTAACCATTGAACAAAAGGTTTCTCCGGAGGCGACGGGGAACGTTACGCGGTCTTCCCAGACAACGACGGAAAACAATCTGTCGTTCTCCCCCCAGGGTCCGGCCATCCCGGAGACTACCTCGGCAGTTGATGGTCCGGACCCCTCCCCTTCGTTAATTCTCCAGGAGATCGCGCTGAAAGGCCAGGCTGGCGCGCCCCCTGCCCAAGAGATAAAACCCGAATCTCAGGAACCCTCTTTAGTAACCTTCCCCAGGACGGAAAAGGTCGCTACCGCGCCAATAGTGGAGGGCCCGCCGTCCGTGGAGGCGATCCGGGTTGCCTCCAATTCGCAAACAGTAAAGATTTCCACTACGGACACCTCTCCGCCGACTTCGAAAGAGATCCTTTCTAGCAGGGAAATCTCCTCCTTGGCAAAGGCGGAAGGAGCACCTGCCCCCGAGAGGACCTCCCCGAGATTAGCCGGCCTGGGTCCGGAACCTTCTTCCCTTCACCAGGCCCCGCTGGAAAAAGTGGAACCGGGGATCACCCTCCGGATTCCTGGTGAAAATCTGGCCGCTTCCGGGGATCAGGAGACGAATAATCCTTCCCGGATCCAGAACGACACCCACCACGGAAGTATAACCGAGTTCCTCAACCAACCCAGAATCGAAGGGATCTCGGCCGATCGTCCCATTGAGGGGCCACCGAAAGCGTCTCCGGAATGGACCAAAGAGGCCCTCTCTGTTTATCAGCAGTATAGCAAAGGGCTTCTCCGGACTCTCCAGCAGGGTGGAGAACGTATTCAAATGACCCTCGATCCGCCTCAATTGGGCAACATTTTACTGGAAATTAACCGTGACCGAAACTTCGTTACCGCCCATTTGTGGACCGACAATCCCCACACCAAGGAACTGTTGGACTTCAGCCGGGGGCAACTTCAAAAGACGCTGGAATCGGACGGCTTCAAACTCGACCGGTTCGAAGTCCTGGTGCAGCCGGACTTAAAGTCCTTTCAGGAGGGGCGCTGGTTCGGGGGCGGGCAACCGGCCTGGGAAAACAACCGGCAAGAAGGGAGCCGCGCCTCGCCGGCCGCGCTGATCCCCACTTCTCCGGGGACGGTACCTCTCCGTTTCAGCCAGGGCAATCAATACGTGGACACTTGGGTCTAATTCAA
This sequence comes from uncultured delta proteobacterium, assembly GCA_963743305.1. Taxonomy (GTDB): domain Bacteria; phylum Desulfobacterota; class RBG-13-43-22; order RBG-13-43-22; family RBG-13-43-22; genus CAVQSS01. Next base: position 223,324 of record CAVUPH010000014.1, read on the forward strand.
AAAAAGAGGAAAAGGAAATGACAACCAGCGCGATAAACGCAGCCACGACGACCGGCACTTCAACCAATACGACCTCAAAAAATAATACGTTGAATCAGGCGGACTTCCTGAATATTTTTGTCACCCAGTTGAAGTATCAAGACCCCTTACAGCCATTGGATAACTCCCAGATGGCCTCTCAAATGGCCCAGTTCAGTATGGTCCAATCACTGAACAGCATGACCGAATCCATGAAGAATATGGAAAGCTCCCAGGCGGCGGTCAACAACCTGCAGGCCGCTTCCCTGGTGGGCAAGAAGGTGGAGGTCAAAGGGAGCACCCTGTCCCTCAGCCAAGGGACCGCCTCGGAAGGAAGCTACCAACTGGATAAACCGGGAAAGGTGACCATCAAGATTATGGATGATAAGGGGGGTTTGGTTCGGGTCATCGAATCCGGGGTCACGGATACCGAAAAACAAAAATTCGTCTGGGATGGCAAAAACCAGCAAGGGGCCACTTTGCCCGATGGGCAGTACAGTTTTCAAGTCTCGGCCGTCGATGCGCAGGGCACGGCCATCGGGGTCAACTCGACCATGGTAGGTAAGGTGGACGGCGTATCCCTCGATCAGGGAAAGGCCTACCTCCAGATAGGGTCCAATCAAGTTCTTTTATCGGAAATCATAGCCATTTTGGCTTAACAAAAAAGGAGGAAAGTCATGGGAATCGGATCAGCATTTTATACGGGACTCAGCGGGTTGGACACCAGCGGGATGGCCATGGGGGTCATGGGGGATAACCTGGCCAATAGCGGCACCACCGGCTATAAGGGCAGCTCCATTTATTTCAGCGACGTTCTGGGCTTGAGTCTTACCGGGGTATCCGGGGGGAACCGGGTGGGGGCCGGGTCCAAGACTCAGGCGGTGGACGTCAATTTTACCCAGGGCACCTTTGAAACCACCGGGTCCGGGACCGATGTGGCCATCAACGGGAACGGCTTCTTTGTGGTCCGGAATCCCGGTGACGGAGCGGAGTATTTTACCCGGGACGGCCATCTGAGCATCGATAATGAAGGCTATTATATCAACAGCCAGGGATATCGGGTCCAGGGATACAAATACGGCCTCGATTCCGTTACGGGTGAGTATGCCCTGGAAGAAACCTTAACGGATTTACAGGTGACTCCCGGAAGCATCAACCCCCCGATAGCCACCACCGCCGCGACCATGAAATTAAATTTGGATGCCTCCGCGGACATCAAGACGACGGCTTGGTCTATCGTCAACCCTTCAGCCCCACCGGCGACTATTCCCCCCACCCCGGATATGTATAATTTTTCGGCCCCGGTGACTATCTATGACTCGCTGGGCTCCAGTCATGTGATTCAAGTCTATTTCACCAAGACCGCCGCCTCCACCTGGGATTGGCACGCCTTGATCGACGGCGGCGATGTGACCGGAGGCACCGCTGGAGCCCCGCAATTGTTCGGTTCCGGAGTCGGCATGGCCTATGACCCCGCCACCGGAAAAATGACCGCCCCTGTGGCCGCGGTACCCTTTCACGCGGGAGGGTTAACCTTTATGAATGGGAGTCCCTCCATCGCCAGTACGGTTGATTTCGCCGATAGCGTATCCTTTGCCTCCCCCTCCCTGCTCCAGGACCTGAGTCAGAACGGTTTTCCGGCCGGCAGCGCCACCTCGGTTTCAATCGATGAGTTTGGGAACTTGACGGCCGCCTACTCCAACGGCACCAATAAACCCCTGTTCCGCATGGCCCTGGCCACATTCAAAAGTCTGAGCGGCCTCGAGCGAAAAGGGCTGACCCTTTACCAGAACACCATTGCTTCCGGTGACCCCCTCTACGGGAAGGCCGGGGAAGGGAGTTTGGGAAAGATCAACCCCACCATGCTGGAAGCGGCCAATGTGGATCTGGCCTCGGAGATGATTAAAATGATCATCGTGCAGCGGGCCTACCAGGCCAACGCCAAGGTCATCACCATGGTCGATGAGATGATGCAGGCCGTTCAAAATATCCGCTAACTACTTGGAGAGCCTTTAAGGGTACGGGAGGGGACTTCGGCGAGCTCAGCCAAGCCGTTCAGCCCCTCCCGTATTCATTAATTATTAATTAAAAGCCGCCTTCGACCCGGCCGGAAGATGGTGATTCCGGCCCGGGATAACTCCAAGACCCCACTCATCCAATACGCTCCCGCTCGGTCTTAGCGCACGAAAACGGAATCCCGCGCTCTTCGGCCTGGACAGGCAGAGAAGGAGGTCATCTCCGCCCGCCCCTTGGTCAACCCGGGTTTGTTCCGGGCGGAAAGATATAAAACCCTGCCGGGCGCTCGACTGTCAACCGATTGACGCCTGCCCTTCGAATTGACGAACTCTCCCCGACGGCCCATCCCCTTCTGAAAAATAAACTATAAATAACGACTAGTTAATGAATATCGCTTCGATTCCCGTCTGGCATAGGCTTTGCTTAATAGGAAGTCGAAGTCGCCACCCGGGGTAATCCCCTCCGCCAAGGAGGACCTAATCTGGCGACTCTATCTCAGAAACCGATGGACAGCGATGGCTAAGCAAATAGCAGAAATTCCCCCCGAACCTCAGGCTGAAGACAACCCGGTTCCGCAGAAATCGGCTTTGAAAAAATGGCTGATCCTGGGGGGCCTGGGGTTCATCCTGCTGGCGGCCGGGGGCGGGGCGGCCATCTTTTTTCTTCCGGAGTATATGCCCGAACCGCTCAATTTTTTTGACCACAAACCGACCAAAGGCTCCCCGGCCCATAAAAAACCTCCTGAAGAGGAACGAGGCCACATTTACATCATGGACCCCATGATCGTCAATCTAGCCGATACCGACCAGAACCGTTACTTAAAAATTCGGATCAACTTGGAAAGCAAGAAGTCGGAAGCGAACGAGGAATTTACCAAAAAATTACCGCTGATCAAGGATACCATCCTGACCATTTTGTCCCAAAAAAAGAGTGAAGAACTGTTTCCCTCTTCCGGCAAGGAACAATTGAAAGCGGAAATGTTACGCTCGGTTAATCCCCATCTGCTCGAATTGAAAATAAAAGCTGTTTATTTTACCGAATTCGTCATCCAATGAGCAAAATATTATCTCAGGAAGAAATTGATGCCCTCCTCTTCGGAGTGGAGGAGGGAGCGGTCCCCACGCAGCCGGATCAGCCGGTTGATTCGGTGGTGGTTCCCTATGACCTGACCAATCAAGACCGCGTTATCCGGGAAAGAATGCCTTCCCTGGAAATCATCAATGACCAGTTTTCCCGTTTTATCCGGAACACCCTCTCTTCTGCGCTGCGAAAAATTCTGGAAGTCAGCATCCAGGGCATCCAGATGATTAAATTCGGTGAATTTATCCGCACCCTTCCCGTCCCCAGTAGCCTGCATATCTTTAAGATGGAGCCTCTGCGCGGGCACGCCATTTTAGTGCTGGATCCCAAGATGGTTTTCACCTTGATCGATGTGTTCCTGGGGGGATCCGGGAAAGGGACTTACCGTATCGAGGGACGGGAATTCACGGCCATTGAATCTCGGTTGATCTACCGGGTGGTGGTGATGATCCTGACCGAACTGGAAAAGGCCTGGCATCCCGTGCATCCGGTCAGCATTCAATATGTACGCAGCGAAATCAATCCCCAGTTTGTCAGTATCGTCGGACCGAACGACCTGATGATCATGACGACCTTCGGGCTGGAGCTGGAACACTTTACGGGAATGATCAACATTTGCATCCCCTATGCCCTGCTGGAACCGATCAAAAACAAACTCTATTCCGGGTACCAGCGTGATCGACTGGCGGTCGATAAAGACTGGATCCGGCGCTTTGAAGCCGGCATCCAGCAGGCGCAAATCGACCTGGTCGTGGAACTGGGGCGGACCCAGCTTAAAGTGAAGGATTTGCTGAAACTGAAAATAGGCGACACCCTGGTACTCAATACCGAAGCCAACGATTGTCTGATCGCTAAAGTGCAGGGAGTTCCCAAGTACCTGGGACACTCCGGACTGTATGGTGCGAATAAGGCCTTCCAAGTCAAAGAAAAGATATCCCTGCCCCGCAATGGTTAAAAGAGGTTAACGATGGAAGAACAAGCGACCCCGATGAACGAAGAGGAACTGCAGGAAGTCATGGAGATGGAATTGGATCCCCTGGAAAACCGGTCCCCTGAGCCCAACGGACCGACCGTTACCAACCTGGATTTCATCCTGGATATCCCCATGGAGGTTTCCGTGGAACTGGGGCGGTCTAAAATGTTGATCAGCGATCTGCTGCAACTGGGTCAAGGTTCGGTCATCGAATTGACCAAACTGGCCGGGGAACCATTGGAAGTGCTGGTCAATCAAAAATTGATCGCCCGGGGAGAAGTGGTGGTGGTGAATGAAAAATTCGGCATCCGGCTGACGGATATCATCAGCCCCACCGAACGGGTCAAGCGGTTGGGATGAGCGGGATTGGACATGGGCTGGGTGGTATTTAAAATGTTGTTTGCGCTGAGCCTGGTTCTGGGCCTGCTTTTTCTGCTGGTTCGGGTCTTGAAGCGTACCCCACTGATTCGAAAAGATCTCCCCACGGATTTTGACATTCGAGTCCTGACCACCAAACCGATCGCTCCTCGGAAGTTCATTTCCTTAGTGGAAATCGGCGGGGAAGTGCTGGCTTTGGGGATTTCGGAGGCCCAGGTCAGTTACCTGACAAAAATTGAAAACCCGGAATGGCTAAAAAAATGGAAGCAGGGGACTTCCCCCGGTCCTGTCGTTACGCTGCCTGCCTGGATGGGAAAGTTCCCGTTGAAGAAAAGAAAAAGCATCTCCTCCTCCGAGGAAAGAAGGGTATACGAGAATGGGGAATAAAAGCGTTCTCTCCATCATCCCGGTAATCGTGTTCGGCTGGGCGATCGGATTGACGCCCGCCATCTGCTGGGGACAAGGATCCGCCTTACCTCTTCCCGCCTTGAATATCGGCTTGGGGGCGGCGAAAAATCCGGGGGAGGTTTCGGTCCTCATTCAAATTCTTTTCCTCCTGACGGTCCTTTCTCTGGCCCCGGCGATCCTGATTATGATGACCTCTTTTACCCGCCTGGCCATCGTTTTTTCCTTTTTACGGCATGCCATCGGCACCCAGCAGATGCCCCCCAATCAGATCCTGATCGGCTTGTCCCTGTTTTTGACCTTTTTTATCATGACCCCGGTCTGGCAGTCGGTCAAGACCACCGCCTGGGATCCCTATATGAAGAAGACCATCAACCAGGAGCAGGCCCTGGAAGCGGCGGCCAAGCCGGTGCGGGCCTTTATGTTCAAACAGACCCGGGAAAAAGACCTGGCCCTGTTCATTAACTTGGCCAAGATCGTCAGGCCTAAGAATACCGAAGACATCCCGACCACGGTGCTGGTCCCGGCCTTTATGATCAGCGAGTTGAAAACCGCCTTTCAAATCGGATTTGTCCTCTTTCTCCCTTTTTTGGTGATCGACCTGGTGGTGTCCAGCATCCTCCTCTCCATGGGCATGATGATGCTGCCGCCGGTGATGATCTCCCTGCCGTTCAAGATCTTGTTGTTTGTCCTGGTGGACGGCTGGCATTTAATTGTAGGTTCTCTGGTAAAAAGTTTCCAGTAAGGAGCGAGGTGCCTTCATGACCCCGGAAATGGTAATCAGCCTGGCCAAAGAGACCGTGGAATTGACCTTGGTGATCTCCCTGCCCATGCTGGCCGTAGGCTTGATTATCGGCGTGGGAATCGGCTTGCTGCAGTCCCTGACCCAGATCCAGGAGATGACCCTGGTCTTGGTGCCCAAGATTATCGCCACCTTGCTGGTTCTGCTTTTCATGCTGCCCTGGATGATGAATAAGATGACGGCCTATACCGAACAACTGATCCTCAACATTCCTACGTACGCCAAATGAGGGAACTGTGCCCATTTCCTGGTTGAACTGGTCTCTGACGCAATTTCAGGCTTTCGTCATCGTCCTGACCCGGGTGGCCGCAGTCTTGTTTATGATGCCGCTCCTGGGTACGCGCTATGTGCCCACCCTGGTAAAAATCGGGCTGGCTTTGGTGATCAGCTTGATCCTCCTGCCCTTGGTCAAGGTGGAAGTCTCGGCCGCCCTGTTTGAACCGGTGGGCTTCGCCTGGTATCTGATCGCCGAGCTGATGCTCGGCCTCATCCTGGGGCTGACCATGAAGCTGATCTTCGCCGGGATCCAGTTGGCCGGGGAGTTCATGGGTTATCAGATGGGCCTGGCCATGGCCAGCCTTTTTGACCCCCAGTCCGGGACGAACAACACGGTGACGGCCGAGTTCCTTTATCTGGTGGCCCTCTTGTTTTTCCTGGCCCTGAACGGGCACCACTGGTTTTTTAGGGCCCTGGTGGAAAGTTTCCGGGAAGTTGAACCGGGGGTCTTGCTGATTCGGACTGGCTTGTATGAATACCTGCTGCAGCTTTCCGGAAAGATGTTCGTGATCGCCATCAAGCTGGTGGCCCCGGTCATGGCCATTGTCTTGTTTGTCCATATGGCCTTGGGTCTGACGGCCAAGATGGTCCCCCAAATCAATCTCCTGATGGCCAGTTTTCCCTTGACCATCGGCCTGGGTCTGGTCTTTCTGGCCTTATCGATCGAACTATTCGCCCCGTATTTTCAATCCCTGTTTGAAGAAACGGGAATGGGAATGATAAAAACCGTTCTCCCTTTAATGGGCAGGTAACCATGGCTGAAGAATTTTCCGGGGAAAAAAGCGAACAGGCAACGCCGCGGCGGCGGGAGGAGGCCCGTAAAAAGGGACAGATCGCCAAAAGCCGAGAAATCCCTTCGGTCCTGGTGTTGATGACCGGGCTGCTGGTCCTTTTATTAATCGGCCGGCATTTGACACAACGTTTGGCGGACTTCACGGCCCAGATGCTGGGACGGGCCGGCACGCTGTCGATCACACCCTCCTCGGTCCAGGCCCTGGGTCAGGAGCTGGTTACTTTTCTCCTGGTAGCCCTGGCTCCCCTCATGCTGGCAGTCCTGGCCATGGCGGTTCTGTCCAACTATATCCAGGTCGGTTCCCTGTTTGCCTTGGAACTCATCAAACCCGATTTTTCCAAGATCGATATTTTTAAGGGTTTGAAGCGTCTCTTTTCGATCCAATCCTTAGTGGAGATGCTTAAATCCTTGCTGAAATTGGTGATTATCGGCTATGTGGCCTATTCCACCATCGCCGGAGAACTGAAAGAAATCCTACCCCTCACCGATCAGGAATTACCCGCCATCTTTAGCTATATCAGTCGGGTATCTTTCAACATCTTCATCAAGTCGACCCTGGTGATGGCCCTGCTGGCCGGTCTGGACTATGTTTTCCAGCGGTTTCAGCACGAAAAGAAACTGCGCATGTCCCATCAGGAATTAAAAGAAGAGTTTAAACAGACCGAAGGAGACCCGTTAATCAAATCGCGGGTGCGCAGCCTCCAAAGGGAAATGGCCCGCCGGAGGATGATGGCCGAAGTCCCCAAGGCCGATGTGATCATCACCAACCCAACCCATTTGGCCATAGCCGTAACTTATCGTAACGGGGAAATGGTCGCCCCCCAAGTGTCGGCCAAGGGGGCGAATTTTCTGGCTGAGAAGATCAAAGAAATCGCCCGACACCATGGAATTCCCATCCTGGAAAATAAACCCCTGGCCCAAGCCCTCTTTAAAACCGTGGATTTGGGGCAGATGATCCCTCCCAGCCTCTACCAAGTGGTAGCGGAAATTTTAGCCTATGTGTACCGGCTTAAAAACAAAAGGATCTGAGGAGAAGATGAAACCCATTTTTCTTTGTCCCAGAGACATTCCCAGAGGGCACCATGGCGGTTGATTCTTTAGCTCCGGCTGCTCCGCTTCTTAAGAACAAAATCCGTTTAGACCAGGTCGACCTGATGATGGGGATCGGGGTGGTGGCCGTGCTCCTGGTCATGATCATCCCTTTGCCGGCTTTCATTTTGGATATACTTCTGTCCCTGAGCATCACCTGCTCTCTGGTCATTTTATTGACCTCCACCTATATTACCAAGCCCCTGGAATTTTCCACTTTTCCCTCCGTCCTGCTGGTCACCACCCTGTTCCGGCTGTCCCTGAACGTGGCCTCTACCCGCCTGATCCTCCTGCACGGCAACGAGGGCGCCGCCGCCGCCGGGCAGGTGATTCGATCTTTTGGCAATTTCGTGGTGGGCGGCAATTTTCTGGTGGGGTTTATCATCTTCAGCATCTTAGTCATTATTAATTTTGTGGTTATTACCAAGGGAAGCGGTCGAATCGCCGAAGTGGCGGCCCGCTTTACCCTGGATGCCATGCCGGGCAAGCAGATGGCCATCGATGCCGACTTGAACGCCGGGTTGATCGATGATCGGGAGGCCCGAAGCCGACGCGGCCAGATCGCCCGGGAGGCCGAATTTTATGGATCCATGGATGGGGCCAGCAAATTCGTTCGCGGGGAAGCCATTGCCGGGATCATTATCATTCTAATCAATATCGGCGGCGGATTCATCATCGGAGTGTTGCAGCAATCCTTGTCGCTGGCCGTGGCCGCTCAGAACTACACCATCCTGACTATCGGCGACGCCTTGGTGACCCAGATCCCGGCCCTGATGATTTCCACGGCCGCCGGTATTATCGTCACCCGGGCCGCCTCGGAAAACAGCATGGGAAAAGAACTCGGGCGGCAGTTCAAACTCCAGCCTCAGGCGATCAGTCTATCCGCCGGCATCCTTTTTTTCTTTGGCCTAATACCCGGACTGCCCCACATTCCCTTTATCGGTCTGGCGTTGATTATCGGCTTTCTAGCGTTTCTGGCCTTCCGGGAACAAAAACGGCTGGCGGAAGGGCTGGCGGCGGCGGAACCCAAAAAAGGTGCCGCTCAACCCGCCGAGCAGATCGAATCCCTGCTGCATCTGGACCTGCTGGAATTGGAGGTGGGCTACGGTTTGATCCCCTTGGTGGATGAAGAACAACAGGGAAATCTCCTGGAACGGATCCGTTCCATCCGGCGCCAGTTTGCCTTGGAAATGGGTTTTATCGTTTCCCCGCTGCGGGTCCGGGACAACTTGCAGTTGAAACCGGGGGAATATCGCTTTCTGATTAAGAACAACGAAGTTGCCAAAGGAGAAATGATGTTGGGCTATTGCCTGGCGTTGAACCCCGGCGACGTGAAAAACGTCATCGAGGGAATCCCCACCCAGGAACCCGCTTTTCAACTCCCGGCCCTGTGGATCTCCGAAAAAAGAAAAGACGAGGCCCAGTTTGCCGGTTATACGGTGGTGGATATTTCGACCATTATCGCCACTCATTTAACGGAAGTCATCCGGAGCCATGCCCAGGAATTGCTGAGCCGTCAGGACGTGCAAAAATTATTGGATCACCTGTCCCAGAGTTACCCCAAATCGGTGGATGAATTAATCCCCAACCTGCTTTCCCTCGGGGTAATTCAGAGGGTTTTACAGAATTTATTGAAAGAAAGGGTTTCCATCCGGGATCTCCTGACCATCGTTGAAACTTTGGCTGACTACGGCCCGGTCACCAAAGATCCGGATATCCTTACCGAGTACGTTCGTCAAAAAATCGCCCGTTCCATCCTGAAACAATATGAAACCGTCGAAGGTGTTTTGCCGCTGGTCACCCTGGATCAGCATCTGGAAGACATTCTTCGGGACGGCATTCAGAAAGTGGACCAGGGCGCCTATCTTTCCTTAGAGCCCAGTCTGGCCCAGCGGATCCTGGTCAGCATCAACCAGACCCTGGAAAAAACCGTGCATTTAAATTATCAACCGATCATTCTCTGTTCGCCACCGATTCGGCGCCATCTAAAAAAACTGCTGGACCGGTTTATGCCCCAAGTGGTGGTCATCTCTCATAATGAGCTGACCGCCAAATCCAAAATTCAATCCTTAGGTACGGTGACTATCAGCTAATGCGCATCCGAAGGTTCGAAGCCGAAAATATGCAAGAAGCCATGAAACAGGTCAAGGCCGTTTTGGGCCCGGAGGCCTTAATCCTTTCCTCCCGATCGATCAAAAATCCAAATCAGCCGCTACAGTCGATTTTTGAAATCGTGGCCGCCACGGACCCTGACCCGACACCGGACTTTCCCAAACAACCGCCCCGAGTGCCTTCCCGAAGCCGGCCTTATTCTTCGGAAGTCCGCTCGGGGTCGCCTTCCCCCGAGAGGATCGTGGAAAAACTTCTGGCCTGCGGGCTCTCCCCGGATTGGGTGAGTCCCTTGATCCGGGAGCTCAAGGCCCTCTCCGGGAAGGAAAAAGATCTCGCGGGAGAACAATTCCAGGATTATCTCGTCCGAAGACTGGCGGACGGGGTGGAAGTAGCCGGCCCGCAACAATCCGCCGGCCGGGTCTATGCCCTGGTCGGTCCCACCGGGGTGGGGAAAACAACGACTATCGCCAAGTTGGCCGCCTATTTCAGTTTAAAAATGGCCCAAAAAGTCCTGCTGCTGACCATTGACACCTATCGGATTGGGGCGGTGGAACAACTGGCCACCTACGCCCGTATTCTGGGCCTTCCCCTGAAGGTGGCGGCCAGCCCGAAAGAACTAAAATCCTGTCTGGAAGAGCGGGGTGAACAGGATCTGGTGCTGATTGATACCGCGGGCCGAAGTCCCAATAACACCGGGATGCTGGATGAGTTACGGGACTTTCTGACCGTTTCTCCGGTTATTGGGAGCCACCTGGTGGTCAGCGCCACCACCAAAGAGGGGGACATAAAAAAGATTATCTCCGGCTTCAGCGGCCTCCCCCTGGAAGGGTATATCTGCACCAAGCTCGACGAAACGGACCATTATCTCCCGCTGCTCAATCAATTGGTGCCGACCCGACGTCCCTTGGCCTATTTTACCCACGGCCAGCGGGTACCCGAGGATTTGGAGCAGGTTACCAAGTCCCGGATAGTCCGATTATTATCCAATCAAATTCATTGGAATTGATGAGGGGGCCCCGGATGGATCAAGCGGAAGGTTTAAGGAAGATGGTCAACGGCGCCCAGGTTGATTTCAAGGCCCTGCAGTCCGCCCCCAGCGCCTCGCTGTCGCCGAATGACAGCCCACAGGTGATCTCCATTTCCAGCGGCAAAGGTGGAGTGGGGAAAACCAATATTGTGGTCAACCTGGCTTTGGCCCTGACCCGGTTAGGGAAGAGGGTTCTGATCCTGGATGCCGACCTGGGATTGGCGAATATTGATATTTTACTCGGATTGAATCCGCGCTACACCATCGAGCACTTGCTGACCGGTCAGAAGCGACTAGAGGATATTTTAGTCCAGGGTCCGGAAGGAATGGTGATCCTGCCGGCCGGGTCCGGGATCCCGGAACTGGCCGACTTAAGTGAGGGTCAAAAACTTTTTCTCTTGAGCGAGATGGATCAATTGTCGCAGCGCATCGATCTCCTCTTAATTGACACCGGCGCGGGAATCTCGGCTAATGTGCTCTATTTCAACCTGGCCGCCCAGGAATCGATCATCATTATCACTCCGGAGCCCACTTCCCTGACCGATGCCTATGCTTTGATCAAGGTGCTGGCCACCCGACATCAAAAAAAGCATTTTATGGTCCTCGCCAATTCCGTGACCACTGAACCGGAGGCCAAGGAAGTCTTTAGAAAAATCAGTCTGGTCGCCGATCGTTTTTTAGGCAGTGTCTCTTTGGATTATCTGGGGTTTATTCCTTTGGATGATCATGTCCTCAAGGCGGTCAGGAAACAAAAGGCCGTCCTGGAGCTCTTTCCGCAATCTCCGGCCGGGAAAAGTTTTATGGCCCTCTCGCAGCGCCTGCTGGACCGGCCCTTTCGTAACCGAAACGAAGGCAATATTCAGTTTTTCTGGAAGCAGGTCTGGGAGCATTCCCATTTTAACGTCTCATGAAAAGGATGACTGCTTTGAAAGCAAGTTTACAAAATTTTAACCAGGTGAACGGATCGGCCCCCTTGAGGGCTTACGGCTCCGACCCGGAACCGTCGGCCGAGCGGGAGACCTTGATTCTCAAATACGCCCCGTTAATCAAATACATCGCCCATCGTTTGGCCATGCGGCTTCCGGCTCACGTCTCCGTGGAAGATTTGATCAGTGCCGGGGCCATCGGATTGATGGATGCCCTGAATAAATTTGACCCGGGCAAGAAGGTCCAGTTCTCTACCTATGCGGAGTACCGGATTAAAGGGGCCATGCTGGACGAATTGAGGGCCCTGGACTGGGTACCTCGTTCGGTGCGGCAGAAGATGTCTCGTCTGGACAAGGCCTACTGGGAACTGGAAAAAGAAAAAGGCCGCCCGGTGGAAGATGAGGAGATGGCCGAGGCCTTGGGGGTGACGCTCACCGATTTTTATGGACTGCTCAATGACACCAATCGGGTATCGCTCCTGGATATCGAAAATCTACCGCGTCAATTAGCCGGTTTAAAAGATGATGAATTGGTGCAGTTGCTCCGGGATGATGAACATCGGGATCCCGCCTTTCAATTAAGCCTCATGGAAGTGAAAAAAATCTTGGCCCAGGCCATCGAGCGATTGTCCCAGAAAGAAAAAACCATCATCTCGCTTTATTATTATGAAGAAATGACCTTAAAGGAAATCGGCCAGATTATGGGATTTACCGAATCCCGAATTTGCCAAATTCATTCCAAGGTTATCTTGAAGTTACGGGTCCAACTGAAAAAAGTATTCGATGCGGAAAGGTTATCATAACTTCTGGTCAAAAAGGGGGAGCTGGATATGGATGTTAAGATGAGGGTTTTGGTGGTGGATGATTTTTCCACTATGCGGCGGATTGTCAAAAATATTCTTCGGCAGTTGGGATTTGAAAACATTTTGGAAGCCGACGACGGGATGAGCGCCCTGGACGTGTTGCGCAGCCAGAAGGTCGATTTCATCATTTCCGACTGGAATATGCCTCGCTTTTCCGGGATCGAACTGCTAAAAGCCGTCCGGACCAATGAAGAGTGGAAAGACCTCCCCTTCCTGATGGTTACGGCCGAAGGTCAAAAGGAAAACGTGATTGAGGCCGTCAAAGCCAAGGTCAGCAATTATATTGTCAAGCCTTTTACGCCGGAAACGTTGGCCGAAAAGATCAAGAAAATTTTTGAAAAAGGGTAAATCATGACTCGCCGGGGACGGTTTTTTTTCTCAAAGAAAGGATGGGGCCTGATCCTCCTGGCGCTGATCCTCTGCGGAGGATGGTGGCTCTCCAGCCAGGGACGGCCGGGGGATGACCGGCTAACCGCCTTTTTATTCACTAAAGCCGCTACCCCTTTACCCGTCCGGGAAATACCCGGAACCGGGCGCAGAGAAATGAAGGGCTGGAAGCTGACCCCTTTTTGGCTGTCGCTGGTTCACCAGGGACAGCCTACCCTGGCGGAGATTCGGGTGGCCTTGCAGCTTGCCGCCCCCTTCAGTCCTGATGAAGGATCGATCCGCTTAAGGGAATTGCGGGAGACCGTTTGGAGTGTTTTACGGGCGCCCGAAGATACCCTGTTGCAACCGGGGGGAAGAAATCGGATGGAAGAGACTTTGACGGTTCGCTTGAATGAGAACATTTTTCAAGGAACACTAAAGGGGGTAACGCTGGAGATCTTTCCCTGGTCGTAGAGTTCCCAGGGACCGGCCTTCCTCTCCGAAGATCGTTATGGCTGACAGTTTCCTATCCACACCGCTCAATCAAACGGTACCGGTGAACCAGCTCCGGGATTCCAAACAGGAGGTGCTGGACCGCTACGGGAAAAGGCCGCGGCCGAAGAAACCCGAAGGACTGCCCCCGAAGCCGGAAGAAGAAGAGAAATCCGCAACCCCGGAGATCGAAGAGGAAACCAAAAAATCCGGGAAGATTTTGGACATCGTCATCTGAAAAAATTATGAATATGGAAAATCCCATCTTTTGGATGACCGTCCTAGAAGCGGCGGCCATTGTGATCTTATCCGTCTCGATCCTCTGGATGCTCTGGGCCAAAAGAACCGGAAAGTGGGCTGCCGGCGAGCAAGCTCCCGCGCTGCCGATCGAAGAACTCAGGCAACTAATGGAAGAATCCCAGGTCATTACCCGGGACCTGGCCGTAAATTTAAAGGAAAAAAAATTGATTTCCCATCAATTGCTAGAGCAATTGGATGAAAAAATCAATAAATTAACTTGGCTGCTGGGTCGGGCCGAGGAAGCATCCCTTCAGCCTCGGCCGACGGAGAACACCACCAACATCTACGTTAAAGCTATTGAATTGGCGGATCAAGGCCTTTCTCTACCGGAAATCGAGCAACAACTCCACCTGGCCAAAGGGGAGGTCCAATTACTGTTGGACCTGAAGGCCTACTGCCTGAAATAAATCACCGAGGACCTTCGTGCCGATCCCCTCTTTGGACGCCATCCTAAACGCCGTCGGAATAACCCTTCTGCCTGCCAAACCGATCGATCGGGACTGGTTCACTCTGGGAGAAATCATCCCGGTGAAATGGGTACGTTCTCTGGACCCGCAACGGATCCTCATCCAGGTTAAAGGGAGGGAACTGGTTGCCGAAACGGCTTTCCCCCTTCCCGAGGGGACTGAATTCCAGGCGCGGGTGGAGCAATTGGAACCCCGCATAATCTTTAAGTTCCTGATGCCGGCCAGCGGCGATTCGGTTTCTTTCAGCCTGCTTAAAAAATATTGGGTCGGCGATCCGCCGCTGGAGAGGCTGGTCGAAAGTTGGAAAGCGCTCGAAAACTCCCAAGGACCTTCTCGGTCCAAGGAAGTTCAGGAGACCTGGACCCGAATCCGGGAGACGATCAAGATTTTTTCCGGGATGCTGGAAGCCGGCGCGGATCCCCAGGCCTTGGCCCGGATCATTGATCAATCGGGTCTGAACTTGGAAAATAAAATACGGCGAATAATCAATGCGGACGGAAAGCCTTTCCCAGCAGACCTGCTGCTTGGGGACCTGAAAGGCCTGCTCTTAAAAATGAAGGCCCAGTTGGAACGGGTTGCACCGGAAACGGCTCATGAACTTCAACCACTTATCCAAAAGATGGAGCTCTACCAATTGCTCAATGCCGGGGAGGGAGACCCTTCTAAACTCCTCCTCCTAATTCCCTTTCTTTTCCCGGAAGGGCTTCGCTGGACGGAAATCCTATTTTCCGGGGATCGGGGAGGCCGAGAATCCGCCGAAGAACGGGGAAACGGCCTTCTTTTTCTCCTGGACCTGCCGGCTCTGGGAAAATTGCAGGTTGAGATCCAAATCCGTGAAAACCGTCTGCACGGCCGTTTCAAAACGGCGGATCCAAGGATCGGGGAATATTTGCAGGAAAACCTGTCCCGACTGGCAGACCGCCTGGGGCTGGCCGGATATTTGGCGGATATCGAAATCCGGGTGGTGGACCCGCAGCAACTCCAGGAGATCCTACCGGCCCGGATGGAAAGTTTCCCGGATTCCTTGGTGAGCCTGGTGGTTTGATGGCGCGGAAAAAGGAATTTCACCAGGCGGCTGCCTTGAAATATCACCCGGGCCAGGATTCGGCCCCCCGGGTCACGGCCCGAGGGTCCGGCCTGGTGGCGGAAAAGATTATTGATCTGGCTCGCCGAAACGGCATTCCCATTAAGGAGGATCCGGCCCTGATTCAGGTCCTGTCAAAACTGGATCTCAATCAGGAAATTCCACCGGCTGTTTATGTAGTGGTGGCCGAGATCCTGGCTTTCGTCTATTCCCTTAACAAAGGATACGCGGGAGCCAAGAAATCTTAAGTTTCAGCGACAAAACTTCACTCTAGGTAAAAATTTCCTATCCGGGCAAAACGGCACACCCTGGAGGGACTCCGGGGAAGCAATTCAAGCCTTCTCCGGGCTGATACTTATCGGGTGGGCTGGAGAGATAAAAAATATATAATGAATTTAATTAGTTAAATTTAGTGGGGCCATTCCCGGCCTGGCCAAGGATTCGGCCCTAGGACAGACCCAATGGCACAGGCATTGCAGACATGAATACTAAACGAGGGGAGAGACGATCTTGAATCAAAACCTGGCCCCGCTGGGCGCCTTACATCAGGAAAGAAGAATCAGCATCCTGGCCAATAACCTGAGTAATTCCATGACGGTGGGATTCAAAAAAGATATCCCTGTTTTTAATTCCATTTTTTTTAATGAACAGGAACAACTCAGAAATCAAAAGATGGAGACCACCCAGACCGATTTCAGCCAGGGGGAACTCCAGCGGACCGGCAACGACCTGGACCTGGCCCTGACGGGGGAAGGATTTTTTAAGATCAGCACTCCGTTGGGAATCCGCTACTCCCGAGCCGGTAATTTCCGTCTGGATGCCCAGGGACGATTGGTCAACGCCGGCGGCTATCCGGTATTGGGAGAAGGTGGGGAAATCACCCTGGACGGCAAGAAAAAAATCACCGTAGGTACGGATGGGAGCATCCGGGCCCAAGGGGTGGAAGCCGGCAGCACAGCGGAAACCGTGGGCAAGCCGGTCTTAGTGCGATTTAAGGATTCGAGTCTGCTCAAGAAAGAGGGACACGCCCTTTTTCGTCTCGATGAGCCCCAGCCGGAACTGGGGGTGGAAGGTTTGGAGGTCCAACAGGGTTACCTGGAAACGGCCAATGTGAACGCCGTAGAAGAAATGACCAAAATGATGGAGGCCTTCCGGACCTATGAGAACTGCCTGAAAATTATGCAGGCTAATGATGAAATGACCGGCAAAGCCGTCAACGAGGTGGGTCGAACGTAACCCAATGAATCCTAAATAAAATTAGATCGAAATGAATAAATAAGGAGAAAGACACAAGATGATACGCGGACTCTGGACGGCTGCCACCGGCATGTCGGCCCAACAATCGAATGTGGCTGTTATCGCCAACAACCTGGCCAATGTTAATACCGCCGGCTTCAAACGCAGCCGGACCAACTTCCAGGATTTGATGTACCAAAATATCCGCAACGCCGGTGCTTCGACTTCGGAAGGGAGCCAGTTGCCGGTGGGCATCCAAGTGGGCATGGGCACCAAGGTCATTTCGGTCAGCAAAAATTTTCAACAGGGGGATTACACCCATACCAACAACCCCCTGGATCTGGCCATTGACGGCCGCGGTTTTTTCAAGCTGATCAGTAACGACCGGGAGGTGTACACCCGGGCCGGGTCCTTCAAAACCGACAAGGATGGGTACATCATGGACAGCAATGGGAGCCGGCTCCAGCCTGAATTTGCCGTGCCTTCCCAAACCACGACCATCACCGTGGGTTCGGGGGGAAAATTGGTCTGCACCGATGCCGCCGGCAAGGAATTGGGGAGCGTCCAGATGCAGGTCTATGATTTCATCAACCCCGCCGGGCTTCAGGCCATCGGACAGAATTACTTTGTCACTACCGACGGATCCGGGGACCCGGTGGAAGGCAACCCCGGGACGGAACAGTTTGGGTCCATCAGCCAAGGGTTCCTGGAAATGTCTAACGTGGATATCGTCGAGGAAATGGTGACCATGATCATCGCCCAGCGGGCCTATGAAATCAGCGCCAAGGCGATTCAAACCGGAGATGAAATGCTCCAACAGGTGAATAACCTCAAGCGTTAAGGGAGTCTTATGGAACTTATTAGGCAGACCTTGAAGAATTCAATTCGTATTTTGGGAATCGCCATCGGCTTCGGGCTGCTGAGCCTGAGTTACATCGGCGGCACCTGGGGAGCGGAGTCCGGCCCGCGAATGGTTTTCAAAAGCCGGGCGACTGTTTCCGGTGAGTGGATCCGGGTCGGCGATGTAGCGGACCTTAAAGGGTTGCGGAGCGCCTTGACGGCGGAGATCAATCAATTGCCGATCAAACGGGCACCCGAACCCGGGGAGGCCGCGGTGGTGACCAGCGAGGAGGTCGCCTCGGCCCTGGAAACCGTCCCGGAGTGGATTCGCCGGCCTTGGGAGCTTGCGCCTCAAAAAATCACCGTTATTCGAGAAGGGCGTGTCCTGGGAGCGGAAGAGATCGGTCGAATCATAGCAGGTCATATCAGCAAAAATCTGCCCGGGGGAAATATCCAAGTGGAGGTGCGGGAGGTGCGAGACTTCGAGGATGTCACCCTGCCGGCGGAAGCCCGGTCCTGTAAGGTTTGGATTTCGGAACCCCTGCGTAAAGGCGGATGGGTTCGAGCCAACCTGGTATTCTACGGGAAGGGAAAAGAATTAGAACGAATGACCGTGAGCGCCCAGGTGGACCTTTATCAAAAAGTGGTGGTGGCCGACCGCTACCTGAAGCGGCATCAGGAAATTCAGGCCGAAGACGTCCGGGTCATGCCCGTTAATCTTCAGCAACTGCCCCCGGATGCGGTCACCGACCCGCAGGAGGTCCTGGGGAAACGAATGATCGTCAACCTCAACGGACGGGAACCCATCCGGGCCTCCCTGCTCGAGGTCCCGCCTCTGGTTAAAAAGGGGGATGTGGTCAATGTCATCCTGGAAAGAAACAGCCTACGGATTTCCTGCCTCGGCGAGATTAAGGAGACCGGGCGAAAAGGCGACCGGGTGAAACTGGTCAATCTCGGAAGCAAGAAAGAATTGTTCGCCCGGGTAGTGGACGCCGGCACTGTCCAACTGGATGTCAATTAAGGGAACTGAACTATGACCCAATCCAAGAAAATAATCTGGGGAATCTTCATCCTGCTATCGATGGCTACCGGGGCCTGCATGCCCTTAACCTCCCACCGCTTGAATGCCTCCCCGGTTGATCCGGCCCCGGCGGAGATCGCCGCCGTCTCGGAGGAGGGCTCCCTCTGGTCGGCCTCGACGGCCGCCAACCTCTTTACGGATTTAAAGGCCTCCCACGTCAATGATATCCTCACCATCAGCATCGTGGAAACGGCTTCCGCCTCGAATAACGCCTCGACCAGCCTCGACCGGCAATCCGGATTGAAGGCCGGTTGGAGCGGGATATTGGAGGCTTTCCAGCAATTAGGCATGATCAAGGAATTGGGGAATTCTCATTCAGTCGATTTCGGAAACAAATTCGACGGCCAGGGAACCACCACCAACTCTTCTAAACTGACGGCTTTCATTACCGCCCGAGTGATCAAGGTCCGGCCCAACGGCAATTTGGTCATCCGGGGAGCCAGGGACGTGCGGGTCAATAACGAGAACCAGTATATCTATCTTCAGGGTGAGGTCCGCCCGGTGGATATCTCCTCCAGCAATGTCGTCCTGTCCACCTACATCGCCGACGCGGTCATCGAGCTGAGCGGCTACGGGGTAATCAGCGACAAGCAGCATCCGGGTTTAGTGGCCCGACTCCTGGATTGGATCTGGCCGTTTTAGTACGAAAATTGATTCTGGATAAAGATCAACAGCGATACTGGATAATAAACAATATTTCTGGAATGAAAGAAACGCTAAATGGAAAACCATGTGAATAGGCCGCAGCCCGTCAACCGAACCCCGATTATTCGATCAGGCTTCACCCTGCTCCTGGTCCTGGCCCTGGCCGCCCCGGGCTGGTCGGCCCGCCTGAAAGATATCGCCTCTATCAAGGGGATCCGCAGTAACCAATTAGTTGGTTACGGTCTGGTGGTGGGGCTGAATGGGACCGGGGACAGTTCGAACAACGTCGACTTCGCCATACGCTCCACTTTGAACATGCTGGAGCGTATGGGCGTTCATGTGGAACGGGAGCGTTTCTCCAACATCAAGCTTAAGAACGTAGCCGCGGTCATGGTCACGGCCAATCTCCCGCCCTTTGCCCGTCTGGGAAGTAAGATCGATGTGGTCATCTCTTCCATTGGAGACGCTAAAAGCCTCCAAGGGGGGACCTTGCTCTTGACCCCCTTGAAAGGGGTGGACCATCAGGTCTACGCCCTGACCCAGGGTCCGATTGCGGTGGGCGGGTATGTGGTTTCGGGGGCGGCCGGCGGAGGGGTGACTAAAAACCATCCCACGGTGGCGACCATTTCCAAGGGTGCCATTATTGAGCGGGAGGTGCCGGTGCGTCTGGCGGACAAGAAGGAGTTGTTCCTGGCCCTCTATACCTCCGATTTCACCACCGCTGAAAAAGTCAAGGAGATCATCAACCGGTTTGCCGGTGCCGATATGGCCCGATCGCTCGATTCCGGGACCATCCGGATCTCCATTCCGGAGGGCCACCAATCCAACCCGGCAGATTGGATTGCGGCTATCGAAAGGTTGGAGGTGACCCCCGATGCCCCGGCCAAAGTTGTCGTCAATGAGCGGACCGGCACGATCGTCATGGGCGAAAATGTCCGAATTTCCACGGTGGCCGTGGCCCACGGCAATCTGAGCATCCAGATCAAAGAAAATCTTAATGTTTCCCAGCCCCTGCCCTTCGCGCCGGGTGCCCAGCCGGGAGCGTCCGGCCGGGGGGTGACGCCCAGCGGCGCCCCACCTTCCGGTGGGGCCCCAGGACCGATTGTCGCCCCCGGGGGAGCCACGGTGGTCACCCCCGACTCGGATGTCTCGGTCAAAGAGGAAGGGAAAAAGTTGATGGTCGTTCCCCAGGGGGCTAATTTGGGCGAACTGGTCCAGTCGTTGAATGCCATCGGGGTGACACCCCGGGACCTGATCTCCATCCTGCAGACGATCAAGTCGGCCGGCGCCTTACAGGCGGACCTGGAAATAATCTAATTTTTTAAGAAAAAGGGAAATAATGCCGATTAACACCTTAGCCGTGAATCCGCCGCCCCTCCCGCTCCCGACGAAACCGGGTGGGAAAAAGATCGATGAAAAGAAGCTAAAGAAGGCCTCCGAAGATTTTGAGGCCCTGTTTATCAATCAGCTCCTGCAATCCATGCGTCGGACGGTCCTGAAATCCAAATTACTGGAAGACGCCCCCGGCAAGGAGGTTTATCAATCCCTGTTTGACCGGGAGATCAGCAAGAAAATGGCTCAAAAAGGGGCATTGGGCGTGGGTAAGCTCATCTACCGGAACGTTTTGGAACACGAAAAGGCTCGGATGGCCCGTCCGGCGAACGGTTTGCAAATGCCTGAAAGCGGAACCTTAACTGGATCGGGAGGAACGCCATGAGTCGGGAAACCTTAAGGGGCCAACAAGTACTGGATTGGCTGAAGACCGAAAAACAGGGGTATGAAGCTCTGTTGGCTCTTCTGGACCAGGAGTGGGAGTGTCTTAAAAAGCGGGATATCACCAGGCTCATTCCTCTGACCCGGGCTAAAGAGAGCCGGATCCTGGAGCTTCACGATCTGGCTCAAAAAATCGGGCCTTATCTGCCGTTGGAAAAAGCGGCTGGCAAAAATACGGAAATCGGGGGGCCAGGCGGCGGGTCACAGGCTCAAACCTCAGACCCCCGGGAAGCCGCTCTGGCTAAGGTTCAAAAATCCATCCGGAAAATAAAAATGGATATCCAGTCCCGGAATGAAAGAAACCGGCGCTATATCGAGGAGAGCTTGAGGGTCATCGAAGAGTTTTTTTTCCTCCTGGCCCCACCGCCGGATAAACCACCCGCCTATGGCCCCTTTGAAAAGCGGCGGGCCATGAACTCCGGGGGCTCTTCCTCTTTTATCAGTCGGAGTTTATAGGAGTCGTTATGTCGGGTATCTCCTTTGTGCTCAACCTGGCCCGGGGCGCCCTGTCCGCGCAGCAGCAGGGAATCGCCGTGACCGGCCATAACATCGCCAATGTCAATACTCCCGGGTACAGCCGCCAAGTGGCTAATTTTGAAAATCTGGCCTCGGATACCACTTCTCCGATCAAGTTGGGCTACGGGGTGGTGGTGGATTCGGTCTCCCAATACTATGATCGGTTCATTACCCAAAGCCTGCAACAGCAGGAGAGCATCTTACAGGAAACCGCTACCAAGCAATCCACCCTTTCTTACGTCCAGAGTCTGTTCAACGACCAGGCCGGGAATGGCCTCAGCCAGGCGCTGAACGAATTCTGGAACGGCTGGCAAGATCTGGCCAATAACCCGAGCGGTATTCCCGAGCGCACGGCCCTGCTCCAGAAGGCGGAAGCCCTGACCGAACGGTTTCACACCATCGGCAGTGATCTCACCCGCGTCCAAAGCGAAGTCGGCAACAGCCTCAAGGCTTCTATCAACGACTTGAATAGTTTAACGGGCCAGATGGCCGATTTAAACCAGAGGATTGTTTCCAGTGAATCCAATGGGACGACGGCCAACGATTTGCGGGATCAGCGAAATGTGCTGCTGGAAAAAATATCCGGCCTGATCGAGGGCCGGACTTTTGAAAATAAAGACGGTTCCGTGACTTTCGTGACTACCAACGGCCAGCTCCTGGTCGACCACGCCCAATCCTGGAAATTGTCTCAAAACGGTTCGTCCATTTATTGGAACGGCGTCCCCACGGACATTAGTGGCAGCCTACAAGGAGGCAAGATCGGAGGACTTTTGGACCTCCGCGATGAGACGCTTCCCCAATACCTGGCCAACTTGGATGAACTGGCTGGGACCCTGATCAAAAATGTTAACGATATCCATGCAGCCGGTTTTAATCTACAAGGGGTCGGCGGGATCAACTTTTTCAATGATTTCCAGACTCCTCCGAACGTTCCCAACACCGGGAACTACAACGGCGCCGCGGCTTTCATCGACTTGAGCACCGGCGCCAATGGCGTGAAAGACAACCCTGAAAACATCGCCGCGGCCGAAGCCAATTCGCCCGGCCCTCCTGCGGGTCCTCTTCCGGGGGACAACCGCAACGCCCTGAAAATCCTCTCCATCCAAACCGATACCACCTTGAGTCTCAAGAAGTGGACCTACACGGACCGGGGAGCGACGACTACCTCGGTGACCACGACCTCCTCCCTGGATGATTATTATCGCACCCTGGTGGGGGACATCGGGGTCCTGACCGCAGGGTGCCACGCAGCAATATGACTTTACTAAGACCATGGTCGACAGCCTGAATGATGTCCGGGCCTCCGTCTCCGGGGTCAATCTGGATGAAGAGATGACCAAGTTGATGGAGATGCAGAGCGCTTACAAAGCCGCCGCCAAATTGGTGACGGTTGCCGACGAACTTTTTACTACGATACTACAAATGAAACAATAAAGGATACCGGCCATGCGTATAGCCACTTCGACCCTTTACGATAGCCTGGAACGGCGGATTCAGCAATTGACCGAAGGCCTGAATACAGTCAATGAAAAATTGTCTTCCCAAAAGAAGATCAACCGTCCCTCCGATGACCCCTTGGGCGCGGCCTCGGCCATCGGGTACCGGAACCTGTTGTCCCAGGTGGATCAGTACGGGCGAAATCTAAATACCGGGAAATCCTGGATGGACTCCAGCGAATCCGCCCTGAGCCAATCGCAGGATGTAGTGACCCGGGCCAAAGAGATTGCGGTCCAGATGGCCAATGGCGCTCAATCAGCGGCGACCCGCAGCAATATGGCCATAGAGGTGAGTCACCTATTGGACCAGGCCATCTCCCTGGGGAACACCCAGGTCGGCGGAAAGTATATCTTCGCCGGCTACCAAACGGGAACGGCGCCTTTCACCAAAATGAATAATGGGACTATCGATACGGCTCAATACAACGGAGAAGGGAATGACTTTCAGGTAGCCATCGGACAAGGCGAGACCTTGGCCATCGGACGAAACGGCCAGACGGTATTTATGAATTCCACCCTTTTTGACACGTTGGGCGGTCTGAAGCAGGCCCTGGAGGACAATAATGTTACCGGGATCCAGCAGGCCATGACGGGGTTGGATTCCGCCCTGGATCATTTCAACAATCAACTGGCCGACGTGGGGGCCCGGGCCAATCGCCTGGAGACCCGGCAGGGCATTTTGCAGAACATGACTTTGAATTTTACGGAACAGCTTTCCCAAGTCGAGGATGCGGATATAGCCAAGATGTCCATTGATTTGTCACAGGTGCAGATGGCCTACCAGGCGACTCTGATGACCACCGCCCAGGTAGGGAAGCTGAGCCTGATTAATTATATGTAACCCAACATCCGGCGCTCAGCGCCCAGCGTATTTCATTTAATCGTTTTCGCCAGGGAGGGTGAAAATGCTTATTTTAACGAGAAAAATAGGGGAAACCATCACCATCGGGGATCGGATCAAAATCGTGGTGGTCGATATTAAGGGCAAACAGGTCCGGTTAGGGGTTGAGGCCCCACAGGAGACCACGATTTTTCGGGAAGAAATTTATCAAAAGATCCAGGCGGAGAACCGACTGGCGGCCCAATGGGATTTTTCCCAGTTGGATCAACTGACCGATCAATTAAAATAACCTTGTAGACAGGACATAGTTCATTGCAGATTGAAACCAGCCGTTTTGGTACGATAGTTGTCAAAGAGGAGCAGATCTTCCACCTTCCGGAAGGGATCATCGGTTTTCCGGAGTGGACCCGTTATATCCTGATCAACCATAGAGAAGGGTCTCCCTTCCAGTGGTTTCAGTCCATAGAAAACCAGGACTTGGCCTTCGTTTTGATGGACCCCCTGGACCTGGTTGCGGACTACGATATCGACCTGTCTCCCGAAGATTCTCTCCTGCTGCAAATCGATCAACCGGTCGCGGAGATCACGGCCCTGGTGGTAGTGAATATCTCTAGACAACCGCCATCGGAAATCACGGCCAACCTCCTGGCCCCGGTGGTGATCAATTCCGGAAAAAAAATCGCCAAACAGGTCGTCCTCTATCAGAGCGACTATTCCGTCCGCCACCCGGTCCCCACAAGAAACTAACCAAGATCGGTTGCCTCTCAAAAGAAAAAGCCGGCCAAAGCCGACTTTTTGGGGGAAGGGAAGGAAAAGCAGGTGCTAGCTGTTCAGTTCAACAAGAGACGCCTTCAGCATTTTCCCGGCGAGTTCTTCACTGTTCACCTGGTAGGTCCCGGATTCCACTTTTTTCTTAAGGTCCGCCACTCTATCGGCTCGGGTATCCGGGGCCGAGAGAGCGAGCGCTTCGATCTTCTTAATCATCCTGAAGGAGGGAGATAAATCCACCCGGTCCCCAATTTGGCTTTGTACCCTATTTTCCGGATTGATCGTGCTCTGATCATTGGTGTTTACCTTGTTCTGCTGATTGACATACTGGAGGATCTGAGCCTTTTGGCCGATATCTTGAATTTTCATGAACCCTGCTCCTTTATAACAGATTATTGCTGACTATAGTCTTGGTAATGTCTATTAAACGGTTTTTCAGTTGCTCGCTGTCCATCGGGGACAGGGTATCGACGACCTCTTTACCCGCATGGTCCATCACCTTAAATACCAGGTTTTCGTTTTCTTTTCGGTCGACCTCTAAAGGTTTCCCATATTCCTGACTCAGCCGGTTTAGGATCTCCTGCGCTGTGCCGTTCCGTTCGGAGGTCTGGGTCAGATGATTGAGCATTTCCTGGCTGATCGTATCCACCATGTGTCGTTTACGGGCTTCACCGGAGATTTTCACAAAATCATTCTGCTCCCCCTTGTCTGACTTCCGGCTTCTCGCCAGCCGACTGCCTTCCGATATTTGCTGGCTATAGGTTCGCAGAACGTTTTGTATGTGATAGCTGGTGATGACCATGATACTTGCCTTTCACCGTCTATATCGTCCAGGAAGGGAAAAAACTTTAATCTTATTTTAAGCGGTCAGATTCACCCAGGCGCCTTTGGGAGGCAGATCCAAGCGGGGATCGGCTTGGCGGCGATAGGCTTCAATAAAGGTCTGCCTCAAAAAAGGGGGGATCTGAAGGGGTACCTCAGGGGAAGGGCCCGGATAAGCGGTGTTGATCCGCTGGAAGGGCTTAGATGCTTCATAAGAAAGTCCGTCGTGCGAATTAGTTTCTAATATAACCGCATCGGCTTCCAGGACGATCGGGTTTTTGACCTTGGGGATCGGCGGGTTCGCCCGAAGCTTTCCGGGCAGAAAGTTATAATTGTATTCCTTCCGATGGGTGGCTATCGGATAAAAAGCGACGGGAAGTGTTTTATTGACGGCCATATTTAGAGATGCCTAAGCAAAAATCTTCCCAAATGCGCCAACCGTTTGAGTAAAAAAGCCCAATTCTCTTACTACAGCAATTAGAGTAAGATCAAAAAATAAAAAAGTCAAACTATTTTTTTAACAGATACAACCTGTTAAGCCACCCCCTGCTTTTCCATTTCTTTATCCTTGCTTAAAGGCCATCCCGATCAGGGGATAGACCACCATTCCAGCTAAAACCGCCGCATCTTCGGCAATTAAATACCGGGCGATGCTGGCATCGAACAGAACGTTGCCGTCCGGTGGGAACTCGTCATCTCCGGCCCAGAGGATCAGGCAGACCGGGATCTTGGGGAAAGCCTGAAAACAGATACAGACATCCCCTTCCTCTCTTTCGACCCCGCCCTGTTGAACCCCCAATTCGGCCAAGAGCCGAGGCCGGTGACCGAAAGTCTTGACCAGGGGCTCTTTGGCCCGCTGGACAAAAGCCGAGTAATAGAACTCGCCGGAAGGGATCTCTCGGAAGGTGATCCATTGTCCGGCCAACGGGATTCCCGGGGCCTTCAGCAGGTAATGGAGGATCAAAACCTGTTCCTGCAGGGAAAGCTCTTTGGCCGGGTCCGGTCCCTGAACCTGGCCTTCCGGCCAGGCTATGGTAATCGTCTTATCCATAAACTGAAGCTGCAGGCGAGTCCCGTCCGGTCCCTGTTGGCAGGCTGCCCCGCTGAGGACAGCCGCCTGTTGGGGGTCCTGCTTGGCCCACTCCTCCCGGGCCAGTGCCAGGGCATTCTTATAATCGTCTATTCGGGACATGAAGCGTCCTTTATCCGGCACAAGGTGCAGAGGGTCTTATCTTTCAAGTCAATAATCCGGTATCCCCTGGCGCAAATCTGGTCACGAATCCGGTCGGCCTCGGTGAACTCTTTGCGCTGCCGGGCCTGCTCCCGTTGCTCCAGCATATCCCGCACTTCTAAAGGGAGCTCCCGGTCCGGAAAATCAAAAATTTCCAATACGGTGTTGGTCTGCTTTAAGACCGAATCGATCTCCAGGAACTCTTCAGGGGTAATCCGCTTTTCAATGAACACCGGATTCAGAGCGCGGATGAGTTTGAAGAGGGCCGACAGGGCCGCCGCAATATTCAGATCGTCGTCCATGGCCCGCTTAAACCGGGTTTTGAAAAGATAAAGGGCCTCGCCGACCTCCGGATGCTCTTCTTGCCCCGCTTGCTGGGAATAAAGTTTCTGGACGAATTCATCCAGGCGTTTTAATGTCTTCCGGGACGTCTCCAGGGTTTTAAGAGAAAAATGAAGGGGTTTGCGATAGTGAGTGGACAGCAGCCAGTACCGGACTTCCCGACCGGTGTAGCCCTGGTTCAAAAGGTCCCGCAAGGTGATCACATTCCCGCCGGCCGGGGAAATCTTTTTCCCTTCCACGTAAACCAGATCGCTGTGCAGCCAGTAGTTCACGAATTTCTTGCCGGTGGCCGCTTCGCTGATGGCGATTTCGTTTTCATGATGGGGGAATACCAGATCCATCCCGCTGGTATGGATGTCAAAGGTTTCTCCCAAATATTTTAAGGCCATGGCCGAACATTCCACATGCCAGCCCGGACGCACATTCCCCCACTCGGTAACGAAATAGATCCCTTTCTTGAGTTCCGAAAGGTTGGTGCGCTTCAGCAAAGTGAAATCCCGGGGGTTGTCTTTTTCATATTCATCCAGGTCTACGGTTTTCCCGAGCTGGATTTTTTTTAAGTCAACCCGGGACAAGTGGCCATAAGGCTTAAAACGGGAGATATCAAAGTAAACCGAGCGGAACTTTTCATAGGCATACCCTTTTTTCAAGAGTTCCCGGGACAGGGCGATCATGTCCTCCACGTGCTCACTGGCCTTAGGATAATGGGACGCCCGTTTAATCCGCAAGGTGTCGATATCGCTTAAAAACGCCTGGGTGAAATACCCGGTGAAGGCCTCCAGGGTCTGGTTGGCTTCTTCGGCTCCGCGTATCGTCCGGTCATGAAGGTCGGTAATATTCATGACATGTTGGACTTCCAACCCCTTGAATTCCAGGTAGCGGCGCAGCAAATCGGCCATGACAAAGCGGCGGCAATTCCCCAGATGAATCAAAGCGCTGACAGTGGGACCGCAGGAATAAATGGAAACCCGGTTTTCCTTGAGGGGGACAAAATTTTCCTTTTCCCGGCTCAGGGTGTTATAAAAAACCAGCCCGTTTTTTTCCTTTTCATCGAAGAGCGTGGTGCTCAGATAGCGTTCCCCGCCGTCCGGGCAGATGACCACAATCAGGCCTTTCTTGAGTTGCTGGGCCTTTTGGAGGGCTACGAATACGGCTCCTCCTGAACTCATCCCCAGCAGAAGGCCTTCTTCCCTGGCCAGCTTCCGGACCGTTTCAAAGGCCTCTTCATCCTCCACGTTGACCACTTCGTCCAAAATACTCTTGTCATAGATACCGGGCTTATACGATTCCTTCATATTTTTCAGGCCCTGGATCTTATGACCCAAATAAGGCTCCACGCCGACTATTTTTATGTTCGGGTTAAATTCCTTGAGCCGCTTGGTCAGGCCCATCAGAGTTCCGGTGGTCCCCATGGTGGCCACCACCATGGTCACCTTGCCCCCGGTCTGCTCCCAGATTTCCCGGCCGGTGCCGTGGTAGTGGGCCATGATGTTGTCCTGGTTATTAAACTGGTCCGGCAAGAAATAGCGTTCCGGGTTCTCCCGAGCCATTTGATAGACCTTTTCGATGGCCCCATCGGTGCCCAGGTGAGCCGGCGTCAGGAGGATCTTGGCCCCGTAGGCCCGGAGGATCTTTTGGCGTTCAATGCTGGCCGATTCGGGCATAGCCAGAAGCAGCGGATACCCCCTGACGGCAGCTACCAGGGCCAGGCCGATTCCGGTGTTTCCCGAGGTGGCTTCAATAATGGTTTTATCCTTAGTCAAGGTGCCGCTTTTTTCCGCACCCTCCACCATGGACAAGGCGACGCGGTCCTTGATCGATCCGCCAGGATTAAAGGACTCGATCTTAGCCCAGACCGCCGCCTTCTTATTGAGATTAAGTCGATTCAATTTGATCAATGGGGTATGGCCGATGAGGCTGGTTATGTCGGGAAAGGCTTGTTTCATGGGTTATCGCCGCCCAAATCCGGACGGCTTTCTCCTTTTAGGACGATTGATTTTTTCGAACAAGGCAACTTGCTCAACCAGGGAAAGTTTACCCCGAACCGGTTTCCGGCCGGCCCGGCAGAGGCGGCAACGGTCCTGGGAACAACCTTGACAGTAATGGCAATCCGGGCATTTTTTTCGTTTCTTTCCGGTCGGATGACCGGCTGAGGGTCGGATCTCTTCAAAGGGTATTAATCGCTGGCTTTGGTCCGGTCCGGTTATTCCGCTTATTTTTTCCCTTAGCGCGCTGCGCGTCTTCTTTTTAACGCCCGGGCTTTTTGTTTTTACCCCGCTGCTCATACCCTCTGCGCTGGACTTACGGTACTCCGCCCCAGATGGCTATTCCACGGTTACGCTCTTAGCCAGGTTTCTGGGCTGATCCACATCCGTGCCCCGCAGCACGGCGACGTGGTAGGCCAGAAGCTGCAGCGGGATGGTGAAGAGGATCGGGGAAAGCGTCCAATGGATCTTAGGAACCCGCAGCAGGTCATCCGCTCCGATCCTGAACCCGGCTCCTTCCTCCTGATCGGTCAGGGCGATGATCTTCCCGCCCCGGGCCTTGACCTCCTGCAGATTGCTTTGCACCTTTTCCAGGATCTCGTTTTCCGGCAACAGAAGCACCGTGGGCAGGTCCTCGTCAATTAGCGCAATCGGACCATGTTTCATCTCCCCGGCCGGATAGCCTTCGGCATGGATATAAGAAATTTCTTTGAGTTTTAAGGCCCCCTCCAGGGCGATGGGGTAATGAATCCCCCGTCCTAGAAAAAGAAAGTCCTGGGCCTGAAAGTACCTTTGGGCCACCGCCTGAATCAGCCCTTCTTTTTCCAGGATCTCCTCGACGCCGCGGGGCAGAAGCAACAGGTCCCGGGCGACCCGGAGGCGCTCTTCCGCTGAAACGCAGCCGAGCTCCTGGCCGATATGCAGGCTCAGGAGCGTTAGGGCGACCAATTGGGTGGTAAAGGCCTTGGTGGAGGCCACCCCGATCTCCGGTCCGGCGTGAGTATAAATTACCCCATCCGCTTCCCGGGCCAGGGTGCTGCCCACCACGTTGCAGATGGCCAGGATCCGGGCGCCCTTGGCCCGCCCTTCCCGCATAGCGGCTAGGGTATCGGCTGTCTCGCCGGATTGGGAGATCAGAATAATCAGGGTCTGGGGATTGATGATCGGGTTCCGATAACGGTATTCGGAACCGTAATCCACCTCCACTGGGAGGCGGCAGTATTCCTCAATAAGAAACTTGGCCACCAGTCCGGCATGCCAGGAGGTCCCGCAGGCCACAATAACCACCCTGCTGATCTTCCGGAGTTCCCCGGCCTCCAGCCCGAACTCCGGCAGCGTCACCTGCCCGGTTTCCGGTGAAATCCTACCTCGGAAAGTATCAATGATGCATTGGGGTTGCTCAAAAATCTCCTTCTGCATGAAGTGCTTGAAGCCGGCCTTCTCGGCCATAACCGGGTTCCAGGAAATCTTCTGAACCGGTTTTTCAATTTTTTCTTTTTTCCAGTTGAATATCGCGGGATGAGGCAAGGTCAGGACGGCCAGGTCCCCATCTTCCAGGTAAATGACCCGGTCGGTATGATGCAAAAAAGCCAGAATATCGGAAGCTACGAAAAGCTCGCCTTCCCCAAGCCCGAGGATCAGCGGGCATTCTTTCCGCACGGCAATCATGGTCCGGGGGTCTTTTTGATGGAGGATCACCAGGGCATAGGACCCCTTAATATCCTCCAGTGCTCTCCGGACCGCCTGAACCAGGTCCAGATCCCGGGCGTATTTATCGATGAGATGCGCCACGATCTCCGAATCGGTTTCCGAAGAAAAGCGATGCCCTTCCCCCATGAGTTGATTTTTCAACTCCAGATAGTTCTCAATGATCCCGTTGTGGACCACGGCGATTTGTCCGGACACATGCGGGTGGGCATTGGTTTCCGAGGGCCGTCCATGGGTGGCCCAGCGGGTATGACCGATACCGATTCGACCGACCAGGGGATCACGGGCCAGGATCGCCCCCAACTTGTTTAATTTGCCCTCGCTGCGGCGAATGGCAAACCCTTCATCCTGAATCACCGCAATCCCGGCCGAGTCATACCCCCGATATTCCAGGCGCTGCAACCCCTCATAGATGATCCCCACCGGATCCTTTGGCCCTAAATATCCTATAATCCCACACATAGTGACTCCTGATCCTTATGTCTTAATAACAGGAACGTCCGTTTTCCGAGCGGTTACCCTTCGATCCTTGATATG
Source organism: uncultured delta proteobacterium (assembly GCA_963743305.1). GTDB lineage: Bacteria > Desulfobacterota > RBG-13-43-22 > RBG-13-43-22 > RBG-13-43-22 > CAVQSS01. The sequence continues at coordinate 254,611 of CAVUPH010000014.1, forward strand.
GGAAAAAGGAGGCACGCTGACGCTCTCATCCAGAACTGCATTTTCAAGGATTACCTGGGAAGACACCAGACAGCGTCTGCCAATGCGTGTTCGGCCTGCGATAACCGTGAAGGATCCAATGGTGGTGTCCGGTCCGATTTTAACGGTCTTTTCGATATAGGTATTTTCCGGATCCAATAAAGTGACCCCTTGTTTCATCCATTCCGCGTTGATTTGCCTTCTCAGGATCTGGCCGGTTCGGGCCAATTCCGTTCGATCATTGATCCCCAGTACTTCCTCGGATTGAGGATGGAGCAGCACCGAAACCGACTGCCCGGATTCCCGGGCTAGTTGGATGACATCGGTCAAATAATATTCCCCCTGCCGGTTTTTTCGGGAGAGCTTAGGCAGGGCGGCAAAAAGAAATCCGGAGTCAAAGCAATAGATCCCGGCATTCACTTCCTGAATCAGACGTTCTTCCGGGGTGGCATCTTTTTCCTCAACGATTCGCTTTAGCTCGCCCTGGGGATCCCGGAGGATGCGACCGTAGCCCAGCGGCTGAAGTAATCGGGTGCTCAACAGCGTAACCGGGGATTTCTTCTTCCGGTGGGTTCGAATGATTTCTCCCAGGGTCTCCTTCTTGAGCAAAGGAACGTCTCCGGACAAGACCAGGATTATTCCGGGAAAAGAAGACAGAACCCTGGAGGTCTGCCGCACCGCGTGGCCGGTCCCCAACTGGGGGGTCTGGATGACGAAGGTCAAACCCGGACGGTCAAAAGCCTGGCGCACCTGTTCCGCCTGGTGGCCGATGACCACCACCGTTTTTTCGGGCCTCAGAGCGTTGGCCGCGTCCAAAACGTAGCCTAATAACGGCCGTCCCAACAAAGGATGGAGGACTTTGGCCCGGTCCGATTTCATCCGGGTCCCTTTTCCGGCCGCTAAAATGATAATCGCTAAGGAAGACATAGTTTTTTTTAATGCCGCTGGCTAAAAAAGGCAAGGCAAAAGAAAGAATCCATCAACTTACGGGCCGCAGGATGATAAACCCGGAAATAAATCTGGGGTCTGCTTTTCCGCCGGACGGGATCCCTCCCAGTTCGGCCTTCAGTTTATTAATCAAGAACTCTAACCACCAGCGTAGAACTTCCTCTTCAGTGGGCGATAACTCCGGCCCCTTATCCGTGAATAAGCGATATCCGAGCTGAAATACTTTTGACTCGGCTGTCAGAGGAAGTCCGGCTTCCGGGTTTTGCTCAAAAAACAGACCCTTCACCCGCTTCCAATCTTCAAGGGTCAGCGGTTGCAACACGGTCTGCCCGCGCAGCATCCGGTTAGCCAAGACGGTCAAACAAACAGCGCTGAGTGGGGGGTCGGGTTGATAAAGAGAAACCGTGGAAAGGCTGTTGATCTCCCCAGGGGCGACCCCCAGGCGCTGGGAGATCAATCGGCCCAGGGCGGCCAGGTTATCCAGCAACGCCCCGGTCTCGGCGAGTGCCCTCAAGTCCTGGAAAGGATGGTAATTCCCACCTCCAGATTGATCATAATAAAGCGGCCTTTTAAAAAAAAGGCCCCGGATCGTTTCCTTGAAAGGCGAATCCAGCACCTCCTCCCGCAGAAGGATATCCCGGTACCATTCCCCTCTGCGAATAATGGCTTCCGCCCGGAATTTCAGTTCCAAACCCAGGCTGTGCCCGGTTTGAAAAATCCGGAGGAGGGGGATACGCCTCAGGATCTCCCCGGCCGATCCCAAATCATCCCGACTTAAATGACGCAGCCCCAGATCCAGGAATTGAAAGGCCTTTTGGACCGATTGGTAGATCGGCGCCGGCTCATTCACCTCCGCGCCGTCGGCCACCAAGAGGTGATTGGCCAGGTGCGCCAGTTCCCATTTGATTCGAGTGATCTCCCCTTCCTCCAACCCCCGGTTCAAGGCGGCATAAAGGAAAGTCCCCTCCCCGGCGGCTTCGAGGTGACTGGGAGGATAAAAAGAGGCCTCCGGTAGCGACCGGTCAGGAAATCTCTCCTTCCGGACCTGATCGCTGGGAACATACTGGTAGATTTCCAGGGCCTCATAAAACTCGGGAAAACCCCGGTCGGCCAATCGTCCCCGGCGCCACTGAAGGGCGGTCTCTTCTTCTTCCAGCGGCAGGCGCAGGTGGACCCATTCCAAAAGATTCTGATAATAGAGGGGGTCATCGACACTCAGGAATTTCAGAAATCGGGTTATTAGAGGCGCATCCTTTCCACTCAGAAATTGCACATAATAATAGCCGTCCAGAGTAAAACCGTTATTATCCAGGGATTCGCCTATTTCATCGTCCAGACTTTCCATTTTGACGACTCGGATCAGCTTCTGAAAAAGGGCCACGAGTAACTCGGAATCCACGGTGTCAAAAAGCTGTCTAAGTTTTTCCTCCCCGCAGGCCTCCAGCGTCTCCAGCCAAACGATGCTATTCTCCTGATTCAATTGATCTTTTTTCCAGAGGTCCAGGTCCAATAAATGGACGATTTGCTCCGGGGTGGCCAGGGAAATCAAATCAACGCTCTCCTTAATTCCCAACCCTTTGACGGTGAGGAACAGATCGGTTTCCGGGATCTGAGCCACCAGCTCCCTCGGATCGGGGGATTTCAAGATAGATTCTAGCCGCTCCTCAACGGGCAAAAAAAGAATGGCCCGGGTTTCTTCCGTTGAAGGAAAATAGCTCTGATCCACGAAAGGAAGTTCGGCGTCAAACCCGGCGGGTTCATCGTTAACTTGATTTTTTTCTTTTTCCGGCATAGAGAATTCTACTATAATTGAGGCCCGCCCGGTACAAAGAGAAGAAGTCCCTCAGGCCATAGACTCTTCACCGCGGTGTGAAAAACCATTTCTCCGAAATCCAGGCGGCCCCAAAGGCTTGGGTTTGGACTGCTTTACTATATTATGCGTCATCTCTTCAAAGGCTGCAATAACCATCTGCTCATCTTATTGAGTTATTCCCTTTTGACTTTTCTCTTTACCTATCCTTTACCTGTTCAAATGGGAACATCCCTTTATGGGCATGAATTGGTCGGCTTCAATGTCGACCCCTATGCCGAGATGGAACGTTTCCAAAGGGTCAAACAAACCTTTCTGGCCACCGGAAAGCTTTGGTTTTCTCCTTTTATCCACCCCCTGGTGGCAGTTCCCGGAGCACTCTTAACCGAGGCTTTTGATGAGGTTGTTGCTTTTAATCTATTACTCCTAATCAGTTTTCCTCTGGCCGGGTTTTTTACTTACCTCCTCGCGTATCAGCTTACTCAAAAACCCTTCCCTTCCTTTTTTGCCGGCCTGGTTTATTCCTTTTCCCCTTACCACTGGGTCCATGCCTATTATCATTTGAGCCTTTCTCAGATCCAGTGGTTCCCCCTCTATTTGTTGAGCCTTATTCTGTTTTCCCAAAAAAAGTCTTTTCCCCGAGGCCTCCTGGTTATGGGTTCTCTGCTCGTCCTGGTCTTGACCAACTACTATTATGCCCTCTTCGGCCTGCTCCTGACCATTCTGTTTATCCTCTATCACGGGGGGTTCCTTTATGTGAACCGGGGTCAGAAGGTTTTCCCGCACGCTTCTTTCTGGGTCCTGCTGGGAGTCTTGACTTTGGCCGGCCTGCTATTCTCATTATATTTCTATAATCATCTGGTGCTGATTTACCATAACCTGCCCTCTTTCAGCGCCCGTTACCCGGATCTCTTTCGGTACGGCTCCCGACCCTGGGGATTTATTGTCCCACCCCAAGACAACCCCTTCTTAGGCTGGATTGGAAAGAACTACATCCATTCCCGACTGGAAGGGGGGACTTTGGTCGAGCATACCTTGTACCTGGGGTTGGTCCCCCTGCTCTTGTCCATTCTGGCAGTATATAGCGGGCTCCGGGGAAAACCAAAGCCCTTCGCTCAAAGTCCTTCCTATTATCTCGGCTTTTTCGGAATCCTATTCATCTTGGCCCTTATTTTTTCCCGGCCTCCGCTGACCACCGTTGGGGGGTTGAAGATTCCCCTGCCGGCCTACTACCTTTACCCGGTCTTCCCCATGTTCCGTTCCTATGCCCGCTTCGGCCTTTTGGCCTATCTGGCCCTGGCCCTTCTGGCGGCGGGCGGCCTCACCCTGCTCCAGACCCGTTGGCCCAAAAACTATTGGATTCCGGCTTTAGCCTTTCTTTTGCTGGTCATCGAATATGCCAATCTTCCCCCCTGGCGGTACCGGCCCATCCTCCCCACCCAAGCCCATCGGTATCTTGCTGAAAAGGTTAGGGATGTGAAAGTGGTCGATTATTTTCCACAAAAATTTTATGACCTCCCGCCCATCCGCAAGCGGATGAACAACCATTTGCTGACGGGCCGGGAAATGGCGGCCTTTGCCCTGGTCAATCTTTCTCGGCCTGACCTCTTCCCAAGACTACGCCTCCAAGGAGTATCTTATGCCATCTTCCCTCCCGATCGCCTCGGACTTTTAGGTGAGAAAGGGCCCCCTCCGGTGATGCGTTTCCCGGATTCGGTTCTCTTCCGAATCGATCCCTTCCCTTAACCAATATGATCGGATAAATCACTTGACAGCCTTAAGCGGATCTTCCTACTATCATTTGAACCTTGTTCGCTTGGCAGTTTAGGCTCGGGACTCGAGGTCTAGGTGCCTTTGGATAGCCCTCTCGCCGAGACCCGTCGGCCAGACCAAATAGGCGGGGGAACCCACCCAAAAAGGCGAAGCGTCATTTTATAATGCAGAGGTAACCCCATTTCTCAGAGACCCTTCATGCCCGACTATCGACCCAGGATGGATCTGGAATCCGTACTCTTGGACGACGAATTAATGATCTTTGATCCGGTCCGCGACGAAACCCATATCTTAAACGAAACCGCTGCCGAGATCTGGCGGTTGCTGACCGAGAAAAAATCGTTGCCCGAAATATTGAATCATTTTTTCGAACACCATGGGACTGAGGACAAGGAAGACCTCCGGAAAATTCTTCAAAGTACCTTGATCCGATTTAATCAAAAAGGTCTCCTGATCCCAACAGGCCCCTCCAAGTCAAAACAAGAGAAAGACGCTGAACTTGAGGACGCCTTGTCCCGGCAGGAGCGACTGCTGTCCGAAACCCCCGACGATCCCCTGGTACTCGGCAACCTGGGGGTTCTCTATATTCAATCGGGTCGCTGGCCGGAGGCCGAAGCGTTACTGGTTCGGGCCCGGGGGCTGGAACCGACTAATGCAGCCTTGGCCTTTAACCTGGCATCCCTTTGGCATCGCCTGGATCGGTCCGCGGAGGCCTGGGAAATACTGGAAAGAGTCGACTCCCAGCATCCCGGCAATGTTCACCTCCTGAGCCTTTCCGGAAAGATATTGACGGCCTTGCGCCGTTTGGACAGCGCCGAAGATAAATTCCTTCAAGCCTTGGCCATTAATCCGGAATTACTCAATCTGTACAATGAACTGGCTTTGGTCTACCTCCTGCTGGACCAACCGGAGGCGGCGGAAGCCCAACTCACGGCAGCCCTCAAACGATCCCAAGTTTATTCGGATACTTTCCGGAACCTGGGAAACCTCCGTTTGAAAGAAAACAATCCGAAGGCCGCGGAAGGGTATTTCCGGCAGGCACTGGAATTAGATCCCGGAGACGTTTTGGCCCGGTATGCATTGGCCTGGATTTATTTCCAGCGGAGGGAGTTCGGCCAAGCGGTTCAGGAAGCGGAGTCCTGTCTTCAGCAAAGTCCGACCTGGCTGCTTCCCTATGAATTCTTGGTTCAGGTTTATCAAACCCGGGGAGATCGGTTCCAGGCCCTGTTGGTCTATAGCCGCGTCCGTAGGGCCGTCCCGGATTTCAGTCGGCAAGAGTTCCCTTTCCTGGCGACCCTGGAGCGGGCAGTCCTTAAAAATACCCCTGAGAATAAAAGGCGTTAATGAAACCGGCTGTTGGTTTTATCCGCCACTTGTTTCAGTATATTGCCCAAGCGGATCGGATTGAGTCCTTTCAAGAATTTCTCGGGCGTCCAGAAAATGGGCTCTCCTGGGGGGAGCTTTTCCATCTCCTTCAAATGCAGGGCCTCGCACCTTTCACCTATTACTCCCTGCGTGCCCCCGAGTGGCAGTCCCTACTCCCGGAAACTTTCCTGGCCCGATTAAAAAATACTTTTCGGGAAACCAGCCTCCAAAATTTCTTCCTTCAGCGGGAATTGAAGCGCCTCAACGAACATTTTGATCTAGCCCGCTTGATCGTGGTCCCCCTTAAGGGGGCCAGTCTCATCAACCGGCTCTATCCGCTGCCCGGTCTTCGCCCCATGCAGGATATCGACCTGCTGATTCATGACCGGGACTGGGAAAAGGTCAAGCGGGTTCTGCTTACCGCCGGATATCAACCCCTCTCCGATCTGCCCGAAAAATGGGTTAAGGGTTTTCATTTTCATGCCGCCTTTATCCTGCCGGAGCGTAACTTGGTGGTGGAAGTCCACTGGAACTTGACGGATGAACATCTCCTGCCGTTTGAATCAATGGAAGACCCTCTGGGACCGGGTCTATTTTTCTGAATCCACCAGATCCTGGTTTCTGGCTGACCGGGATCAGTTTCTTTACCAATGCCTGCACCTCTATAAGCACGGGACCTTTAATGCCGTGCTGGCTCGGCACCCGATCGCTATGATCTCCTTTTCGAACCGCTAAGCGGAAACCGCCTGATCTGGTTTCTGGATCTCTGGCTGCTGATGAAGGGTGAACCCCATCCGGACCTGGAAGGATTGATCCGGGAGGCGCAACACTGGCAAGTGGGACCGGCCCTCCATTCCGGCCTGGTCCTGACTCAAAACTTATTCCAGCCCCTTCCTCAGTGGACTTGGCCTTTCGAGCAACCGCTGCCCGCTATCCCACGGGCAAAGTATTTCCTGCTGGCCCGTTTAGCGGACGGGAGCGGCCAGAGAAAAACGCTGGACCCTGGACCCTGCTTAAACGGCTGCAATCCCTCGATCAGCGCCTCCATGTCCGCCCTGTCCGGGCCCTGGATATGATTGACCGCCTCCTTCCTTCATCGGACCAGCGACGGGAGTGGTCGGTGCGGCATTCCAGACGTTGGGTCCCTTTTTTATACCTGTTCGCTTTTCTCCAAGGATTGGGTTTTGCTTTTTCCCGGGCCTCAATCCTGATTAAAATGAAAAGATACCGGGGCCTGAAAAAAACATGACCCTCTCCGATCAGCTTGCCAGGGAAAAATGGGGGGCACGGGCGGGCTATCGCCGGATTTATCTTTTTTTTGGCCACCCCATCGAGTTTTTAACCGACTCCGAGCCCGATTTCAGCGACTTTGATACCATCTACCGCCGGTTCCAAAGGGGTCCGGAACACCATTCCTTTAAAGAGGAGATAAATCCTCTTTTTCTTTTGCGTGAGCGGAAGCATTCCGGCTATCTGCTCTATTTGAATAATCGGCTCTTCCAGGTCCCTGCTCCAACTAATCGGTTAGAGCTGTTTATGTATTTGCTCAATTACCTTTTGGATCGGACAGAGAATTTCTTTATGGTACACGGGGCGGCCCTGGCGGATCTGGACCATGGACTGATTATCGCCGCCCCTTCCGGTAGGGGAAAGTCCACCTTGACCTTGGAACTCCTAACCCGGGGAAAAAAATTTCTCTCCGACGAACTGGCCTTGATTTCCGTCCAGGACGGAGGGATCCAGGCCTTTCCCCGCGCCCTGGCCGTCAGCCGGGAAAATCTGAACAACGTTTTGTCCCGGAGAGGCGAAAGATTCCGTAAATTTTTGCCGGCCCTGGGGCGGGAAGGCCGGATGATGTTCGATGTGGAGGATCTTTTCCCCGGCCAGGTGGCCACGCACTGCCAACTCCGGAATATAGTTTTTGTCGAGCCCGCGACCCTGACCAAATCGGTAGCAAGCGGCATCCCCCTGGAGATCGGGTTCACCGCCCTTCCCGAGGGCCTGTGCCGGACAATGATGGATATTCCGGCAATAAAAAAAGTGGATCAAATCCAGGCATTGCCCTACCCCATCCTTCGCCTGACCTGTCAAGCAGAAACAGCCCTGATGGCCCAGATCCAGGAGGTAGCGGCGACGCAGGGGGTGGGGATCTGCAGTTATTACCCCGAGGGGAAGGAAGGGATCGATTACCTGGCCACCCCGGACTTGATTAAATTGAAACCCTCGTCCGGGATCACCACCCTGCTCCGCTATGTCTTAAACATCCCGGCGCTCACCCGTTCCTTCAGCGATTCGTCCGGCGGACGTCAGCGCCTCCTGTTTCGATTGGCCCAGACCACCCGAGGCGTTCAGTTTTATCGGCTCACACCGGGAATTCTTTCCCAAATGACGGACTTGATCGATGGAATTGCCCGGAGGGCATCTTAATGGACGGTAATGGAGGATTGTTCGCGAGGTTATCATGATTGACTTCGCCGGAATCAGGGAGGAATCGGTTTCCGCCCTCCTGGCCGATTATCAGGTCCAGGGCCGGGAACAATGGTTTCCGATCCGGGGTCGAAGCATGAGACCCTTATTACGGGAGGGGGATGAAATCCAGGTCCGTTTCTGCTTCCCGGAAAACATTCGGAAAGGGGACCTGGCCGTCTTTTGGGAAGGAAGGGTTTTGAAAGCCCACCGGATCCTGGATATCTTCAAAACATCCCAAGACATCCTCTTTCTGGAAAAAGGAGACAGCAACCCTACCGCCAGCTATATTCCTTCTTCCCGGATCAAGGGCCTGGTTCAGGCCGTTCGGAAACCATGGGGGGTGGTTGGGTTGGATCGCGCCTGTTGGCGCTGGTGGAATCGGATGGTGTCCAGATCCGGGTATGGTTTTATCCGTGCCTTTGCTTTCTTCCCTTCCCCAGAAAAAGGAAAAACCGGTTCTCCCAGCGCTTACGGGCCATTCTGGGGATACCGGTCCTGGATCTATTTGCTCTTGTTCTTTCCTCTTTTCGAAGAAAGAATTCGAGCCTTTTTCATTTCTCGTTTTAACAGGGCGGGGAGATGACACAGGAGCGGTGATTGCTGGAATTCCCATCCTGATCCTGGATGAAAAAGTCAATAGTCACCGGTATCAGCTCCGGGGCCTCCAGTATTTCAACGCATTCCCCGGATTTCCCGCTCACACATGTCTGGTCGGTCAGCGGAGCGCAAGTCGTTGAAACACCGACCCGGCCGGTTTTGGCCGGGTAAATATAGGCATAGCATTTTTTTCCCCCCACCATGTCCCCGGCAATTTTCTGCCAGTCAAACTTCACCTGTATACGGGGCAGCGTTTCCGGGCATTCATTGTTGAAAGGGACTTCGGGGTTGCAGGTGAAGGTCGTCAGTTGAGGCGGGCTGTTGGTCGGAGGTCCATACTGGGTAATAATCGGGCCGACCAAATGGTCCAAGGTTGCCTGGTTATAGCTTTGAATCTCCGGTTTCAAAAATACTTTCTTGGATTTCATTCTTTCTTCCTCAACGATAAAATCACCAAAGGATCTGGTTTAGGGCATTGTGACTCAACTTATTAAATATATGCTCTAAAATCAACCGGTTGTCAATAGAAAAAACCAGCGCCCTCCCCCCATTTCAAAAAATCTCGACGATTGCAGCGGACTCCAGATCTAATGGAATTTCTGTTCTCCCTGGTCGACCACCTTTATCGGGCCATATTGCCGTTCATATTTTTCCAGGTTATCCTTCAGGGCATTGATAATCCTTCTTAAATTGCTGGGGCTGACCATAATGCGAGAGACTAAAAACGTCCCGCTGGGGGAGTTCAAGAGCCAGTCTAGGATAAACTCCTCCGGGCTGTGGGAAGCGATCAAGGAATTGCTGTAACGGCCGCGCATCATTTCGTCGCCGGTATTGATTTGGATCTGCTGAGGGGGGTTGTTCGGGTTGGTCATGGTGGCCTCCTTAATATAACCACTAAATTTTGTTAGCATATGCTTTTATTACCTGATAAAAAAGAAAAAACGTTTATCCACCCTTCTTACCTGCGGTGAGGTCCTCGGTCTTTTCCGCGGCTATCGCCGATGAGCTTATCTTAACCATGCGACTCCGGCACCTTGTCGATTACCTGAAGTTGTTACGAATTCATCATTATGTCAAGAATGCTTTTATCTTTCTGCCGCTTTTTTTTGCCGGTGAATTTTTGTTGGTAGACTCCCTTATTTTAAATTTGCGCGCTTTTTTTGTCTTTTCTCTCGTTGCCAGCTCTATTTACATTTTTAACGACCTAAAGGATCTTCAGGAAGATCGCGAACATCCGACAAAACGACTGAGACCTCTGGCCAGCGGAGTTATTTCTCAATCGGCGGCCTGCCTTACCATGGCACTTTTGATCAGCTTAGGGTTGGGTCTTTCCGCCTACTGGTTTCATTTTGATTTTCTGGCTTTAATTGTCTTTTATTTGATCATCAATATGGGTTACTCCCTAAAGTTGAAACATGTGCCCCTAGTGGATATAACGATCATCGCCTTCGGTTTCGTTATCAGACTTTTCGTCGGTTCAGTAACGGCCAAAGTGCCCTTGACCTTCTGGATCATCACCCTGACCTTTCTACTCGCCTTGTTTCTCGGTTTCGCCAAAAGAAGGGATGATATCCTGATTTATAACCGCAGCCACAAGAAAACAAGAAAGAGCTTAGACGGGTATAATCTGGAATTTGTAAACGCAGGAATGGTGGTGGTTGCCGGAACAATGATCGTTTCCTATTTTATGTATACCCTATCGCCGCAGACGATCTCAAAATTGGGCACAGATAAGCTCTATCTGACAACCCTATTCGTTATCCTAGGTACGCTAAGGTATCTCCAAAAAAGCTTCGTTGAAGAAGAGAGTGGATCCCCGACAAAGATATTACTGAAGGACTTTTTTTTGCAGACCACGATTTTCCTGTGGTTATTCTCCTTTACGGTAATCCTTTATCTGAGGCGGTAGGAATGGCAAAATCGGTGGTAGCGGTCATCAAGAGTACGCCAGGTCAGGTCCTTTCAGATATCGGAGAACTGATGGATCAGGCCGCCTTCCGCAGTTTACTGTTGAAGGAGGTCGTCACCATTTTGAAGGACAATATTTCATGGCATTTCCCTTTTCTGAGCGCCAATACCACGCCTTGGCAGCTTGAGGGGGTCATCAGGGCGCTAAAAAAAGCAGGCTACGAGGAGGTCGTTGCTGTCCACAATAATACGGTTGTTACCAATCCCTATAAAGGCGGGACGTTGAACAGGCTTGGCCCGGTGTATCGCCGCTATGGAATCAAGGAACTCTACAATTTTCTACCCGCGGATACAAAATGGGTAACCTACCGGCCCAAGACAAAAATGAAGATTCTGGACAAGCTCTATCCCGAGGGCATCCGTATACCCGACTATTTCATCGGCAAAAACATCATCCACCTTCCTACCGTCAAGACCCACATTTATACCACAACCACGGGCGCCATGAAAAATGCTTTCGGGGGTCTTTTAAATACAAAAAGGCACTACACCCATAGCTGGATCCACGAGACTCTCGTCGATCTGCTGGCCATTCAGAAGGAGATCCACACCGGCATATTCGCCGTCATGGATGGAACAATCTGCGGCAACGGTCCGGGTCCTCGGACGATGATCCCCGTCCAGAAGGATTATCTTCTGGCCAGCGGCGACAGCGTGGCCATTGATGCTGTGGCCGCAAAAATGATGGGTTTTGACCCCATGGGCATTCCCTATATTCGCCTGGCTCACGAAGCGGGTTTGGGTTGCGGAAAGCCCGAGGAGATTGAAGTGGTCGGAGAGGATGTTTCCCGAGTAAATTTCGGCTTTTCCGTCGGAGACAATATGGCCAGCAAGGTAGGAAATTTGTTTTGGTTCGGGGCACTAAAGTCTGTTCAGAAATCCTTTTTCCGGACACCCCTGGTGTATGCCTTCATTTTCGGCTCCTTCCTCTACCATGACTACCTGTGGTGGCCGTTCAAGGGCAAACAGATCCAGAAAGGGACGGCCAAAGGGACGAGCTGGGGCAAACTTTTTGGTTCTTACGCCGGCGAATAGAGACGGGCAATGACTTGGTGGCCTTCTTATAATTGTCAATAATCTTTTCAGAATATCCTTTTATTGTCCGATAAAAAGAGAAAAGGTATTTCGAGCCCCATTCTGCCCTGCCGTCTGGGTTGAAGGCCTGGGCTCATCGGACCATCAGCTTGTGTAATTTGTTTATTAAAATTCAGCATCTTACCTGCCGACCTGAAGTCAGTAAGACCTGTCTCGAATTCAGAAATACCAGCCAAAAATAAACTTTGAGAGTGTACCTACGATGAACCTAAAAAATTCACAACCTGAAAATAAAGGGGTGGTCAAGCGCTGGATTCCCCGAAAACCGGACGGCCAAAGACAACGGCTACGGCAACCCCGGGTTATACTAGCAGTAGTCGCGTTTCTTCTCTTAAGCCTTCCTTACCTGGCGGGGGCCACCACGACCATCAACGAACAGTTCAGTCCGGACGTGATCAATCAGGGCGATGCGTCTCTCTATACCATTTCGATCACTAACGATGATACGATTAATCTCACCAGTGCCATGGTGACGGTCTTCCTCGACAATACCACAGCCGCCCCCAACACCTCGGGCGGTCACATAACCATCGCCAGCGGGACGGTCGTCGACAATACCTGCGGTTTTTCTGTGGACAGTGCGGGTGCCGGAACGAGCAAGATCGTGCTGACCGGCGGAACGATTCCTGCGGGCTCGCCGGCCACTCCCTCGGTCTGCACCTTCTCCCTGGAGGTCACCTCCGTCACATTAAGCACATACCATGCGGTCATCCCGGCTAACACGACCCCGGATGCCACTACTTCCGGGTATGCGGCCACGGGGAATTCCATTATCGTCCATAACACGACATCCGCCGACATCACCCTGCAAGTGAACGCCCTCTCAGCGCCCACCGGCAACAAGGCCTTCTCGCCCTCTCCGGCGGTCGCCGGCGATCCGATCACGCTGACCATTACGGTCAGCAATCCCAATGCCACCAGCACGATGCCGCTGACGACCTTCACCGACAGCCTGCCTGCAGGCATGGTCGTGGCCGGCACGCCCGGTGCTTCCGTCAACTGCACCGGAGCGGGGGCCGTCAATGGGGCCTTTGCACCCCTGGCCAACGATACCTCGCTCACGCTTACTGGCGGAACGATAGGGCAGGGAGGTGCCTGCACCCTCTCCGTCCAGGTGGTTGTTCCGACCATCTCCGGCACTACCCAGAGCTTCGACAATAGTCTGGGAAGCGGCGCCATCGGAAATAGCCGCGGTCTTACCAGCCCGGCCTTTAATAGGACCCTGACCGTCAATTCTCCCATCAATGTGACCAAGAGTTTCGCCACGTCTCCGATACCGGCGGGCCAGCCTTCCCGGATGACGATCACTATTACCAACAACAGTACGGTCAATGCCCTGGACATTACGCAATTCAACGACCATCTGACCGGCACCACGCTGAAGGTCCTCAATCCCTCCAGTTCCCCGGTTGCCGGCATTACGCCCAGCGTCACTTGCGACGGCACTGGATCTGTCAACGGCTCACTCACCTACACCGTGGACACACTGGATTCCACCTTGACCCTCACCAACGCCAAAGCCGGTCCCAAATCCGGCGGCACCGGCAAGTGCATAATCATCGCTGACCTGACCTCCACGGTGGATGGAGCGCATACCAATACCCTCCCTGCCGACGCAGTAGTCAGCACCGGCGGTTACCACAGCCCCAGTGCCTCCGATACCCTGACGGTCAACGCCCAATTGACGGTGGATAAGACCGTATCGGTGAACCAGGTGGCTCCCGGACAGTGGACGAGGTTCACGGTCACCATTTACAATTGGTCCGGCGCCCCCGTCACGAATCTGAGCTTCCGCGACGACCTGCCCTCAAGCGGCGGGAGCCAGATGGTGCTCGACGGCGGCAATCCGATCTCTTCTTTAGGTTGTACCGGTGGGACCTGGACAGGGGCTCCCGGCGAGGCGACGCTTCAGTGGAGCAACGGGACGGTAGCGGGCGGCTCCGGCACCTCGCCGGGGATCTGCACGATCGTCTTTCAGACCAGGCTGCCTATTTCCACCCCAACGGGACTTACCTTCGGCAACCAGATTCCAGCTTGGGATGGCACCCATGGTGCAGGGGGGGACGGTCCCGGCGGACCCGTAGTCAACCCGGCATCCAGCCCTGCTGCCAACGTATTGAGTGTCGATGCGGTGGCGATCACCAAGACCTTTGCCCCGGCCTCCATCGCCCAGGGCGGAATTTCGACCCTGACCCTAACCATCCGCAACCGGGTGGTAACCGGCGGCCTGAGCAATGTGAACCTAACCGACAATTTCCCGGCAGGCATCACGCTGGCCGCCAATCCCGCCGCGACCAATAGCTGTAATGGCACACTCCAAGCATTTCCCGGAGACAGCAAACTGATCTTGACCGACGGCAGCTTAGCCGCGCGGCCCAACGACGGGCAGGAAACGACCTGCACGATTACCGCGAGGGTTACCGGTACGACTGTTGGGACCTACAATAACACTATCTCGGGGGCGACGTATGGCCTGGTGCCGACGACGATACCCGACAGCAATACGGCCACGCTGACCATCGCGACCGGTCTATCCGGCGCCAAGTCCTTCAACCCGACCAGCGTCACTTCAGGCGGCACCTCGCGGGTCACGATTACCGTGACTAACGGCTCCAACGGCGATCTCACCAATGTGTCGGTGGATGACAATACCTTCGGCGCAGGCCTGACCGTGGCTAATCCGGCCAATGCCGCCACGAGCTGTCCGGGCTCTCCGACGATGGTCGCCAACCCGGGGGCAACCCGTGCGCAGTTGCTGGGCGCTACCCTGGCGGCCGGCGCGAGTTGCGATTTTTCATTCGATGCCGAGACCAGCGGCGCCGGTCCCTGGAGCAACACTATCCCCAGCGGCAAGATCACGAGCGCCGAGGGCCCGGCCAACACCGCGGCCATCTCAGCAGCACTCAGCGCTGTTTCTACCCAGATCAACATCAACAAGTCTTTCAACCCGGTCGTTGTGACCGGCGGCGTCCCCTCCACCCTAACCCTGACTCTGACTAACCCTTCCAATACAACCCTGCACGGCATCGGCTTCACCGATGTATTTCCGACCGGGATCCAGGTATATTCCGTTCCCGCCGTGACTTCAACCTGCCCCGGCGGAAGGGTCACCGCCATCCCCGGTGACGGCCAAGTCAGCCTCGCCGGCGCAACCCTGGCCTCCGGCAGTACCTGTGTCGTTACCCTTCAAACGACTTCGGTCAAATTCCTTAACCTGACCAACAATATACCGGCCGGCGCCATCGAGAGCTTCGAGGGCTATACGAACCCGCTGTTGGTCTCGGCCACGCTTTCGACCCTGCAGGGACTGGGCGTCATGAAGGCCTTCTCGCCGGCCTATGTGACCCCTGCTACGGTCACAAAACTCAAGATGTGGCTGGTCAGCACCTTTGACCCCAACGCCCCGACCCCCCTGACCCTTACCGGCGTCTCCTATACCGATACCCTTCCCGCGAATGTTTTTGTATCGGCTGCGCCGGATGCCACCACCACCTGTCCAGGACCCGGTGGCGTCGGAAGCGCCACCATAACCGCGAATCCAGGAGCTGCCCTTATCACGGTCTCAGATGCCCACATCGTCCCCGGCGCGGTCTGCGAGATTTCGGTTAATGTCGTAGCTCCCGGCTCCATCGGCACCTACACCAATATTATCCCGGCCGATGCCATCACCACCCTCCAGGGACCGACGAACAGCGAACCCGCCACCGCCAGGCTCTATGTAGTCAATCAGCCCACGATCAACAAGGCCTTTAGTCCCAAGGTGGTATCCGTGGGCGGCACAAGCACATTAACTGTCACCATAAACAACGGCGCGGGCATTCCGCTGACCGGTCTCTCCCTTACCGATACTTTACCGGCGGGACTGGCCATTGCAGGCAATCCGGCCGTGGCCACTACATGCTCCAACGGAAGCGTTACCGCTGATCCCGGCAGTGACGCTCTCTCGCTCAGCGGCGCCGTCGTCCCGGCAAACGGCTCATGCACCTTTTCTGCCAGGGTTGTGGCCAATTCCCCTGGGGTCTTTATCAATAATATCAACGCCGGGGAGTTGGTCAACAACGAGGGCCTCACCAATAGCGGTCCGGCCAACGACACCCTGACGGCGCGCCTGACGCCCACGGTGAATAAAACCGTTCAACCCGGTCTCGATCGCCTCCGGCAGCTCCTCGACCCTGACTATAACGGTCGGCAACAGCAATGGCGGGCCGATTACACTTACCGCGCCTCTGGTCGACGCCCTGCCGGGCAACGTGGTGGTAGCCGATACGCCCAATGCCAGTACTACCTGCGGTCCGGGTACGCTCTCCGCCAGTCCGGGGGACATTTCCCTCAGCTACGCCGGGGATATCCCTGATGGCGGCTGCACAATATCCGTCGACGTGACTTCCAGCGTCTGCGGTGTGCATACCAACAGTATAGCGGCGGGACAACTTCAGACCTCTGTCGGAAACAACCAGGATCCTGCCTTTGCCGACTTGGGGGCTTGTAGCGCGCTCGTCCCCACAATAAGCAAGTCCTTCAGCCCCGGCACGATCCCGGTGAACGGAACCTCTACGCTGACCATAACCCTGGCCAACCCGAATGCCTCGGCCTTGACGCTTTCTTCGGATTTTTCCGACAACCTGCCGGGTACCGTGCGGGTGGCGTCAACGCCCGCGGCCGGGACCACCTGTCCGAACGGCACCGTTACCGCCGTTGCCGATGCGACCGGCATCACCCTCCAACGCGGCAGCGGCCCCTTCACCCAGATCCCGGCTTCCGGTAGTTGCACCGTCACCGTTAACGTCACCTCGGCGGCGGAAGGCAGTTATACGAATACCATCCTGGTCGGTGACCTGCAGACCGACGGCGGCAGCAACAGCCAGCCGGCAATAGCGTCCCTGGTGGTGCAGGCACCCATCCCGCCGACAGTGGATAAATCCTTTACTCCCAATACGATCAACCCCGGCGGCCTCTCGACGCTGACCATCTCCTTGGGCAACAGCAATGGCGGATCAATAAATCTGACCGCCAATTTCATTGATACGCTTCCTGCCGGAGTGACCGTGGCCGCTACGCCGAACATCCGCGGCACCTGTACGATCGGCAGTATCACGGCCGGAGCCGGCACCGGTATTATTTCCTACGCGACAGGCGCGTCCATTCCCTCCGGCGGTTGTACAATCCTGGTGGATGTGACGGCGACCAGCAATGCGGGTTCACCCTATACCAATACCATCCCGGTCGATGCCTTGCAGACCAGTGCGGGCAACAATGGCGCCTCGGCAACGGATAGCCTCTTCGTGAACCCGCCCCAGCCGCCGTCGGTCAGCAAGTTCTTCTCGGCGCCAAAATTTCTCTCTGCCGACACGGTGACGCTCACCCTCGCCCTGGGCAACGGCAATAGTACTGCTGCCACCTTGACAGCCGATCTCGTCGACACGCTGCCCTCGGGTCTTATTATCGCTACGCCCAACGGTTTAGTGACCAACTGCGCCGGTACGGTGCTGGCACCGGCCGGAGGCAGTACCCTGACTTACCAGAGCGGCGGCACTATCCCGGGCAACGGGGGCTGCGCTATCTCGGTGACCCTCAAAGCGGCGGATGGCTTACCCCATCACCTGTTTACCAACACCATTCCCGCCGGGGCCTTACAGACGAACTTCGGCGACCAATGCCGTCGCCTTCCACCGCCACCGTCCAGGTCCTGGTCCGGCCGACGGTCGCCAAGACCTTTAACCCTTCGACCATCAAGTACAACCAAAATTCAACCCTGACTCTCACGCTTGGGCAATATCAACGATGTCCCGATCACGCTGACTCAGGACCTGGTCGATACCCTGCCGGCGAACGTCTTCCTGGCCACGCCGGCGACCATCGGCGGCACCTGTATTAGCACCAATCCCGGCAAAGTAATCGCCGCCAACGGCGGCGGCACAGTCACCTACCAGAGCGGGGCCACCATACCCGCGGGCGGTTGCACCATCACGGTCCCCGTGACCTCCACCACCATGGGCGATTACACCAATACCCTCAACGTCGACGATCTCAAGACCGATGCCGGGACCAACCCCGCGCCGGGCTCGGCGCAACTGATCGTGCTGGCCCCGCCGACGTTGAGCAAGGCCTTCTCCCCGACGTACATCATCGCCGGCGCGCCCTCGACCCTGACGCTGACGCTCGGCAATCCGAATACGCACGTTTTGACGCTGCAATCGGCCCTTTCCGACAATCTGCCCGGCATCATTAAAGTAGCGAATCCGCCGTCCGTCGGCGGCACCTGCCCAGGCGCCGTCACCGCGGTTGCGGGCGCGGGGACCATTACCTACGCCAGTGGGGCGACTATCCCGAGCGGAGGATGCACCATCACCGTGAATGTGGCCGGCTCAACAGCCGGCTTCTACACCAACACGATTTCGTCCGGAGGGCTCGTCACCGAGGCAGGAATCAATGCCGCGGCTGCCACAGACACGCTTACTGTTGCCTCACCCTCTATGACCAAAGTCGATCACCAGCGTGAGTCCCGGTCCGAATTCGCCTAATGCCACGGTCGGAGATACGGTAACCTATTCCATCCAGGTGACCCTCCCGGAGGTGAGCGCCCCGGGGCTGGTCTTGACCGACACGCTTCCGGCGGGATATCAGTATGTCAACGGATCGGTGAGCGTCGTGTTGGGCTCGTTCAACGGTACGGTGACGCCGACGCCGACGGTGACACCTTCCGGCTTCGCCCACTCGGGGCAGACCGTAACCATCGATTTCGGTGACGTTACGGTAAACACCGATGGCAACTCTTCGAATAACACCTTCGGCGTCACCCTCCAGGCATTGGTAATCGATGATTCCGCCAACGCCGCCCTCGCTTCGGCCCAGACCAAGCCCAATAGCGTCAGCCTGAACTACACCGGGAAGCCGGCGGGTGCGATCTCCGCGTCGGTGAACCAACCAATTCAGGAGCCACGGCTGACCATCACCAAGGGCATGGCCCCGGCCAGCCCTGACGCCGGAACTACCGTAACCGTGACCCTGACCGTCAACAACACCGGCACCGCACCGGCCTATGGCGTTGTCGTCACCGACGACCTCTCCGCCATGACCCCGGAATCGCCCTTCGATCTGGCTACCGTAGCGGAACTTTCCACCCCTGCGGGTTTTACCTACAGTTTTGCCGCCAATACCGTTTCCTATACCGCCAACGCCTCCCAGACGATTGCCGCGGGGGGCTCCAAGGTGTTTACCTTTACGGCGATCGTAAAAAACACGGTCGTGACCGGTATTACCTACACCAACAATGTCTCGGTCACCGGCGACGGACAGGACGGGGCGGTAAACCCCCAGCGCGTCACTTCCCAGAACAACAGCGCCACGCTTTCTTCGGCGGCCTCTTCGGTGAGCAAGGTACTGACCACCACCTCGGAGACTGATACCGGCAACCCCAATGTGGCGGTCGGCGAGGTCGTCACTTGGACCGCGACCTTTACCATCCCCGAGGGTGTGACCAAAAATGTGATCTTGGCCGATGTCCTGCCTGCAGGATTGACCTATCTGACCGGCTCGGCCACGCTGCAGAAGACCACGGCCAGCCTGTTCTGTTCGGATGGCGGGCCAATTGCAGCTGCCATCAATGGCGCCGTCGCCAATACCCCCGTTGCCGTGACCATGAGCGGATCGACCGGGGAGATCCAGGTGGCCCTCGGCGACGTGACGAACTCGGCCAATGATCCGGCCAATGAGCAATACATCCTCGTCCTGCAGTCGGTCGTCGAGAACAGCGCCGGGAACAACGCCGGCACCGTCCTCACTAACCTGGGAAGGCTTCGCTACGATAACTATACCGGCAACCAGCAGACCGTCACATCGACCAACCAGAACGTCACCGTCGTGGAACCCGCGATCACCATCAACAAGACTGTGAACCCCGCCGCCGCGGGTGGTGGCGACACCGTTACCTACACCCTCGTAGTAACGAACACCGGCGGGGCAAACCGCGCGCCGGCCTACGACCTGGTCATTACCGATCTGCTGCCGGCCGATCTGAACACACCGGCCATCGCCTGCCCCGGGGCGGGTTGCAACGCCGGCGCGACCGGCGCGACCCTGACCGCATCCTTTGGCGGCGAACACCCTGAATGCCACCATCGACCAACTCGATCCTGGTGAAGTGGCAACCTTCACCTATACGGCGAAGCTCAATGATTCTGTTGCCGTACGGCAAATCCATTACCAATACCGCTACCTATACGGCTACAAGCCTGCCCGGCACCAACGGCACAGGCGGGGTGACCCCCGGCACGGCCGGCAGCGGGACGGGAGAAAGGACCGGGACGGGCGGCCTAAACGACCTTGACCGGCTCCGACCCGGCGACGGTTACCGTCAATACGCCGACAATCTCTAAATCCGTTGTCGGCCTCAAGAGCTACTACGCCATCGGCGAGGCCGCCACCTACCGCGTTACCCTGCCAGTCCCGGTGGGAACATCCACCAATTTTACCCTAAGCGATACCATCCCGGCGAACCTCGCCTACCAAAGCGGCTCCCTGAATGTTACGCTCCCTACCGGGGCCACAGCGAGCAACAGTCCGCTGGCCGACACCAACCCCGCCTTCTTTACCCTCGCCGGAAATGTCCTGACGCTGCACTTCGGCACACTCACTGCGCCCACGGCGGGCAATGTGACGGTCGATTTCAATGCCGTTGTCCAGAATGTGATTGCCTCCCAGGACGGCACGACCTTTACCAATTCCGCCACCCTTGCCTTTGACAACCCCGCCGGCGGCACGATCACGGTCGGCCCGGTAACGAACAACCAGGTGCGGGTAGGCGAGCCGAACCTTACCCTGGCCAAGGCCATAAGCGCTGGATCGGCCGGTTCAGACGCCGGCAACACCGTCTCGTGGCGTATCGACCTCCAAAACACCGGCCACACCACGGCCTATCAGGTCAACTGGAGCGATGTGCTGCCGGATGGTCTGTATCAGATCACCAATGTGGGGCTTTCGATCAGCGGTCAGGTCTACCTGAACGGGACTACGACCGCGCCGGTGGTGGGCGATGCTACGGTGAGCACCACCACGCACACCCATGACACCTTAACGCTCAACCCGGTGCAGATCGATACGGGCGCGTCGCTGACCCTCACCTTTGATACCGTCGTAATGGATACGGTCAGCCCCGGTCAGGTCACCAACAACACTACTGCCGCCACTTACACCAGCCTGGTGAACGGCGGCAGAGACGGCTCCGGCGGCGGAGACGATGATGTCAATGACCGCCTGAATAACTACCGAGAATCGGCGAGCCAAGCCCTGACCATTTCCTCAGCCATTGCGGTCAACAAGACCGTCTCTCCCGACAAATACACTATCGGACAGGACCTGACCTATACCATTCGAGTCAGCATGATCGAAGGCACGATCCCGAACCTGGTGGTTACGGATACGCTCCCTGCCGGACTGACCTACCAGAGCCATTCCCTATCGGTCGGCCATATGGGAATTACTATTGGAAACGGTTCGTATAACACCCGCCTCGGGTCCGGGCAGACGGTCCAGTTCGACTTCGGGACGGTGACCAACCCGGCCAACGGCTCCGCTTCCGATGACTATATCGATCTGCAGATCACGGCCCGGGTCGACAACCTCTTGGCCAATCAAAACAACACGGTCCTTCGGAATGGTGAGCAGGCCGCGGGTTCATTGCTTACGGTCCAGTACGGCAGCGGCCCGATAACGGTGACCTACGACCACGACGCCGGCACCCCGGGGGTCCAGGGCCTGCCCATAACGGTTATTGAACCGGCCCTGAGCCTTTCGAAGGTTTCAACGCCGCTGACACAGAGCCTCGGCGACGTGGTGACTTATACCGTGACGGTCCAGCACACCGGCGCCAGCACGGCCGATGCCTTTGAGATCGTGATCGACGATCTCCTTCCGGTTGGGTTGACCTACGTCCCCGGCTCGGCCTCCCTACCGGGCTCGGATGTAACCGTGGCGGGCCAGAGTCTGCAGTTCCGGTATGCCTCCCTAACCTTGGTTGAAGGCAGCAAGTCTTTCACCTATCAGGCCAGAATCAATATCAGCGCTCCGGTGGGCCAGACCCTGACCAATAACGCGACCATGACCTGGAAGAGCCTGACCGGTTCCGACGGTACCGCGCACAGCGGCCGGACCGGCAGCGACGGCGCGAGCGGGCTCAATGACTATCAAATGACGGCTGCCGCCAATGTGACGGTCAATGAAGCCGCGATCATCAGCGCCGTTAAGACCGTAACCGACCTCAACGGCGGGATTTTGCTCTCCGGGGAGACCCTGGAGTACACCATAGTCTTAACCGACAACAACGGACCGCTGACGAATGTGGTCTTTACCGATTCGCTGCCGGGTAATACCGCTTATCTCGGCAATCTTACGACCACCAAAGGAACGGCCAACTTCGGCGGCAACGCGGTGACCGTCACTGTCGGGTCTATGGCCCCCGCCGAAACCGTGACGATCCGGTTCCGCGTTACGGTGAACGACGACCTGCCCGACGGGACGGTGATCTCCAACCAGGGCCGCGTGGACTCCGACCAGACCGTGCCGACACCGACCGATGCGGACGGGATTCCGGAAAATGGCTATCAGCCCACGACGATTGTGGTCAGCGGACCGCCGGCGCTGCAAAACGCACTTTATGTAGAGAAGATTGTTTCCTGGGTCAATGATGCCGACTCCAGCGGAAGTATCACGCCCGGGGACCGGATGCGCTATACCCTGATCTTCCACAACCTTGGACAACAGACGCTGACCAACGTCGGTCTGAGCGACACGATACCGGCCAACCTCGCCTACGTGGGGGGCAGCGCAGCCGCCGGCAGCGGGAGCCTAACCGTTGTCGGTGCAGCGGTATCGGTCAGCGGCCTTACGCTTCCGGTGTCGGGCATATCCACCGCCCAGTTTGATGTTACGGTAGGAGCTGCCGGGACCTACACCAACCAGGGCACGGCTACCTCGGATCAGACCGGCAGCCTGAAGACCGACAGCAACGGGGACCCCACCGACGGCAACCAGCCGACCACCTTCATCGCCGTGGCCTCAGGCGGAGGGACGCCCCTGGTCGACGTGCAAAAACGCTGGCAGCTCGCGGTCGATCTTAACGGTGACGGCCTGATGAATCCTGGCGATACCATCGGCTACACGATCACTGTTCGAAATACGGGCTCGGCCGCCGCCACGAATGTCCGGCTGGCCGATTCCATACCGGCCTTCACGACAGTCGTAGCCGGATCGGCCCTGACCAGCCAGGGCGTTATCCTTAGCGAAATCCCGTTAGGCGTCAATATCGGCACCGTGAACCCCGGAGGACTCGTAACGGTCTCTTTTGCGGCAACGGTGGACAGCGGCTCACCTGCCTGCACAATCATCGCCAACCAGGCGACGGTAACGGGCGGGAACTTCTCGTCCCTGGCGAGCGACGACAACGGTGACCCCGGTGACGGATTAAACCCAACCCTCACCCCCGTGGCTTGCTCGTCCGTAGGCCTGGCAAAAGTCCTCTCGACCACGAGTGAGTCTGGAAGCTCAGGCAGCAACCTCATGATCGGGGAGGTGGCCACCTACCAGATCACCTTAGACCTCCCCGCCGGAATAACGCGGGAGGTGACCCTGAACGACACGCTCCCGGCCGGCATGAGCTATCTGCCCGCCAGCGCCCGCCTCAAGCGGATTTTGGATACCGGACTAGAGGCTTCGGCTAATCCCGGGAATATCAACGCCGCCGCCGCCGGCGCGTTCATGGCCCTCACGGACGGTACGGAGATAGCGGTGAGCGGCCAGACGATCAGCCTTTACCTGGGCGATGTCATCAATTCCGATAACGACGCCAATGCCGAAGGCTATACCCTGGAGCTGAAGGCCCTGGTGCTCAATACGGGCGGCAACCAGGCGGGCACAGCGCTGATCAACCAGGGCGGAGCAAGCTATCGCAACGGTCTGTTGCAGCTCCAGAACCTTACGCCCGCAAGCCAGACGAGCACGGTCATCGAACCCCATGTCCAGATTACCAAGACAGCCACGCCTCCGGTCATCGCCACCGGCGGCGGGACTGTCGCCTTTGCGGTCATTGTAAGCAATCCGGCCGGTGCGAATGTGGCCGCCGGCTACGATTTGCGCATCACCGATGCACTTCCGTCACAGTACGGCAGTTTGACTGTCGATTCGATCACGCCCTCCGCCGGCGTAACGGGCGTCGTGAATAATACCTCGGGCAGCACCCTTGACCTCACGGTCGACGCCCTGCCTCCCGGAGAGCAGGTGGTGATCCAATACCACGCCGCTGCCGGGCCGCTGGCCGCGGGGACAACTATCACCAACACCGCCAACGTCACCTGGACGAGTCTGCCCGGGGCAAACGGAACCGGCGGCGCAACGCCGGGGAGCGCGGGATCGGGTACTGGCGAGCGCACCGGCGCGGGAAGCGGTGTGAATGACTACACGGCTTCCTCTTCTGCCCTGGTGCTCGTTGCCAATGTGGCCCTGACGAAGGAACTCCTCGCCCCTCAACAACGCTATGCCATCGGCGATACGGTGCAGTACCGGGTGCAGATCACACTGCCGGAGAACAGCACCTACACTTCTACTTCGGTACAGGACATCCTGGTTGAGGGACTCTCCTACCGGATGGGGACATTAAGCGTTACCTATCCGGCAAACGTCACGTCCTCAATAAGCCCTGCCGACTTTACGCGGACCGACAATGCGCCATCGGCCGGGCAGGAGATCTTAAGCCTGAATTTCGGGACCCTGGCCAATGCCAATGCTACGCCACGGACGATCATTCTGTCCTATCAGGCCCTAGTGGACAATATCATTTCCAATCAAGACAACCAGAGTCTGACCAATAGTGTAACCCTCACCTTTACCGATCCCGGCACCGGCCTGCCTGACACCCGCACGGCAGGCACGACCCTAACAGTCGGCGAACCGCACCTGACCCTGGCCAAAGCGATCACGTCGCCGCTGGCCGGGCTCGATGCCGGAGACCCGGTTTCCTTCCAGGTGACGCTCGGCAACAACGGCACGATGACCGCTTATGAGACTGTCCTGACGGACATCCTGCCTGCTGGCCTGGTAAACCTAACGAATGTCCAGGTGGGCTCAGCGGGGGGCGCGCCCACGCCAAGTCTGACCAATACCGGCTCGCAGTGGCAGAGCGCAGCCATAACGGTCCCCGTGGGCGGCACCGTGACGGTTACCTATGACGCCCATTTGGCCCCAACCGTAATACCGGGTCAGCAAATCCAGAATACCGTTACGGCCACCTTTACGAGCAGGAGCGGTTCCGATCCGAACGAACGGGACGGGAGTACCCCCGGTAGCCATGAAGATGACAGCAATCTCAATAACTACAACGTTTCTGCCAATGCGCCGGTGATTACGGTCAAGGATCCCATAGCAATCACCAAGCAGTTCCATCCCGACGTGGCGAAGACGACCTACACCATCGGCGAAAACGTGCGCTACCGGATTACGCTCTCGTTGGTCGAAGGGGTGGTGAACCAGGTGTCGGTTAGCGACACCCTGCCCGCGGGTCTCTCCTATGTCAGTTCCCTGGTGGGCGTCGGCACGACCCACATCACCTACAGCGGCAACGCCGCAGCGGCGGTCGCCGGTCAGACGCTCACCTTTGACCTGGGCCAGGTGACAAACATCGCCGACGGCAACAGCGCCAACGACTTCATCACCATCGACCTAACGGCGAAGGTGATGAACGTCGCGGATAACCAGGACGGCACGGTCCTGGGCAACAACGCCCGACTGAGCTTTGCCGGCCCACTTGGCGGCAGCAGGTAGCCCGCGACTTTGACGCCGACATCAACACCTCGGGCATCCAACCGTTAAACCTGACGGTGATCGAACCAAACCTTCAACTTTTAAAGAGGGCCAACCCGACCTCCGTCTCCCTGGGAGACGAGACAACCTTCACCATCGTTGTCGACCACACCGCGACCAGCCGGGCCAATGCCTATGATATTGTGGTCACGGACACTCTTCCCTTGGGCTTGACCTATGTAGACGGCTCGGGGACGCTGACTCCGGTGGCAAGCGGTCAGACGCTCACCTTTACGATCGAGGCCTTGACCCTGGCGGCCGATCAGACCGCAATCAGCTTCCGAGCCAAAGTGGATCCGGCGTCCGTCGCCGGGATTGCCCTGACCAACCGGGCTGAAGCCACCTATACCTCTCTGGCGGGGAGCCGCCCGGACGAGCGAAACGGCACGGGAGGTCTCAACGACTACACCGCTTCATCCTCTGCCACCCTAACCCCTTCGACGGCTTCAGCGATCGAGGCCGCCAAAACAGTGACCGACCTGAACGGCGGGCTGGTGATGCCCGGGGATACCCTCGAATATACCGTGACCCTCACGAATACCGGGGGCAGCGCTCTGACCCAGATTCGGTTTACCGACCCGCTGCCGGCCTACACTACCTATGCCGGAAGCTTGACTACGACCAAAGGTAACGGATCTATGACCGGGGGCCTGATCACCGTTACTATCGACAACCTGGCCCCCGCAGAAACGGCCATTATCCTCTTCCGGGTTACGGTCAACGGCAATAGCCTGTCAGGCACGGTCATCTCCAATCAGGGAACGGTGGACAGCGCCCAGACCGTCCCCCGACCGACTGACAGCGACGGGGACCCGAACAACGGCTATCAACCCACGGAGGTGGTGGTGGGCGGTGTGTCTCCGCAAGAAACCCGACTTTACACCGAAAAATCGGTGGCGCTCTTAACCGATGCCGATGGCAACGGAAGTCTCAGCGTCGGAGATACCGTGCGGTATACGGTTACGCTGAGAAACACAGGAAATGTGTCGCTGACCCACGTGACCTTTAGCGACCCCATTCCGGCCGACCTTTCTTATGTCAGCGGGAGTGCTGAGATTACCCCGGAGGGGGTGGTCGAAGTGTTGGGTGCGAACCTGGCGGCCGGCGTGGCGTCCTTGGCGGCAGGCGAAGTGGCCGAAATCCGTTTCGATGTCACTATCGAAAAACCAGGTACCTTTACCAATCAAGGCATGGCGGCTTCGGATCAGACGGAATCCGCTTTGACCGACTCGGACGGCGCCCCGGAAAATGGGAGTCAGCCGACTCGGTTTAACGCGGTGGCCGCGAACGACGTGGGCGCTCCTTCTTTGGTCATGGAAAAGCTGGCGGTACTGACCGAGGATTTTAACGGCGACGGGCTGGTGAACCCGGGGGAAGCAATCACCTATATCATTACCCTGCAGAATATCGGTTCCAGCGCTGCCGAGGATGTCCGTTTAAGCGATCCTTCACCGACCTTGACCAACATGATCTCTGGTTCGGTGACCTCGACTCACGGGGTAGTCTTATCGGAAAATCCGGTGACGGTCAATATCGGTCAGCTCAACCCCGGGGAGATAGTCATCGTTCGATTCCGGGCACGCATCCGTGCCGACGTACCCAACGGCTCCTCCGTGCTGAATACGGCTACGGTTTCTCAGGCCGGGGGCGAACCGCTTCAAGCTCAGCAAACCACCTTGGTTTTAAGCGCTCCGGTAGTGGTCGGCTCCTTATGCGGTTCCGTTTATAAGGATTGTGACCAGGACGCCACGCGAGATCCACTGGAACGGGGCCTCAGCGGGGTAACCGTTCATTTGTTCCGGGCCAATGGGACCTGGATCGCCACCGCCACCACCAATTTCCTGGGCGTCTATCGCTTTAACGGTGTGCCCGAGGGAACCTATACGGTTCAGGAGGTGGTCCCCCAGGGGTATCTCCCTTCTACCCCGAAGGAATTGTCTGTGTCGGTCATCGAAGGGGGAACGTCTACGTCCAGCTTCGGGGTCCAAACCCAGAATAGTCCCTGCCAAAGAAGAATCTATCTGCCGATCATTGTGAATTAAGGAATGGCAGGCCCCGGGGGCTCACCCCCGGGGCCTGTAGGCCACGCAGTCGATCTCCACGGCCCCGCCCAGGGCAAGCTCCGCCTTTCCCACCGTAATCCGCGCCGGGGGATCCGTTCCCATGACCGCCAGGTAGGCCTGGTTCATCTCGCCAAAGGTCCCCATGTCGGCCAGGAAGACGTTGACCTTGACTACGTCTTCCAGCTCGGCCCCACAGGCCTTGAGGATCGTTTCGATATGCCGCAGGGTCTGGGTGGTCTGGGCCCCGGTTCCCCCCTCCACCAGCTCCAGGGTGTTGGGTTTGGTTCCCAGGATCCCGGAGACATAGATGAAATCTCCGGCCACCACCGCGTGGCAGAAAGCCGGCAGCCTGGCCAGCCCCTCCACGATAACTTTTTTTCCAGCCATACTATCTTCCTCCTTTGCTCTCGAGAAATTTTCGGAAATCAATCCTTTGCCGGACGAAACTCCGCCACTTCGGTTTCAGAATTCGGTGGTTGAGATTTCGTCGTCTTGATCATCCCTTTTTTTTTCACGGAAAAGCTTAAACGTCCGGATCAATAAGGCCCAAGCGATCCAGGCGCAAAAAACGATTAAGGGGAGGGTGGCCCAGCGGGGCCAGAAGATCAAAAGCAGGGTGACGGTCAGTAGCAACACCCCGGCCAGGCCGGTGATTCTGGCTTCCGCGGGGCCTAAGAGGCGGTGGTTGGTGATGGCCGCCCCCACGGTGCCGCTGAGCCGGATGGCCCGAATTCCCGCCCGTCCCACACTGCCTGAACTGAAGGGTCGGTCGGGGAAGCCTCGTCGCGGGGAAGCCGACGAAAGACGCACCTTTCCCCGCAAACTGATGACCACCTCCGTGGACGACCTCAAATCTTCCTCATACATATTTTCCATGGCCCGGGCGAAGGTTTGATCCTCCACGGCCACATCTAGTTCGTAATTACCCATCCAACTGGCGATATTCAGATTGGTGGAACCCACCCGGGCCCAACGGCCGTCGGCCACGGCTGTCTTGGCGTGAATCATGGGACCGTTCCATTCAAAAACCCGGACACCGGCTTCCAATAAAGGCTGGTAGGCCGCCCTGGAAATTCCCCGCAGCAAGGGAATATCCGTGGCCCCGGGAAGCAGGAGGCGCACATCCACACCGTCCTGGGCGGCTGCCCGTAGGGCCTGGACGTACGAACTGGTCCCCATAAAATAGGCGTCGGTCAACCACAAGGTCTGCCGGGCCAGAGCGGCGATCAGCAGGTCCAAGCGGTAGAGGCCGGCCGTGGAGGGAACGGTGCCGATCACCCGCAGGGCGACGCTTCCGGCCGGCGGGATCCGGTCCGGAGGGGGGACCTCTTCGGGCGGCAAGGGTTCGCCCACGGTAGCCCAGACCTCGTCAAAGGATCGTTCCAGATCGACCAGGGCCGGACCGCGCACCTCCACGCCCGTATCCCGCCAGGGTTCAATCCCCTTTTCGGGTTCACCGGCCCACATCCGCCCTACGCATAAACCGGTGACAAAGGCAACACGACCGTCAACGGCGATCATCTTGCGGTGGTCCCGGGTGATCCAGCTCAGCGGGCTGTCCCAGTGAGGCGGATTGAAACAACGCACCTCCACACCCCTATCCCGCAGGTGCTTCCAGAATCGTCCGGAGGTCTTGCCGAAGCCGCCAACCCAGTCATAGAGGAGTCGGACTTTGACCCCTTCCCGGGCCTTGGCGGTCAATATTTCGGCGAATCGACGGCCGACTTCATCTTCGTGGATAAGGTAGCTCTCGAAATGGATGAACTTCCGCGCCGAAAGCAGGGCCTCTACCCAGGCCGGGTAATTTTCCCGAGCGTCCTTTAAAAGACGGAGGGCGTTTCCGCTAACCAGGGGAGCGCCGGCCGTCCGGGAGAGGACTTGCTCGGCCAATTGCCGGACAGGCAGCGTTGGTTCCCGGGATGACGGGGTGGGGTCCTTCGGATCCATATAAATTCTATCTATCATAGGGCGGGTTAGGGGACCATCGTTTTCGCCAGTGATATCAAGCCGTCTCCACCGTGCCCCGCAGGATCCGAATCCGCAATCCTCCGTGAGATAACGATATCCCTTGATCAAAGCGCAGCCCGGTATTCCGAGTCAAGGGAAGACTCGAGCTAAGGAGAGCGACCTGCCAGCCCGGACACTTGGCTCGCAGGACCTTGCCGAATTGAGCATAGAGGTTCCTCAGGTCTTTTTGCCGGCTGA
Source organism: uncultured delta proteobacterium (assembly GCA_963743305.1). Classification (GTDB taxonomy): domain Bacteria; phylum Desulfobacterota; class RBG-13-43-22; order RBG-13-43-22; family RBG-13-43-22; genus CAVQSS01. Next base: position 284,770 of record CAVUPH010000014.1, read on the forward strand.
CCCGAACTCCAAAAGGCGGATTGGTAACCACCCAGCCGGGTCCCGCCGGCACCTCAATCGATGAAACGGCCCGGCAGGAAAATTCGATGAGGCGGCCCACCCCGGCCCTTTCGGCATTTTCCCGGGCGGTCTTAATGACCCCCTGATCCCGGTCCGATCCGCTGAGGCTGGGGGTAAAACCCTTCAACCCGGGGGCGGGGGTATTCAAAAGAGACTGCCATTTCCGGGCCTCAAAAGAGGGCCAGTTCATAAAGGCAAAGGGCCGGTTCAATCCCGGCGGAATGTTATAAGCCTGCAAGGCGGCTTCAATGGGGATGGTGCCGGAACCGCAAAAAGGGTCTATCAGGGGAGATGCCCCGTCCCATCCGGAGGCCAGGAGCAGTCCCGAAGCCAGGGTTTCTCTCAGCGGGGCCTTCCCTCCCGCCAGCCGGTATCCTCTTCGATGGAGCAACGATCCGGAAGAATCGAGACTGACGGTCACCTGGTCATTTACCACCCGGGCCATGATGATTTGCGGCCCTGGGAATGTTTCGTTTTCATCGCCCGACTGAACGGGGGGAAGTCGACCCAACCGGTCGGCAATGGCCCCGACCAGACGCTCGGCCACGGCCTTCTGATGATACAGACGGGATTGGTGACAGGTGACCCGGAAAACCACCGGGCTCCCGGGTGGGAGTACCTCTTCCCAGGGAAGTTGACCGGCCTTGCGGCGCAGCTCGCTGAACGCGGCCGCGTGAAAAGTCCCGAAGCGGACCAATATCCGCTCGGCGGTCCGCAAATTAAGATTCGCCCGGTAGAGATCCGTCAGCTCCCCCGAAAAGGAAATCCCGCCGATCTCCTCATCGGCCGGGTGCTCCGGCGCTGAGGAACCCGGGTCGGGAGGAAAGAGACCCAGGGCCTCCAGCTCGTGTGCCGTAAAAGACTCTAATCCTGGAGTACAGACGGCGAAAAATTCCATTTATCCCGCCGATTTTCTAAGCCGGTTGATCCTTTCCACTAGAGGGGGATGGGAATAATGAAACCGGACATAGAAGGGATGGGGGTTCAGGTTGGTCAGGTTGTCGGCCGCCATCCGTTTAAAGGCTTCGATCAACGGTTCGGGCCGTTCCCATCTTGGCCAGGGCATAATCGTCGGCCTGGCGTTCATAGCGTCGGGAGAGGGCCAGGGGAAAAGGGGCCAGGAAGAAAGCCGCTTTTTGTCCGATGAGGCCCAGTAAAAAAAGACCGACATAGGCTTTGGGTTCGCCGAAGCCGAAGGAAGAATAGAGTCCGGACCAACCCAGGAATCGAGCGGCCAGATAAAGCCCGGCCAGAGTAGAGGCGGCAAACAGCAGAAACTGTTTAAGGATGTGCTTTTTTTTGTAGTGCCCCAATTCGTGGGCCAGGATGCCTATGATTTCTTCCTGGGGATGGGCCTGGATCAGGGTATCGAACAGAACCACCCGTTTGGTTTTCCCCAATCCGGTAAAATAGGCATTGGTATGGCCGCTGCGTTTTCCGGCGTCCATCTGAAAAATCCCTTTCAGACCGACCCCGGCCGTTTTCATCAGTTCGGTGATCTTTTCCTTCAAATCTTCCGCTTGAATGGCCTCAAACTTATTGAAGAGGGGAGCGATGAGTACCGGGTAGAGTACGGCCAGCACCAATTGAAATGACGAGAGGAACAGAAAGCCCCAGACCCACCAAAATTGAGGGGCGGCCTGGATGAGCCAGAGGACCAGGGAAAAGACCAGAGTAAAGAGAAGCAACGAAAGCAGGCCCGCCTTCAGGTGATCTAAAATCCAAATTTTGAGGGTGGCCCGGTTGAAACCGTATTTTTCTTCCAGCACAAAGGCTTGATAATAATCAAAAGGCAAATCCAGTAAGGCATTCAAAAGCCCGGGGATCATAAAAAACAACAGGCCCGTGAGAACCGAATTCCAAGACAGGCGGGTCAGCAGGTTATCCAAGAAGGGGAAGAAGCCCCAGAGAATCAGACCCAGGAAATAGAGTTCGGAAAAGACCAGGTGAATCGACTCGAATCGGCTCCGCTCCCCCGAATAGGCAATGGTCTGTTTCACTTTTTGTCCATCCATGAACCCTTCAAATCCCTCCGGTACCCGGCCGCCATGTTTTTGCTGATGATCCCGGTTCATTCGCTCCATCCCCAGAGCGAAGATCAACTGAAGCAGATAGAGCCCCACAAAACCACCAAACAAAAAATTCCATTGAGGCAAAAAGAACTCCTTAGTTTATTGCCGTCTTGCCGGACTTGATCCGGCATCAAGGTCCTTTGAGGCTTAGCTGAGGCCTGGATTCCGGATCGCGCTTCGCTTGTCCGGAATGACGAACTGACTCGACCCGTTTAAAGCCTATTTACCTGCTTCGGGGTGCCCACCCCGGGACTGCGGTTTTAGTATGGAAAAGTTTAACTTTGAATTCAAGCGGAAAACGATGCGCCGCGCTTTCTGACTTGGATTATTTCCAAGCATCGTCCTTTCCTGTTTTAAATTAAGAAAGCTTTCGGTTAAACTGGGAGAAGGCCATGCATTTTTTAAAATCCTTCAGCGCCTTCCTCAAGGCAGGTTTTATCTGCACGATTATAACCCTCACTGTTTCAGGGGTCTCCTCGGGGGCCGCGCCGACTTTAGCGGTGGTGGTGGAAGGACTGGAAGGAGAGTCCCAAAAAAACGTGGAACGGGCTCTCTCCCTACCGGAAGGAATCTTGGATAAAGATCGGGTCGATGAACTGTGGCTGGCCCTTTTCCAAAAGGATGTACCCCTGAAGGTCCGGGAAGCCTTGAAGCCTTTCGGCTACTATCATCCCCGTGTGGAAACCGTCAGCGAGAGGTCCTCCGATAAGCTTGTCCTGCGGGTCCACGTTGAACCCGGACCTCCGGTTCGGGTTCAAGCCCTAAGAATAGAGCTTCAAGGACCCGGGTCCGAGATGGACAAACTCCGGGAGCCTATCTCCCTATTTCCGTTGAAAGAGGGGGATGTGCTCCGGCAGGACCTGTATGAGGAGGGAAAAACCGCCCTTCAGGACGCGGCCCGTGAATCCGGCTACCTGGACGCCTACTTTTCCACCCACAGCATTCATCTATCTTTAAAGGAAAATTCGGCCCAAATAAACCTGAACCTGGACACCGGCCCCCGATATTACTTCGGAGAGGTTGTCTTTGTCCCGCCCTTGACCTTTCCGGAATCCTTTCTGCGGCGGTACCTGGCTTTCCGCCCCGGCCGGCCTTATTCCCCGCGAGGCCTGGCCCGGACGCAACTCAACTTCAACAACGCCGACCGTTTCTCGGAAGTCACCATCGAGGCCGACAAAGAAGAGGCGCGGGATTACCGGGTGCCGGTCCGCCTTCGCCTGACGCCTTCCAAACTTAAGCGGTTCCGGTTCGGAGTCGGTTACGAAACGGACAACGGACCCGGAGTGCTGGTCCGCTATCAGGACCTGAATTTCAATCATTGGGGGCACGAGGCCAACGCCGAGCTGAGGCTTTCCGAGCGACTGCAGGGATTGGGCTTCGATTACATTCTGCCGGGTACTCGTAATTTAGACGACAAGACCACTTTTAAACTGGGCTATAAACATGAAATCACCGATACCTACGATACGCGCTCCTTCTTTGCCGTGGGCGAAATCGTGCACCCTCTCGGCCGGGGTCGTCTGGGGTCGGCCTACCTACAACTGTTGCAGGAAGATTATACTATCGGCGACCAGAAAGGGATTGCCACCCTGTTGATCCCGGGGGCCCGATTCTGGCAGCGCCGTTACGACGACCTGGTTCGTCCCACCCGGGGCTACCGCTTTTCCATCGAGACCCGGGGGAGCACTCCGGCCCTGGGCGCCGACGGGTCCTTTCTGCAAGTCATTCCCCAAGGCGATGCCCTGATCCCCCTGGGAAACGGTTTCTCGCTCCTGTTGCGGGGCCAGATGGGCGCCTCCCTTCAGAAGGAACCCTTAAAAACTCTCCCGCCGTCTCTCCGCTTTTTTGCCGGCGGGGATCAAAGCGTCCGAGGATATGCGTATCAATCCCTGGGCACCCAGGATCCGTCCGGGAAAGTGGTGGGCGGGAAAAACCTGCTGGTCGGCAGCCTGGAAATCGAAAAGGCTATTACCCGCCTCTGGGGATTGGCGGCTTTTTACGATGCCGGGAATGCCTTCGATGATTTCAGCCAATATAAATTGAAACAGGGCGCCGGTCTCGGCCTACGCATTTATACTCCCTTGGGCCCCATCCGACTCGATCTGGCGCGCCAGATCGGTGAAACCGACAACCAGTATCGGATTCATTTTTCCGTGGGGTTCGCCTTATGAAACGAGGATTGCTAATCGGCGCCGGTCTGCTGGCCCTGATCCTGGCCCTGTTGTCCTGGGGGGTTTACCGCCTCCTCTGGACTCCCGGCGGCGTACGTTGGCTGCTGGAAAAGATCCCCCAATATACGTCCCTGACGATCCGGGCCGAAAAAGTAGCCGGCCGGCTGGCTGGCGATCTGCTCCTGGAAGGCGTACAGGTCCGGTGGGAGGGCGGTCGACTGGAAATTCAACAGTTGCAGACCTCCTTCAGGATCAGTCCTCTGCTCCAGGGACGCCTCCTTTTTGAGAAAATTGCCGCCAACCGGATTTCCTTTGAAAAAAAGTCGTCCCCGCTGGAGCCGCTTGATTTAACCCTGCCCCGGGTCGGCGGCCTTCTGGGTCGTCTGGATTTTGAGGTCCGGACTTTTCTCCTGGAGGCTATTCTCTACCAGAGTGGTCAAGAGCCGCCGGTGGTCATTAAAAAAATAGGCGGTCGACTGGCCTGGAAGCAGGGGACCTTGGCGCTCAATCCCCTGGAACTGGAATTGACCGCCGGGCGGTTGCAAGGGGCGCTGGGGTTAGGTCTGGCCGTTCCCTCCCTGAAGCTGGATCTCCAATTTTATCCGGAGAAGCCCCTTTGGGGTTCGGACCGGATTTTCCTGCAGGCGCACTTGAAGGAAGGCCGCCGCCCGGAACAGTTGGCCGGCCCGCTGGCGATTCAAATCCGGTCGGAATCCAGAGATCAAATCCTGTTCCAATCCGATCTGGCCGTCGCCCCTCGGCGAATTACCCTCCACCGGTTTTCCCTCCGGGAAAAAGGCCGGGAGGGAACAATTAACGGACGGGGAGCGATCATTTTTGAGCAGGCGGGTACCGCCTACCAGGCTGATTTAAGAATAGATGGCCTCGATCTATCCCGGGAAGTGAACTTTCCCGCCAAGCTGACGGGATTATTGCGGGTTGCTGGAAATCCGGGTTCGTATAAAGGCGACTTCGATTTGAAAAATAATGCGAATACCTGGCGGACCATGCAACTCCGAGGCGGCTTTCAAGGGAACACGGCGGGACTGGACGCGCAGGTGGACCGCGGGGAATGGATCAAGGGGTCCCTAAAAGGGCGGGTCAGACTGGCCTGGGTTAGGTATTTTTCTCTTCAGACTACCCTGGAAGGCAGACAGTTCAGGCCGGAGCAGATAAACGCCGGCTGGCCGGGAATAATCAATGCAGATCTCAAAGGAAATCTGCTCTGGTCGGAGACCGGCCTGTCCGGTGGAACCCTGGACATCCGCCTGCTGGAGAGTCGGTTCCAGGAGAAAAATTTACTGGGCGGGATCAGGGCCACCTTGAAAGGTGAACGTCTTTCCATTGAAAAAGCCGAACTCCGGGGACGAGGATTCGCCCTTACGGCCCACGGGGATTGGACAGAACGTCTGAACTTTGAAGCCCGGGTCGCCGATCTTTCCGCCTTGCTGCCCGAAAGCCGCGGAGGGGGGGTGGCCAGCGGCTGGATCCGCTGGCGGAATCAAAAGCTGGCAGGACGCCTCTCCCTTCAGGGGAAACATTTTTCCTGGAATGACCTCTCCGCTGAAACGTTTAACCTGGAAGGGGGGTTAGACCAGGAGAAACCGAAAACTTCGGTCGACCTGAAGACCCGGATTGGGAAAGGGACGTTTCGTTCCTTCCCGGTTGACTCCCTCTCCCTGAAGGTTCAAGGGACGATGGCCCGGCAGGAAATAAGTCTTTCCGTTCAGACTCCGGAGGGAAAGGTCCAAGCCGGATTGGAGGGGGCTTATCGACAAAGCCGCTGGGAGGGGACCCTTTTAACCCTGGCCGGGGAAATCCCCCGGGGAAAGGCCTTCCGCCTGAGGGATCCCGCCGAACTGAACATCGGGCCGGAGCGAATCCGCCTTTCATCTCTGGTCCTCACCGGGCCGGGCGGGGAGGTCCTGACCCTCGAGGGGGACCTGAGTCTGAAGCCGCTTTCGGGTTTCATACACGGTAAATGGCAGCGGTTCGATCTGGCCCGAGCCCGTTTCTGGTTAAAGCAGCTTCAGCCGGAGGGAGAGGCCTCCGGTCGGCGCAGGCGCTCTTTTCAGGGGAAGATCGCCTGGAAGTTACCCTCCGGAACGAGATGAAGGGAAAAATCCGGACCGCCCGGCAGACCGTGGAAATAAACCGGGGTGATTTAAATCTGAACTGGAACGACGCGGGGCTGCGTTCCTCCTGGGATCTATCCGGACTGGGGGGGGTTCGATTTTGGGGCGAGGCCGCCTCAGCGGAAAAAGGCCGTTTTTCATTTCCGGAAAAAGGGGGCCTAAACGCCCAATGGAACGGGCTGCGTCTGGACCTCCTGAAACCGTGGCTGCCTCAAGGCCTTGTCCTGCAAGGACAACTAACGGGCCAGATTCAGGGATTCTGGAGCAAAGGGCTCCGCTTTAATCTCGATGGCGGGGCCAAGGTCCAGGAGGGTTCCATCGCCTGGAAAGAAAACGGATCTGAAATCCGGGCTCAGGTGCGTCAGGCCGACTTGGGAGTTCACTGGGGTGAGGAGTCCTTGAAAGGCGATCTGGCGGTTGACCTCGATGGGTATGGAAAGGCCTCGGGAAAATTCCATTTGCCCCTTCCCTCCCGATTACCCTTGAAGTTTAATCCCTTCGGTCCGCTGCAAGCCGGACTTTCGGGAAACTTTCGAGAAAGGGGTCTGGTAACCGCCCTCTTCCCCCAGGCGGTTCGTTCCAGCCGGGGGAAACTGCAATGGGACCTCGCTGCCCAAGGGACCTGGGAAAAACCAAACCTACGGGGAAATCTGGAACTGGCCGAAGGCGGAGCCGATCTGCCCTCCCTGGGCCTTCGTCTCCAGGACGTAACGATCAAAGGAACCCTCGGCGACGATCGCCTTCAAATTGACTCACTGGATCTGCGCTCCGGGCCCGGGACCTTGAGTGGAAAGGCCGGTTTCAGGCTGAAGGATTGGAAAATTACCGAATTGCAGGGCCGGTTGCTCGGAAAAAATTTTCAATTCGTCAACCGGCCTAGTTTTCAAGCCCTGGGGAGCCCGGACCTGACGTTTAACGGGGCCCCGGACCAACTCCAAGTGAAGGGCAAGATTGAAATCCCTGAAGCCCTGATCACCAAAGATCTCATTCCGGGAATAAAAAAAGCCAGTCCCGATGTGGTGATCGTGGATGCCCCCCCGTCCCCCCCGGCGGGCCGGATTTATCCCCTCCAGGGCCTTATCCATCTGGTCTTTGGAGAAAAAGTCCGGGTAAAAGTCGGCGGGCTGGATACCCTGCTCAAGGGAAATATCCAGGTGGCTCTCCACCAAACCAAGGACCTGACCGCCGAAGGGGAGATCCGCGCCGACCAGGGTACTTACCTCGTTCAGGGAACCAAACTGAACATCACCCGGGGACGGTTGATTTTTCAAGGCCCCCCCGATAACCCGGTCCTGGATATCCTGGCCCTGCGGACCATCCGGGGAAGTCAACGCCTGGAAAACTATGTGGATGAGGTCAAAGCCGGCGTCGTGGTGACCGGGTCGATACGGTCGCCCCTGGTCCGGCTCTCTTCCCAGCCCGCCATGTCGGAGACGGAGGTGTTATCTTATATCTTATTCGGAAAACCCCTGGGACGCGGCGCCGACCAGCAGAACCTGGCGATTCTGGGCAAAGCGGCCCAGCTTCTTTTGGGAGATAAAATGGACAGCAGCCTGGTCAGCCGCCTGAAGCTGGATACCCTCGATATTCAATCCGAAGGCGGGGATGTTTCCCAATCCATCGTTACTGTGGGCAAGTACCTCGACCCACGCCTCTACCTGGGTCTGGGGGGGTCCCTGTTCAGCAATACCTATCAGGTCATACTGCGCTACGCCCTTACCCAGCGCTTGGAACTGGAAACCAGGGGGGGCACCCAGAGCGGCGGGGGCATTTATTATAAGGTGGATTTCGAGTAAGGAAGGCTACTGTAATTGCCAGGATTATCACTATATTTATCCTTGACAGCTTCCGGTTTCCTATATTATAGATCAATCAAATTCCTTGCCCGCCCAAAAAGTTCCCGTAAAAAATCCAGAGTAATCAAGGAGAAAAAAAACATGTCGAATCGGTTAAGTTTACGGAAGATTTCGCCCTTCCCTATCCTATTGATCTCACTTTTCTTTATTGCCCTGTCGGTTCCCAAGGGGTATTCGCAATCCTTCGTTACCCGATGGGGGTCCCTGCCTCCTGGGAACGGCAACTTCAAACACCCCATCGGAGTGGCCGTGGATCTATCGGGCGATATTTTAGTGGTCGACAGCGGCAACCATCGCATCCTGAGATTCAACAACACCGGAGGTTACATAGAACAATGGGGTTCCCTGGGAAGCGGTAACGGCCAGTTTAATTGGCCCATAGGAATAGCCGTCGATGGACCAGGGAATATTTATGTGGTCGATGCCGGAAATGGTCGGATCCAGAAATTTAATTCGGATCGAACCTATCGCTCCCAATGGGGCTCCCCGGGAAGCGGTGACGGCCAGTTTAATTGGCCCTATGGATTGGCTATCGACTCAACCGGCAATATCTACGTGGCGGACGGATCCAACCATCGCATTCAGAAGTTTGACTCCAGCGGCGGGTATCAGACCCAGTGGGGTTCCCTCGGAACGGGTGACGGCCAGTTTAATTTCCCCGTGGGAGTGGCGGTTGACACTGCTGGTAACGTTTTTGTAGCCGACAATAAAAACAATCGAATACAGAAGTTTACTTCCGCTGGCGGTTTCCTGACCAAATGGGGTTCCCGGGGAGGAGACCCAGGCCAATTTAGAAACCCTTACGGAATAACAGCCAATGCTTCGGGTAATGTCTTTGTGGTTGACTCGGAAAACAACCGTATTCAGGAATTCAGTATCAGCGGATCTAATGTAACTAATGTAAGCCAGTGGGGTGCCTCGGGGACAGGGGACGGTGCCTTTATGGGCCCGCAAAACCTGGCTTTTGATACCTCGGGAAACATTTATGTTACTGACGGCTATAACCACCGGGTCCAAAAGTTTAACTCCAGCGGCGTGTATCAGACCCAGTGGGGTTCCCTGGTTAATGGAAATGGACAGTTAAATTTACCCCGGTCTGTGGCCGTGGATCCGACCGGGACTTATGTATATGTTGCTGATACCTTCAATCATCAAATTCAGAAATTCAGTACCAGCGGTACCTTCCTATCCAAATGGGGATCTTTGGGAACCGGCAACCTCCAGTTTAGTTTTCCCATGGGGGTGGCGGTCGACCCCAGCGGCAATGTCTATGTGTCTGACAACCAAAACAATCGCATTCAGAAATTTGATTCCAGCGGCGGTTATATCACCCAATGGGGTTCCTTGGGCACTGCAAACGGTTTCTTTAAGGAGCCAAGTGGGGTAGCCATAGATTTATCCGGATTTATCTATGTCGTTGATAATGAGAACAACCGGGTCCAAAAATTTGACTCCAATGGAGGATATCGCACTCAATGGGGCTCTCCAGGTCCCGGGAACGGTCATTTCAATGACCCCAATGGAATAGCAGCAGACGCTTTCGGTTTTGTTTATGTGGCTGATCGCCTTAACAACCTGATTCAGAAGTTTACTTCCAACGGCGTTTTCGTAACCGAATGGGGTTCCTCCGGGGCCGGCGATGGGCAGTTTATCAGCCCAACAGGAGTAGCAGCCGACAAGTTCGGCAATATCTATGTGACGGATGCCTTTAACAACCGGATCCAGGAGTTCTCTTCCAATGGGACTTTTAAAACCAAATGGGGTTCACTGGGGGGCACCAACGGACAGTTCGAGGTTCCTATTGGTGTAGCGGCGGACCGTTCGGGCCTTGCCTATGTAGTTGATTACTTAGATTGTTCTATCCGGACATTTGATTTACAGTGGCAAGCCCTATACCTGCCGTTGCTGCGGCGTTGAGGCCGGCTTAAGAAAAATCAAGTAGATTCAAAAAATCAATAAAGGTTTTAGCAAGGGATTACTACTTTTGAAATCCAGGTCATTGACCAAAAAAGGTTCCGATCCAATAAATTAACGGGAACCTTTAATGTCTATTAATTGCCGGGTGAAACCGTGAGGAAGGGAGCCAAAGCGTTAGACGAAAAACCAATTTTTCGCAGAGCCCAATGAGGCTAACCAGTTGTGTTTAATCGCTTGCGGGATTATGCAAAAAGAAATCGATACCCTGATTTCCCTGGGCCAGATCGATGCGAAAGTGGTTTTTCTGGACAAAGGGCTTCATTCCGATTACCAAAAACTGGACCAGGCCCTCGAAAGACATAAGTCCAGGGTCGAAGCGAAACCGGTGGTGGTCTACGGCGATGTCTGCCTGGGCTTTAAAAATGAGATGCGGAGGTTGTTGGAACGTCACGGGGCGGCCAAGGTGGCGGCGCTGAACTGCATCGACTGTCTTCTGGGCGGGGAGGGGAAACTCCTGGAAATCGATCCGGATCACCTCTATTTATTCCTGACCCCGGCCTTCATCGAATTCACCGAAAGGATCCTGTCCAAAACCAGGGAAGAAACCCGCCGGATTTCCAGCCGCCTGAAAGGTATCCTCCCGATCGATTCCCTGGGAAACCTGGACGAATATCAGGATCGCATCAGGGCGATCAGCGACCTCACCGGCTTGCCGATATGGGAGACCAGGAAGGTGGGTGGGGTTGGCCGGTCTTAAAAAAGTATTATCGAACGCCCTGGAAAGAGTCCAATCCTGAATCCTTTACTCCAGCTTATGGAAAAACGGCCGAGGGAATTAAAGCACCTTGGGGTTAAGATGCCATAAAACCGCCGTGAGCCCGGTGGCCAAACTGACCCAGGCCAGGTAAGGCAAAAGCAGATAGCCCGCTAACGGTCGCACCCGGTAGAAGGCGATCAGGGTCAGCAGGATCAACAGCCAGAGGACGATAATCTCCGCCAGCGCCCAGCCACCCAGCCGCCAGGCGAAGAAAACCCAGGTCCACAAGGCGTTCAAGGCCAATTGGATCAGATAGAACGAAAGGGCCTGCCGGGTATTCTTCTTTCGGTCTTCACGCCAGACAAGCCAGGCGGCAATGGTCATGAGCAGGTAGAGGATGGTCCAGACCGGTCCGAAGACCGCCGCCGGCGGGGCCCAGGAAGGCTTGATCAGCTCGGCGTAAAAACCGGGGGCGTTGGCCGAAGCCCAACCCCCGATGGCCGCCGCCGAAAAAGTAATTCCCAGAATGATGAAGAATCCGACTAAGGGTCGAACTTTCCTCTCGCTCACCGGTATGATCCCTAATTCCGAAACAGGAATGGATTCAACTGCTGCCAGAACTCGCCTCTGACCAGAGTTTTTCCAGCCGGTCCAGCAGTTCCCCCATTTCCGACTGGCTGGACAGGTAATAATCGGCATGCAGGCTCTCGCCGATCGAGATGGAAAGACCCTTATCCTTCAGCGCCAGGAAAGCGTCCTCATCGGTTACATCATCACCGATATAGATGGGCAGCTTGCCTGGTCCCAGCTTTTCCAAAATAAAGGAAACCGCCGCGCCTTTATCCGGCGCCTGGAGGGGCCGGATTTCAAAGACTTTCTTGCCGGACCGTAAAGCAAAAAAGTGGTCATACTCCTTGGCCAGATTGAAAATAAGGTTGAAGAGCTTTCCCAGATAGGGAATGGGCACCTGGCGGAAATGGATGCCGGCCGTGATCGTTTTATCCTCAATGAAAACCCCCGGAATGTAGGTCGTCGCCTCCCGCAGGCGGCCCAGATACTCTTCCAACATCGGGCGGTCGAATTTCCATTCCGGCAGATCATACACTCCCAGGCCATCCCTTATCTCCGCTCCATGATTTCCGGCATAACAGCAGGTCATCCACCCCGACCTTCTCGCGGATATCCTGGAGGCTCCGTCCACTGATCACGGCCAGGGAGACCTTGTCTTTCAAACGCCGGAGCCGGGCCCGCATGGCTTCGGAAAGGACCGCTTTTGCCGGGGAGGAGACGATCGGCGTCAAGGTGCCGTCGTAATCCAGAAACAGGAAAACCGGCCGGTCTTGAATCTCTTTAGCGAAGCGGTCCCAATGCTCAAAAATATACCTCTGGATCCTGGACCGCATTCCCGACAAGTGGAGCATCTCCCCGAGAATATCAAAAATCCAGCGGTGGATGTCGTGCTCCTCCACTTGCCTTCTTAAGGCCGCCATGCGGCCCTTTCGTTCCTGCTCCGGCATGAGCAAGGCTTTCTTGATCTGCTCCGAGAAGTCTTCCACATTGTAGGGGTTGACCAGAATAGCGCCGTCCAGTTCTTCGGCCGCGCCGGCAAACTCGCTAAGAATCAACACGCCTATTTCATCCACCTGAGACGCCGCATACTCCTTGGCCACCAGATTCATGCCGTCATAGACGGAGCTGATGATGGCCAGGTCCGCCAGCCGGTAATAGGCCACCAAGTCCGGATGATCGATTTTGGTGTCCAGGTAGATGATGGGCTGCCAGTCCGGTCCCCCGAATTTGCGATTGATTTTGGCGACCAGTTCCTCCACGGTTTTTTTATAACTCAAATACGGTTCACGCATCCGGGTCGCCACGGCCACTTGAATAAAGGTGAAGCGATTTCTCCATTTTTCATGACGTTCAAAAAACAGTTGCAGGCTTTGCAGGCGCTTGATCAAGGCCTTGGTGTATTCCAGCCGATCGACTCCCACGCCCACCTGTCCGCTGAGGCGATATTTCTTTCTGATCCGGCCCATCAATCGTTCGGTCCGGGCGGCCCCGGCTAGCGCGTTGAATTTCTTGAAATCGATGCTAATGGCGAAAGCCTTCAGACGGGTCAGATGCCCCTCGTAGCGGACCGTCTCCTGCGAATAATCCACCTCCGCCCCCAGGCCCTCCCGGGCGCAGTCCAGGAAGTTCTTCACAAACAGCGGAATCTGAAACCCGATCAGGTCGTTTCCCAATAAGCCTTTCAGGATCTCAGGGGCCTGAGGACAGATCCGAAAGACACTCCAGTCCGGCCAGGGGATATGCCAGAAATGGGCGATAACCGCCGGAAGGTTTTTGTCGCGCAGGGCCCTGGGAACCAGGCAGAGGTGGTAATCGTGAATCCAGACCAGGGAGGGGTCCTTGACTTCCTCCTCGACAGCCCGGGCAAAGAGGCTATTGGCCAACAGTATAATCTTCCCAATATTTATTGCGGTAATAGACCCGGTCCAGGGTGATGTGGCAAAGGGGCCAGAGTACCTGGTTGGAATACCCGTGATAGTAATTTTCCACCAACCCGGGATGGAGCCAGACCCGTTTCAACCGGTAGGAAGGCTGATCCGGCGGGACGGATACCCGGTCGTGTTCATCCACACTATCCCGGTCGGCGCTGCCGCTCCCCCAGGCGATCCAGGTCCCTCCCAGGGATTGCAGCACATCGTCCAGGGCCGAGGTCAGACCGCCGGCCGGTTGATCCACGACCTTCCCCTCCCGGGTATTTTTGTGGATATAGGGTTCCCGGTTGGAAACCACAATAAGATTCTGGTGGGACAACCCGGTCTCCAAAACCGCGCCTAACCGATCTTCCAATGTGGTTCCTTCCCTAATTCTACAGTTCCAGTCGAGGTCGGCCGTTATTTTCCAGAGTGAGCCAGACGGCCAGATAATCCCGCATCTGACGGGTGATCAAAAAATTTTTTCGCACGTATTCCCGGGCCTGTTCCCCGATCCGGCTGACCATCTCCGGATTGTTCAGTAATTGCCGAATCCGGAAGGCCGCCCCCTCGATGGAATGAACCAACAGGCCGGTAACCCCGTGGATGATCTGGAGCGGGATCCCTCCCACCGCTCCTCCGATGACCGGCTTGCCTTTCCACATGGCCTCGGAGACGGTCAGTCCGAACCCTTCCTTGATCGACTTCTGCACGACTATCGTGGCTGCCCGCTGCAAGGCGTTGATTTTTAAATCGCTCCCGGCCGGCAGCAACAGTAAGAAAATATCAGGGTCTCCCTGGCAATAATTCTGCACCTCCGCCAAAACCTGTTCCCCCTCGGGGTCATCGGTCGCCGTGCTGCCGGCCAGAATCAAAATGCAATCATTGTACTTTTTGGCCATCCGGTAGGCCTGGATTACCCCGATGGGATCTTTAAACCGGTCGAAACGGGAGACCTGGAGCACGATCGGCCGATCCCTGGGAATGTTCAATTCGTTCAGGACCTGATCGATCTCCTCGGGCAAAAGATTCCGGTTTTTTTCACTGATGGGATCGATGGACGGAGGAATAATAAATTTGTCGAGGGTCAAATCCTGGGCAAATTTGGCCACGGAAAAAATGACCCCCTGGTATTGCCGGACATAACGGCTGATCGGCTGCCAGACTTCCGGGTAGGGTTTGGACAGGTCGATATGGCAGCGCCAGACCCAGTGCCCGTCTTTTTTGTATTCGATCAGGGGCACCGGCTGCGGATCATGGATCAGGACCATATCCGCTTCCAGGTCGAGCCGTTGGGCGTTGACCTGATTGATATGATGATGGTAGTCCCACATTTCCGGAGTGATAAGGGCCTCGTCCCCCTGGAGGGCGTTGTGAAACAATTTGGTGGTTTCGAAAAACGGTTCGTCGCCCTCGATAACTTCCCAGCGGGTCCGGATACCCAGTTCCTGAAGCATGGGAATCATCCGTTGCAATATTTCCGCCACCCCGCCGCCGTCTTTCGTGGAATTGATGTGCAGGAAGGTCCTGTCTTTCAGCCTGTCCCCCATGCGCTTCAAAAGGATTAAATCCCCCTTGGGGGCGATACCGGCATAGGTGTTGATCATAGCGAGATGGTCTCCATGTCTGCTCTCAGCTTCTGTTCCACTTCTTGAATCAGGTGCTCTTTGATATCCTCCAGGCCGTTCATAAATGGGTCGATGGTCCGGATCCTCTCAGCCAGGGCCGTCTCCCCCAGGACATCCTCCATCCATTGGGAGAAGTCATCCTGACGGCTGCCCAACCGCACCCGGGCTTCATAAAAATGATAGTAAAGGGAGGCCGGTTCGATGTATTTGATGGCCATTAATAATTCCGCCAGATTCCGAATACGGACCCCGGCCGGAAATATCACGGTGACCGTTTCATTAAAGTAAAATTCATCTCCCGGCCAGACCACCCGGGGTTGGGGCGACTGGTTCAGGTAGGCATCAATTATGAGCAACAACTCCTGGCGGACCTCCTGAATATGTGTATGGCTGAAAGGGTCCACCATGGACAGTCGTTCGGCCAGGGAACGCTCTTCCAAAAATTCTCCCGCCCAATGGGCGAAATCGTTGGTATATTCGACGCTGATATCCTTTAGAAAATATTCACGGGTATGATGATAGATGGACCGGTCGGAAACCGTCGCCAGGGCCTCTCGCAGCTCCTTCAGATCCCTGGCCTTCCTGCCGGTCGATTTGAGCAGCAGGACGCACTGCCTGAAGTCGAAAGATTGGTTTTGATTGTTCATGCGCTCTCCTGCTTTTCCTGCCGCAGATGAACTGTACGCTGCGGGAAGGGGATCTCGATGCCTTCTTCTTTGAAACGCTTGAAGATACGTTTCCGCAATTCATGCTGGGCCAGGTAGTTGTCCACAAACTCGTTAACCTGGCAGATCAGTGTAAAATCCAGGGAGCTGTCTCCGAAACCTGGAATAAAGCGGACCAAGGGTTCCGGTTCCGCCAACAGCCCGGGAACCTCCCCGGCGGTCTTCTTGGCCACCTCGATCAAGATGCGCTCCACCCGCTCGGGATCCGTGTCATAGCTGACCGACACCGGAATAAGCAGCGAAAGGCGCTTTTCCGGCAAATAATAATTCGTGATGACACTTTGGGCCAGCTTGCCGTTCGGAATCACGACGAGGTTGTTGGCCAGCAGCCGGACGCGGGTCGTCCGCCAGTTGATATCGGTTACAATCCCTTCCTGGCCCGATTCCAGCCGGATGAAATCACCGACTCGGATGGCCCGTTCCATCAATAGGTTGATTCCGGCAAAAAGGTTTTCCAGGGTATCCTTCAGGGCCAGACCTACCGCCAGGCCGCCGACGCCGAGCGCGGTAACCATGGGGGCGATGGAAACTCCCAAAATGGTCAAGGCCGTCAAGAACCCGATGATCGCGATGATTCCCTTAACAATTCCCTGAGCCAGTCCGGTGCTTGGGACGGGTAAGTCCAGTTTTTCGATGTAAAAGTTAAAAAGTCTTCCGGATAAATTCACGACCCCGATGACGATTGAAAGCAATATGGCCAGATGAATGGCTTTAGTACTATAAAATGCCATACCGGAGGAAAGTTCCAGCAAGTCAACTCCCAGGCGGAGCCCGATGGCTAGACACAAAAAAATAGAAGGAATTTTAATCGCCCGGATGATCAGATCATCCATCCGGGAGTTGGTCCGTGTCGCCCAGTGATGAAGGGCACGCATCACAACGGCGCGAACGGCAAGCAGGATAGAGAAGATGATTAGAAAGGTTAGAAAGGGAACTAAATATTTATCTAAATAGGCATTCATTGATTAATAGTAACTGAAAGGGGCGCGACTGTCAAATGATGAGCACCGGCAGGCAGTTGGCCATACGGGACTTTGAGCGAAGCGGTGCGGTCCTCCGGCTGTAGCCGGGGGAGACCTCAATGCCCATCCGGTCTTAACCCGCATTATTCCGGCTTCAATTCGGGTCGAGTAATGCTCATCCGTTTCGGCCCTCGAGGAATTTCTGGCTGATATCCTGCGCGATTAAAGGGGCATTTCCGCCGGCCCGGTTGTTAATGATCAGGTAAAGGTCCAGTTCCCTCTCGGCAGCCCGTTTCATCAACGCCACGGTGTCCTGGACCAGGCCCGGACTGAGCATCCCCTCCACGAGTTTATCGAAAGGATGGGCTTGAGCGAAAGCGTCTTCATAGCGCTTGCCGATGGGGGTCATCAGGCGAACCAGACCCACCCGGCCGGCGGTGACCCAGCGGCCGCCGGCCCGCGCCACTTGCCGGCTTAAGGGCGGCAGCCAGGTCCAGTGCGACAGGATCTGACCGACCCCATGCTTTTCCAAGACCTCGAATACGGGCGGAGACCAATAGGCTTCGGTCCTCAGCTCCAGGTGGTACCGGGTATCCCGGGGAAGGGCTTCAAAGAAGGCGTCCCATCCGGAGGCCAGTTGAGAGATGGGTATCCGATCTTCTTTACGCTGATACTCCTGTTCAAAGACCATCCCCGCCAGATTTGATCCTAATAATTTATTCGCCGGGAGGTAGAACTGGTCCAGGAATACGCGGGAATTCAAGTAATGGGGGTTGGCGACCGTCTGGTTTCCCTGGCGGACCTTAAGGGCGCAGACTTCTTGAGGCACCTTTAAGATGACCCGATCATTTTTCCCCAGGTAATGGGTATAATTTTTTAGAACATGGTAGTTCGAGGTGGGTTCTCCGTCCAGCGTCAGCAGCGGTCGATAAAAGGTGTAGTCCAGTTCCAGAATGGAAAAGTGCTCGAAATACTCCCGGACGCTGTCCACCGGCACGATTTCATCCCGGTAAACTTTCCCACCCACGGTATGAGACCGGTGAGTGATCCGGCCCTGGTACTTTTCCGCGGAATAGATCTGGCCGATCCAGCCCGCGTAGCGGTCGCTGGCCGTGCCGATGAAAATATGGGGATGAAGACCCCGGAAACGAAAACTTTTCAGGTCTGCTTTTTTCACCAATGCGCTCCCTATAGGGTTTTGCCGCCAGGACGCCTCCAACGGATCACCCTTGTCGGGCCAACCGCTTCACCTCTTCATATCGGAAACAGTCGACGGTATGGTCGTTGACCATCCCGACGGCCTGCATGAAGGCGTAGCAGATGGTTGAGCCCACAAAGGTCAACCCTCGCTTTTTGAGGTCTTGGCTCAATCGGTCCGATATTTCGGTCCGGGCCGGCAATTCGGCCGGGGTTTCCCAGGCATTCTGCCGGGGGGTGTTATCGACATATCCCCAGAGAAACGTATCAAAAGAACCAAACGACTCCATTATTTCCAGTACCTTTCGGGCGTTCCTGATGGCCGATTCTATCTTCAGCCGGTTGCGGACGATGCCTGGATCGGCGAGCAGGCGCCTCACATCACCTTCCGAATAGGCGGCCACCCGTTCTACCTCGAATTCGTGAAAAACCCGGCGATAATGCTCTCTTTTCCTCAGGATCGTCAACCAGCTCAAGCCGGCCTGCGCACCCTCGAGAATCAATAACTCGAACAGGCGCCGGTCGTCGTGCACGGGTACGCCCCACTCGTCATCGTGGTAGGTGACATAGAGGGGGTTACTGCCGCACCATTCACAGCGAATCATCGAACTCGTCGATCCTTTCTTTATACAAGTCCTCCCGAATGACTTCGTGTCCCCTTTCCTTTTTCATTTCGTCACCCGGTGCATCAGACCGTCTCCTTTGGTCAATAGATATCAAAGACGACGAGTTTAACGGGAACGGTGCCGTTCAAAAAAGGCGCCTGCTTTTGAGGTTTCAGTCCAATTTCCTTCAGTGGTGCGGTCGCGGGCGCGAGAATCCCGCAGCGCCAGCCTTTAAAGTGATTTTTGAGGTGGTCGCCGATGGCTCGCAGAAATTCGGCGCTCACTTCTTCTTCCTTCATGCGGACACCGTAAGGGATATTGGCGATCAGGAGTCCACCCTCCGCCGGTTTCTCCGTTTGGAAGAAGTCTCTGGTCTCAAACCGAACCACGGTTTCCAATCGGGCGTTGGCAGCAGTTTTTTGGGCGATCCTGACAAATTGGGGATCGATATCGGAAGCAAATATCCCCGCCGACGCGGGCCGTTCCGCCGCCAGCGCCGCGTCCCGAACGGCCTGCCAAAGCCCGGCATCAAAATCGAGCAGGTGTTCAAAACCGAAACCGCCTTTTTTTCTATTAATCAGCGGGGCCCGGTTGATTGCCGTTTGCGCGGCTTCGACCACGATGGTGCCGCTCCCGCACATGGGATCGAAAAAAGGCGTCGTCCCGTCGTATTCGCAGACCGCCAGCAGGGCCGCGGCCAACGTTTCCTTCAAAGGGGCCGGATGGCCCTCAACCCGGAACCCCCGCCGGTGCAGGCTCTCCAGCGAAGTATCGACGCTGACCATCAGCCGTTTGTGGTGGAAGTAGCCGGTGATCCCAATGACGGCGTCCCAGGAACTCTGGTTGGGCATGACCTTCAGGTGATGTTGAAAGCAATCGTTGATGGCTTCGCGCAATTTGCTGCCGATCAGGTGCGTGGGAATCGGACTTTCCTCGTTGGCCGCGACCACCGTGATACTGACCGCCTGTTTGTCAGAAAAGAGTTCGTGAAACCGAATCCTCCTGGCCTTATCGAAGATGATGGTCGGGGAGTGGGCCGGGATTTCTTTTAAAATCCGGTAAATCCGACTGGCCAGGCGGGAGTGCAGGTGTACCCGGTAACTGACTTCTTTCGACGCGGAAAAGTATACCACCCGGTAGGCGGTCCGTACCGCGGTTCCTCCCAGGGATGCGATTTCCTTGGCCAAAAGGCCCGTCAGTTCATCGGGGCAGGTGGCGTAAAGCGGATATTCCATTAGCAGGTCCTTGGATTAAAGGTTCTTTTCTTGGCGACCGATACCCAAGGTATAGCATAACCCTGATGAAAGGAGATCCTTTGATGAATTGCTGGGAATTCAAGAAATGCGGTCGCGAACACGGTGGAGCCCGGGCGAAAGAACTGGGCGTTTGTTCTGCCTATCCGGATCACGGGAAGCACTGCGCCCGTATAGCCGGCACATTGTGCGGCGGCCAGGTACAAGGAACTTTCGCCCATAAAGTGGCAAACTGTATGCAATGTGACTTCTTTAAAAGTCCCCATTATGACAAGTCCTATAAGGGTTGATGCTATCCTGATAAAAAGATATCGACTCGGCCGCCGTTCAATACGACTGTCCACCGTACCTTTTCATCCCCTCAACCTTCCTCCTCCAATTGTCGCAATCCATCTTGGCTCGTAAACGCTCCTCCGGCGACAGCTCAAGGAACCTCGCGACCAACCCCCTATCAATTGGGAAGAGGCTTCAAATATTGACTGGGAGGAATCTCTATTTTACATAAATTCTATCTCATCTCTCCAAATAATTCCAGTAAATCAATAAAATGGCAACTGCAACTTCGGTTATTAAAGTGGAATTCAATTCTATCCTTTTATTGCCATTACCGCCTCTCAATGATACTCTCAAATTCCGGGTTCATTGAAATGCTCCTGCGCCTGTCACAGCTAATGGATGCGTTACCGGAAATCCGGGTAGAGGAACAAAGTAAGGAGAAAAATGAATGATGAGACGATTTGAGATCAGGGGCTGGATGGTGTTGTGTTTCTTGGCTTCTCTCGGATTCGGATCATGGCCGGCGGCGGCCTTGGCCGACTACCGCCAATATTACGGCTGGGGACCGGGCATGATGGGCTGGGGGCCCATGGGGTGGTTTGGGCCTTTGGGTATGATCCTTTTCTGGGTAGTGATGATCCTCGTGATCATTTTGCTGATCCGGGGATTCCGGACTTCGAAAGGGAGCGCCCGGGAGTCCGGTCCCGCGGCGGAATCGGCCCTGGATATCCTGAAAAAACGATATGCCCGGGGAGAGATCAATAAGGAAAAATATTTGGAGAAGAAAAGGGATCTGGATTAACCATGAAACGAGAAACGCAGTGCATCCACAGCGGCGGCTACCGGGACCCCATCACCCGGGGCCTGAACACTCCGATATTCACTTCCTCCTCCTACGAATATTTGGACCGGGAGGATTGTCCCTATCCGCGCTATTTCAACACCCCCAATCAGGAAGCGGTGGTTCGAAAGATGTGCGCCCTGGAGGAGGGCGAGGACGGGGTCCTCTTCAGTTCCGGCATGGCGGCCATGAGCACGGCTATCCTGGCCTTTGCCAGCGCCGGGGACCACGTGGTCCTGATGGATGAACTGTACGGCGGGACCCACGCCATCGCTACGAAGGAGTTCAACCGGCTGAAGATCGATTACACCTTCGCACCGACCGAAGCTGAAGCCATCGTGCAGGCTTCCACCGACCGTACCCGAGTGATCGTGATCGAATCCCCTACCAATCCCCTCCTCGGTCTGGTCGACATTCGCCGCGTAGCGGCCTTGGCTCGGGAGCGGGGCATCACCACGATCATCGATAACACCTTTGCCACCCCCATAAATCAGAACCCCTTGACCATGGGAGTCGACGTGGTAGTCCATAGCGGGACCAAGTACCTGGGGGGTCACAGCGATCTTTGCTGCGGGGTGGTGGTGACCTCGGCCGAAAAGGCCGCGCGCGTGCGGGACCTGGCCCGGAACCTGGGCGGCAGCCTGGATGCCAACAGCGCTTATCTGCTGGAACGGAGCCTCAAGACGCTCTCGCTGAGGGTCGGACGCCAGTCCGAGAACGCCCAGCGCCTGGCGGAGTTCCTGGAGCGGCAGGCGGGGGTAACCCGCGTTTTTTATCCCGGGCTGAAGACCGCTCCGGGCCACTCCCTGGCCCAGGCCCAGATGCAGGCCTTTGGGGGTATGCTTTCCTTTGAATTGGATGAAAAAAAGATAGCCTCCTCCCAATTCCTTCGGCGCCTGCAATTGATTAAACCGGCCGTGAGCCTCGGCGGCGTGGAATCGACCATCTGCGCCCCGGCGGTCACCTCCCATGCCAAGATCTCGGCCGCCGAGAGAAAGCGGATCGGCATTTCCGACTCCTTGTTCCGACTGTCGGTCGGCATCGAGCACCCCGAAGATCTAACGGAGGATCTGGCTAGGGCACTGGATAGGAGATAGGCATTAAGAAAAAACCCAGACCTGAAGGAAAGACCAGAGCCCTTAAATCATGACCTATTCAAAGCCGATTGAACTTCCCATCGACGGCGTCCTGGACCTGCATACCTTTCCTCCCCGGGAAGTCAAAGCCTTAATTCCCGATTACCTGATAGCCTGTCTTGAAAAGGGCATCTACCAGGTGCGCATTATTCACGGCAAAGGTACCGGGGCCTTGCGGGAAATCGTCCACGCCGTTCTTAGAAAACAGCCCGGGGTCGCTTCATATCGTTTGGCCGGCGAGGAGGAAGGGGGCTGGGGCGCCACGCTGGTGCTCCTCAGGCCTGTTTCCAGGCCCACAGCATCCACGCTATAACCTTTCCAGGCAAAAGGCGCCGGCGCGTCCTGGCCGGGACGGAAATTATTATTTCAGGCTTGTTGACTTTTATCGACCCAGGCCTTAAGATTTAATAACGAAGAAAAGAGCCGAAGCCTTTGAAATCAAAAACCCTTCAATCTGCACTGGTTATAACTTTAGTTCTAAGTCTATTCGGGTTAGGGCTCGCGTCACCCTTAGCTCCCTGTAATTGTTTGAAGTCTAAAGCCCGGACGACTGCCGTGCATCCCCACCAGGATACGGGTTGCTGTAAACCGCCGGCCGTACCTTCCTCGCCCGTCTGCCCCTGTGAGGACGACTGTAATCCTACTTTCCAATCGCCGGTCAAGGATCTTGTCTTATCGCTTAACGCCGGTCAATCGGCTTTTTCTTTAGAAATCAGCCACTTTTTTTCAACTAGCCGTGGATCCCTGCCGTCTGAACTGTTGGCTTCAGGGCTGGTTTTTCCGATCCACAGCCCTCCACCTGGCCCGTTGTACCTCAAGACCCTTTCCCTGCGCTGTTAATCCCTCCATCCCTTCAGCGGATCTCTTAATCCTTCTTTAAAGAAAGTCTTAGGCTATTATTTTGGCCAAGGCCCGGGTCCTTCCTATTTCAGGATGGGGCGGATCAACTAAAATTCAACGTTAGCCAATAACTAGTTGTTTCGATTCGCAATATGAATCGAGGGACTCAGCAAGAAAGGAGACCTTAAAATGTTTTCCAACTATTTAAAAAAGTCCAATCCCGTTTTTTCCTGCCTGTCCGGCCTAATTCTTTTTTCGGGTATTCTGGTGTTTTCTTATTCACAGGTCCTGGCCCTGGAAAAAACCGCCTCCATTCCGTCCGAATTTTCATATCCAGCCTCTCAGTTTGCCGACGGAAAGGCCCGCTTCTTTAGCTATTCCGCTCCCGGGGGAATAACCATCAAATATTTTATCATCAAGAGTTCCGACGGCGTCATCCGGGCCGCTTTCGATGCCTGCGATGTCTGCTGGCCCTCCGGAAAGGGATACAAGCAGGATGGTGATTTCATGGTCTGCCAGAACTGCGGGAAGCGGTTTGCCTCCAAACTGGTAAATGAGGTCAAGGGCGGCTGCAACCCGGCGCCTCTGACGAGGACGATCCAAGGGGTCCATCTGGTTATCAAGACCAAGGATATCCTGACCGGCCGCAATTATTTCAATTTCTAAATCGAGGATTCCGTTATGAAACTCAGAACCATTGCCTATCGCAATTTGATGCGTCGGAAGGCCAAGGCCCTGTTTATCCTGGTAGGCCTCCTGATCGGGATCGCTTCGGTGGTGGCCTTCATCAGTCTGGTGGAGGCCCTGACCAGGGAAATCAACCATAAGATGGAAAAATACGGGGCCAATATTCTGATAGTTCCCAAAACTGAAAATCTATCCCTGACTTACGGCGGGATATCCCTGGGCGGCCTCTCTTTTGATATGCAGGAAATTAAGCAGGCCGATCTGGAGAAGATTAGGACCATAAAAAATAAAGCCAATGTGGCGGCGATCGGCCCTATGGTTTTGGGCGCTGTGACGGTCAATAATAAACAGCTCTTGCTGGGAGGACTGGATTTCAAGGTCCGCCGCTTTCTACGCCCCTGGTGGAAGACCGAAGGGCGTTTCCCTGATCAAGAAGAAATCCTGGCCGGCTCGGAAGCCGCCCGCATATTAGGGCTGACCGAAGGGAAAGCGGTCGCCCTCAACGGAAAGAACCTCCGGGTTTCCGGCATTTTGGAACCTACCGGGTCCCAGGATGACCAGATGATCTTCGGGCACCTGACCACCGCCCAGGCGATTCTGGGCAAGCAGGGGCGCATCTCCATGGCCGAGGTGGCCGCTTTGTGCTCCGGTTGCCCCGTAGAAGACATGGTGACCCAGATCTCCGGGGTCCTGCCGGGAGCCAAGGTCATGGCCATCAAGCAGGTGGTCCAGAGCCGGATGGAAGCCCTGGGGCATTTTCAAAAGCTGGCTTTCATACTATCCGGGCTGGTGATCCTGGTGGGAGCCTTGGTGGTTTTGGTGACGATGATGGGCAGCGTCCGGGAGCGAACCAGTGAGATCGGCATCTTCCGGTCCATCGGTTTTCGACGAAGCCACGTGATGCGCATCATCCTGCTGGAAGCCGGGGTGGTTTCTTTCCTGGCCGGGGTTGTGGGCTACCTGGTCGGCATCGGGGTCACGCAGGCGGCCCTGCCCTTCTTCTCCGAAGGCCACAGCCTGATCCGTCGGTTTTAGCCCGATCGTCGCCGGCGGGGCCGTGGGCCTGGCCCTCCTCTTGGGCCTCCTGGCCGGTATCTACCCGGCCTTGATGGCCGCCCGCCTGGATCCCAATGAAGCGCTGCGCACCCTTTAATCGAAGAGGATCTGGATATGGACTACGTAAAAATGGAAAATATAGTTAAAACCTATGGCACGGGTGAGGGAAAGGTGGCCGCCCTTCAGGGAATCAGCCTGTCCATTCAAACCGATGAATTCGTGGCCATCATGGGCGAATCGGGATCGGGAAAATCAACCCTGCTATCCATCCTGGGCGTTTTGAATACCCCTTCCGGCGGTTCCTATCAGGTGAACGGGGTTGAGGTCTATTCCCTGACCAGTGAACAGCAGGCCGACTTTCGGCGGGAAAATTTGGGATTCGTTTTTCAAAGCTTTCACCTGATCCCCTACCTGTCGGTGGCGGAGAACGTCATGCTGCCGCTGACCACCAAGCGTCTCAAGGAAAAGATCAAGCGGGAAATGGCCGACGAGGCCCTGTCCCGGGTGGGCCTGGCTTCCAAGGGCCACCGCTTGCCGAACCAGATCTCCGGCGGGGAGCAGGAGCGCGTGGCCATCGCCCGGGCCGTGGTCAACCGACCGCCGATTCTGCTGGCCGACGAACCCACCGGGAACCTGGACACCCGGACCGGCCTGGAGATCCTGGAGTTGCTTCAAGAGCTGAATGGGGAGGGCATGACCATCATCATGGTCACCCACAGCCCGGAATGGTCCCGTTATACCCATCGGATCCTGCAGATTTCCGATGGTCGGCTGAAGGGGGAGGAGACCAACTCCGCCCCGCTCGCGTTGGTTCCGGCCGAATTCGGGCTGCCTGGTTTTTCGGCGGGAAGGCTGGCGGCGGCGGGTTGATTATTAGCAGTCTTATAAAATGGTTTCGCAAAAAGTCACCGAAAGATCGTTTTCGTCATTCCTCGCAATCGGACTCGCTTAGTTAATTCACGGACCGGTCACCGGGGTGAGATGGAGTTATCTTTTGAATAGTAATCGCTGACGACAAGCCGATGATCTTTCAAACTGGACCGTCACGCGCGGATTGAGGCGACGGAGCAATCCGAAGGAAGCAGATCGTTGCTGATGGCGCCCTCGAACTTCCGGATACCCGCAATCCGCGGCCCGGATTTGCTCCGACGTTCCAGATATAAACGGTCTCAAAATAGTACCAACATCGTAGCGCGTCATCCCCGCAGCGTTTTTGAGCGGGGATCCAGGTCTTTCTCAGGGAACACTGGATCCCCGATAAAGACATTCGGGGATGACGTAGAAATTAAATGTAAAAATAATCATGAGATAGTTAATACAAAGCTTCCAGAAAATTCCGAAGGTCAATTGGTTATGTTAATCGTCATCCCGTTGCTGATGGCCCCCTTCGAGTTCCGGATTTTCACGGTCACAGATCCGGGAGTGCCGCCGCTGTTCCAACTTGGAAGGTGACCGAAGTCGGGGACCAACTGGTCGCCGTCAGGGTCGCGCCACCGATCAGAACCGCGCCGGGGGTGGTGTTGGGGCCGAATCCCCCTCCGTAGACGGTGAATAGTGTAATTGGTGTTCTTGGCCACGGTCGACGGGCTCACCCTGGTGATCGTGGGCTGCTCCAGGGTGACCGTCGGCGTGCAGTCGGCCGTGTATCCGTAGCGGTTGTCGATATAGAGCAGATACAGCGGGGCCACGGCCGTGTAATACCCGAGACGGTGGTCGTTAGAACGCGCGTCAAAGGGGTGGAGGCGATACCCCTTCAAACTTCAATCCGGGAATGATTTTTCGGGTCGAATCATAGAAATAGAACAATCTTACCGGTGCAGGTGCTCGGCGATCCGGGCCGTGCTCCCGATGCCCGAGGAAAAGGAAGCCGGGGGACTGGAGGTGGTAGCCTGGATGGTCAGCAGACCGGAACTGAGGGCCGGTGGGACGGTGCTCTGAAACACGGTGTTTACCGGCTGGTCCATCACCACCGGCGCCGTCCGGGAGGTCCAGTTCCAGGACTTCACCGGTTCAAAGGATTTGCTCCAGTAGGCCTGGGCAAATTCCTTGTAAAAATCATCAAATTTTTTGCCGGTAACGAACTCGATGGCCTTTAGCGGGTCTACCACGTTATCCATGTCGACGGTCATGGCCCAAAAGGTTTGAAATACCGCCTTGCTTCCATAATTTTGTTTCAGGTACTCGGCCAAAGCCATGGCCCCGTTCATTTCTTCGGGTTCCATACTATTCCAGTCGGCGTACCCGGTCCGCAGCCATTCTTCGCCCCAGGAAGGATGGATATCCTTGGTATAATAACCGAGATGGGATGGATAGACCTCATACTGGGCCCAGATGGCCGTGGCCTCCTCATACCAGACCGGGTTCATGTACCGTCCGGAGGGCGAGGCGTTGGTTTTCTGTAGCACATGCATAAATTCGTGGACGGCCGTATCCTGGAGATATTCCAGGGTCAGGACATTGTTGATCAGGATATAGAAATTGTTCAGGTCTGCCGAAAGCCGGGGTGACTCCGGTCTCGAAGAGCTCGCCGCCCAGGGGGCCACCTTGACCACGACCGGTTCAGCGGGCATGATGGCCCCCAGGCCCTGGAAGTGGCTGTACCCCGTCTCCAGGGCGTCGAGCAGATTCACGGCATAGGCGAGCGGGCAGTCGGCGGTGTTAAACAGGACGACGAAACGGGGGGTGACGAGCTTGTCGTTGGGCAGGCCCACGGCGTGCCAGACGCCGGTGGTCCCCAGCCAGTTCAACCCGCGGCCGGATCCAACTGGGAGAGGCGGGGGCGTTCAGGTTGGCGGCCCGCTGGAGGGTCGTCTCGTTCTGCAGGGCGCCGCTCAGGGGATAGGTGCCGGCCGGGAGTTTCAGGGTGATGTACCCGGCCATGGTCGAGTCCGGACTGTATTCGATGGGAAAGGCATCCTGGATGTTCGAATCGTAAAAGGCCATGATCGGGTTCGCCGCGCTGCTTCCCTGGGGCATATGGATCAGGAGGTCCTGATTGAGCTGGGTCACTTCGGGCGTGAACCTGAAATAGTAGACCAGACTCTTGTCGCTCACCGAGTCGCGAACGGGATAAATATTGTCCTGGGAATAAAACGACACCTGATACCCTCCCGGGTTGTAGGGCAACGCCCCCGCCGGGATCTCCAGGGCGGCGACGCCGGCCCACAAGACTCCGCCCTTGGCCGGATCGATCGTTTTAACGGCGGAAGTCGGGGCCCCGTAGGCGTTCACCGTAACGGTGGCGTGTTTGACGGTCGGATTCGTCCCTTCCCCGGTGACGGTGAAGTGGTAGACACCGGGGGTCGTGAATTGATAAAACACCCTGATCTCCCCATCGTAATTATTGCGGACGGCCGTGGCAAAGAGCCCTTCATCCGAACTCAAGGAATAGCCCTGGTAATGGGACAAGGCCACCCACTGACCGGGCGCCACCGTCAGGCCGGCCCCGTTGCTGTCCAGCGGAAATCCCAGATAGGGGACGGCGGGCGCCTTTACCTGCTGGGAAGCGCAGGAGACGCCGTTGATTTTGAATTCGAGGGTGCCGTACTGTTCGGACAGGGGTTGGTAGACCGACGGCTCGGGCTGGGGGATCGATATCGTGTAATGAAGGACGCTTTCACTGCCGGTGAAACTATTTTCTTCCAGGGGATTCATTAAAAAACGAGCGCCGTTGTAATAAAGGGCGTTATGGGCCGGGATGTTCGAGAAACCCGACGCCTTGGCGGTGATATGCAGGTTCGATCCGGAAAGGGTGCCGGCAGGGGTAAGCTGAACCTCCGGGGCGATATCGTTAAAGGACTCGGCGGAACGGGTGGTCAGTTCTCCTTGGGAGACCACGAACAGTGTGCCCCCCGAAACGGCCAGCGGTCCGGGTTGCGTGACGGGTATCGACCCCACCACATCCGAAAGGGGGCCGGACACCACCGAGACCACATTGCCGGTGCCGTTCGACAGGTAGGTCCGGCCATTGGTCCCGGCCGCCAGGTAGTATAAACCTCGGAATCCGGGGTATTCGAAAAGAAGGCTATCCAGGGGATTGGTCCCCACGGCGGTCAGCAGATAGGCACCGGTATAGTCGGAGGCCCCACAGCTCTTATCGGGACGGGTGGCCAGCAGCCGACCTTCGCTGTTGACCGCCAATCCCTCCAGGACCCCAAGTCCTCCCATCCCCGTGCTGTGATCACCCAGGACCTGTCCGTTGGAGGCCTGCAGCACGCGGACCCAGAGTTGCGGACCGGACAGCCGAACCAGTAGTCGTGAATGCGCGACATGGACAGGTACAGAAGATCTCCGGAGGGTTCATAGGCCAAATTCCAAACTTCCTCTCCGGCTGGAACGGCATAGAGCACAGTTAGGGTACTCCCCGCCACCGTCGCGACTTTTTTCGAAGCCGGGTTGGTCTGAGACGACATGATCAGAAAGACCTTGCCTCCGCCCGGATCCGCGGCCAGACGGCTGAACCCGTATTCCAGCCCCTGGGCCGGGGCCGAGTTGGTGAGGTCGGCAAACGTGGATAGCCCGCCGGAGGCGTTGGCCTGATAAACGATCGGAGCGGCGGCGACATAAGCGGTCCCGGACGGTCCGTTCGCCAGGTCGGTGATCGTAGTACCCGCGCGAGAGTTGCAACGGTTCCGCGTAGAGGGTCTGTCCGGAGACGATTTTGTTTGTCGTATCGACCACGATATTGCTGATGGGCAGATTGGAAGAAAGCATCCCGGCATTTTCAGTCGTTGCTGTCTGTTCCAAGGCATTGGAAACCGACCCGGAGGAGATGATCAGCCGGGATTCGTCCAAAAAGGCCGTGGAAACCTTGGAATAATCGATGGAAATGGTCACCGGAAAGTTGAATTGATAGAAATTGTAGGGGTCTTCGCCGGGGTTCAACTGACAGAGGATGTAAAAATTGAATTCGAGCCACGAAGCGTTTTGGTCCGGGGTTTCGATGTGCAGGGTGCAGTTGGGATAATTCACCGCTCCCTGGGGAAAGTCGAGGGCCATCCGGCCGCCCAGGGCCTGGATTTTCCCACCGCCCCAGTCGACCGAAAAGGTTTCATGGCTGGGCTGGACCGGGATGATTGGGGCCGGATCTTTCAGAATCACCGGGAGAAAGATATGGGTCTTCGGAACCGAAAGCCGGTCTACGGATCGAGAATCATCCGATTTTGCCGCCGCGGTTGACGTCCCCGGGAATAATCCGGTCAACATAGACACAAGAAATAAAACTGAAATCCGGTAGCCTAACCCGCAGCATTCTCATCTGGTCCTCTCCATTAATCTTAAGTGGAATCAATATATTCTGCTCATAGACAAGCGGACGGATTATAAACAATCCAAAACAAAAATGCAATCCCCCGAAAGTAGGGTTTTTAAAGTTTTACTTGATTGGCTTCCAAGGGCCACCGATTGCCGAACCAGATCTCCGGGGGGGAACAGGAGCGCGTGGCCATCGCCCGGGCCGTGGTCAACCGCCCGCCGATCCTGCTGGCGGATGAACCCACCGGGAACCTGGACACCCGGACAGGCCGGGAGATCATGCACTTACTTCAAGAGCTGAACGGAGAGGGTATGACCATCATCATGGTCACCCACAGCCCGGAATGGGCCCGCTATACCCATCGGGTCCTGCATATTTCCGACGGGCGACTGCAGGGGGAAGAAATCCATTCCGCCCCGCTTGAGTTGGCAGCGGCGGAATTCAGCCAACCTGATTTTTCGGCAGGAAGGCCGGCGGTGTCGAGTTGATCAACTACGCCCCGCCACGGGATCGCTTTACTCCTCAACCTGCCGGACTGGCAGACTTTTTAAGAATCCGTCCCAGGTGATATGGTTATATGCCGGCGGTTGCTGATGGCGCCCTCAAAATTCCGGATGCCCGCAATCCGCGGCCCGGATTGGCCCCGCCGTTCCAGATGAAAGGCTCCAGGGAATTCCAAAGGTCAATTGGTTATGGTAATCGTTATCCCGTTGCTTCTGGCCCCCTTCTTGTTCAAGATGTACACGGTCACCGAACCGGGAGTGGCGCCGCTATTCCAACTGAAGGTGACCGAAGTCGGAGACCAACTGGTCGCCGTCGGGGTCGCGCCACCGATCAGGACCGAACCGGGAGTGGTGTTGGGGCCGAACCCCCCACCCGAGACGGTGAATGATCTGGTAGTATTTTTGGGGACAGATGACGGATATACCCCGTTGACCGTGGGCTGCTTCCAGGGTGACGGTCGGCGTGCAGTCGGCTGTGTTTCATCCGTAGCGGTTATCGATATAGAGCAGATACAGCGGGGCCCCGACCGTGTATTCCCCGAGACGGTGGTCGTGATAAAGCGCGTCAAAGTCCGGAGGAGGCGATACTCCTTCAAACTTCAATCCGGGAATGATTTTTCGGGTCGAATCATAGAAATAGAAATTCTTGCCGGTGCAGGTGCTCGCAATCCGGGCCGTGCTCCCGATGCCCGAGGCAAAGGAGGCCGGGGGACTGGTGGTGGTGGCCTGGATGGTCAGGAGACCGGAACTGAGGGCCGGGACGGTGCTCTGAAATACACGGTGTTTACCGGCTGGGTCATCACGAGGGGATCCGTCCGGGAGGACCAGTTCCAGGATTTCACCGGTTCAAAGGATTTGCTCCAGTAGGCCTGGGCAAATTCCTTGTAAAAATCTGCGAATGGTTTGCCGGTAACGGTCTCGATGGCCCCCGCCGGTCCCGTCCAATCGTCCGACATGGTCCAGAAGGTTTCCAGGACCGCCGTAGCTTTTTTGCTTTGGAGGTAAACGGCCAGGGCCATGGCCCCGTTCATTTCTTCGGGCTCCATGTTATTCCAGTTGGCGTACCCGTTCCGCAGCCATTCCTCACCCCAGGATGGATGGATGTCCTTGGTATAATAGCCGGTATGGGACGGGTAGACCTCATATTGGGCCCAGATGGCGGTGGCCTCTTCCCACCAGAGCGGGTTCAAGTTCCGTCCGACGTACCAGGAGTTGGTTTTCTGCAGCACGTGCATGAATTCGTGGACGGCCGTGTCCTGTAGATATTCCAAAGTCAGGGCGTTGTTGATGAAGATATAAAAATTAGCCAGGCTGTTGACGGCGGGGGTGAGGCCGGGGGTCGTGGTGCCGGCGACCCAGGGGGCCACTTTGACATACACCGCCGTGGCGGGCATGACCGACCCCATGGCCTGGAAGTGGCTGTACCCCGTTTCCAGGGCGTCGAGCAGGTTCGCCGGCATAGGAGGGCGAGCAGTCGGCGGAGTTGAACAGGATGACGAAGCGGGCGGTGACGAGCTTGTCGTTGGGCAGGCCCACGGCGTGCCAGACGCCGGTGGTCCCCAGCCAGTTCAACCCGCGCCGGAGCCAACTGGGAGAGGCGGGGGCCTTCAGGTTGACGGCCCGCTGGAGGGTCGTCTCGTTCTGAAGGGAGCCGCTCAGGGGATAGGTTCCCGCCGGGAGCTTCAGCGTGATGTACCCGGCCATGGTCGAGTCCGGACCGTATTCGATGGGAAAGGCGTCCTGGATGTTCGAATCGTAAAAGGCCATGACCGGGTTCGCGCCGCCGCTGCCCTGGGGCATATGGACCAGGATGTCCTGATTGAGCAGGGTCACTTCGGGAGTGAACTTGAAATAATACACCAGGCTCTTGTCGCTCACCGAGTCGCGAACCGGATAGGTATTCGCCTGGGAATAAAATGACACCTGATACCCTCCCGGGTTGGAGGTAGCGCCCCCGCGGGGATCTCCAGGGCGGCCACACCCGCCCACAAGACCCCGCCCTTGGCCGGGTCGATCGTTTTAACGGCGGAAGCCGGGGCCCCGTAGGCGTTCACCGTAACGGTGGCGTGTTTGACGGTCGGATTCGTCCCTTCCCCGGTAACGGTGAAGTGGTAGACACCGGGGGTCGTGAATTGATAAAACACCCCCATATAGCTACCATGATGGCCGCGGCGAAGAGCCCTTCGTCCGAACTCAAGGAATAGCCCTGGTAATGGGACAAAGCCACCCACTGACCGGGTGCCACCGTCAGGGCGGCCCCGGTGCTGTCCAGCGGAAATACCAGATAGGGGACGGCGGGCGCCTTTACCCGCTGGGAAGCGCAGGAGATGCCGTTGATTTTAAATTCGAGGGTGCCGTACTGTTCGGTCAGGGGTTGGTACGACCGAAGGATCGGGCTGGGGGATCGATATCGTGTAATGCAGGACGCTTTCACTGCCGGTGAAACCAGATTCTTCCAGGGGATCCATTAAAAAACGAGTCCCGTTGTAATAAAGGACGTTATGGGCCGGAATGTTCGAGAAACCCGGCGCCTTGGCGGTGATGTGCAGGTTCGATCCGGAAAGGGTGCTGGAAGGGGTAAGCTGAACCTCCGGGGCGATCTCGTTAAAGGACTCGGCGGAACGGGTGGTCAGTTCTCCTTGGGAGACCACGAACAGTGTGCCCCCCGAAACGGCCAGCGGTCCGGGTTGCGTGACGGGTATCGACCCCACCACATCCGAAAGGGCGCCGGCCACCACCGAGACCACATTGCCGGTGCCGTTCGAAAGGTAGGTCCGGCCATTGGTCCCGGCCGCCAGGTATCCCAGACCGCGAAACCCGGGGTATGACGATGAGAAGCCATCCAGGGGATTGGTCCCCGCCGCGGTCAGCAGCGAGGCGCCGGTATAGTCTGAGGAGCCACAGCTTTTGGAGGGCAGGGCCGCCAGCAGTCGCCCTTCGCTGTTGACCGCCAACCCCTCCAGGACCCCAAGTCCTCCCATCCCCGTGCTGTGGTCACCCAGGACCTGTCCGTTGGAGGCCTGCAGCACGCGGACCCAGAGGTTGCGGACCGGACAGCCGAACCAGGAGTCTTGAACGCGCGACATGGACAGGTACAGGAAATCTCCAGAGGGTTCATAGGCCAAATTCCATACTTCCTCTCCGGCTGGAACGGCGTAGAGCACATTCAAGCCGCTCCCCTCGGCCGTCACCACTTTCTTCGAAGCCTGGGTCTGGGAAGACAGGATCAGAAAGACCTTCCCTCCGCCGGGGTCCGCGGCCAGACGGCTGAACCCTTTCAAAAGCCCCTGGGCCGGGGCCGAGTCGGTAAGGTCGGCAACAGTTGAGAGGCCGCCGGACGCGTTGGCCTGATAAACGATCGGGGCGGCGGCGACATACGCAGTCCCGGCCGGTCCGGACGCCAGGTCGGTGATCGTGTACCCGCGGGAGAGATGCAACTGTCCCGTGTAAAGGGTCTGTCCGGAAACAATTTTATTGACCGTATCCAGTGATATATTATCGATGGGGATATTGCTCGAAAGGGTTTCCATCCCCGCTACGGCTTCCGGCTGCGTCAACGCCCCGACCGCCGGTCCGTCGGAAATAATGAGCCGTTTCTCGTCAAAAAATACGGTGGAGATTTTGGAATAATCGATGGCAATGGTTACCGGAAAATTGAATCTATAGATCTTGATGGGATCCTCGATGCCGTTCAGACAAATAATGTAAAAATCGACCTGAAGCCAGGGGTCGTTCTGATCGGGGGTTTCGATATGGAGCGTACATCCGTTCCGGTCAAAAGCCCCTTGCGGGAAATCGAGTTTCATCCGCCCGTCAAGGGCGGTAATGGTTCCGCCGGACCAGCCGAT
Organism: uncultured delta proteobacterium; assembly: GCA_963743305.1. Classification (GTDB taxonomy): domain Bacteria; phylum Desulfobacterota; class RBG-13-43-22; order RBG-13-43-22; family RBG-13-43-22; genus CAVQSS01. The sequence continues at coordinate 319,029 of CAVUPH010000014.1, forward strand.
CGTATAGGTTTCATGGCTGGGCTGGACCGGGATCATCGGGGCCGGATCTTTCAGTACCACCGGGAGAAAGATATGGGTCCTCGGAACCGAAAGCCGGTTCACGGAGCGATAATCATCCGATTTTGCCGCTGCGGTTGTCGTCCCCGTGATTAACCCGCTCCACATTGCCACAAGAAATAAAACTGAAATCCGGCAGCCTAGCCTGTACCTTCTCATCGGGTCCCTCCGTTAATCTTAAGTGGAATCAATAGATTTTGTTCATAGACAAGCGCCCGGATCATAAACAATCCAAAACAAAATAGCAATCCCTCGAAAGTGGGGGTTTTTAAAATATGATGGTTTCGCAAAAAGTCCCCAGCGCTGTCATTGCGAGGAGTGAAGCGACGAAGCAATCCCCAAGAATCAGCTAGTTACCATGGTGGGGATTGCTTCGCTTCGCTCGCAATGACAGGTTTTTGGACTTTTTGCAAGGTTATCAGAATATTACTTGTTGATGGATTGTTTGGGGAAGGGATAAGGGATCATGGTCCGGTCCCAGGGTTTCTCCGGGTGAGTGCCCGGTCGGCGGGTCAGATGCCGGATCATCTGGATCAGTGCCCGCTGACCGCTTTGCAGAAATTTCCACCTATTTTTCTTAAAACGCATTGAAACTTTCTTAGGACATAACAGGAGCGGGGTCAATTCTTTATTATTAACACGAACAGCTTCATCGCTTTTTTCCGTTTTATCTTTTTAATCCTGAGGAAGCTTTGGAAGTTCCTGGAGCGCCTTGGCAAATCTTTCCGGATTAAACGTTTCCTGTTTTTTCACGACATCAAAAATCTCCGCCACGACAACGCACCCAATCAGCTTCTTGGAATCTTCTACTGAATACCCTTCCGCTATCAAACGATCAAATGTTTGACGCGTCTCGGGCGGATCATTTCTCTTAAGCTGCGTTTCGACGACTTCAAGAATTGCTGATTTCAAATAAGGATTTTCTTTCATAATTCACTGCCTTTCTACTGGGATCAGTACCTCGTTTCTTCTAGCGAAAAACAATCTTGATATCCTCCCGTTCCTGGGCCACGTGCTTCAGGACCGTGCGTATTCTCTGGAAGTCCCGTATTCATGGCCTGCTTCGAAACCGTCGCGTGTTCCCAAAGGATCTCACAGGGTCCGTCCAGATCGGTGGTCAACACATCGGCCAGGGCATCCAGGTTCCGACCGAAATAGTCCGGCAACGGCAGCACCTTTCCGATTACCTGATAGAACGAATCGAGCGACTGAATGGCTTGACCGTCAAGCACATATTTTTTTACCGGCATACCGGTGCCTCCTTGAAAGTCTGGTAGTGATCGACCGTGACTACACGCAGGCCGTCGTTTGAGAAATATAAGGCGTTTCGGGCCGCGGTGGCCGCCGTGATAATCAAGATCCGCCTCGCGCCATTTTCGCCGGCCGTTGGGCAGCTTCTTTTCGTAATTGCCGAAGCGGTCGCCGCCCAGGCTTTTGCCCCGGAGTTCCCTTAAGGCCCACAGGTTTTGGCCCGGCTTCCACCCGGCTGCTCTGGCCTCCTGTTTGGTCACGAACTTCGACGGCAGTTGGCGATTGCCGGTCCGGTTCAGAGCTGCGGAGGATATCAACCAACTCGGCCTCGTCGATTTTAGGCTGCAACTTCCCGCTCAGTTCCTGGACGGCGGATTCACATGAGGCCGCCAGCAGCGATTCCATTGGAAACCAGGCTGCCGAAGAAAACCATCGAAGTCAGAACAATCGCCAAATAAGCATGGTGCTTGAAGATAAACTTCATGGATTTCCTACCGTAACCCTACCCTATCCAGGTTGAAACCTTCTTCGAATGGATTTACGAAACGCACGCCTTCTATCACAGCTCCCACATTGAAATCCTCTGAAAGAATGAGCGGAATCTGGTGTAATCGCGCCGAAGCCCATATCTGGGCATCCCAATAGGCCATTTTGTAGGTGCGAACTCCTCGCACCGCCTCCAATATGATCGAGCCGCTCAAATCCAAAATCTCCCAGGACAAAAGGTAGTTCTGGATTCGCTCATAGACCTCTTCCCCGGTCAGTGGCCTTTCCAACTTACGCGTCGCATTGACGAAAAATTCCGCCAGTACCTGCGGCGTCAGCACCCCCAGACGCAGGGTTGCCAGATGGTCTAAAACCGCAGCCGCCTGAGATTGCTTTTCCGGTTCACCCTGGTCATAAGCATAAAGCAGGATATTGGTATCCACCAAGATCTTATCGGCCATAGCGCGCTAGTCTCTCTTCGTAGGCTTCTTCCCGCCTGAATTTTCGTCCACCGGGAAGAGGTTTTCCGGCCATTCGTTGAGCTATAAAGGCCTTTTCCCGTTCCCAGGCTGAAAGATCTCGAAGACCGGGAACCAGAACCGCCATCTGCCGGTCTATGGCCCGGCGCATAATCTCCGCCTCTGTTATCCCCAACTTTTTCGCCTGCCTTTTAAGGTTTACATCCTGCAGGGGTTCAATATAAACTTGCTTTCGGATCATCTGTGCCATATCCGTGCCTCCCTAAAGAGCGACTATATACATTACATTGTACATCGTACCACTTTGGAATGTCAAGACGGATATCAAACAGCCAAACGGGCAATCTCAAAAACAACTAGAAAAGAGGCCGATGTTGCACCCTAAAAATATAACCGGGGGAGAAGAACATCATCCCCGGCACCAAACTCAAAACCCGGTAACGAAAGGCTCTCCCCATAAATGGCTTTCCCTGGCGGCGGTGGGGTTGGGCGTCCTGATGGCCACCATAGACATCAGTGTCATCAACGTTTCACTGCCCACACTGGTGCAGGCGCTTCGGACCGATTTCCCCACCATCCAGTGGGTTATCCTCTCTTATATCTTGGTAATCACCTCGACCATGCTGACCATGGCCCGACTGGGCGATATGGTGGGGAAAAAACAGATATATCAGTTGGGCTTGGGCATCTTCACCCTGGGTTCTTTTTTATGCGCCTTGTCTCCCACCGTCTATTGGCTAATCGGCTTCCGGGCCCTGCAGGGCTGCGGGGCCGTCATGGTCCAATCCCTGGGGATCGCCCTGGTTACCGAAGCCTTCCCGGCCCAAGAGCGCGGCCGAGCCCTGGGAATCTCCGGCGGGATCGTTTCGGTGGGGCTGGCGCTCGGGCCGCCGATAGGAGGTCTGATCATCGGGCTGGCCAGTTGGCACTGGATTTTCCTGATCAATATTCCCATCGGTCTCCTGGCCATCGGGGCTACCGGCCTGTTTATTCCTTCCCATAAAACAAAAAGGGGAGACCAGCGCTTCGACTTCCTGGGCGGACTGGTCTTGTTGGCTACCATCATCGCTTATGCCCTGGGAATGACCATAGGCCAACATCTGGGCTTCAATAATGCCAAGGTTTTATTGCTCCTGTCGGGTGCCGGCCTGGGACTCGGGCTGTTCGTTCGCGTGGAAAAAAAATCGCCCCAGCCTATGCTGAATCCGCAGCTCTTTAAAAACACCCTGTTTTCCATCAACCTGCTCATGGGCTGGCTGGTATTTATCGTGCTGGGCGGAACGTTTACCCTGCCCTTCTATCTGGAGCTGGTCAAAGGCTATCCCACCGAGAAAGTCGGCCTGTTGATGATGGTCGTACCGATATCCATGGGGCTGATTTCCATTATCGCCGGGGCCTTGTCCGATCGGTTCGGTCCCCGGGGGATCAGTCTGTTAGGCCTCATGCTGCTGGTCCTCGGCTGCCTGTCCATTAGCGACCTGAAAGTCGAAACCACCGCCCTGGGCTATATCTTCCACCTGCTGCCGCTCGGGTTGGGCCTGGGACTTTTTCTGGCTCCCAACAACAGCGCGGTCATGGGCGGGGCACCCAAAGAACACTTGGGTGTGGCCTCGGGACTGCTGGCCCTTTCCCGGACCATGGGACACACCACCGGGATTCCTCTGGCCGGTGTGCTCTTCACCACCGGGATGATGGCTTCCGGCCGGGTCCGATCAGCCGCCGACCTTTCCCTGGCCCCGCCGCAGGACCTGGTAAATGGTCTGGCAGCCACCTTTCACACCACCGCCCTGATGATCGCTACCGCAACTGCTCTGGCCGCCCTGGCCCTATGGCTGGACCGCCGCCGGCCAACCTGAAGAATTTCTACCGTCAAGTTTGAAGACCGTTCCCCTCGATCCGTTCCTTCAGGAAAGGCTCAGGCCGCCCGGCCTATCGCTTCCAGGTCGATAAATTGGGCGGCCGTCAAACCCCGGTATCTTTCCGGGTGACAGGTGATGATCAGGATCTGGAGGCGCTGGGCGGACTCTTCCAAAACATCCAGTACCCGGGCCATGCGGGCGGCGTCGGTAAAGGTCAGCACGTCATCCAGGACCACCAGTTGGCGTTCCGTGGAGGCCAGCAGTTCGGCCAGGGCCAGCCGGGTGGCCAGATAAATCTGCTCCCGTTCTCCGCCGGAAACCTGGTCCAGGGGAACGCCGGCTCCGGCCGGATCCGGAATCACCTCCGGGGTATTCAACCCCGCGTTTAATTTAAGCGGACCGGGTCTTCTTCCGGCTATGCGCTGCAGAAGATAATTGGCTTTCTTCTCCACCGGGGCCATGAGCCCCGCGGTCATCTCCGCCCGGCATCCTTTCAGGGTCTCGAAAAGCAGACGGACGGCATTGACCTGCAGGGTTTCGGCCGCCAGCTCCCGCTCCAGTTCGGCCGTCTCCTCTTCGGCCCGACTCAGTTGGGTGTAGGCCCCCTGGCCCCCCAATTGGCGCAGCGCTCCCTCAGTAACTTTTTCATCCGCCAGCGCCCGGCGGGAGGTATCCCAGGCAGCCTCGAGTCGCTTCTGTAAACGCTCCAGCGTTGCCAAGGGATCTTCGTCGTACCCGGCCAGTTTCTTTTCCGCTTCCTGAAGCCCGGCCCTGGCCCCCTCAAATTCCAGGCCCGACCGGGCCAGCTCTTCGGCCAGGGACTTTTCATCGCCGACCTCTTTCAAGCGGTTGACCAGCTTGGCTTCCAGGGATTGAACCAGGTTCTGATTCCGGACCAGCTCCCCTTCCAGGTGGGATATCCGGCTGGCGGCCCCGGAAAGACTGATCTGGGCTTTCTCCCACTCCCCTTCCGCCTTTTCCACTTCCCGGACAAATTGCTCCTTGATGGTCCGGAATTCTCGCTGCAGCCGGTCACTTTCCGGAAGATTGTTCTCCCATTCCGGATACTTGTTCAAAAGGGTGGCCATCCGGCTTTCCAGAAGGGCCCGCCGCCCTTGAAGGGACTCGGGGGCTTCCCCGGCCAGCAGGGTTTCCAGGCGGGTCCGGTGTTCACCTATCCGGGCTTCCAGTTCCCGGGCCTGTTCTTCCCGCCGTTCCAGTTCCTCCAGCGGAACGGAACCATAGAGTTCGGTCAGCTTTCTGATTTTCTCCTCGGCCCGTTCCGAGTTTTTCCTCAGCTCTCCAATGGAACCGGCCGGTCCCCTGGCCCGGATCCGGGCGATCCCCGGCAAGTTGACGGCGACTTCCGGGGAGCCCTTGATCCGGATCGGGACCCCGGGGTTCAAGGGTACCGGACCGGTCTGTTCCCCGGCAAGCACCTCGGCGGAGCCCGCTGCTTCCGGGACGATTTCCAGGGTGATCAGGGCATTTTCCAACCGCAACCGCGCCTCGTTTTTTTCGGAGATGGCTTTCCGCAGGACCGTCAATTCCCGGGAGGACGGGGCGACCAGACGGCTTCTTTCTTCCTGGATGGAAAGCAGCGCTTTTTGAGTTTCCTGGATTTTGCCGAGGCGCCGGGTCAATTCGCCGGACTGATTTTTTTGAACCAGAAAGGCGGCCGCGTCATCGGCCGCTTCCTGGGCCAGATCCACTTTCTTCCGGCCCAGGCGCGCATCCTCCAGGGCCGCCTTAGCCCCATTGGCGGCCCGCTGCAGTTCTTCCACTTCTCGTTTCTGCAGAGGAAGGTCCCGGCTGCTTTTTTCCAGGTTAGTCCGGGCCGTCTGAAGTTCCTCCCGGGTGGACCGGATGCCTTCCTCCTGCTGTTTCCAACGCCGGTAACGGGCCTCCAGGGCCTGGAGCCGGGCCTCTCTTTCTTTTTTCTCCGACAGCAATTCCCGGTAGGCCTCGGTCCTGGCCTGCTGGGTCGCCAGGACCCTCTGGATCTCTTCGGCTTCATGACGAGCCTGGCTGCTTTTGAGCTGGAAATCCCGGACCTTTCGGGAAAGATCGTCATACTCCTCAAGCCTTCTCAAGGCCTCGGCCCGCTTTTCCACGGCCTTTTGCAAGGCCTCTTTCAGTTGGACCAATCGGGGGGCGTTTTTGCCGGAAAGGAGCTTGCCGCCCGGCGTGAAAAACTGGGCATAGCGTGCTTCGATCAACTTTTCCACCGGCCCGGCGCCTTCGACCTGGGCACCCAGCGACGTGCGGATATCCGCCAGGACTTCTCCCGACAGGGCCACCAGGGACAGGTCCCCCTGGGGGGCCCACAAGACCTGAGCCAGTCCCCAGTGTTCCGCCCTGGCCAGGCCTTTCACCGGCGCATTCCGGGTCAGGACGGCCCGGACCCGTTCGTCGGCCGACGGACCTTCGGCCAGGGGAATCAAGCGTCCGTTTTCTTCCCGTTCGAGTTTGGAAAAGGGCTGGTCCAGGAACCGCTTGGTGATCCGAAAGGTCGCTCCCTGATGCTCGAAAAGAACCTGCACCGTAGGGGCCAGTTCCCTTCCCCAAGGCTTGATGGCTTCAATGTCTTTTCCTCCAACCTTATGATTATCGAGCAGCGCCCGGCGGAGGGCCTCAAAAAGGGTGGTTTTTCCGCAGGCATTGGGGGCAAAGAGGATGTTCAGCTTCTCATCAAAGGGTCCGACCACCATGGGGTCCAGGAAGCAACGCCACCCTTGTACCATTATAGACCTAAGGATCATCAGGCCCCCCCCTTCGAGAGGAGAAAAAGCTCCATCAAGGCCTGGGCGGCGGTCTCCGGGGAGGCCCCCTCCGGACGGGGTCCGGGGAATCCGGGATCGGAAAGCTGACGTATTCGGGAAGCGGTTTCCCGGAGGATGCCGGGAGGAAGAGCGGCTATCCAGGTCTCGTCTTCGGGAGAGGGTTGCAGCCGGGAGAGGTCCACGTCCCGGTAGAGAAAGCGGGCGTTGATGATCTCTTGGAGGTGAACGAGTTCTCCCTGTTCTTCGGCCCGGATAAATCCGGATACCTTCAGGGCCAGCAAGGTGTTTTCCGGCCGGGGCCAGGACTCGATCTTCTCTTTGAGCCGATTCAAGTCGCCCTCTTTCCGGAGGTCGGCCTCCAGCACCTCCCAGGCCAACCCGCCGACGGTCATCGGGGTAATCCGGGGGGGTGACTTCGGGGCGTCGATCTCCACGATCAGGATCTTCCCGCTGTCCCGCTCCCCGAAACGGGAAGGTTCGGGCGTGCCGGGATAGGCCGTGCGGGTGTCCCCCTGGCCCTCCGGGAAAAGGGCCAGGGAATGCCAGTGGCCCAGGGCCAGGTAATCCAATCCCGCCCGGGAGGCCGCATCCCGGGGAATGGGGAGTTCCAGGTCGTCCCCGCCGACCCCTTCAAAGGAGCCGTGGGCCAGGCCGACGCGGATTTCGGAGGTGGTTTCCAGGGGTATCCAGGAGGTAAGGTCTTTCCGGGAAAATTTTTCCCGGACCGGGCAGGGGTACAGCCGGCCCCCGGGCAGGGGTACCGGCTTTTCCTCGGAGAGTATTTGAATGTTGGGCTTGGAACTCCAGGAGGGGTGCTCCCAGACGGCTCCGGGAACCAGGGGATCATGGTTTCCGGGGATCAGATAAACCGGGAGATCGATACCGCCCAGCAGGTCGGCCGTCTGCTGGATCAGGACCCGCTCCACCGCGTTGTCCTCGAAGGTGTCGCCGGCCAGGAGGATGAAATCCACGTGTTGATCCCGCGCCAAGCGGACAATCCGCTCCGCCGTTTTGAGCCGTTCGGCGCGGACCCGCTCCCCGGCCCCGCCCACCTGGACGGCCTTCATGCCCAATTGCCAGTCTGCGGTATGGAGAAATTTCATAAGAAATATCTTTTATCCCGTTGGGTACGTTTCGCTTTTCCTCATTCTCCTTGACCGTAAAATCATCCTCTGCCGCTTTTCAAAACTTCGCGCGCCGCCATGACTCCTGAAATCGAAGCCTGGATCAACCCGCGGGTTACTCCCGCACCGTCCCCGACGGCGAATAGATTCCTGACTTCCGTTTCCAGGCCGGGGGTGAGCTTAAGCTTCATGGAGTAGAACTTGACTTCTACACCGTAAAGAAGCGTATCGCCGGAGTTTACTCCGGGGGCCACGTTATCGAGCGCTTCGAGCATCTCCATCAGGTTGCTGAGATGCCGGTAGGGCAGCACGAAGCTCAGGTCTCCCGGGGTGGCGTCTTCCAGGGTGGGACGCACCGAGCCTTCGGCTATTCTCTCCGGCGTGGAACGTCGGCCCATCTTCAGATCGCCGAGCCGTTGGACAATGACGCCGCCGCCCAGCAGGTTGGCCAGGCCGGCGATGTACTTCCCATAGGATATCGGATCATTAAAGGGCCTGGTGAAATCGGTGCTCACCAGGAGTGCGAAGTTCGTATTTTCCGTCTTCTTGTTTTTGAAGCTGTGCCCGTTGACGCTGAAGATGCCTTCGCTATTTTCCTTGACCACCTCGCCATAGGGATTCATGCAGAACGTTCTGACTTTGTCGTGAAATCTTCTTGAGAAATAGATGAACTTCCCCTCATAAGCCACATCCGTTATATCTTTCATTATCGCTGCCGGAAGTTCGACCCGGACCCCGATATCCACCGGGTTCTTCTGGACCGAAAGATCCAACCGTTTGGCTTCTCCGGAAAGCCAGCTCGACCCTTCCCGGCCAACAGCGGTGATAACAAACCGGGACTCAAAGGTCCGCCCGTCTCCCGTCCTGACCCCGGAAGCAAAGCCCTGGGTAGTCTGGATCTGCTCTACCGGCGAATCAAAGATTAGGTCAACCTTACCGTCCAGCGCGTCCCGAATCTTGCGCAGCACCTCTCCGCAGACCTCAGTGCCAATATGCCGGATCAATGCCGGAATGAGCTCCAGGTTATACCCGGCGGCTTTCTTCTTCAGACGGTCCAGGGCGTCCTTATTCCGGCCGTGGATTTCTCCTCCGGCCCCGAAAAAGCAGTAAATCGAATCCACATACTCGATCAGGACGGCCAGGTCTTCTTCGGTAACGTACTCTTTAAGCCATCCCCCGAATTCCGAGGTCAGGGTAAGTTTCCCGTCGCTATAGGCCCCGGCCCCTCCCCAGCCGCAGAGGATGCTGCAGAGGTCGCACTGGACACAGGGAATGGACGTCTCGGCCATGGGACAACTTCTGGCCTGGATGTCGCTGCCCTTCTCGATCATCAGGATTTTCAAGCGGGGATTCTTGATGAGTTCCAGGGCGGCGAATATCCCCGCCGGACCGGTACCGATAATGATCACGTCATAAGAGGGTGCCATAGTTAATCACCAACCCCAAAGGGTGTGCCTTCATAAATCATCAATGCCCTTCCTCTATTTCTCGCTGTTGGATGACCCCTCAACATTGTAGACGCCGCTTCTGCCCACAGGAAAGGCATTGCGGTTTATGGACGCATAAGAGTTCACCGCACTTTGGACAGGTCCACCTTTCCTTTTCGTCCCTAATGAATTGCCTCAGGCCGAATTTCCTGATGTTCTCCAGGTTGCCAATCACGCTCAGTCCATACCTGATTCTATAACGCTTATCCAAATGGTTCAGGTTATCACAAGGAAATGAGCCGCAACGGAAGCAGTAATTGCCTTCGACTTTCCCTAAATCTCCGCAGTTCTTGATACGGCACGAAACGCAGGCCTGCGATTTGAAACTGTCGTCGCCTCGGCAACCGGGACAGGGCTTTCTATCCCTGATAAAGGCCCGACAGAGGCGGCAGTTCATTCCGCAGGGAGCAATCAGCCCCGTACGAATCGTATGGGTTTTGGTCGACCGTACCGACAGCATATAGGTATTCCCGCAAACGCTTGCCTTGTTTCCCTGCTTTGGTGCCCAACGCAAAATCAGCCGACGGCAAGGAACCGGCTGGAATGAACGGGTGAACTGCTTATTGGGTCAGTGAGGGTTGTATGGCCAGCGCGGAGGCTTCCGCGCTGCAATCGCGCGCAGGTTTCAAGCCCTTTCCCCGGACGTCAGCGAGTTCGGCTTTGGCGGCCTCCAGATCGGCGCGGAACGCCGGCTCGGCGTGCAGTCGAGCCACGGTGGCCGCGGCCATTAAACGGCCCTGAATCACGTCGCTATGCCAATGCACGTTACAGACATTACGGCTCTCTCCAAAGGCTCGACCCCGCAACAGGATAGCATCGGTCTGCTCCGGCGAAATCTCGGAAAGGACCAGCGCCCAACCCCAACCGATGGCGGTATGCCCGGACGGATAAGAACCATCTTTTCTCAGATGTGCTTCCTCAGCCGGAGTGCAGATGGGCTCCTTGTTCACTTGAAAAGGGCGCGTGCGCTGGTAATGATTCTTGGCAGCATAGGTAGAAAGGCCCACATCAGTCAACGTTCGGCGCAGCAGCAAGTACAAATGCGGCGTTTCTTCTTCGGTGATCGGGGCCTGCAAGGCGCAGGAAAATGTGCCGGCCGCGTTCGGAAAGGACAGATCGGCGTCGGAAACAGCCAGCGACCAGCGCGCCGTGCCTCGTAAAGTGAAACTTCTCCGGCTGATGTCCTCATCGAGCGCGAAGGCGGCCGAACCTGCCGCAGGGGGAGGCGGAACCAAGACCTGACTGTTCGGGAGCGCTTGGGACTTTAGATAGCCCGCGAGAATTCCCGGACGAACCTCGGGCACGGCGGCAGACTGGTTCCGGATTTCGTGCCCGGCACAACCGACCAGGATCGCAACGATCATCAGTGCCGGCAAAAGCCTGCGCCATCCATCCTTGTTAGTAATATTCACGATCATATAATTTCCTTTCGTCCCCTTAATATCCCCGTCGCATGCCGCGGGGTCATAGTGCTTCCGGCTTTGAGGAGAACCCCCCATTGAGCGCAGGTAGCCCTCTATCAATCAGCTGAAATCGGCCGCGAGTGAAACGAGCCAGCTGGATTTTTTTGTTAGCCGATAAGCCACTTAAAATCCTCTTTGCTTTTTCATTTCATCAGAAAATAGTAATTCATGAACTTTGTATGCGGGCACAATAGCAGCAATCCCCATATTCGAAATCGAAAAAGGAGTTTTTTTTGTTTCAATTATTCTTATTTCTTGCGCATCTTGAAATGTTCCTTGCATAACTCCAGCAAGTTTAAGGACAGGATTGCCCACGCTTAAAACTCCTGGAGTACGATCGCTCCCCAAGTAAAAAAAGACAGGTGATCCGCTATTGCCTCCATAGGAGGCTGCTTCAATAAGGTAAAGAGACATGGGTTTACCCTGCCATTCAATTTTTTCGTCAGTTACCAATGCAACGCGTCCAAACCGGACAACAGGGTAATTCTTTTCTGATCCGAGATACGGTGTAAACAAACCTGTAAAGAAAACGTCTGAACCTTCTCGTATATTGAGTTTTTTATAGTCTTCCTGCGTTGTAATGTATTCGTCAGGAAGAAACTTAAAATCAAACTGCGTTTGATCGGGTAAAAAGGGTATTGCGACTACATCAACAGCGGGATCACTATGAAAAAATACCGTCTTATTTTCGCCCTCAACCCTAATTGGGATTGGTCCTATTTTGGAGCCTCCCTCCCTCTTGTTTATGCGGACATAAACCTTGTCCCAAAATTCAGTAGAGTTAGGTTTGCGCAAAACATGCTTCGCTGTAATAAGATATACTGAAAAAGTTGCCGGCTCAGAGGAGTTTTTCACGCCTACAAAAAAGGCAGTTCCGTTAGGAATTAACTTTCCATCTTTTTCTATAAATATGAAGACGACAACAGACTTAACTTCTGGGGGGATAGGACTCGCATTAGCTTGTCCTCCTGCAATTACGGTATACAACAATAATGCCGCAATTATAGATGAAAAATATTTAATTTGCATCATCTCCTCCGGCCAACAAGTTATTCTATGGTTTATTGCGAATTCCAAACATCCCAGAGTTTTCCAGCGGCCCAAACAAAAATAAATCTACATTGCTCGTCCCGAGCCCAACTAGACATATCCTACTTAAATCATTAAAAATGTCAACAAATCTCCTGGTGAATCTTTCGTTGCCGAGTAAATTTGATCTTTCCTGATATCATGTCTAATATATGTTTATATTAAGATGAGGATGACTCTTAATACCGGCCATCCTTCCTGCGGTTCAGTCAAAATTTGAAGTCTGTTTGCGAATTAGAACCAGTCCAGGTAGACAGCAAAGGAGGCCAGGAGTCCCCTGGGCTTTTGAAAAATCTTAGAGGGCCTTGGATCCGACCCAAAACGGGCGTTTATTTTCTCTTAAGAAAACCGGCCCTCTCCGGCCAGGTTGATCCATATTTTTAAAGCCTTACCATAAACCGTAACGGGAAGGAGGATTTCTTGTTTCATCTTTTTGTTTTGGTTATAATTCTTTTAGTTTAAGAGATATCCGGCAACCCAATCTAACGGAAGAAACATTTATAAGGAACCAGGATCATGAGAGCAATCGCCCTGAAAAGGCAGGCAAAAAAAGCCATAGATGAACTGACCGAAGAAAAGGTTAGAGTAGCCATAGATTTCATTGAATACCTGAAATCCAAGGAAGAGATGGAAGCCACATTGGAAATCCTTTCCAGCCAGGAACTGATGGCCCAAATCCAAGCCGCTGAAAGGGCCTTAATAAGTGGGGCGAAGACGGAGTTTATATCCTGGGAAAAAGTCAGGCGGGATGTATAAGTTCTCGATTCATAGAAAAGCCTCCAAGTATTATCAGACTGTCGACGATAATACCGCTTTTGAGCGCGTTTCGCCGTAATGTAATCTCCTTCTTAAGCTTTGGTTTTTCAAAGTTCTTCCCTTTCCAAATCCCAGTTTAACAACCCCCTTGGCCCTAATTTTGATGGTTTCGCAAAAAGTCCCCAGCGCTGTCATTGCGAGGAGTGAAGCGACGAAGCAATCCCCAAGAATCAGCTAGTTACCATGGTGGGGATTCGCTTCGCTTCGCTCGCAATGACAGGTTTTTGGACTTTTTGCGAGGTTGTCAATTTTTATCCTGGCTGCAATTCAGTATGGCCCTGCACGCCCCGGAGATCAAATACCAGGGCCCACGCTTGGCGCCCAGAACGTATTCCTGGAACGGAACCATTGACTTTCCGACCGAGGGTGGTAAGCTAGTGACCATGTCGTTCTCCAGAACGGCCAATAGGGGATATCCCATGAGCAAAAAATCCAAAGCCATTCGACTCGGCATCGATTTCGGGACCACCCGCACGGTAGTCGCGTCCGTGGAAAACGGGAACTACCCGGTCTGCACCTTCTCCTGGGAAGACGAAGTGAAGGAGTACATCCCCACCCTGGCGGCCGTTGACCAGGGGAAACTCCTTTTCGGCTGGGAGGCGGCGAAGCGGCTCCAGGACCCGGAAGCGCGGGTCCTGCGCTCCCTGAAACGTCTGCTCGGCCAGGTTCGACCCGATGACCTTTTGGAACTCGCCCCGGGTTTCTCCCTCCCGGCCCTGGAGCTGGTCACCCTGTTCCTGGCCCACGTCAAGGAAATGCTTATCCGCCACAGTCCGCTTAACCTCCCCCGGGGTCGGCCCCTGGAAGTTCTGGCCGCGGTCCCGGCCAACGCCGGCAGCAACCAGCGCTTCATCACCCTGGAGGCCTTTCGTCGGGCCGGCTTTCAGGTCCGGGGATTGATGAACGAGCCTTCGGCCGCCGCCGTGGAATTCGTACACCGCTATTTGCGCGATCTCGGACCCAAGAGCCCCAAAAAATACCTGGTGGTCTATGACCTGGGCGGCGGCACCTTTGATACCTCGGTGGTGGGTTTCGCCGAGAGCCACTTCGACGTCATCACCCATCAAGGGATCAACCGGCTCGGCGGGGATGACTTCGATCAGCTCATTCTGGAAATGGCCCTGGAAAAATTGAGCCTCTCCCGTGTAGAACTGCCTCCCGGCTTAGAACCCCGGCTGCTGGAGGAATGTCGGGAACGCAAGGAGGGTCTGAAGCCCAACACGCAGAAGATGATGGTGGAGCTGGCCCTGAAAGAAGGAGAAGAGCGGTCCCTCATCCTGGGAACGAAGGAGATCTATGCCCGCTGTCTGCCCCTGATCGAGCGCAGCCTGGCGCTGGTCCATAAGGTAATGGACGACCTGCAACAGGTCGGGATTGATTCCGAAGACAGCCAACGCTTCGCGGCCGTCTATCTGGTGGGAGGCTCGGTGGCCTTCCCCCCGGTCTCCCGTCGATTGCGGGAACTCTTCGGACGCAAGGTCCGGATCTCGCCCTATCCCCAGGCCGCCACGGCCATCGGCCTGGCCGTCAGCACCGACCCCCAGGCCCGGATTTCAATCCGGGAGGCGGTTACCCGCCATTTCGGGATCTGGCGGGAAGGGGAGGACGGGCGCGAAAAGATCTTCGACCCTATTTTTCGCAAAGACAGCCTGCTGGAAACCGGGGCGGGGGGGCCGGAGGTTGTTCGGGACTATCATCCGGTTCATAATGTGGGCCACCTACGTTTCCTGGAGTGCAGCGCCCTGGGGGAGGCCGGGGAACCCCAAGGCGACCTGTTCGTCTGGGAGGATGTTTATTTCCCTTATGACCCTCAATTGGAGCTGGAACCGGACCTGGCCCGCGTCTCCCTGGAAAAACGACCGGACCTGGCCGGGCAGGAAATCCGCGAGATCTACTCCTATGACCCACGGGGGATCATCACCGTTCAAGTTGAGAATTGTTCAGCCGGCTACCGCAGAGAATATACCTTCGACAGCAAACCCCGAAAATAGTCGTTGCCAATAGTTTCGCTATAAGTCCTCGGGTCTGTCCTTGCGAGGAGTGAAGCGACGAAGCAATCCCCAAGAATCAGCTACTTGACCCAAATCTGCGCAAGGAGGTTAAAACATCGGTAGCGTCGAGGTTTCCGGAAATGCCTGCATCCAGAAACAGGTCGAGAGTCTCTATCTGATTCAGATGATTCGTTTCAAAAAAAACCAATTTACGGCCTTATTGACATCCACTCTTCCTTACGATATATTGACAAAGTAAGGAGATTTTTTCAGAGAGGAGATCCGGCATGCAATCGACCATTACCTCTAAATTTCAAACGACCATTCCCAAAGCCATCCGGGAGAATCTGGCGCTGGTGGTGAACGACACCCTGGAATGGAAGGTCGACCACGGGAAAATCATAGTCTCCCCAAAACAAAAAAATTTCCTAAAATATCAGAACAAGGTAAAGGTCGGAAAAGGGGACATCGAGGCGGACATTACCTTAGCCAGAGACTTATGCCTGGAGGATCATCGGTGAAAAAATACATAATCGATACCAACGCCTTGATTTCCTTTGTAACCGACAGGAACCTGAAACAACAGCAGATCATGAAGGCTGTCTTTGAAACCGTTTCGCTGCTGAAAGGGATCATTCTCTGCCACTCCCATGTACTGACCGAATTTGTCTATGTTATGGAAAAAATCTATCAGGTACCCCTGGAGGAGATCAAGGAAATGGTCATGGATTTTATGATCCTGCCGGGAGTGAGGGTCGTCCAGGAGATCAACTTTAAAGCCGTCTTCGACTACTGGCCGAAAGTTATTGCCGATTTTGGCGACGCCCTGGTCGCGGCCCTCTGCAAAGCGCAGAAGGGTTCCGTTCTCTTGACCTTTGACCAGAAATTAATCAGGCAGATTGAAACCGCAGGGCTAACCGCTTATTCTCAGGAATCTAATTGATGGTTACCATAATCCGGAAACTGAATTCCTCTTTATAGGTAAAATCAAACCGGGGCGGGTTAATCCCCCCCGGCGCCCTGCCTTTGAGGTGTTGGGGTATTTCCCCGCGATAACATGACTTCTTAGATACCAAAGCTTCCCTTTATATCTTCGGTCTGATGATCTGCTGTTTGGGAAAATAGGTCTGGTACCGCGCCCAATCCCTATCCAGGATGATGTTGCTGTCCACCAGGATATCCAACGCTCATCCCCGGGACAGGGCCATAATTTCCTCTTTTCCTGCTTGACGGCTGACTTGCTTTTCAATACATTAACCTATTCAACGGCAATTAAAATTTTGGGCCAGGGGGAAGTCAACCATGGGAAAAAGAGGGTTTGCGGGTTTATTGACAGGTCTTTTGGTTTTAAGTTGGGCGGCATTGGGCTTGGCGGCCGAGGTCATCAAAGTGGGGTTCAACATCCCCCTGACCGGCGACATCCCCAAAGTGGGCGAAGGGTCCAAGTACGCCGGGGAGATGCTCAAGGAACGGATTAACAAGTCCGGCGGATTGAAGGTCGGCAACAAGACCTATAAGCTCGAGTTTGTCTACCAGGACAATGAGTCCAAGGCCGAATCGGCCACGGCCGTGGCCTTGAAGCTGATCGCCCAGGACAAAGTCCTGGCCATCATCGGCCCCCAGTCGAGCAAGCAGGCCATCCCGGCCGGAGAGGTCAGCGACGCCAACAAAACGGTGATGATCACCGCCTGGTCCACCAACCCCAAGACCACCCTGAACCGCCCCTGGGTCTTCCGGGCCTGTTTTCTGGACGACTTCCAAGGTCCGGTCCTGGCCAAGTTCGCCACCCAGGAACTGAAGGCCAAAAAAGCCGCGGTCCTTTATGACATCGCCAGCGACTATCCCAAGGGCCTGGCCGAATTTTTTAAGGCGGCCTTCCAGAAAATAAACGGCGCCGGTTCCGTTGTGGCCTTTGAGACCTTTACCACCAAGGACCGGGACTTCAGCGCCCAGTTGACCAAAATCGTGGCTTCCAAGGCCGATGTCCTCTTCACCCCCCAGTACTACGATGAAATTCCCCTAATCGTGAAACAGGCCCGGGAATTAGGCTGGAATAAACCCGTCCTGGGCAGCGATTCCTGGGGCTCGGCGGAACTGATGAAGCTCTGCGGTAACGACTGCAAAGGCTACTATTTCAGCACCCACTACGCAGCCGCCGGGGCCAAGGGCGCCACCAAGGAATTCATCGACAGCTACAAGGCCAGGTACGGCTACGAACCCGACGATGTGGCCGCCCTGACCTGGGATGCCGCCCGTTTGCTCTTGCAGGCCGTCCAGAACACCAAGGGTCTAAGCGGCAACCTGGTCAAGGACCGGCAGTCCGTCCGGGACCAACTGTCCAAGATCCGGGGCTTTGACGGCATCACCGGCAAGATGACCTTTAACGGCAAGACCGGCGATCCGCAGAAGTGCGCGGTGGTGGTCAAAATCGGACAGGACGGCAGTTTTCAGTTTTATAAGTCGGTCTGCCCTTAAAAGGCAACTCACCGCAAAGGCGCAAAGAACGCAAAGGAAAAAAAACATGTTTTTTGGGAGAAGCGGCGGCCGCCGCTTCTCCCAAAATAAGATTTCTTTGCGCCCTTTGCGTCTTTGCGGTGCAAAATTAATTCCGGGAACTCATCCTTGACCTTATCCCTATTCCTTCAAAACCTGATCAACGCCCTCCAGTGGGGCAGCTTCTACGCCCTGATCGCCTTGGGTTATTCCATGGTCTACGGGGTGCTGCTGCTGATCAACTTTGCCCACGGCGATATCTTTATGGTGGGGGCCTACTTCGGTTTTTTTATTTCCGCCTTCCTCTTGGGCGCTTACGCCTTGAAGCTGCCTTATACCCTTTCCCCGGAGATGGTCTTCTTCCTGACTCTCCTCCTGACCATGGCCCTGACGGCCGGGGTGGGAGTGACCATCGAACGGATCGCCTACCGGCCCCTGCGTCGAAAAGGGGCCAATCGACTTTACGTGGTCATTACGGCCCTGATGGTGGGATTGATCCTGGAGAACGGCAACCTGGCCCTGTTGGGCGCCAGTCGAAAGAATTTCCCTGAGTTGATTCCCCGGGTGATATACCACTGGGGGGGAATCACCTTCAGCAACCTCAAGATCGTCGTTATCGCCACCACCCTGCTGGTCTTTTTGTTACTCCAGATCGTGGTCCGCAAGACCCGCTGGGGGTTGGCGATGCGGGCCATTTCCTATGACCGGGTGGCGGTCCCGCTGATGGGCATCCCGGTGGACAGCGTCATCGTCGTCACCTTCGCCCTGGGCTCCGCGCTGGCCGCCGTGGCCGGGATCCTCTTCGCCCTCTCCTACCCGGTGCTGGAACCCTATATGGGGGCCCTCATCGGCTGGAAGGCCTTTATCGCCGCCGTGGTCGGCGGGATCGGGGAAATCCGCGGAGCCTTTGTGGGCGGATTTTTACTGGGCTTCATCGAGATCTTCTCGGCCACCGTCTTTCCTTCCACCTACCGGGACCTGATCAGCTTCGGCATTCTGATGGCTATTCTCACTTTTAAACCCACCGGGATCTTCGGCCTGGCCCGGCGGACCAAGGTCTAGCCAAAAATTCTTCAAATTTTTGGCTGAAAGTAAAAACCAAAATTTGAGCGGCGAGCGCATCTATTACAAATGTCGGAGATCGATTCTCACACAAAAATAGTAACCAGCAAAGGGCCGCTGAAACGCTTCCCCGCCGTAACCTGGGCAGCGTTACTTTTCCTGCTCTTGATCGGGTCTTCCTGGGCGGGCTGGCTGGACTCCTACACCCAACTGGTGATCCTCTTCATCGGCATCAACATCATCATGTCCGCCAGCCTGAACCTGATCAACGGCTACATGGGGGAATTTTCCTGCGGCCATGCCGGCTTCATGGCCGTGGGCGCCTATGTCACCTCTCTTCTGACGGTCTGGTTCTTCACCTCCGGTTCGGTGTTCGGCCCGGCCCTGCTGAACTCCCATTGGGCGATCCTCCTCTTTCCCTTGCTGCTCCTGATCGGCGGTTTGGCCGCCGCCCTGGCCGGGTTGATGATCGCCGTTCCTTCCTTTCGGACCCGGGGCGATTATCTGGCCATCATCACTTTGGCCGCCAACTATATTATCAAAAGCGCTATCGAAAACATCCAGGTCATCGGCGGGGCCCGGGGCTTCATGGGCATGTCCCGGGTGGTCAACGGGATGGAGGCCGTCTGGGAAATCCCCTGGATGCTGATTTGGACCGGGATCTTTGTGACCCTGACCGTGGTGGTGATTCAGCGTTTCATCCGCTCCACTTACGGCCAGGGGGTGATCGCCATCCGGGAGGATGAAATCGCCGCGGAAATCATGGGAATTGACATCCGCAAGATGAAGATGATCGCCTTTATGCTCTCTTCGGGACTGGCCGGCGTGGCCGGCGGACTCCTGGCCCACGTTTTGGGCTACATCAACCCCGGCAGCTTTACCATCATGAAATCCACCGAGGCCATGGTCATGGTTTACCTGGGCGGCATGGGCTCCCTGAGCGGTTCGGTCCTGAGCGCCGTACTTTTCACCCTGCTCCTCGAGGTGCTGAGACCCCTGGAACTCTTCAAATGGGTCATCGTCCCTTTGCTGCTCTTTTTCCTGATGCTCTTCCGGCCTGAAGGCTTGTTGGGGCATCGGGAATTGACGGATGTTTTCCCGGGACTGAAACGCTTTTATCGCTCGGAGGGGAAATAGCCATGGCGCTCTTTGAGGTGAAGGGGTTGACCCATTCCTTCGGAGGACTGCGGGCGGTCAATAATTTCAACCTGAACCTGGAAGGCGGGGAAATGGTGGGCCTTATCGGACCCAATGGGGCTGGGAAGACCACGGTCTTCAACTTGGTTTGCGGCGTCTATCAGCCCTCCGGCGGAACGATCCGCTTAAACGGCAAAACGCTGAACGGTCTCCACCCGCACCGGATCACTGCCACCGGGATGGCCCGCACCTTTCAAAACATCCGCCTCTGGCCCGCCATGACCGTTCTGGACAATGTCCGCCTGGGCAACCATTTTCGCCTGGGCTACGGGCTCTGGGATATCCTGCTGCAGACGGTCCGCTATCGGTCGGGGGAAGCGGAAAGCACCCACTCCGCCCGGGAATTGTTGGCCCTGCTGGGTCTGGGAGACTGTAGCGGGGAGATGACCAAGAACCTGCCCTACGGGCTGCAGCGCAAAGTTGAAATCGCCCGGGCCCTCATGACCCGGCCGAAAGTGCTTTTGCTGGATGAGCCGGCGGCCGGGATGAACCTGCAGGAAAAAAGCGCCCTGGTCGATTTGATTCGCTGGCTTCGAAAGGAATTCAAGTTGACCGTCTGGCTGATCGAGCACGAAATGAAGGTGGTCATGAATCTCTGCGAAGTCATCCAGGTCCTGGATTTCGGCGAAACCATAGCCTCCGGCCCGCCGGAAGAAATCCAGCGGGACCCCCGGGTCATTGAAGCCTATCTGGGAAAAGAAGAGGCGGCGTAAGCCTCCCCGGTTTACTAAAAGTCAAGCTTGATGTGTTCGCAAAAAGTTGAAAAACTCATCATTGCGAGCGTAGCGAAGCAATCCCCACCTTGGCAAGTAGCTGAATATTGGGGATTGCTTCGTCGCTTCGCTCCTCGCAATGACAGCTTTGGGGACTTTTTGCTAGGTCCTCAAGCTTGCCGTATTCGATATTCGGCCTTCGATGTTCATTTTTCTATTATTGAATTTAACTCGAGTCCTTAATGTTGTTGGAAATTGAAAACCTGAAAGTGGCTTATGGACCCATCGAGGCCCTGCAGGGGATTTCGTTGCAGGTGGCGGAGGGGGAGATCGTTACACTGATTGGCGCCAACGGAGCCGGCAAGTCCACTACCCTGATGAGCATCATGCGACTGCCCCCACCCGAGGCCCCGACGGTTCTCTCCGGCCGACTTCAGTTTAACGGAGAAGACCTGCTCCTGTTTTCGCCCCATCAGGTGGTCAGCCGCCTGGGCTTGGCCCTGGTACCCGAGGGTCGCCGGATCTTCGGCAACCTGACGGTCTGGGAAAACCTGAAAATAGCCGCTTTCGGGATCAAAGAGTCGCGAAAAATTCAGCAGAAGGCCCAGCGGGCTTTCGAGCTATTTCCCCGCCTGGAGGAACGCCAGAACCAGATGGCCGACACCCTGAGCGGCGGGGAACAGCAGATGTTGGCCGTGGCCCGGGCCTTGATGACCGGGGGCAAAATGCTGCTTCTGGATGAACCCTCCATGGGGCTGGCTCCTCTTCTCATGTACGACCTCTTCCAGGTCCTCAAGGAGATCAACCGCCAGGGGACCACCATTCTTCTGGTGGAACAGAACGCCCGCATCGCCCTCAAATACTCCCACCGGGGCTATGTCCTGGAGGCGGGGCGGATCGTCCTTTCCGGCCCGGCTCCGGAACTGGCTAAAAACGAAGAGGTAAAAAAGGCCTATCTGGGGGAAGCATAAAGGTCATCAATTTGATGGACTCGCCAGAAGTCCGTCAACAGACCGAAGGCGAATGAGCCTCGGTCTGGGGTAGGGGTGGCACCATTTGAATTCACTTCAAATGGCGGGGGAGGGAGAGCCCTCCCCCGCCGAGCAGAAAGTCGTTTTTGGACTTTTTGCGAGGTCATCATAAATGTCCCTTAAGATCAACGAAATCTTCTACAGCCTGCAGGGAGAATCTTCTTATGCCGGCCGCCCTTGCGTCTTCATCCGCTTAACCGGCTGCAACCTGCGTTGTTCCTACTGCGACACCCGGTATGCCTATGAAGAAGGAACGAAGATGGAATTTGATATGATTCTGGATCAAGTCTCCTCTTACCGCTGCCCGCTGGTCGAAATAACGGGAGGGGAACCTTTAATCCAGGCGGAGACGCCGGCACTCATCCTGCGGCTGCTGGAAAAAAGCTTTAAGGTCCTTCTGGAAACCAATGGGAGTCAAAACATTCAAGGGGTGGACGATCGGTGCGTTAAAGTAGTGGATGTGAAGTGCCCCTCCAGCGGGATGGAAGCCCAAAACGATTTGGAAAATCTTAGGAGGCTTTGTTCAACCGATGAACTTAAGTTTGTCATCGGGAACCGGATTGATTTCGAGTATGCCCGGGGAATTTTGGATGATTACCAGCAATACTTTCCGGATAAAATCCCGGTCCACTTTTCACCGGTGTTTGGGATGTTGGAGCCAGAACTTCTGGCCCGATGGATATTAGAAGAACACCTGGAGGTCCGCTTGCAGTTGCCGTTGCACAAAATCCTCTGGGATCCGAATCAAAGGGGCAGATGACGTACTCGCAAAAAGTCCGTCATCTGCCCGCGCGCGATTAAGCGCCGGGCTGGGGTAGGGGTGGAACCATTTGAATTCACTTCAAATGGCTGGGGGAGGGAAAGCCCTCCCCCGCCGAGCAGAAAGTCGTTTTTTGACTTTTTGCGAGGTTATCAGATGAACAACGAGAAAAAAGCGGTCGTCCTTTCCAGCGGGGGCCTGGATTCCACCACGGTCATGGCCCTGGCCCGCTCGGAAGGATTTACCCTTTACAGCCTCAGCTTCCGCTACGGCCAACGACATGCCCGGGAGTTGGAGGCTGCCCAACGGGTGGCTCGGGCACTGGGGGCCAAAGAGCATCTGGTGATCGATATCGATTTGGGGAAAATCGGGGGATCCGCTCTGACAGAAAATATGGATGTCCCCAAGGGCCGGAAAGAATCGGCGATGACTCAGGAAATCCCGGTGACCTACGTTCCGGCCCGCAATACCATTTTTCTCTCCCTGGCCCTGGGCTGGGCCGAAGTGCTGGGGGCGGCGGATATCTTTATCGGGGTGAACGCCCTCGATTACAGCGGATATCCGGACTGTCGTCCCGAATATATCGCGGCCTTCGAACGACTGGCCAATCTGGCCACCAAGGCCGGGGTGGAAGGAAAAATAAAATTCCGGATCCAGACGCCTTTAATCCGGCTCACCAAGGCGGAAATTATTCGAAAAGGGTTGGCCCTGGGAGTGGACTATGGCCTGACGCACAGTTGCTACGACCCGGCACCCGACGGCCGGGCCTGCGGTCAGTGCGACAGTTGCCTTCTCCGGAAAAAGGGCTTCCGCGAGGTCGGCCTGCCTGATCCTGTTTCTTATCTATAAAAAGTATTCGACCGGCGGTTCAAATAGACATTTTATATTGGGGGGTTCTTTGGAGGAAAAAATCCTGATTGGCGGAGCGGGATCCTGGCCGGCCAGATCAAAAGGAAGGTGCTGTGCTGGAAACTAAACGGCTTTTTGACCCGGGCGACGGCGTGCGGAATTTCCAGGGGCAGTGTGGTCTGGTGCTTTCTCCCACGGAGTACAAGAACGTTAAATCCCGGTACCCGGAAGGGAGGCGGCCGGGTTCATTTTTCGCGCCCGGCTGTTGCCCTTCGCTTGATTACCTTACCCAGGTGCCGGTATTGTTTGAAGATGGAACCTATGATGTCATGAAGGCCATGAACCTTCGGAAGGACCAGGACTTATCCGGAGAGAAAAAGAAGCAGTTGCAAAAAATGCTGGCTTAGTGTCTCCGGTTTCCGCCAGGCCCTATTTCGGGCCGTGAAAGGGACTGGCGGAGGGCGCGGTTCTCGGATCAGAGGTGAATTTTCTGACCCGGATCAAATCCCCCTTCGCCTGGAGCTGGCCACTGGGCAGGTACCAAAAAAATTCCAGTCTATCCGGCTGCATCTGAATCAGGCGGATGCTCCCCTGGTCGATACACTCCTTTCCATACCTTATGTTTTCCCGAAACCGGGCCCCCGTTTCCGATTGTTCGAGCAGGAGTAGATCTCCCCCGCACTTTAAGGAAGGATAGCTTATGGCGCAGGCCCCGGAGGGTTCGACCCGAAGCTCAATGGTCCAACTTTCACCGCTGTATTGGGATCCGTTCCCTTTCCACTCCCCGACAATTTTTTGCGTTAATTCGGCCTGAACGCCCGGAGCAGTGATCAGCAGAATTCCAAAAAGGCCCAAGATCCATCCGATTCTCCCAGAAGTCATTTGAATGGACCGTATTCGGTCCATTCTATATTTTCCCGCTGCCGATCAACGGAAGTTCCTGCACGACCTGGAAATAAACCAAAAATTTTGGCTCCAGATCATCATCGGCGTACTGGCGGCGCTTAAGCGCCTTGATCTTCTCCGGGTCCTGTTCTTCCCGCACCTTGGCCATATAAAGACGTTTTCCCTGGTAACCGGAAGCGTTTTCAATGAAAAGATAAGTGGCCTGGGGGTTGGATTGAAGATTGCGATGGGTCAATCGGTCCCGCATGATGAAGGCCAGGGTGCCGTCTTCCATGACGTGGGGCCGGGAATATACCGCGGCGTCCACTTTGCCTTGGGCATCGGCCGTGGTCAGAATGCCGGTCCCCCGGGTGTTCTCAAAATACGCTTTCCGTTCCATAATGATCCTCCTGGTCAACTCACATCAAGATCGAAGATGAGCTATTAACTTAATCATTGTCCCCCTCAACCGCAAGTGCTCCTAATTTATCCCTTGGTCCTTGCCAGACCGACCACTTTTCAGTATAGTTCAGGATTCGGAAACCAGACCGCGGGAAACCCGACTTTTCCATTCTACCTAAAGGAAAATACCATCATGGAAGGGAAAAAAATTAAAGACAGCCTGGTCACCCTGGCCCAAGTGATGATCCCCGAGGACGCCAACCCGGCCGGTAATGTGCACGGAGGGGTGATTATGAAGTTGATTGATACCACGGCCGGCGTGGTGGCCGTCCGCCATGCCCGCTGCAATGTGGTGACCGCGTCCATCGACCGGCTTGATTTTCACAATCCGGTTTTTGTCGGCAACCTGGTCTTCTTCAAGGGCAGCCTGAACATGGTGGGTAAAACCTCCATGGAAGTCGGGGTGCGGGTGGAGGCCGAGAATGTCCTGACCGGTGAGGTACGCCATACCGCTTCCGCCTACCTGACCTTCGTGGCCTTGGATACCCGGGGCAAGCCCCACCCGGTCCCTCCTCTTCTTTTTGAAACCGAGGAAGAGGTCCGTCGCAACCGGGAAGCCCAGGTGCGCCGGGAGATCCGCCTGGCGGAAAAAAAGCGCGAAGCCGCCTGCCAGCAGGATGGTCAAAGTTGCCCTCTTTAGCTCCCCCAAAATCTTTTGAAGAACGGCGTCACTTCTGATTTAGGCCGTCCTTTTAAAGCAAAAAAAGGCAGGTCCGGAGACCTGCCTTTTCAATTCAAACGGGGCTAGGAGCAAAGTTAGATTAATGACCTCGTTCCGCCACCTTGAGGCGCAGCAGGGCGCGGCGCAGGGCCGCCTCCGCCCGGAGATGATCGATGGCTTCAGACTTGGCCAGGGCCAAACGTTTTTCGGCCCGCTCTTTGGCCCGCTTGGCCCGATCCAGATCGATCTCCCGGGCCCTTTCGGCCGCTTCGGCCAGGACAGTCACCTTGTTCTGAGAGACTTCGACAAAGCCTCCGGTGACCACCATATAGTCCAGTTGGTTGTCCTTCCGGTAGCGAAGCTCGCCCGGCAACAAGGGCGTCAGAAAAGGGACATGGTTGGGCAGGATGCCGAACTCACCCAAACTACCTATGGCCATGACAATATCCACCGTCTCGCTGAGTACCAGGCGATCGGGGGTCACAACCTCTAATTGGAGTTTTTCAGCCATAATTGCTATCCGCCTCTTTTGTTGTTAGGCCGCTGCCAGCAGCTTGGCGTTTTCTACCGCTTCGTCGATGCCGCCCACCATATAGAAGGCCTGTTCAGGCAGGTCGTCGTGCTTGCCTTCAATGATTTCCTTGAACCCGCGGATCGTCTCCTCCACTTTAACAAATTTTCCTTCCTTGCCGGTAAATTCCGCCGCCACAAAGAAGGGCTGAGACAGGAAACGCTGGATCCGGCGGGCCCGGGTCACGACCAACTTGTCCTCGTCGGAAAGTTCGTCCATACCCAGGATGGCAATGATGTCCTGGAGGTCCTTATACTTCTGGAGAATCATCTGAACGTTCCGGGCCACGTTATAGTGCTCCTGGCCCAGGATGTTGGGATCAAGGATCCGGGAGGTGGAGTCCAGGGGATCGACGGCCGGATAAATCCCCAACTCGGCGATCTGGCGGGAAAGCACCACGGTCCCGTCCAGGTGGGCAAAGGTGGTGGCCGGCGCCGGGTCGGTCAAGTCGTCGGCCGGGACATAGACGCATTGGACGGAGGTAATGGAACCTTTGGTGGTCGAGGTGATCCGTTCCTGCAATTCACCCAAGTCCGTGCCCAGGGTCGGTTGATAGCCCACGGCGGAAGGAATGCGGCCCAAGAGGGCCGAAACCTCGGAACCGGCCTGGGTAAACCGGAAGATGTTATCCACAAAAAGGAGCACGTCCTGCCCTTCCTCATCGCGGTAATACTCGGCCGCGGTCAAAGCGGTCAGTGCGATCCGGGCCCGGGCCCCGGGGGGTTCGGTCATCTGCCCGTAGATCAAAGCCGCCTTGGGAAGAACCCCGGAATTTTTCATTTCCAGATAAAGGTCATTCCCTTCGCGGGTTCGCTCACCCACCCCGGCAAAAACCGAGATGCCGCCGTGGTGCATGGCGATGTTATGGACCATCTCCATCATGACCACGGTCTTGCCCACCCCGGCACCGCCGAACATCCCCATCTTACCGCCGCGGGGGAAGGGAACCAGAAGATCGATGACCTTAAGCCCGGTTTCCAAAACCTTAACCGAAGTGTCCTGCTCCACGAAACTCGGCGCGGGGCGATGAATGGGATAATATTTATCGGCCTTTACCGGTCCCAGACCATCCACCGGTTCACCGATCACATTCAGAACCCTTCCCAGACCCGCGGCGCCAACCGGAACCATAATAGCCTGGCCGGTATCCCGGCTCGGCATTCCTCGAACCAGACCATCGGTGGTATCCATGGCGATACAGCGAACCACATTATCGCCCAGATGCTGCGCAACCTCGACGACTAAATTTTCCTGGTGATCATCAATGGCCGGATTGGTAATGCGGATGGCATTGAGGATATTGGGCAATTTCCCTTCCGGGAATTCAACATCCACCACCGGGCCGATTACCTGGGTAATCTTGCCCACAGCTCCTTCGGTTTTTCCGGTTTCCATGTATCTAAATCCTCCTCTTTAAGAGTATACCGATTCGGTTATTATTACTTGAGGGCCTCGGCGCCGCCCACGATGTCCATCAATTCCTTGGTAATGGCGCTCTGCCGGGCCTTGTTATACACTAAGGTCAGGCTGTTGATCAGATCCTTGCAGTTCCGGCTGGCATTATCCATGGCCGCCATTCGGGCCGCCTGCTCGCTGGCGGAATTTTCCAGCATCCCCCGGTAGATCTGGACGTTCACATAACGGGGAAGCAATTCCTGAAAAATGGCCTCGGGGGACGGCTCAAAAAGATAATCCGGGCCGCCGGTCTGGGTCCCTTCAGCCGCCGGGGGAGTAATGGGCAACAGTTTCTGAAGCTTGGGCCGCTGGATCGCCAGACTGATGAATTCACCGTACAACAAGTAGACCTCGTCGGCCTGGCCCAGCAAAAAGTTTTCCATGGCCCCCTGGCCGATGGTGGCGGCTACGGTCATATCGAAAGAACTGAACAGATCCGTATAGGCATTGCGGACGCTGGCTTTTCGACGGCGGAAATAATCGGATCCTTTCTTGCCGACCGTAACCAAGGAGACCTCTATCTGTTCCCGGACTTTGGCTTTCCAGAATTTTTCCGCCTGGTTGATCAGATTGACGTTGAAGCTGCCGCAGAGACCGCGGTCCGCGGTCAGACTGATCAGTTCAACTTTCTTAACCGGGCGCTGGGCCATCAGCGGGAAGGACTCCGGATCGATCCGCGAAGACAGGTTATTGATCACTTCCAGGAACTTGGAGGCGTAGGGGCGGAAATTCTCCATACGCATCTGGGCGCCGCGCAGTTTGGACGCGGCGACCATGTTCATGGCCTTGGTGATCTGCTGGGTCTTTTTGACGGCCCCAATTTTGCTTCTTATATCACGAAGGGTAGCCATAGTGGCCTCTCTTTTGTTAGCTATTAGCGGTTAGCCGTGGGCGATCAGCTTTTGTGATCGCCATCCGGGCTGCCGGCCGACACCTGAACGCGGACGGCCTATTTCAATTGGGCCTGAAACTGAGTTTTGACCTCACCCAGGGCCTTTTTCATTTTTTCTTCCAGGTCGGGACTGATCTCCTTCTTTTCCTTGATCTCGGAAAAAATTTCCGGATACTTGCCCTCGATGAAAGACAGCAATTGGGGTTCGAAATCCTTCAGCACGTCAACGGCCAGGTCATCAAAGAAACCCCGGGTCCCGGCAAAAAGGACCGTGATCATTTTTTCCATGGGAATGGGCTGATACTGGGGTTGTTTGAGGATTTCGACCAGGCGGGCCCCGCGGTTAAGCTGGGCCTGAGTGGACTTGTCCAACTCACTGCCGAACTGAGCAAAGGCGGCCAGTTCCCGGTACTGGGCCAGATCCAGCCGCAAACTGCCGGCTACCTGTTTCATGGCCTTAACCTGCGCGCTGCCGCCCACACGGGAGACGGAGAGACCCACGTTGATGGCCGGACGAACCCCGGAGAAAAACAGACTGGGTTCCAGGTAGACCTGACCGTCGGTAATGGAAATCACGTTGGTGGGGATATAGGCCGAGACGTCGCCGGCCTGGGTTTCAATAATCGGTAGGGCCGTTAAACTCCCGCCGCCTAAATCCTCGCGCATCTTGGCGGCCCGTTCGAGTAGACGGGAATGGTTGTAAAAGATATCGCCGGGGAAAGCTTCGCGCCCGGGCGGCCGGCGGAGCAACAGAGACATCTGCCGGTAGGCCACGGCCTGCTTGGAAAGATCGTCGTAAATAACCAGCGCATGACGGCCGCCGTCCCGGAAGTATTCTCCCATGGTGCAGCCGGCAAAAGCGGCGATATACTGCATGGGGGCCGGGTCGCTGGCGCAGGCCGCCACTACCACGGTCTTATCCAACACACCGTGACGGCGCAACGCTTCCACTACCTGGGCCACAGTGGATTTCTTCTGCCCGATGGCCACGTATATACAAAATATGTCCGAATCCTTCTGGTTGATGATGGCATCCACGCAGAGCGCCGTTTTCCCGATCTGGCGGTCGCCAATGATCAGCTCCCGCTGCCCTCGGCCGATAGGGGTCATGGCGTCAATGGCCTTGTAGCCCGTGTACATAGGTTCCTTCACCGGCTGCCGTTCAATAACCCCGGGGGCCTTTAATTCGATTTTTCGAAATTCCTTGGCATTGATCGGGCCTTTCCCGTCGATCGGTTCCCCCACGGCATCAATAACCCGTCCCAGGACGGCCTCACCGACCGGGACTTCCGCGATACGACCGGTTCGCTTGACCGTATCGCCTTCTTTGATGTGGAAATCCTCGCCCAGAACGGCACAGCCCACATTGTCTTCCTCGAGGTTAAGGGCCACCCCGTAGATACCTCCTGGAAACTCGAGCAATTCCATGGCCATGGTCTTTTCCACGCCATAGACCCGGGCGATACCATCCCCTACGGAGAGGACGGTCCCCGTTTCGCTCAGTTCGACCTTCTTGTCGAAATCCTTGATCTGTTGCCTAATAACCTGACTGATTTCTTCGGCTCTGATATCCATATTAGATCCCCTCACCCCTTCTTAAGGATTCTTTTAAGCTCTTGAGTTGTGTCTGCAGGCTACCGTCAAAAAGCAGGTCCCCCACCTGAGCAACGATACCCCCGATGATCCCCGGGTCCTGTTTGACGGTAACCAATACATCTTTTTTAACGATCTGTTTCAAGGCCTCCTGAATGCGGTTGATAATATCTTCGGAAAGCTTGGTGGCAGCGGTCACCACGGCCCGGGTGACATTGGATAATTCATCGGTGAGCTGCTGGTAGTACCGGCAGATCCCATCCAGGTATCCGAGGCGGCCTTTGCTCTGCAGTAGTTGCAGAAAGCTCTTGGTGGTTGGTGAAAAATCGGTTTTCTCCAAGATCATTTTGAGCAGTGTGGTCCGGCTGGTGGACTCATAGATAGGGCTGGCCAGGATTTCTTTTACCTGGCTTTCCTGTTGCAGTAAATTGCGAAAGGCCTCCAATTCCTGCCCATAACGGAGATAATTTCCGTCTTCCTGGCCTAAAAAAAGGAGGGCCTTGGCGTAGCGTCTGGAAATAGTGAAGTCTCTCAATGGGTCACCACCTTTGCTAAGTATTCGCCGATCAATATTTTTTGGTCGTTATCGTTGATATTCTTGCGAAGAATGTCTTCGGCCATTTTGACGGACAGTTCCGCCACCTCTTCCCGCAGCGCCTGGTTGGACTTCTGGATTTCCTGCTGGATGGTCAACTGGGCCTGCTCCACGATCCGAGAGGCCGTTTTTTCGGCGCTCTCAATGATCTTGGCCTTTTCACGTTCCCCTTCTTTTTTGAATTCTTTGACGATGGCCTCCCGTTCTTCTTTCAAGGCCCCCAGACGGGTTTCAAAATTCTGGAGTTCCCGCTTGGCATCCGCTTTTTTCTGTTCCAGTTCGTCCAATTCCTTCTGGATGTTTTCCCGGCGGCCGGCCAGACCTTGTTTCAGCGGCTTGCGCACCAGGACAACCAAGACCACAAAAAAGATAATGAAGTTGACGCTGCGCCAAAACAAACCCCACAGCCTTTCCGCGGATTCTCCCCCGCCGGCCGCCTCGCCACCATGCCCGCCGGAAGCGGCATAGACCAGGCTGATGTTTAGAAGAAGGAATAACAGAAGGGGCAATAATAAAAGGAGGTGTTGGCTAAAACGGTGCTGCGTATTAAGTTTCCTAATCCTCTTCATCCGAACGGCCATTAAATGGTCCTCCCTAAGATTTTCTGGGCGATTTCCTGGGAAAAGGCGGCCATGTCCCCGGTCAGGCTTTTCCGGGCAGCCTCCAGTTGTTGGGCAATTTTTGAGCGGGCCTGGGTCAGCTCGCCGTCCACTTTCAGGTTGGCGGCCTGGACCAGCTTTTTTTCCTCCTCCTGGGCATCCAGTTTAAGCAGGTTCTTTTGCTCCATACCGGCCTTCCGGGCCTGTTGAATCTGTTCCTGAACCTCTTTTTCCTTCTGGCGCAGATTTTCTTGAACGGCAGTGCATTCCGAGGCCAATAAACCCATTTTTTCAGAACGCTGTTTAAGAATGGTCCGGATCGGTTTGTAGAGGAGGATGTTTAAGATCCACATTAAAAGAAGAATATTGATGAGTTGAATAAAAAGAGACAGGTTAATGTCTATCATCTGGATAACCCTTTCATCTTGTTGTGGATAAGAATATGCGGCGCGCCCGGGCGGTGAAAATGATTTTTTTCACACGGCGCAAACGGATGAACTATTATCGTATTTTTAGATATATGTCAAAGGTTTTTTTACAAAAACCGACTTTAATTTAGTCACATTATCTAGAATTGAAATCTTCTTCAGGCACAACATCTGGTATCCTCTAGGTCCATAACCCTCCTGATGGTTAAGATTGGATAATAAACCGACGCATCCGAATGTTTAATAGCAGACCAATCCCGATCAGGCTGGCCAGGATGGAAGACCCGCCGTAACTGATAAAGGGGAGCGGAACCCCCACTACGGGAACAAGCCCCACCACCATCCCGATATTGATCACTCCCTGCCAGAAAAGAATAGCCGTCACCCCCAGGGCCAAGATCATGCCGAACCGGTCCTTGGCCTGGCGGGCGGTGTTCAAAGACCAAAGTAACAAGACCAGATACAAGGTTAGTACGAAAAACGCCCCGATAAATCCCCACTCTTCGGCCAAAACGGAAAAGGCAAAATCCGTATGCTGCTCGGGCAAGAAGCGCAGTTGACCCTGGGTTCCTTTCATAAAGCCCTTCCCCAGGAAGGCCCCTGACCCTACGGCTATTTTGGATTGCAGGATGTGATACCCGGCTCCCAGGGGATCCGCTTCAGGTTGGATAAATATCAGAATTCGTTTCTTTTGATAATCCTTCAAGAAGTACCAGAGAAAAGGAAAGGCTACCAATAGCCCCCCCAGGGAGGTCAACAGGAGCTTCCATTCCACTCCCAGGAACAAGATGATGGAAAAAGCCGCCAGCAGCAGCAACAGCGCTGTTCCCAGATCCGGCTGCTTCATGATCAAAAGGGTCGGAAACAGAACCAGGGCCAGGGGTAGGTAGAGGTCCCTAAGGCCGTAGCTAAACGGTTTCTCATTTTGGGAAAAGTACTTGGCCAGGGCCAGAATCAAAGCGATCTTAACCAGTTCCGAGGGTTGGAAGGAAAAGGAGGCGATGGTGAACCAGCGCTGAGACCCGGAAATGCTTCGACCGAATAACAGGACCCCCAGCAATAAGGCCACCGAAACCCCATATAACGGGTAGGCCAGAGAAAGCAATAGGTGGTAGTCGAAAACCACCACCACAATCAGGAAAAGGAGCCCGATGGCCGCCCAATAAATCTGTTTCATATAGATGGGGGTTTTCAGCCCCTCTTCTACCTGATAAGTGGCCGAATAGATATTGAGGACCCCGATAAAAATCAAAGTCAGGGCGAACAAAATCAGATACCAATCAAAATTTTGGATTAATCGTCGGTCAATCAAGGATAACCTCGCCAGGTTAATTCCAATGGTTCCACTAGTTCCCCTAACCGGGACTTATTCGCCCTCTTTTTGTTGACGGACTTTCCCGTAAGATCGTCAATCCGTAGGGTTCTCGACCACCGGCTCCGAGACATCCGTTCCCTCCGCCTTGGGAAGGGCCGCAGCCCTGGGCGCCAGAGCAAAAAAAGCCTCGAAGATTTTGCGGGCGATCGGGGCCGCCGCCTCTCCTCCGTGGCCCCCGTGTTCCACCACAACGGCCACTGCGATTTCAGGGGATTCCAGAGGGGCAAAAGCGACGAACCAGGCATGGTCGCGGCTGCTGCCCCCGACCGCCTTTTTACCTAAAGTCACCACCTGGGCCGTTCCGGTCTTTCCGGCGGCAATAATGCCCGGTAACCGGCAGGCCGCCCCGGTACCACCCGGTTCATTGACCACTCCGGCCAGTCCTTGGCGGACCAGCTTGAGGGACTCCGCACTGACCTTTGCCTGTTGAATCAGTTGGGGTGGGTATTCCCCCAGCACCACTCCCTGGGGGGAAACCAACCGTTTGACCAATTGCGGACGATACACCGCCCCCCCGTTGGCCACGGCGGCCGTCAGCACGGCCATCTGCAGGGGAGTGACCAAGTCATAGCCTTGGCCGATGGAAATGGACAGGGTTTCCCCCGGCTGCCAGGGAGTTTTAAACCGATTTAACTTCCAAGCCGAGGAGGGGATCAATCCTTTTTTTTCATGGGGCAGGGAAATTCCGGTGAGCTCCCCCAATCCGAAAAGCCGCGCATAATGGGCCAGACGGTCCACGCCCACCCGCTGGCCTACCTGATAAAAGTAAACATCGCAGGATTGGACGATGGCTTTATGAAGCTCCACCTGACCGTGTCCCCCTTTCCGCCAACAGTGAAAGACCCGGTTGCCAAAAGGCAAAGCCCCATTGCAGTAGAATGACGTCGTGGGGGTAATCACGCCCTCTTCCAAGGCAGCCAAGGCCGTCACAATTTTATAGGTGGAACCCGGGGGATACTGCCCCTGGATGGCTCGATTTTGAAAAGGCTTTAAGGGATCATTGATCAGAGCGTTCCATTCCTTGCCCGAAAGGTGCCGGGAAAAGGTGGTCGGGTCAAAAGCCGGGGTGCTGACCATCGCCAGCACCTCGCCGGTGGCAGGTTTGAGGGCCACTACGGCCCCTGTTTTCCCTTTGAGCGCCTCCTGGGCCACCTGCTGGAGCTTCCAATCCAGGGTGGTGATCAGATTGTTCCCGGCCACCGATTCTTTATAGGAAAGAGGCCGGATTTCATCCCCCAGGGCGTCCACCTCTATATAGCGCCCCCCCTTGACCCCGCCGAGTTCCGATTGCCACTGGTATTCCAGTCCCCATTGACCGATAAAATCCCCCATCCGTCGTTGGGGGAAAAGGCCGCTTTTTATCTGCTTGGGGGTAATTTCACTGAGGTAGCCGATCAGATGAGGAGCTACCACCCCCAAGGGATAGTTGCGCTGAGGGCTGACCTCGATATAGATCC
This sequence comes from uncultured delta proteobacterium, assembly GCA_963743305.1. Classification (GTDB taxonomy): domain Bacteria; phylum Desulfobacterota; class RBG-13-43-22; order RBG-13-43-22; family RBG-13-43-22; genus CAVQSS01. The sequence goes on from CAVUPH010000014.1 coordinate 352,992, forward strand.
CCGGCAATAGATATTTATAGGTTTCGAGCAGTCCCAGTTCGTCCCGGCTGATATCCAATTTTATCGGTACCGGCTTCAATGGTCCGACCTTGCTATCGGAGTAGCGCTGCTCGATTTCCTCCGCATCCATTTTTAGCAGATGCCTCAAGCGGTTTTTAAGCACTCCCCAATCCTGGACATCATCCGGAATGACATAAAGGTTAAAGGAGGGCCGGGAACTGACCAGCATAATTCCATTACGATCAAAAATAATTCCCCTGGAGGGCGGCACGTCCAGGACCCGGATGCGATTATTTTCTGAAAGTTGCTTGAAATAAGTCCCCTTGGCAATCTGCAGGTACCAGATACGAACCACCAGGGCGAAAAACACAGCTAAGATGATCAAGGTAGCGATAAAAAATCGCTTCAAGACATCCAGGGGTTCATTGGTCAGGAGCTGAAAAATGGACATAGCCGATTTATTAATGGAGAGGCAGTCTCTTTTTCATCAGGTGCCGATGAAAGTAGACCAGCGGCAACCCGATCAACATGGTAATCAGGCCCTGCACCAGTATGTAGAGCACCTGGATTTGGGAAAATTCAACACCGACATTTATTCTTAATAGGACCTGGACCAGGAAAACGTAAAAAACCTGGAGCACGAAAATGGAAACGAATTGTATCCACAGGGATTGCAACTGGGTGCGGGTCCAGATCAGGTGGCACAACAAAAAAATCAAAGGATAGAGGATCAAGGTCAATCCCAGCATGTCCCAGGAAAGGATGTCCACCAGCATGCCCAAAAAGGCGCTGATCAGGAGCCCCGAGCCGAACTGGCTTAACGTGCCCAGGAGTGTGACCAGGACGAAAACCAGGTCCAGCCGGAAAGGGTTGATTTCCTCCCCGTAAAACCAGGTGGATTGCAGGACCAGAAAGGCTATTCCAATCCCCAACCAGATAAAAAAATCCTTAATCACTGGGGGAGTCGTCCTCCAGAGAAGCAAACCGGGGTTTTTTCTGGATGACCAGGACCTCTTCGATCTGTCCCAGGTTGACTTGGGGACTGACCTCAACGAACAAAAAGTTGCCCTTGACTTGCGAAACCACCCTTTTTACCCTCCCCAGGGTGATCCCTTTGGGAAACAATTCATCCAGCCCGGAGGTGATTATGGTGTCGCCGGTCTGGATATCGTCATTGCGGGAAACATATTTAAGCTGACAAAACCCGTCGGGATGACCGGTCCAAATCCCCCGGACACGGGATCGCTGGCTGAGGCAATCCACCGCAAAGCCCGGGTCGTTTAACAAAAGGACCTGCGCGTGGTGTTCCGAGGTTTTTTCCAGTCGGCCTACCAGACCGTCGACCTGAAGGACCGGCATCCCCCGGACCAATCCATCTTTTCGGCCCTTATTGATAAACAAGGCCTGCAGGAAGGGGCTGGGCCCCCTCCCCACCACTTCAGCGATCTGGGCGGGTCCGCCAATTTGCGTCTTTAGTTGAAACAGCTTGCGCAGGCGTAATTCCGACTGAATCTGTTCCCGCAATCGGCTGTTTTCGCTTCGAAGTTGGGCCAACTGCTTTTTAAGCTGTTCATTGTCGTCCTGGGTGTGCACTAAATAGAAATAATGATCCCAACCCGAGAGGACCGATATCTTGAGGGTATTAAAAATAGAAAAAACGGGGAGGAGGCCGTCGACGATGGAGCTTTCTACCCGATTATAGTCTCGCTGACGATGGGTCAGGGTAGAAAATAAAGCCAGCAGTACCAGGAGGCCGAGCCAGACGAGCAGCACATTGCGCAATTTTTTAATAAACACGCCACGTTTCCGGGATCAAGGAGGATGAGGTTGCTCTAAATGGAAACCTCCTTCAATAAATCCAAATTTTCCAAGGTCTTACCGGATCCTAAGACCACGGCCGACAAGGGGTCGTCGGCAATATTGATCGGGAGTCCGGTCTCTTCTTTAAGCAATATAGTCAGGTTTTTGAGCAGCGCCCCGCCGCCCGTCAGGAATATCCCTCGGTCGACGATATCGGCTGCCAACTCCGGCGGCGTCTGTTCCAGGGCCAGTTTGACCACCTGCACAATGGTGTCGATTTGCTCGGCAATGGCCACCCGGACCTCTTCCGAATCAATGGACAGGATTTTGGGGATTCCGGTTACCAAGTCTCTTCCTTTGACTTCTATGGACTCCGGTTCCTCCTGGGGATAGGCCGTGCCAATGGTCGTCTTGATCACTTCCGCTGTCCGTTCACCGATGAGCAGGTTATATTTCCTTTTAACATACTGAAGGATGGCCTCATCGAATTTATCCCCTCCCACCCGGACGGATTTGCTGAATACAATCCCGGCCAGAGAAATGACGGCCACCTCCGTAGTCCCCCCGCCGATGTCCACCACCATATTGGCGGTCGGTTCCGTGATCGGCAGACCGGCCCCGATGGCCGCCGCCATGGGCTCCTCAATCAGGTACACCTCCCGGGCTCCGGCCGATTCCGCCGATTCCCGGACCGCCCTTTTTTCCACTTGGGTGATCCCGGAGGGGACGGCTACAATAATCCGGGGCCGCAACAAGGTACGCCGGTTGTGGACCTTCCGGATGAAATGGCGAAGCATGGCCTCGGTGACTTCAAAATCGGCAATCACCCCTTCCCGCATGGGCCGGATGGCCACAATATTGCCTGGAGTGCGGCCCAACATCAGCTTGGCCTCTTTCCCCACGGCCAATACCTTGTTATACCCCTTATTATCCTTGCGGACGGCGACCACCGAGGGCTCACTAAGGACAATGCCCTTGCCCTTCACGTAAACCAGGGTATTGGCCGTCCCTAAATCAATGGCTAGATCGTTGGAAAAAATTCCCAACAGCGGATCTAAAAACATAAAAACTCCTTAAAACGTTCAAAACCGGGCCTTTGTCGGGCCAATCGGCTGCTTTTACCATAAATAATAAATCTATCAAACTAATCTATCTAATACAAGGTTTATTTGGATTTTCACTTTCCAGGGAAGCGGTTCGGTGGGTATTCTCCTGCAAATCAATCGGACCAACAAAATTCTTCCCTAGTCGCCATTCTCCCAAGTTCGTCTTTTTCTTTATTCCCAGTATGGTATAGTAGGAAGGGTTATACGGTTACCGGCCAAAAGGAGTGCACTGATGAAGCGTCTCAACTGGCAATTATTTCTGGTCATCTTTCTTCTCGGCCTTTCGGCCTGCTTTTACCTGTTGCAGATCGAACTCTTTCATCGACTGGAAGATACGGCCTTTTACTTCTTTCAAGACCTGGCCTTTGTTCCGATCCAGGTGCTGTTGGTCACCCTGATTATCAACCAGGTGCTGGCCGCTCGGGAAAGAAAGTCCACCCTGAAAAAACTGAATATGATCATCGGGGTCTTTTACTACGAAATCGGGACACCGTTGCTAAAATTCTTTTATCGACTGGAACCCCGAGCCGAGGAGATCAAAGAAAATCTCTGGGTGCAGGAACACTGGTCCAAGAAGCAATTTGCCCGGTCCAGTAAACTTTTTAAAAGGTTTAAATACCGGGTGGAAATCCGGTTGGACTTGCTCGAAGAAATGCGGGTTTTTTTGATGGCCAAGCGGGAAATGATGCTCCGTCTGCTGGAGAACCCCAATCTGCTGGAACATGACGCCTTCACCGATATGATGCTGGCGGTCTTTCATCTTCATGACGAACTGGCCAGCCGTGAGGCCTTTGGCGAGCTGCCGGAAAACGACCTGGCCCATCTGTCCGGGGACATCAAGCGGGCCATGCAGTGGGTGGTTTCGGAATGGCTGCTTTACTTAAGGCATCTCCAGGAAAACTATCCGTACCTTTATTCCCTCGAGGTGAGGAAAAACCCCTTTGACCCTGAAGCCTCCGCCATCGTAAAATAAGTAAGAAGAAATATAACATGCCTCCCACGGCTATGAAAAGAGAAATCAGTTGCCAAAACTTTCGCGGCCTGTTGGTCTACCTAGGCAAACATTACGGGGAAGCGGCGATCCAAAAAGTCACCGAGGGACTGGTGAACAATGACCACTACTTGCTGGCCGACCAAAAAGATCCGTCACGGCTCACGCAGGTTCAAGAACGACACTTGATGGATTCGTCCTACTGGGTCTCCAATGAATTTTCCCTCCGCTTGCTCGCTAGTGTTAAAAAGGTGGTTCCCGGACCCGACCCCCTGTTTACCGCCGGGGAAGGGGCGACCCTGGAAAACTTTTCCCGAAATACCCTATTTGTCGCCAGGGTCGTCGGGCCCAAAGTCCTGGCCAGACAGGCCCCGCGGTTAAACGCCCTGTTTAACAAAACCAAAACCGTTGAACTCCCGGCTTTAAGCGACCATTCTGCTACGTTCCGGCTTACCTATCTTCCCGACGTTCGGGTGACAGAAGATGTTTGTCATTGGAATCGCGGCATCTATTCCGGGATTACCCGCTCGACCGGGGCGAAAGACGTAGAAGTCCGGGAAACGACCTGTGTCCTGGCCGGGGATCCCTATTGTACCCTTCAGGTTACCTGGAAAAGGGTTGGCCTAGCTAAGCAACTCTTTCGCCAGTTGATGAAAGCCGGATTATCCGATCTGATCGCCGATTATGGAAAGGCTCTGCAGGATCGCGATCAACTGATCGAGGAGCTCTCCCGCTCCGAACAGAGGTATCGGTCTTTAACCGACCATTCCCTGACCGGGATTTTCATTGCTCAAGATCAGGGCTTTATTTACGTTAATGACGGTCTGGCGAAAATACTCGGTTTTTCCTCGGATGAATTGATCGGAAAATCCTTCGCCGACCTGGTACTCTCCGATTATACCGAGGCGGTTCAATCCCTCGATAGTTCCGCGAGTGGAGGTGAACAAGCGGCTCAACGCGGTGAACTTCAAGTACGACGAAAAGACGGCTCCTTCGTCTGGCTGGAAATCCTGTCCTCCACCATCCCTTTTAGGGATTCCCAGGCCCGTATGGGAAATGTGATTGATATCAGTGCCCGTAAAACGGCAGAAGAAGAGAAAAGGAGCTTGGAGGAGCGGCTTTTACGATCCCAAAAAATGGAGGCCCTGGGTCTATTGGCTGGAGGAGTAGCCCACGATCTCAACAACATCCTCTCCGGAATCGTCACCTATCCCGAATTACTCCTTTTGGACCTGCCTGAAGAAAGCCCCTTACGTCAACCCCTGATCACCATCCAGGATTCCGGGCTAAAGGCGGTGACCATCATCCAAGACCTGTTGACTTTGGCCCGGCGGGGCGTTACCCAGACACAAGTGACCAACCTGAATGATCTGATCTCGACCTACCTCCGCTCACCGGAACATGAAAAAATAATGAGCTTTCATCCCGGCATCCGGATCAAGACCTCCCTGGAAGCCGATCTGCCCAATATTTCCGGATCACCGACCCATTTAGTAAAAACCGTCATGAATCTGGTCTCCAACGCCGCCGAGGCCCAACCCGGGGAGGGAGAGATCTTGATCTCAACCGAGAGCTGCTACCTGGACAGCCCTTTTAAGGGCTATCAGACAGTCCCCGAGGGAGAATATGCCCTTTTAAAAATTCAGGACAGGGGAATCGGCATTGCTCCCGAGGATCTCCAGCGCATTTTTGAGCCCTTTTATACCAAAAAAGTCATGGGCCGGAGCGGGACCGGTTTAGGAATGGCCGTGGTTTGGGGCACGGTCCAAGATCATCGGGGCTACCTTCAAGTGACCAGCGAAATAGGTCGGGGAAGTGCCTTTGCCCTCTATTTCCCCATTACCCGTCAGGCCAGGGGCCCGGAGATTGAAAGCCTCCCCTTAGAGGCCTATTTGGGGCACCAGGAAAAAGTCCTGGTGATTGATGATCTCCTCGAACAGCGAGAAATCGCTCAGAAGATATTAATCCGGCTGGGCTACCAGGTCTTTTCCGTAGCCAGCGGCGAAGAAGCCGTTGAATTCCTAAAGAACACCCCCGTGGATGTTTTATTGCTGGATATGATCATGGATCCTGGAATCGATGGCCTGGAAACCTATCAAAGAATCCTGAAAATCCATCCCCGGCAAAAGGCCGTTATCTCCAGCGGGTTTTCAGAAACCGACCGTGTCTTGGAGGCCCAATGCCTAGGGGCCAGGGGTTACCTGAAAAAACCCTACACCCTGGAAAAATTGGGACTGGCCCTCCGAGAAGAACTGCATCGCTTAGAATAACCTTGATAATAATGCGCTAATTCAACAGATTATCCGCGATTTTTGCGGAAAGGCCGGTTCGTCCCAGGAAAGGAGGGGAGACTGGATCGGCCGGGAATCTATCGACAGAGTAAAGATTTAATAATCGCCTTTTGTTCCTCAGCCGACACTTCGGCTACCTCTTCGGCCGCCTTTCGGCCGTCTTGGAAGAGACAGAGGGTCGGATACCGTTCCACCTTGAGATCCATCTTGGAAAGCGGATTTTTATCCACATCCATCTTCAGGAAACAGACCTGCGTATATTCCGGCAAACAGGAAATAGTTTCTAAAAGGGGCAGGATCCGCTGACAATCCCCACACCAGGGCGCATAGGCCAATAAGAGTACCGGCCCTTCCTTTCCTAGAACTTCTTTTTTGTAATCGTCATCCTTAATTTCACTGATCATGGAATACGCTCCTTTCCTAAGTATCAAAGCCCGGTCGAATGAAGTCCCTGGCCAGGGGAAATTCTTTCTCGACCATTTCTCTCAAGCGAGTAAGCTGATTTACGATTTTTCTCATTGCCACTCCCGGCCCTTCCCACTGGGCGGCCAATTCTCCCCAGGCGCTCAAGGACCGATCCATCCCGATCAAGGCTATTTTGGCCGATCCATTGGAATCCTTCGGAAAATCATCCGCTTCCGTCTCCATTTCTTCCGCCTTGCTTAGCAAGGCCCGGCTCAGTTTTGGAGGCAGAAAAACCTGATACCAGAGAATAACCTCCACGGCCTCTTTTCGGGAAATCGGAGGTTCCTGGGGATTCGAGGCCGCTCCGACTACATGAAGATGATTAGGGGAGGGCGTAGGTTCCGGTTCAAGCCAGTCGCCGTTGTTTTTCACCCACTCGTCGACCAAAAGCGCATATCGTTGGGCCATCGTCGGCAGCAGGTGAACCACCCGGGGTTTATCTGCCTCCGGTTCATCCACCACCGCCTCCAAATCGATCCCTTCTTCTTCCGCCAGGTCCTGCAACAGACTGAAGGCCATCTCCAGGGATTCCGAAATTTTTTTCCAGAACCGATCATTGGCCAGATCCAGGTCTTCGGCCCGGGTCCCCGAATCCTCTTCCATCGCAAAAGTCAAACAGCGCGCGGTCAACGGACAGCGTTCGCACCAGCGGTCACAATAATTATATATTCCCGGTATATGCCGGGGATTTTTTGCCCGTCTCAAGAGCTCTTCTTTATCCACTGGGTGCTGTTCCTTACCGGAGAACCATGGCCTTTTCCGGGCAGATTTCCTGGCAGCAAAAGCAGGTAATACAGGTCTCCTCCTTCACCCGGGGAAGGTCATCCTCCATGCTCAGCGCGGATACCGGGCACTGTTCCAGGCAGGTGCCGCAGCCGGAACACAGCTCGGGGTCGGCCTGGGGGCGCAGGAGGGTTTTTCCGTGGATGAAGGCCTGGATGGTTTGGTTGCCGCTGATCGCTTCGCCCCCCAAAGGAGGAAGCCGGAAATCGGGCAGCCGCTCCAGCTTTCCCACGATTTGGATCCCCTCCAGGTCATAGTCCCCCAGGCCCATTTCCCGGGCCTTCTGCAGGAACCGCAAGCGGCCCGGGTCACAACCGACCATGAAGGCCATCACCGAGTCCAGTGCCACGGCGTTGTCGGAAGCCAGGATCAGACCGATCTCCTTGAGATCCGGGGAGGCCGGCCCGTTACCCTCCATGCCTACTACGGCATCCAGGATAAAAAGATCGGGCACCCGCAACCGGAACACTTCGACCACTGCCTCATGGAACCTGGCGGGGCTCCCCGCCGCCTGGTGAAGCTTGGCCTTTTGAGCGCCGGGCAAAATGCCGTAGCTGTTCTTGATGGCCCCGGTGATGACGGTCAGTCCGTGGGTCTTGAATTTCGGCAGGCTGATGAAGACGTCGGCCTCCAGGACCATCCGGGAAACGCTCACGGCAGGCAAAAAATCGGGATTGAAGGCCACCGCGCAGGCATCTTCACCGATATTGCGGTAGTAGCCTTTCGCGGCCTCCAGCAAACCGGATTTTTTGAAACTTTCTTCATTGGCCCCGTAGCTGAAAAGGCCGGGATTGTCCCCCACCACGATGGAGGCCGGGGCCAGGGTTTCCAATTTTTCCACCACGGCCCGCAGCACGGCGGGATGGGTCACTATCCCCTCCCCGGCCTCGGAGGCCCGCAGCACATTGGGTTTGACCAGCACCTTCTTCCCGGCCAGATTCAGGGGAAAAAGTGCAAAGGCCCGGTCTACGGCCAGGCGGACGTTCTCGTAAGTGGCGGGCTGGATCATCACCTGGGACATGTTTAGTCCTCCTTTTCCCAAAGATCCCCTTTTAGCGGATAACCTATACTACTATCTTTTCGGGATAAAAGAAAGTGGCGCTTCGCCCTTTTGGATGGGTGCCCCCCAGATCCGGTATGGCCGTGGGGTCTCGGCGAAAGGGTTTTCCATGTTGCTTTATAGGTTCTAACCCGGCCCTTTTACTTTCAAATTTTCCAGGTGGAAGGGCCAGCCAAGAGAGCATCAAAAAAACAAAGGCCGCTTTTTTATTGGAAAAGCGGCCTTTGTTTTTTAATTGTAAAGGTGAATGGTTACTAAATTTCCAGCCAGGAATCCGAATACAAGGTATGGCCCAGGATGACCTTGGCCGTTTTAGCATAGTCCTGCATTTCTTTGGACAGACCGCCCAGATCAAGGGCTTCGCCGTCCATGACCTTGTGGACGATCTCCACGATGTCCGGACGGTTTCCGCGGGCGATGTCCATGATCTTATCGTCAAAGGCATCAATAATACAGGAATACATCCCGTGGCGTTCCAGCATGATCATGTAGGTCTGGTTGAGAATGGGCCGCAGGTGATCCGGAGGCCCATTGGAGACGTTGGACAGACCGCAGGTGGACTTGGCCCCCGGAGCGATATCCTGGACCATGCTCATGAAGGTCAGCGTGCTCATGAGCTGCTGTTGCTGAATGTTGACCGGGGTAATGATCGGGTCAACGAAAATATTTTCATTGGGAATCCCCGCCTCGTTGGCCGCGTAAAGCAGTTCGGCGGCCAATGATCCCCGCTCGTTCTCGTCCCGGGGCAATCCATCCGGCCCCCAGAGCAAGGCGATCATCATAGCCTCATACTGTTTACAGATGGGCAGCATGACCGTGTAACGCTCCGGGCGGGCCATAATGGAATTGATGATGGCCTGACCTTTATGGACCTTCAGTCCAGCTTCAATGGCCGCGATGTTAGAAGTGTCCAGGGCCAGAGGGATGTCGGTCACCTCCTGAACGGTCTTGACCACCCAAGACATCAGTTCCTCGCCGCCTTTGCGGGCTGGGCCCAGGTTGATATCGATAAAATCCACCTTGGCGGCGGCCAACTTTTCCGCCATTCCCCGGATAGGAGCGGGATCCATTTCTTTAAAGGCCCGACCGATGCCTTTATTAATCACGTTTAAATTTTCACCGATGGTATACATGGTTCTCTCCTTTTAAGCGTAGTGACCAGTAACAAACGTTAGCCTGAGGATCCTTTACCTCACGACCTATTTCAGATCCCGCAGGAACTTGGGAATGTGGGCGGCTTCCCGCGGTCCGACCTTGATCGTCCAACCCGGCAATTCTTCTTCCAGGTCCCCGGCAATGGAGGCCGCATACCCCGGAATGATCAGGTTGCGGTGTTTCACCTTGTCGGCGATTCCGGATTTCTTGATAAAAATCCCCACGGCGTCCCCGACGAATTTTCCGGCCGCCCAGGCGGTCATGACCGACAAGCCCTCGGTGTCCATAATGCAGAGCCAGGTGGGCACGCGGCTGCCTTCGATCTCTCCCGAGACGATAAAATAGGTCAGGGAGAAGTTGGAGGTCACGCAAACCGGCGAATTTTCATCCGGGCCGTTGATTTCGTAGATGCCCTGGGTAACCGTCATGGGCCGCTGCGGGTCGGTAAAGATGTTCAGCCGTTCCAGCAGGAGAGGGAAGATGGACTGGCCTTCGAAATCGGACAAGACCAGCACCCCGGCATACTTGGCCACCATGAGGGCCCCGAACAGGGTCTCGGTTTCCAGATCCGGGGCCATATCACAGGGAAAGCAGATGGTGGGAAAACCGAGCGCCTTTTCCTTCTGGGCTAAAGCGGTCCGACGGATGGCCACCTGGTCTTCCAGGACCTTTTTGATCGTCCGGGCCCCGGAGTCCAGCACCAGGTCCTTCAATCCGGCCTGGGTCAGTTTGTTGGACAAGGCGATCAGTTCATCCAGACCGTCCCCCTTGACCGCCAGAGGACATTTGGCTTCCTTGGCCAGTTCGCCCATGACTTCCACATTGTCCTTGGTGGCCGCATAGAGCAGCGGGTTGCCGCCGGGACAGGCCGCCACACCGGCTTTCAACACTTCGGGCTTATCGCTCATCAGGATCAAACTGAAATTGCTGGTTTCGAAGACCTGTTTGACGACCGCGGCAAAGGCGGCGGCATCGCCGTTCAGGTCTTTGACCGCCACCATTTCAGGACGCAGGTTCAACCCCACGCGTTCGTACTGAAAGCTATCCCATTTGCGCAGTTTGGCCGAAACGGTGTCGGCTTTCATGTCGCTGGTCAGCAGGGCACCCAGTCCGGTGGGATTGAAAAATGTTTTTTCATGACGGAATAGAACGGTTTCTCCACCGGTTTTCACGGCGTGATCGCCGGCACCGATGGTCAGTGGACGAATCGGCGGGGCCGAGGCTTCAGCCAACTGGGCCTTGGCCTCTTCGGAAACATAAGGACACAAAGCCAGCTCGGCCTTGCCGGCAGCCAGGTTCATGGCAAAGGCCAGACACGTCGGTACTCCACACTCACCACAATTCGTTTTGGGAAGCAGCTTGAAAATTTGAATTCCTGTTAGACCCATGCTCATCTCCTTATAAAATCGCGCAGCGATTTTATAAATGCAAAACCTCCGGCTGCGCTCATTTTAATCTGATCTCCCGTCAGGGGTGGATTAAAGGTAATGGTTGTGGGCGGGCTTGCGCCCGCCCTTTATAAAATTTCGAAGAAATTTTATCCGACAATGGACTCCATGGAAACGGCCGGGTGCCCTTTTTCCTGAAGCCAGGGCAGGATCTCGTCCTCGGTCAGGCCCACAGTCTCATCGGCGATCATGTCGACGAGATTGGGGTAACCCATTTCCGCTCCCCTTTTCAGCAGCCGTTCGCGGATTTCTTCCTTGAGCTGCTTGGGCATCCAGACCATGCGCAGTAAGCCGCCGTCGCCGGCGACGAATTTACCCTGGGTGATGTTGAACTTGCTGTGGCCCACGAAACCGGGGGAAGAGGCCCCGCCGCCCATCACGCCGGCCAGAGTGGTGAATTTCATCCCGGAGGGGGTCATGCCGGTGTAGTCCCGGTTGACGGTCATGATGCCGTTGCAGGAAGGCAGCACGGCGGCAATGCACTCGCAGCAACCGCAAGTGGTCATGGGGTCCACCACCAGGCTGTAGAAATTATAATGATCGACCTTTTGCCGGGAGGCCTTATAGACAAAGTCGTTGACCCCTTTCCACTGACCCATCTTGGGATCCAGACATTCCCCCTTTTGTACCGGCTGGTTGGGACCGGTGGGATTGATTTCAAAAGAAGCCTTGCAATCCATCCAATTGTAGGCGCCGCACAGTCCGGTCCGTTCCGGGCTGACCATGCAGACGTGACTGGGGGCGAAGGACTGGCAGAGGGTGCAGGAATAGTAGGTCTCCACCGACTCATCGGTCATTTTCTCCACCCGTTCATCCCGGGTCCGGTAAATCTGTCGGGCCTCTTTGGTCAGCTTGTCCACGTCTTCCTTCTTCGTATAAAGGGTTACCTGGACCTTGTCTAAAATGGAGCCGAAGTCCTGGTGGAACTTAGCGTGGATGATCACCCCGATGTCTTTCAGGGTAAAGCCTTTCTGTACGGCCGGTTCACCGACCCGGACCCAGGCGATGTCCCGCTGCCCGATATGCATGATGCCCTGGGCATAGTTGATCAGGTGATGGATCTGGCGTTCCAGGATGGGCTCAAAGTCCTCCTGCATCTGCCGACCGGCTACCTGGACGAAAATTCCCAGGGGCAGGCGATCGCCCTTTTTGCTGTCGGCTACGTCCGGACCCAGAACCTCGACCTTGCCGTCCTCGATGGCGTTCATGTCGACCATGCGGACCAACTCGGTGGCCTGAGTCTTACCGCCGCCCAGCTCTAAATAGAGATCCTCTTTTCGGACCCGTTCCCCCTCGAAGGCCGGGCCGTAGGCCAGGGGAATGGCGACATTGGCCACCGTGACCTTCAAGCCCCGGATCTCGATGGATCTCTGGGGCATTTCCCGGTGGGGCACATTAGCCACCACGTGTTCGTAGGTGCAGACCCCGGTGGGCAGGATTTCCGGTATATCGGTATCGGCGATGGTGGGGAAGCCCCAGTTCACGCAACCGGCGGCATTGGCCGCCCATTCGGCGCCGACATCCCCCAAGGCATTGACAAAGGCAAAGATTCGGTCCTTGTTATAAAGCAACATCTTCTTGTAATCGCCGGGTTTAACCCCGCCGAAGGCCATGGCCGCCCGGTTGGCAAAACCCAGGGCGAAAACCGCGGCCGAGATGTCCGGGCCGAAGGGCACCAGACGGGTGTTCCAGCCGATCTGCACCCCGGCCTGCAGGAGCTGCTCGGAAAAGGTGGTGCCGTTCTGGTTGGCGCACATGAAAACATAAAGGTTTTTCTTCTGGTATTCTTCGGCGATAAACTTGGCCGTTTCGGGATCCGGGGCGGCGCCGACAATGGCCGCAAATCCCGGAGCGGAACCGTCCACGAATTCCACGCCCCTTTTACGAAAAACCGTGTCCTCGGCGGCGCCCAGCCAGATCTTGCCGGCCGCCTCATCGATGTCTTCGCTGACCAGATAGAAGTCGGGGTCTTCCAGATAGCGGATGCATTCCGATACCTCTTCGGCGAAGAGGGTGGCCATCCCGGCATCCAACAAAGGCCCTAAATAAGGCAAGTGGGTCATGTTCTTGACGTGGGCCGGAAGGAGCTTCCGGGCTATTTCCATGGGTTTCTGGGCATCTCCCAGGGTTTTTACCGGGATACCCAAGATGGAGTAAATGATCGGTAAATAATAAGCGGTATTGGGAAACTCGATCTTTTGATCGGGGCCGTATTTTTCAATGGCTTTCTTGAGAGTCCCCTCGCCTTTGGAAACGATGTTATAAGCGCCCTGAATGGCCGCAAAAGCAACTAATTTAGACATGGATAGTGTTCTCCTTTCTTAGGGGTCGCTCGAATTAAACCGCCGCCAGCTTCTGCCGGTCGGCCATATCCATGAGCACCCGCTCACGGGCCTTGTCAATACCCAAGGCTTTACGTTTGGCGTCGATATGGGCTATCATCTTGTGGGCCATTTCGTAGGGATCTTCAACCAGATCCCATTTGCCGCCAAATACATTTTCCATCCCGTTAAACAAATAGTCCTGGAACACCGGGGACCCGGACGTTTGGAGGGCCACTCCAAACAGGGTATAGACCCCGGAAGCCACAAAGTATTGCCCGATGGAAATGGCCTTCTCGCTCATCCATTCGGGCGCGCAACCGGCCGCCGGAAGGTCACTGATGTCGTTTCCCAACCCTCCGGCCTTGACTACTTCAGTAGCGGCCATCAGAATCCGGCTGTTATCCACGCAGGACCCCATGTGCAGGACCGGCGGGATCCCCACGGTTTCGCAGACTTCCGCCAACCCGGGGCCGCAGAAAACCCGCGCCGCCTCAGGGGTGAGGAGGCCGGCCTTGCCGCAGGCCATGGCGTTGCAACCGGTGGTCAGGACGATGACATCGTTTTTCAACAGTTCCTTGACGACAATCAAGTGCGCGCTGTCATGCATGGTTCGGGCATTATTGCAGCCCACCACGCCGCCGATACCGCGGATCCGGCCGTTAATAATATTATCGTTTAAGGGGGTGTACGACCCTCGGAAGGTCCCGCCCAAATGATAGTTGATGGCTTCATAACTGAAGCCAACGACCATTTTTTCCTTGTCTTTGGGGATGAGTACCTCAGCGCTTCGGTTGGTATAGTTGTCAATAGCGGTCTTGACAATCCGTTTGGCGTCTTCCAGGGCATGATGTTCGTCAAATTGGATGTGCACGGTATCGCCGGAAGCGATTTTGCATCGGGTATTGGTGGTAATCAGCTTGGTATGGTAACACTGGGCCACGTTGGCCAGGTTCTCCATGATGCACTGGACATCGACCACCATGGCATCCACCGCCCCGGTAATGATCGCTAGTTCCTGCTGCAGATAATTACCGGCAATGGGCATGCCGTGACGGACCAGGATCTCATTTGCCGTGCAACACATGCCGGCCAGGACGATCCCTTTGGCCCCCTTGGTGGCGGCGTACTGAAGCATCTCCGGGTCCTGAGAGGCCACGACGATCATTTCGGATAGCAGGGGTTCATGACCATGGACAATGATATTGACATGATCTTTTTTCAAAACCCCCAAATTGATTTCCCCATGAACCGGATAGGGGGTCCCGAAGAGAACGTCCTGCATATCGGTGGCCATCATGGATCCGGCCCAACCGTCGGCCAAGGCGGCCCGCGATCCCTGTTTCATCAGGTTTTTATAATCCTGATCCACGCCCATATGGGTGCGGTGCATGATTTCGACGATCTCCCGGTCGATGCCGCGGGGGATGACGTCCAATTTTTTCCAAAGATCATAGCGGGCCTTGGGAGCGCGTTTGGCATAATAGATTTCGCCCTCCTGCTTGCCCCATTCTCCTAATATTTTTTCACCTACCTCCACGGCGATGTCGTAAATATCCCGGTCTTTTTCTTCTCCGTCCACCATCACCGTTTTAGCTACCCCAAAATCTCCGGCGATTTCTTTCAATTTAACTTCATCTTTGATTTTATAATCCTCTGACTCTTTACGGGCGGCCGACAAAAAGACTTCGGCCACTCCGCGACCATGGTCGGAGTGGGCCGCCGCACCGGCGGCGATCATCCGGACAAAGTTACGGGCGGCAATGGTCTCCGGAGTGGCCCCGCAGAGACCCATACGGGAATCCTTTCCTTCCAGATCCTTTTTAGTTAAAGGAAGGCGGCAAGGACCCTGGGCACACATCTTACAACAGGTTCCCTGAATCCCGATATTACACGGTTTCATGGAATCGGCCCGATCAAAGATCGTTTCCACCCCATCCTGCTGGGCCTTATAGAGCATGGTAATGGTGGCCGGATCAACGCTCTTTTCTTCGGGTTTGATTTTCTTCTTTTCTTTCTCCACAACCTTCAATGTTTCTTTGGCTTCTTCTGATGCCATATTATGTTCCTCCTTGATGTACAGTCTCCAGAAGGACTGTCTTCCTGCCAGATACTGATTAGCTTCTTTTATTTACTCGATTAATTTGGGCCAGCAATTTATCTACGGGAGAAAGTTGGATTGCCGCCGCTTTCATCACCTTCGGCCCTTCAGCCCCAGGGGCTTCTTTTCCCGCGTCTCGCTTAGCCCTTTCGGCAGCCCTGGCTGCGGCTAAGGTCTCCTCCGCGGCCTGGGCCTGGGCCTTGGCTTCTTCTTTGGCCTTTCGTTCGGCCTCTTCCTTAGCCTTGACTGCCGCTTCAGCCTGGGCCTTGGCCGCTGCTGCCTCCTGGGCCTTGGCCGCCGCTGCCGCTTTGGCCTGGGCTTCGGCCTCAGCTTTGACCTTCGCCTCGGCATCGGCTTTGGCTTTGGCCGCTGCCGCCGCGTCGACCGGGGGCGCCTCTTTCGGAGCGGCGGCCGGGGCTTCCGGTTTCGCCGCCGCCACGGGTTTGGCCGCGGCCGCCGGTTTGGGGGCCGTGGCTTCCTTGGGGACGGCGGCTTTTTCTTTCGGTGGAGCCGCGGCTTTCTTCTCTTCCTTTACAGCCGCGGCGGTTTTGACGATTTCCGGATAATTTCCTTCCGGCTTGACGTTCAGGGCTTTGTATTTAGCCGCCAGATCGGCAGGGGCCAGGACCGTATCCCCGGTAATCAGCAGGTCGATAAATTTCCGGACCAGTTTGGCGGTCTCGGGATGGCGGAGAATCAACAGGTCCGATCCGGCCAACAGATACGACACCGCGGCGACCGCTTCCATCAGGACACCCCGTTTGGCCGCTTCCCCCAAGGTGGGGGCCTCCTCGGTGGTCAACTTGGCTTCTTTAGACTTCCAGACTTCATTGCCTACGTTATTGATCAGGGCATATTGGAGTTTGTCGTCCTCCTGGGCCAGGGCCGCCATCCGAATCCGTTCCATGACCGAATAGGAATATTCCAGCCCGTACCCCAAACCGCCGGTAGTCGGATCGACAATGATCCGTTCCTTAGGGACGCCCAAGTTTTCCAGCAGGATGTTGAGCTGCTTGGCCAAATTGACGTCGATGGGGGTTGAAGAGATGACCGTGTGATTATAGGCCATGGCCGAGGCCCCGATCTGTTTATGATTCCCTTCGGCCACCGGTCCCAGGGTTAAATTGGCGCCCTGACAATCCTCGCTGATTTTCCGCAGGACTTCGGCATCTTTTTTTTCATTCCCCGATCCCCAAATAATCACGGGAACCTCGACCGCCTTCAAGACCTTCTGGACGGTTTGGCTAGCCTCTTCCGGCCCTTTATCCAGGCCGTTGGGATCGGTGCTTTTGAGTTGAATGACAATGGCCTCGGCGCCGAAATCCTTGACACACTTGGAGGCCCAGGCCGCCGGGTCATCCAGGACATCTTGATAGGGCGCCAAGGCCGAATCCGGCCAGTCATCGGGTCGCATATCCCAGATCTCCATGGCAATCCGGGGCGGATGGGGTAGGTTCCCCTCAAATAAATAGAAAGGGTAGGAATCTTCCCCTCCCAACGTTATCGGATTGTTTTTGCCGATTGAAACCGGATTGATTTTGCCCGAATACGTCGCTTTTGGAATTTCAAAGGCCAACGGTTGTTCCTCCTTTAACGATTGATATAGTTAATTCCGTGAATTTTTGAACAATCAGAAACCTTACTTCCCACTTTCTACTGACCCGCTTTGTTTGATTAACCACAGTTTCTAACGCCTAACGACCCAATAAGGCAGGAAAAAACGGGAAGAAGTGACTTTTTTCGTCACTTTTCTACGATATAAGGACTTCTTAATGGAGACAATAGGCTTTGTCAAGAAAAAATCTTTAGTGTTTATCGCAGATTATAGGGAAGGGAGTCCTAAAAAGTTTTCACTCAAATAAAGCTATAAAGAAGCTGAAGTAAATTAAGGTGGTTATCGTATTCTGAGGCCTTAAGGCGATTTATATCAGCGCCTAACGGGCCTTGAAAAAAGCTGACCCCCCTATTGGAAGAGTCCCATCAAGGTTAGTAGCAGGGCGTCAGTATACCACTATATATAGTGTTATAAGGTATTAATCGAATCGTTTATCTAAGATTAAGATAATGCTCCAAAGGCCCATACTATTACTGCACCTGTCCAAAGAGGGTTTCAAAAAGGGTAAACGCCGTTTTTACGGCCGGCGCCTCGTCGGGCAGGGTAAAGGTCGGCTTTCCCTCCTTGTCGTATTGGTAGATGTGATCGTCTTGTGGAACCACCCCCAACAGGCGGAGATCGTTTTTTTCCAGGAGATCTTTCCATTCTTGCCATTGGCCGTCATCCTTTTGTTCCGCCTGGTTGATAATGACGTATTTGTTAATAACGGTCAGGCCTAACTCCCGGGTTAATTCCCCGATCCGGACAGCGGCCTGCAGACCTCGGCGGGAGCCGTCGGAAACAATCAAGAGCAAGTCAATATGACGGGTGGTCAACCGGCTGACATGCTCCATGCCGGCCTCGTTATCCACCACCAGATAGCGGTAATTATGGGTTAACTTTTCTATCACCTCCGAGAGTAAGTTGTTGGCCGCACAGTAACAACCCTGACCTTCGGGACGCCCCATGACAATCAGGTCAAAGCCTTCGGCTTCTACCAAGGCCTGCTGAATGCGCATATCCATGAAGATGTCCTTGGTCATCCCTTCAATACCGCCCTTTTTCATTTCTTCCCGGGCATCGCCTATGGTGTTGGTGTAGGTAACTCCCAAGACCTCGTTTAAATTGGCGTTGGCGTCCGCGTCGACCGCTAAGACCGGTTTCAGACCGTTTTTCAACATATAGCGGATCAGCAGACCGGCCATAGTGGTCTTTCCGGTTCCCCCTTTTCCAGCTAAGGCAATGGTAAAACTCAAAGTTTACTCCTTTCTGGCTTCAGTCAGACCTTTTTCTCTGCAGGATATTCGTTCAAAGACCCGGGGAAACAACTTATTGTTTGTATGGGGCAAAAACAAGGCGGCAATATAATTATTCATAAAATTGATATTTTCGCTCAGTTCTATGTTGGTGATTTTAGTAAAAATGCGCTTTACTTCCGTTCGGAGCACATTAGAAAAGCAGATCAAGCGGGCGCCCAACAGCGAACCGTTGCCGATGAATTTAACTTTTTGAATCGGGAAGTCGGGCAGGAGACCAATGGTAATCGCCTTTTCAATATTCATATAGTTTCCAAATCCGCCGGCAATGATCACCTGTTCCAGATCCTCCATGGCCAGCCCCACCTCTTCCAGCAAGGTTACATAACCGGCATACATGGCTCCTTTGGCCCGAATGAGGTTGTCAATGTCCACCTCGGTAATCACAATATCCCGTTCGATTTGGGTATCGGAAGCCCAGGCCAGCACATATTCCCACCCGTCTTCCCCTTCCCGAATACGGTCCGTCTTCAACCCCGGTTTAAATTTTCCATTTTGATCCAGCACACAGGCTTCCAGAAATCCGGCGACAATATTAATCAGCCCCGAACCGCAGATCCCCTTAGGCTTGACCATACCGACTGTCAGGATCATGGGTTCAAAAGTCGTTGGATTTATGCTGAAATCCTCAATCGCCCCCTGGGTAGCCCGCATGCCGTGTTTAATGCCTCCCCCCTCAAAGGCCGGCCCGGCGGAACAGGCCGCGCAGGTCATCCACTCCGAATTGCCGACCACAATCTCTCCATTAGTTCCCAAATCAATATACAGGGTTAATTTATCCTGGCGGGACATCCCGGAACCCATAACTCCGGCAATAACATCCCCTCCCACATAACTGGCTATGGAAGGAAATAAATAAACCTGCACATGGTCCGCCAGCTCCAGTCCCAGTTCCCTGGCCCGGATTAAAGGGACATAGTTCATCGGAGGCGTATAAGGAGCCTCGCGGATATACCGCGGTTCAATCTCCAAAAACAAATGGGTCATGGTGGTATTACCCGCCACGGTCATCTGATTGATGGTTTCCATGGGGACTTTATGCTGTTTTAACAACTGCTTAATAATTCCATTGATGGTGGAAACCACCAAGTCCTTCATTTTTTTAAGCCCGTTGGCTTTTTGGGTATAGGCGATCCGGGAGATGACATCTTCCCCATAGGCAATCTGGGAGTTATACTCTACCGCCTGGGCTAAAATTTCGCCGTTATTTAAATTCAGCAATTGACCCCAAACCGTGGTGGTTCCAATATCGACGGCCACGGCGAAATTACTGCTGGTGGTGTCACCGGATTCGATGTTGATCAGTTGGACTTTGCCGCCCTTTTTTCTGGAATTGGCTAACGTTACCGTAATCTTCCAATCTTTTTCCCTTAAAGTGGAAGCCATTTTCCGGACGGCATAAAAGTCGACGTTGATGTTCCCGATCTGATGACTTTGCTTTAAGGCGCGGATGACTCGGGTCAGGTCGCTCAGGTTGTCGGCTATGGTGGGAGGGGTAATTTCCAAATATTTCTTTTCTACCGGCGGGTGAAATTTTCCGTCAACGATCAGGTCTTCGATCTTAATTTCAGTGACCACCTGCCAGGCCCCGGAGCGAGGTCTTTCTTTAGCCAAGACCTTACGGTCCAACTGTGATTCAAGAGGAATGGTAACATCTAAATCACTTTTAATAATAGTTTTACAGGCTTGTCTTACGCCAAGATCGAAGTCCGCCGTCGAAATTTTGTCGCTCTGTTCGCTTTCGACCTCTCCACGATCGACGATCACCCGGCATTTTCCACATACTCCCTCTCCTCCACAGGAGGCATTGATATGGACACCGGCCTGCATGGCAGCCCGGAGGAGGTTTTCACCAGAGGCTACCCAAACTTCAGCTTTATCCGGATAAAAAGTAACTTTTTTTGTTTCCATTTAGTTTTTCTAAATAACCTGTATCCCTTTGTCAAGAAATAAGGGGGTAATTTAAATAGCAGTTGATTTTTTTCACTAAATTAAGTATAGTATGACGATTTGATTTTATAATAATTTCAAAGAAGTAGGGTCCGGAAAGGTCAATCGGCCCTGGGGATGGCCGTGAATAGCCGGGTCAAATTCATATCCACAGGGATAAACTGTTAATAATTTCTCTTTTTTTGACCTAAACGCTTAAGGGATGATGGGGTAGCTAAATAGTTCAAGGATAGGCCGTTCAAGGTTTATTGATATTTTGTATAATTATTTCAATAGAATATTGTAGATTTCCCTATGTTACCGTCTTAATAATAAATAATAAAAATAATTTATCATTTTTTTAATACTTATTTTAAGGAGAACTCTTTATGGAACTGACCATCCAAAAACAACCTTTATTGGATGGACTGCAGATGGTCCAGGGAATTGTGGAAAAGAAGAGTTCTATGCCTATTCTTTCCAATGTGCTTCTTGAAACCATCGATGAAGGGATTCATATTGTAGCTACGGATCTCCAGATCGGGTTGCGTCTTACCTGTCCGGCCAGGATAAAGCAACCGGGAGGAATTACCGTTCTAGCGCGCAAATTTTTTGAAATCATCCGGGAATTACCGGATGGTGATATTGATATCCGTTTAAATGAAAATAATCGATTATTCATATCCTGCAAGGATATTCAGTACCAGTTGGTCGGTTTGCCCCTTTCGGATTTTCCAGCACTCCCGGAAACCGAACAAAATCAATTAATTTCCCTGGAGGGGGCTCTGATTAGAGAAATGATTCAAAAGACCATTTTTTCTATTTCCCTCGAGGATACCCGTTATAACTTATCGGGAGTCTACTTTGAACATCTGGAAGAGGAAGGTCATAAAATACTGCGGATGGTGGCCACCGATGGACACCGTCTTTCCTTAATGGATAAAGAAATAGGGGAGTTCAATGAGGAAGTTTTTCCAAAAGGGGTCCTATTGCCACGAAAGGCGGTTACCGAACTGCTGAAAATTTTAGACAAACCGGGAGGAATCCAATTCGGATTTAAAGAGAATAACGGGTTGATCATTAAGGATCAAATGTTGTTTATTATGCGGTTATTGGATCGAAAGTTTCCAGATTACAATTTAGTGCTGCCTAAGAAGAAAGATAAAATTATCACCATTCCGAAAAATGATTTTTTAGACTCCATGCGCCGTATGGCCGTACTTTCAACGGACAAATACAAGGGCGTTAAAATCATTTTAACTAAAGGAAAAATGGAAATTCAATCCATCAACCCGGAAATTGGGGAAGCCAAGGAAAGTTTAGCCTTGGAATACAAGGAAGAGAAAATGGATATTGGATTTAACCCCCGTTATTTTATCGACGCCCTGCAGGTGATGAACAGCGACCAGGTGCTGATGGAACTCAATGACGGAGTCAGCCCGGCCATTTTAAAAGGCGAACAGGATCCGGGATATCTAGCCTTGATCATGCCGATGAAAATTTTTGATGAGACCGGACAGTAAGGAAAAAAATAAAAAAATTTTACCAGGACGGAGTCGCCGATAGTGTCTCAGCCAGGTCCAGCGAGTCCCGATTAACTGCTCCTAACAATTCCTTTTCTAAAAGATTTATTAATACCTCCCAACCTCCCTTTAACCACGCCGTGGCGTGGCAGGCCGGGGAGAAGTCCGATGATAATAGGTTTTTCCCTTGGAATGAGGAAATCTGGCGGAGATTGGTCGAATTTTTTTTAAACCCAGAGGATTGGAAATATGAGTACCTATAACGCGGATCAGATTAAAGTTTTGGAGGGATTAAAAGCCGTTCGTAAGCGCCCCTCCATGTATATCGGCAACACCTCGGTAGAGGGTTTGCACCAATTGGTTTATGAAGTGGTGGATAACAGCATTGATGAAGCCTTAGCCGGTTTCTGCAATCAAATCGATGTCATCATTCATTCGGATGACAGCGTAACCGTGGGAGATAACGGGCGGGGCATCCCGGTGGATATGCACAAGACGGAAAAAAAGCCGGCACTGGAAGTCGTCATGACCATACTCCACGCCGGGGGTAAATTTGATAATCAGAGTTACAAGGTTTCCGGGGGACTCCATGGGGTAGGGGTTTCAGTGGTCAATGCCCTTTCGGAGTATTTGGAAGTGGAAGTTCGAATCAACGGACAGGTTTATGCCCAACGGTATGAACAAGGAAATACCGTAACGCCCCTGGAAGTGATCGGGACCACCAAGCGCACCGGGACTCAAGTTCATTTTAAACCGGACGGAACAATTTTTGAATCCACCGAATTCAGTTATGATCTTTTAGCCCAACGCCTGCGGGAATTATCTTTTTTGAATAAAGGGGTAAAAATCACGATTGAAGATGAAAGAAATCAAAAAAAGAACGAATTTCAATATCTCGGAGGAATTAATTCGTTTGTTGAGCACCTCAATCGGAATAAGGAAACCATTCATCCTAAGCCCATCTATATTGGCGGTCAGCGGGGGGATATCAGTATCGAGGTATCCTTCCAGTACAATGATTCCTATCAGGAAAAAATCTTCTCTTACGCCAATACCATCAATACACGCGACGGCGGTTCCCACCTCAGCGGTTTTAAGACGGCCTTGACCCGTAGTTTAAATCAGTATGCCACGAAAGAAAACGTGCCCAAGGCCTTAAAAGAAAAACTTTCCGGCGACGACGTGCGGGAGGGGATTACGGCTATTATCAGCGTCAAAATACCCCAACCGCAGTTTGAGGGGCAAACCAAAACCAAGCTGGGTAACAGCGAGGTCAAAGGCCTGGTGGAAAACCTGGTCTATGAGGATTTGAGCGCCTATTTGGAAGAACATCCCGCGGTGGCCAAAAGCATCCTGGTGAAAGTTTCAGAAACGGCCAGGGCTCGGGAGGCGGCCCGGAAAGCCAAGGAGCTGGTCCGGCGCAAAGGAGTACTCAATGATACCTCCCTGCCGGGAAAGCTGGCCGATTGTCAAGAGAGAGATCCCCGTTTTTGCGAACTGTATCTGGTCGAAGGGGATTCGGCCGGCGGATCGGCCAAGCAGGGGCGGGACCGTAAGTTTCAAGCCATTCTACCCTTAAAGGGAAAAATATTGAACGTGGAGAAATCCCGTTTTGATAAGCTTATTGAAAATAATGAAATTCGGACCATTATTACCGCTTTGGGCGCTGGAATCGGCGAAAATGATTTTGATTTTGATCACCTCCGCTATCATAAGATTATTATCATGACGGATGCCGATGTGGACGGTTCACATATTCGCACCCTGCTGTTGACTTTTTTCTATCGACAACTGCCTCAACTGGTGGAAAAAGGACTGCTCTATATCGCCCAACCGCCCCTTTACCGGCTGGTGGCCGGGAAGGAAGAGACCTATATCAAGAACGACGAACAGTTTAATAATTTTCTGAATGCCCGGGGTACCGCTCGTAAGAAAATCATCTGGGAAAAATCAAAAACCACCTTGGAGGGGGAGGCCTTAAGTCAGTTTCTCGAAAAATTGAACGGGTATCTTCAAACCCGGGAACGCCTGGAATTAAAAGGGTACTCCCCGGAAGTCTTGGGTTTGATAGACATTCCCGAAGGCCTGACCAAAGAACGGCTGAAGGACCGAGACTATTTGGGGGACTTGAGCCGCCAATTGCTGCAACGAGAGATTTTCACCGGAGACCTGATGTTTGACGAGGAACATGAAGTCTACGGTTTGGTCATCCTGGACCAACCGGGAGGCAAGGCGCGCTGCCTGATCGATTGGAACCTGCAAACCTCGGCCGACTTTCAAAAACTGAGAAGGCTGCGAAAAGAGCTACCCGGCCTGGGAGCTTTCCCGGTGAAAGTGGTCAACGACCATCAAGCGCAGGTGGTTCAGACGCCGGAATTTCTGATGGAATATTTTATGGAGGAAGGCAAAAAAGGCCTGGCCATTCAACGCTACAAAGGGTTGGGTGAGATGAACCCCCAGCAGTTATGGGACACCACTATGGACCCGGAACACCGGACGCTGCTGAAAGTTCGGGTGGAAGATGTGGTGGAAGCCGACCAAATATTTACCATCCTCATGGGAGACCAGGTGGAACCCCGCAGGGATTTCATCTATCAGAACGCCCTGGAGGTCCGGGAGTTGGATATTTAAAAAAAATAATGGGAAAGATATGAAATTAATACCTCAGGAAGTTTCCACCAATATTGAAGACGAGATGAGACGCTCTTACATGGATTATGCCATGAGCGTGATCATCGGCCGGGCCTTGCCGGACATCCGAGATGGCTTAAAACCGGTCCACCGCCGAGTCCTTTACTCCATGCGGGAATTGGGAAACGAGTACAACAAGGCCTATAAAAAATCGGCCCGCATCGTGGGGGATGTCATCGGTAAATACCATCCGCACGGGGATACGGCGGTCTACGACACTATCGTGCGGATGGCCCAGGATTTCTCCCTGCGCTACCCTTTAGTGGACGGCCAGGGCAATTTTGGCTCCGTGGACGGCGATTCGCCGGCCGCCATGCGGTATACTGAAATTCGTTTGACCCGTCTGGCACATGAATTTATGGAAGACCTGGACAAGGAGACCGTGGACTTTATCCCCAATTACGACGGATCTCTGAGCGAACCGACGGTCCTGCCCACCAGCGTCCCCAACTTGCTGATCAACGGTTCCTCGGGTATCGCCGTGGGGATGGCCACCAATATTCCGCCTCATAACCTGGGGGAGATCGTTCAGGGGCTGCTGGCGCTGATTGATAATCCCGATCTCACCGTACCGAATTTGCTGACCCATATTCCCGGCCCCGATTTTCCTACCGCCGGGTTTATCTACGGGACGGCCGGAGTCCGGCAGGCCTATGAGACCGGGAGGGGAATCATCCGGATTCGGGCCCGGGCCATGATCGAAAAGAGAAAAACCCAGAGCAGGGAAAGCATTGTTATCAACGAACTTCCGTATCAGGTTAATAAAGCCCGGCTGATAGAAAAGATCGCCGAACTGGTCAAAGAGAAAAAAATCGAAGGCATCCAGGACCTGCGGGATGAATCGGATCGAGAAGGGATGCGGATCGTTTTAGATCTTAAACGGGATGAAGTGGCCGAGGTTATACTCAATCAGCTTTATAAATTTACGGCCATGGAAACCACTTTTGGTATCATTCTTTTAGCCATTGTTAAAAATCGACCCCAGATCATGGGTCTGAAGACCATTCTGGTTCATTTTCTGGATTTTCGGCAGGAGATCATCCGTAAGCGGACAGCCTTTGAACTGCGAGAGGCCGAAAAAAAGGCTCATATTTTGGAAGGCCTGAAGATCGCCATCGATCACTTGGACGAAGTCATAGCGCTGATCCGCAAATCCAAAAATCCGGCGGAAGCTAAGAGCCAACTAATAAGGAGTTTTGAATTTTCTGAAACCCAGGCTCAGGCCATCCTGGAAATGCGCCTGCAGCGGTTAACGAATCTGGAAAGGGAAAAAATCCAGGAGGATTACCGGGAGATTCTAAAGACCATTGAACGATTGAAGGGCATCTTAGCCAGCGAGGCGTTGATTTTAAATATCATCCGTGAGGAACTGACGGAACTTAAGAAAAAATTTGGCGATCCCCGTCGGACCGAAATCATCGAAGATACCACGGAAATCAAATTGGAAGACCTGATCGTGGAAGAGGATATGGCCGTCACCATTTCCCACGCCGGTTATATCAAGCGCAACCCGGTCAGCCTGTACCGCAGCCAACACCGGGGGGGAAAAGGGATTACCGGCATGGAGACCAAGGAAGATGATTTTGTCGAACATCTCTTCGTGGCCTCCACCCACGATTATTTTCTGTTTCTAACCAATCAAGGCCGGCTTTACTGGCTAAAAGTTCACGAGATCCCCCAGGCCGGCCGTCAAGCCCGGGGCAAGGCCATGGTCAATCTGCTCAACCTGCAACCGCAGGAGAAAGTGGCCACCATCCTACCGGTCCGGACTTTTGAGGAAGGAAAATACATCTTCATGGTCACCCGAAAGGGTTTGGTCAAGAAAACCGATCTGATGGCCTTCAGCCGACCCCGGTCCGGAGGAATCATTGCCACCACCATCGTCGAAGGAGATGAAGTAATCGCCGCCGAACTGACCAAAGGAAAACAGGACATCTTTTTAGGGACGCGCAAGGGCTTATCCATTCGATTCCATGAAGGGGAAGTGCGGGAAATGGGACGATTGGCCCAAGGGGTTCGCGGCATTCATCTCCAAGAGGACGACTGGGTCGTTGGAACCGCCGTGCTGGCCCAGGAAGGGACCTTGTTGACGGTGACCGAGAATGGTTTTGGCAAAAGGACCCATACCGCGGAATATCGAAAGCAGGCCCGGGGCGGAAAGGGCATTATTACTATGAAGACCACTGAAAGGAACGGGGCGGTGGTCGGGGTGCTGCCGGTAACGGATGATGACGACTTGATGATTATCACTGACGGTGGAAAAATCATCCGCCTGCGGGTAAATGACCTCTCCATCATTGGTCGGAACACCCAGGGGGTCCGCCTCATCAATTTGGATGAACAGGAAAAATTGGTCGGCGTCGCCCGGGCGGTGAAACGGGAAGAGGAATAAGCGTAACGGACGGGTAAGGAGTCCGTCAAGCAGCGAGGGGATCATCGATGGCCGGATTAAAAAAGAAAAAGCACGTGGGGGTGATCGGTGCCGGGAGCTGGGGCACCGTCCTGGCCCGTTTATTGGCCGACAACGGGCATGCGGTTCAATTGTGGTGCTTTGAGGAAGAGGTGGCCCGACAAATCAGGGAGAGGCGGGAGAACCGGACATTTCTACCGGGCTTTCATTTGCCGGAATCCATTGAACCGGTCACCGATCTGGTCGAGGCTATCCACCAAAAGGATATGCTGCTGTTGGTCGTCCCTTCTCATGTGTTTCGAGATGTCCTCAACCGAATGATTCCCAACCTTTCCGCCCTCAAGCCGGGTTGTCTATGGATCAGCGCCGCCAAGGGAATTGAAACGGAAAGTCTGCTGACTATGACCGGGGTCATGAAGGAGGTCCTGGGAGACGCCTATCCT
This sequence comes from uncultured delta proteobacterium, assembly GCA_963743305.1. Classification (GTDB taxonomy): domain Bacteria; phylum Desulfobacterota; class RBG-13-43-22; order RBG-13-43-22; family RBG-13-43-22; genus CAVQSS01. The sequence goes on from CAVUPH010000014.1 coordinate 380,419, forward strand.
CCCTTTATCGGATGTTTGTCCGGACCCAGTTTCGCGCAGGAAGTCGCCCAGGAATTACCCACGGCCATTTCGCTGGGAGCGTTCCAAAAAGAAGCGGCGGAGCGGGCCCAACAGTTATTCGCCAACGGCTATTTTCGGGTTTATACCAACCGGGATACGCTCGGTTTGGAAATAGGCGGGGCTTTGAAGAATGTGATCGCCTTGGCAGCCGGTATTTCCGACGGTTTAGGGTTGGGACACAATACTCGGGCGGCAATAATAACTCGGGGGTTAGCGGAAATCAGCCGTCTGGGGATCAAGATGGGTGCGCAGCAAGCCACCTTTTTTGGGTTGGCCGGCATCGGAGATTTGGTGTTGACCTGTACCGGGGATTTAAGCCGGAATCGTACCGTCGGGCTTCGTCTGGGTAAGGGCGAAAAATTAAACAGTATCTTAGCTTCCATGACCATGGTGGCGGAAGGAGTTAAAACATCCCGGGCCGCCTATCAACTGGCGCTCCGGGAACAAGTGGAAATGCCTATCGTCACCCAGGTCTATGGCCTACTTTACGAGAATCAGGTCCCTCGACGCGCCGTTCGGGATTTGATGAACCGCGATTTAAAGTCCGAGACCGGGGACGATTAAATAAATTATCGTTCGCCCTTTGGGGTGGGCGGTCACAACTTATGGTAGTTTAAAGATTAACCTGATATCGGCACTACCAGATATGGGGGGTACCCACCCGAAAGGGTGAAGCGGTAAATAAGAGTTGGAATAGGATTTGCATAATTATTCCTTCGACTTGGTGAACAAAAAGATTTGACAAAGAGGTTTTTTTTGCTATATTGCCCTAACCTAGTCCAATTTTGCCCGTTGAATAACCCAATCCTTCATCTGAGGAGAGAGCTATGATAATCAATAGATGGGCTGCTTTTATTTCCATAGTCCTTTTAGTCCTATTCCCGGCCAGTAGTTTCAACGCTTCCGCGAAAAGTACCGTCAAGAAAAAAAATACGGTTTCTTCAAAAAAGGAAACTCAAAAAAAATCGGCAAAAATTGCCCCAAAAGGGAAAAAATCGACCAAAACCAGGAGAAGACACCATAAAAAAATCGCTCAGGATGCCCCACAGGAACCAAAAGCGGGAAATCCGGTGTTCAAGGTTACTCCCTTGGACAATGGGAAATTCCTCATTGAGCCCACGGAGTCATCTCATCAACAGGATAGTGGTCCGGACCAACTTAGCCTGATTAAAAAGCCGGTTTTCGAGGAAGAGATGAAAAACACGGAGGACTCCCAGGAAACCAAAAACGAATCGGGCAGTTTTCCGGAACTTTTGGTAGATTTTTCCAAACAACTGTTGGGAAAAGCCTACCGCCTGGGAGGAAATGGTCAAGGAACTGACGGTATTGATTGTTCGGGGTTCATGAAAAAAATCTATCAATCCGTAACCCTGAACCTGCCCCATTCCAGCCGGGAACAAGCCAGGTTTGGTGCCCTGGTGACTACGGACTGGGATCTCAGTCGTCTTCGAATCGGGGATTTGCTTTTTTTTAAACGGAAACGCGGGACCAATATCGGCCACACCGGGATGTATATTGGCGAGGGGAAGATGATCCATTCCTCGAGCAAGAAAGGCGTTATTATTACGAATCTGAAGCATTCCGATTATTATAACCGGAATTTCGTCATGGCCCGCCGGTTGTTTATCATGGATGATCCGCAGATGGCTCAATTTAAATCCTTTTAGGGGACCCTCTACCTCCGGTGTACTAAAGGATTTCCAACCCCCCCAACAGGCATTCGTTGGCTTCTCCAATTAAAATTCTTCGATAAGGCCGGTCCAGGTAAGTATTCCGGGCGATCCGAAGTTCGGTAATCGCCATGATAAAAGGCATACTCCGACAAATCCGTTTGAATATTTTTTCCGGTTCAGGAAAGAAAGAAGCGTAGCTTCCCAGAAAATGGCGGATGAAAGGCTCGGCCCCCGACCGGTCCCGATGACGCCAGAGAAAGGCATGTTTGATTTCTCCGCAAACCATCCCCAGGTCCCAAACCCGATCGCCGGATTTTACCCGTTCTAAATCAAGCGCCACCAGTTCCCGCTCAGAGGGAAAAATAAAATTAGTCGGCGTGGCGTCCCCATGGACCAGAACTTGAAAGGTCGTACAGCCGGCAAGTCGGCTTAACCATTGGTCGATCAACCCCAGAAAGTTTTTAATTTCCTCGTTGGAGACCAAGCCCTGCGCGCTGAGCTGGGTCAAGACCTTTCGGTAATAGCTTTGCACCGACTGCCACTCCACCGCTCGTCCATTTTGAGTTTTCTGATGAAGTCCGGCCAAAAAAGAAGCCAACTGTCCCAGCCGGGCGCACAGGGGAGACCCTTCATTTTCGTAAATAGCCCGCTGCAAAAAATAATCTAAGTTCCTGCCCGCTTCCCATTCTTGGACCAAGCCCAGCGGTAAATGAATTCTGTTACCTAAGGGACGGGCAACCCGGCAGGGAGTGCCGTTGAAACCTAGGCCTCGCAGGAGAAGCATCTGGTCGTACTCCCTCTCGATCAAGGCCAGATTTCGGTTTTTTAGGGATTCCGGCAGAAAACAATATTTGGCGATGACCCGCTGTTCGGACGTTTCCTCTGAAAAAAGATAAACCCAGTGCGATCCAACCAACGGCGCTATTCGGAACCGAGGTTTTTTCAATTGAGCGCCCAATTGGGGATAAACAATGTGAGCTAAAAAATGAAAGAATGGATGGCGGGGATTCAGAAGCGCTTTATGGTTGAAGGGCATAGCCTTAAAAAAAAGATTCCCGGATTCGGAATCGGTTGGCGGAATCCGGGAATCTTGAAAAACGGTCCGAGGGAAGATGAAATTATTCGTTTTCGATAATGGTCGTCATGCCCATACCGCCGCCCACGCAGAGGGTGGCTAGTCCCAAGGCGAGGTTGCGGCGCTTCATTTCGTAGAGCAGGGAAATGATAATCCGCACCCCGGTAGCGCCTACCGGATGACCCAGACCGATCCCGCTGCCGTTCACGTTGGTAATTTCCCGGTTCAGCCCTAATCCCCGCTCGCAGGCCAGGTACTGGGAGGCGAAGGCCTCGTTTACTTCAAGGAGCTGGATATCCGAGATGGCCAATCCGGCCTTTTTTAGACATTTTTCAGTGGCCGGTACCGGGCCGTAGCCCATGAATTTGGGATCCACCCCGGCGACGGCCTGGGCCACGATTTTGGCCATGGGGGTCAGTCCCAATTCCTGGGCCCGCTGCCGGCTGGTAACCAGGACCGCGGCGGCTCCGTCGTTCAGGCCTGAGGAATTACCAGCCGTAACCGTTCCTTCCTTTTTGAAAGCGGGGGCCAACCGCTCCAGGTCGGCCAGGGTCAAGCCGTAGCGGACATGTTCATCGGTGTCCACGACCTTGGGCTCCCCCTTTTTTTGGGGGATGGCCACCGGTACGATTTCTTCTTTAAATCTTCCGGCTTTGATGGCGGCTTCGGCATGGTTGTGGCTGCGCAGGGCCACGATATCTTGGTCCTGACGGGAAATGTCGTATTTCTCAGCCAGGTTTTCCGCGGTTTGTCCCATGATATACCCCTTCTTTTCCAGCAGGTTGCTCCCGGAATGCAGCATTTCCCACATGGCATCGGTCATCTCGCCGTGGGTTAGCCTCTGGCCCCAGCGGGCGGTTTTCAATACATAGGGGGCGCTGCTCATGGACTCCACTCCGCCGGCCAGCACGAACTGCGAGTCCCCGGTTTTGATCTGCTGGGTGGCGAAGGCCAAAGCGGCCATGGCCGACGAACACTGACGCTGGATGGTGACCGCCGGAACTTCAACCGGAATTCCGGCTTTGAGGGCCGCCGTTCGGGCCGTATTGGCCTCATCCGGGCACTGGACACAGTCCCCTAAAATAAGGTCATCGAGCAGACCCGGGTCGATTTTGGAGCGCTGAAGCACTTCATTAATAACCACGGCAGCCAGTTCGTAGGCCCGGAGCGTACGGAAGGCCTCCCCGAATTTGCCGATCGGGGTCCGGGCGGCGGCGACGATAACGACATCGTTTGGATTTTTCACGATGATTTCCTCCTTGAAAATAATGAATTGTCATTCATTTTTACCTTAAAACCCAAGGGCCGTCAACTCTCAAGTGATGCGAAGGTTTAATGCTTGTCTTTAATCGATGAAATATTTTACAATCCAATCAGTGAAGTGGGCTTCCGGGGATAAGCGGCCCCGCTTTTAATCTTATAATTCAAAATTGAGGAGGATTACGATGTCACCAAAATCGACAGTCAGGCTTTCACCTTTGATTCAGGGGGCCGTTCACCTGGACGACGATAACCGGATGAGCATCTCCAATCTCCAAAAGCTTCGGCAAGAAACCATCGATCACCTGATAAACCAGGCCGTTTTCGCCGACCCGGAGCAGAAAGCCCTGGGCCGCTGGCTCATCTGGGAACTGGGCTGGAAGCTGGGCATTTATCCGGCCTCGATTCACGAGCTTTACCTGACCAAAGGTCGGGGAGACATCGTGGAGCGTTTTACCGTGCCGGCCATCAACCTGCGGGCCCTGGCCTATGACAGCGCCCGGGCGGTATTTCAGGCGGCCATCCCCCGGAAAGTAGGCGCCCTTATCTTTGAAATCGCCCGCTCCGAGATCGGTTACACGGATCAACGGCCCCAGGAATATTTCACCGCGATCCTGGCTGCCGCCATCAAAGAAGGCTACCAGGGACCTCTGTTCGTGCAGGGAGACCACTTCCAGGTAAGCGGGAAAAAGTTCAAGGAGCAACCCGATGAGGAAGTCCAGGCCATTGAACAGCTCATTCAGGAGGCCATTCAGGCCGGCTTCTATAATATCGACATCGATACCTCCACGCTGGTGGATTTGAGTCAACCCACGATCGACGAACAGCAGCGGGTCAACTGCGACCAGTGCGCCCATTTCACCGCCTTCATCCGCAAACACCAACCAGCCGGCATCACCGTCTCCGTGGGCGGAGAGATCGGGGAAGTGGGCGGTAAAAACAGCGACGAGACCGAACTGCGGGCCTTTATGGACGGCTACCGCCGCGCCCTTCCGGCCGGCTTGGCGAGCTTGTCCAAAATCAGCATCCAGACCGGCACCAGTCATGGGGGAGTAGTCCTGCCCGATGGGACCTTGGCCCAGGTGGCCATCGATTTCAATGTCTTGAAAAACCTGTCCGAGATCAGCCGCAGCAGTTACGGGATGGGCGGCACGGTGCAGCATGGGGCCTCCACCCTGCCGGATGAGGCCTTCAACCAGTTCGTGACCCACGAAGCCATCGAAGTGCACCTGGCTACCGGATTTCAAAACATCATCTACGATCACGAAAAATTTCCGGCGGAACTGCGCCGGCGCATCTACGATTACCTCAAGGAGAAGCACGCCAATGAGTGGAAGTCCGGGAAAACGGAAGAACAGTTTCTTTATAGCACCCGCAAGAAGGGTTTAGGCCCCTTCAAGGCCGATCTCTGGGGTCTGCCGGAAGATATCCGGGCCGCTTTGCGAGCCGGCCTGGAGGAGAAATTCGGATTCCTGTTCGACCAACTCCGGGTGGGCAATACGCTGGAGCTGGTCAAAAAATATGTTCCGCCGGTGGAAGTGAAAAAAGGACTGAAGGATTTCGGCTTTAAAAAAGCCGGGGAAGAAGACGTTTCCGATTTGTCGGACTAACTCGAAATTCTGATGCAAACCCCAAAATTAACACGGAAACAGCTCCTCTTTTTTTGTCATTGCGAGAGAAGCGAAGCAATCCCCTGGGTGAGCTTGGAGGGGAGGACCAAGCCACAGGAGGGATTGCTTCGTCGCTTCACTCCTCGCAATGACGAACAGTTCGATTGTTTTCAGGTCTAACGGGGGCTCCAAGGACCTGGGAAGTAAATAAGGAATCGGCCAACCCTTTCAAAAATCGGGAGGATTATTCGTTCGGCAGATCCTGCTTTTGTATTTTTCCCATGGCGTTACGGGGAAGGTCCGGCAGCAGGAATACCTTCTTGGGGCATTTATAGGGGGCCAGGCGGTCACGGCAGTAGGCGATGAGATCCTCCGGAGAAGGGGCGGCGCCCTCCCTTAAGACCATTGCGGCCAGGACTCTTTCCCCCAGATCCTCATCCGGGCGCCCGTACACGGCGGCCTCCAGGACGGCTTCATGGGTTTCCAGGATGTTTTCCACCTCCTTGGGATAGACGTTCAGGCCACCGGAGATGATCAGCTCTTTGGCCCGCCCTACTAAAAAAAGACGACCGGCATCGGCCGGGTCCTGATAGCCCAGATCTCCACTTTTGAACCAGCCGTCCTGAAAGGCTTCCACCGTTTTCTCCGACTGCCGCCAGTATCCCTTGAAGATATTATTCCCCCGGATTTGAACTTCCCCAACCTCCCCGGGAAGTACATCATCCCCTTTGGAATCCGCCATACGCAGTTGAACGCCGGCCAAAGGATATCCTACGCTTTTGGCTATTCTCCTTTTCGAGAGATAGGGGTTGGAGGCGATCATCCCCGCCTCGGTCATGCCGTAGCGTTCCAGGATGGTGTGGCCGGTCTGCTCCCGGAAGCGATGGAATAGGGGCTCGGACAATGGGGCCGACCCGGAAACAAAGACGCGCAAGTTTCTTATTTGGGGTTTTTCGGGCAGTCGTTCCCAAGTCTGGCTCATTCGCTGGTACATGGTGGGCACCCCCATGAAAAGGGTGCAGGATTCCCGATCGAGGGTTTCCCAGACCGTTTGAGGATCGAAGTGTTCCAGCAGGATCAGCGAGGCCCCGGCCAGAAGACAACCGTGCAGGGCCACTACCAGTCCGTGAATGTGAAACAAGGGCAGCGCGTGCAGGAGGATATCCCGATCCGACCACTGCCAGGCCTGGTGCAGGGCCCTCAGATTGTGAATTAGGTTGCCGTGAGTGATCATGGCCCCTTTGGAGCGGCCGGTAGTACCGGAAGTGTAACAAAGAAGAGCGAGGTCCTCTTCTGAAGTAGGATAGGGGGGATGCGCGCCAAAGGGGGTTTTGGCCAGCAGGCCTTCGTAAGACAGGCAGTTGGGGCATTCCCCGTCGATCGACAACACCGGGATATCGGGAAATCCGATTAAACCGTTCTTGAGTTCATCGTATTTTTCTTGATAGGTGACCAGCAGGTTGGTTTCGGAGTCGAACAGGAAATAGGCGATCTCCTCCGGACGGTATCCGGGATTGAGGGGCAGGACTACCGCTCCAAGGGCTAAGGCCGCCAGGTGGATTTCGATGAATTCCAGTCCCTTGGGCAGGAGGAGACCAACTCGGTCCCCCTTAGCAATTCCTAAAGTTTGCAAGCAAACGGCCGAACGGCCAATTTGTTGTTGAAGATCGGCGTAGGATAAGTCCCGACGGTTGAAGCGAATGGCGATTTTGTCGCCGAGACCTAATCTATTTTCTATCAGAGTTTCGGTCAGATTCATGGTTCGGTACCGCTTAACCTGCTTCATCCCTCGATTGTTAGCCCGACCGGTCTCCTGATCATTGGAAGCCGCCGGGGTCAGGGGGCCTAATCTTTGGCCGTCGGGCATCGATCCCACCTGTTGGACCAAATGGTGGAGCACCGCCTAGGCGCGGGGCTGGGGTAGTTTAATAGTATTCCAATTGTTTGATTTGTTCAAGCGTTCAAAATCTGCTATGAATAATTTAAATCAATTTTTGGTGGGGGTTGATATGCGCATCTTATTGGTAGAGGACGACGTCAAAATCGCCTCTTTTATCATGACGGGCTTAAAAGCCGCCGGCTATGCCGTGGATCATGCCCTCGATGGAGAACTGGGCCTGGATCTGGCCTTAACCGAGTCCTACGATACCGCGATCATTGATATTATGCTGCCCAAACGGGATGGGTTATCTCTCATCGAAACGATACGGAAGGAGAAGATCCGCACCCCGGTTATCATTTTGAGCGCCAAGGGGTCGATTGACGACCGGATAAAAGGGCTGCAGACCGGGGGCGATGACTATATTACCAAACCATTTGCTTTTTCCGAGCTTCTGGCCAGGGTTCAGGCCCTGATTCGCCGGGCCAGCGGACTTTCGGAACCAACCCATTTGACCGTGAGTGACCTATCCGTCAACCTGCTTACCCGAGAAGTAATTCGGGGGGGGAGAAGAATCGACCTCCAACCGATCGAGTTTTCCTTGCTCGAATATTTGATGCGCAGTGCCGGTCGGGTCGTTTCCAAAACCATGATCATGGAACATGTCTGGAACTACAATTTTGATCCCCAGACCAATGTGGTCGAAGCCAGGATCTGCCGGTTAAGGGAGAAAATCGACCGGGATTTTGAACGAAAACTAATCCATACCCTTCGGGGGGTGGGCTATGTCCTTAAAGAAACGGATTAGACCTCGCCTCACCCTCGCCTTTCGCCTGACGCTCTGGTATGCCGGGATCTTCACCCTCTCGTCGGCTATCGCCTTTCTCTTGTTTTATACGCTGATCAACTCTTTCCTGCGAGAACAGACCGATCAGGAACTTTTAGGACAGGTTAATCGCTTCTCGACGCTTCTGGCCTCGGAAGGGGTCGAGGCCGTCCAAAACGCCGCCCTGATTGAAGCCCAGGCCGCCGGCGTTAAAAAGGTCTTCTTTCGTTTCCTTTCCATCGACGGACAGGTTTTTTCCTCTTCCAATATGGCCTACTGGAAAAATATCTATATTACCGAAGGGGCTATTCGGACCGTGCTTCGTGAAGGGAGGCCGGTTTTGGAAACCATTACTATTCCCGACCACCCGGATCAAGTCCGGATCCTTTATGCCCGGATCTCTCCCACCATCATTGCGCAGGTAGGGGAAACCATGGAGAGTCATTCCAGGTTTCTGGCGGCCTTTAAGGGGATCTTTATCGGTACCATGACCTTGCTTATCCTGGTGGCTGCCGGACTGGGCTGGTTCATGGCCCGCCGGGCCGTCTCCGGGGTGGAAGCGGTGACGCAGACTGCCCGAAAGATATCTGCCGGCACGCTGGAAGAGCGGGTCCCGGTTAAAAGGGGGGGGGATGAAATCGATCAACTGGCCCTGACCTTTAATCAGATGCTGGACCGTATTCAAACCCTGCTGACCGAAATCAAAGAAATGACCGACCACCTGGCGCATGATCTGCGCAGCCCCCTGACCCGGATCCGCGGGATCGCCGAAGTGACCCTCACCACCGCCAACTCCCTGAATGAATACCAGAGCATGGCCGCCAGCACCATCGAGGAGTGCGACCGCCTGCTGGACATGATCAATACCATGTTGCTTATTTCAAAAACCGAATCGGGCGTAGATACGTTCTCCTTCGAGGAGGTCGATCTAGCCGTCCTGGCGCGGGAAGCCTGCGAATTGTTTTCTCCCACGGCGGAAGATAAAGGGGTGACCCTGCGTTGCGATCTCCCGGGGAGGGCCCTTCTGGCCGGAAATACTCGAATGATTCAACGTCTGCTCTCCAACCTTTTGGACAATGCCATCAAATATACCTCTGCCGGGGGATCCGTGACCGTTTCCCTGGAGGAAAAGAGGGACCAACTGGTGATCTCGGTAAAGGACACCGGGATCGGTATATCCCCCGGCGAACTTCCCCGCATTTTTGAACGATTCTATCGTTGCGACCGGAGCCGGTCCCAGGTAGGCATCGGGTTGGGCTTGAGCCTGGCCCGGGCCTTTGCCCGAGCCCACAACGGAGAACTGACCGCCACCAGCCAAATGAATCAAGGAAGTACTTTTAGGGTTACCCTCCCCAAGTTCCGAACCTTCCCATCCTGATCGCCCGCACTCCCAACATTACCAACTTGTAATCTTCCGGTCAGCTTCCGGTCAGCTTCCGGGCTTATCATTCAGTCAAGAGAAAGAGAAAAGGCTGGAAGCAGCCGAAAATCCACCATTCAAATGAGGAGAAAAACATGGAACAGAAAAAAAAGATCAAGACAATATTTATCGCCCTGATCCTCTTCGGGGCACTGCTGGGAGTCGGGCTGGGGGTACCCGCCGCTGTCAGACACTCCGAGACGGCGGGGTCGGCCAGCCCGGTCCTTTCCGAGACCCCCATGGTCCCGGCAAACTTCAGTGAGCTGGCGGAAAAGGTTCGTCCGGGGGTGGTCAATATCCAGGTGGTTAAGAAAATAAAGAACGTGGGCTTGGGATTCCCCAATTTCCCCGGCCATCCCTTTGGGGACCGGAACCCCTTCGGGGATTTCTTTGGACCTTTTTCTCAGGGGAATCAGCCCAGGAGTTTTGAACAGCAGGGTGTCGGGTCCGGCGTGGTCATCAGCCGAGACGGGTATATCCTGACCAACAACCACGTGGTTGAAGAGGCCGACCAGATCAAAGTAAAGCTCAGCAACGGCAAGGAGTACCGGGGCAAGGTCGTGGGACGGGATCCCAAGACCGACCTGGCCCTGCTCAAGATTGAAGGGGCCTCGGAACTTCAGCCCCTCAAGCTGGGCAATTCTGAAGAAATGAAGGTGGGCAGTTGGGTAGTGGCCGTCGGGAGTCCTTTCGGACTGGAACAGACCGTTACGGCGGGCATTATCAGCGCCAAGGGAAGAATAATCGGCTCCGGGCCCTATGATAACTTTATTCAAACGGACGCCTCCATCAATCCCGGGAACAGCGGCGGTCCCCTGATCAACATGAAGGGCGAAGTGGTCGGCATCAACACGGCCATTATGGCCCAAGGCCAGGGGATCGGCTTTGCCATCCCGATCAACATGGCCAAACAGGTGGAGGTGCAACTCCAGAATAAGGGCCATGTCACCCGAGGCTGGCTGGGGGTGACCATTCAAGAAGTGACCCCGGAACTGGCCAAATCGTTTGGTCTCAATGACAATAAAGGAGCCCTGGTGGCCCAGGTAGGTCCGGGCAGTCCGGCCGAAAAAGCAGGGATCAAGCAGGGGGATATCATCCTGGCTTTTGACGGTCAGGCGATCTCGGATTCGAAAGACCTCCCTCGGATCGTAGCCTCAACCGTGGTGGGTAAAACGGTCACGGTGAAGCTTTTCCGAGAGGGAAAAGAGATGGACCGTTCGTTGAAAGTGGGAGAATTGGAGGAAAAGGTCGATCGGGAAAAGGCAGGCTCTTCCCATAAAACCTTAGGTGCTTCGGTTCAGGATCTGACCCCTGATATCGCTCAGGGACTCGGCTTAAAGAAGTCCGGAGGGGTAGTGGTGACTCAGGTGGAACCCGGGAGCCCGGCCGATGAGGCGGGTCTTCAAAACGGGGATGTCATCCGAGAGGTCAACCGGAAACCGGTCAAGAATACCGATGATTTTGTCCAGAAGCTGGAAAAAGCCCAGGGTCAGGGTACCCTTCTGCTCTCCATCCAGAGAGGGGAAAACCATCTTTTTGCGGCCGTAAAACTAAAGTAGTTAGGATACACGCCCGATCGGGGAAGCAGCCAAGGTTTCCTCGATCGGGCGGCTTTCCCCCCTCCTGCCAATATCACCTTCTTAATTAAATCAATCCCAACCGGCAATAGTCTAGCCAAAGACATTTGAATTTCGAAACTCGAAACAAATTCAAACGGGCTCGTTTCGAATTTAGGGATTCTATTACCCGGGCGCCTCGTTTTGATTGCCCGGCCGGAATAACCGGAGTAGCCAGGTTCCGGCTTTACTAAGTTTCTGGGTAAAGGTAAAATGGCTGAGTGAAAAAATTTTTCCCTACCTTTGCGAATTATGGACGGGTCTGAAAACGCCGGGGGGCGATGATTCGATACAACCATGTCTTTTATACCCAACATTGAACACTTTCCCTATATAGGGCTGTTTATTCTCCTCCTCCTGGGAGGTGTTGGGCTTCCTGTTCCGGAAGACACGACACTAATCCTTTGTGGATTTTTGATCGCCACCTTAGTGATAGAACCTATCCCCGCAGTGCTCACCGTCTATGCCGGCCTCTTGATCTCCGATTTGTCCCTTCATTTTATTGGCCGAAAATACGGCCGCCAAATCGTTTCCCATAAACGGTTCAGCCAATGGATTTCTCCCGAAAGGCTGTCCCTGCTTGAGGAAAAGTTTAATCGTCGTGGTGTACTAATCATCCTGCTGGGAAGACACCTGGTCGGACTTCGAGCCCAAATTTTTTTGGTGTCGGGCGTCTTGCGAATGCCGACGTTAAAATTTTTATTGGCCGATGGCGTATCTTCCCTCTTCACCATGGGGATCATGGTCGGGGCCGGTTACCTGGGAGGAAACAGTCTGCGGATCCTGCGACGGGGCGTAACCCGCCTGGAACATGTAGGGATCCTGCTCCTGGTGGTCGCCCTGGCTGTTTTTTTAGCCTACAGATATTTTAATACATTGAAGAAAGGGAAGCCGGCCGTGAATCAAACCCCCAGCGACTTTTGGAGCCTTCCCGCCGATCAATTGCTGCAGCAATTGGAGACGACCCCGGAGGGCCTCAAGGAGGCCGAAGCCCGGGAACGGTTGCAGCGCTATGGACCCAACCTCCTTAAACCGGCCAGAAGATCCGACACCCTGACCCTTTTCTTGGGTCAATTCAAGAGCCCCATCATCTTGATTCTGATCTTTGCCGCCGGGTTATCCCTCGCTACTTAAGGACTCGGTCGATGCCTTGATCATCCTGGGCATTGTGCTGGTCAGCGGCCTCCTGGGATATTGGCAGGAACGGGGGGCCGCTAATGCGATCAAGGAATTATTGGCGTTGGTCCAAATAAAGGCCATGGTCTTGCGTGACGGGGATCCCAGGGAACTTCCGGTCGAAGAGATCGTTCCCGGGGATATCATCCAACTGACAGCCGGAGATGTCATACCCGGAGATGGAGTGCTTCTCCAATCCAAGGATCTATTTGTGGATGAGGCCACCTTGACCGGAGAAACCTATCCGGTGGAAAAAATAGCCGCGGTGCTGGCGCCCGAAACCCCGCTGGCTAAAAGGACCAATACCCTTTTTATGGGAACCCATGTGGTCAGCGGCAGCGCCCGTGCCCTGGTAGTTCAAACCGGGATCGAAACCGAATTCGGACGGGTTTCCGAACGGCTGAAACTCAGACCTCCCGAAACCGAGTTTGAACGCGGCGTCCGGCGTTTCGGCTACCTGCTCATGGAAGTGACCTTGATCCTGGTGATCGCCATCTTTGCCATCAACGTCTATTTGGCCCGGCCGGTGCTGGAGTCCTTCCTTTTTTCCATGGCCTTGGCCGTTGGGTTAACCCCCCAGCTTCTGCCGGCGATTATCAGTATCAACCTGGCCCATGGCGCCAAAAAGATGGCCCAGTCCAAGGTGATCGTCAAGCGCTTATCCGCGATTGAAAATTTCGGCAGCATGAACGTTCTTTGTTCCGATAAGACCGGTACGTTGACCGAGGGGTTGGTCAAGGTCCACTCGGCCCTGGATGGGGATGGCCGGGATAACGAAAAGGTCCTGTTCTATGCCTACCTGAATGCCTATTACGAGACCGGCTTTACCAACCCCATCGACCAGGCCATCCGTACCTTTCGCACTTTTGACCTAACCGGCTTTCAGAAACTCGACGAGGTACCCTATGATTTTATTCGTAAGCGACTGAGTATCCTGGTTTCCCAAGGAGAGAAGCATCTTATTATTACCAAGGGGGCCCTTTCCAATGTCCTGACCTCCTGTTCCCGGGCGGAGACCTCTAGCGGGACCTTGGTGGAACTGAGCCAGGTCCGGGAGCAGATCGACCACCATTTCAAAGAGTTCAGCAGTCAAGGGTTCCGCATGCTCGGGGTGGCCTACCGGGAATGGGATCCCAATCTGGTCCTGACCAAAGACTCGGAGAGTGGGTTGATTTTTCTGGGATTCCTGGTCCTCTTCGACCCGCCCAAGAGCGGCATTGTGGAGACGATTCGTCAACTCAAGAATCTGGGCGTTTCACTCAAGATCATTACGGGGGATAACCACCTGGTGGCGGCTACGATCGGCCAAGAGATGGGGCTTTCGAATCTTAACCTGATTACCGGCCCCGAAATTCAAAAGACTAGCGGCCGGGCCTTGTTACAAAAAGTCAATGAGGTGGATATCTTTGCCGAGGTGGAACCCAACCAGAAAGAGCAGGTCATTCTGGCCCTGAGAAAAGCGGGGAATGTCGTCGGCTACATGGGGGATGGCATGAATGATGTCTCGGCCTTGCACGCGGCTGATGTGGCTATCTCCGTGGACCAAGCCGTGGATGTAGCCAAAGAGGCGGCGGATATCGTCCTGCTGGAAAAGGACTTAAAGGTCCTGGCCCAGGGCATCGCCGAAGGACGGAGCACCTTTGCCAATACCCTCAAGTATGTCTTCATGGCCACCAGCGCCAACTTCGGGAATATGTTCAGCATGGCCGGGGCCTCCCTCTTTTTGCCCTTTCTGCCCCTGCTCCCCAAGCAGATCCTGCTGACCAATCTGCTGACCGATTTTCCGGAGTTGACCATTGCCACCGACCGCGTGGACCCGGAAATGGTCGAAAAACCTCGCCGCTGGAATATCCGCTTCATACGTAATTTTATGATCACTTTCGGCTTGATCAGTTCGATCTTTGATTATTTGACTTTTGGCGTGCTCATTTTTCTATTGAAGGCCCGGCCCGAACAGTTTCGAAGCGGCTGGTTTATTGAGTCCGTCATTTCGGCCTCTCTGATCGTGCTGGTGATACGCACCCGCCAGCCCTTTTTTAGGAGCCGGCCCAGTAAATATCTGACGTGGGCCACCCTGCTGGTAACCGGAGTAACCCTGTTATTTCCCTTTACTCCTCTGGGGGGGGTGTTCGGCTTCAAGCCGCTGCCCTTTTATTTTCTCTTGCTATTGGCCGTCATCATGGGGATGTATATTATTACTGCCGAAGCGGCCAAAAAGATCTTTTATCGGAAAATGAAATTCTGATATGCGGCCAGCCCCTCCGGAAAAGATTATTGAACTGCCGGATTTCCGAGATCAAGTCCGGATTTTTCGAAACCGGGATCACGCTGGCCGGGTGGTGGCCGGTATGCTGGAAAAATTTAAGGAGACCGATTCCCTGGTCCTGGCGATTCCTTCGGGCGGGGTCCCGGTGGGGGTGGCCATTGCCGAAGAATTGAACCTGCCGCTGGAGGCCGCCGTGGTCAGCAAGATTACCCTGCCCTGGAACACGGAGGCCGGGTATGGAGCCGTGGCTTTCGACGGTACGGTGCGGATCAACGAGGACCTGCTGCCCCACCTGCGGTTGAGCGAACAGCAGATCGCCGAGGGGATCGAGAAGACCCGGCAGAAAGTGCAACGGCGGGTCAGTAAATTTCTGGGGAGACGGCCTTTCCCGGATCTCACCCGTAAAGCCGTCATCCTGGTGGACGACGGCTTGGCCTCCGGGTTCACCTTGCTGGTGTCGATAGAGGCTGTTCGCCGCCTGGGGTCCGGGGAGATCATCATCGCCGTACCGACCGGCAGCGCCGACCGGGTGCGCAAGGTGGCGCGGGAGGTGGATGCCCTCTACTGCGCCAATATCCGCGAAGGCTGGGGGTTTGCCGTGGCCGAGGCCTATCGGCGCTGGGTTGACCTGGAGGAAGAGGAGGCCGTACGGCTATTCAAGGATTATCAGGTTCACTTTGAGAAGGCCCCTATCCCCAGTTGAAAAACCAGATTCGTCGCTCTCGCTCAAAATGACATACTCTCCCTGACGGACTTTTTGCGATTCGGTCACAATTAAGAATTGCTATTCTTCTTTCCACTCCGGCTGTCTCTTTTCAATGGAAGCTGTCATGCCTTCGATGGCGTCGGGCCACTGGGCCTGGGAGGCCATCAACTCCTTGGCATAATGATAGGCTTGGCGTTCGGGCATGTCGCTCTGCTGGTAGAAATGCTGCTTGGCCGTACCCAGGACCAGGATACTGTACTGGGCAATTTCCCGGGCTAGCTTCCAGGTCTCTTCTTCGAGTTTTTCATCGGCGACCACGCGGTTGATCAAACCCCACTCCAGGGCCTGTTGGGCGCTAATAAAGTTTCCGGTGAAAAGCATCTCCAGGCAGCGCTTGGAGCCGATCGCCCGGCTGACGGCCACCGTGGGCGTAGAACAGTTGTAGCCGATCTTGACCCCGGTCATGGCAAACTGGGCTTTTTTTTCACCGGCCACGCCCAGGTCGCAGCCGGCGACCAGGTGACAGCCCCCGGCCATGGCGATCCCCTGGACCTGGGCGATAACCGGCTGGGGGATGGACCGCAAGGCGTCGTACATATCGATGCAGGTTTGAAAGAACCGGCGGACGTCGTTGATCGGCTGGTTCAGAATCTCCAAGCGGTCATGGCCGGAGCAGAACAGATCCCCTGCGGCCTTGATGATGATCACCCGGACGGTTTTTTCGTGGCCGGCCACTTTCAAGCAATGGGTCATTTCCAGTTCGGCCTGGATGCCCAGAGCATTGCGCTTCTCCGGCCGGTTCAAAGTCAAGATGCCAATTTGTTCTTTTTCTTCATAAAGGATGTGCTGGTAGGACATGAGGACCTCCTAAAAAACAAATGGGGGGAATTAATTATGGAAGATTGGAATAATGGAATAATGGGGAAAAAAGCCCCGGAGTCTGAAGTCTTAATCGTTATTCCACTATTCCAGCATTCCATTACTTCCCGACAAGTGATTTCTCTGTTAACCGGTTACCGGGCTGTTTCCCGATCCCGGAGCAGCCGCCGCAGGGCCTTGCCGGCTGCGGACCGGGGTATCTCGTCAATGAACTCCACAGCCGACGGGACTTTGTAGGGGGCCATTTTGGCCTTGCAGAAAGCCCGGATTTCTTCGGCGGTGGCCGTCTCACCTTCCTTGATCTGGATGAAAGCCTTCGGGGTCTCTCCCTTAAGTTCATCGGCGATGCCGACGACGACCACATCCTTAATCCGGGGATGGGCCAGCATCATATCCTCCACCTCGGAGGGGAAGACCTTTTCCCCACCCACATTGATCATGTCTTTCAGGCGATCAACGATATAGGCATAACCCTCTTCATCCAGGTAGGCGATGTCCCCCGAGTGGAACCAGCCTTCGCCATCAAAGACCTGCCGGGTGGCCTCGGGTTTGTTCAGATACCCGCGGGTGACACAGGTCCCCCGCACGCAAAGTTCTCCCTGCTCCCCCGGGGAAAGGGTCCGGCCGCTGGGATCGACCACTTTCATCTGGGCATCGGCCATTCCTCGTCCGCAGGAGCCGATCCGGGTTTCGGTGTAGGGGGAGGTGGCGCCCACGCAGGAGACCTCGGTCAGGCCCCAGGCTTCAGCGTAACGCCAGTTCATTTTTTCCTGGACCTGGTGGATGAGATTTTCCGGCATTTTGGTGGCGGCGGACAGACAAAAGACCACGGAAGAGAGATCCCGTTGAGTCAGGTCCGGCTGCTTGAGGAGCAGGTTGTACATGGGGGGGACGCCGATAAAGATCGTGGGCCTTAAGCGCTCGATATCATTAACGGCTTTCTCGGGATAAAAACGCTCTACCGTGATCACCGTGCCTCCTCGGGAGAGCATGCCGAAGGTCCCATTGATCAAGCCCCAGCAATGGAAAATCGGGGTGGCCACCATAATGGTGTCCTGAGGGTTAAGATGGACTTTTCCGAACTCGACGGCGTTATGCCAAATGTTCAGATGGGTGGCCATTACCCCTTTAGGCCATCCCGTGGTTCCGGAGGTGTACATGAGGTGGCAGGTATCGCTGCCTTTAGTTCCCGGGTCCGCGAAAACGGGGTCCGTTTCCCGCAGAATGGTTTCAAAGGCGGCATAGGCCGATTTTCCCGATTTCTTCAACGGGATCACTGTGCTCAAAGAGGGGATCTTCGGTTGAATGGACTCGATGATCGGGAATCGGGTTTCGTCCACCAGGACCGCCCTGGATTGGCAGTCCTTGAGAATGTAGGCCACTTCCTGGTCTTTGAGCAGGGCATTGACCACGTTGACGATCAATCCGGCTCGGATCGTTCCCAGATACCCGATGATCAACTCCGGAAGGCTGGGGAGAAAGAGGGACAAGACGTCCCCTTTCTGCAATCCCAGTTTCAGGAATCCGGCAGCCGCCCGATCGATCAGCGAATCGAGTTCCGCGTAAGAGATGCGCCGATCTTCGAAGACAATCGCGGTTTTTTGAGGGGTATCTTTTAAAGGTTTATTGATGATTCGGGAAACATTCATATCTTATCGAAACTCCTTGCTTTTTGCAAAACTTATAATTAATGTCTGGGA
This sequence comes from uncultured delta proteobacterium, assembly GCA_963743305.1. Classification (GTDB taxonomy): domain Bacteria; phylum Desulfobacterota; class RBG-13-43-22; order RBG-13-43-22; family RBG-13-43-22; genus CAVQSS01. The sequence goes on from CAVUPH010000014.1 coordinate 398,565, forward strand.
TTGTCAATATTTTTCCCTTTGGCCGATAGACGAAGCAGGAGGACAAAACCTTGAAGGACCATATCCCCTTGGGCGTCGGGTTTTACCCGGACTGGTGGAACAAGCATTACGGCATCTCGTACGACCGGAATTATTATTTCGACCCGGAAACCCGGATCGCGGCCCGTTTGGAAATGGACCAAAGACTGCACGAACGTTTTGGGGACGTCGGCCTGGGAGACCCGGACCCGAAGCCCAAACCCTTCATCACCTTCGGCATGGTCATGCTGCCGGCCATTTTCGGCTGCGAGATCGTCTTCAAGAAGGACGCCCTGCCCTGGGCCCTGCCGCTAAACCTATCCGAAGACCGGATCATGAAACTGGAGGTCCCGGACATTAGTAAGGGCTATCCCCTGACCGAGATAATTAAGCAGATTGATTATCTCCAGGGTAAATACGGGCGGGTCGTGGGGGATATCAACACGACCGGGGTGCAGAATCTGGCCCTGAAGCTGCGCGGCGAACAGCTTTATTTTGATTATTTTGAAAACCCGGACCTCTGCCATCACCTGCTGAGGGTCTGCACCCGGGCCATCATCCAATTATTCCAATGGGTCTATAAAATTACCGGGACCGGGGCGCTGGACGTGACCCCCATGTGCGACCCCCGGTTGTTTGTCCTGCCCAACTGCACGGTGGAGCAGGTTTCCCTGGCCACTTACGAAAAATTTAATCTACCCTATGACAATCAGGTGGCCAAGGCCTGTCATCCCCTGGGTATTCACCATTGCGGATCGGTGAACCAGGTACTGGAGGGTTATGCCCGGGTCCGCCATCTGAAATTCTTAGAGATCGGTTTCGGATCGGACGTCCGGCGGACCCGCGAGGTCCTGGGGCCCAAGGTGGCGGTCAACGCCCGCATCAACCCCGTCCTGATGAAGAACGGGACCCCGGAAGAGGTCTCCCAAGAAGTGCGCCGGTTGATCGACCAGGGCGATCCTCTGAAAAATTTTTCCATCGATACGGTCGGGCTGACCTTTGGTACCCCCGATGAAAATGTGAAGGCGGCCCGGCAGGCGGCGGCCGACTATGGAAAAATTATGAAAAAGATGACTTCCATAAATAAAAAAGTCTTGGTTTCAGGCTTAGCAAAAAAAAGGAAGCTCCTGGAAACAGCCGTTCAGAGCCCCACCCGGACGGTATGGATCGGGTCTCACCATCCTCTGGTGATCATCGGTGAACGGATCAATCCGACCGGACGGAAAAAACTGGCCCGGGCCCTGGAGGAAGGGGACCTGAAAATGGTGCAGGAAGAGGCTCTGGCCCAGGTTCGGGAAGGGGCGCATATTCTGGACGTCAATGTCGGGGTTTCCGGGATTGATGAACCGCAGGTCCTTGCGGAGGCCGTCCGGGCCATTCAGGAAGTGACCGATATTCCGCTCTGCCTCGACTCGGCCCTGCCCCGGGCACTGGAAGCCGGCCTGGAAGTCTATCGGGGCAAGGCTCTGGTGAATTCCGTGAACGGCGAGCAGGAAAAGCTGGAGCGGATTCTGCCCCTGGTCAAGGCCAACGGAGCGGCGGTGATAGGTCTGACCATGGACGAGCGGGGGATCCCCTCGAAGGCCGAGGACCGACTGGAGATCGCCCGAACCATTGTGAAGCGTGCTGAAAAAATGGGAATATCCCGGGAAGACGTGATCATCGATCCCCTGGCCATGGCCCTGAGCGCCGACCACCTTACCGCCCTGGAAACCCTGAAGGCCCTGTGGATGATCCGCGAAGAACTGGGCGTCAACCTGACCCTCGGCCTATCCAATATTTCCTTCGGTCTGCCGGACCGCACGGCGATCAACGCGGCCTTTTTAAATATGGCGGTTTGGAGCGGGCTCACTTGCGCCATCATGGATCCCACGGTTCGGGAGATGCGTGGAGCCGCCCTGCTGGGGGATCTGCTGCTGGGCAAAGATGAAAACTGCCTGAGATACATCGCGGTAAGGGGCCGAATGGGTGGAGGTGAGGATGCGGCGCCGTCGCGACCGGCTGCGGCCGAGGCCCCCTCCGGCGACCTGGAAAAGCTGAAGGCGGCGGTGATCGACGGGAAACGCAGGGAGGCGGAAGACCTCACCCGCCAGGTCCTGGAAGAAGGGACCGACCCGCAGGAGATCATCCAGGGGACGCTGATCCCGGCCCTGAACGTGGTGGGGGAGCGTTTCGAAAACCGGAAGATCTTCGTACCGGAAATGATGGTCTCGGCCAAGGCCATGCAGGCCTGCGTGGATCTGGTCAAGCCTCATTTACGGCAGGGGGCCGCGCAAGTGCCGCTGGCGACCATCGTGTTGGGCACGGTATTCGGTGATCTCCACGACATCGGAAAAAACCTGGTGAAGCTGCTCCTGGAATCGGCCGGCTTCCGGGTGGTCGATCTGGGGGAAAACGTCCCGGCCGAGCGGTTCGTGGCGGCGGCCCGGGAACATCAGGCCCGGGTGGTCGGACTGTCATCGCTCCTGACCACCGGCGATCCTTTTGTGGAGCAGACTATCAAGGCGATTAAGGCCAGCGACATCGCCGGAACGGTCAAGGTGGTCTGCGGCGGCGCGGCCCTCACCCCGAAATTCGTCCTGGAAACATGCGGCGCCGACGCCCACGCCAAAGACGCCGCCGACGGGTTGAAGAAGATCAAGGAGATGGTGAGAATATAATTCAAAAGGGTTACGAACTTTTTTGTCCTCAGTCCTTTTATGGTCTCCATACTTTTCCTGCCTTTTCAAAAATCAATCGAGGCCGACGGCCAGCGGACCCTGCTGGAACTGGCCCGGGAGTTGGGTTTGCCGCTGCAGACCGCCTGCGGGGGGAAGAAGATCTGTGGACGGTGCCGGGTCATCATCGAGGAAAGCCGGGAGCCTTTACCGCCGCCTACGGGAAGGGAACGGGAGTCCCTGGGGGATTTGGTTGAAAATGGCTACCGGCTGGCCTGTGAAACAATCTTGTCCGGCGAGGCCCAAGTCCGCATTCCGGAAAAGAGTCAAACCCATCCACCCGTTATCTTAACTTCTGACGGGTTCGGCGAACTCCCGGTCCGTCTACGGCCCACGGTGGAACCGTATTATCTGGAGGTGCCGCCTCCGGTCCTGGGGCGGGTGACCGCCGATCTGGAAAGACTGCTTCAAGCCCTGGAAGCGGGTTATGGGTTGAAAATAGAGTGATGTCGACCCGCTCGTTCTGCCGCACCTCCCCCAAACCCTTCGGGCCAGGGAAAACGGGGTCACGGCGGCCGTACGGAACGGCCGGGAGGTAGTGGGGTTATTCCCGGGACGGGAAGAACGGCTGCTGGGCCTGGCCGTGGATATCGGGACGACCACGCTGGTGGCCTATCTCCTCGATCTTCAGAGCGGAAGGCGCCTGGCGGTCTCTTCGGGCCTGAACCCACAGGTTCATTTTGGCGACGATATTATCAGCCGGATCGCCTTTGGCCAGAAGGACCCGGAAGGAGCGGTTCAACTCCGGGAGGCCGTCAGGGTGGGAATCAATGATCTGATCGGCCGGGTGGTGGAAAAGGCCGGCGTCCGGACGGAGCTGATCCTGGAGGCGGCCGTGGTGGGAAATACGGCCATGCATCATTTTTTCCTGGGTTTGGAAACACAATTTTTGGCCAGGGCGCCGTACCCTCCGGTGGTCCAGGAAAGTTTGTTTATAAAGGCCCGCGACACCGGTCTGGCTATCAACCTTTCCGGAACGGTGCATCTGCTGCCGCTCAAGGCCGGGTTTGTCGGCAGCGATATCATCGCCGGCATTTTGGCCACGGGACTGCATAAGTCCAGCCGGGTCCGGCTGCTGATCGATTTGGGTACAAACGGGGAAATCGTTTTAGGAAATAAAGACCGGATCCTCTGTTGCTCCACGGCTGCCGGTCCGGCCTTCGAAGGCGGGCATATCCGCTGGGGCATGCGGGCCTCGGCCGGGGCAGTGGAAAAGGTGCGGATCGATCCGGGGTCCTTGGAGATCAGCCTGAAGACGATAGAGGACCAGCCTCCCCAGGGCCTCTGCGGATCCGGTATCCTTTCCCTGGTGGCCGAGATGATCCGGAGAGGGGTTCTTCTGGCCAAGGGAAATTTTAATCCGGCGATCATCTCCCCTCGCTTGCGGATGGGCCTGGATGGGCAGGAGATGGTGCTCCTCCGCAACGGAGAGTCCCTGACCGACCAGGAGACCGTCTTTACTCAAAGGGATGTGGCTGAGGTACAAATGGCCAAGGCGGCCATTCAAGCCGGCGTCGGTCTGCTGAAGGAATTGTTCGGGAATAATCCGATCGAGGAAATTCTTCTGGCCGGAGCCTTTGGGAATTATGCCGATCCCGAGGATACCCGGACCCTGGGATTTATTCCGGCTTTACCGGCACCCAAGGTCCGCGGCGTGGGCAACGCGGCCGGATACGGGGCCTGCCTGACCCTGTTAAATAAAAACCGGGCGAAGGAAGCCGACCGGATCGCCCGAAAGTTGGAGTACGTGGAGCTGGCCGGGAACAGCCGGTTCCAGGAGCTGCTGGTGGACAGCTTGCTTTTTCCGGAGGCGAAGGATTATAAGGATTTTATTTAAACCGGAACGGGTAACGGTTGTGATTTTTACTGGAGGGGTATCAATATGCGCATCAAAGGCCTGGTGCTGCTCGGCGTCATGATTGCGGCCACAATCTTTTACTTATTCGCCGGGAATTTGAAAGGCTGCACCGTCACCCGGGTCGGCAACCAACCGACACAGGACTCAAAAACCGTTGCACCTGAAAAGAGGTAATTCAACCCAGTATGATCAAGGCATCCACTGCGATGGGTTGGCCGTCCGGTTGAATTTTCAAGGGATTGATGTCGATTTCACGAATGACGGGATTTTCCAGGCCTATGGTTCCCAAGGCGATTAAAATATCGGCTAAGGCTTCCCGATCAACCGGCGGCATCCCCCGAAAGGTGTCCAGGATCTTTCGGCCGCGAAATTCTTCCATCATTTGCCGGGCGTCCCAGCGGGACAGCGGCGCCACCCGGAAAGCCACATCTTCCAAAGCCTCCGTGTAAATTCCCCCTAACCCGATCATCACACTGGGCCCGAACTGAGGATCGCGAACCAGTCCGGCTACCAACTCTCGCTCGCCCGCTACCATCTGCTGCACCAGCATTTGCTTCAACGGCACTTGGGTAGCGGCGGCAAGCTGCTCATAGGCTTCCCTGAGGGCCGAATCGTCTTTTAGACCGAGCTTAACCAGACCCAATTCCGTTTTGTGAAGCACTTCCTCCCCCGAGCCTTTGAGCGCCAGCGGATAGCCGATGGCCGCGGCCGCCGCCAGGGCCGCCTTCAAGGAGCTAACGGCTTTCTCGGGTGTAGTCGGAATACCATAGTCCGCAAGAAACCGTTTGGAATGGTACTCGCTCAGGGCGCGGGCGCCGCGCGATCGGGCCTGTTGAAGTACTTCGTCTCGGAGCGCCACGGTCAATCCTCCTCCCGGGCGTTTAGAAATTTCCCGTAATCGACCATCATTCGCAGGACCCGCACCGCCCTTTCCGGCGTAGGGTAGGAGGCCAAGCCGTAGACTTCCATTGATTCCTTATGGAAATCCTGGGAACCCATGGTCACCGAAATGATGGGCTTTCCGGTTTCCTTGATTAAGGACCCGGTGAAATTCATGACTTTGTGGTGGCTTTCCTGATAATAGGCGGCGATCTGTTTCAAGAGTCCTTCCTGGGCCTTCAACTGTTCCTGGAAGCGGGGCTTGTCCGAAACCCGTCCGGGGATGCTGGCCCGTCCTCCCAGGGCGATGATCGCGTCGATCCCCTTCCAGCGGGCCAGTGTCTCCAGGCATTCCATGAAGGGTTCGGCGGTGATGACGGCGGCCATGTCCACCGGGTTGTTGCGGCTCCAGTACCGGGGGAGAATTTTATCCAGCTTGTGGATAATTTCTTCGGGAAGCGGGGGGACGATCAATCCGGCTTCCTCGCAGGCATCGGTAGTGATTACCCCCCAACCGCCGCCCCGGGTCAAAATCGCCACCCGGTTTCCACGGGGGATCGGGAAGAGGGTCAGGGCCTTGGTGCAATCCATGATTTCCTGGGTGGTTGAGGCCTCGATTAAGCCCGTTTGCCGAAAGACCCCCTGATAGATGCGGTAGGAGCCGGCCAGGGCACCGCTGTGGGAGGCGGCGGCCCGCGTGCCGGCTTGGGTCCGGCCCCCCTTGAAGACCACTACCGGTTTTTTTTGGGAAGCCTCCCTGGCCGCGGGCAGGAAGTCGGAGTCGGCATCAACCCCTTCCAGGTAGGCCAGGATAACCCGGGTCGCAGCATCCTCGGCGAAGTACTTCAGGTAGTCTACGCAGGTCAGGTCCCCTTCATTGCCGCTGCTGACAAACTTCTCAAAACCGATGCCGGCCTCCACCCCCCAGGCCAGTATCTGGGTGCCAATGTTCCCGCTTTGGGAAAACATGGAGACCGGCCCCGGAAGCGGCTCCACCGGCGGCATCAGGGCATGAAGGCTGGACTGGGCGCTGAAAAGACCCATGGTATTGGGGCCCACCAGGCGGATACCATACCCCCGAGCCTTGGCTACCACCATCTGCTCCAGGGCCGCGCCTTCGACCCCGGTTTCACTGAAATCCGAGGTGATGACTACCAGATTGGGGATCTTTTTGGCGCCACAGGCATCGATCAATCCCAGGACGGTTTCCGCCGGGGTGGCGATAACGGCCAGGTCTACGGGACCGGGGATATCCTCAATTTTGGCAAAACAGGGAACCCCTAAAACCTCCTTGGCCCGGGCATTGACCGGGTAAATCGTACCCTGGTAATTGCCTTTGAGGATATTTAAGAAAACGAAGAAGCCCCACTTGCCTGGGGTGCCGGAGGCGCCGATCAAAGCCATCTGATGCGGATTGAAGAGCAGGTCGAGATTCGGGAGTGTTTTTTCCATAATAATAAGGATGCCAAAAGAAGGCAGTAAGTTGATTGATAAGTCAATCAATAATATACAGCAAAGAGAGGAATCCGGTCAACTAAAAACGGTTTGGTATAATTCTAGAAACCGTTTATAATCAGTCCGGATTTGCAGGCTGAAAAATATTTTCTGAGGGAGGACGCAGCCATGGATCAAGATTTTATAGTCGCGGAATTGGGCGAAAAACCGGAGATTAAAGGGGACCACCTGAGTTGAAGAGGTCACCGCCCAGGAGGTCAATATAACCCACAGCGACGTCCAGGATGTGCGGGCGGCCAACGTGACCCTGCGGCAGGCGGGCGCCCGCTCTGTAACCGCCGATCACCTGACCATCAAGCAGGGAGGAGCCGTAAAAGCCGAGGCCGAGAACCTGGAAATGACCCAGGGATGCCTGGTCGCGGCCAAGACCAAAACGGCCAAGCTGAACACCTCCATGGCGACCCTGCTCGTTGCCCAGGGCGACGTAGAGATGGAGCAGTCCGGCGCCCAGTTGCTTTTGGCTAAAGGAGAGGTGAAAATGGACCAGAGTGGAGCGGTCATTCTGGTTTCCAGAAGTGTCAAGGCGGTACATTCCGGGGCCACCTTTTTGATAGCCCGTGAGGTGGAAGGAGACCTCAAGGTCTCCTTTGGTCCCAGGGAATCCTTTATTTTTGGCACTGTAGCCGGCCTGGTGGGCGGGCTGACGTATTACCTCTTGCGTCGGCTGCAGCCAGGGAGATGAAAACCCGCCACTTGGCCCGCGCCAGTTGTTTAAAATTGGCAAGGTTATCCTTCCCGGTGGGTGTTGAAACTTGACCTGGCCCCGGATCCAAGACCTCAGCCTTAAATGGAAATTGGTCATTCCCTTTCTTTTCCTCGCGGTCATGGGGGCGGCCGCCCTGTTTGTTGTTTCCTATCGGTTCCAGGCCAGCCTGATCCAGGTTAATGAAGACACGCGGCTGAGAAATCTTTATCAGGTCTTCTTAAACGACATTGAATCGCGAAAAAATGCAGCCCTGAGTCTGGCCTACCTGGTCGCCAAAAACCCGGAGGTGGCCGAGGCCCTGGCCCAAAGAGACCGAAACCGTTTGATCACCCTGCTGTATCCCGCTTATCAGATCCTGGAAAGGGATTTCGGGGTCAGGCAGTTTCACTTTCACCTTCCCCCGGCCACCTCGTTTTTGCGGCTTCACGCCCTGGGCCAGTACGGGGAAAAAATGGAAGCCTACCGGCCGACGATCAACCAGGCCCGGGAGACCGGAGTCGGGGTGGGCGGGATCGAACGGGGGGTCCTGGGCTTGAGCATCCGCAGTGTGGCACCTGTTTTTTATCAGGGCCGCCAAATCGGGACGGTGGAATTCGGGCTCTCCCTGGAGAAGCCGCTTTTGGATGAATTCAAGAAGAATTATGGTTCGGACGTCGTTCTCTATATCCTGGAAAGACCCGATCAGGATGGACCCAAAGTCTTTGCCTCCACCCTGGATCAGACCTTCCTGCCGACGAAACTTTTCAGTCGATTGCTGGCTTCCGGAGAGGTGGTATTTCAACCGGAAATTCTGGGAAACCGTAAGGTGGCCTCAATCATCGGACCGGTCCGGGACTTTTCCTCCAAGATTATCGGGGATGGTGAAAATAAGCGTCGATCGAAGCCCGACCCTCTCCTTGCTCAACCGATATGCCTTTCTGGCCGCCGGGCTCGGTCTCCTGGGGTTGGCCGCCTCCATTTGCTTTGTCTGGTTTATTTCCGTTGTCTTTACTCGGCGGATTGGTGAGGTGGTCAAGGGTGCCGACGAAATCGCCTCCGGCCGCCGCGATACCCGTCTGGCCATAAAAAGCGGGGATGAACTGGGAGTCATGGCCCGGGCCATTAACCAGATGTTGGCATCTTTGGAGACTTCACAATCCCGGCTCCAAGAGTATGCCCAAAACCTGGAGTCGATGGTCGAACAGCGGACACGGAGCCTGAAAGAATCCGAGAAGACCTACCGGACCCTGGTGGAAAATGTACCCCTTATCGTCTATATGATCCAACCGGATGGGACCACGGCTTTTTTGAACCGTTCGGTTGAACAGATCCTCGGCGCGTCTCCTCAACAGATGAATGGTCGGTACGAAATATGGACCGGCTACATCCATCCGGAAGACCGCGATCGCATCGTTGCCCTAAGGGAAAACTGCCTGAGGGATAGAAAAGAACTTCACACGGAATACCGGATGGTTCATAAGGGAGGCGCCTTGGTCCATGTTTTTGAACACGCGGTTCCCGTTTACGATGAGGAAAAGAATTTTATTCGGATGGACGGTATCGTGGTTGACGTTACGGTGAACAAAGAACTGCAGGAGAAGATCCTTCAGGCCCAGGAACTGGAAACCCTGGGACAGATTTCGGCCCGTATGGCCCATGAAGTGCGCAACCCGCTCACTTCGATCGGCGGACTGACCAGGCGTTTGGTTAAATCCTTCGAACCCTCGGATCCCAGGGTGGAAAAAGGCCGACTGATCGTCGACCAGGTTCAAAAACTCGAAAAGATATTGCAAATGATGCTCGCCTATATTGAGCCTCCCTCGATCCGCTTGCAGCCCGGAGACCTTAACCTGGCAGTCACCCGGGCTATTGCCGGCCTTCGAACGGAAAACCTCGCAAGACGGTTTTTCCGTCAGAACCACCCTGGATCAGAGCCTGGGTCTGATAAAGCTGGACCAGGACCTGTTGGAAGAAACACTGACGCACTTGCTGGAACACGCCCGGCAGCAAATGGGGGGAAAAGGCGAACTGGAAGTGGCCACCCGCAAGAATGGAACCCAGGCAACCGTAACGCTGGGTTACCCGGCGCCCAGACTGTCCGAGGAGGATCTGGAGCATTTTTTCTATCCCTTTGCCCTGGACGCCTCCCCGGAAAAAGGGGAGCAGGGAACCGAGCGGGGGGACGTTTCCCTGGTCAAAATCGTTATTCACCGGCACGGCGGCGTGATCAACGTCAGCAAAGAAAATGCTGAGCGGATAAAAATCACCCTCTCCCTTCCTCGGGCTTTCTGAAACGCCCGTACTTCCAAGGAGGCGTCAGATCCCCGGTTGCCTCGGGGGCCCGTATCGAGGCGCAAGCACCTAAAAAAATTTCAGAGAGGGAAAGGAGAGAGGTTATGGCTGATGTTAGAAGCCGGGTGGTGTTGGCGAAGACCGGTGATCGCCAGAAAGGGGTGAAGGCCTCCATTCGGGCCTTGGGGCTCAACCCGGTCAAGGGGAAGGTCGTCCTGATCAAACCCAATTTCAACACCGCCGATGCCCCTCCGGGGTCCACCCATAACGACACCTTGGTCGCCTTGGTGGAAGAATTGTGGGCCATGGGGGCCAAGTCGATCAGCCTCGGGGAGCGGAGCTACCCGCCCACTAAAGAAGTCATGGAGGAGAAGGGAATCCCGCAACTCTTGGACCGGTTGCAGGTGAAGATCATCGATTTCGACGAACTGTCCCAGAAGGATTGGGTGGAGGTGATTCCCAGGGAAAGCCACTGGAAGAAAGGGTTCCGTGTCGCCCGGCCGGTGCTTGAAGCCGAATGCCTGGTTTCCACCGGGTGCCTGAAGACCCACCAGTACGGCGGCGTCTTCACCCTCTCCCTGAAGCTGCACGTGGGGGTGGTGCCCACCTCCCGCCAGGGATTCGATTACATGAAGGAACTCCATACTTCTCCTTTTCAGCGGAAGCTGATCGCCGAGATCAACCAAGCCTTCAAACCGGCCCTGGTGGTCATGGACGGAGTGGAAGCCTTCGTGGACGGCGGTCCAATGACTGGAAAATTGGCCAAGGGAGAGGTTTTTCTGGCTTCCGCCGACCGGGTAGCCATCGACGCTGTGGGGGTGGCCGTGTTAAAGTTCCTGGGGAGTAATCCGTCGATAATGAAGACCAGAATTTTCGATCAGGAGCAGATCGCCCGGGCCGTGGAACTCGGGCTGGGAGCCTCATCTTCGGAGGCCATCGAACTGATCGCCGCCGATGAAAAGAGCCGCCTGGTTCGGGACCAGATCTGGGAGGTTCTCCAGCAAGGCTGATGGGGTAATCCGGCAGTACTTCCGGATAATGGAGATCGCCATTGCTGGGCTGAAAATAGGGTTAGCGTTATTAGGCCCGGCGGGGGTGTCTTTCCCGGTTAGGTACGGTTTTCGTCAAAGGGCGGGGCACCCTCCAGGTCTTCATAGGCTTCGGGGATAAAGCGAGGGGTACAGACGCAGAGAAAAACCAAATCCTGCTCACCGGTATTGGTGATCCGTTGGCGGCAGTCCGGCGGGATCAGCACCACGTCGCCGGGGTTCACTTCCCGCGGGGGCAGGCGGCCGACCTCCACGCGCCCCTTTCCTTCCAGGATGAGATAGCGCTCAACGGTCGTCCGGACCCGATGCCAGCGGGTGGCCTTGCCCGGGGCGACCCGGGCCCGGGCGATGGACGCCGCCGGATCGTCGGGGGTGTTGGACAAGTTCCAGGATGTAGCAGCCTTCGGGGGTAAAGAATTCTCGAAGGGGATCGAAGGGGAAAACCGTTTCTTTCATTTTTTTTAGGAGTGGTATCGTTTTAAGCCCTCTGGGTAAGGGCCAGGAGCCAGCGGTGCAGGGGGAGCATATTTTTATAATGATCGAAACAGAAATCCACCAGGCCGGCGGAAAAAACCTTCGGAGTAATTGCGAAGTCCACGGCCGCGTGGAGGCCGTTGTAGAGGAGGAACTCCGCCCGGGGATGTTTAGTGTCGTAGCCGGACGGTATTTTTTTATAGTGTTTTCCGCCTATCTGATAGTTTCCCGTTACTTTGACCTTGGCTAATGCCTGGTCCAGGGCTTTTCCCTCCCGAGGATGGACCACGGATTGCCGATAAGGTTCCACCATATCCCTGGGAAAACAGTAGAGCCCCGTTCCCAATAAAATTTTGGCGGGTTCCAGGTGAAAGTAAAAACCGGAACACTCCATCCGCGGGCGGGACCCTTCCCAGAACCAGAGGGCCAGATGAGTCTTGTAGGGGGTTTTATCATGGCGGAAACGGGTATCCCGGTTGATGCGGAAAAGGGTTTTGTTTACTCGCGGATCGGCCTGGATACCGGGAGCGATGGCTCTTTAACCGTTTCCCCAGGGCGACAATAAACTCTCGTGCCGGACCCAGGACATAATTCTCATAGTCAACCCGATGGTCATCAAACCATATCTTATCGTTGTTTTCAGCCAGTTCCTTAAAAAAGGTCAGGCCCTTTTGTGGGAAACCAGTGAAGGCCGGGGGAGGATTCATGACTTATCCTTTCCAGAGGAGAAGGTGCAATGTGCATGATTCTATTGGAAACAGTATAGTGGAATGGAGGGACCTTAAGCAAGCCGAAATCATCAGGCCGGTATTTCTCGGGACTAAGAAATTAAACAGCCAAGCCTAACGGGAAGGGAGGCCACAATCTTCTTGACCGGATTCGGTTGGCTTCTTATACTCTGTTCGCCGATCCGCCTCCTGTTATAATGAATATCAGGCGCGGTCCCGATTGCTTGCCGACCTTCACGCGCCCCTTTCACCCCAAGAGGATATAACGCTTGACGCTGTCCCAAATCCGATTCCCCAGGGTAGTAGCACCCAGGGGGACCCGGGCCCGGACGATGGGGACCGCCGGATGTTCGGTGGAGTTTGACAGTCTCAGGATGTAGCAGCCCTCAGGGGTAAATAATTCTCGGCGGGGATTGAGGGTTGAAATGGATTCTATCGTGGTTTTGGGTGGTGTGTATATTCGCAGACCCGGTGACCACGGCTGCCCTGCGGATCATTAGGCCATTAAATCACAGCCGAGGGCGGCCGTGCTACTGGGGGGATGAACCGTGCCCCGGGCCGGTCGGCCTGGGAAAGACTTCCGCGGTATACTAACGCTCTCTGGGAAGACCATTTGTTGGGTAGAGGAGGCTTTCGCCTCCCCTTTCAAAAGAGCCAAGTGAAAGTTTCAAATTCCTGTCTTATCCCAAGAAGCCATAGCCTTGTTCTCCATGGAGGCTTTGATCCATCCCGATCATCTCGTCCTGTTCATCCAGACGGAAGCCCATCAGTTTGTTGACCAGCCAGACTAAAAACAAGGTCAGCAGCCCGGCATAGAGGATGGCTATGGCCGTACCGGCAGCCTGAACGCCCAATTGATTGAACGCGGTCCAGCTTCCGCCAACCTTCCTTGCGGCTTCGGCCATCCAGCTCGGCCGGATGAAGAAGGACAGGAGCAGCACGCCAAGGCCGCTGCCGACGCCGTGAACCCCGAAAACGTCGAGTGTGTCATCGTAGCCAAGTTTATATTTCATCAGGATGGCCCCATAACAGACCAAGGAGGAAGCCGCCCCGAGAATGATGGCCCCGTAGGGCTGGACCACCCCGGCCGCCGGGGTGATGACCACCAGGCCGGCTAGAATGCCGGTAACGAAACCCAAGGAAGTGGCTTTTTTAAGGTGCAGGGCCTCGATCAGCATCCAGGTTAAGGCCCCGGAGGCCGCAGAGATCTGGGTCATGGTTAAGGCCCGGGCCGTATCCAGGCCGCTGGATATAGTACTTCCGGCATTGAATCCAAACCAGCCGACCCATAAGAGCCCCGCGCCGATCATGGTGATGACCAGGTTGTTCGGTGTGGCGGAGAGGCGTGGGTACCCTTTCCGGGCACCCAAAAATAACACGGCCACCAAGGCGCTTACTCCGGCGGATACATGGATCACGGTGCCGCCGGCCAGGTCGATAATCCCCCGGGCACCCATGGTAAAAAGGAAGCCATCCTCGGCCCAGACCCAATGGCACAAGGGGCAGTATACCAGAAGGAACCAAAGGGTAATAAAAACACAGTAACTGCGAAAACGGACCCGTTCGGCAAAAGCCCCGGCGATCAGGGCCGGAGTGATAATGGCAAACTTGCCTTGAAACATGGCCACTACATATTCGGGAACCCCGGCGGGATGAATGGCCTCGTCAATCCCTTTCAGAAAAAAGTAGTCAGGATTCCAACCGATCCAGCCCCCCAATATATTTTTTCCGAAGGACAGGGCGTATCCGCAGACCGCCCAGAGTACCCCGATTATGGCCATGGAAACAAAACTATGCATCATGGTCCCCAATACATTCTTGGTCCGGACCAGGCCGCCGTAAAACATAGCCAGTCCGGGAACCATCAAAAGGACCAGCCCGGTCGAAATCAGCATCCAAGCGGTAGAACCGGTGTCAATCGGGATTTTGTCGGCGGAAAAAGCGATTTCCGGCAAACCCCATAAGGGCCAAAATAACAGGCAGAGCCAACTTTTTCTAATCATTAGGATCTCCTTAATACTAGCCAAAAAGATTTGAAATATTTTTGGCTGTAATAAAAACCACTTAACAGATATAAAGATAACGTCTTCTAGTTTAGATTCTTCCATCCATTGTTAGAGACAAATTCTCAGAACAATGGATGGAAGAATCTATTTCCACCGGTTCCAATGCAAAGGAAGTGCCCGCCGGGCGTTAATATAAAAATACAATAATACTAATATGTTGTATATTTATCGCCCCAAAATAAATTACATTATTGTAATTATATGATAAAAAAAAATTACATTAATGTATCATAATAGGTGGCGGTAAGCTCGAAAAAATGGGTGACGTGTTCCACGTGGAACTTTTTAATCGTTGAAAAAAAAATAGTTCTGGCCTAATGATAACAATTAGAAACAGGGGGTGATTATGGGTAAAGTCATTGCGGTGGTCAATCAAAAGGGGGGGGTGGGTAAGACCGCCACGGTGATCAACTTAGCGGCAGCCCTCGCCCTGGGTGAAAATAGGACACTGATCGTGGACTGCGATCCGCAGGGAAACGCCAGCAGTGGATTGGGAGTACCGGAAGTGGAGGGCCGACTAACCCTATATCATTTATTGACCGGATCCATTCCGGCCGGGGAATTGATTCTCCCTACAGCTTTCCCGTTACTTCAGTTGCTTCCCGCCGATATCAATCTCGTAGGGGCTGAAATCGAATTGGTCCAATCTCCTGAGCGCGAAGGGGTCCTGAGGGAAAAGATTGCCCCTTTGGTCTCCCGATATGATTTTATTTTACTGGATGCCCCGCCCTCATTAGGGTTGTTGACCTTAAACGCTCTGACGGCGGCCCAGACCTTGATTGTCCCCACCCAATGTGAATATTATGCCATGGAAGGGCTGAGCAAGCTGCTTAAAACCGTTGCCCTGGTCCAGCAAAAGCTCAATCCTTCCCTGAGAATCGAGGGAATCCTCTTAACCATGTTCGATTCCAGAAACAACCTATCCAGTCAGGTGGAAGAAGAGGTCCGGGCGCATTTTGAAGCTCTGGTTTTCAAAACCGTGATTCACAGAAACGTGCGCATCAGCGAAAGCCCCAGTCACGGGATGCCGGTAATCCACTATGATCTTCATTCACGGGGGGCCCAAAGCTATTTGGAGTTGGGAAAAGAATTATTGGAAAGGGGGCAGGTGGATGGTTGAAGCGAAATATCAAAAAAAAGGTTTAGGGAAGGGATTGGGGGCTTTGATTCCCCAGGCGCAACCGGCCCCGGACGTCCGAAAACGAACTTATTTGCTGGTGGGGATTGAGGAAATCCGGCCAAACCCCTGGCAGCCCAGGAAAAAGGTGGGAAGTGCGGCGATAGATCAATTGGCCGAGTCCATCCGGGAGCATGGTATCATTCAACCCCTGGTAGTCAGGTCAGCGGAAAATGGCTACGAATTGATCGCCGGGGAACGACGCTGGCGGGCGGCTCAAAAGGCAGGCCTTCATGAAGTGCCGGTGGTCATCAAGGAAACCGACACGCATCAACAACTGGAATTGGCGCTGATAGAAAATATTCAGCGGCAGAATTTGAATCCCCTGGAGGAGGCGGAGGCTTATCAACAATTGCTGGAAAAATTCGGGTTGTCTCAGGAGGAAATCGGGCAAAGGGTAGGAAAGGATCGCTCGACCATTGCCAATTTGTTAAGGATTTTGAAACTTCCTTTTCAAATTCGGGAAAAAATCCTGGAGGGACAGTTATCGCTGGGACAGGCCAAGTGTCTGTTAAGTCTGGATTCGTCCCAAGAGCAGTTGGAGTTGGCTGATCTCATCATCAAACGCGGGCTTTCCGTCCGTGAACTGGAAAAACGGATCAAAAAGGGAGGGGGCGGAGTAGAACGGAAGAGCTCTCCTGTGGCGGAACGCGAGGAGGATTGGGTCAAGCCTCTAATACGTCAATACCAAACAAAAGTTCAAGTCAAGAGAGGAAAAAAAGGGGGCCGCATCGAAATTCATTTCCTCTCG
Organism: uncultured delta proteobacterium; assembly: GCA_963743305.1. Taxonomy (GTDB): domain Bacteria; phylum Desulfobacterota; class RBG-13-43-22; order RBG-13-43-22; family RBG-13-43-22; genus CAVQSS01. The sequence goes on from CAVUPH010000014.1 coordinate 414,774, forward strand.
GAAGAAGAATTGATTCGCCTGGTCGACCTTCTGATGCACCGTTAGATTCTTCCATCCATCTTTTGAAATGGCAGGATTCTTCTTCCCGCGCTCTCGCGGGACGAAGAATGACGAAAGCTCTCTGACGGACTTTTTGCAAATATCTCATAATTGCAGCCATAAATATTCTTAGCTCGGGGCGGTATGGCGGTTCAAATAATAATTGACGGGTATAACCTGATCCGACTTTACCCACCCCTGGCCCGGGCAGAGCAGAAAAACTTTTCGCAGGGACGTGAAGAATTGCTTCGCTGGTTGGAGGAGTACCGGAGAACAAAGCCACTCCCTTTGACCGTGGTTTTTGATGGCGGCCGAGGAGGGGGGTTGAAGGAAGAACATGACCGGTATAAGGGAATAAAAATCACCTATTCCCCTTTGGGGGTGACGGCCGATGATATCATAAAACGTTTAGTCAGGAAGGATCCAGCTCAGATTCTGGTGGTAACTTCCGACCTGGAATTAGCCAATTACTGCCAGTCTCAAGGGGCCGGGGCCATGGGGTCTCTGGAATTCGCGTCCCGGGTGAACGCCAAATTGGAAGAGGAGGCTTATTTTTCAGATAAAGAGGAGGTGGAGGAAAACCTAAACACCAGAAAAAAGAAGGGCGCATCCCATAGAATCTCCAAGCGGAAGAAACGGGAGACGCGCTTGTGGAACAAGATTTAGCCAAAAAAATTAGAATTTTACATCCGTTGTTAGAAACAAATTTTCAGAACAATGGGTGAAAAAATCTAATTTTTCCAGGATTTCTCTTCCCCTCGAATAATTCTTTTGATGTTCTCGTGGTGTTTGAGGATGATGCCTAAGGCTATGAAGAGGGAAAGAACCACGGTTTCGGTCGGGTAGTGTAACCACCAGAGAAAAACCGGAAAGGAAATGGCCGATACCATTGAACCCAAAGACACGAATTTCCCGAGGTAGGTAGTTACCAGAAAGATCGGAATGGCCAGCAGCACAACCAGAGGGCTGAATATCAGGAAAATGCCTAAGGCGGTTGCCACGCCTTTTCCCCCCTTGAAGCCCAGGTAGACTGGAAAACAATGCCCCAAAAAGGCCCCAAAGGCGATCATGGCCAACAGGTATCCGCCAGAACCGGGAAAACCGCTTAATCCCCATTGTCCGATCCAAACCGCGATCATTCCTTTAAATACATCACCCAGAAGGGTCAGAATCCCCCATTTTTTGCCCATTACCCGGGAGACGTTGGTGGCTCCGATATTCCTACTGCCCTGCCGCTGAAGATCTCCTTGACCAAAGAGACTTGATAAAATTACACCGGTCGGTATCGCACCGATCAGGTAAGCGATTACAAATAACAAGGAAAGGTAGAGTATCATAAGGCCCTATGGTTATTAAGATTATTTAATTAACTTGGATAGGGAGACGATTTCCACCCTGCTTTTGATGGAAGGGAGCTGCTCTCTCATCACCTGCAATAACAGAGGATAAGGATGGCCAGAGCCTACCGCGAACTCTCGGGTCCGGGCCAAACGGATCAGTTTTTCAAATTGCTGCTGAATAGGCCCCACGGCGATTTCGTTATCCAGAAAGATATTTCTCTGGAGATATTTAACTCCTAAGTCTTCAGCCAAAGAAGGAACCACCGATTGGGCGGTGGTAAGGCTGTCCAAGAAAAATAGATTTCTTTTCTTTAGGGATTCTAAAACTACCGTCATCTTTTCTCTGTTCTCAGTAAAACGGGAGCCCATATGGTTATTAGCCCCCGGAACAAAAGGGAACTCTTTAAAATCATTATCGATAATATGACTGATCTCGGCGGCGCTCATAGAAAGCAGCAGCGCCCCGGGACCGGGATTGGTTTTGGGGTAGTCAAGGGGTTCCATCGGTAAATGTAATATAATTTCCTTGCCCTTTTCCAAGGCTAAAAGGGCCATTTCTTTGGCGTGAGGGGCCTGAGGCAAAAAGGAAAGCGTCAAAGGGGCTTGAAGATCGATAAATTCCTGGGCTATATGCCGATCATATCCTAAGTCATCGATTACTATAGCTATTTTGTGTAGTTCGGGAATTGGTTTAACCGCGGTCTCCTGCTTCGAGAGGGGGGCTTGAGGGGCGAATATATCTTTGGGGGGCTGCGGTTCCACGGCTTCGTAAGGAAGTTCAGGAACCTTCCTTGAAGTTTGATAGTTTTTCCAGAAATAATAACCTCCAATAGTGGAAAGAAGCAGGGTAAGCCCAAAAAGGAGAAGGATTCCCTGGTATAAGGGAATCCTTCTTTTTTTTTCGGGAGAGGTTTTGTTTTTCGGGGGCACCGGGGGCTTTAAGGAGCAGCCGATTTAAATACCTGGGAAAACACACCCCAGCTTTTTAATAAGTGCAAAGCACTGGCCAATTGGGGGTCGTCAGCCTCTTCCTCGGCTGGGGTCTTTTTACTTTCCGGTGGAAGAATCTCTTTGCCATTAGCGGGAACTTTGGTCTTCACTTCTTCTTCCATATGCCGTTCCAGGTCTTTTTCCCGCAACATCCGTGGTTCCTTTTCCGTGGGTTCGCCCTTTTTCAGGGGCTTCCCTTTCACCAGGATATCCGGAATGATCCCCTTGGCCTGAATGGACCGGCCGTTGGGGGTGTAGTACCGCGCGGTGGTCAGTTTTAGGCCGGACCCGTCGTCCAGGGGAATGATTGTCTGGACCGAACCCTTGCCAAACGTGGGCGTACCTAAAATAATGGCCCTTTTTTGGTCTTGAAGTGCTCCGGCGACAATCTCGGAGGCGCTGGCGCTGCCCTCATTGACCAAGACCACCATCGGGTATTTTTGGGGGGTCTTATTAGGATGCGCGTTGAACTTTAAGTTTTGATCTTTGAGTCGCCCTTGGGTATAGACAATCAATCCGGACTCCAGAAATTCATCGGCTATTTTCACCGCTTCGTTCAATAGCCCGCCCGGATCGTTTCGCAAGTCCAAAATCAATCCCTTTAATCCCCCCGGAGCGGCTTCCAACTTCTTTAAGGCCGCCTGGAAATCTTCGGTAGTTTTATCCTGAAAGGTGCTAATTCGGATATAACCAAAATTATCTTCCAAACTTTTGGATTTAACGCTCTTTATGGGGATGACTTCCCGGGTGATGCTATACTTTTTGGTTTCTTTTTCGCCTTCGTGCAGGATGGTCAGATTAACTTTTGTTCCTCTTGTTCCCCGGATCAAACGGACCGCCTCGGTCAAGCTCATATTCTTGGAGGATTTTTCGTTGATTTGAAGAATTTTATCGCCGGCCCGCAATCCGGCCTTATCCGCCGGGGTTCCCTCAATGGGTGAAACCACGGTCAGGATGCCATCTTTCAAAGTGATTTCAATTCCGATGCCGCTGAAGATCCCGGTGGTTTCGATTTCCAGTTCTTTAAATTCCTCCGGGGTCAAAAAGGCCGAATGGGGGTCCAGGGTGTTGACCATCCCTTTGATGGCTCCATAAATGAGGTCCTTGGAGTCCTTTTCCTCCACATATTTTTTTTGAATTTCCGAAAGGGCTTCACCAAAAATCTTAATTTTCTGGAAGGTCTTGTCCGAGTCCGCGGCGATGGTCGGACCGCCCTGTTGGTCGATGAAGACGAAGAAAGTAAGGAGCACGAGAATCAGACTGGCATATTTAATTTTTGCCGTTTTAGACATAAATCCCCCAGGAAATAAGATAAGGTTAAATTAAATTTGACGGACTCACAAAAAGTTCGTCAACAGACCGACGGCGATCAAGCCCCGGTCTGAGGTAGGGGTGGAACCATTGGAATTCACTTCCAATGGCGGGGGAGGGGAAGCCATCCCCCGCCGAGCAGAAAGTCGTTTTTTGGACTTTTTGCGAGGTTATCAACTTTATTGATTTCCCATCGCCTTCTGCAGTCTGGCATCGCCAATCTGAAACCCATATAGGGCGCGGTAATAATTCACTTTGGCCTGGGTCAGCAGAGTCTGGGCGTCAAACAATTCCAAGGTTGTGGCCACTTGCTCACGGAAGCGGACCTCACTGATTCGAAAGTTTTCTTCGGCCTGCTCGATAGCTTTGAGAGCCACGCCGATATTTTTTTCCGATTCTTTCAGGTTAATATAGGCTTCCTGCACTTCCAATTGAACGGAGTCCTGGACCTGGGTTAAGGCGGCCTTCATCTGCTCCCGCTCCAAAATTTTTTCTTGAACCAGATAATGGGTCCGACCCCATTCCCAGAAATTCCACTTTATCCCGGCACTGATTTCAAAATTATCGGCATAGGTAAAATCGCTGCCGGAGACGTTGGGGGTGTCGCCCTCTTTCTTGTACCGACTTTGGAAATAGACCTGGGGGTAGTATTCACTCCGGGCTAATTGGATATTTTTTTGGGCTATCTCCAGTTGGGTATGCACTTCTTTTACTTCCGGACGTTTTTGCAGGGCCTCCTGCTGGCATTCGCTCAATCTCTTTTCATAGGGTTCGTACTGCTGGATATCCTGAACCGACACCCGTTGCTCCAAAGGCAGTCGTAAAAGGGTGTTTAATTGAGATTGGCTCAATAAGACCAGATTTTCCGCCCGAACCAGCTTTTGCCGGGCATCGGCTAACTCGACTTCGGATTTCAACAAGTCATTTAAAGGGATCAGGCCCACTTGAAAAAAGTCCTGAGCGATGCGGACATTATCCACGATTTGAAGAACTGTTTGCTCGGCCACCAGTTTGAGTTGCTGGTTTCCCAGCAAGTTAAAATAGGTTTCCTTGACGCGCAGGGCCAATTGGAGTTGCTCCTGCTGAAATTTTATTTTTGAGAGATCCACTCCCAATTGGGCCAAGTCATAATTAGTAATCAGAGCCAGACCGGTAAAAATAGGCTGCTCCAAGGTGACATTGAAACTGTAATTGTCTTGGGTGCCAACGGCAAAGGTACTTTCCGGTATGGTAAACACACCAAAGTCCTGGGCCGGGATCTTGGCCTTGGCGGGATTGTCAATATAAGTATAATTATATTGACTAGTTAGCTTAGGAAAAAAACCGGTTTGCGCCCTTTTCTTTTTATAGGCAGCCGATTCGATGGCTTCTTTGGAAGCTTGTAAAGTTGGACTGACCTCAAAAGCCCGGGCGATAGCCTCTGCCAGGGTCCAGGTTTTCAACGAGGTCTCCGAGGCCGGGGCGACTCCGGTCAAGCAGGCCAGGAGCAATCCCGGGATGAGGACTCGAAAAGACCATGTAATCAAAGGCAGCATAAATCCAGGATCGTTTTTCTATTTATAATTAAAAAAGCATTATAATCCGAATCAGGTTAAGTCAAGTGAAAAAGCAGGGAATATCTTTATTTAATTAAAATAGTTGTCGAGGACTTAGCCGGTGGGGGAAAAGTGGGGAACCTTGTCGAGACAGGGTTCCTCACCGTTTGAACCAGCGGTATCTGAGAGAGATCCGGTGATTAACCCGAATGCTTCACCGTATTAAACAATTCCAGGGCTTGCCGGGGGGTCGCTTTTTCGTGGACTACGGCCCGAACGGCCTGGATCATGGCCTTGGGATTCTCGGATTGAAAGATGTTCCGCCCCATGTCCACGCCCACGGCCCCCCGTTGCACGGCATTGTAGGCCAACTCCAGGGCCTCGGGTTCAGGCAGTTTCTTACCACCGGCGATCACCACCGGGACCGGGCAACTGTTGACCAGTTTGTCGAAATCTTCACAATAATATGTTTTTATCAAATGCGCTCCCAGTTCAGCAGCTATTCGCGAAGCCAGGCTTAAGTAGCGGACATCCCTGCCCATTTCCTTGCCGACGGCCGTGACGGCCAAAATGGGAATGCCGTATTTTTCCCCTTCATTAATCAGGTTGGACAAGGAGACCAAGGTCTGTTTTTCATATTCCGCACCGATAAAAATGGACAGGGCCAGTCCGGAAGCATTCAGCCGGATGGCGTCTTCCATAGATAGGGTGATTTCTTCATTGGACAGCTCTTTCAGGACACTGGAGCCTCCCGAGACCCTCAGGACGATCGGGACCTGGACTTCCTCGGGGATCGAACTCCTTAACATCCCCCGGTTAAGCATCAGGCAATCCGCATAGGGAATCAACGGAACAATGGTTTCACCGGGCTTTTCCAGGCCTGAAGTAGGCCCTAAAAAATAACCATGATCCACGGCCAGCATCACGGTCCGGCCGGTATCCGGTTTGATAATCTTCGCTAAACGATTTTTCATGCCCCAATCCACGATAATTTTCCTCCTTCCGAGTCTGATATATTGATCAAATGAACGACAGACTAATGTCCGGGACAGCCCGGATTTTGACTGAAATTACTTAGGTATCTATACAATTTAACAGCGCCGCCCCTATAAAACAAGGGATTTTTGTCACTTTTGCGGAGCGATGATGACTTTTAGGGAGGTATCGCCTTCGGCCACTAAACGAAACCCCTCCTGGGTCTGGGCTAAAGGGTAGCGGTGGGTGATCAACCGGTCCAGATCCAGGATGCCGGTCTGGATGAGTTGACTGGCCCGCCAGTGGTCTGCCGGGCTGCCGGCGTAAGAGGTGGTCAGGGTGATGTCGTTTCGGAAAAAAAGATCGTTGATGGACAAAGGGATGGTCACCCCCTGGTCGGTGGGGGCAAAAAAAAGAACCGTTCCTCCCCGTTCCACGGAGGCCAAGGCCTGAAGCTGGGCTTGCCGGGCCCCGGTGCAGACCAGAACTCGGTCGGCCAAAAGACCGCCGTTAACTTCCTGAAGCAAGGATGGTATGAAGTGGTCGGCGGGGAAAACGAAATCGGCCCCCAGTCGGCGGGCCGCCTCCAGACGGAAGGAACTGAGATCGGTGGCCACAATCCGGCCGGCCCCCAAGGATCGGGCCAGTTGAATATGAAGCAAACCGGCCAGGCCGCTCCCCAGGACCAGGACCGTCTGCCCGGGACTGATCCGGGCGATCTGCTGGGCCCTAAGCACGCAGGCCAGGGGCTCGATGAAGGTGGCGGCTTCATAGGACAGGTCCTCCGGCAGAGGGTAGATCCCGCGGTCCACATTGATGGCCGGAAGACGGACGAATTCGGCAAACCCTCCGGGATAGAAGTTGGTTCGGCGCAGGGTCTCACAAACGGTCGGATGGCCGCTCAGGCAATAATGACAGGTGTTACAGGGCACGTGATGGGAGGCGGCCACCCGGTCCCCGGGGCGGTATTTCTCGACCTGGGCCCCCACCTCCACAATTTCGCCGCCGATTTCATGGCCCAGGACCAGGGGGGCCTTGTGAATTCGATACCATTCCATCACGTCGCTGCCGCAGATCCCGCTGGCTTCAATGCGTATCAGGACCTCCTCGGGCCCGATTTCCGGCCGGGGCAGCTCTTCGATCCGGATGTCCCGGTTGTTATAGTACATGGCTACACGCATACCTGACTCCTGAAACCCTTCCGAGGGGAGGGAAAGGGGAATTTAATTTTTTCCCATATTACGAGATGGAGGGCGATAATATCCAGAAAAAAGAAAGACCTTCAAGAGGACTGAAGAAGGATTAAGCGGCGATGAAGAAAGACAAGAATATCAAAAGCTATACGGCGGCAGAGCTTAAAGTCAAACGTGCGGAAAGCCACACCGATTTGAACAAGCTTGACGCCATGACGGATGCAAAACTGGAACGGCTGATCGCCGAGGACGAAGACGAGCGCGGTATTCGGCCCGACTGGACGCAGGCAAGACTCATTTTACCACAAGCCAAGCAATCCGTACACTTACGCCTTGAACAAGACATTATTAGGTACTTTAAGGCGTAGAGGAAGGGGCATATTTCCCGAATGCAAGCCGTTCTCAAGGCTTATGTCGATGCCCACCGGCCACACGTCAAGTGAGGGAAGGTCGAAAACACGCCATGACCATGAAGAACCCCCCCCATCCGGGCGAGATTATCCGGGACTTGTGCATCAAACCACTTTATGACTCAAACAGGCCCCAGATTTGAGCGGCTAATGCCGAAGGTTGCTTAAGCCCATCAATGACCGACCTCAAGACCATTCCTTGAAAACCTGGGGCGGAACGGGAGGGTTGGTTCGAGTTATCCGGGAAATGATCGAGGCCCTGACTTCTTTTATAAGGTCCGATCGGGGAGGGGACATGGGGAACCTCCCGAGAGCCCTCCCCCCGATACCCTGAGGGGAGGGCCATTGAAAGATTTCTAGGAAAGAACTTCCCCCGGTTTTTCTTCCAACCCGTATTTCCATTTTAAAAACTGCTCGCCGGTGGTGGGATAGAGGGCATAAATGAGCAGGTCAAAATCGTCCTTGGCCAGGTCCCCGATTTTTTTACGGGCCTCTTCCAGTTCCGGTTCCAGGTAGTCGGCCGCCCGCCCGGTAACCGGGGTCTGGCCCCGCTTGTAGTTTTTAAGCACCAATTTCTGCACTTCAGGGTCAATGGGGGTGGGGGTCTTACCATAGAGGCCGTAGACCAGATCCTTGACCTGATTGGTGACCACCTTGTATTTCCCCAAAAGGACATTCAGGACGGCCTGCACTCCCACGATCTGGGAGGTGGGAGTGACCAGGGGCGGCGTGCCTAATTCCTTCCGTGTTTTTGGGACCTCAGCATAGACCTCGTTCAGGCGATCCAGGGCCTTGGCCTCTTTTAATTGGCTGACCAGGTTGGAGATCATACCGCCCGGGACCTGGTGGACCAGGACCGCCGTGTCGATCACCGACATGCGGTTGGTGGCCAGGTATTCTTTATATTTAGGAGCAATGGTTTCCAGATATTCACCCATCTCGAGCAGGGCATTCAAGTTCAATCCGGGATCCCGGGGGGTTCCTGCCAGCGTGGCCACAATGGGTTCAATGGCCGGCTGGGAAGTCCTTAAAGCAAAAGGGGCCAGGCAGGTATCGATGATATCGACACCGGCTTCAATGGCCTTGAGATAGGTCATGGAGGCCATGCCGCTGGTATAATGGGTGTGCAAATGGATGGGGATGGTGATGTTCTTTTTGAGCTCGGAAATCAACCAGGCGATATCGTAAGGAGCCATAATGCCGGCCATGTCCTTGATGCAGAGGGTGTCGGCGCCCATCGCTTCCAGCTCCTTGGCCTTATTCACGTAATAGTCCATGTTGAAGACCGGACCGCCCAAGGTTTTTTCCGTCAGGGAATAACAGATGGCCGCCTGAAAATGCTTGCCGTTGGCCTTGATCCGCTCCACACAGGTCTCGAAGTTTCGAAAATCATTCAAGGCGTCGAATACCCGGAAAATATCCATGCCGGCTTCACAGGTTTTGTCCACGAAGAGACGGCAGACATCATCGGCGTAGTTGCGGTATCCCACTAAATTTTGTCCCCGCAGGAGCATGGTCAGAGGGGTCTTCTTAATATGCTTTTTTAGGGTACGCAACCGGTCAAAGGGATCTTCGGCCAAGAAGCGGTGCATGGTGTCAAAGGTCGCACCGCCCCAGACTTCCATGGCCCAAAAGCCCATTTCATCCATCCGTTCGGCGATAGGCAGCATGTCTTCGAGACGCATTCGGGTAGCCAGCAAAGACTGGTGGCCGTCCCGCAGGGTGTTGTCCTGAATTTTAATCGGGTTCTTCGGCCCATCCATAAACATATGATTCATTCCAATATCCCCCTTTACAAAAGGTTATCTATCCGCGAATTCCCCGATTCGCCGGTTAATCTAAATTTACTTTAAAAAAAGAATGGCGTCAAGAAAGGGATTAATTTCATTTTTGATATGTCTTTTTCAGATGACACCTCAGACATTTCAGGTTTCAACTCCCGATCACGGCCAAGAGACTTATAATCCGCCAAGTTCTTAACTTATTATTATCAGAAGAAATTTAAGCAAAATGAGCTTCCAGCGAATGTGGCATAGATATTGCCAATGAATAAGGTGTTCAAATATTTCGGGTAAGCTAATCCTAGCAAAAGGAGGTCTTATATGAAAGTACTCGTGGCAACCGACGGCTCGGAACATTCGATGAAGGCCGTTCAAAAAGCCCTGGAGATGGCCCAGAAGGAAGGGGTACTGGTCACCCTCATGTCCGTGGCCTATTTCTCCAAAGATGACTTCGATGACATGCCACCCAATATCCAGGACAAGTTGGAAGCCCAGGCGGCCTCGGCCTTAAAGAAAGCCAAGTCGGTCTTTGAGGCGCAAAAGATCCCCGTGGAAGCGGTGCTTGAAGCCGGGGTGGTGCCGGCCAATAACATCCTCAAGCGGGCCCAGGAAGGCCAGTATGATCTTCTGCTGATCGGCAGCACCGGGGTGTCCGGGATCAAACTGGCGCTCATGGGCAGCACGGCGGCCAAGGTGGTGGCTCAGGCCCCGTGCAGCGTCATGGTTATCCGCTGATTTTTTCCGGGGAGGTGATTTCAACCCTCGACGGACGTTGGACGGTACTAAGGATTTAGTAATTCGTATGGAAATAAATAATAGACAATGGAGGATAACGATGAAGATTTGGACAAAGATCACCACTCTTATCACCGGTTTGCTTTTATTTTTTCCGGCTATGGTCCTGGCGTCAGGGCCCAAGGCAGCCAACCTGGTCATCGTGGCCGATACCCGGAAGTTCACCGGCTGGGAGGCCTGGTGGACCAATCTTTATAATGAAAGCCATTTGTATTTTACGCTGCTCACGGTGGCCATCATCCCCCTGGTGGGAGTGATTTTTGGGACCATCGCCGACCTGGTCATGAGTCGTATCGGTCTCGACTTGAAGTCCAGGGAATTAGCCGAACATTAATTGATTTCCCCTTCAGCCTCCGGCTCTCGGCGGAGATGGGGGAAGCGTTTTAGTCGAACGGGTTAATAATTCTAATTTTAGGAGGTCACACTTATGGATTGGTTATATGTTCTCATGCCTATCGCCGGGGTCCAGATTTTTTGGCCCGGACTGATCATCCTCGGCGTAGGGGTCGGTGTCATTGGCGGGTTCTTCGGAATGGGCGGCGCCTGGATGGTAACGCCGGGCCTCAACATACTCGGCTTCCCCATGGCCTTTGCCATCGGCACCGATATAGCCCACATGGCCGGAAAATCCCTTATCGCCACCATGCGCCACGGCAAGTTCGGCAACGTGGATTATAAATTGGGCTTTATCATGCTGGGCGGCACGGTGGTCGGATTTGAAGTGGGCGCCCAGATGGTTATGTGGCTGGAACGATTAGGTAAGGTAGAAATGTATGTCCGCTATTTGTATCTGGTCCTCCTGGCTCTGATCGCCTGGATGGTCTTCGCCGATGTGGCCAAGAAAAAGAGGAAAGAACAGGCGGCCAAAGCAGCGGGCCAAGAGATCGATCAGTTGGCCACTGGCTTCGAATGGCATAAGACCCTGCATAAGCTGAAGATCCCCCCGATGGTCCATTTCAAAGAGGCCCAGATCTATTGCACCGCCTGGTTGCCCATTCTGGTGAGTTTTTTGACCGGCTGGCTGGCCGGGATCCTGGGCATCGGCGGGGGCTTGATTCGCATGCCGGCTTTGATCTACTTTGTCGGCTGCCCCACTCACGTGGCGGTGGGGACGGACCTTTTTGAGGTCATGATCTCCGGTCTTTACGGGGCCGCCACCTATACCTATAAGGGGCGGACGGAACTGGTGGCGGCGATCATCATGCTGGTCGGCGCTTCGATCGGCGCCCAGGTGGGGACCGTGGCCACCAAGTATATCAAAGGCTACGGGATCCGCATCGCCTTCGGTTTGGCCGTTATCGGCTGTTTTTTTTCCATTGTGCTGAAGCTGATAGCCAAGGCGGTTCCGCCGGCTACGGGGGCCTGGTTTGACGGGGCGGCCACGGTCCTGGTTCTGGGCCTGGTGGCGGCCATGTCGCTCTATATCTTTGTCAGGATGTTGGCGGGCGCCAAGTTGGAATTGGCGGCCAAAAAAAGATAAGGGTCATTTAGATCCCTAAAGCAAAAGGAGAAAAGCGTTATGCTGAAAAAATATTGCGGATTGACTCTGCTGGTGATTCTGCCTCTCATCCTGGCCTACGGCTGCGGGGAAATGGGTAAAGTGGACCAAGGCCGGGTCATTGAATTCGATAAAGCCAAAGGGACGGTTACCCTGATCCAGGATATGAAAGCCGATCCTAAAAATCCGGATTACAGCCATCTGCCGCCCGTCACCTATGAAATTCCCAAGAACCCGGATGAGATGGGACCGGAACCCAAGGCCGGGTTGCGAATGAAACTGGATGCCAAGGCCAAACAGATCATTATCTTCGATCCGGTCTCCCAGAATTTCAAAACAATCGATTATACCCTGATCGATCAGAAGGAAGGGGTGGATGCCGAAAATCCTTTGGTCATGGACAAGAAATTCCCGCTGGTGGAAAAGGAGAAGAAGGCCATTACCCTCTATTCCAAGAGACAAAAGCTTCTGACTACCTTCAGCGTCCCGGATGAGTATTTCGCCCTTCCGGACAGCGCCTGGGATGCGGGCGACGAGGTGCGGATTTATTATAAGGAAACCGGGAAGGCCCGACGGTTGATGAATATCAGCAAGACCAATATTTATAAAAAATAGCCGCCCCTGCTGGTGAAACGCAAGAAGATCGCCGGGGGATCCGTGGGGCTCCCTGGCGATCCTCTTGCTTTTTAGGGGGTTTATTGGTTTAATGATAATTCAAATTTCAACACCCAGGAACCGACCGGTCTGACGATGAACATTCAACAAAAAATAGGAGTAGCCGTACTGGATGTGCTGATTTTAATCGAGTTGGGAATCAGTATGTATCGGGCCAACAAGACCCCCGATTTATTCACCCCGATTTTTTTCAAGACCTTTTTTGTCCTGGTCATCCCCACCTTGATCGTGGCCGGGATAGTCATTAAAATGCTCCGGACCATTGAAGCCTCACCGAGCGCATGAACCTGGATCGGATTTCACGGTGGAGGAGATGGGCCGGCATTGCCGGCTCGATTTTTTGTCTCCTCAGCCTGTTGGCGGTCATAGACGCCCTGGTGGCGCGATTTAAGCAGCCGCCCAGTTTATTTCAAGTGCTTCCGGGGACCGTCCTGGAGATCCAAGGGCCTCTGCGGGGGAAGGCAGACACCCCCGATAAACTGGCTTTTCAATGCGATTCCCGGGAAATCCGGATCCTTTTTGATGGAGTTCAGACCGGCTACTGGATGGGGGGGTATCTCTGGCGAGGGCGTCTGGTCATCGGCCCTGAAACCCGGCCAGGTCTCTATACACTTAAGATCCTCGGTCCTGGAATGGCCGCCAACCCGCCCTTCCCTCCTTTTCAGATCCGGGTATTCGGGGATGCGGATACGTATCGCCGGGCCCTGCCTTCTCTTGTTCAAAGATACTCCGGGGTGGTGCCCTGGGTGGCGGCGGTCTTCGCTTTTATCCCGGCCCTGGGATGCTTTGCCCTGGTTTTCTTTTTGTCCCAAAGGATAGAAGGCCTGCTGGCCGGGGAAGGCCGAGCGGAAATCTACCGGGTCCGTCAAACGAAGCGGGGTATCGAAATCTCCTTTGGCCTGGGCAGGGATCAGGGCTTGGAAGAAGGGACCCGGTTGAAACTGTTTGATGATAAAGGCCGGTCCCTGGGTACGGTAGAGGTCCGGAGCGTAACCGCCGGAGATGCCGTGGCCCTGGCCGTCGAGGAGCAGGGGGTACGCCCCGGCTATTGGTTGGCTAAAATCAGCTAGTTGATCAACGGATGGAATAAGCGAATGAAAGAGAAGGAATACCGCACCTTATGGTGGAAGATCGTATTTACCACCCTGGGTTTCTCTCTGATCCCCTTGTTCGGCCTGGGGTTTACCATCTATTATCAGTTCAGCGTGTCGTACACCGCCAAGGTCATGGAGAACCTGAAAACCCTGGCGGAAAACCGCCGTAGTGCCATGGACCTTTTTTTTGACGAGCGGATCTCCCAGTTGGTCACCATGGCCCATACCCACTCGCTCCAGCAACTGGCCGATGAAAATTACCTCAACAGAGTCTTTAATATCATGCAAACCCGATCCAAATCCTATATCGATATCGGGGTCATTGATCAGGAAGGTAACCATTTAGCCTATGTGGGTCCCTACCCTGAGCTTAAGGAAGTCAATTACAAAAAAGAAGACTGGTTTCAATCGGTCATGTCGGGCGGGATATACATCAGCGACGTTTTTTTAGGTTTTCGAAAATACCCTCATTTTATCATTGCCGTGATGAGTCGCGAAGGAAACCAGACTTGGATCCTGCGGGCGACCATTAACTCCGAAATCATCGACCAGGTTGTCCGGGCCGGCCAGATCGGGAAGAAGGGGGATGCCTTCATTGTCAATAAGCGGAATATCTTGCAGACCGCACCCCGCTTCAGCGGGGAAATTTTCGGCCACCCCAAAACCCCGGATTTTTCCCGGGTGATCGAGAATCAAGTGGAAGAACAGTCCCTGGAAGGGGAAAGGGCCCTCTTTGCCGCCACGGTGATTAGTAATACCAAGTGGGTCCTGGTAATCAAGGAGGATCCTCAGGAACAGCTTACCCCGCTTTTGCGAGCCCGTTATTTGGCGGTTTTTCTTTTATTGGCCGGCGTTTTATTGATTGTCGGCGGGACGATTGTTACTTCCCGCTTGATGATGAAAAGGCTGATTCAAATCGACCGGGAAAAGGCGGTGAGTGAGGATTTGGTCATTCAGTCCAGTAAAATGGCGGCCCTGGGAAAAATGGCGGCCGGGATCGCCCACGAGATCAATAATCCCTTAGCCGTAATCGGCGAGAAAGCGGGCTGGATGAAAGACCTGCTGGCCGAAGAGGATATCTCGCGAAGTGAAAATTTCAAGGAGTTTGAAGATTCCATCCACAAGATTGAGTACCACGTGGAACGGGCTAAAAAAGTCACCCATCGCCTCTTAGGGTTTGCCCGAAGAATGGAACCGCTTCAGGAAACCGTGGATGTGAACAAAACTTTGGACGAAACCATCGATTTTCTGAAAAACGAGTCCCGGTATCGCAATATCGACCTTCAAACCGACTTCTCCCCCGATTTGCCAAATATTACCAGTGATTCCTCTCAGTTACAACAAGTCTTTTTAAACATCCTGAACAATGCCATCGATGCCATCGGCAAGAATGGGATGGTGATGATAAAAACCAGATTCCTCCCCAAAAATAGTGAACTTTCTGTTGAAATTACGGATAATGGCCCGGGAATCCCCAAGGAGATGGTAGCCAAAATTTTTGATCCTTTTTTTACGACCAAGGAAGTGGGCAAGGGAACGGGCCTGGGTCTATCCATTGTTTTCAGCATACTGGAAAAACTGGGGGGAAGAATCATGGTGGCCAGCGAAGAGGGGAAAGGCACTACCTTTACGATTTATCTTCCGACCAAGTAAAGTGTTTCCGAGGGAGGTGACCCATGGAAGAATTCAAGATACTGGTGGTAGACGATGAAGACGATTTTCGGGAGACGATTGTCAAACGATTGCAAAAACGGAAGATGACGGCCCGGGGGGCGGAAAGCGGGGAAAAAGCGCTCGAATTCATTGAGGCCCAGCCTTTTGATGTGGTGGTTCTAGATGTCAAAATGCCCGGTCTGGACGGAATAGATACCCTGCGGGAGATTAAACAAAGAAGACCCCTGATCGAGGTGATTTTGCTCACCGGGCATGCCTCGATGGAATCGGGCATCGAGGGGATGAAATTAGGGGCCTTCGATTACGTGATGAAACCGGCCAACCTGGAGGAGCTGATTGAAAAAATGCGCCAGGCCTATGAAAAAAAAGTGGTCTCCGAAGCCCAGGAACTGGAAGGTCGCTAATCCCCTAGCCCCTCAAGGGTTGATGGGGGATTTTTTGGGATCGTTAGTCCCGAACAGATTTTGGAGGGCCTTCTTCAACTCCGGGAATTCAAAGTGGAAACCCAGGCCGACCAGTTTTTGCGGGAGTACCTTCTGGCCTTTCAACAGGACATTCCCAAATTCCCCCAGGATAAGTTTAAGCATAAACCCGGGGACGGCCGGAAGAAAGGCCGGCTTGCCGAGCACTTCGGCCAATATTCGGGTCAATTCTTTATTCCTCACCGGAGTGGGGCTCGTGCAGTTAATGGGACCGGCGGCTTCTTTTTGTTCCAATAAGAAAAGAAAGATTCGAGTCAGATCCTGCTGGTGGATCCAGGGAAACCACTGGTTTCCAGTGCCCAGCGGGCTGCCTAACCCTTTATTAAACAAAGGGATCATCTGATCCAGGGCGCCGCCTCTCCCGCCTAGAACAATCCCGAAGCGGCAACGAACTACTCGAACCCCGAAGATTTCGGCTTTCCGGGCCTCAGCCTCCCAGTCTCGGGCCATTAAAGCCAGGAAGTCGGACCCCGGCGGGGTGTCCTCCGTGATCTCTTCATCTTCGTGAAAGCCGTAATAGCCTACGGCCGAAGTGCTGAGCAGGACGGTCTCCAGCCCTTTTCGATCGGCTAAAGCGGAAACCAAGTTGCGGGTAGTCAGGATACGGCTGTCCCGCATTTCTTTTTTTGAAGCTTCGGTCCAGCGGCTGAAGATCGAAGCCCCCGCCAGGTTGATGAAGGCCTGGTGGTCAGCCACCGCTTTTTGCCAGGGACCTGGTTCCTGAGGATTGCCTTCCAGGAAGGCAGCCCCGGGAGGCAGGGGGCGGCCGGGTTTGATGGCCCGGGTCAAAAGGGTGACCAGATGGCCCTGGCCGGTCAACCGGGTAGTCAAATGGCTACCGACAAAACCCGTTCCGCCAGTGATAAGAATTTTCATAATTCAGATTGTATCAAAACCATCCACTTTGGCAATATTTTTGATATCCATCCCGAATTCCCTGATCCGATTCCAGACCGTGACCCGCGAAACCCCCAAGATTCGGGCGGCCTCGGATTGATTGCCAGCGGATCGCTTCAAGGCTTCCCGCAGGGCTTTCTTTTTCATTTCTTTTCGATCGGAGGGAGCGTTTGGAGTCGAACTATTAAAACGTTTTCCCTGGAAAATTCCGAGAGGAAGGTGCTGGGGCTGAATCAGGGCTTCCTGACAAGTCACCAAGGCGTATTCAAAGGCGCTTTTTAATTCCCGTACATTCCCCGGCCATTCGTAGCTGATCAAGGCCTCCATGGTCTCCGGGCTGATCCCCTGGATCGGCTTGCCGGTTTTCAACTGGATTCGCTTAAAGAAAAATTCCGCCAGCAGGGGAATGTCTTCCACCCGGTCGCGCAACGGGGGTAAGACGATAGGGATGACGTTGATTCGGAAAAACAGATCCTCCCGAAAGCCCCCCGTGGCGACGAGTTGTTTCAGATTTTTGTTGGTGGCCGAAATAATCCGGACATCCACCGGAACCGGCCGATTTTCGCCCACCCGCTCAATAACTTTTTCCTCCAGGACCCGAAGCAGTTTCACTTGAGTGGAAAGCGGCAGGTCCCCGATCTCATCAAAAAAAATGTCCCCCCCGTGGGCCGCTTCAAAGCGTCCTTTGCGGCCCTCATACGCTCCGGTGTAGGCACCCCGTACGTGTCCAAAAAGTTCGCTCTCCAATAACGTTTCGGTTAAAGCGGCACTATTGACCTTGACAAACGGCTTTCGTTTTCGCGGACCGATTTCATGGAGGGCTTTGGCAGCCAGCTCTTTTCCGGTGCCACTCTCACCCAGGATAATCACCGGGGCATCGGAAGGGGCCGCATTCGTGATCAAATTCAGGGCCAGTTGCAAAGGAGCAGCGTGGCCCAATATTCCATGAAAGCTATCTTCTTCCCGCAGTTCCCGCCGGAAGGCCTCTATCTGGCTGTCTTTTTCCACGATCTCGGTCAGGTCGGTCAGTGTTTCCACGGCCCCGATAACCTGTTTTCCGTCATCATGTAGAAGGGAAGCATTTTTTAGGACCGGGACATTGTTCCCGTCCTTTCGCTGGATGGCGCAGCGGCGCCGATTCAGGCTGCCAAATTCAAAAACCGAACAAAACATCCGTCCCTTTTTGTCTCGCGCTTCTTTGCAAATATTACACTTCAGGACCGAACAGGGCTGTCCCAAGATCCCCTCCCGGGAATAGCCGGTAATTTTTTCAAAGGCCTGATTTACCGAGACGATAAGACCCATTGGATCGACAATCATTACCCCATCCTGGATCGTGTCCACTACCGTCTTCCAGTAACGACTCAACTCCTGTTCAAGCATGGCCCCCCTCCCGTTAAAATTTAACAGGGCATTAAATATTTAATTTAACATTTTAACATCTTTAAGACTACAAAAATAACCCTTTCTCCCCTATTCTTCATTCTAAGCGTAGGGCCAATAAATATTTATATAATCAAATTCAAATGGTTAAGAAAGATATGGCTGAATCGAACAAACCCTGGGGGACAATTGGCCAAGACCTTGCTAATTAAATTATTGAAATCCCCATTTTTCCCTGTGGGGGAGGAACGTTGCCCAACAATTTCAGAACCTATTCAAGGAGGTAAAAAATGGCTGACACAGATCTGAACAGCATTACCGTGGCCAATACCGTCGATGCCCGGGGAAGCGCGTGCCCCGGACCGCTTTTGGAAGCCAAAAAAGGGATCGGCAAGGTCAAGGTGGGAGAGATCCTGGAAGTCCTGTCCGGTGATCCCGGGACCCGGGATGACATCCCGGCCTGGGCCGATAAAGTCGGACATGAATACCTGGGTCTGCTGGAAGCGAGCGGCTATACCCGGCTTTTTGTGCGTCGGAAAAAATAATCAGGGGCGTCAGGACCGTGCCGGAACAGGAAGGGAAGATTCTCATCTTAGCTACGGAACACTGTGCCTACCCGGGGGCCAATTCCGTGGGACAGGCCCACAGCTCGTACCCGGCCAACACCTATATCCTCCGGGTGCCGGCACCGGTGCTGTTTCCCGAATCGTTTTACTTGAATTGCTTCAAAAAAGGGATCAGCGGCTTGATCATTATGACCTGCGGGACCGAATGCCCTTACGAGGGGGCTTACCCGGCCCTGGCCAAGCGGATCGATCGGGTGTACGCCCTGATGAAGGCGCAGGACCTGGACCTGCGCCGGCTCCGGCTGACGGCGATCTGCACGGTTTGCAATCGGGCGTTTCTGAAGGAGGTCGAGGAGATGAATGCCCTGGTCCAAGAATTAGGACCTCCGGTCTTCGGAAAGGCCTCTCCGAGTGAATGAGGAGGAAGCCATGGAACCCAGTCAAACCCTGACGTTTGACGCCCTGGTGGTGGGAGGCGGTATCGCCGGCCTGCAGGCGGCGTTGGATCTGGCGGAGCAGGATTATCGCGTGGCGGTAGTGGAGAAAGACACCACCATCGGCGGAAAGATGATCCGGCTTTCCAAGGTTTTTCCGACGCTCGATTGCGCCAGTTGCATTACCACCCCCAAGATGGCCGCGGCGGCCCATCATGAGCGGATTACGCTGTTCACCTATTGTGAACTGAACAATCTGGATCGGACTCCGGAAGGTTTGACGGCAACCATCACCCAGAAACCCCGTTATGTGGACGCCCGTAAGTGCATCGGCTGTCGGCAATGCGAGTATACTTGTCCGGTTTATGTGCGGGATGAAGAACAGGGTGGATTCTCCGCCAGGAAAGCCATCTATATCCCTTTCTCCAACGCCATCCCTCAGACGGCCCTGCTGGATGTAGAAAATTGTTTGTTGTGCGGTAAATGCGAAAAGATCTGTCCGACTCAGGCCGTGGATTTTTTTCAGGAACCCCGGGTTTTTCGGGTGGAGGCTAAAACGGCTGTTCTGGCCACCGGCTTCGAACCGATCCCGCTCGCCGACAAGGTCCAGTACGGCAACGGGGAGATCCCCAATGTCATTACCGCGCTGCAGATGGAGCGGCTCCTGGCCCCCCATGGGCCCTATGCCCGGGTCCTGCGTCCCTCGGACGGTATGGAGCCGGATTCGATCGCCTTTATTCAATGCGTCGGCTCCCGGGACCAGAGTCTGGGGGTTCCCTATTGTTCCCGGGTCTGTTGCATGTACGCCATCAAGCAGGCCATGCTCCTTTCCGGCGCCCTGCCTCTGGCGGACATAATTATTTATTACATTGATATCCGGGCCTTTGGAAAAGGCTACGAACAGTTTTTCCAAAATGCTCAGGCCATGGGGATCCAGTTTGTCAAAGCCAAAGTGGCCACCCTGAGCGAAGGCGAAAGCGGACGGGTCACGGTCCGCTACGAAGCCCAGGATGGAGAAGGGGTGACCACGGCGGATCATGATCTGGTGGTGCTCTCCCTGGGGATGCTCCCGGGATGGAACCCCGAGGGTCTCTGTGCCGTGTCTCGGGATTCAGACGGTTTTATAAAAACCATTCAACCCAAAATCGCCCCGACCTTGACGGACCTGGAGGGCGTTCTGGTGACCGGCGCGGCAGCCGGTCCTAAGGACATCGTGGATACGATCGCGGAGTCCGGCGCCGCGGCTATGGAGGCCGCGAAGTACCTGACGGTCCGAGCATCTTCCCCCCCAGGTCCTGACCGATTGAAAACCGGCCGGATAAATCCAGTGGATCGGGAGATCGGATAATGGCGGAAGAAACGAAAGAGCGCAACAACTCAGGGGAGAAGATCGGGGTTTACCTCTGTCATTGTGGAGGAAACATCTCCGATCAGGTAGCGGTGGAAAAGGTCCGGGAGCGGGCCGAGAAGATCCCCGGTGTGGCCGTGGTCCGCACCAACCCTTTCATGTGTTCGGATCCCGGCCAGGAACTGATTGCCGAAGACCTTAAAACGGGAACCGTCGAGCGGGTGGTGGTGGCCTCCTGCGCTCCCAGTCTTCATGAGACTACTTTTCGCGACGTCATGGTCCGGGCGGGCGCTAATCCCTATCTCTATGAACACGCCAACATCCGGGAGCAAGTGAGCTGGGTCCACCACGGTGACGCGGCCACGGACAAAGCGACCCGGCTGGTGGCGGCCGCGGTGGGAAAGGCTAAATACCTAAAACCTCTGAAACCCTTGCGGGTCGAGGCCAGAAGGCATGCCACCGTGATCGGCGGAGGACTGGCGGGGCTTCGGGCGGCTAAAGACCTGGCCGTCAGGGGATTTAAGGTGGCCTTGGTGGAACGCTCTCCTTTTTTGGGGGGGCGGTCGGCCTTATTGGACCGCATTGCCCCCACGGGAGAACCGGCCGCCGATCTGGTCTCCAACCTGGCCCGGGAGGTCCTGAGCGATCCGGCCGTCAGCCCGTATACCTGTTCCCAGGTAATCGGTTTCGAAGGGACTATCGGGAATTTCAACCTTCGGATCAGATCCGCGCCTCCGGACTCGGAAGCGGACCACGAAAAGATCCGACGACTGCCGGCCTCCGGTGTCGGATCGAGAGAATTTGTCCCTCTGGCGGGAATGTTTCCGGGCGGCATTCCTGAGCGGACCGAAGATCGAACGATCGAAACCGGGGTGATCATCCTGGCCACGGGTTTTAAACCGTACACGCCCCGCCAGGGAGAGTACGGGCAGGGGGTATTCCCGGAGAGCCTGACCCTTCCCCAGTTTATCTTGGAGAGAGCCCGCCAAAAAACCAACGGGAAGGTTCTGGAGTTGGGCGGACGACCGATTCGAAGCCTGGCCATGATTCACTGCGTGGGCAGCCGGCAGATCCCCGGCATTCATGAGGCGGATGAGGGCGGGGTCCTTAACGAATATTGCTCCCGCACCTGTTGCACCGCCACCATTCAGGCGGCGCTTCAGGTTCGACAAAACTATCCGGGGACGCGCGTCTATGAATTCTATCGGGATATTCGCACCTATGGCCGGGGCCAGGAGGAGCTCTATCGGCAAGCCTCCAACAGCGGAGTAGTCTTCCTGCGCTTCCAGGCGGAAGAACCCCCCCAAGTGTCCCGACCGATCGACGATAACGGGTTTCCTCTTCGGATCACAGTCAAGGACACCCTGACTTTTGGAGAGGAGGTGGAAGTTCCGGTGGACCTGGTGGTGCTCGCGGTGGGCATGGAGCCGAATCCCGTGCCCGACCTGGTGGAGATGATGAAGCTTCCGGTAGGCGTCGACCGGTTTCTGTTGGAGGTTCATCCCAAGCTGCGACCGGTGGAGATTTCCGTATCCGGGATTCTGCTGGCCGGAACCTGCCAGGCCCCCATGGATATCGGCGAAGCCTGTGCCGGCGCCGGGGCGGCAGCGGTCAAAGCCTCGGGCATCCTTTCCCGGGGCTACGTGGAGTTGGATCCCTTCGTAGCCGAAGTGGATATTCAGAAGTGCCGGGGAACAGGGGCTTGTGTGGAAGCCTGTCTGAATCCGGGGGCGCTGACGATGGTGGAGACCGAAGTCGAGGGGCGGCAGATCCGGCAAGCCCGGGTGAATCCGGCCCTCTGCCGGGGTTGCGGCGCCTGTGTGGCGGTTTGTCCGGAAAACGCCATCCAGGTCAACGGGTGGACGCTGCGGCAATACGAGGAAATGGTGGATATGATCCTGGCCGATGAATTGATTTGCTGATAAGGAGAAGGAAAAGGTTCCAATGACAGCAGCCGAAACGGATAAAGAAGCACGGAATAAACTCCGATTGGCCCGAAAAGGGGTGATCGCGGGGGTTGCGGTCCGGGTCAAGGAGCAGCAGCAGGCCGTCAAGGCCCTGAAGCAGTCCCTGCAGGCGGGCGGCAAAACGGTGCCGGAACTGGCTCAGGATACCGGTCTGCCGCCTTCTGAAATCCTGTGGTATCTGGCGGCCTTGAAAAAGTATGGTGAAATCGCCGAAGGGGCCAAAGCGGGGAGCTATTTTCGCTACATGCTGGCAACCGTCCTTCCCGGTGAAAAGGCGGTGGACCAGGAGATTTCAGAAGGGGCCGCGAAATGATCACGGTTAACCCCTCGTTTGCGGAAGAGTTGGCCCGTTTTGGCGTGGATAGCGCCCTGGATTGTTTTCACTGCGGGACCTGCGCCGCCATCTGCCCGTTGATCTATGAGCATTTTCCTCGAAAGATGATTCGTTATATCCAGTTGGGCGCCAGGGAAAGGATTCTGGAAGACCCGAACGATCTGTGGCGTTGCCTGCACTGCGGACTTTGCACCCAAACCTGCCCGCGGAAAGCCGATCCTGGAGAGCTGATTCTGGGCTTGAAGCGTTTTGTTGTGGACCACTGGAGGAATCATTAACATGTACCGACCCCAGGATATCATCGAGGTCTTGGCCGGTAATGTACGCCGGACCGGGAGCCCCTTCGGCATCCCGAAATTCTTGGTGAACAATTGGTGGAAAGAACTGGGGCTCCGGCAGCAGGGTGAGTCCCTGCTGTTTACGGGATTGATGTATCAGTTCGTCCCCTACATCGAGAAGGCCACCAGCATTCTGGAAAAATTTGAAGATCGCCCACTGGCCGAATGGGTGCGGTTTGGGCGGTATCAGCCCAAACGATTGGCCGGTCTGGGGCTGGCCATGATTACTCCCGGTGCAGCCAAGAAAAGAGCCCAGGTCACTCTCCGGAATATCACCCGAATCCTCACCCAATCCGGAGTGGACTTTTTTTATCAACCGCAACTGGACGAATACAGCGGGATCCTGCTTTACGATTTGGGTGATCAGGAGAGCTTTGTGACGCACGCCCGGTATGTGGCCGGCCGACTAAAAAAAGCGGGAGTACGGAAGATCATTACCGTGGACCCCCACACGACCTATGCCTTGAAGGTTCTCTATCCCCAATACGTCGAGGAGCAATTTGAAGTGAGGACTTATTTTGAACTGGCCAACGTATCATCTCAGAATGGCCGAGGCCAGGTCACCCTCCATGATCCCTGTTTTTACGGGCGATATCTGGAATTGTCCGCTGCGCCGCGAAAGGCCCTGGAAAGGGTAGGCATCGAATGCCTGGAAGTCCGGAACTCCGGCGCCTTCACCCAATGCTGCGGCGGGCCGGCGGAGTCCATCTCCCCCCTTCTGGCCCGGGAGATTATGGGGCGCAGGGTGGAAGAGTTGAAATCCACCGGCGCCCCTTTGGTGGCCATGTGCCCCATCTGCCTGGGCAACCTGAGAAAGTCCGGGGCGGAGGTAGAGGACCTGTCGACTATCCTGGCCCGCGGGTTACCGGCTTGAAACCCGGCAAATTTTGGATCGGCTAACGTCTTTGAACGTAACGTAAATATAACCCATTTCCAAGCAAAGAAAGGAGCAGTATCATGGCGGAAAAAGAAGAAAAGATCCTGGTGATCGGCACCCATGCCTCAGACAATCCGGAGAAGGCGGCCATGCCCTTTGTCATGGCCAACGCGGCCCTGGCCATGGATGTCAAGGCCATGGTGGTGTTGCAGGGAGAAGGCGTTTATCTGGCCAAGAAGGGGTATATTGAAAACCTGGTCAAGCCGGGAGGCTTCAGCCCTTTCACCAAACTGATGGCCGACTTCCTGGAACTGGGGGGGGCCCTCAGAGTTTGCGTGCCCTGCATCAAGGAGAGGAACATTGAAGAGTCCGATCTGATCCCAGGGGCTCAGACCACGGCCGCCGGCCGCCTGATTACCGAAGCGCTCCTGGCGGACGCCGTTTTCACCTATTAAAACCTTTTGTCGAAATCCGGTTGGGTCCGGGTAGATCTGGGCGAAATGCGGAAAATAATGGCCAAGGGGGGGCAAAGCCCCCCTTGGTCTTTATTATTAATAATAGTATATAAACAACCCAAGTGGTCGGATTCCGGCCATCGACCAAGCTCATGGCCCTGAGCCGGCCGAAGGGCTTTCGCCGGAATGTCGTGCAAGAAATCATGGGTGTGGGTCGTCACCCCGGCGAAGGCCGGGGTCCAGACATTAATCTGGGATGAACTAAGATGTTGCTCCGATTAGGAGACCCTTAATAAAAGGAGGAGCTATGGAACTTCAAGGGAAGAAGGTCATTATCTTTCGCCGAAGAGATGTATAACGAATTTGAACTCTGGTACCCGTATTATCGGTTGCTGGAAGCCGGGGCGGCGGTGACCCTGGTCGGATCCGGGAGCGCCCAGGTTTATAAGAGCAAATTAGGACTCCCGGTCAGGGTCCAGGCGAGCGCCGACCAGGTTGATCCGAAAAATTTCAACGGGCTGATCATCCCGGGCGGGTATGCCCCGGATCATATGCGACGCTACCCGGCCATGGTCCGCCTGGTGAAGGAGATCTTTGACGCCGGGAAGGTGGTGGCGGCCATCTGCCACGCCGGCTGGATGCTGGCTTCCGCCGAGGTGGTCCGAGGGAAAAAGGTGACCTCCTTTTTTGCCATCAAAGACGACTTGATTCATGCCGGGGCGGAATGGGTCGATCAGGAGGTCGTGGTGGACGGCAATCTGATCACCAGCCGGAAACCGGACGACCTGCCGGCCTTCATGCGGGCCGTGATTACAGCCCTTAAGGGTTAATACGAAAATAAAAACGATCACGCGTTCGGGAAGTTGTTTTTGCCGTCATGCCGGACCCGATCCGGCATCCAGGGTATTCGAAGCTCAAAGGGCTCTAGACATACGACTATTTCCTGGACTCACTATTGATCGAAATCTCCATTTTTTGGATAGAACAGCAGCCTGGGGGGGGGGTGGTTTACGAGTCGGCGTGAGAACTCGAAGCCAAATCAAGGCCGAAAATATGACCCTGGATGGCCTGGCCATTCGATATGGGCAGTTATAGAGAAGGTGCCGGGAGATGAACGATCCTCCCGGTCTGAGGTTATTTTAACAGGTTTCCCCGAACGCCGATCACTCTTTCCGCCAGGGGGATATTCTTTCCGGCCTTTTCCATGGCCTGCTTGACGATCCAGGGCAGGCCGGCGCAGCAGGGGACCTCCATGACCACGGTGGTCACGCTGTTGATCTGGGCCGTGTTAAAAATATCCGTAAACTTCTGAATATATTCCTGGACATCGTCAAACTTGGGGCAGCCCATCATGACCACCTTGCCCTGGAGAAAATCTCGGTGAAAGTCGGGATAAGCCAAGGGGGTGCAGTCGGCGACTACCAGGAGGTTGGCGTTTTTAAGGAAGGGCGCCGTCGGGGGCACCAGTTTGATCTGCACCGGCCAATGGCTGAGGGCCGATCCCTGGACGGTTTGGGTCTTCGGCTGGTTGGCTTCCTGACAGGAGGAGACCGGGGCAAAGGTCTGCAGCGTGGTGGAGGGGCAGCCGCAGGGCAGTTTGGTTTCAGGCTGCGGAGCGGCCGGGGGTCTTATGGCCTTCAAATGCTCCTCGACGGCCTGTTCGTCGAAATCCTCGGACTCCCGTTCGATGATGTGCAAGGCGTCGTTGGGGCATTCGCCCAGGCAGGCCCCCAGGCCGTCGCAATATTTTTCGGCGGTCAGGGTAGCCTTGCCGTCTATGATCTGGATGGCGCCTTCGGCGCAGGAGGGAACGCACAGACCGCAGCCGTCGCAACGTTCGGGATCGATTTCAATGATTTTTCGTTTAATTATCATCATTTTTTCCTTTGGATAAGAAAGGTTCACCCACCCCCCAACGTTCGGCTGAGCCACGTCGAAGCCCCCCTCCTCAAGGGAGGGGGAGTAGGAAGCGTTTGAAGTTAGGAGTTCTGCGGGGTTTTTAAAAACACCTTAATGGCCAGTTCCCGGCCGCTGTCGGTTAAAAAAGATCGATCAATGATCGCGGCCAGCCGTTCCGGGGATGATGCCTTTTCTTTCTGATTTTCCTCCAGGTTGACGATCAGGTCCGCGTCGTAGATCGCTTTGAAATTGATGGTTTCCTTTTCCCGGGGATGATGGTGATGGCCGACTATATCGCAGACCTCCTCGATCAGTTCTTCCCGGGCGCCCAGTTTGGTCAGGATCTGCCGGGCAATGGGCGGTCCTTCTTCCTCCTGGTAGCGGGCGGCCGTGCTCTGGTATTTCCGTTCCGCCTCATGGATGCCGATGTCGTGCAGATAGGCGGCCGAGAGGATCACCGCCGGATTCCCCTTTTCCTTTCTGGCCAGCTCCTCGGCATAGCGGGCCACCCGGGTGGCATGGCCGATCCGTTTGAAATCGGTAGTGAAGTAGCGCTTCATTTCAATGGCCACCCGGTCCTTCAGGAGATCCTCTTTTTGGGCGATTAGTTCCGGGGGCAGCCCCCCCAGGCACTGCTCCGCATGAGGGCAGTAAGAGGCGCAACCGAAATCCATTTGGGGGTTGATGATCCGCTTCCCGCATTTCTTGCAGAGTCGGGTCGTATCATCTTTAAAGAATTCGAGCTCGGCACCGCAATGGGGGCATTGGGTCTCGAAGATCGACCCGGGTTTCCAGTAACGGCTGTCCTGTCCTGGGCATTTCATAAAAAATCCTTTTATCCTTGAATTCGGGTTGATCCGTGATCGGGGTCCATTAGGGGCGGGTTTTGAACCCGCCCCTACGACAACCATTTATGAAAACAGGATTTTTTATCCCAATATCGCCTTGAGATCCTCGTCCGGGGTGGTGATGGGCATGACGTTGAACGTCTTTACCAACACATCCAGGACGTTGGGGGTGATGAAGGCCGGCAGGGAGGGCCCCAGCCGAATGTTCTTGATCCCCAGGTAAAACAAGGTCAACAAAATGGCTACGGCCTTCTGCTCATACCAGGAAAGGATCATGGACAAGGGCAGGTCATTGACCCCCACATTAAAGGCCTTGGACAAGGCCACAGCGATCTGGATGGCCGAATAGGCATCGTTGCACTGCCCCACGTCCAGGAGGCGCGGGATCCCGCCGATGTCGCCCAGGTCTTTGTCGAAGAATCGGAACTTGCCGCAGGCCAGGGTCAGGACCACCGTATCTTTCGGTGCTTTTTCAACGAATTCGGTATAGTAATTACGTCCGGGTTTGGCCCCGTCGCAGCCGGCCACCAGAAAGAAGTGGCGGATGGCCTTGTTTTTTACGGCCTCGATGACCGCTCCGGCCACACCCATGACGGTGTTGCGGCCGAACCCGACCGTGACCGTTTTCCCGTTGCTGTCTTCCGCAAAACCGGGTAAGGCCAACGCCTTTTCAATCACCGGAGCGAAGTTTTTATCGGCGATATGAGTGACCCCCGGGAAGCCCACCAAGCCGGTGGTGAAAATATTTCCCTGGTAGGATTCCTTGGGCTTCTGGATACAGTTGGTGGTCATCAGGATGGCCCCGGGAAATTCGCCGAACTCCTTGTGCTGATTCTGCCAGGCCGTGCCGTAATGGCCGTAGAAATGGGCATATTTTTTCAATGCGGGATAGCCGTGGGTGGGCAGCATCTCGCCGTGGGTATAAACGTTGATCCCTTTGCCTTCGGTCTGTTTCAGGATCAGTTCCAGGTCTTTCAGGTCATGGCCGGAAACCAGGATGGCCTTGCCCTTTTTATGCCCTAGGGGAACCTTGGTCGGTACGGGATGTCCGTAGGTTTCCGTATTGGCGGCATCCAGGATTTCCATGGCTTTTAAATTGGCCTCCCCGCATTTCAAGGTCAGGCCCACCCAGTCGTTCAGGGTCAGGTCTTTGTTCAGGGCGGCGGCCAATCCTTCATGGATAAAGGCATAGACGGACTCGTCTTCCTTGCCCAAGATCTGGGCATGGTCAGCGTAAGCGGCGACCCCCTTAATCCCGAAAGTGACGGTCCAAATCAGCGCATGAATGTCTCTATCCGTAGTGGTGTCTGATTGAATTCCAACCTTCTCTCCTTGGGCGATCATTCCCTCCAGGGTATCGGCCAGGATTAAATTCGCCGGTCCCTTCGGGAAATCCACTTTTCCGCCGGCCGCTTTTACCTTGGCTTTCAATTTTTCCCGCAGGGCCACGGTCTCTTTCAGTAGAGGAGCGAACCGATCGGCGTCAAAATCCACATTGGTCAAGGTCGAAAACAAGGCCTTGACGGTAAAAATATTGGCCTCCGGGTCGCTGATGCCCACCTTGCGGCCTTCCACGGCCACCTGGGACAATCCCCGCATGGCATACACCACCAGATCCTGCAGAGCGGCTACTTCGGGTTGCTTCCCGCAGACCCCGACTTTGGTACAGCCTTCCCCTTTGGCGGTTTGTTCACATTGATAACAAAACATGATCGATCTCCTTTCTTGGTTAAAGTTAGTTTAATTAATTCGGAACCAACAAGGCCCGTTTCAACGTCTTACGGTTAATAATAAGGTGATAACGGACGAATTGCCTTGATTTAAGTCAACAATCGACTTTTATTAGACAAGAAAGAATGGAAACGATATCGATGGTTAATAATTATTATTATTTGAAATAAATTAATACATTTGCCAGTGGGCGCAAGTAAGGCCGGAAAATTTTTTTTATTATCCTAATTTTTTTCTTGATTTCTCTTGAAATAAACATATAAATGATTATTTATATACTTGTTGCTTCAATGGCTGATTTCAAGAATCAGGAATTTATAATGATCAAAAAGAGCAGAAACAAGATGAAGGGAATAGCGTCTGAGGCTTTTCCGGAGGAGATGGGAAACCAGACGGAATGGGAACAGTCCCTATCCACGGTGGCTTTCTTAGCCAAAAGTTTGTCGGATGAAAACCGTTTGCGGGTGCTCATCAGTCTTCGCGAGGGCCGGCTTTCGGTATCCAGCCTGGTAGAGGCTTTACAATTGTCCCAGCCGCTGATTTCCCATCATTTAAAGGAATTAAAAAGGTCGCTGTTAGTCAAGGTCGAGCGCAATGGGCCTTTTATCTATTACGAACTGGCCGACAAAAGAATCCTTCAGATCATGAAAGACCTGGAGACCGTGGCCGGGGAATTACTGGCCAACCGTCGAACTTTTTAGTCAGGAGAACACCCGATGCCTGGAAAAACGATACTGGAATTTATCGAGAAACTCGAGCCGGAAAAAGCCTTAAAAGAAATTTCTCTGGCGGTCAAAACCCTTTTCCCCATGCTGGACCAGGAATCCCGTCTGAATTTTGTGGTCAGCCTGATCGGGGATGCCGGGGCGGACAAGGTGGCCAGCCTGGTGAACCTCTGACTGGCGGAATGCATGGACGAAGGTGTCGATCCAACCAAGATGTGCCAGAGTTTAGTGGATAAGGTCTTTCAATCCAAACAGTTAAGAACCGTGGCCGAACCGGATATTTTAGCGCTTTTTGAAGACTGGCTGGAGGAATTGGAAGAGGAAATCATAAATATGGTAAAAAAGACCGGTTCCGATGATCTGGGGAAGTTGGCCCGAGGATTGGGGTTGTCCCGGGCCGGCGTAAATTTCCTGATCACCAAATTAAAGAGGGAAGAAAGGATTTAAAAAAGCCCTGACTTTTTCAGTGGAGGTGTTCGTTATGAAGTAGAAAACCATTTTATT
Source organism: uncultured delta proteobacterium (assembly GCA_963743305.1). Classification (GTDB taxonomy): domain Bacteria; phylum Desulfobacterota; class RBG-13-43-22; order RBG-13-43-22; family RBG-13-43-22; genus CAVQSS01. The sequence goes on from CAVUPH010000014.1 coordinate 444,872, forward strand.
GCCGCATTCTCGGTGGCTCTGGTAATCGGGGCTCTCTGGTTTACCAACCGGGCCGTAACTCCAACGGCGGCTACCTGGGAAGATGTTCTCCAGGAAGCCCAGCGCGGCGGCTATCGGATCATCAAGACGGATGAGATCTGGGAACGGTATCAAAGAAATCCGCAGGACCTGATGCTGGTGGATACCCGTCAGGAATGGGAATATCGAACCGGACACCTCAAAGGAGCGGTTAATTTTCCCATGGAACCCACGGCCTGGTCCCGCTGGCGGAAACAGAAGGAGATGGCGACCTTTTTGGGACCCGATAAAAACCGCTTCCTCGTCTTTTACTGAGCGGGCTTGACCTGAGTCCGCAGCGACTCCGCAGCCCGGGTGGCTGTCAAACTTGGCTACAAAAATGTATATCGCGATCCCTACGGATTTCCGGAATGGCAGGCCAAAGGTTATCCCATCAGCAGCGCTCCGGCCGGCCTGTCCGGGGAAGCGGCCCCTCCCCAGACCCCCGGCCCCTTGTACGGCTGGGCCATGGTCTGGACCCTGCTGGGCATTTTTGCCGGAGGGATTGCCTTGAACCTGACACCATGTGTCTATCCCATGATCCCTATTACCGTTTCCTATTTTGGAGGGCGGAGCGGAGAGGGAAAGGGAAAACTATTGACCCATGGCCTGTTATACCTGGGGGGCCTATCGGCCACCAACTCCATTTTGGGGGTTGTCGCGGCCTTGACCGGTGGTCTTATGGGGGCCATGCTTCAAAACCCGATGGTCCTACTGGTCGTGGCCGCTATTCTGGTTTTTTTCGCCTCCAGCCTCTTCGGGTTTTGGGAACTTCGTCTTCCCGGCGGCCTGACCCAGCATGGCTTCCAAATCTTATGCCGGATATTTCGGTTCCCTGTTTATGGGCTTGACGCTGGGCGTGGTGGCCGCACCCTGCATCGGTCCTTTCGTTCTCGGACTCTTAACCTGGGTGGCCAGTATGGGGTCCCCATGGCTGGGGTTTATTGTCTTTTTTACCTTGAGCCTGGGCCTGGGGCTGCCTTTATTTTTTCTGGCCATGTTTTCCGGCAAGATCGAAAAACTACCCCGATCCGGAGAGTGGATGATCTGGGTTCGAAAACTGATGGGCTGGATCCTGGTGGGCATGGCAGCCTATTTCATTCGGCCCCTCCTACCTGAAACCGTAGCGGTATTCCTTTTCGTTCTGGTAGCCTTGGGCGCCGGACTGCACCTCGGCTGGCTGGACAAGTCCCAGGCCGGCTTTCGGGCCTTCGCCTGGATGAAGGGTGGGGCCGGGATCGCCGGTCTGGTGATAGCCACTTTTATCCTGGGTTCCTGGATGATCCGCGGGCCGGGGGTGGCCTGGAATGCTTATTCGGACAAGCTTCTGGCGGAAGCGGCCCAAAACCGGAAACCGGTCATCATCGATTTCTATGCCACTTGGTGTACCCCCTGCCGGGAACTGGAGGAAATCACCTTTCACCAGCCTGAGGTGGTCACAAAGGGGAACCGGGATTATATTATGATAAAAGTGGACGTGACCCAAGCCGGGAACCCACTGAATGAACGGCTTCTCAGTCAGTATGGAATTAAAGGGGTCCCGACTGTGGTTTTTATAGATTCGAGCGGGAAAGAGCATCTGGAACTTAAGGCTGGTCGATTATCTTCCGCCGGACCAGTTCCTGAAGAAAATGGAAACAATAAATCAAAAATAAGAACACGGGAGGTTTGATGGCGTATATAGAAAAATTTTTGGGAAGACGGGTCGAGGTCCCGGAGGATCGACGTTATGTCGTCAAACCGGGACTTTGGGCCAAGGCCGAAGGGGCGGAGGTGCGATTTGGGTTAACCGAACCGGAGTTGGTATTAGCCGGCGGTGTCAATGACCTGGAATGGCTGGTCTGGGATGGAGAAGAGGTGGAACAGGGACAATCCATTGCCATCGCCATCACCGGAAAAATTAAATATATTGACGCTCCCGTAGCCGGGGTCCTGCGGCTGAATCCCGGGATAAAGGAAGCCACGGCCCTCATTGCCCGGGACTCCTATGGAGAGGGATGGTTGTTTCAAATCAAAACCAGGTCCGAAGCGAATTTCGCCCTGGAGGAACTGTCTTCGGCTGAAGCCTATGTAGAGAGCCTCCAAAATTCAGAAGGATGCAAGAATCCGGAAGGACTAAAGGGCGGGGTTTCCGGGATCTGCAAGGCGGTTTATACCGGGATCAAAGAACAAAAATTTTAGAAAAAAGAAAGGAGAACCCCAATGGTCAAAGTTCGCTGTTTTTATAATGAACCCAATGGAAAGCCTTGAAAGCATTTTCAGGAAATGATGCCCAGGTTGGGCCAAAAGTACGAAATTGAGGTTGAAATACTATCCAAACCTATAGCTGAATACAATACGGATGAATATTTTGAGTTGGAATTGCCGGTGGCTCCAGCCATCATGGTGGATGACCAGATCCTGGTGGAAGGCTCCGATGTTTCTGAAGAAAAATTGGAGAACGCCATCCGCGCCAAACTGGGCCTGGAGGCTATAGTGATAGAAAAAAAAGGGGTTCTGGGGCGGCTTTTCGGTCGGTAAAGGCCGTCCGACGGGTAGATCTTCATGCCTGGAGCAGAGGTTTTCGACCGGCAGGCGGAACGGTACGACGCCTGGTTTGAACGGCATCCGCCAGACAATCTTTCATCCGACAAAAGGAACGGAACAGGCGATACCGGTTGAAGAGGGATATGGCGGGGGGCTCTTTATAGTAATTAAAGCGAATAAATAATAGGGGACAAAATAAGTGAAAGGGAAAACCGGTCCAGGAAAAGGGGCTATGGTAAAAGCCTTGGTATTGGTTGCATTTATTGCCGCTGCGGTATATGTTATTCGCTTTAGCCCGGTTAAAGATTTTTTGACTGTCGAGGCGATGAGACGATTCCTGGACATCTCCGGGTTTTGGGCGCCGGTGATCTTTATATTGATTTATACGGCTGGGATCTGTCTGTTGGTGCCCGGTTCGCTCCTGACCACCCTCGGGGCGGCGATCTTCGGGGCCTATTGGGGATTTCTCTACGTCCTGATCGGGGCTGTGCTGGGGGCCACCGCCGCCTTTTTTATCGGCCGGTATCTGGGCCGGGACTTTGCCGCCTCGATTGTCGGAGACCGGTTGAAGCGTTATGACGAGGCCGTGGAACGCAACGGCTTCGCCACGGTGCTGTATTTGCGACTGATCTATTTCCCTTTCACCCCGATGAACTTCGGCATGGGCTTGACCCGGGTCCGTTTCCGGGACTACTTCTGGGGCACGGTCCTGGGCATCATTGCCGGGACCTTCATCATTACGTTTTTTGTGGGAACCATCAAAGAGGTTTGGGCCACCGGAGATTGGTCGCAGCTCCTGTCCTTAAAGCTCGCATTTTCCGTAGCCTTGTTTGCTTTTTCCCTATTCATACCCAAAATTGTGAAAAAATTTAAAAAGGAGGAGACCCATGCCGACCTGTGAGTATGAAGGATTGAAAATCGAGGTGGATGAAGAGGGGTATTTGCTTAACTTTGATGCTTGGAATGAAAAAGTGGCCTGTGCCCTGGCGGAGAGGGAAGGGATAACCCAGGACTGTCCCCTGAAACCCGAACAAATGGAAATTCTTAAATTCATCCGGGAATATTATAAGAAATTTGAATCCGTGCCTGTGGTCCGGGCGGTCTGCACCAATGTCCATCAACCTAAAAGTTGCGAGTACCTGCAGTTTCCCGATCCGCTGATCACCTGTAAAATCGCCGGGATTCCGAAACTGGAGACCGGTTACACCTTGATGTGATGACGGCTGACCATTTGAGAGTGGTCGGCTGTACCGAGCCAACTGCCACTGACTTTGTCTGTGGCAGTTGGCTTACTATCCCTGGGAAGTCAATCAGGGGTAAAGGAGGCCGTAAAAAGCAGGGCTACGGCCTGTTCATCATTGGCCTGTTCCAGGGTTTGGTCACCCACGTTGGCGACCATCAGGGTGGCTGCCTTCAAATTGAGCCTAATCTCTTAGCCGAGTACTCCAGGGAATTTAATCGCCTGTTTCATCTCAACGTAGTGAGCCGTGGCCAGAGCGGCCGTACAGCCATCGGCAGCGGCGATCACAATCTGATTGGCATACTTTTGCCTTAGGTCGCCGATGGCGAAGATCCCCGGGATACTGGTCTCGCATTTTTCATCCGTTATGACGTAGCCGCTCTGATTGACTTTAACGCCTGCAGGAACGAGCTGGTTATTGGGAGAAAAACCAGCAAAAATGAATACGCCGTCCGTTGAAAGTTCCCTTTTTTCAGCGGTCTCTACATCTTGAAGGGAAACCGCGCAGACCCCGGATTCATTGGATATAATTTCAGTGACAACTTTCTTAAGAAGAATTTCTATTTTGGGCTCGGCCTGAACGCGCTGCTGGAGGATTCGGCTTCCCCGGAAAGCATCCCGTCGATGGACCAGGTAGACCCGCTGCGTTATTTTTGAAAGGTAAAGGGCATCCTCAAGGGCCGTATCGCCGCCCCCTACGACTAGTACGGTTTTATCCCTGAAAAAGAACCCATCGCAGGTGGCACAGTAAGAGACGCCTTTGCCGAAGTTATCGATTTCCCCGGGAACATCGAGTTTTCGAGCGCTGCCGCCTGCAGCCAAAATCAAAGCGTGGGCCTGCAGAAGAGCGCCATTAGCCAGACGGACTGAGTGGTATTCAATTCCCGGCTCAATAGACACCACTTCGTCCTGGATCATTTCCAGGCCATACCCGCGAGCGTGGTTTAAAAATTTATCGCAAAGCTCGAACCCACTTATTTCAATGAATCCAGGATAATTTTCCACCCCTTTGGTTAAAGCCACCTGGCCGCCAGGCATTCCCTTTTCGATAAGAACCGTTTTTAGGGCCGCCCTCATGGCATAGATGCCTGCGGTAAGACCGGCCGGACCACCCCCAATAATTATAGAATCATAAAATTTGCTATTCGCAATTAAATTGCTCATTTTCCCTCCAGCCTGGCCTTGAATTTATCCGGGCAATAAAAAAACATTTAAATATAAATAGATATTTATATATGATTGAGTCAAGAAGAAATTTCCATATCCTCATCCTCTCGGATTCTGATGGTCTTCAGGTAAAGTGGAAAAATTGGGACAGATTACTCAAATATTAGTAAAAAATACTGGAAGATATAGCGGACAGCCAGGTAAGTGATGATTACGCCCAAAATTCCTTTGATCCATTTTTGGGAAACATATTTTTGCGCTCTCGCACCCAGATAAATTCCTATAAATCCACCAGCCCCGAAGAGGAACCCCAGGAACCAATCCGGGGCGGTGGACAAACCTGCGGGATGGGGGCTGAAACTGTAAAAGATAACCCCCAAAATGGAAGTAATAAATGTCCCCAGTAGCGCTGCTCCCGCCACGGTGTAAACCGGCAAATGAAAAACGGCCACACAAAAAGGGGCGATGATGGCCCCGCCTCCGATTCCGTAAGTCCCGCCTATAATGCCTACGAGTAAGGCCAAAAGAAACATGGCCGGCGTGCTGAAGGAAAAACGCTCTCCCCAAAATTCGTATTCGACCCGGCGCAGGGAAAAATAAACGGTTTTGACAATCGCTTCAGGCGGAAGGCCGGCGCTTAAGCGGGCATTTTGGCCAGCCTTCATTTTTATTACTCTTCGATTGAATTTATCCTCGAGGGCCTTCATGGTTTTTTTGCCTTTTTGGGATCGGGGCGTCATTTCATAAAGCATGCGAAGGCCGAGGTACAGGAGAACGCAACCGACAAAGAATTTGAAGGCCCGAGGGTCCGGAAGGTAGAGGACCCGAATATAGTAGCCGAAAAAAACCCCCGGCAGGGTTCCGGTAATGACGATCCAGGTCAGGGGCCAGGCCATGCGCCCCTCTTTAAGGTACCGGTAAACCCCGCTCGGAATGGCTACAATGTTATAGACGAAGTTAGTCCCACTGACCGAAGGGGTACTATAATGCAGGTAGCTCACCTGAAAAGGCAGCAGTAAAAAGGCCCCGGAAACCCCGCCCATGGAGGTGAAGAAGGAAACCACCAGGGCCACTAAGGGAGGGAGGAAGAGATAGGTCTCAACTCCGGAAACCGAGAACGTCCAATAAAGGCTGTCCATCATGGGAACTCCTTTTTTATGGTTTAAAATATTAGCGAATATGCATCAAAAAATATGCCATTAAGAACAAGGCTTCGATCATCATTTGACTTTTTACCCCATTCTGGTCTATTTTATAAGCTAAATGTAGAAGAGAAGTTTTGATCTTAATTTCAAAGGGTTTCGCAGTATTCCGGGCGGGCGGGAACCTTTTACCAGACGTCCCGAGCCCCAAAGGAGAAGTTCAAATGCCAGGTCATCATAAAAAGGTTCAGGGATTCTTCCTGAGGTGTATCTTTTTCAGTCTTATCTGTCTCCTGCCCGGTCCATCCTGGGGAGAGAAAAAGACTGTGAAGCTCGGTTTCGTAGCGGATGTTACCGGGCCTGGGTTTCTGATTGCCCTTTCGCAGAAAAACGCCCTGGAACTGGGACTGGAAGAGATCAATTCCTCCGGGGGTCTGCTGGGGCGCCGGGTGGAGCTGATTATCCGTGATTCCCAAATGAAACCGGACCTGGGCGCCAGGCTGACCAAGGAACTGATACTGCGGGATAAGGCGGATTTTCTCTTCGGGCCGACCAGTCCTTCGGTAGCGCTGGCGGTGTCCCAGGTCTGCAAGGAACAAAAGAAGCTGCTCTGTTTACATAGCGCCAATATCGAGCGACTGATTAATGAACTGGGCCATCGTTATGTCTTTTCGGTAATCCCCAATACCTATATGGAAGGCCAGGCCCTGGCGGCTTTTTTGGCCAAAAGGGGATATAAAAAGATTTTGATTATCGGACCGGACCTGGAATACGGCCGCAGCCAGGCCGAGGCCTTTAAAAAGAAAATCACTGAACTTAATCCGGCTACGACCGTAATCAAAGAACTCTGGCCCCGGATTGGTGAACAGGATTACACGCCGTACATCGCCACCATTTTGTCGGCCAAACCGGATATGGTCTGCTCCCTTCTCTGGGGCGGCGATTTGGCCAGTTTCATGCGCCAGGCCAGTCCCCATCAATTTTTTCAAAAGATCCCCTTTATCGGCTTATTCGATTACGACCTTTTGAAGGGGTTAGGCAATGAGATGGTTCCGGGATTATACGGTTTTGACCGGGCACCCTTTTACGCCCTGAATAATCCCCAGGCCAAGTCCTTTATTGAACGGTACAAGACCCGGACCGGGGAATACCCCTCCGCCTGGTCCATCCTGGCCTACGATGGGTTAATGGCCCTGAGGAAGGCGGTCGACAAGGCCAGGAGCCTGGAAACGGAAAAAGTGATCGGGGCCCTGGAGGGCCTGAATTGGGACTCTTTGAGAGGACCTCTCCAAATTCGCCCCCAAGATCATCTGGCCAGCGGCGGTCTGTTTTTCGGGATCACCTATAAAGATCCCAAATATTCTTTTTTTATTATGCGAGAGATGGTTTACCTTCCCGGAAATGATCTTTGGCATTCTTTGGAGGAGATTAAATCCTTGAGAAAATCGCCTTAGTCAATACCCGCCAGGCCATTCGGGTGTTGATTTCCGACCAGGAGGTAACCGTGGACGCCGACCGGGGTCGGGTTTATCGAGGGCGCTTCAAATTCTCTGAAATGACTCCAGTGTAACCTGGAGGAATCAGTTTCTTCTTCCATTTTTTCCCGCCTTAGTGCCATCCATTCCATAACCATTTGAATTTCAATAAGTTGGGCGATTCACCCTTTCAAATTAGGGTTGGCATACAAATTGAAATCGATTTAGTGAAACCAGGGGTTTGTCAAAAACCATTCTTGTGAAATGCACCGTTTGACAAAAATTACTACAATGGCGTGCTACCCTGAAACTTGGTCCTTTTCAGGCAAGGAGGACGGTAAGTGAAATTTACTTTAAAACTGGAGGCGCTTCAAAACCTTTTCTGGCGGATCTATGTGGATATTGCTATCGTGGCACCGATTGCCTTCCTCCTGGGTTTTTTTAAACCGCTACAAGACGGGTGGTTGTGGTTAATTTTGTTTGGAGGGGGGTATATCTTATTTTGTTTTTTCCTTTTTTTCTATCTGCAATCGGTTTTTTCTAAAGAAAATATCAGTAAACTGGCGGAGATCAGTTCGATCGCCGAAGACTTGCAGGCGGAAAAACTGGCCTCCCTGGAAACCTTGGTCGCCGGGATCGCCCATGAATTGAACAATCCCATCAGCATAATATTAGGTTTCAGCGGCCTTCTCCTGGAAAAAGCGGATCCGGGTAGCCGGGGGTATAAAGATCTAAAAGCGATTGAAAGGCAAAGTCTAAATTGCCGGCAAATCGTTGAAAATCTTTTAAGTTTTTCCAGGATCCGAGAGGACGCCCGTGGTTTGGTGGATATTAACCAGGTGATTGAACGATTGATGCTGGTGGTTGGGCCGGGTCTGAGCGGCCAGGGTATACGCTGGGAGTGTTCTTTAGCCGAAGAACTCCCTTCCGGCCCGGGCAATCCGCAGAAGTGGCAGCAAATCATCCTCAATCTGGTCAATAATGCCAAAGAGGCCATGCCTTCCGGAGGGCAATTAAAGATTTGGACCGTCCAGCGAAATCAAGAAAAGCGTATCGAGATAGGATTCCAGGATACCGGGCGAGGGATAGCCGACCCCTATGTAGGCAGGATTTTTGACCCCTTCTTTACCACCAAAAAAGAAGGACGTGGAATTGGTTTGGGCCTTTCCATTACTTATGGTATAATTTCCAATATGGGTGGGACGATTACCTGCCAAAGTAAAATCAAAGATAGCTCCGGATCAACCGCAGGGAACGACCTTCCTTATTTCTATTCCGGTCCCTGAAGGTCATCCGCTGATAGCCTAAATTCAAATAACCCAATGGCCGAAAAAATTCTAATCGTCGACGATGAGGTCGATATGCTCGACCTTTTAGAGCGGATCATCGAAGATAAGACTCCCTACCAGGTGATTACCACTGCCGATCCTCTCCAGGTTCCGCAGATCTTGGATGAAATGTCAATCGATTTGATGATCACCGATCTGAGGATGCCCGGCCAGAACGGGATCGATCTTCTGGAAACGGTCCACAAAAAACATGAACGCCTCCCGGTGATGGTCATCACCGCTTACGGCACCATTGAAACGGCCGTCGAAGCTATGCAAAAAGGGGCTTTCAGCTATATCACCAAACCTTTTAAACAAGAAGAAATTTTGTTGTCCGTTGAAAAGGCGCTTGAATACCAGCGATTAAAAAAAGAAAACCTTAGCCTCCAGCGAGAACTGGGAAAAGAAATTAAATATCCCCTCATCCTCGGCACGAGCCCGGTGATGGAAAAAGTCTTCGAGCGGATCATTCAGGTGGCCAAAACCTCCGCCACCATATTAATAACCGGGGAATCGGGCACGGGTAAGGAATTAGCCGCCAAGACCATCCACTATCATAGTTTGCGTCAGAACAACCCCTTTGTGGCCGTCAACTGTTCGGCCATTCCTGAGTCGCTGATCGAGAGCGAACTATTTGGTCATCTGAAGGGTTCCTTCACCGGGGCCATTCGCGACAAAAAAGGTTTGGTCGAAGAGGCGGACCGGGGGACTTTCTTTTTAGATGAAATCGGGGATTTAAACCCGATCATGCAGACCAAGCTGCTCCGCCTTCTGCAGGAGGGGGAATATAAGCCCATCGGGAGTTCTAAAACTTTTACCGCCGATATCCGCTTCATCGCCGCTACCAACCAGGATTTGATCGAAAAAATACGGAAAAGGGAATTCCGAGAGGATTTATACTATCGGCTCAATGTCATCCAATTGAGACTTCCGCCTTTGAGGGAACGAAAGGAGGATATCCCCCTGCTAGCCAATCATTTTCTGAAAAAATTCGCCCGCCTCAATCAGAAACCCATACAGGGGATTTCTACGGAAGGGTTGGACGCGCTGAGTGCGCGGGATTGGCCCGGCAATATTCGGGAGTTAGAAAATGTACTGGAACGGGGGGTTATCCTATCCAGTTCAGACCAATTGAAAGTCCAGGACCTTTTTCCGGCGGATCATGATTATTCTTTGCCCTTTGATATCGATAAAGATATCTTCCAGGTTCCCTTTAAAGAGGCCAGAGACAAGCTGATTACCAATTTTCAGGCCGAATATATCCGGCAGTTGTTAGCTAAACATGGGGGCAATGTCTCCTTAGCCGCTAAAGAATGCGGTATAAAGCGGCCTTACCTGCATCGCTTGATGCGCGAAAGCGCTATTCAATCCAAGTCCTACCGATCATCGGATTAGCCGATCCCCGTCACAGAGATGAATATTTCCCACCTTCGGCCCCGTTTTCTAAATAAAAATAGGGCACAGTGTTTCTTCTTAGATACAGCCCCTGTAATTTATTTGGTTCCAAATTCAAGGCCCGGGTCGAATTTTATAAAAAATAATAATAAATTAAGTTAGTTAAGGTTTATTTTTTTTGGCATAAAACTTGATATAATACAGGCAGCTTGCCAAACCCTGATTTTTTTTGTTCTCTTGACCGGATATCCGCCAAGGGTGAAAGGGGAGAGCGGCAGGTGGGACTTTAATATTAAAAGGCGCCGATGATTGCAGTAACCGTTGACGCGTTTCGGTGACATACCTAAAGCGGAACCCAAAGGAGGAGGATTATGAACGTAGGCAGGGAGGTTTTTGAATTTCTAAAGGCCGGAGCCGTCGCCCACGCCAAGTGGGACTACGAGGTCTCCATGAGTATCCTGAAAAACAGGAAAAAACTGTTAATCATTCTTTCCATGCTGCTCCCTATTTTCGCGGTGGCCATCTGTGAAGGGGCCGGAATTTTAGGGGGCAAAACGGCCTATGCCCCGGCCCATTACACCACCATGATCTTCCTGGTTTCCATTGCCATCGGATTATGCGCCGGGCTGATCACCGGCTGCATCGGCGCCGGGGGCGGATTCATTATCACGCCGGCCCTGATGGCCGCCGGGGTCAAGGGGATCCTGGCCGTGGGGACCGACCTCTTTCATATCTTCGCCAAGGCCATCATGGGGACCGTGATCCATAAAAAACTGGGGAATGTCTCGGTCAAACTGGCGGTGGCCTTTTTAGTCGGGTCCGCCGGGGGAACGTTCATCGGCGGATTTATCAACAAGACCCTCTACAACATCGATCCCCTGCTGAGCGATACCTTTATCAGCGTCATCTATGCCGTCCTCCTGGGGTTTTTGGGGACTTACGCGATGATGGATTTCATCAAGTCGTCGCGCGGTCCGGCCGCTACCGGAGGAGGCGGGCACGATGCCCACGGCGGGCCTTCCGGGGTCACCGGTACGGCGATTAAGCTCCAGAATTTAAACATTCCCCCCATGATCACTTTTGACGAAGACCTGGGCGGACGGAAGATCTCCGGGGTGATCGTGGCCCTGGGCGGTGTAATCGTTGGTATGCTGGCCGCCCTGATGGGGGTCGGCGGCGGGTTTGTGACCTTCCCCATGTTCGTCTATATCTTCGGCGTCTCCTCCATGACCACCGTGGGGACCGATATCCTGCAGATTATTTTCACCGCCGGCCTGGCGGCCGTGACCCAGTACGCCATCTACGGCTATGTGTTTTACACCCTGGCCATGGGCATGCTGATCGGCTCCCTGATCGGGATCCAGGTGGGGGCCCTGACCACCAAGGTGGTCAAGGGGATCCATATCCGGGGTTTTTACGCCGTATCCATCCTGGCCGGATTTTATCAACCGGGCGGCCACCCTGCCCAAGAAGCTGACCGAAATGGAAGTGATCGATATTTCCAAACCGGTAGTAAACGCCATCGATTTTGTGGGGGCCGTGGTCTTCTGGGTCGTGGTGGGAGGGTTCGCTCTCTGGGTCTTAAGTAAATTCTTTGGAAATATTAAAGCGTTAAAGGAGGCCTAACCCATGGCAGCATCCAAAAAAGGCGCATTTACGATCGGCCTGCTCATGGCCATCTCGTTTGGGGTTGTTTTATTTTTGATGTTTTCCGAAATTTTCCCCGGTCCGGCCGGCAAGAAGATGAATGGGTTGGATTGGGCGGATGACCTATTTAATAAACTGGCCAAGGGGTCTTCTTATTTCATCCCTAAGTTGAAGGAGACCAATCAAAAATTCATGGGCCGACCGTTCACGGCCACCATTAAAGTCCAGAATGCCGCGGAGGCGGATCAGATCAACAAGCTCTTTACCCAGGCCGGCGCCCGGGTAAACGTCCAGGGCGAGGCGCTGACCATTGAAGGGGACCTGGGCCAGACCATGGGGGTCATCCTCCGGGATTCGGACGACATGTTTAACAACCAGGGTCAGAAACTGGCGGTCCTGTACGGTTATGACGAAAAAGAAGTGATGAAAAACTGGTGGACGGCCCTGAGCAGCATGGATAAGTTTTTCAAAAAGAACCTGAAGATCGAAGAAGCCAAACTGGTTTCGGAAGTCTCCAAGAAAGGGGCTTGAGCCGTCCTATAACTTCTACAAGATCGAGTCCCAACGGGTCGTCGACCGGGTCGGGATCATGACTTTTCTGTTGGTCTTCTATGTGTTTTACACCCTGTGGTGGGGCTATGCGATTTTCTACCTCTTTGAAGGGTTCGGGCTGACCATGAAAAAAGCTAAGGTAAAGAAAGAGGTTTAGGCCGGAGAACAGCATACCGGAACCGGGAATCAGAAGGAAAACAATAAATCTCGTAAACCCCTGCCCCTTGATCCTTTTATCCAAGGGGCAGGGGAAACAAACCGCTACTGGAGATGACCCGAAGGAGGGAATCATGAAAATATTAGTCCCTGTTGATGGTTCAAAAAGTTCTCTGGAGGGGGCCCGGCTGGTCGGGGATCTGGCTCTGGCAAAAGCGGCTCAGATAACCCTTCTGGCCGTGGTCTCCGTTTATCCCGATATTGATCTGGAAATATCGGCCCGAGCCAGGGAATCTTTGGACAGTAAATTGAGCGCTCGGGCCGAGCAGGCGCCTTGACCAGGCCAAGGGGTTCTTTACCGGGCTGACGGTCGAAAGCATACTCGTCAGTTCGAACGACGTGGCCGATGAAATTGTAACACTGGCTGAAGAGGGGAAATTCGACCTGATTGTCATGGGCAGCCGGGGCTTTAATGCCACCGGCAGGTTTTCCGTGGGTGGGACGGCCCTTAAAGTGGCCAGCCATTCCAGGTGTTCGGTGTTGTTGGCTAAAGGGCAGGAATAGAATTTAACCGTGACTCGTTGAGGCGAAAGGAAACCCCGCCGTTTCTTTTCGCCTCTTTTTATTGATCGGTTTCGAAGGCATAATTGCCCCTTAAAAAGGCCTCGGCGTACCAGTTCACCGTCGATTCATTATTCATGACCATATCCCGCTGCCGGGAGCAGCCCATCAGTCGGCCGATCATATCCAGCCGGTTTTCTATCACGGTTCGTTCGGCGTTGTTCAGCCGAGCCTCGATCAAATCTTTGTGGACATCCACCTCAAAATCCAGGCGTTCGAGGACCAGCCCGATAAAACGGGCCCTCCGGGCCCGGCGCAGGTCGTCGGCCGCCCCCCCTCTGAGCATAAACCGGATATGATTGTTCCGGGGATCATCGCTCAAGTAAGAAGCCACGGAGGTGTAATGGTATCCCAGGCGGGAGTTATAGTTCATATATTCCTTGGCGGCCAGGAGGTAGGTCTTATCCCAGAAATCCTCCTCGGGTCGACTGGAACTCTGGGCCATAATGACCATAAATCCTTTCAGGTTGACCCCGATGGGACCCGACCAACTGATCCCGGGATAATACATCCCCTGGAACATGGCCTTCACGGGGTCGGAAAGAATTTCTTCTTTTAAGACCATTTTGTTGTCGGAAGCGCAGACCCCGCCGCCGAGGTCGATCACGTGAAGCTTTATGGGAAGACCGGTCTGAACCGGAGTGGCTTTTATTTTTCTCAGGTCATAGAGGTCCATCAGGCAAAACATTTCTTCCACGGCCAGGTCGTGGGCGTATTCCAGAAGCTCCGGCAGGGTCTGATGGTTTCCCCGGCAAAAGGACTCCGGCATGACATGTCGGCATTGGGAAAAATCCAAATCTTTAAAAGTCTCTCGATAAATTTTTTCCACCTCTTCCCGGGTCTGGGCCTCCCGGGTTAAGGCATAGGCTTTGAAAAGCTGGGGTAACTTCTGGTCAAATAATTTACTCAGCAGGTCGATCAACTGGCTGGCCAGATCAATGAACACTCGACTGCCTCCGGGGGTGTCGGCGGCGAGTAAGTCCGATAATTTTCGACGGACTCGGAGGATTCCCTGGTAATGACCGAAAAAATTTCGAAATTCCTCGGCCAGAGGAAGCAGGGCGCAGTCTTTAGGTTTAAATAAACTTTTTAACCAGGTTCTCAAGGGGGATGGCTCAGATCAGGAAATAAATTATTACCTTAAGTGCTGTCAAAAATCTTTCGAATGGTATATTATATTAGATTAAACATCAAATCAAAAAAGGATGTTTCTATGGACCCTTGGTCAATTTTGGCCAACCTGGCCTCAGATGGAGACCCCCGCCAACCCGGATTCCAGGCGCAAGGCTGGTATCTACTTACCAACCTCGTCCTGCCCATCCTGATGGGGGTGATTTTGATTGGTCCGGTCAAATGGATTGAAAAAATTTTGAGCCCCAGCCGGGGAGGCCGGGGTTAGATGGATGAAATCCGGTCAAAAGCATTATTTCTTAAAGTTTTCCAAATAAAGTCCGATAAAGAGAGACAGAAAATAGTTTTAAGTTAAAAAAATCAAAACCTGTAAAGGGCAAACCATCCGAAAGGGTGGGACGCAAAGCCACTGGCCTAAATGATCTGCAATATGCGGAACATAGGGTAGCAGGGTTGCCAGGCGAAGACGGTACCTCTCGGGACTGTTCATCGCTGAACGGCAAAAACGGGAGGTACTGGAATGGCTATTCAACAACAGAAGGTTCTACCGTCCCTTTCCCTTTCTTTTCCCGCCTTATTCTTAATCGGTTTCTTTTTCTTCCTGTTGCTCTTTCTGGCCGGTCAGGCCCGGGCCGAACAGGTTTCCTTAGCCTGGGACGCCAACAC
The DNA here is from genome assembly GCA_963743305.1 of uncultured delta proteobacterium. Classification (GTDB taxonomy): domain Bacteria; phylum Desulfobacterota; class RBG-13-43-22; order RBG-13-43-22; family RBG-13-43-22; genus CAVQSS01. Next base: position 459,975 of record CAVUPH010000014.1, read on the forward strand.
GGAACCCGACCTGGGTGGATATAAGCTCTATTACGGGACCGCCGCCCAGGCCTATTCCCAAGTGATTAATGTGGGCAAAAATACCCAGGTGACGGTGAGCAACCTAACCCAGGGAGTCACCTATTTTTTTGCAGTTACCGCCTACAATCTTCAAGGGGCGGAAAGTGATTATTCCAATGAAATCAATAACACGGTCCTGCGCCAGTACCGATTGACCGTCACCAAAAGAGGGTCCGGCGACGGGATTATCTCCGGGGAAGGGATCAACTGCGGCGCGGACTGTGATCAGTGGTATGACGAGGGGACCCCCATAACCCTGACCGCAAACCCGGGACAGGGATCGGTGTTTGTCGGCTGGTCCGGAGACGACTGTAGTGGGGTGGGGGAGTGTACGATCACTCTGAACGCGGATAAGACCTTGACCGCCGGCCTGGTTTTAGACGGGTATAATGTGACCAAGAAAAATAGAAATATGAAGGGAGGGACTAGGCTTGCCGGAACCGTTCCCCAGGCTGAGCCCGGTAGAAGGGCAGGAACGATGCTGAATGGCTCCTCGACCGGGGAGACGCCCGCCATTTCCTCGGTTTATGTGATTGCTAAAAGAAACGGCCTTCGAGAAAAAAATTCGCTTCTCACACCGGGCACACAGGGATTAAAGCAGGAAGCGGCGTTAAGATTCCGCAACAATTAAATTCCTCGCAATCGGAGAGTTCGCCTCCTAAAGAGACGAAAAATTCCACCCCAAAGAAACGATCCGCCTTTTCCACCATTCCTTTACTCAAATCCCCCCCAAATGCCTTTTCACAAAAATATCGATAGAGAAGATTGATTTGGAGTCAATATTTTGCTATTCTGATGCTTCCTGAAATGGAAATGTTATAGGTAAGGGCCTTCCTAAAAATAGAAAGAAAAAAAGCAGGCCAAATCCAGAGGTGACCGACTCGCGAACAGTCCGCGGAAAGGGAAAAGTTTCATGTTTGAGCAATGTCAGCTAAAACTTTTTCCGATGACGGTGCAGGAGGTTTTGTCCGTCATTCCTTTATCCATCAACCATGCCGAACTTCTTTATCATGAAGGATTGATTTCTTTCCAACCGGAGCCGGCAAAAAAATTGCGTCCAAAGGAACAGGCGGAGCTTTTTTTCGTAGGGACTTTAGCCAAAAATCCGATCCCTTTAGAGGCAATCAAGTATCTGCTTCAATCCTTGCGACCCCCCTATGCTTATTCTTTTAAGGAAGTTTTTTTTGACTGGGTTCAGGGAACTTGGGGAGAATTTCCTTCCGGAAGGCAGCCGGAAAAGGAGAGCAAGGAGGGGCGGCTTTCCTTGGATTGGACAGCGGTTTATCCCCTGGCCCAACGGGTCTTCACCCTCTGGCCCGGACAGCCTGAATTGATCTGGGTGCGGGAGTCCTGGGGTATGGTCCGGCAAAGCGATCTAGCGGATTATGTCGATGATTTCGAGCGCTGGGGAGTGTTGTTTCGATTCCTGGCGCTGGCGGGGATCTATTTCGATTTTTGTCACTTGGCCTGGAATCGGGAAAACCTGCCTGATTATGAAATCCTGGGAAAGGAACTGGGACTGGGACTGCTCCAGGTGGTGATGCTGTTGGGGCCGGACGCGCTTTTGGAACAGGTCAATGAGGAGGAAGACCTTTTTCGGATGGGAATGAAATCCCTGGCCGACCAGGCTCGAGTAGAGATCGTTCCCGTCCTGATTCGGGGCTATGGTGGATTAAAGGCCCTTTACGAGGCTTTTCGCCGGAGCCGGCAGACGGAGCCCTTACCGGCGGAAAATGAACAAATCATTCAACTTTCTGAACGGAACGCCTTTCGCTGGCTGGAAGATGGCTGTCGGGCTTTCCGCTGAAACAGCCGCGCGATCCATTCGGATCTTGCGGATGAATCTCTTCAGCGGCCACGACGGCCGTTCTCCCCTTCGCCCTCCTGCCTGGTGATGTCCGGCCTGACCCTCTATACCAGCAACCGTTTGGAAAATCTGGCGGACCGGTTGGCCGAGGTGCTGGAGGCCCCGTTGCCTTCGCCCTTAACACCGGAAATTATTCTGGTCCAAAGCCTGGGGATGGAGAAATGGATCTCCTTGGAATTGGCCCGGCGCCTGAAGATCTGCGCCAATATGCACTTTCCCTTCCCCAACCATTTTATCACCGGTGTTTTCAGACAGGTCCTGCCCGAATTGGAAGAAACCCCGCTTTTCAACCCTGAAATCATGGCCTGGCGGCTAATGAAAATCCTGCCACCCCTTTTGAAAGAGAAAGGGTTTGACGCCCTATTCCTCTATTTATCCGAGGGGCCTACCGACGTGAAACTTTTTCAACTTTCGCGGCGGGTGGCCGAGCTTTTTGACCAATACCTCCTTTTTCGTCCGGAGATGATCTTCCTTTGGGAAAAGGGGCAAGAGGATCATTGGCAGGCGGTTCTCTGGCGGAATATGGTTCGGGGAATCGAAAATAAACACCGCGCCGCCTTACAAAAAACCGTCCTGGAAAAAATCAGGAGTTCAGTCTTCCAGCCGGAGATCCTGCCTAAGCGGATGGCCGTCTTCGGGATCTCAGCCCTGCCCTTCTTTCATGTGGAAATGCTGGCGGCCCTATCCCGTTTCATGGAGGTCAACCTTTTCCTGATGAATCCCTGCCGGGAATACTGGGGGAACCTGCTGACCCGAAGGGAAACGCAGCAGGTCAAGGAAAAGGCTAAGGGAAAGCAGGCCCTTACGGAATACCTGCATCTAATGCCGGGAAACAGCCTTCTGGCTTCTCTGGGCCGACTGGGTCAGGATTTTTTTGATATGATTCTGAATTTTGAGCCTCGAGAGGAAGATGGCCCGGTTGATCCAGGGCAAAAAACGCTTCTCAACTGCCTTCAGCAAGACATTCTTTTTCTGCGTGAACGCGGTGCGGGGGATGAAGGAAAAAAAGAAATCGACCCCGCTGACCTTTCTATTGAAATCCATTCCTGCCACAGCCCCATGAGGGAGGTGGAGGTTCTCCAGGACCGCCTTCTTTCCCTATTTGAAGCACACCCGGGATTGCTTCCCAAAGATGTTATGGTTATGACTCCGGACATCAAAACCTATGCCCCTTATATTCAGGCGGTTTTTTCGGTGCCCCCGGAGGATCCGCGCTGGATCCCCTTCAGCCTGGCCGATCGGGGGATTCGGCAGGAAAGTCCCTTGGCCGATCTGATTTTGGGAATGCTTGACCTGCGGGGAAGCCGGTTCGGAGTTTCCCGGGTGATGGCATTTCTGGAGTCGCCTCCGGTGCAGAGGAGATATTCCCTGGCCGAGGAGGACCTGGAGCTTATCCGTCGATGGATAGAGGATACCCGGATCCGTTGGGGCATTGACCGGGAAAGTCGGAAGATCCTGGGTCTTCCCGACTATCCGGAAAACACCTGGGGAGCGGGCCTGGAAAGAATGTTGCTGGGTTACGCCCTACCTCGCCGGGAGGATGAGCTCTTCATGGGAATCCTGCCCTATGACCGGATTGAGGGGAGCGAGGCCTCGGTCCTGGGAAATTTTGTGCATCTGGCCAATCGTCTATTCGCTCTGGAAAAAGATCTGGGGGAACCGCGGTCCCTGGGGGCGTGGGGTGATTATCTGACCCGAGTGCTCGACGAATTTTTTTCTTCCGACGAAGAGACCGAACGGGACCTCCTTTTTTTTCGCCGGCTATTGCGACAGTTTGGGGAAAGACAGGAACTCTCCGGGTTTGACGAAAAAATCAACCTGGAAGTGATCCGATCCCTGCTGAAATCTACCCTGGAAAACGAGGGGTTCGGGACCGGCTTTATAACCGGGGGGGTGACCTTTTGCGCCATGTTGCCTATGCGCAGTATCCCCTTTAAGGTGATCGGCCTCCTGGGAATGAACGATGACGCCTATCCCCGGCCGACCCAATCTCTGGGATTTGACCTGTTGGCCAAGAATCCCCAGCCGGGAGATCGCTCGCGGAGGAACGACGACCGTTACCTTTTTCTGGAGGTCCTGCTTTCCGCCAGGGAGAGGCTCCATATTAGTTATGTGGGACAGAGCATTCAAGATAACAACCCGCGGCCGCCTTCGGTCCTGGTCAGCGAGCTTTTGGACTATCTGGAAGCAGGATACAGGATTTCCGGAAAAGAGATCCGCGGGCAAATCGTTCGGCGGCATCCCCTTCAGGCCTTTAGCCCGGAGTATTTCAAAAAGAATCCGGAAGGCCGGTTCTTCAGTTATTCCCAGGAGAACCTCGAGGCGGCCCGGCAGGCGCAAAACCAGCTTCCTGAAGTAAGCCCGTTTATCGCTCAAGGCCTTCCCGAGCCGCCACTGGAATGGAAAACGATCGAGGTCGGGCAGCTCATCCGGTTTTTCGGAAACCCGTCCCAATTCATCCTCAACCAGCGTTTGGGGATCTATTTAGAGGAAGGAGAGGCGATATTAGAGGAAACCGAACCCTTCGAGGTCAAAGGGCTGGATAAATATGTCCTTGAACAGGAGCTGGTCGAAAGGGGAGCGGAAAACCGCAGCCTGCCGGCAGCTTTTTCAGCCGTCCGGGCGGCGGGATTGCTTCCTCACGGAAGACCCGGTGAGTGTTTTTTTCAAAAGACCTGCCGGTCCATCGATGATTTTCTGGAAATACTCCACCCTTACCGGGAAGGAGGACCGCTGGCGCCCCTGGAAGTGGATCTGGCCCTGGGAGGGTTCCGGGTCGTGGGCCGGATTGAGGGCCTTTACCCTCAGGGGCTGATTCATTTCCGCTACGCCAAGGTGAAACCAAAAGACCGTCTGCGACTCTGGATTAGGCATCTTTTGGTGAACCGCATCGGCTTTCCGGGCTATCCGGATCAGGCCCGACTCTTCGGTCAGGATAAAGCCCGCACTTACCCGTCGGTCCCAGACAGTGATGCGCTGTTACAAGAGCTACTCGAGCTTTACTGGCGGGGACTGCAAAAGCCCGTCCATTTCTTTCCGCACACTTCCTGGGTTTACGCCGAGGCCTTATGGAAAAAGAAAAAAAAGGAGGAGGCCTTGAAAATTTCCCGGATAGTCTGGGAAGGATCTGACTTCAACCGGGGAGAGGACCAGGACCCCTATTATCGGGTCTGCTTTGAACACCGGGACCCTTTGGATGAAGAATTCGAGACCCTGGCCGAGAATGTTTTTCTGCCGGTGCTGCAGTGCGAACGGAAGAGTTGACCTTGATCCCTCAAGACCTCAAAACCCCCGGTTTTGATCTCTTGAATAGTCCCCTGGAGGGAACCAACCTGATTGAAGCCGGGGCCGGCACGGGAAAGACCTATACCCTCACCGGCCTCTTTCTGCGACTGATCCTGGAGAGGCGGCTGCCGGTAAACGAGATCCTGGTGGTGACTTATACCGTAGCCGCCACCGAGGAATTGCGCGATCGGATCCGCCGCAAAATCCGAGAAGCCCTGGAGGCTTGTTCCGGCGGAACCAGCCCGGATTCGTTTTTGCAGAGTTTGCTCCTTAAAGTCCCGGACCGGGAAGAGGCGGCCGTCCTCCTGCACGCCGCCCTCCTGGATTTCGATGAGGCGGCTATTTTCACCATTCATGGCTTTTGCCAGCGGACGCTGCAGGAGAGCGCGTTTGAAAGCGGCAGCCTGTTTGATACGGAATTGGAACCTGAAGAGGAAACCGAGCTGATAGCGGAAATCGTCCAGGATTTCTGGCGCCGGCACTTTTATGATGCTCCCCGGGAGTGGGTCCAGTACGCCCTGAGCCTGAACCTCGGTCCGGTTACCTTCCTGGAGCTTTTGAAAAAAGGGCGGTTTCAGTCCGACTTGAAAATTATTCCCCGGACCGATCCGGTGGTTTTCACAACCCTGGAGCCTTTTCGCCGGGCCTATGTCGAATTGCGGAATGCTTGGCCGAAGGCTCGGGACGAGGTGGAACAGGCCTTCAGCGATCCGGCTTTGACCGCCGACTACAGGGATCAGGTAGCTGCCAGACTGAGTCTGATGGATGCCTTTTTAGAGGAAAACAGCCCGGTCTTTCCCCTGCCGGAAAAATTCGAAAAATTCACTTCCAGGGGTTTGGAGAAGAAAACCAGGAAAAAGTTGAAAACCCCGCGGCATCCCTATTTTCTATTGTGCGATGCCCTGAAACTGGCGGCCGAGGCGCTTCGCCTGGAAATGGACCGCCACTTGCTGTATCTAAAAGGGGCGGTTTTTCAGTTCCTGGGGCAGGAACTGCCGATTCGGAAGCAGCGGCGCAACATCCAATCGTTTGATGATCTCCTGATCCGCCTGCGCCGATCTCTGGAAAAGCCTGGGGGGGACGAACTGTCCCGAGAGGTCAGGAAACGATATCGGGCCGCCCTCATTGATGAGTTCCAGGACACGGATCCCGTCCAGTACGCTATCTTCAGGAATATTTTCGGACAAGGGGGCTCCATATTATTTATAATCGGCGACCCCAAGCAGGCCATTTACAGATTCCGGGGTGCCGACCTGTTTGCCTACCTGAAGGCTGCCGGTCGGGTGGATCGTCGCTACACCCTGGACCGGAACTGGCGTTCCGAACCGGGATTGATTGCCGCGGTCAATACGGTCTTCGGCTGCCGGGAAAACGCCTTTCTCTACCGGGAGATCCCCTTTGAACCTGCGGTAGCGGAGGAAGGGGGATCGCAGGCCTTTTTAACCATCCGGGGGAAAAGGGAACCGCCGCTGCACTTCTGGCAGGTTAATTCGGGCGATGGAGGCCTCATTAATAAAGGGGAGGCCGAAGCCCTGATTCCCGGGGCGGTGGCCGGCGAAATCTCCCGCCTCCTGAGGCTCGGAAAGAATGGCGAAGCCCTCCTGGACAGCCGGCGGCTGCGCGAGGGAGATCTGGCGGTACTGGTGCGCACCAACCGGCAGGCCCGGCTGATGCAGACGGCCCTGGGCCGATTGAAAATCGCCAGTGTCCTTCATACTACCGGAAATTTGTTTGACAGCTACGAGGCACAGGAGGTGCAGCGGGTACTGGACGGGATGGTTCATCCCCTTCGGGAGGGTCGGATCAGGGCGGCGCTGGCCACCAACCTGCTGGGAGTGACCGGGGAAACCCTGGAAAGGCTCACCCGCGATGAGGCCGGGTGGGAGGAGTGGCTTTCCCGATTCAGGGAATATTACGACATAGGGGAAAAGAAGGGGTTTATCCGGATGTTCCGGTATTTTCTGCTTCGGGAAAAGGTCCGTTCTCGCTTGCTTGGCTTGCCTAACGGGGAGAGACGGCTGACGAATGTGCTCCACCTTTCCGAGGTGCTCCACCAGAGAGTTGTTGAAGAAAAGCTAGGCCTGACCGGACTCTCAAAATGGCTGGCCAGGCAATGCGACCCTGGTTCCCCGCGGCTGGAGGAACATCAGCTTCGGCTGGAAAGCGATGCCGAGGCCGTAAAAATCGTTACCATCCACAGGAGCAAGGGGTTGGAGTACCCGATCGTTTTTTGCCCCTTTAACTGGGATCCATCGAAGATTAAAAAGGGGGCCTTTAGTTTCCACGACCGCGAGGAAGACTGGAGGCTCAACCTGGTGCTGGACCCGAAGGCGGGGGGGGATCGCGATTTGGTCGAATTGGCCGCACAGGAGGAACTGGCAGAAAACCTGAGGCTGCTCTATGTGTCGCTGACCCGTGCCAAAAACCGCTGTTATCTCATTTGGGGAAGGTTTCGGGACGCGGAGACCTCCTCCCTGGCCTACCTGCTGGCTCCTCCCGGGGACACTGACGAAAATATTGTCCAAAAAGTGGAAACCCATTTTCAGGCCAAGACCGATGTCAGGCTCCGGCAGGACTTGGACGGACTGGCCCGGAAATCCGAGGGAATGATCCGGGTAACCGAGCTGCCGAGAGTCCCGGGTGAGGAAGTTAGCCCGGATGAAATAGACTGGGATGAATTGAGCGGGAGGGTTTTCCGGGGGACTGTTTCCCGGGAATGGCAGATCGCCAGTTTTTCCCGACTGACCGTCGGGGTTAAAGAAACCTTTGATTCCCCGCAATCGGAAGACGCCTCCGCTGACCTGCCGGACCACGACCAGGCCCAGGACGCCGAAGAACCGTTTTTGGATCCGGAGCCGTTCTCCATTTTTGCCTTTCCCCGGGGGGCCAAAGCGGGGACTCTGCTGCATGATCTTTTGGAAAATCTGGATTTCAGCGAAACAGACCCTCTGGTCATAATGAAATTGGTGGCGGATAAACTGGCAGAATACGGGTTTGATCCGAAGTGGCAGGATACGGTCGTCGGCTTAATCGGCCGGGTGCTGAAGGCGCCGCTCCCCTCCCCTTTCGGGAGCTTCAGCCTGGGGCAGATCTCCCGGGCCGAGCGTCTCAGTGAGCTCGAATTTAATTTTCCCCTTCAGCGGGTAACCCCCCAGGGGCTGGCAAAAATTTTTGCCGATCACGGGGGGATAGGGCTGTCGGCCGGATTTTCCACCCGGCTTGAAAACCTAGATTTTCAACCGGCCCGAGGGTTCATGAAAGGTTTCATCGACCTGGTTTTTCAATTCCAGGGGCGCTATTACCTGGTGGACTGGAAATCAAACTTTCTGGGGGGGAGAGCGAAAGACTACCACCGGGAGAACCTGGTTCGGACCATGGAGGACCATTTTTACCGCCTGCAGTTAAATCTCTACGTGCTGGCCCTGCACCGTTATTTAAAATACCGGCTCCCCGGGTATCGCTATGCAGAACATTTCGGCGGTGCCTTTTATCTCTTTCTGCGGGGCATAAACCTGGAGGAAGAAAAGGGATTCGGGATCTACTCTGAATCGCCGCGGGAGGGGCTGATTGAGGTCCTGAGCCAAAGCCTGATCGGGGAGGAGGCCGCTTCATGAAGCCCTCCTGGACGGCCGCTTTTTTGGAAAGAAAAATCCTTTCGCCGCTGGATGTCCATTTTGCCGGGCTGATGACTCGACTTGCCGGGACCGCAAGCGAAGCCCTCTTCCTGGCTGCCGCCCTGGTCAGCCATTACCAGGGGCTGGGGCATGTCTGCTTCGATCTCTCCGGTCTGGCCGGGAAGATGCTACTGGAGGACGCACCGGATTCCCCGGCCTGCCCCCCCTTGGAGCGCTGGGTTCAAGGGCTGAAAAAGGAAGGGGTGGTGGGGAGGCCGGGGGATTATAAACCCCTGATCCTAAATGGTCCCCGCCTTTATTTGTTCCGCTACTGGGAGTATGAACGAAAACTGATCGATTTCCTGAAGGAACGAACCGCTGAAGAGGCTTTCCCGGCAAATGAAGCTTCCCTCCGGGACGGGCTGGCCCGACTTTTTCCTTCCCTAGACCCCGGAGAGACGGATTGGCAAAAGGTGGCTGCCCTGGCTTCGGCCTGGAAAAGGTTCTGCGTAATCTCCGGGGGCCCGGGGACCGGGAAGACCTTTACGGTGGCCAAGATCCTGGCGCTTCTCCTGGAGCAAAATAGTCCCGGGAGGCTGCGGATAGCCCTGGCGGCCCCCACCGGAAAGGCCGCCGCCCGGGTGCAGGAAGCCCTAAAAAAGGCTCGAGAGCTATTGGAATGTACGGAGGCGGTTAAAGCCGCCCTGCCCCTAGAGGCCTTTACCCTTCACCGCCTATTGAAGCCTATCCCGGCGACTCCCTATTTCCGCTACGATTCGAAAAACCCCCTGCCCTTTGAGGTAGTGGTCATCGATGAGGCCTCGATGGTGGACCTGGCCCTATTGTCCAAGCTGGTCCAGGCCCTCCCCCCGCTATCCAAATTGATCCTGCTGGGGGATAAGGATCAATTGGCCTCGGTCGAGGCTGGGGCCGTATTGGGAGATATTTGCGGCTTAGAAAATAAATACGGATTTTCGAGAGATTTCCGTGATGCCTATCAAAGAATTGTCGGGGAGAGGCTGGGGGGCGGGGCAGAGGAGGACCGCGGAACCGGGATGAGGGACGTTATCATTCCGCTCAAAAAAAGTTACCGCTTCGGGTCCTCAAGCGGGATTGGGGCCGTGAGTCGAGCTGTAAATGAAGGAGATGGCGCCGGCGCCTATGATCTGCTGAGAGCCAGCAACGCCGCTGATATCCGCTGGGGGGACCTTCCCAGCCCCGAAGCCCTGGGGGCGAGGCTAAAAGATCTGGCGGTAAGGGAGCTTTCGGGGTATTTTCAGCCGAACCGGGCCGAGAATATTTTCGAATTGTTCAGCAGATTCCGGATCCTCTGCGCCCTGCGGGAAGGCCCTTATGGGGTCCAGGCGCTGAACCGGCTGATGGAGCAGCTTTTGCGGCAGGAAGGCCTGATCCGCCAGATAGGCCGCTGGTATCCCGGCCGGCCGGTCATGGTCACTAAAAATGACTACCAGTTAAGGCTTTTCAACGGGGATATGGGGATTACCTTGCCGGACCCTGACGGAAATCATGAGCTCAGAGTCTTTTTTCCCTCCCCGGAAGGCGGAGTTCGAAAATTTCCTCCCCGCCGGCTCCCGGAACATGAGAACGTTTATGCCATGACGGTGCACAAAAGCCAGGGGTCGGAATTCGACCGGGTCCTCCTGATTCTGCCGGACCGGGATGTCCCGGTGTTGACCCGGGAATTGATTTACACCGGGATCACCCGGGCCCGGGAGCAGATGGAAATATGGGGGAAGAAAACGACTTTTTTGCGGGCGGTATCCCGCCGCATCGAGCGCTCCTCCGGACTCCGTGAAGCCCTCTGGGGGGAAGATTGAGTCCACTGATGACTTTCATACGAAAAAGGAAAACCTTCCGCTTTTTTACCGTTTCCGGCCGCTGCCGAAGAGGGACCCCAGAACCCCCCGGATGATTTGCCGACCGATCTGGCTGCCGATGGCGTGGGCCGCGCTCTGGGCCATGGCCCCCAGCATTTTTGAAACCTGAGAGGATTCTCCCTGGGGACGAACTTTGGCCGCGGCCGCCTCCAGTTCCTCGTTTTGTCGCTTTACTGCCCGCTCCTTCAATTTTTCATAAGCCGATTCTCGGTCCACATCCCGGTCATACTGCCCGTAGAGCACGGACCCACGGATGATTTGGGTCCGCTCCTCCGGGCTCAAAGGGGTTAATCGGCTTCGGGGGGGAAGAATCAGCGCCCTTTCCACCGGCGTAGGCGCACCCTTCCGGTCCAGGACCGATATCAGGGCCTCGCCCACTTTGAGTTCGGTGATGGCCTGAAAAACGTCAAGGGGTGGATTGATCCGGAAAGTCTCGGCGGCCGCCTTGACGGTTTTCTGGTCCTTGGGGGTAAAGGCCCGGAGGGCATGCTGCACCCGATGGCCCAACTGACCCAGCACCGCTTCGGGGATATCCAGGGGGTTCTGGGTCACAAAGTAAATACCCACTCCCTTGGACCGGATCAGACGCACCACCTGCTCGATTTTGTCCTGGAGGGCTTTGGGTATATCTTCAAAAAGCAGGTGGGCCTCGTCAAAAAAGAAAACCAATCGGGGTTTCTCGGGATCGCCCACCTCCGGAAGCTGTTCAAAAAGTTCGGACATCAGCCAGAGCAGCAGCGTGGCATAAACCTTGGGGGAGCGCATCAAACGGTCGGCGCTCAGGACATTGATGATCCCCTTACCGGAACCCTCCGTTTGGATAAAGTCCTGGATGTTCAGGGCCGGCTCGCCGAAAAATCGGGCGCCGCCTTCCTGCTCCAGGGTCAGCAGGCCCCGTTGAATGGCCCCGACGCTGGCCTTGGAGATATTCCCGTATTGCGTCGTGAACCGTTCCGCCTGATCCCCCGCGAATTGCATCATGGCCTGCAGGTCGTTTAGATCCAGGAGCAGCAGGCCGTCATCATCGGCGATTTTAAAGGTTATATTCAGAACGCCGCTTTGGGTTTCGTTCAGGTTCAGGATCCGGCTTAGCAGTAACGGCCCCATCTCCGAAATCGTGGTCCGGAGAGGATGGCCTTGTTCCCCGAAGACATCCCAAAAAACTACCGGATTCCCTTCAAAGGCAAAGCCTTTGAGACCCAACTGCTGGACCCGCTCCGCCACCTTGGGGTTTTCTCCTCCGGGCAACGGCAGTCCGGAGAGGTCGCCTTTGATATCGGCCAGAAAAACGGGAACGCCGATCCGGCTGAAGGCCTCGGCCAGGACCCGCAAAGTCACGGTTTTGCCGGTGCCCGTGGCTCCGGCGATGAGGCCGTGGCGATTGGCCATTTCGGCCAAGATGGCGATCTCCTCCCGGGCCTGGGCTACGGGCAGGGATAATGGTTCAGTCATCTCAGGTCTCCTTCTGCTATCCGGGATGAGTTCACTATAGGAAGTTGTCGGCTCTCTTGTCAACCTTCCTGAAAAGAGGGGGCGACAGTAGGGGACCGAGGGCCGACTCGAACTGGAAACAACAATTTTCCGTCCCGGGAAAAGTGCAAATGGAGTATTTCATTTTCTCCTTGCTCATCGGGCCGTTTTCATTTTATATTTTAGGATAATGCGATCAGCCCAATAAACAGGACGGGACCGGGGAATATTGACCGGGGGGGATAATTAATCACCAAACACGGTACCAGGGAGAAAACAATGGCAAAATCTTCGGCCCGAGGGAAGAATGAAAAACAGTGGGTTTATTTGTTTGATAACCTGGAGGCGGTGGAGGCCTATCTGCAGCCCAAGAGCTGGGATGAAGTGAAAGGTCTATTGGGCGGAAAGGGAGCCAACCTGTTTGAGATGACCCGCCTGGGCCTTCCGGTTCCGCCCGGATTTACCGTCACCACCAAGGCCTGCAACGCCTATTTGGACCACGAGCGGAAGTTCCCTCCCGGCCTCTGGGAACAGGAGATGGCCGCTCTGCGCCATCTGGAGGAAAAAACCGGTAAACGCTTCGGGGATCCGACCCGCCCGCTTTTTGTTTCCTGCCGCTCCGGCGCCAAGTTTTCCATGCCCGGCATGATGGATACCGTACTCAATATCGGTCTCAACGATGAAACCGCCCAAGGTCTGGTGGCGTTGACCAATGACCCGCGTTTTGTGTTTGACTCCTACCGGCGGCTGGTCCAGATGTTCGGGGTCGTGGTCCTGGGCGTTCCGGATGAACCGTTTGAAGTTTTTATTGAAAAAATGAAAAAGAGTCGGGGAGTACGGTTGGATGTGGAGTTGGAGGCCGAAGACTGGCTGCGCATTACCGCGCACTTTAAAGGTCAGATCATGTCCTATACCGGCCGGGAATTTCCCCAGGATCCCAGCGAGCAATTGGAAATGGCCACTCGGGCCGTATTCAACAGTTGGTTCGGCAAGCGGGCCGTGGATTACCGCAACGCGACCGGTATCCGCCACGACCTGGGCACCGCCGTCAATATTCAGGTGGTAGTCTTTGGCAACATGGGTGAGGACAGCGGAACCGGCGTGGCCTTCACCCGGAATCCGGTCAACGGGAACAAGGAACTCTATGGCGATTATTTGCTCAACGCCCAGGGCGAAGATGTGGTGGCCGGCATCCGCAACACCTCGTCCATACAAAACCTCCAGCGGGACATGCCGGAGGCCTTCGCTGAGTTCGCCGCTATTTGTGAAAAGCTGGAGAGCCATTTCCATGAAATGCAGGACGTGGAGTTCACGATTGAAAACCGCAAACTCTGGATGCTGCAGACCCGGGACGGCAAACGCACCGCCCGGGCGGCCATCAAAATTGCCGTGGATATGGTCGAGGAAGGCCTGATCGACAAGAAAAAAGCGATCCTGCGCGTCAATCCCGAACAGGTGGACATGCTGCTCCACCCGCAGTTCAGCGCCGTCGCCAAGGAGCAGGCCCGGGTCGAGGGACGGCGACTGGTCCAAAAGGCCGTCAATGCCAGCCCCGGCGCCGCCGTGGGCCAGGCTGTCTTTGATGCCGATACGGCGGAAAAATGGGGTAAGGAAGGCAAGGCGGTGATCATGGTTCGGCCGGAAACCAAGCCGGACGATGTCCACGGCATGATCGCTTCCAAAGGCATTCTTACCAGCCACGGCGGGGCGACCAGTCATGCCGCCGTGGTGGCTCGCCAATTCGGGACCCCGGCGGTCTGCGGGGCCGATGTGTTGACTATCGATGTGGAGCACCGGTTATTCACGGTCAAGAAAGAATCCACCATCGAAGTGCGGGAAGGGGACTGGATCAGCATCGACGGGGGGACCGGCGAGGTCTTCCTGGGCCAACTGGAAACCCAGGACCCGGATTTCGAACGCGAAACCGATCTGAACGTGCTGCTGACCTGGGCCGATGAAGTTCGCCGCCTGGGTGTCTGGGCCAACGCCGATTATCCCAAGGACGCCGAACGGGCCCGCCGCTATGGCGCCGAGGGCATTGGCCTCTGCCGGACAGAGCATATGTTCTTCGAGGAAGACCGACTGCCTATCGTCCAGGAGATGATCATGGCCACCAGCCGCGGGCGCCGGGTTCCCGCCCTGGCCAGACTGTTGCCCATGCAACGAAGCGATTTCGAAGGACTTTTCAAAGCCATGGACGGCCATCCAGTGATCATCCGGCTGCTCGACCCGCCGCTGCACGAGTTTCTGCCTGCCTACGACACCCTGGTACAGGATCTGGCCGATCTGAAGGTCCGCATCCAGCACTATCATACCTTGAACGAGATCGACCAAGCCTTGGCTGAGCTGCGTCAGAAGGAAGATATCCTCAACCGGGTCGAGGCCCTGAAGGAATCCAATCCCATGCTCGGCCTGCGCGGCGACCGCTTGAGCGTGGTCATGCCGGAGATTTCCGAAATGCAGATCCGGGCCATCCTGGAAGCGGCCGTGTGGGTTAAGCGCGACGGCGTGGATGTCCATCCGGAAATCATGATCCCCCTGGCCAGTCACGTCAATGAATTGAAATTCATCAGGAAAATCGTGGATGCCACCGCCAAGGCCGTCTTTGAAGAAACGGGCCTGAGCGTCGATTTCAGATACGGCACCATGATCGAGGTGCCGCGCGCCGCCCTGACGGCCGACGAAATGGCCGGGGAAGCGGAATTTTTCAGTTTCGGGACCAACGACCTGACCCAGACCACCTTCGGCATCAGCCGGGACGACGCCGAGGCCAAATTCCTCATCAAATATGTGGAGGATGGAATCCTGCCCCAGAACCCCTTTCAGCAATTGGACATCCAGGGCGTCGGCAAGCTGATCGAGATGGCGGTGGCCGGTGGACGACGGGTGCGGCCGGACCTGCAGGTGGGCATCTGCGGTGAACACGGCGGCGATCCCCAAAGCATCGCCTTCTGCCACCGGATGGGACTGAACTATGTGAGCTGCAGTCCCTTCCGGGTACCCATCGCCCGTCTGGCGGCGGCCCACGCGGCCCTCAAAGAAGGGACCTAAAGGATAGCCATTGAAAAAAGCCTGTATCGATGGATAAGGACAACGACACCCACCTGAAGACCGTCGGCTACATCCTCTGGCTCTTTGGCTTTACCGGCGCGCATCGTTTTTATTTCGGCAAGCCGCTTTGGGATACTTGTATGACCTTTGGACCTTGAACGACCAAGTTCACGAAATCAACAACGCCCTGGCGCAAACCTATTGATTTTAAAGCTACGCCCCGACCGAATGGGCCTCGTTTTTCTGCTTAAGGGATTTAAAAAAATCCAGGGGAAAAAGCTAGAAGGAATTGGCCGGCGTAATACAGGGGAAGCCCGATCAGGCGGTTGAAAAATGTCTTTCTAATGAATTGATCGCGGGCCACAAAAAGATCCGAAAGGTAAAACAGGATGGCCCCCCAGAAAAGCAAGGCCTTTCCCGTCCAGGGCAGGTCAGGACTTTCGAAAACCGCCCAGGCCCCGAAGACCATCAGCGTAATAACCGCCACGTAGGCCAGAACCGGAAGCTTCATGGCCCCCAGATGGGACCAAAGCCAGCAACAGGTTCCCAAACTGATGGCGAGAACAAGAAAGTCCCCGGGAGAAAACCAGCCCTTGAAAGGGATCAGGAAAGTGAAGGCCAGGATATAGAGCACATGGCCAAGCAGGAAAGCCACCAATCCTGCCCTAAACCACTTCAGCCCCGAAAAAGCTAAGCAAACATCCCCTACCAGGCAAAAGATTAACCCCAGTGTCAAAAATCGGGTGAATGATTCGTTGCCGCCCGGCTGAAGAAAAACCGGGATTACAAAAAGAAGGGACAGCAAGGACTTGGTCACGATTCGGCCAAAGGGTTGTCCCATTTTTTCATAATAAAGAAGGACGATCAGCAAAAGGACCCCTAAGCCCGGAATAAGAAGATACCCCATACTATCCTTTCAATTGATGCTCGCCGGTATTGGATTCAAAGGCCTAACCAATAATAGTAGTCAGCGTTTTGAAACAGCCAGGGCTTGGAGTCCGGCAAAGGGCATTATAGTTCCTCCTCCAGATCCTCGATCACCAACCTGACGATCTCAGGCAGGTCTTTCAGGTCATGGGGCCGGATAAGGCGCCGGAAGATGACTTGCCGGGCAAGACTGGCGGAATGCAGGAAGTGTTGCCGTTGGTTTATCCCGGCCTTTAGGGATCGAGGGGTATAGGAATAACGAAGCAAGGCGATAACCGCTTCCGGCCGGCTAACCGGCAATAGTTCGATATCTTTGCCTTTTTCGAGAAGGTAAATGCGCTTCAGTGGAAGAGGCGCGACTGAAAACCCCTTGAGTACCCTGGGGGTAATCTTTTCTTCAAGAGGATTCCCAGGAGGAGAATTTTCCGGATCGAAACCCAGGGAGGCGGCTGTTTCCGAATAGAGTTTTAGTTGAGGAAAAGCCGGGCAGATCAGAGGGGCGGCTTCATCGGTCCGGATGACCAAGACGTCGTCGGAAATGAGGGGATATTTGTCGCTGAAGGCCGCCGCCATGGTGGACTTGCCTTCACCGGAATGACCTAAAAAAACCGCCCCTTGGCCGTCGATAGCCACGGCGCTTCCATGCAAAACGAGGGAGCCCCGTAGAAAGGCCAGAGTCCCGAGCACATTGCCCAAGAGAAAAAGACGCAACGAACCTTCGTCTACCCCGGGGGCCGGATCAATGAGAATTTTCCGGCTTTCACGAATCAAAAAAGAGCCGATGCCGGCATAAGAAAAATAGGCTTCCCCGTTTGTCACCCGTATGGTTGTTTCCGAAAACCGGTCCGGGGAGCCGGCTTCACCCGGCCGGGGGAAAAAAATATTCACATCATATTTACCCGCACTCCCCTCAATCAGTTCAGGAAGTTGCAGCTCAGAACGGATGGCCAAGCCAAAGGCCTGGTAGTAATACAAATCTATTCCCTATTGTCCTCGGATTATTTTGAGGGCGCGGTTCAGACTGGGCCGCTTGGTTGGATTTGCCCCAATTTAAAACCTTCCGGATTGATCAGGTTTTCCTCGGTAATCTTTTCCACCGATCCGTGAACGACCAATTCAGGTTTCTGGTAGGGCTTCTTTTTCCTCTGGATCAGAGTCTCTTTCTCTTTCATCTTCCGCCCTCCCTGGTTTTTCGTAGTCATCCCGGAATAAGTCCTGGACTCGGGAAGCTCCGCTGACGAAACTCCAGGGCCTCCATGATTGGAAAAAGGGTCGGGGTTAAACGGTGCCGGATATAGAAGCGTTGGATTTAAAACCTTCTCGGTTGATCAAGCTTTGTTCGGTGATCTTTTCCACCGATCCGTGAACGACCAGTTCGGGTTTTTGGTACGGCTTCTTTTTCTTCTCGATCAGAATTTCTTTTTCTTTCATTTTCTACCCTCCCTTGTTTTTCGTAGTCATCCCGGAATAAGTCCTGGACTCGGGAAGCTCCGCCCAGCACTGGAATCCGGCCTTCGCCAGAATAACGACCTGATTAAACCAGATAATACCCTGTTATCATGCTTCCTGGGTATCCGAAGCGGATATGGGGAAATTATTTGTATTGGAGATTACCTTTTGCGAAACTCCAGATTCTCCAGGGTTGGAAAAGCGATATATGGTTCAACCGCTCCCCCGAGCAGCACCAGTCCTTGGGATTCCAGCCAGGCGTGGGCCTTCACCCGCTTTTCGGATTCGATCCTTTAATACCCCGATGCGTAGGTCCGTCTGATGTCCATGTCGAGCCAGAAAGACTTGCCCGGCAATGGCCCGCACCAGGCAGGTGGCCCGGGGCACATTTCTCCCGGCGGTATCCATCGCCCCCAGCAATCGATTCAGTGGAAATGAAGCCGGTCCTCGTTTGATCGGGGCCCGCTTGATCAGGGTCAGCATCGTCCGGAAAGGAAGAAGCCGCAAACCGCATTTCGCCACCCAGAGGAACAGCAACGCTTTTATCAAGAGTCCCTTTTCGGATAAAGGCAGCTTTAGAAAATTATGCACCTTTTTCATCGGTACACTCGATCAGGCCGTTGGCCAAAAGGTTCTTTATTAATTCGACTAAATCCCGCTCACATTGATCGGGCTCCACCTGATATTCCTTGAGGATTTGATCCTTGAGGCTGCTTATTTTAATCGGTTTTTGAATTGAATTCCAGATAAAGGTTCCCAATGGGTTCATACCATAGTACACCCCGGCCTTCAGCGCCAGAATAACCGATTCCCCTCCTAAGTCGCACGAGACCTGGTCCTGAACAGCGACTACGGTTTGAGATATCAAGAAATCATCCTGCGACATGGCGACTCTCTATCAAGATGTAACCCTGCGTTTTCCAAAATAGCCCATTGATTATTATATAAAAAGGAACTGGCGGATGAACTCGTTGGCGAAACCTCAGGCTTTGTGCCGGTGAATGATCAGACCGTGGGTGGGGTCATAGAGGGAAACGCCCACCGTCACCCTATCCCCATCGATGACTCGTATTTTGTAGCGCTTCATGGCCCCGGACAACTTAGCCGTGATGACGCCCCCACTCTCCAGGGTAATGACGTAGTTTCCCCCTCCCGTGGTTTTGGTGACGCGACCCTCAACATGGACCAAATCGTCCTTGGACAATATCCCTTCTCCTTATACCTTTTTGCCGGACAGCGGAAACAAAAATATCCCTTTCTCCCTGGGGAGAAGTAAAAAGATAAGTTTCGATATCGGTTACGAAAGCGGCTGGCTAATAGCGGCCGCGGGGTTTGGAAGTTCGTCCTCTTCCGCCGCCTCCCCCCGGCCGGCCCTGTCCTCCTTTATAACCGCCGCCATCCTCACGCGGCGTTTGCGGACGGGCTTCGGACACTGTCAGCGCGCGTCCGTCAAATTCTTTCCCGTTCATCTTTTCAATGGCGTCCGCGGCTTCGGCCTCCGAATTCATTTCCACAAAACCAAAACCCTTGCTGAGCCCGCTGTAGCGATCCGTTATGATTTTGGCGGATTGTACCGTCCCGAAAGGGGTGAAAAGATCCTTCAGCGATTCGTCCGTGACAGTGAAACGAAGATTCCCCACATATAATTTATTACCCATACACCCTCCTTATAGCAGTAGGTTCCAGTTAAAGAGGTCGTGGGCAAAAGGACCAGGAACTCTTTAAGGGCAGTAATATTTTGATTCTTTTATAACAAATTTTTTTCTCCTAATCCAGTATTATCTTCGAGTCGGCGGTCTTTTGGGTGAGTTCTCCCTCCTGTCTATCTGGTCTGGCCGATCTTAAGTTAATCATCCCCATCGACTTCCAAGTATATCCAATCCTCCAGCAATCAGCAAGCCGTTTACCGCCCTTCTCTTTTACCTGAATTAAATGGCGTACCAATTTCCGTAACTCTTCCTTCTCCCAATACCAAAATTTTGAAAAATTTCCAGCAACTATCTCTCTTTTTCCTTGACAAGGCCCCTTTTTCTTATATATTAAACATAAGTGGGGAATTGTGGGGAATTGTGTTTTCATTTTCCAAACAAAGGGGAGTTTGAAAGTTGTTTCGAGGCCGTTCGCTTCATTTGATCGATCAAAAGGGCCGGTTGAATATTCCGACCCGCTTTCGTGAGATTTTGAAGGCCAAAGGGGATGGCCGTTTAATCGTCACCAACTGGGAGGATTGTCTGGCCGCCTATCCCTACGAAGAATGGCAGCGAATTGAAGAAAAGATGAGCCAATTGTCTTCGGTGGACCGGGATATTCGATCCTTCAAACGTTTCTTCATTTCCGGGGCCTGCGAATGCAGCCTGGACAGCCAAAGTCGGATTTTGATTCCACCGGCTTTGCGGGAATTTGCCGGCCTGGAAAAAGAAGTCATCGTAGCCGGTCAGTTGAAATATTTTGAAATTTGGGACAAATCAAAAATCGAGGAAGAGCTAAAAAGGGTCCAAACCAATTTACCGGCATTAGAAAACAAAATTGCCACACTGGGGCTGTAAGAAAGACTATCGAAGCACGAGTTCATCAACCGGTCTTAGTCAGTGAGGTGCTCGGCTATCTTCCCCGGGGGGAGGGGAAGATAATCGTGGATGGCACCGTAGGCACCGGGGGGCACACCTTGGCCATCTTGCAGCATTTTCCCGAAACCACCCGCGTTCTGGGGTTCGACCGCGATGCTGAAAGCTTAGCTTTCGCCCGGGAGCGTCTGAAACCCTTTGCTGAGCGAGTGACCCTGGTCCAAGGCGCCTTTGGAGAACTGGCGGGACTCTGTTCTCAGGCAGGGTTCCGTCAGGTGGATGGGATCTTATTGGATCTGGGTTTTTCCTCTTATCAGTTGGCTGCCACCGGTCGGGGATTCAGTTTTCAGCGGGCTGATCCTTTGGATATGCGTCTGGATCAAACCCAGGGCCGCACCGCCCTGGATTGGTTGAACCACCTGGATGAGCGGACCTTGGCCGACCGTTTGTTTGAATATGGGGAGGAGCGCCGTTCCCGCCGGATTGCTCGAGAAATTATGGCAACCCGCCGGTTGCGTTCCTTGGAAAATACCCAGGATCTGGTGGAGGCCATCCTGCGGGCCATCCCATCCCGTTGGCGGGAAAAACGCCTGCATCCGGCGACCCGTACTTTTCAAGCCCTCCGTATCTTGGTTAACGATGAGCTGAACCAATTGCGTCAGTTTCTGGAAGGCGTTGCCCGGCTCCTGGCGGCGGGGGGCCGGGTCTGTTTGATTGCCTACCATTCCCTGGAAGACCGTCTGATCAAGCAGGCATTTCAATCTTTGGAAAAGGGGTTCAACCCCTTTGAAGAATCCGCCGGCGAGGCGGTCCAATCGTTTCTTCCTTTTCGACGGTTGACCAGAAAACCGGTTACCCCCAGCCGGGAGGAAATAGTAAATAACCCTCGGGCCCGGGGGGCCAAACTCAGGGTGGGGGAACGATACGAGTTAAACCAATGAAATCCATTCTTAAGCCACAGCCCCATACCCGCAAGAAGCGCACCCAGGAACCCGGACAGTCCATTCCTCCTGTTTTAAAATATGCCGTCCCGCTGGCTTTCGTTTTGGTGATCGGCATAATTTTTTATGTCTGGCTTCAAGTTCAAATGGTGGGGTTGAGTTACGAGATTTCCAAGGCTCAAAACCAAAAGAAGGAACTGGTGGAGACCAATAAGAAACTACGCATCCAATGGGCCAGCCTGAGATCACCGGACCGCATTGAACAGATTGCCTTAAATCAATTGGGCCTGCGGCCTCCGGAACGGGGACAAATCGAGATCCTCCCATGAACGCGCCGGAATTCAAATGGATCCACTTCCGCCTTTATCTGATTTTGGGACTGAGTTGTTTTTTATTTGTGGTTGTCGTCCTCCGGGCCGGGCAACTGCAGCTTTTAGAGGGCCCTCGGTTGTCGAAATATGCCGACCATGAATTTCGCAAACAAATTCCACGAACCCATAAAAGAGGGATTATCTTCGACCGTAATCGAAATGAATTGGCGCTAACGGTGGAGATGGAATCCATTTTTGTGCATCCGAAAGAGGTGGCCGATCCGGAATTGGTCTCTCAGCGGCTTTCGCCCGCTTTGGGTCTGGATCGGCGGCGGATCCTCTTCCAAATGGCCCAGGGGAGGCCCTTCTTATTTTTGAAAAGACGGGCTACCCCGGATCAGGTTGAGGCGGTAAGGGCCCAGGGTTTGCCCGGGGTGGCCTTTACCAAGGAGGCCCAGCGTTTCTACCCCTATTCGGATTTGGCCTGCCACGTTATCGGCATGGTGGGCTCCGATCCCGACGGACTGGAAGGCATTGAGCGACAATACAATACCTACCTGAAGAGCCCTTATCTTTATGAATCCAGCGTCCGAGACGCCCTGGGGCGTTCCCTCTATCTCAAGGACGTGGAGGCCGTTCAGGAGAACGAGGGGCACAGCCTCATCTTGACCCTGGATAAAAATATTCAATACCTGGCGGAAAAAGAGCTGAAAAAAGGAGTGATCAAAGCCCAGGCTAAAGGCGGAATGGCCGTTGTCCTCAACCCCAAGACCGGCGAGGTCCTGGCCCTGGCCAATCAGCCCGCCTACAATTTAAATGCCGCCAAGAGTTTCCCGCTACCCAACCGCCGAAACCAGGTGATCACCGATACCTTTGAGCCGGGCTCCACTTTTAAGACCTTTTTGATGGCGGCCGCCTTAGAGGAGAAAAAATTCAATCCCAACGAAATGATTTTCTGTGAAAACGGGTCCTATCACGTCGGGTCCCATGTCATTCACGATGCGCACAAACACGGCTGGCTTTCCTTCGCCGATGTCCTTAAGGTTTCGAGCAATATCGGGGCTACCAAAATCGGCCGGAAGGTGGGTCCGAAGACTTTTTATTCGTACATCAAGAAATTCGGATTCGGCGCTTCCACCCGAATCGACCTGCCGGGCGAAGTACCCGGGTTAGTCTGGCCCTATCAACGGTGGGGCGAAATCGAAGCCTCCAACATTTGCTTCGGTCAGGGAATTTCGGTATCGGCCCTGCAACTGATTACCGCTTTGGGCGCTATTGCCAACGATGGCCGTTTAATGAAACCCTACCTGGTTTCTCAGATCTTGGACCAGAAAGGGCAGCCGGCCAGGACCTTTGCCCCTCAACCGGTTCGCCAGGTCTTGTCGCCGGAAACCGCCCGCTTGATGCGGCAATTACTCATCAGGGTGACTGAACCGGGGGGAACCGCACCCCAGGCGGCTATTGAAGGGATTGCCGTGGGGGGCAAAACCGGAACCGCCCAAAAAGTGGCTCCGGAAACCAGGCATTATGCCTCGGGGAAGTATGTTTCCACCTTCATGGGTTTTTTGCCGGCGGAGGAACCGGCCCTGGTCATCCTGGTGATTATCGATGAACCGAAAGGGAGTCATTACGGTGGGGTCGTGGCCGCCCCGGTTTTCAAAGCAATTGCCGAACAGTCTTTGCCGTTGATCGGCATCAAACGCTTAACTCCGGCGACGCCTGCCGCACCGGCGATCGAACGGTCCGATCCCACGCCCTGGGTGATGGCCCAGCGGGCTTTGGAGCAGGGGCCCGTCCCGGCGGAACTCCAGGCCAAGAATCAATTGATGCCCGATTTGCGAGGATTGAGCCTGCGTAAGGCCGCAGAGGTTTTGAAAAACTATCCACTCGAGACGATCCTGGAAGGAAGTGGAAAAGCGGTCTCTCAAAAGCCTTTACCGGGGACGGCGATAACCCAGGGAACCCGCTGTCAGGTGCAATTTCGTCCCTATCTTTAAGGTCCATTAGCAGAGGGTCCTGATTTGAAATTATTGAAACTCATAAACGGACTGGCCCAACGATCGGTGCAGGGTCCTCTCGATCTGGAAATCACCGGGATCGCTTATGATTCGCGGAAGGTCGTTCCCGGTGGGCTTTTTGTGGCCGTTTCCGGGCATCGGCAGGACGGGCATCAGTTTATCGGCCAGGCTCTGGATCGGGGAGCCATAGCCGTGGCGGCCGAGCGAGAAATCCCCCAGGTACCGGCAGCGATTGCGCGCATCACCGTGCCGGACAGCCGGGAAGCCCTGGCCCGATTCGCCGCCGCCTTTTATGATCACCCGGCCAAAAAACTCCATCTGATCGGGATCACCGGGACCAACGGGAAAACTACCACCGCCTATCTGCTGGAATCGATCCTCAAGGCCTCGGGGGTCCGGGTCGGAGTCCTGGGCACCATCGAATACCGGATCGGGTCCCGAATCTGGCCGGCCCCGGTCACTACACCGGAATCTCTGGATTTGCAGTATTACCTTTCCGAGATGGTGGGAGAGGGCGTTACCCACGCGGTCATGGAGGTCTCCTCCCATGCCCTGGAACAGGGTCGCTGCCGGGGTTTAAACTTTGAAGTGGGGGTTTTTACCAACCTGACCCGGGATCACCTGGATTACCATCAAAACATGGAGGCCTATTATCAGGCCAAAGCCAGGCTCTTCTTTCACTACCTGGGCGAAACGGCCATTAATCCGGGGACTCGGGCCATCATCAACCGAGATGACCCTTTTGGAGAAAGGCTCTGGTCGGAAGCCGCGGTCCCCAAAAGAGATTACGGGTTGGAGAAGGACACGGCCTATCGCCCCTTAACCGTACATACTAGTTTTCAGGGGACTCAGGCCAAAATTCAAACCCCCCGGGGCGTATTTGAAGTAACTTCGCCGTTGATCGGCCGGCATAATGTCTATAACTTTTTAGCCGCCTGGGCCGCGGGAGAAGCTCTTTATTTGCCGACTGAGCGGCTTCAGGAAGGGATCCGATCTTTGGACAAGGTTCCCGGGCGCATGGAACCGGTGCCCAACTCGAAAGACCTGTTCATTTTGGTGGACTATGCCCATACCCCCGAGGCGTTGCGCTTTGCCCTCACGTCCCTTAAAGAATTGACCCCCAAAAAAATAATTACCGTCTTTGGGTGCGGCGGCGACCGCGATGCCACCAAGCGGCCGCACATGGGACAGATTGCCGGCGAATTAAGCCAATTGGCGATTATCACCTCGGACAATCCCCGATCGGAGGACCCGCTGAAGATCATTGCCGATATTGAAGCCGGGGTCAGGGGAAAAAAAATGCACCGCTATGACTTCGCTGCCCTGGAGCAAATGCCCAATCAACCCGGATATGTCGTCATTCCTGACCGCCGGCAGGCCATCCAACAGGCGGTTCATTGGGCCGGGACCGGGGAAGTGATTTTGATCGCCGGCAAGGGCCATGAAAATGTTCAACTGGTAGGCGGGCAAACCCTCTCTTTTGATGATCGTCAGGAGGCCTTGAAGGCCACGGAGGCTTCTCGTGTTTAATACCGGTGCCTTGCCCTGGTCCCAGATCCTGCAAAACCTCTCCGAGGGATTGGTCCAGGGGGATTTGGGCTTCCCGGCCTTGGGGGTATCCACGGACAGCCGGACGATTCAACCCGGTAACCTCTTCGTGGCCCTCTCCGGACCTCATTTCGATGGCCGGACCTTCCTCTCCCAAGCATTTGAACGGGGAGCGGCCGGTGCCTTGGTTTCCACCCCCTATACCCGGAATTCGATACCGGTTGATAAGATTATCATCGAGGTTGAAGATACCCTTAAGGCCTTGGGGGACCTGGCCCATCTCTGGCGGAAGCGGTTTTCCGTCCCGGTGATCGCGCTCACCGGCAGCAATGGGAAAACCACTACCAAGGAAATGCTGGCCGGTATCTTGGAGCCGACCGGCGCTACTTTAAAAAATCCGGGCAACTTGAACAACCTGGTCGGCTTGCCTCTGACCCTGCTGGGTCTCGGGCCCGAGCACCGGTTTGCGGTTCTGGAGATGGGGATGAACCGGTCCGGAGAGATCCGTCGTTTGAGCGCCATCGCCGTGCCCACGGTGGGCTTGATAACGAACATCGGCCCGGCTCACTTGGAAGGGTTAGGATCCCTGGAGGCCATCGCCCGGGCCAAAGGAGAACTTTTTGAAGCCTTGACCCGGGAAGACTGGGCGGTTATCAATCAGGACGATCCTCGGATCCTGGAATTGTCTGCCGTCTGTCAAAGCCAAAAAATTACCTTCGGGCTGAACCCCCGGGCCGAAGTCCGAGCCGAAGGAATTCAACCGGCCGGCTCCGGGGTTGTATTTTTTCTCTGCTTTCAGGGACAGCGCCGTGAGGTCCGGATACCGCTTCCCGGCCGCCACAATGTCAGCAATGCCGTGGCCGCCGCTGCTGCCGCCCTGGTCCTGGGCTTGTCTATCGACCGGATTCAACGAGGACTGGAAGACTTCAGCCCTCCGGCCCATCGGCTTCAAGTACGACCCGGGCGAGGGGGCGCTCATTTGCTGGACGACAGTTACAACGCCAACCCGGCTTCCGTTCAGGTCGCCTTGAGTACCTTTCAATCCTTGAGGCAGGATCGACGAGGGGGAATGGTGCTGGGGGACATGCTGGAGTTAGGGGGTTTTTCCCGAACGGCTCATCAGGAGATCGGGACACGGATCGGTGAGCTGGGGATTGATTACCTGGTGACCATCGGGCAACAGACTCCGGCCCTTATGACTGAGGCCCTTAAGGGTGACCGGCCGCCATCCCAGGCTTTTCACTGCAGCTCGCCGACGGAGTTGCTGGAACAGCTCGACCGGCTAATCCAGGCCGGCGATTGGGTCCTGATCAAAGGATCGCACGGGATGGCCCTGGAGACCATCGTGGCGGCCCTCCAACCCGAGGAGCAGGGATAAGGCCATGCTCTACCAGCTTCTCTATTCACTCCACACCCAATTTTCCTTCTTCAACGTCTTTCGGTACATCACGTTAAGAACCATCTACGCCACATTGACGGCCCTGATCATTACCTTCTTTTTAGGGCCGGTCGTGATCCGTCTTTTGGCTCGGCATCAGATCGGTCAGTACATCCGGGAGGAGGGCCCCCAGTCGCATTTAAATAAAAAGGGGACCCCTACCATGGGTGGCATCCTGATCCTTTTTGCCGTCACCTTGGCTACCCTCTTCTGGGCGGACCTGACCAACCTGTATATCTGGTTGGTCCTTTTGGTCACGTTGGGTTTCGGTCTTGTCGGTTTCATAGATGATTACCGGATGCTGATCAAGAAAAGAAACAAGGGGTTGAGCGGACGGAGCAAAATGTTCCTGCAGATCCTCCTGGCCCTGATCCCGGCCATAATTTTGGTCCTTCATTTTCAATACAATACGCGCTTGAACATTCCCTTTTTAAAAACCCTTACTCCGGATCTGGGCTGGGGATATGTCCTGCTGACCGTTTTCATTATCGTCGGGACTTCCAATGCCGTAAACTTGACCGACGGTTTGGATGGGCTGGCTATCGGACCGGCCACCATCGCCTTCGGGACCTACCTGCTTTTTAGCTATTGTACCGGACACTTGAAGATCGCCAATTACCTTCAGATTCTCTATGTCCCCGGAGCGGGAGAACTGGCTATTTTTTGCGGAGCCCTGGTCGGCGCCGGCATCGGCTTCCTCTGGTTTAACGCCTACCCGGCCCAGATCTTTATGGGGGATGTGGGCTCCCTGTCCTTGGGGGCGGCCCTGGGCACCGTATCCGTGGTTACTAAAAACGAGATTGTCCTCATCCTGGTAGGGGGTCTTTTTGTGGTGGAGGCCCTCTCGGTGATTTTCCAGGTGGGTTATTTCAAGATGACCCATGGCAAGCGGATCTTTCGGATGGCCCCTCTGCACCATCACTTTGAATTGAAGGGCTGGAGCGAACCGAAAATTATTGTCCGTTTTTGGATCATTGCCGTGATTCTGAGCTTGCTTTCCCTCAGCACGTTAAAATTGCGTTAAGGACGGTGCTTTGGATTTCAGCGGAAAAAAAATATTGGTAGTCGGTTTAGGCAAAACGGGCCTGGCATTGACGGAATATTTAAAACGGCAGGGGTCCCGGGTTTTGGTCTCCGATTCCCGTTCACGAGAGGAACTGAAACCACTGGTGTCCTCTGCTCTGGAAGGCACTTCCCCCTGGACCATTGAGGTCGGGGGGCATACGGTCGACTTTTTTCTCCAGGCCGATCTCATCCTGGTCAGTCCCGGAATTCCTTTGGACATTCTTCCGTTAAAAGCGGCCAGGGAAAAAGGAATCCCCATTTGGGGGGAACTGGAGCTTTTTTCGAGGAAATGTCGGACCCCGATCATTGCCGTTACCGGGACCAATGGGAAAACAACCACTACCGCCTTGATCAACAAAATGCTTCTGGAGGGTGGATTTTCGACTTTTCTGGGAGGGAATATCGGTCGCCCCCTGGTGGAGTACCTCTTGAACGGTCAGGATAAAAACTTTGTGGTCGCTGAGATCAGCAGTTTTCAATTGGATACGGCCCGACATTTTCGCCCTCGGGTAGGCGTGCTGTTGAATATTACCGAAGACCACCTGGATCGCTATCCCGATTTTCAGGGCTATATCCATTCCAAAGCCGGTCTCTTCCGCAATCAGGGTGAAGACAACGCCGCGGTTTTGAACTGGGATGATCCGCTGGTGCGCGGGATCGGGCAGCAGTTGAGAGTGCCGGTCTATTATTTCAGCCGGACCGAGCCCCTGACCCTGGGCGCCTATCTGGATCAGGATCGGCTGCGTTTAAATCTCAGCGGGTCGGCGGAAGAGTATGATCTGCGGGCCTTTTCCTTGTCCGGCGTCCATAATCGGGAAAATGCCCTGGCGGCTGTCCTGGGCGCCCGGCTGTTGGGGGCCGCCTCTGAGGACATACAACGGGCCTTGGAGCAGTTTAAAGGTTTCGGGCACCGCCTGGAGTGGGTGGCCGAGGTCCGGGGAATTCAATTCTTCGATGACTCCAAGGGGACCAACGTGGGGGCCGTGGTGAAGGCCCTGGAAGGTTTTTCCCAGCCGGTGATCCTGATAGCCGGAGGCCGCGACAAAGGGGGAGATTACGGACCCTTAAAAGGGCTGATCCGGGGGAAAGTCAAGTCCCTTATCTTGATTGGGGAGGCCCGGGAAAAAATGCAAGAACAGTTGGGGAATCTGACCTCCACTGAGTTGGCCGATTCCCTGGAAGCGGCGGTTTTCCGGTCTTTCAGACAGGGGGAACCTGGAGACGTGGTTCTTCTTTCCCCGGGCTGTTCCAGCTTTGATATGTTCAGGGACTATACCCAGCGGGGCGAGGTCTTTCAGCAGGCGGTCAGACAGCTTAAAAGGAATCATGAATAATTACAGCCAACCCTTAGAAGAAAAAACCGCTTTGGCCGGGAGAAGGATGACCGCCTCCCCGGGCGCAGAATCCGAAACGACGCTCCAGAGAGGCCGGAGCCTCAATTATGTCTGGCTGGGGCTGACGGTCCTCCTGGTGCTGGTCGGCATTGTTATGGTCTACAGCGCCAGTTCCCGCCTGGCGGCGGAACGTTATCACAACAGTTTTTATTTTGCCCAGAAACAAGCGGCCTTTGCCCTCTTCGGGTTCTTGGCGCTACTGGTCTTTCGGTATATCCCGTATCAGGTTTACCAGCGCTGGGTCTATTGGGCCATGGGAGCCAGCTTTCTCTGCCTGATTTTAGTTTTGATTCCGGGCATCGGGTCACGGGTGGGGGGAGCCTCCCGCTGGTTTCGTTTGGGCGGCGTTTCTTTCCAGCCGGCCGAGTTTTCCAAGCTGGTACTGGTGATTTTTCTGTCGTATTCCATGACCAAAAAACAGGCGGTCATGAAGACCTTATCCCAAGGCTTTCTGTTTCATGTGGGGGTGGTCTTGCTCTTTATGGCCCTGGTTTTAGCCGAACCGGACCTGGGCATGGCCATTAGTATTCTGCTGCTCACGGGGGTCCTTTTGTTTGTAGGCGGGGTCAGGCTGAAGCACCTGCTCGTGTCCCTGGTCCCCCTGATCCCGTTGACTTATTTTCTAGTCTGGCGGGTCCCCTATAGGCGGCTGCGAGTGTTGTCCTATCTGAATCCCTGGGGAGACCCTTTGGGGTCGGGATTTCATCTGATCCATTCTTTTTATGCCTTTGGGGCCGGAGGGTTGACCGGCCAGGGGTTGGGGGGGAGCCATCAGAAGCTTTTCTATCTGCCGGAACCCCATACGGATTTCATTTTTTCCATTCTGGGAGAGGAATTGGGTTTTTTCGGAGTATCGATAGTGGCCGCGCTATTTCTGTTTTTTATGGTTCGATGCCTCCTGCTGGCCCTCCGGAAAAAAGACCTCTTTGGGATCTATCTGACGGTCGGGATTACGGTCATGATCGGTCTGCAGGCGTTTATCAACATGCTGGTGGTCATGGGTTTGTTGCCCACCAAGGGGTTGACCCTCCCCTTTTTAAGTTACGGTGGGACCTCATTGCTTCTCAACCTGATCTGCGTGGGCATCCTGATGAATATTTCCGCCCAAAGCCAGGAGGAAGGCGGATGAAGGTCCTGATCGCCGGTGGAGGAACCGGCGGCCATTTATTCCCGGGGATTGCCATTGCTGAAACCTTTATGGCCCAAGATCCTGAAAACCAGGTTCATTTTGTCAGCACCCGTCGCGCCATCGACCAGCAGGTGTTGCCCTCTCGGGGATTTTCTTCCCAGACCATCGAGGCCGAGGGGATTAAAGGACGCGGAGTGCTCGGGCAACTGAAAGCCTTGTTTAAGATCCCCGGGGCCTTGAAAGAGTCCTGGCGGATCCTCCGGGAATTCCAACCCCACCTGATCATCGGGGTGGGGGGTTATGTTTCCGGACCGGTAGTCCTGGCCGGGCGGTTGAAAGGGATCCCCACGGCCATTCAAGAGCAGAATTCGATTCCCGGCCTGACCAACCGGATATTAGCCCTGCTGGTAGATCGGATTTATTATTCCTTCGAAAAAAGCCGGGAATATTTTCCCGCCCGAAAATCGTTATGGACCGGCAACCCGGTCCGCCGGGAACTAAAGCGGGTCTTGGAAGAGCCCTCCAGTCCCCAAGCCCCCCTGACCATTTTGGTTCTGGGAGGGAGTCTGGGCGCCCACCGGCTTAACCAATTGGTCACTGAAGCCCTGGACTTTTTAGTGGAACTCAATAAGGACTTGTCATTTATCCATCAAACTGGCACAAAGGATGAAGATTGGGTCCGGCAGGCTTACCTGAAAAAGGGATTTCAACATCAGGTCCTGGCTTTTATTTCCGACATGGTTTGGGCCTACGCTCGGGCCGATATGTTGATTTGCCGTTCCGGGGCCACTACCTTGGCCGAAATAACGGCCTTGGGCAAGGCGAGCTTCTTGATCCCCTTCCCTTTCGCCACCAACAACCACCAGGAAGAAAACGCCCGTTCTCTTGTTCTGCGAGGTGCGGCCGAGATGATTCCGGAAAAGGAACTCACAGGCGCCGGATTAGCCGCGGTCATCCAAAAATGGCGAAATGACCCCGAACACCGGGCCGATCTGGCCGCCCAAGCGAAAACCTTGGGCCGCTGGCAGGCGGCGGAGGAAATTGTAGAAAACGCTATTCAGTTGGTTTGGAAAGGCAAGCGGAATTAATGGACCATAAACCCTATCCTCGTTTTCAGCATATTCACTTTATCGGCATCGGGGGCATTGGCATGAGCGGGATAGCCGAGGTGCTTCTCAACTTAGGCTACCGGGTCAGCGGATCAGATAGGAGAGAAACCGAGATCACCCGCAGACTGGCTTCTCTGGGAGGACGGATTTTTTATGACCACCGCCCGGAGCATATCCAGGGGGCTGAAGTGATCGTCACCTCTTCGGCGGTACGGCCGGACAATCCCGAGGTCATCGCTGCCCGCCAGGCGTTGCTGCCGGTTATTCCCCGAGCCGAAATGCTGGCTGAACTGATGCGATTGAAATACGGCATTGCCGTGGCCGGGGCCCACGGCAAGACCACCACGACTTCCATGGTGGCCGCTGTTTTGGCCAGGGGGGGATTGGATCCGACCGTGGTCATCGGCGGGCGGTTGGACATTTGGGGGACCAACGCCCGCTTGGGGCAGGGCCCTTTTTTAGTGGCTGAAGCCGACGAGAGTGATGGGTCGTTCCTCCACTTGACCCCCAGTATCGCCCTGGTCACCAACCTTGATCTGGAGCATCTGGATTTTTATCGGGACCTGCAGCATATCCAGGAGACTTTTTTGGCCTTTTTGAACCGATTGCCCTTCTACGGCTTGGCCATTCTCTGCCTGGATGATCCCTATTTGCCCTCCCTGATTCCGGAATTAAAAAAACGGTATCGGACGTACGGATTGACGGCGCAGGCCGATTTCCAAGCCCGGGATGTCCGCCAAGAGGGGTTGGTCACCCATTACCGGCTGTTCGCCCAGGGAAAGGAATGGGGTGATCTTCGTTTCAAGCTTCCGGGTCTGCACAACGTCTATAATTCCCTGGCCGCCATCGCAGCCGGCTTTGAATTGGAAATCCCCTTTAACCTGATCCAGGAGGCCTTTGAACACTTAGGCGGGGTGCAAAGACGCTTTCAAATAAAAGGCGAGTACGGGGGGGCCACAGTGCTGGATGATTACGGCCATCACCCTACGGAAATCCGGGCCACCCTCAATGCCATCCGAGGGTGTTGGCCCGACCGCCGCTTGGTGGTGTTGTTTCAACCCCATCGCTATTCCCGCAGCCGGGCCTTGCGGGAAGAATTCACCACGGCCTTTTACCAGGCGGACCAACTGCTCCTGTTGCCCATCTACGGGGCCGGAGAAGACCCGATCGAAGGAGTGACTTCGGAAAAGCTCCTGGAAGGAATAAGGGCCAAAGGCCAAAAGGAAACGGCATTTTTCTCCTTAGCCGGAGAGGTTCTGGGGTATCTCCAAAACCAGCTCAGGCCGGGGGATATTCTGGTGACCCTGGGAGCCGGAGATGTTTGGAAGATAGGAGAAGAACTTGTCTCCAAGAAGGCAGATTCGGCAAAGCCTTGAAGCCCTCTGCCCTGGGCGGGTCAAAATCAGGGAGCCCTTGGCCCCGCTGACCACCTGGAAAATCGGTGGGATAGCGGATTGGCTGGTGACGCCCAAAGACGCGCTGGAAGTGCAACAACTCCTGGCCGTTGGCCGTGAATTCCGGCTGCCCTGCTTTTTTTTGGGCGCCGGGAGCAACATCCTGGTGGGAGAACGCGGAGTTCGAGGGATTGTGATTCACTTGACCCCTTTTTTAAATTGGATTGAACCCCGGAAACGATCGGGGCGCGTACATTCCCTGGAGATCGGGGCCGGGACCCTCCTTTCCTCCGTGCTCCGTTACGGGGTTAAATACTCGCTGACGGGTTTGGAGTTCTTGGTCGGGATTCCCGGTTCTCTGGGTGGGGCCTGGGCCTTGAATGCCGGCAGTCAGGGGCGCGAAATTAAGGACCTGACCCGTTCGCTGAATATTATCGATTCCCGGGGCCAGGTCATAAAACGTACCCGTAAGGCCTTGGATTTTGGTTATCGTCGTCTGAGCCCTCAACCCCGATGAAGTGATTGTTTCCGGTCTCTTGAAAGTAGCCCCTGGGAATCGAGAGGTGATCGTCCAGGAGATGCGCAAGCTGGTTAAAAAAAGAAGGGCTTCCCAACCTTGGCAATACCCCAGTTGCGGATCGGTGTTTAAAAACCCTTCGGGAAACTATGCCGGACGGCTGATTGAAGCAGCCGGTATAAAAGGGAGGCAGCAGGGGGAAGCCCAAGTCTCTTGGAGACACGCCAACTTTATCGTCAATCGCGGTCAGGCCCGGGCCCGAGACGTACTCCGCTTGATGCGGATCATCCGTCAGCGGGTACAACGCCAAAGTGGGATCATCTTGGAACCGGAGGTGCGATTCTGGGGTTGTTCTTTAAACCCTCGCCGACGGGTTCCGAAGGTCGTTCAAGAATGACGGACCCGCAGAAGGCCGTTTTTGGATTTTTTGTGAGGTTATTGATCAGGGGAGAAAAGCATGTATTTGGGAAAAACAAAACTGGGGGCCGCCGGTCGGAATGGTTTCCATCGGCCCCTAAAAGAAGGCGGGACCAACTGGTTTCAACGGCTGGGGCACCACTTCTGGATCGGATCGATTGTCATTATGATCCTGGTCGGGCTGAGTATTACCCTCTTGGTCGGATATTTAGTCGCCTTATCGGCGCCTTTCTTCCGATTGGAGGATGTTAACTTTCAGGGGAATAAACAGGTTTCTCAGCTCGAATTGTTGCAAAAAGGGGGGCTGGAGGATAAGCTGAATATCCTTTCCCTGAACCTGAGCGACGTCAAAAAAAAGATGGAGGCCATTCCCTGGGTCAAATCGGTGCAGTTGCGACGCGAGTTGCCCAATAAGCTCCTGGTTGCCGTTCAAGAACGGCAGCCGTTAAGCCTGGTATTGGTGGATGGGCGTCTCTTTTTTCTGGACCAGGAGGGCTTGGCTTTTAAGAAGGTCGAACGCCGGGAGGGGTTCACTCTGCCGGTATTAACGGGTTTGCAAAAAGGCGACTGGCGAGAAAGCGGTTATTTGGACCCTGAGGTTCTTCAAGAGATCTCCACCTTGACCAGGTTGCTGGCGCAGGGAGTAGACCCGCTTTATCCCGACAAGCTTTCGGAAATTCATTATGATCCCGAATGCGGCTACTCCCTCTACACCCTGGATTATGGGGTTCGCATCACCTTGGGCCGCGGGGAGTTAAAAACGAAAATGGCCCGCCTGGAGAAGGTCTGGCGGAATCTGCAGAAACGCCCGGATCTTATGAATCTTCGAGGCATTTCCCTGCAATACGGCCAACGGATTATCGTTCATGGCCTGCGACCCTCTTCGGGCGGGAAAAAGGGTTAATCCCTTTGATGGAGAGGCCGCCGAGCAGAGCAATAGGAAAGGAGGTGAACGCCTGATGGAATCGAATCTGGTGGTAGGGCTGGATATCGGAACGACCAAAATATGCGCCGTGGTGGGAGAGGTTTCCGCCGAGGGGGTGGATATCATCGGTATGGGGACCCATCCCTCCGTGGGATTGCGCAAAGGGGTGGTGGTCAATATTGAGAGCACGGTCAATTCCATCAAAAAGGCTGTGGAAGAGGCGGAACTCATGGCTGGCTGTGAAATCACCTCGGTCTATGCCGGGATTGCTGGCGGTCATATCAAGGGCTTCAACAGTCACGGGGTGATCGCCGTCAAAAGCCGGGAAGTTACCCGGGGGGACATCGAACGGGTGATCGAGGCCGCCAAGGCCATTGCCATCCCCTTGGATCGGGAGGTCATCCATGTTCTGCCCCAGGAATTCATTGTCGATGACCAGGACGGGATCCAAGACCCGCTGGGAATGGCCGGCGTGCGTCTGGAAGTCAAGGTCCATATTATCACCGGGGCGGTCACCTCGGCCCAGAACATCATTCGCTGCGCCAACAAGGCCGGGTTGGATGTCTGCGATATCGTATTGGAATCGGTTGCTTCCAGCGAGACGGTGCTTTCCCCCGAAGAAAAAGAATTGGGAGTGGCGTTGATCGATTTCGGCGGCGGGACCACGGATTTGGCCATTTTTTCCAACAACAGCATCAAACACACCGCCATATTACCCTTGGGGGGTCATAACTTGACCAACGATATTGCGGTGGGCCTGAGGACGCCCCACCAGGCCGCCGAACGGATCAAGAAAATGCACGGTTGCGGTTTGAGTTCGATGATCAACAAGGAAGAGACCCTGGAAGTTCCCAGCGTAGGGGGCCGAAAACCGCGGATGATCTCCCGGCAGATTTTGGGGGAAATCCTGGAACCCCGAGTGGAAGAAATTTTTACCTTGGTTAACCGCGAAATTCTACGGTCCGGATTCGGGGATTTGATCGCTTCCGGGGTGGTGATCACCGGGGGATCTTCATTGATGGAAGGCCTTCCGGAGTTGGGGGAACAGATTTTTAATCTTCCCTGCCGCCGTGGTTATCCTCAGGGATTCGGCGGCATCACCGATGTGGTCAATAATCCCATGTATGCAACGGCCGTGGGACTTACCCTTTATGGGGCCCGTTCCATGCCCCGAAAGAAATTTCGCATTCGCGATCAAAATATTTTCTATCGGGTCATGGAACGGATGAAACGCTGGTTTAAAGAGATGATGTGATCAGAAAACGGCCGATAGATCGTTTTTTGGGAAGGAATAATAAAATGATGTTGACCGCTAGCCCGGTTTTGGATACAAACAATAGACAGCAACGAGAGGGAGGAGAAGGGATGAAGATCGAACTGGTCGAAATGGAGGCAAGGCCGATTCAGAAGGCCAAAATTCGGGTCATCGGCATTGGAGGCGGTGGAACCAATGCCGTGAACAACATGATTCAGTCCGACCTGAAAGGGGTGGATTTTATCGCCGCCAATACCGATATTCAATCCTTAACCTCCTCCCTGGCGACGGTTCAAATTCAATTGGGGGCCAATCTGACCGGCGGATTGGGGGCCGGGGCCAACCCTGAAATGGGCCGAAATGCCACCTTGGAAGACACGGATAAGATTCGGGAAGAATTGGCGGGGAGCCATATGGTCTTCATCACCGCCGGCATGGGCGGGGGAACCGGAACCGGCGGGGCCCCGATTATCGCTAAGATCAGCAGGGAACTGGGAGCCCTGACCGTGGCGGTCGTCACCAAGCCCTTTCACTTTGAGGGGCAGCGTCGCCTCAAGCAATCCGAGGAAGGCATTCGGGAGTTGCGAAATACGGTGGACACCCTGATCACCATCCCTAATGACCGTTTGATTTCCCTGGCCACCAAGAAAGCCTCTTTTCTGGAAATGCTCAAGAAAGCCGATGATGTTCTTCTGTACGCGGTCAAGGGAATATCCGACCTGATTACGATTCCCGGTTTGATCAACCTCGATTTTGCCGATGTCCGGACCATAATGGCCGAAATGGGGATTGCGCTGATGGGGACGGGCCTAGCCAGCGGAGAAAACCGGGCCATGGAAGCCGCCCAAAAGGCTATTTCCAGTCCCCTGCTGGAGGATATTACCATCTCTGGCGCCCGGGCCGTCCTGATGAACATCACCGCCAGTTCGAACCTGGGTTTTGAAGAAGTAAATGAGGCTTCCAGTCTCATTCAAAAGGAGGTCCACGAGGAGGCCAACATCATCTGGGGGACGGCCATTGATGAGTCCATGGGAGATGAACTTCGCATTACTGTAATCGCTACGGGAATCAACTCTCGGGAAGACCGGGTTCCGGTCGAATTGGAAAAGTTTCGGCCGACCATCCAGGACTCGATCAAAGAGCGCTCGGAAGACTTGGAAAAGCCCACTTTTATTCGCTCAGGCAAAGTCCTTGATCGGGTTGGACCACGCCGTCCGGCCAAACCGGCTGAATTTTATTTTGATGAAGAGGAGTTAGAGGTTCCGACCTTTATCCGCAAGGCGGCCGATTAAATCTTTTTTCAATCCTCCTCTCCCTGGTAAAAACCGGAGTAGATCCGGAGTAAGGGATTCCCCGTTCGGGATTTAAGATCGGGTGGCTTCTGAACGGTTGACTTTTTCTGTCCGCGAGCTTATTTTTTTATAAAAAAGGGCCAAGGGATGGAGGATAACCATGACCATGCCATTGATAAAAAAAGGGAGAAGGCCGGCCTGGATGACCCCTTTCGGTGAAGAGGGATGGGGCGATATTTTTATGGATCGACTCTGGCGGGAATGGCCTCGTTGGAAAGGGGAGGAGTGGGTACCTACCTTTAATTTTTATGAAAAGGAGGGAAAATATTTTCTGACGGCGGAGATTCCGGGGGTCGAGAAAAAGGATATCGTCATTTCCATTGATCATAATGTGCTGACGATCAGCGGCAGGAAGGAAGTGAAAAAGGAAGAAGAGGGAGCAAATTATTATCTTCGGGAGTCTTCTTACGGCTCTTTTTCCCGAAGTCTTCGCCTGCCCGGGGATGTCCAGGAGGACCAGGTGGAGGCTTCTTTTAAGGAAGGGGTCTTAAGTGTAGTCATTCCCCAGGCTGAAAGCCCTAAAACCAAAAAAATAGAAATTAAAAGTTAGGCTAAAGAAAAGGGGTCAAGGGGTAAGGGTATCCTGACTCTTTGACCCGTTGAGAGTGTTAGGCTCTTTTCAAAATTTCGGTATAGGCTTTTTCCACCTTTAAGATGTAGCCTTGGGTTTCTTTCGGCAGGGCCTCCGGACGTTTTTCCAGATTCCCCATCCCCCAATTATAGGCGGCCAAGGCCAATCGTCGGTTCCCTTGATAGCGGTTCAGCAATTGACGCAGGTAACGGGCTCCCCCCTCAATATTCTGCGCCGGATCAAAAGAATTGGTCACGCCCATCTCGGTTGCTGTTTTAGGCATCAACTGCATCAGGCCTTGAGCCCCCACCGAGGAAACCGCCTCCGGATTACGGTTGCTTTCTACTTGTATGACCGCCCGGATCAGGGCCGGATCCAAATCGTATTTAGCGGCGGCTTCACTGATCGGGTAGTCAAAATCTTGTCCCTTATTCTTGGGTTTTGACTCCCCCTGTCGTTCGCAGCACCTGTCCGCCGGTTGTCCCCATTCCAGGATTTGCGCAGGAACATCTTCCAGAGGAAGGGCAGGAGGAATGACGCTGCTGTCAGGTTCGATCCTGGCCTCAGCCAAAGTTTTTTCAATCAATTTAAATAATAAGGCCAAGAAGAAACTATCCACCGAAGAAGGAGGACTCCCCTGCTCTACAGGGGAGGAAGGGTTTGACCTCAGGTCTTTTTCCCAAGGGCGGTCAACCCACAACTTGGATTCCCAGGATGAGATTTTAGGGATCATGTTGGGCTTAATATGCAATGTCTATGCCAAAAAATAGGATTTGATGGAAACCCCTTCCTGGTTGGGATCCAGGACGTTGGTAATCTTCCAGCGATCCTGTTGGGTGGAGGGGTCTTTTTCGTTTAACTGCACCATCCGGGTGGGGAAGTATTTCTCTCCCCCCTTTTTCATTATGAGCAATACTGTGGGCTTGAGCGCTTTTTCCCTGTTGGCCGCCGCCACGATGCCCACTTCCGATTGATTGATCTCCACCAGGCTGCCGACCGGGTAAATTCCGAAACACTTAATGAAATTTTCCAGCAAACTCCGGTCAAAATCCCGGGGACTCCATTCGAACATGCGCTTTACCGCCTCATGGGGCAGGACTCCCCTTCGATATACCCGATCACTAGTGATAGCATCGTACACATCCACAATCGTGGCTATTTGGCCGAAAAGACTCAACTGTTCTCCTCGAAGCCCCTTGAGATACCCATGACCCCCATAGCGTTCGTGATGCTGGCCGACCATCTGGACCCCTTTGGGTGGGAAGTGGGGGATGCGGCCTAAAATCTCAGTCCCATAGCGAACATGATTTTTCATCTGATGGAACTCACCGTCAGTCAACCGGGCCGGCTTATTTAAGACCTCCAGTGGAATCTTCATCTTGCCGATATCATGAAGCAATCCTCCGATACCCAAAATTTGGAGGGCCTCCCGGGGAAGGACCAGGCTCCGGCCAAAAGCTACCGACAGGATGCTGACATTCAAGGAGTGTAGGGCGGTATATTCATCTTTGTTCTTGATTTGGGCTAAGCAAACCAGGGCATCCCGATTGCGGATCACACTGTCGATAATATTCTCCACGGCTTCTTTGGCCCCTGAAGAATCAATACTTTTTCCCAGACGGGCGTCTTCCAGGATCTGATCCACCACCTGTCTGGTCTGGTCGCGAACCTCGCGGGCCAGAGAAAATTCTTTATCCCATGAGACTTGACTGGATAAAACGGCGGCGGTCGGTTCCTTTTTCTCCAGGATCTGCTGAAGCATTCCCGGGCCCACCTCTTTAATCGGGAGTGAATGGTCGGTGTCTTTTCCCTTGTCCGTATCAATATAGACGTAACGGCAGTACGCTTTCATTTGAGAGAGCTGTTGGGGGGATTTGATCAGGACCCTGTGAAAAAAGAAGGGGGTGTCCAACCAGGATCGGTCCAGTTGGGTTATAAACATACCCAGGGTGAGATCGGAGGTGTTGATCTTTTTTATCATCCGATTCCCGGCAAGTCCTGATCGGCGATCGAGATTTATCCCCGGATAAAAAGATTTGTTCTTCCGCGGACGTTTTTAATAAAAAAAAAATAATATCTTCCGATAACCCTTAAGAGAGGTTGCCTTTCTACCCGGTCGGTCGGTCTTGAACCTTTGGCAGGCAGGGGAGTTCTTATTCGTCATCCTGAACGGCTATAAGAACTAAAGTGATCTTAATCATACAGAAATATGACCGCTTCCTGCAAGGAAAATTAAACTCATGATGGATTCGGAAAAAAAAAGCAGGATCTTGCATCAAATCGCCTCCAATGATTTTTTGCCTTCTCTTTCTCCTTTAACCATTCAACTTATCGAGGCGGCCTCGGACGAACGGACTTCGGTTCTGGATTTAAACCGCATTATCGAGCAGGATCCGGGTTTGACCACCCGCCTGTTAAAAATGGTCAATAGCGCCTATTTTGGACGAAGAAACAAGATTTCTTCCATTTCCCATGCCATTATCATGGCCGGATTCAAACGGGTCCGATTGATGGCCCTGAATATTTCGCTCCGCGACACCTTCCCTCTGGGGCGGGTCGGAGGAATGGATTACGACCTTTTCTGGAAAACATCCCTTTATCGGGCACTGATTGCCCAGGGTTTTTCCCAAGCCAGCTTTTGGGCTGAAGAATTGGACCCGGAAGAGATCTTCACGGCCGGGCTAATACTGGAAATCGGGATGCTGTTATTATTCCCCGTTTGCCCAAAGTGGCTAAAGGAAGACTTTCCCGGTGGGGCCACCGACCTGACGGATTTAATCGCTTGGGAAACCGAGCATCTGGGGATAAATCATCGTGAAGTGGGACGGATTATCCTGCAACGCTGGCATTTCCCTGATCAAATTATTGAAAGTCAGAAATACTTCGGCCCGGAGGCGCTTCAGGGAGACCGTTCACCCCTAGTCAGAATTTTAGAATTTTCACGGATCTGCACCCAAATCTTCTTCGGGCCCCAAGATGATTTTCATTTACTGGACCGCTTAGCCCCGGGCCAGGGCTTGAGTCTGGAGAGAACAAATGAGATTTTGGTGACGACCTTTTCTCAGGTTGAAGAGGTTGCCGGCCAGCTCCGCTTAATGATCAACTCCCAGGATGATCTGT
Source organism: uncultured delta proteobacterium (assembly GCA_963743305.1). Taxonomy (GTDB): domain Bacteria; phylum Desulfobacterota; class RBG-13-43-22; order RBG-13-43-22; family RBG-13-43-22; genus CAVQSS01. The sequence goes on from CAVUPH010000014.1 coordinate 500,664, forward strand.
TGATAGTTATGGAAAAGGCCAACCGGACACTGGCCAGGATAAATGGTTCTTTGGAATCCAGCTTTATCAAGGTCTTCAACCTCATTTCCGATCTGGAACAGTCTACTGTCCAGGAACCCACCGAAGAACTTGAGGAAAAAAACAAACTGCTGGAAAACACGCTGGAAGCCGTGGTTCACGAAATCCGTAACCCCCTTATGGCCATCGGGGGGTTTGCCCACCGTTTAGCCAAAAATGTTGAACAGCGGGGCGATGTGATTGAATATGTTCACTTAATAACTAATGAATCCCTCCGTCTGGAAAAAGTCCTCAAGGACCTGGTAGCCTATTCCCAAATCTATAAGCCTTTTATCATTACCCGCGACCTAACCCAGGTAGTGGAAAAAGTGCTGGCCGGCGAACAGGATCGCCTGACTGAAAAAGATATTCATTTGATCCGCCTTTATCGGCCCTCTTCGCTTCTAATTCCCCTGGACGAAGCGGAAATTTCCAAGGCCCTGCAGTGCCTCCTGGAAACCGAAATCCAAATCCTGGGGAAAATGGATCGGGAACTTTGGATCGGCCTGGAGGAGGTTCCGGAGAACAGAGAAATCCGGATCAGTTTCAGTACGAAATCCGGGCAGTTTCCCGAGGAATTGCGCCACACCCTCTTAGGCAGGGATTTCTCCGGAAAGGCTTTCGGCCTAGGCCTGGCACTGTCTCTAGCCCGAAAAATCATTATCGCCCATGGGGGCCGGCTGGAACTAACCCAGGAAAACGACCTGAACACCCTTTCCGTTTTCTTGCCGGCCTCTATCGGCTGATAGGAAAATAATTCCTTAGTCGCCCCGCTCTCTTGGAATATCCGCTTTCCCTTCGTTCCCTTCCCTGGTTTTCTATTAAATAATATCAAGATGTTATCTTGTGAATGCCCTCTGTTCTCCCCTTGGCATAGTTTCTGCTTATAATTTTATAAAAAAAGACATCGAAAAAAGGAGTCCGCCCATGGTAGCCCAAGTATTCATTTCTCTAATCCTGTTGGTTTTAATTTTTTTGGCCGCCTTCAATTTGGAAGTAAAGGAGTTGGGACTGGCTTCCAACTTAAATGCACTAATGATCGTCTTAGGCGGTACCTTGGCAGCCTCCCTGATGGCCTACCCCTGGAAAAAAATTCTTTGGACCTTCCGGCTGATGAAAAAGACTTTTACCTCCCGGGAGGAAATTGACTGGACCACCCAGACTTTGGTCAACTTAGCCCGTGTTTTTCGTAAGGGGGGGATCCGGTCTTTGGAACAGCAGGGAAACGGATTGCCTCCCGGCATGATTAAAACAGGGGTGGACTTGATAACCTATCATTATTCCAAGGATAAGATCGAGCAAATCATGCAAAAAGAGGCCGATGGCATCTACGGACAGTATGAAGGCGGGTATAAAATCTTGAACAGCATGGCCCGCCTGGCCCCTGCTCTGGGCCTGACGGGGACCATTGTCAACCTGATTCGAATTTTTGGACATATCAGTGATCCCCAGGGCCTAATCGGGTACATGGCCATCGCCCTGTTAAGCACTTTTTACGGCGTGGTCCTGGCCAACCTCTGTTTTGTTCCCCTGGCAAACAAATTGAAGGAATTTATGGATCAGGATGAAATGCGCTTGGAATTGGTCCAGGAGGGCATCCTGGATATATATGACCAGGAACACCCCAAGGCTATTCAATATAAACTGGAAACCCTGGCGGGGAACCTGTCAGCGCCTCAGCGCTCTTCCTTGAAACCTAAAATTGTATTGCTGTCACCCTATGACCAGCCCAGAGGGGCCCGGGTATGAATCCCGTCCAACCCGACTATCAAATTCCATCTCAAGAATTCGAGCCCCTCCCGGTAAAGAAGAGCCGGACTCCCCCCAGATCCAGAAGACCGGCTTCTGGAGACAATGCCAATGAAATCTGGTTCTTAACCCTGAGTGATCTGCTTTTACTCCTGGTGATATTTTTTGTCCTCCTTTTCGGCCTGACCTGGAAGCAGCAAAGCCGGCAAACGTCCAGCAATCCCATCCTATCGCGACCGGCGTCCTTTCCGATCCCAGCTCCTCCAGCCCAACAACCCGAAGCCTCGCGCCCCGATCCGCGCATAGCCGGCCTTCCAGGACAAAAAGAAATCCCGGAAAGTATGGAACAGTCGTTGTCCAGTTCTTTAGGACTGAAACCGGAGGAGCAGGGGGTCACCATCGAACGCAGGGGACCCAAATTGATTTTGACTTTCCCGGAACAAATCGCCTTTGATACCGGACAGGCTGACCTTAAACCCTCGGCCGAACCGATCCTGGAAAAAGTGGGGGCCTTCATCCAAAACAAACCCGAAATGCTGGTGGAAATCCATGGCCACACCGACGACCGTCCCATCCGGAACCCGCGTTATCCATCCAACTGGGAGCTTTCTGCCGATCGGGCGACCCAAGTGGCCAAGTCCTTGATCCGACGAGGGATCAATCCGGCTCAGGTGTCCGTGAAGGGATTTGGAGAGCACCGGCCTATAGTCCCTAACGATTCGGAAATGAATCGACTTAAGAATCGGCGGGTGGAAATCCATTTTACTATTCCCGATAACGGGCCTCAAACTTAAGACAGGAATTAAATCAGGGGGCCGAACAGGAGGCCTCGGCTTCTCAACAGGTGTCCAATTCCAGCCTGAGCCTAGCAGAAGGGGCCTCGGAGCAAGCCGCCCCATCGAGGAAACTTCTTCTTCCATCGATGAAATTGCCTTCCAAACCAATCTGCTGGCCTTGAATGCCGCGGTCGAAGCGGCTCGGGCCGGGGAAGCCGGAGCCGGGTTTGCCGTAGTGGCCGACGAAGTCAGGAATCTAGCTATGCGGCGCAGATGAAAAGATTTGTCAATGACTTGTCAACCTAAATCGAAGGCACCGGCCGTCAGGCGGCAGATGGGGTGCTGAAAGAATCAACTGAAATTGGTCTCAATCAACCTGCCCCGGGCGGAAGCCCGGGGCAGGTTGATTGGGGATGGAGAAAAAGGGGAGTTGGGTTAACGACAGGCTAGCGGATTATTTGAAACACAGCTCGAGATGAAACCCCCCGTTGGCTGAGTCGAAGGGAATGGAAATAATGGGATCCTTGGTCACATGTCGTATCTCGTGCCCGGGTCCCGTAATAACCGAAGGGATGGCCCCCTGAAAGACGATCCCGGCCGTCTCCAGCCTCCGCCGGGCATCGCCGGATATCATATTGGTAAACTCGCCCACCGCATCTTTCACTTCCTCGGTGATCTCCGTAAAGGGCTCACCGAACATACTGCTGACGATGTGCAGGATGCACTCTTTGGAGAAAGATAGGCTTAAGGATCCTTCGCTTTCTCCGGTCATGCCCACAATCCCGGAGATGTCTCCGGTGGAAATACTCCCTTTTTTGAGAAAGGGTTTGCCCGGGGCCAGGTCCACGGAAGACATCGTTCTAATCACCGAAACCGTAGCCTCCAAAAAAGAATTTATTATTTCAACTTTCATAGTCTCTGATTCCTTTCAATGACTAACCGCTAACATTTTTTAGAGAGAAAGAGAATAACAAAATACCCCTATCCAGGGACAGGGAATAAAACCGTCAACCGACTTTTATTTTTTGTATCCCCAGACGTTGTTGTTCAAAGATCAACCGTTCCAGTTGGGAGCGGCTCGATCCCGGCATCTGTAAAAATTCCAAAGCACCCTGAATGGTGTGCGGGGGAAAATCATCAATCCGCCGAATTTCAGCCGAAGGAATAGGGATGGTTAGGAGTTCCTCTCCCGAAGGGAAAAGTAATGCGTTATCCCGCAACGTAACATTGACCTCCAGATTCTTAAACCACTGTTCCCCCAGTTCCTTATAAAAAGCTAGCCCACCCGTGCTGTAATCTTTGACCCGGGCTTTATATTCTTGATGAAGCAAGTCTCGGACCAATATTTCCATCCCCAGCGAGGCCTTGACCCGGAAAAAGGCGCGCCGTTGCACCCGGTTGATCATCCGGGGCAGTTCCACCCAGATTTCCTTGGGTTGCAAGAAGCGGACCTCGGTAGAAAAATGGAAGGGGACACGGGTTCGATCAAAAAACGAGAGGGCAATGGTTTGATTCCTGGAAAAACGCAATGCTTGATCAAACCCGGCTACCTGGTCGATGATCAGCCAAGGTCTCCCCGGACCGGTCTCAAATCCCAGAAAGAGGGTAATCCAGGAAAATTCCGTTTGAGGGATCTCCATCCGTACTCGTTGCCGGGATTTGATGGCGGACTGGAGTATCAGGGGGATGTCCCCACCCTGGAGAGGTTGTGCCGGTTGTTCCATTGAATCGGTTCTTTCCTTAAACCCTAACCCTATTCGGGGTCAAAGGGGTAATGAAGAATTTCGGCATCGATCGCCTCGGGGTTCCCCGAATTATAGTAAAGAAGGTTTTTCAGATGGACAAAGGAGGTCGGGTCCATTTCCAGAAAGCGGACACCGATTCCAGTCTCGTCTGCCCGGGCTACCATTCCCTTAATACTCAGGGTGAGGGGGTGATTCCCTAGGCCCAGGGCGATCTTTACTTCTCCGGTCGCACCTTTCTCCGGTCGGAGAGCGGTAACAAAATAGACGCCCGTTAAGCTGAGATCTTTTGAATCGGAAGAGAGCAGCTCCTCCCCTTGAATGATGAATCGAACCCGGGTATGGAAAGGCACTCGAGTTCGGCGGCGGCGGTTGTTCATCCGGCGGTCCTTGGTTCAGGCCGGGGGTGCGATCCTCCTGGCCTGGGCTCGACGGCTTTGAGATTTGCAGGGGGTTGACCGTCGGTTAGAGTATTCAGAAATTCCCGGGCCTCCTTGAAATCCTCTTTCAAGGTCAAGGCCTTGGTCATTTGTTCTATGGATTCCTCCCGGTCCTTTTTTTCGTAATAGGCCCGTCCCAGATTATAGTAGAGCACCGGATCTTCCGGATCGATGGCGATGGCCTTGACATAGTTGGAGACGGCCTCGTCATGAAGATTGCGCTTGCGCAATTCGATCCCGAATTCATTGAATATGTGTTTGTTCTCATTTTCATACAAGTCATCCATTTGGGATAGTTGGTCGAAAATTTCCTTGGCCTCCTTTTTATCTCCCCGGGCATAGAGGCTTTTCCCTTTGCCCAGATTGGCCTTCAGATCTTTTTCATTCAACGCCAGCGCCTTATTGAATTCTCGTTCGGCGCTGAAAAATTGTCGGTTATCATAGTGTTCTTCTCCCAATTCCACATATTTTTCCGCCAATTGGGCTTTCGGGTCCTTTTTATTTTCGAAGTATTCGGGACAGTGGGTGTAGTCCTGGTCCAGCTCCTCCCGGGTGATCAGGGTCGCTTCTCCGAAGGGTTGATCGCTGATGTTCAACATACGAATGGACACCATATTTTCCTCGTCGGCCTCCTCGACTTGAAAATAGTTTTCAATAGTTGTGTCTCGGGAAGTGGACCCAAACCCCAGCCTGATTGTTTCCTGCTTCAAAAAAATTCTTCTATTTTGTTCCATTAGCGCTCCCCGCGCCTCCAGGGAATTTTTGCGAAACCGTCAAATGAGGGCGGATTCGCAAAAATTCCCTTATTGGTAAAGAAATTCATCAAAATATAACTTCTTGATTTCCCGGGAAGGCAAGCGCTGGTTCAGCCGGCCTAATAATTCTCTTTTAAGTTTTTCCCGGTATTCGGGGTTCATCAGATCCGTCAGTTGCTGGTCACCCAAGGTCAGAATTACCATATCCGTAAGGGGCGCAGTCCGCTCCTTAATTTTTTCCAGATCGTCCGCTTTCGCCAGTTCCAGGACAACCGCCACCTTGACAAAATGAAATCCTGAGGGTTCATTTAGATTGATAACCAGGGAACTCAATTTTAAAGTCGGCCCCATTTCCGGCGGCTTTTCCGGAGGTTTAGCGGCCATCCTGGCCCCCCCTTTATTCCCCGGAGCTTCCAGATTCGGACTGCTGATTTGAATCCAGCCCAGCAACAGGGCCCCCATGATTCCCCCGCTAATAATCAACATGCCGGCCAAGATATAGATAACAACAGAGAAACGCTTCAGCCACCCGGAAGACTTCCCGCTGGAAACATCCGCTGATTGGCGCTCTCCGTCGGTCCCCCCTCGGCCGACCGACTCTTGACTGGGATCAATCTCCAATAGGTCTATTTCGGTTTTCTTATTGCCTTTGGCCATTAGAGTGCATTAACCGAACGAATGATCTTTTGACTCATCTCCACCAAGGGGACCACCTGATCGGCGGCCCCCGCCTTAATCGCCTCCTTAGGCATGCCGAAGACCACACAACTGGCCTCATCCTGGGCCAAGGTTTTGGCCCCGGCCTGCTTCATTTTCAGCAACCCTTGGGCCCCGTCGGCTCCCATGCCGGTCAGGATCGCCCCTACGGCATTGGCCCCGGCGTATTGGGCCACGGAATTAAACAACACATCCACCGCCGGCCGTTGATGATGAACCATGGGGCCATCCTTGACCTGGACATAATATTTGGCCCCGCTGCGGCGGAGAAGCAGATGAAAATTTCCGGGCGCGATCAGCGCCTGGCCGTTTAAGACCGTCTCGCCGTCTTCTGCTTCTTTGACTCTGATCTGGCATATTCCGTTTAATCGATCGGCAAAGGCCTTCGTGAACTGGGCCGGCATGTGTTGGACGATCAACAGGCCCGGAGTATTCGATGGCAATTTGAGCAGGACTTCCTTCAAGGCCTCGGTACCGCCGGTGGACGCCCCGATGGCGATTATTTTTTGGGTGGTTTCGCTGAGGGACAGGCGGATCTTTTCTACCGGAGGGGATGAAACCAGCGGACTCGGCCGAAAAGAACTTACTTTTACCCGGCTGGCCGCCCGGATTTTTTCTTTCAACTGAATCCCCATATCGCCGACTGAATAAGAAGCTCCCGGCTTGGCCAAAACTTCCACCGCCCCGTCCTCAATCGCTTCCAAGGCCATCTTACTCCCTTTGGAAGACAGGGAACTGACGATAATTACCGGAAGGGGGTAATACTTCATCAACTTCCGCAGGAAAGTGAGGCCGTCCATTCGGGGCATTTCAATGTCCAGTGTGATCACGTCCGGTTTCAACTGAACAATTTTGTCCCGGGCCACATAGGGATCGGGGGCGGTGCCCACCACCTCGATATCGGGTTCGGCGGATAGTTCTTCGGAAAAAATTTTGCGGACAATGGCCGAATCATCCACAATCAGGACTTTGATTTTCTTAGGGATAAAATCTGCCATTTTTAATTGGGACCCCGAAGTCGATAGGGATACCAGTCCTCCTCCCGCAATCGGTCCACTTTCAGGACCACCGCTTCATTAGTGCCGGTGTTATAAATGAGTTTACGACCCTTGCCCCCGCCCACATCTTCCGAGGTAATCGGGATCCCCTGCTGCAGTAATATTTTCCTGGCCACCTGTACGTTTCGGGGACCGATATCCTCTTCCGGGTGCTTCGTCCCTTGGGTTCCTCCTCCAAATATCTGGCCTTCCAGGTTTTTTCGACCGCCTCCTTCGGCAACCATTAGGCGAATCAAAGTCAAGACGGCCACATTGCCGTACTGAGTTGTAGCCTGCGCCGGGTCAGCGGTTCGAGGATAGAGAAAATGGTTCATGGCGCCGATTCTATTTTGACGATCCCAAAGGCAGACCGCCACGCAGGATCCCAGGACGGTATAGATCACCGTCTCCTCCCGGGTTAAATAAAGGAACCCGGGCTTTAGATAATATTCGCGGGCCTCGAGGGCCTGGCTGGAATCCTGGATGATCATCAATTTTTCCTCTGTCCATCAATTAAGTCCGGGAGGAAGGTTAGTCCTCCATCTGGATTTCTAACCGGATCATTTGGTCTTCAGCTAAAAAATCCAACTGGAGCCACTTCGGCGACGACCCCGGGCCGGCCGAATCTCTGAACCCGATGACCTCGGTCTCAGGAATGGTCAAGGCATATCCGTAGGCTCGATCATACCGGGAAAAGAGATTACCGCAAATCATGTTGGTTAATTCTTTTGTCATATCGATCACCTGCTGCTCGGAAGCCTCTTCCTCCAACCCCAGAAAATTGGTGGTCAGATCCCGAGCCAAGCGAATGGGCAAAAAAAGTCGCAGATGTCCCCGCAGCTTACCCTTAAAGCCGAGCCGGCATTTAAGCCAGTGTTCATTTTGGGACCAGGGGTTGCCAGCGGAATCGCCCAAGTCCGGGGTGTACGGCTCCAGAAAAACAAAAAACATGGTCTCGAATACATGGCCAAGGGCCTCGACCGCCGCCGCCTGTAGTTCATTATCCATTGACCACCTCCAGGATGCCGGTCAGGGTATCCCGGACGGCTTCAGGGTAAAAAGGCTTCTGGATATACCCGTTAATCCCTAAGGCCTTGGCCTCTTGGATCCGCTCCTCGCTGCCTTCAGTGGTGATTAACACCACCGGGATATGGCGATAGTTTTCATCCTGCTTCAGCGCCCGGAGCAGTTCCAGACCGTTCATCCGGGGCATGTTGAGATCGGTCAGGATGATATCTACCCAGCGGTCGTTTAGGGCCTCCAGAGCCGCCTGCCCGTCGGCGGCCTCCCAGCATTCCCCGATCTCAAAACCGGAAAGGGCGACGGTTTTTTTGATCACCGTTCGCATGGTCTGCGAATCATCGACGATCAGCACATTGTAAGCCATGATCCTTCTCCGAGTACCTGCTTCTGCTTTAAAGGGTTCCCGCCATCGGGAGTGAATTCTCTCTGAGATGGGAATTGGCCAGGCCTCATAAAAAAAGGTTCAGCCATCCGACCTCTTATTCCACTTTCAGCCAGGATTCGACTACCTGCAGACGGTCATTAAGCTGAACGATACATTTTTCCACGTCTTTTTCCCGGAGGCGGAAATGCTTCATAATTTCCGGGTCCCCCTCATAGTACAGGCCGTCTGAGCCGCCACCGATGCCGGTGATCAGGGCCATGCAGTTGGCCAAATGGATCAGGGCCACCAGGTCCGGATCTTCACCCTGACACAACCAGGGCGTATGATGGTATCGAACCGCCTCGACAATCGAGCGGGGGAACTTCCAACTTTCAGCGATCAGCCCTCCCAGTTCGGCATGGTCCATTCCCAATACTTCCCGCTCCGCCGCAATGAACGAATAGCCCTTTTCCCCGACCAAGGTTTTGATCTCCTCGAAGGTCTCCTTCACAAAGGCGCTGAGGACCACTTTGCCCATGTCGTGAAGCAGGGCGGCCGTAAACTGGGTGGCGCTGGGTTCCCGTTGTATCCGCTGGGCGACAATCTCGGTCAGAATGGCGCAGCTTACCGAATGTTTCCACAAGGCCCCGGTGTCCAGGTCATATCCCTGGCAGGGATGGGCCAGAACGCGCTGGAAGGAACGGTTTAAAATGATCTGCATTAAGGTATTGAAACCCACGAACACCAAGGCTTCTTTTAAGGAATGGACCTGGCGACGGAGGTTGAAGTAGGCGGAATTACAGACCTTCAGCACCTGAGAGGTGACCCCCTGATCGTATTGGATGATTTCCACCACGTCCTGGGCGGAACTCCGAGGATCGTTGATGGACTGCAAGGCCCGGAGAATGATCGCCGGGAAAGGCGGAAGTTGGTCGATGGCCTGAACGATCAAGGCGATCCGGTTCATAATTCGGTTTCTCCTTCCCCCGAAGTCTTCAGCCAGACCTGGCCGGTGGACATCTCCAGGCGCATCGTCCGGTTGACCATCCCGCCTACATTTTCCGCCTTGATCAGAACGTTATTGCGCCATAATATCTTTCGCATGGCCGCATAGTTGCGTTTGCCGATATTAAAGAAACCGGCGTTATCCATAATTTGGGACCCGCCCGCCACCTTAACGATCATTCGTCCTTTTTCCGCCCCCAATTTATAGGATTCCTTGAAAAGCAGGGGGATCCCCGTGTCGGCAAACATCCAGGGATTACGCCTGGCCTTCTCCGGGTCGATCTGGGATTCCGGCAGCATCATATGCAGAAGTCCCCCCACCTTGGCGAGAGGATCAAACACCGCCACCCCGATGCAGGACCCCAGGGCATAAGTAATCAGGGTAGCCTCGGGGTTTTTGGTAACCTTCAGGTCAGCGATTTCTACTACGAGGCGCACGCAAAAAATCCTTATTTTTTATAGATGGCCGGTTTAACATATTTAAAGGAGTGCGGAATGCCGGTCAGGCTCTCGGAGTGGCCAATAAAAAGGACGCCCTCCGGGCCCAGGCACTGGTAAAAACGGTTCACCAAGGTTTCCTGGGTTTTTTTGTCAAAATAGATCATCACATTGCGGCAAAAAATGCAATCAAAGGGTTCCTGGAAAGGAAAAGGTTCCATCAAGTTAAACCGTTTGAATTCCACGGGGTCTCTTAATCGGTTTTTGACTTTTACATATTCCCGCCATTGCTGGTCCCCCTTTAAAAAGTATTTCTTAATCAGCGGGGAGGGGATATTGCGAATTCGGTCCTGCTCGTAGATCCCGGCCATAGCCTTTTTCAATACTTTGGTGGAGAGGTCCGTGGCCAAAATCTTGATTTTCCATTTTTCAGGAAGCGCCAACCCCTCCAGCAAGGTGATGGAAATGGAATAGACTTCTTCCCCGGAAGAGCAACCGGCGCTCCAGAGGCGGATTTGCGGGTCCCGGCCTTTCCGGGTCGCCGTCCATTGGGGGAGCAGTTCATTTTTCAGGTAGTCAAAATGGCTTTGTTCCCGGAAAAAACTGGTCAGGTTGGTGGAAATAGAGTCCAGGAGAAACACCAGTTCCTCTCCCGAGTTGTCCTCGACCACGTACCGGTAATAATCCCGGAAGGACTTAAACCGGCCCTGCCGGACCCGCTTGCTCAGTCGGGCCTTGATCAGCTCCTTTTTGCCGTCATGAAGCGAGATCCCGCTTTGCTCATACACCAGGCGGCTGAATTGTTCGAAGTCAACCTGGGTTAGTTCAAATTCGGAAACCGGTTGTTGCTGATTAGGCAAACACGGACTCCTCATCCGCCGATAGAACCCGGTCGATATCCAACAGGATTTTAACCTGTCCCTTGACCTTGGCCAGACCCAGGATATAATCCGTATTGAGCGCACTGCCCAGGTTGGGGGTGGGTTCGATGTCTTCTCCGGAAATATTCAAAACCTCGGAAACCGAATCCACTATTATCCCGATGGGGATGGACCCGCCACTGCCCAAAATTTCCACTACGATAATACAGGTCCGATCGGTGTAGTCCTCCTCCGTGATTCCGAATTTGGACCGCAGCGAAATCACCGGGATGACTTTACCGCGCAGATTGATCACCCCCTTGATATGCTCCGGTGTGCGGGGAACCGAGGTGATCTCCAGAATACCGATGATTTCCCGGACCTTCAGGATCCCTATCCCGTATTCTTCCTGTCCCAGGGTAAAAGTTAAGTATTTCCCTTCTTTTCCTTTAAGGCCCTGATTAAGGCCTTCCATTTTTCTGGCTGCTTCTGCCATTTTTACCCCCCGCTCTATCCGCCCGACCTCTTAAAAAGGCGGGGAGGATAAGTTAAAATTTTGATATGGTTAAAACTCTTTGAAATCTTCCTCATCCAAAGGAATTACCTGGCTGGGAGGAATTTCCCGCCCTGGCACCGGGATTAGTCCTTTGGCCGTCGTCCGGGTCGCAGGGGCGGAGATTTGGTTGGCCCCGGCCGCCCTGGCGGCAGGCTGGCGGTGGCCGTTTTGTCCGGTTTTGAACATAGCCATGATGGAGGCCAGTTCTTCGGCCCCGGCGGCGTTCTGCTGGGTGACTTTATTCATTTCCGCGACGGCCTGGTTGATTTGTTCCAAACCCTGGGACTGTTCCCGGGTAGCCGCAGCCATTTCAGCTATCAAATCCCTGACCTTGCCGGAATTTATGGTCGCCTCGCCGAAATTTTTATTGGTCAGGGTGACTACCCCGACACCGCCCTGGATTTTTTTGACGATGTCCTCGATCAAGGCGGAGGTATTCCGGGCTGCCTCTGCGGCACGCATGGCCAGATTGCGAACCTCATCGGCCACCACCGCGAATCCCGCTCCCGCTTCCCCGGCTCGAGCCGCCTCCACGGCGGCATTCAGGGCCAGCAGATTGGTCTGGAAAGCAATTTCGTCGATGGTTTTGATGATTTTCTGGGTCTGTTCACTGGACGAGGCGATATCTTTCATCGATTGGGTCAATTCCGTCATGGAAATACTGGTTTTATCCATCAACTGATTGTTCCCGGTAATCAAGTTATTGGCTTGGTCGGCGTTCTCAGCGTTTTGCTTGGTCATGGAGGACATTTCCTCCAGGGAGGAGGAGGTTTCTTCAATGGAGGCCGCCTGTTCGGAAGCGGCTTCCGATAAGGACTGAGACATAGCCACGGATTGCCCCACCACTTCCCCGAATTTTTGCCGCATTTCATTGATCGCCGTGGACAGTTCCCCTATCTCGTCCCGAGAATTAACCTGCACCTCCTGGGTGAGGTCCCCCTGAGCGATTTGTTGCACTGAATGATTGGCTTGTCGCACCGGGCCGGAGATCAAGCGGGCCAGGACGAAATTAAGCCCCAAGGACAAAAGGATCGCCGCGGCTAAGACCAGTGAAAAAACCCAAAGGGTTTGGGCAAAACTTTGTTCTGATTCCTCATAATGCCGCTGGCTCATCTTGTCCTGGGCGGTTAAGACCTCCTGCAGGCTTCGATTGAGAATCTGATATTTATCTTCTAAATCACTGCTGACCATCATAGCCGCTGAGTTGACATCCGCCTCCGCCATATCGATGGTAACCAGGGCCGTTTTCTGGTAGGCTTTCACCTGTTCTATCAAGGCCTGAAGTTTTTTCATTTCTTCTACGCCCTGACCCGATTTCTTCAGGAATTTTTCCAGCCCATCCAGGTTGGCGGTTAGGATCTTGCCCTGGGCTTTGGCCAATACCTCTACCCGGGTTTTATCGGTATTGGAATTTATCCAATTCATCAACTTGTTGATATTGCCGTGCACGGTGCCCAATTCCTGTCGTATCTGGGACAGGGTCTGGTAGTCTTTGAACTTCACCCGATAGATATCGGCTAGGGCGCTTCTCTGGCCCAACAACCCCCGGTAGGAAAGACCGGCCAGAATCAGCATGAAAAGGATCACCACCACTGGACCGATCAGCAATTTTTTCATCAAACTCAGACGGCTGATTATCTGCATCCTCTAGACTCCTTAAAGAAAGGGCCGACCGATGGTCTTCGTCGCCAGCCCCCACCTTTCTTATTTATATATCCCGCAAGCAAAAATCAGGTCATCGACCTTTTTAGCAAAGGTCGATTTGGCTTCCACCTTTTTGGATACCGGATTGGTCCACTTATAATCCACCCAACCGCTTCCCTTGGCATTCGCCATTTCGACGGCCTCTTTGACGAATTGTTTGCCGTCGGTATCTTTGATCGGATACATATCTTTGCCGATCAATTTTTCATTGGCGCCGTGGGCCAGGATCACCCCTTTGGGGTCCCAAACAAAAACGTACAAATCCCCTTTTACAAATTGACCTTGCTTGTTGCTGATTTCCGCCAGGGCCTTGTCTTTGCCATTGGCCTTATAAAAGACGATGGCTTTGTCCACCAAAGCCGTGGCTTCCGCCGCCGAACTGGCCAGGGCGGCGCCGGTCACACTCAAGAGAAAAATCCCCGTTAATAGCACTGCTAAAATTTTTTTCATTTTTTCGTACCCCTTCCACTTATTTTAATTGTTGAGGCGCACGTAATGTCCGCCCGCCGTTCGGGAGAGCCAAGCCTTTTTCCAGAGCCCTCCATGGGAAATTTTAGCAACACCCCCCTTCGCTAGCGTTATTTTTTATAGATCCCGCAACCGATCAATATATCCCCATGTTTTTCAATGTACATCGCCTTGGGCTCGACTTTTTTGGTCAGGGGATTGGTGAATTTGTAATCCTGCCAGAACTTGTCTTTGCTCTTGGCCAGTTCCACCCTTTCCTTAACAAAAGCCTTACCATCCGGGTCCTTCAATTCGATCATATCCTTGCCGGCCATCTTGGGGTTTTGCCCATGGGCCAGGCATTTGCCGTTCAGATCATAGACCGTCACATACAGGTCCCGGTCTTTAAACTGACCGTGAAGATTGCTGATTTCGGCAAATCCTTTATCCTTGCCGTTGGCTTTAATGTAGGCCGCGGCCTTTTTGACCATGGCTTCGGCTTCTGTCGCTGTGCCGTATTCGGCCGCTTGGGCCAGGCTTCCGCCCAAAAATAGCACAATTACCAGCAACCCCGCCCACCGTATTACTGTCTTTCTACCCATCTTCTCCTCCTTATATTTTGTTTTCTCAAGCTCTTGGTTTTGTTCATTCCCGATCAATTTTTATGCAGGTCAAAAATCCCGTTGATGTCCAGAATCAATCCGACTCGGCCGTCACCCATGATCGCCCCGCCGGCCACTCCTTTAACCTCTTTGAATTTTTCTCCCAGGGTTTTGATGACGACTTCCTGTTTGCCCACCAGGTCGTCCACCATCAGGCAGCGTTGTTGACCTTCGTTCTCCACCACCACCACCAGGGCCTCCCAGGGGTCCTGCCGCTGGGGGACCACCCCCAGCAGACCGTAAAGCCGAACCAGGGGCAGCAGCAGGTTTCGCACCTTAACCACCTCGCCCCGATTTTGGATGGTGGATACATCCGTTTGCAGAGGCCGGAAGGTTTCTTTGATGGCCACAGTGGGGATGATATAGCGCTCTTCCCCGATGCGGACGATGATGCCGTCCATGATGGCCAGGGTCAGCGGGACCCGGATGCTGAGACGGCAGCCTTTTCCTTCCTCGGAGAAGACCTCCACCCGTCCTTTCAATTTTTCAATAGCCCTTTTGACCACGTCCATCCCCACTCCGCGTCCGGAAACATCGGTAATCTTCTCCGCCGTGGAGAAACCGGGTTCAAAAATCAAATTGTCGATCAGGTGGTTGGTCAATTGGGCCTCCTCGGAAATCAGGCCTCGCTCCCGGGCCTTGGCCAAGATCCGCTCTCGGTTCAGCCCCTGGCCGTCGTCTTCAATTTCGATGACGATATTGCCTCCTTTTTGAAAGGCCCGCAGGATCAATTGACCGGCCTCGCCCTTTCCCGTCTCCCGACGCTTTAGCGGAAGTTCGATTCCGTGATCCACGGAGTTTCTGATCATATGAACCAGCGGATCATAGAGGGCCTCTACCATATTCCGGTCGATCTCGGTTTCTTCCCCGAACATGTTCAATTCCACCAGTTTTTCCGATTTTCTGGCCAGGTCCCGCACCAAACGGATCATCTTCTGAAAAGTCTGGCGAATGGGGATCATCCGCAGGGACATGGAGATCTTTTGCATTTCAGCGGTGATCCTTTTCAGTTGGGCGAAATCGCGGGAAAGCTTGGGATCGTTGAGGGAGGATAGGATTGGGTTTTGCTGTACCAGGGTCTCGGCGATGACCAGTTCGCCCACCATGTCCACCAGGTTGTCCAGTTTGTGGGTATCTACTTTGACGGTGGTTTCGGCAAACTCCCCGGCGATTTTTTTTTGATCCCTAAGGGCCTCGATGACCTGTCGGGGTTTAATTTTTTCCTCGGCAACTAAAATCTCCCCCAACTTTTTAACGGGCGGCTGGTCACTCTGGACCCTCAGGGCCTCCTGGACATCCGCCGGGGTAATGAATCCCTTGGAGGTCAATAATTCCCCCATCCGGGGAGGGGCGGTATCCTCTTCTTTCTCGGGCCGGAGGGCCGCCGGCGATTCGGTCCCGCCCTGCTGCAACCATTCGATTGTTTCGAAATAAGGGGCCAGGTCGAATTCCGCGTGGCCGATTTGTCCGGATTCGATGTTGGCCCGCAAATCAAAGATCATCTTCTTCAGGAGGTCGACGGCCTCTAAGATAAAGTCCACCATTTTCTGATTGATGGCTAATTTGTCGTTGCGGACGTTATCCAGCAACGACTCCACCCCATGAGAAAAGCGGTGAATGTCCTTGAGATTCAGAAAACCGGAAACCCCTTTCAGGGTGTGAAAGGGACGAAAGATGGCATTGATGGTTTCTTTGTCTCCCGGAGACTGTTCGAGGTTGATCAGGTTCACTTCAATGGTATCTAAGTGTTCTAACCCCTCGGAAATGAAGTCCCGGTAGAGTTCCAGGTCCTGGGCCACAGAAAAGGCCTCATCCGGAGTTTCTTCCTGAGGAGGGGATGGTTCTTCCTCTTCCAGAGAAGACGCTTTTTCACCGGTAATTGGCCTCATTAGTTCCCAGAAGGCCTCCTCTTCGATTGTCACGGGTCCGGGCTTGCCGTCTCGAACTTTAACCTGAAGGATCTTCACCCCCTGGTTTAGGAGTTCCGCGGCCTTATTCGGCTCAGGAAATTCATGCAAGATCAATTTTTCCACCAGGTCCTTGAGTCCCTGACCGATGGCCGTCGTCGATTTTGATCCCGATTCCACGAGCCTTTATCGTTAGTTTTTCCAGTAGCTCCAACAGGGAACCCAGGCCCATGATGTCTTCAGGGTCCACCAGAACCGTTAGAACGGCTATCTGTTCCACCGTCTCGTTTAATTGCTGCAGATGTTCCGTCATTTTTTCCCCTTGTGAAGGCCGATGTCTATTTAACGGTGGGGACGCTGCCACACTGAATACTGATCGGAGAAATATTCTTGAAACTTGATAAATTTATTGAACTGTTTGGATAGGTAGCAAATTCAATGCCATAGAAAACCGCAAACTAACAACAACCTCCGGCCTGGAGATTGGAAGGCCGGGAAGATCTTCGCGCGACCTTTTAACCGTCTGGAATGTAACCTATTTTGACATTAGGTTCCTCCTTTCCCGGGAACTCCTCGGAAACGGCAACCAGCCGGGCACCCCGAGGGTTCCCGTCAAAAAGCTACCGGTACCCGTCTGATTATTGCCGGTTCCGGAGAGATCGCCGAGCGTTCGACGTTCAGGATTCGACCAACCAAAGAGGAGGTAAGTCCTTTCCGCTTATCGTCCGGTTTTTCTGTCTGGCACGTGTCTTTCAGCCCTTCGACCCCCCGACCGATTGAGTCCTCGATAGCTTCCTTTTTTCACTTTCAGGTAAAGTTACACGAACCGCCAACCGATAATTACAGTACGGAGGATAGGAAAGATGATTCAGGTAACCCGATTAGATCACACGACGTTGATCGTCAATCCGGATTTGATCATATTTATGGAAGAGACACCGGATACCATTATCACCCTGTCCAACGGGGACAAAATCATGGTCGAGGAACGTGTGAGCGAGATCATCCGTCGGGTCATCCAATTTCGCCGCAGTATCTTTAATTCCTCCATTCCGATTGATTAATTAGCCGAGCCTATGGACAAAGCATCATTAATCGGCATCCTGCTGGGCGTCGGGGCGGTCATCGGGGGGATGGTTTTGGAAGGCGGCCACCTCGGTTCCATCATGCAGCTCACTGCCGCCATCATCGTGATGGGGGGGACCTTTGGGGCTGTATTCCTGAGTTTTCCCTTTGAGGGGGTCCTGACAGGCTTCAAGGACCTGAAAAGAATCTTTATAGAACCGGCCCTCAACCCTTTTCAGTATATCGACCTGATTATCAGTTTTGCCAATAAGGCGCGAAAAGAGGGGATCCTTTCTCTGGAAAGAGAGATCAAGAATATCGAGCACCCTTTTATGAAGAAGGCCCTGACCATGGCCGTCGACGGGGTGGAACCCAAGATCATGCGCGAAGCCATGGAAACCGAACTGGCCTACATGGATGAATATGGGAAGTTAAGCGGCAAAGTCTGGCAGGCTGCCGGGGGCTATGCCCCGACCGTCGGGATCCTGGGGGCCGTATTAGGGCTTATTCATGTGATGGAGAACTTGAATGACCCCAGCAAACTAGGACCGGGGATCGCCGTGGCCTTCGTGGCTACCGTTTACGGCGTGGGTTCGGCCAATTTGTTTTTTCTGCCCATGGCCACCAAATTAACGCACCGTCATCAAGAGGGTTTAGTGATCAACGAAATGATCCTGGAGGGGGTGGTGGCCTTGTCCACCGGGGAAAACCCCCGGCTGATTGAAGAAAAACTGACCACTTATCTATCGGAACACCAGAAAAATAAGAACCCGAGCCCGAAAAAGGAATAATAAGGATATCCATTATGGCTAGAAAGAAAAAGGCCGAGGAACACGAGAATTTAGAACGGTGGTTGGTTTCTTATGCCGATTTTATTACCCTGCTCTTCGCTTTTTTTGTGACCATGTATGCCAGCTCCCGGGTGGATGAACAAAAAATGGGATCGGCGGTGGAATCCCTGCAACGGGCACTGGGCGCGGTGATCGCCGTGCCGGTCCCCAGCCGACAGGCTGGAGTATTTCATGATTTCAGCAATCCGGTCCAGGTGACCATCGTTCCCATCGGCGCCCCCCACGCCCAAGAGGTGAATAAGCTGGCTCAGGAGTTGAAGAAAAAAATTGAAGGACCCCAGGGAAAAGGCGGGAAAAAAGCCGGTGCCCAGGCCTACCAGGTAAGTTTTATACTTCAGGAGCGGGGACTGGTAATCCGGGTTTCAGACCAGTTTTTTTTCCAGATCGGAGAAGCGGCCATCCGTCCCGAAGTCCAGCCCTTTTTGAAGGTCCTCGGACAGACATTGCAGGGTTTGGATAATTCTATCCGCATTGAAGGCCATACCGACAATGTCCCGATCAACACCGCACAGTTCCCTTCTAACTGGGAACTTTCCACGGCCCGGGCGACTACCATCATCCGTTATTTCCTAACCAACTTCCAATTCGACCCTCAAAAACTTTCTGCCGCCGGTTACGGGGAGTTTCGACCGATCGCCGCCAATGACACCCCAGAGGGGCGGGATCAAAACCGCCGGGTGGACGTGGTGATCTTGAACAGCCAGGAAAAGAAGAATGAACCGGCGGGCCTGATGAAAAAAGAAAAGGAGGCCGCCCAGAGTCACCCCGGCGGCCTCCCTAAAACTAAAAGCTGATCCTTCCCCTATAAATTCCTTTTCAGGCTGAACCTCGAGCCCGGCACGGGTACCCCGAAGCATGAAAATAGTTGAGATACCCGTCATTGCGAGGAGCGGTGCGACGAAGCAATCCCCCCGGTAGTTTATAATAGTCTCTAAGCTCTACCGGGAGATTGCTTCGCTCCGCTCGCAATGACATGAGGGGGCGGCTTTGCGGTGAAGAAATCCGGCAGGGGTTCTCCTCCCAAAGTTCGCTTCCTGAAACCACTGTCGGTCCTAACCGGCAACCATCACCGACTCCGTCAGCCGCCCTTCCTGGTTAACCATAGCCGCGTTCAGGGGATTGTCTCCGGTATTCACGATTTCCACCAGGGCTTCCACCACCTGCGGGTCGAACTGCGATTGACTGCAGCGGGTGATCTCCTGGAGGGCCTCTTCTTGATTCAGGGCTTTGCGGTAGGAGCGGTCGGAAGTCATGGCATCGTAGGCGTCCGCCACCGAAATAATCCGGCAGAGGAAAGGTATTTGATTCCCTTTTAAACCATCCGGATACCCGGCCCCATCCCACCGTTCGTGGTGGTGGCGGATGATCGACTTTTCCATGGCGGAAATTCCCAATTGATTGATGATCCGCTCTCCGGTGGTAGGATGCATCTTGATCATATCGTATTCATCCTTATTTAGCCTGGAAGGCTTCAGCAGAACATAATCCTGAACTCCGATCTTCCCGATGTCGTGCAGTGGTCCGGCAAAGGCCAGGGCGGCAATTTCTTCTTCGGGGCGGTTCATTTTCCGGGCAATGGTCATGGCCAATTGGGTTACGCGCTCAGAATGCTTCATGGTGTAGGGGTCCTTGGCCTCTATAGTGCTGACCAGGGCCTTCAACGTGGCATAGAGATTTGAGACCACGTTTTCATACAGGGCGATATTTTCGATGGTCATGGCCGCCTTTTCGCTAAGAATCGAAAGCAAGAAAAGGTCTTCTTCGGAAAAGGGCCTCCCCTGATCCCGATCGGCCAACTGCAACACTCCGAAGGTTTCCTGGCGAATCTTTAGGGGCATGGCCAAAAAGGATGAAGGCTTTCCTCCCAGGGACTCGTCGGGAAAAGAGAGCAGGCCTTCTTCTCCCAAACCGAGGACGGGCATCCCGTCCTGGGCCACCTTGCCCACAACCCCTTGGCCCAGGGGTACTACCAAGTGATTGATCAGGCTGGGATCCATTCCCACACCGGCAATCAATCGCAGTTGACCCGCCTCCCGATTCCAGATGAAAAAAGCCACCATCCGGGCATCTGTCAGATGGGCGGCCATGTTGACAATCTGGTGGAAGAGGTCCTCTTTGCCCCGGACCTGGCTCAACTGGTCCATGATGGTATACAAAATGGTTTGTTCCTTGACTTTCTTTTCCAGCTTCAGGTTCAGTTCTTCCAGGATTTTCTTGGCCCGGACTTCTTCCGTCAGCATCTTATTTTCATTGAGCAGTTTCTTCTCTTTGGTCAGTCGTTCCAGGGTCAGACTCACCTGTTCCAACTGGAAGGGTTTGATCAGGAAGTCCGAGGCCCCCTTTTGGATGGCCTCGATCATAATTTCAAAGGAAGGCTGGCCGGTCATGAGGACGATCATCACGTCCTTGTTGAGCTGTTTGATTCTGCCCAGGGTCTCCAGCCCGGTAAACCCTGGCATGTACATGTCCATGAAAACACAGTCCATTTCCACCTTCTGGATCCAATTGAGTCCCTCAATCCCGTCGGTGGCCAAAAAGACATTGTTGCCTTTGAACTCCCGCAGGTAGGCATCCAACAAATTACGAATAATCGGATCGTCATCAACCACCAGTATGTTCATCATGATCTATTCCTTTATCTTATTACTTCTGGCGTCGAATCAACGCCCTAATCATCCTTTCGACTTTAACGAAGGTTTCCTTAAATTTTTTCTATCTCGTCCCGTCTTCGTCTGTGTGTGCCTGTCGCTAAAAAGGGCGTTAAAACAAAACCCCCTTGCTCTCAACTTTCGAGGCAAGGGGGATCACGCGGTAACTTATCAAAGTTATTCTCATTTAACCATATCAACAAACCGTGGCGAATAGCCCTGCGGTGGAATATATTTCTTAACACCCTGAACCTCCCGGCCCAGGGTGGCCATTTCCTGCTTCAAATCCCGGCAGCGCACCTCGGCGTACTGGAGGCACTCCAAATTCAAGTCAAAGATCTCTTGCCAGGTTTCCTTAATCTTTCCGATCCAGGTCGCCAGTAAGGGTTCTCCTTTTTTCTCCAGAGGAACGGCTCGCCGTCCGGGGTAACCCTCCCGGGCGAGTTGTATGTCCACCAGATCGATGGTTTTTAGGATTTCTTCCCGCTCCCTGGTCAACTGGCTGATATGAGCGCCCATTCCCTCTTCCAGGGCTTTCTTGAATCTTTCCATGTTGGTTTTTAGCCGGCGATAGAGTCCGTGTTTTTTCTGTAGCAAGTCGGTCATCAGGTGCCCCTTATTCCCCTAAGTTTCTTAAAGGTAAGGCGCTCGGTCTCTGCGCCATGCTCTTACCCCGTAAGATCTTATGATCGCAAATGCTGGTTCCTTGAGAAGCAATTCTGGCCAGGCTTTTGCCTTAAGCCTTATGGTCAAATATCAGCCCAACGGACTCTTGGAATCTCGTTGCCAGATCCTGCAACACTTCGGGCGGAATTTCTCTTATCACCTCGCCCGTATCCTTGTCGACAACGGAAATCACTATCTGCCCTGAAGATTGATTGACGGAAAAATTCAAATTGACATCACGAAGCCCTTTAATTTCAAGGTCCTTTACAGGTGACTCCACCCTTCTCTCTTCCGCGGCATTTTTCCTCGGCGCCGGAGAAGACTGACCCTGACCGACCATTTTCGCTGCCACGCCCAAGTCTAACATCGGATTCGAATTTTTCACTGCCATAGAAACGCTTTCTAGTAACACCGGTATCACCGCCCTTTCGTTTTGGAACCATGGAAACGAGATCTTTCGCGGAGTTTGCCCTGCACCCGTAATTCCGAGCACTCCGCCTTCCTGTTATCCTGAGCCCCGCCGCAGGCGGGATAAACTCCGCGAAGGATCTCGGTTCTCGGCTCAGGGTAAACTCCACTGAGACGATCACCCTCTGGCGTCAATATAGCGGGGAATGCGCCTTTCTCTGGATCCGTACCCTTTCGCGGCCTGCTTGACCTGTTTCATCTTTATAAGCTCTTCTTTAACGCCCCGGCTTTCTTCCCGAACCATGACCATCACCTCGGCGTCCATCGGCGCAATCTGCTCCACCAGGCCTTTGAGCCGCTGCAGATAGCCGTTCAACTTCCCCTTCAACTCCCGGGAAATCCGGGAGAGTTCTCCTGCGCCCAAGCTTCTGATTTTCTTGAGGGACTGATCGATCTTTTCTATTTTATCGATGCAATCCTGGCGTCTCGCCAATAACCCTTCCAGCACGGCCTCTTTTTCGCGCCAAGAACGATTCCTTCATGGTCCTGGTGAGGGACAGGTATTGGTTCATCAAGGCAACCTTCTTCTCCAGGAACAGAAAAGTATATTGTGACCGGATCGAACGCCTTCGGAGTCATAGTCCTTTACGCCCCCATATAATGGGCCATGGGCCCCGTCATCCGTTTTTCAGTAACCTGAACCGGCGCGGGTATGAGGTTTTGATCTGGGCACCTCGATAATTTCTTTCCAGGCGGACAATAGTTCCGCCAGCATTCCGATAACTTCATCAAGACCGGCAAGGTCTTTTTTGACATCCGCCAGGAGAATTCTTTTGTTCATGTATTTATAAAGGGCCTGGAGATTTCGAGCAATTATGCCGCCTTTTTCATAGTCGAGCGAGCCTAACAATTCGTCGATAATGTCCATGGCCTTTTTGAGGGCCTGACACTTTGCCTTCATAATCTTTTTCCCGATATTTCGTTTTGGCGATTTTTAGTTGAAGGATCGCACCTTCGTAACACATTAAAATCAGTCTCCCGGGATCTGCAGTCAGCACTTGGGTATTCTGATATGCCCCAAACCCTTTGTTAACCATTACCTCCTCCTTCTCTTCTCTATTAATCGTGATCTATCCATTCGATTTCGACAAGGAATTGAGCTGGCTGGTAAGCCAGTTGCTCTGGGTCTGCATTTTGGAAAGGAGCGTTTCCATAACTACGAACCGGTTGGTCATCGTTTCCATCTTTTGGTTTAACCGGGCTTCCATTTGATCGATCTGGGTGGTAAAGCTGTCGATGCTGTTCTGAAGAGATTGTTGTTTGAAGCCGACGTAGCCGTCAATCGGATCCGTAATATTGAATAAGGTACGATCAAAGAGTTCCGCCACCCCGAGGGTGAGTTTGACCGTGGCCGACGTTGACGCCGGTTGTTGGCCCCGGTGTATTTTACGGAAAGGCCGGCCGTATTGGCGTTACCAGCAGCGCCCGTCAGCGTTTGCCCGGACCCGGTGGCCGTTTCCCCATTGATGGTCCCGGCTACGTCCAGGCCAACATAGGTGCCACCGGTAATCCCCAACGAGGCATTAGCGGAAACCGAAAAACTGCCGGCGCTTCCATAGTCGTTATTGGTCAGCATCAGCTTATTATCAGCCGAGGCGGAGGCGGTCACCGACAGCGCATATCTTCCTTCCCGGCTCCCATCGGCGCCCGTGGGGTCCACGTCAATGGTCCCGAAATCCAAGTTGCGTCCCAGGGGGCCGGTTATGGAAAGGGCTGCCTGGCTGGTTCCGGTAGACTTGTCGGTCAGGGTGATCCGGCCGTTAGCATCGATAACGGCCGATACGGTGTTGTTAAACGAGGTTTCAATGGTCGATAGCAGCCCTTGAATCGTATTTATATTGATGTCGGAAATGGTGTAGCTTCCGCTAACGTCCGAACCGTTGCGCGCCGTTCCGCTGAAGCTGATGGTGTCGTCGTTTTGCAGACCGGCCGAAACCCCTCCCGTATCGAACACACTCGCCCAGGTGGTGGCGTTGGTTATGGCCGCGGTCTTACCGGCATCGGCGTAGAGTGGTTGATCTCCGACGATTTTCCAGTTATAGGCCTGGGTGAGTTCTGAGTTGACGGCGTCCACGATCTGGTTCAGAGTCATTCCGTTGGTCAGCTTCACGCTGGCGGTCCCGCTGCCGTTTGTCAGCGTCAGGGTCGTATCTCCTACCAGTCCCCCCGCAAGGTCCAACGTCCCGGTGGCCGTTCCCTGGGTAGCCGCCTGAGTAATGTCCACCGTATAGCTGCCCGCTTTGGTTTCCAATCCATGCGTGATGTATTCCAGTGTTCCAGTAGTTGTCGTCCCGTTAGCGGCAAACAGATTCAGGACATCGTTGAAATTGGTTTCCAGGTATCCTTTCAGTGTGGTCTCATCAACCGAAAGTTGGCCCTGGTTATCCAGGTTGATTCCTACCAGCCCCATAATGGAAAATTGAGACGAGACTCCCGAAATTTGGTTCACAATATTGTTCGTCAGGTCGGTTTTGACGGACATTAATGTCCCGTCTCCAAAAAGAGGGCCGCCTCCTTGTTTCTTCTCAGTGTCATAAGTAGACTCGGTCTGGATGAAACTCATGACGTCGTTATATTTATTAACAAAATCCTCAATGAGATTGACCAGTCCATTAGTATCCCGGTTAACATTCAGGGTAACGGTGGTCCCCTGTTCCGCCTTTTTCAGGTTCAGGGTGACGCCGGTGATAGCGTCGGTAATGGTATTAGAGTTCCGGGTTAGGTAGTTGCCATCGACCTTTAACTGGGCGTCCCGTCCGGACTGAATTTCCATGGTATACCCTTGAATGGAGGCCGCTAAGGTCCCCAGGTTCAACCCGGCCCCGGCCTGGTTGTTGGTCACCAGGCTGATATTCAGGAGGCTGTCCCCGGAAGAGCTGTCGGTCACCTGGATCTTACCATCCGCCGTAACGGTAGCCGAGCCGGCCGAGACTCCGAACAGTCCTTCAAGTTGAGTAAGCAGCCCTTGGACGGTCTGGGTGGTTTTATCGGTAATCGTATAGGTCCCGGAAACGGCCGTTCCGTCGTGTTTGGTTCCGGTGATGGTGATGGTATCCCCGTTGGTGACATTATTGGCATCCCCCCCGGTGTTGATGCTCTCCCAGGTATCCGCGGCGGCAATATTTCCGCCACCGGTGGCCGTGGTCTTGGTATTGGCCGTGTCCCCGAGCAGGACTTCGTTGACGCTCTCGGCGGTTCCCTTCAGGATTCCCAGGCTCTGAAGCACATTGTTGGCATCCGTGTAATCGGCCGCCGAGGTAGTACCATCGATGGCAATCCGGTAGGTCGTGGCCCCGTTTTGGGTGGAGCCGACCACCTGGGCGGTTACCCCGGTTAAGGCGCTAATCTGGGAAGCGATCTGACCCAACGTACTGGAGAGATCAAGGGTAACGGCCTGGCCATTGATGGTCACGGTTCCACTGGTTGGACCGGTCAAGCCGAGCAGAGAATAAACCGCGGTCCCGGAACTGCTGAAGGCGTCGGTGCTGGCCCCGCTGCTGGTAGCATTCTTCAGGGCCAGGGTAGCGCTGACGAAACCCAAGGACTCTAGTAGGTTGCTTGATCCGGCCTGCTGTAAGGCCATGCCGGCCGCCCCCTCTGTTTGGCTGGAAAGGACCAAGCGGTAGTCGGTTGCGGAATAGGAAACTATGGAGGCCGTCACCTGGGTGGCGTTGGTTCCGCTGTTCAGGTTGTTGATTTTATTTCGGACACTGGTTAAGGTGTCAGTGGCCTCGATACTCACCGCCCGTCCATTGATAAGGAAACTCCCGGCGAAGGATGCCCCCAGCGCGGCAGATTGGTTGGTGAAGCTTTTCCCCGACATTTTCTGGGCCTGTGCGGTTTGGATCACCTCCAGGGCATAAGTGCCGTTGCTGGCCGTTGTGCCCGCCGAAGCGGTCAGAATATCCGCGGCCGCAGTGGGAGAGGAAGAAGTGAGAGACGAGGCAAACAGATCGAATGCGCTAATATCTTTAATTTTATCGGCGGCGGTTTTGAGGGCCAGAAGCTTGGTATTAGCGGACTGCCATTCGGTGAGCTGAGTTTGGGTATCCGTTTTTTTGGCGGTCACCAGATCGATAGGTCGGTGATCAACGGCCTTAAGTTGGGTTATCATGGACTGCCAATCAAACCCGCTCGAAAGTCCCGCTACTGAAGTGGTGCCTGTGGCCATGGGCGCATCCTTTCTTTTCAACTATACTCAAAATCAGCCGGGAATATGCTGCCGAACTTGTTCTTTTTATCGGAAAAATCTGCCCGAAACTTGAGACTTAATGGGGGGGAGAGGGGGGGGGGGGGGAGAGGAGAGAAAAGGAAAAGAGAAAAGAAAGGGGAGACGGGGGGGGGAAGGGGGAGGGGAGGGAGGAGCGGACGAGGAGAGGACCAGGAGGGGAGAGGAGGAGAAAAGGTGGAGAGTCGGCGCGACGGCGCCACACAGGAAACCACGAAGGACGAAGGCGACGGGCCACCGGCCGGACAGCAACAAATATCAAGGTCGGGGCGCGGGAACCGCAAGGAAAGCGGATCGAGTGGCCGGGAAACTAGAAAAGGGACACTCACGAAAGGACAGAAAAAACACGGAAACGCATCAAACGCGGACCGGCGGAGAGGAAACCGGCGAAAGCGCCCGAAGCAAGAAAGCGCGCAGCGAAGCGACCGGGCGAGCCGCGGCGCGCGCCGGCAAAGGGAGACGGCGGCCGGGAGCGGGGGTGTTTTTATGTCCGGTTTGATAATTAGCAAAAGGCCTGCCAAATAACAAAAACCCCGTTTCCTTGGTTCCGGAAACGGGGTTTTTGTAGTACTTCTAATGCCTGTTAGGGGTTTATTTGAATAGAGACAAGACGTTCTGAGGCGCGCTATTGGCCTGAGCCAACATGGCCGTACTGGCCTGGAGCAGGATCTGGTTCTTGGTAAAACTCGTCATTTCATCGGCCATGTCCACATCCCGGATGACCGATTCGGCGGCCTGGGTGTTTTCAATGGTAGTTGCCAGGTTCGCGGCGGCATAAGTGAGCCGGTTCTGGGCCGCACCGATGTCTCCACGCGTTGCGTTCAGTTTTCCAATGGCCGTGTCAATAGTCGCCATGAATGTCTGCGCTTTGGCAGCGGTATTCATTTGATCGACAGCTACTCCCAGTACGGCACTGGTAGCGCTACCGATCAAGACTCCGATCCTATCGTTGCCGGTATTCTTTGCTCCCACCTGGAAGTCTGGAGGCCGTAGCAGTGTTGGATACAATGGTGCCATCCAAAGCCAACGCCAAACTCACTATTAATTTTCAAAGTGAGTCCCAGGGTAGCAAAGCTCACCTCTTTGGTTGTTCCGGCAGCAGGAGCGGTGACGCCATAAACGGTTTCGGAGAACCGCTGACCGCCGGCCAGCGTGGCCGAGACAGTAATATTCCCGTTAGTAGCGGTAGCCAACGTTGTAGGTTTGCGCTCGATTCCATCCCTGTCGCTCCGGAAAATCCCAGGGTTGATTGCAGATACCACTGAAGAAACAGTGACCCCGAAAGTTCCGTTCAGGAGCTTGGATCCCGCGTATTCCGTGGAATTGGCGATACGGTCGATTTCGTCGATCAGTTTATTTCCTTCGGCGTTGATTTTGTCCAGGTTTGACCCGGCATTGGCCGAGGCCGCCTGGGTGGCCAGTTCCTTCAAGCGGGTAAGCATGTTGCCGATCTGGTCCACGGCGCCTTCAGTTACCTGGAGAAGGGAAGTGGCCTCCGACGTGTTTCTGCTCGCCACCTTGAAGCTGGCAATGTCCGCTCGGAATTGTTGAGAAATGGATAAACCGGCCGCATCATCAGCAGCCCGGTTAATCCGGAAACCGGATGACAGCCTTTCCAGATTTTTGCTGAGATTGGTATCTGAAATGCTTAACTGTCGGTGGGCATTCATTGCCGCAATATTGTTCTGAATTCTTAATCCCATTGTTTTAATCCTCCATGATTAAATTTTTCCGGCATCCTTGCCGAATTGGTTTAAAAGGTCTACTTATCCTTCTGGTTTCATCTGTGAGATTTTCCGTTGATAACGATTCCCTCCCTAGTCACCCCTTTCTGTTAAATTTGCCATATTTGAACTTGTTATCGGGAAAGAAGCCGGAATACTTTAATTTTTTTTGATCATCGGATGTCGGCCCCAC
>CAVUPH010000015.1:0-118113 GCA_963743305.1 uncultured delta proteobacterium
AATGGACCGGAAACCACCTGCCAGCCCAGCTTCCGGTAGAAGGGTGTCAGGGTCGGATCGCAGACCAGCAAGCCGAACGGCACTGCCAGTTCATCACGTAAAAAGCAAGCCGCCTGTTCCATTGCAGCCGTCGCAACGCCGCGTTTGCGCCATTCCTTCAAGGTGACCACTCCGCCGATCCCGCCCAATCGCAGCTCCTTACCACCGACGGAGGCGGTGCGCTCTGTGATATCTACATGACCGACCAGCAGGTCGCCTTCCCAGGCCAGCACGTGCCAGTCGGCGATCGCCCAGGCGTATTCATCGGCATAAGTTCCGAACTCCCGGTACAACCAGACAAGAAGCTGCTGGCGTAGTTTCTCATCTATATCTACGCTGTGGATGATTTCAAGTTTGCCGTGCTTAATCAACCCGTGCAGAACATCCACCAATAGCTGCGCCAGCAATATTTTAAACATCAACGCCACCGGGTAGGCGCTGGCGTACGACAGAGTGGGCAGGTCCGATTCGGTTTGCGAGTTCGCCGCGACCAAACCCGGAGGGTTGGTCATGCCGGCACTCAAGGCGCCCATAGTAGCCAGCAGGTTCATCCGGTAGCCCAGTTGCATCATCAGCAAGCCTGCCAGCAGCGAGCAGATGGTAATGACAGCACCCCCAACCAGCAAGCTGATGCCTTGTTGCCCCAGGATCTCGACGAAATTCGAGCCAGCGCTGACGCCCGCTCCAGCAGGAAAAGCATCAGACCCAGCTCACGGCTCAGGTTCTTGGCTGCCATAGGCAC
Organism: uncultured delta proteobacterium; assembly: GCA_963743305.1. GTDB lineage: Bacteria > Desulfobacterota > RBG-13-43-22 > RBG-13-43-22 > RBG-13-43-22 > CAVQSS01. Next base: position 782 of record CAVUPH010000015.1, read on the forward strand.
ATACAGCCGCAGCGGGCCAAGCCCCCCAAAATGCCCGACGATCAGGCTGACCAGAAAGGCGCCGCCGGCCGTACCCAATTTCACCTGCACGCCGCTCGCCAGGTTGATCGGAATAACTCCCACCCCGATCCCCAATAACAAACCTGCCAAGAAGGGCAGCATATTGGTCTCTTCGACCCAGCGGGCTACCGTGTACCAGACCAACGAAGGTCTCCGCAGCCTCTTTATCGCCTACTACTCGGATATTGTCGCCCATTTCCAGCGTCACATTACCGGTCGGCAGGCCGATTTCCAGTCCCTGGCGGCGGATGCGGGTGATCACCACGGTATAGCGTTCCCACACTCGCATTTCCGCCAGCCTTCTACCCGTCAACAATTCAGCGGTCACGTCCACGTCCAGCGGCTCGACGCGTCCGCGTTGACATCCATGCGCTGGGTGGAGAGTCTTTCCCTAGCAGGAACTGCATCTTCTCCAGCTCTTCCGGCGTTCCCACCACCATCACCACATCACCCAAGTACAAGGTGCGCCCGGGTGAAGCTGCAAAGACCTGGTCGCCATGCTTGATCCGCGAGATATTCGCCAGGCTCATGCGGCGTGGATTGACCTCGCTGACCTTTCTGCCATCACAGTTCGGGTTGGCCCTTTAGTGACCACCCATTCCGTTCCGTTCAAACCTTCATCAACGACTCGCCGATGATCTATCTGGTCCCCGATTCGGACTCCAGCCCTTTTCACCCGCTGGCCCTCTTCGACAACCAGCACATAAGACCCCCCCTGGTCATATCCGATGGCCTCCTGAGGAACCAGGAATGCGGACTTTATCCTGATGGGAATCCGCACTCGGGCAAAGAGACCCGGCTGGATCCTCCCGTCCCGATTGGGGAAGACCCCCCGCAAGAGCAGTGTGCCGGTGGACGGGGTAAGGCTGACAGCGGCGAAATCCAACGTGCCCTGGTGAGGATACCCGTCTTCCTGGGGCAGGCCCAGTCGGATCGGCCATTTTTTTTCCTTGCCCGGTCCGGGAAGGCCCCGGCGGCTGTCCAGCAGACGGGCCAGGTCCTGATCGCTGATCGTAAAATAAACGTAGATGGGGTCGAGTTGGCTGACTTCAGCCAGGACCGTACTACTTCCCGAGCCCACCAGGTTGCCGGGATCCTGAAGCCGGCGGTCAATCCGGCCGTCAAAGGGAGCCAGAACCTCGGTATAGTCCAAATCGAGCCGGGCCAGATCCCTCTGGGCCTGGGCGATTTTCATATTAGCCTGGGCCGAATCCCGTTGATTGCGCCAGTTGTCCACATCCGTGGGGGAGGCGGCCTTGTGGGTCACCAGGTTGGTGTAGCGGTCCAGTTCCGTCCGGGCGTACTCCAGTTGAGACCGAAACAAGGAAATCTGCCCTTCGGACTGCCGGAGTTTAGCTTCATAGGGACTTTTTTGGATACGAAACAGCACCTGCCCTTTTTTAACCTGCTGGCCGTCCTGAAAGAGGACCTGTTCGAGAAGCCCCTCGACCCGTGCCCGCAACTGGACCGTTTTAACGGCCTGGGTATTCCCGCTCGCTTCCAGGGTCTCGGTTACCTGTTGCCGTTCCGGCCGGGAGACCGTAACCCGGGGGGAGGGGGAGACCCCGGACGGGGCTTCTCTCCACAGGCCCCCAGAAGAATAATCAGCAACAGTCCGCTCCAGACCCTCGGGCCCAGCCCCCGGCCATGCTTATTTTTCCCGGTCATGTCGTCTCTCCGCATCACTCGGCCTTCGAGAGTTTCCCCATGATTATTTTAACTTCTTACTAGAATTCGATCTGAAAACCTAGCTCAACCGGCTAAACAACGCCTTCAAGTTGAAAATTAATCTATCTTTCGATAGGAATTTACCAGTCGGGAGGAAGAAACAGGGATCCTGACTTTCCCTCCGGGATCGGTGGATTATAAACGGTCGGGGCCAACAGGCCCCCCCAGTCGGTTCTTCGGGCCATCTTTTCCCGGAGGGCCGGGGGGATCAACTCCTGATCCGGCCGGCCCTCCCATCCGCCGCCCAGGGATCGGTAGACCCCCACCAGGCTGATGGAGATGTTGCCCAGGGTGGCGGTCAGATTATCCTGGACATTCAGAAGGGCTTGTTCCGAGGCCAGGACCGAGGTGAAGTCCTTGGTACCCTCCCGATACTGGAGGATGGCCAGATCGAGGGACTTCCGGGCGGCCGCCGTGCTTTCGGCCAGGAAAGCGGCCCGGTCCTGAGATCGCAAGAAGGCGATCAGCCCGTCCTCCACCTCCTGCTGGGCCTTGAGAACGGCGTTTTGATAAGCCGTGAGCAGTTGTTCCAACCGGGCATCCTGAACTCGGATGTTATTTTTGATGCGCCCGTAATTGAAGAGGTTCCATTGGAATGCCGGTCCGATCTGTCCGGTACGGCTGCCCCAATGGAACAGGTTACTCAGGTTGGCGGCTCCCACATCACTGCTGAGAAAGCCGAAAAAGCCATTCAACGAAAAGGCCGGAAAGAGGTCGGCCCGGGCCACCCCGACGCGGGCGCTCTGGGCTTCCGCCAGATATTGAGCGCTGCGGATATCCGGCCGCCGGCGAAGGAGATCGGTGGGGATGCCTATCGCCACCTCCGGGGGAGAGACCGGGATCTTCCCGGCGCCCTCCGACATTTCGGACAGGGGGCCGGGAGGGAGCCCCAACAGCAGGCTAAGGGCATTCCGGGCCTGGCGCTCCTGGATTTCCAGGGTCGGGATCGAGGCCAGGGTTGTCTTCCATAGGGTTTGAGCCTGTTCCACGTCCAGTTGGGTCGCCGTACCATACCGCACCCGGGACTCGGCGATCTGAACGACTTCCCGTTGGGCCTCGGCATTCCGGCGGGCCAGATCGATCCGCTTTTCCAGGGTCCGGATCAGGATATAGGAGCTGGCTACGTCCCCGGTCAGGCTGACCATAACCTGATCGTAGTCGGCGGCCGAGGCCTGCCAGTCGGCCTGGGCCGATTCCACCGCCCGTTGGAATTTCCCCCAAAAGTCCAATTCCCAGCCGGCGGACAAACCGATCTCCGCCTGCCGAAAATCCAGGCTGCTGCCGAGAGCCGCTTGGGGGGCGTTTTCGCTGGTTCGATTGTATTGCCAGGATCCCTGGACCTGTTGGACTTGGGGATAGAGCCCGCCCACGGCGATACCCAGCCGGGCCCGGGCCTCCAGCACCCGCAGGCCGGCGATGCGGAGCGGCAGGTTCTCGGCGTAGGATCGAGCGATGAGCCGGTCCAGGATCGGGTCCTGGAATACCCGCCACCAGGCGCGGAAGTCCGGGGTCTGATTCAGTACCCGCGGATCGCCTGACTCAGACCAGGCGGGCGCTAGCGAGGCCCGAGGCTGGTGGAAATCCGGCCCTACCAGGGTGCAACCGAAAAAGAACAAAAGGGGGAAGCCCGTCAGCAGAGCGAGGATGTTGTCTCGGAAAAAGCTCATCGGTTATTGCTTTCAGAGGTTAAGGCGTGCAGGTATCTCCCGGCCATAGAGTTCTTAGGGGCGTTTAGATTCCTTTCAGGATTCGTCAGATTACCAGAGTACGGCAGGGATATTATATAGCGGAAAACCATTATTTTTGGAATGGAAACCCATTATTTTTAGTGGTAGGGGACCTCGGACCCGAAAAAGCGTCGACTTAGAGGAAAATAACGCAGGAGGAGCGGAGCCATTTCGACGTTGCCTGCCGTTCAGGACCGCCGCCCTTACCGGACCGCCGCGGGAGCTCTTCGTACACGCTCAAGTTCACTCTCGGCGGTAAACAGGTCATCGCGCAGCGATTCGCGGCGACGGTCAAGGTCGCGTATCTCACTGCGCAACTCGTTGCGCCGCGAATCGGAGGTTTTCTTTTCGCGCAGTTCGGATTCCTTGCGCGAGACCTCGTCCAGATTGTTGCTGATGCGCCGCTTCAGCGAATTGATTTCGTAAGCGGCCTGGTAGAGGCCCTTGAACCTAGCGTCACAGACCTCCGCGTAGGAATGGCCCGCCAGGCCCTCCCGTACGGCGTTCTCAGGTTGGCAATAGGCGGCGAGTCCTATCTGGCGTCCCTGTAAATAGCGCTTTTCGTCCGGGACGACCTTCACGCCGGCGCAGGCGTCACGGTGCCGAACGAGTCGATCCACCGCGTAGCCGGTCCGGCCGTCCTTGATCCCTAACTCGTACCAGTCGACCTTCTCGCACTGGTCCTCCGGAATCGTGGCGCAACCGACCAACAACCCAACATACACCCCCAGCACGACGAGATAACGCATGGCCTCTCCCCTTCTCTTTTTTGATCTGTGGGCTTTGAAAACGCTTGGGATCTGGGGAAGTATAGGCAAAACGGGGTGGTCTGTCAATGCGCTATCGATCTCAAAAACTCAGTATCAGGCGTATAAAGCAAGGCGGATTGATCCCCCCAAGACCCCTTCGGGGCTTGCGCCCGTACCGTCTCGAACCGCCAGGACTCTACTCGCCTTCCACTTGGCGTTTAAACCGCCATCTGATAATTTAGCTAGTGCTCTTCAGCGTTTCTTTCCGATCGCCAACGCTTTTCCAATAAATTCCCCGATACCATGATACTGTTGTATTTCCGGGCTGAAGACCAGTGGACGAATCTTCTCGATATCGGGTTTTCCATCATCCTGCAGCATACTTTCATCACGTTTGGATTCCCGTTGGCATCGTACGATCCCACGCACCAGACCGGCGCGGGAAAGATGAGCGTTTTGGCGCCAAATGATTTTTTCATGGGATTCGATCCTTTCATTTTATCTTTTCCCTACCCTGCGGCCGCGCAGCGGTGGACTTTCTCCGGGGCGGCCTGTTTATTTAGGTTTGGCCCGTTGGTATTGAGGAGGCCAGGGGATATCCACCTTAAGCGTCTGGGCAGCCTGGAGCGACCAATAAGGATCCCGCAACAGTTCTCGGGCGATAAGTATCGCATCGGCCTGACCGGTGGATAGAATCTGTTCGGCTTGGACGGGGTGGGTGATTAAACCCACCGCTCCGGTGGCTATCCCAACCTTAGAACGGATCTCCGCGGAGAAGGGGGTCTGATATCCGGGCCCGACGGGTATTTTGGCCGAGGGCACCAGACCACCGCTGGAGCAGTCAATCAGATCAACTCCGATCTCCTTGAGCCGGTAGCCAAGCTCCAGCGATTGAGACAAATCCCAGCCTCCTTTGACCCAGTCGGTGCAGGAGATCCGGACCAAGAGAGGAAATTCTGCCGGCCAGCTTTCCCGAACGGCCCGTACAACCTGCAAGGGAAAACGCATTCGGTTTTGAAGATTGCCTCCGTATTCATCCGTCCTGCGGTTGGACAGGGGGGAAAGAAACTCATGAGGATTATAGAATGAGATGGGGGAACGGCGCAAGGACGAAAAGGTAAAGAGTTTTAGGTTGGGGTGAAGGTCACAGGTTCTTCAACCGGCGAAATTTTTAGAAGCCGAGCGCCTTTTCGAGGTTGCGGATCAGCTCCCGGGGAGTAGGTTCCATCCAGCGCTGCCCCAGAACCAGAAAAAAAATATAAAAACAAAGGATGCCCAGCGCCGAAAAGATGAGACCGGCCAGCGAGCTGATTTGGGGAAGCGCACCCCGAATTCCGGTTATCAGCCAGACCGAAAAGAGGCAGGCCAAGGTCGGGATCAGTACCTGGCGAAATACCGCAGACCAGGGTAGAGAAAGCAAGCGCCCGATAATTCCGTAACGGACCAATTGCATGAATACGCCAATCACGGCCATTAATATCGCTACCCCCCGCGCGCCTTGCCAGTAGGTCAGGGGAATGACTCCCGCGCCGAAAAGAACGGCCATCACTAAAACCGTCTGAACCCAGAGCTTCAGCCGGCCCAGAGCTTGAAAAAGGCCTCCCAAAAAACCGGCGAATAGGGAGCAGACCCCCCAGATCGCCAGCCAGGGGACCAGCGGTAGAGCAGCCAGCCACTGATTTCCCAGCACGAGCGGGTAAAAATCGAAAGCGCAAACACAAACCAGACCCGCCATGCCCAAAGTGATCACGGAAATCAAGCCGAAGGATTGCCGAAAGGCTTTTTCCAGACGGTCCCGATCCCGCTGGAGGTGGCTAAATACCGGAAAGGCCAGTTGGGCGACGACTCCACCGATTTCGGTGGTGACCAGCGTACAGATCAAAAAGGTCATCTGGTAAAGGGCCAAGGCCTTAACATCCAGGAGACGTCCGATTACCCAGTCTCCCCCTCTCATAAAAATGTAGGCGACAAGGCAATTGATAAATATCAAGAAACCAAAGCGGCGAAGGTCCTTTAGCGGCCGCCAATCAAAGGAAAGTCCCAGACTGCCGGGTTCCGAGAAAAGATGCGCGCCCAGGGTAGTGACCGCCGCCCCGCTGAGCCCGGCCAGCACTAGAGCCCAGGCATCCGGACGAAGATAGGCCATAGCCAGGCCCACACCCAGACTGATCAGGGATCCCCCGGTCTGCAGGGCCACGACCGGAGCGAACCTAAGATCTTTCCGGGCCAGGGTTTCAAAAAGAGGTTCAAACCCCTTAATGACCGGGAGCAGCGCCATCACCCGAAGAATGGCCAGCGATTGAGGACTGTCAAAAAAGGCGGCCAGCCACGGCGCGCCCAGGAATACGATTCCTCCCAGCAGTAAACCGCGGACGATCTGAAGCGTTCGAACCGGCAAAAGATAGGCCGAGAGGTCACCCGAGCGTTGAATCAGGGCCGACCGGAGACCCGTCTCCGAAAATTGATCCAGGGCCGTCAGGGCCAGGGTGGCCACGGCATAAACACCCATTTCATCCGGACCAAGCCAGCGGGCGATGGTCAGCATCCGCGCCAGATCGAACCCGCGGGTCAAAAGGCGCGCGGCCGTCAGGGACAGCCCCCCGCGGAGGAGGCGCCCGGAAAGATCTGGGACGATGGCGTTCAAAACATTATTCGTTGAGGCCGAGAGCTCTTTTTATTCCAATTTTTTTAGACTTAAGGATTCCACCGGAAAGCCGCTGTCCAGCCAGGCCTGCAGGCCGCCGGCCAACACGCGAACCTTTTCTATTCCCCGCCGTTTCATCAATTGCGCCACCCGGGCGCTGGAAGCTTCGTTGGGTCAGGAGCAATATAAAATAACCTCCCGGTCCAGAGGGATCCGCTGGATATGGTGGCGCACGCCATTCAACGGCAGATGAAAAGCACCGGGGAGGTGTTCCGGTTTCGTTAGGAGGTCCAGGTCCGTTCGAACATCCAGGATCAGCGGACGGTCTTCGTTTTCCAATTTTTCCTTGACCTCCTCCGCTGAAATGCGCAACAGTAGAAATTGCCTCATGAGCCATTGTCGTTGCCAGAGTTTCCAGATAATGGTCCCCGCCAGTCCGCCCAGGAGGAGGACCCCGACGCCATTCCCCAATCTCAGGAATTGATTGGCCATCCATTCCAGTTGATCGCTGAATTCATATCCCAATCCCACCAGGACGATTACCCAGAGGATGATTCCCAGGGTATCCCAGAATATAAACCGCTGGAGCCGCATCCGAAAAATCCCGGCCAAGGGAGGGGTGATAATGTTGACCCCGGGCAGGAATTTGGCCACCAGGAGTGACCGGACCCCTTGTCGAGAAAAAATATCCTTGGCCCGGCCGACACAGGTGTCGGGGCTTAGGGACATTCGGCAAAGAAAAGGGATGACCTTCTCTCCCCGCCACTTTCCCAGGGAATACCAACTCAAATCGGCGATCAGCGCGGCGGTCCAGATCACCAGGAAAATCGGCAGGATTTCCAAGCTTCCGTAACCGACCAGGGCCCCGGCAGCCAGCAAAATAGGCGCAGACGGGATGGGGAGACCAAATTGCTCCAAAAGCACCCAAAAAAATAGCACCGCGTACCCGTGCTGAACAAAAAAAGATAGAAGTACTTTCACCATAAAAAGACACACCCGGCAAAATAGTTACCCGACAGTATAGAAGAATCATTTTGTTTTGGGTAAGAAATTTTCAAACGGAGGATCTAATCCCCTCATCCATTTTAATCAGTAGATCTTTTGTCGCCATTAAGGTATATAAAGACTAAATTTCAAACCTAGAAAATTAAAAGAGGTGCCTTATGCGGTATAAAAACACGTCACCGAAACTGTGGGTTCTGGTTTTAATGAGCGCTTTCATTTTCCTTTGGGCTTCCAGTGAAGTCTTGGCCCGGGCGGGAGGGGGACGGTCCGGAGGATTTCGCGGGAGCCGGTCCTTTTCCGCGCCTCGGAGCCTAAGCCCGTCCCCACTGAATCCAAGCGCTCCTTCTTCGGGGATGTTCAACCAATCCAATCCGATGGCGCCTTCCACGGGTAGTCCGTTACTGCGGGGGTTGGCGGGAGGCCTGGCCGGGGGGTTCCTCGGAAGTATGCTCTTTGGCGGCCTGGGTCATGGCGCCATGGGTTCCGGCGGCGGTGGAGGCGGAATCGGTTTCCTGGAAATCGTGCTCCTGGGGATCGGGGCTTTCCTCTTATTCCGGTTTATCCGCGGTCGTAAAAAGGCCGCCGCTTCCCCGTTCCAGCAGACCAATTACGTGCCACCCCCCTATTCCCAGGATCCTAATCCGCCTCAATCCCCCACCGCGGATCAAACGGTCGAAGCCGGAATCGGACATATCCAGTCCATGGACGCCCGCTTCAATCCCGCGGATTTCAAAGACTGGGTCCAGGACCTTTTCTTTAAGATCCAGGCGGCCTGGACCAATCAGGACCTGGCCCCCCTGACTCCTTTTTTAGCTCCGGAGATCCAAGCCATGTTCTCCCAGGACCTGGAAGGTCAAAAATCCCAAGGCCGGATCAATCGTCTGGAAAATATTGCCGTCCGTTCGGTGGATATCACCGAGGCCTGGCAGGAGGAAGGGAAAGACTTTATCACCATCCTCTTTTACGCCAATTTGCTGGATTACCTGGAAGACAAAAAGACCGGAGCCGTGGTTTCCGGAAGCAAGACCGAACCGGTCAAATTCCGGGAATACTGGACCTTTGTAAGGCCCGTTGGCGGCCAGGGTAATTGGCAGTTGAGCGCTATCCAACAGGAAAGTTAAACCAGACGGGAAATTGCTCGTCATCCCCGAAGGCCTTTATCGGGGATCCAGTGTTCCTTTGGAAAAACCTGGATTCCCGCTTAGAAGCGCTGCGGGAATGACGCTTTATTACGCGGGGTCGCTAACCACTTCATAAGAGGCCGGCCAATGCCCGGTAAGTCCGCGGAAGATCTTCAGGAAAAGATCCGTTTCTATGAACGGGTGCTGGACAACATCCGCAACGGGGTGATGATCACCGAACCCTCCGGAAAAATTATTTTTTTCAGCCGGGCCTATGGTGATTTCCTGGGCATCGATCCTCAGAAAAGCCATGGGCCGGCATTGCCGGGAGGTGGTGGAGAATACCCGCATGGAAATCGTGGCCCGGACCGGCGTCCCGGAAATCAACCACCTTCAACGGATCAAGGGCCGGGACATGGTGGTGCAACGGATCCCCATTAAGAAAAACGGCCGAACGATCGCCGTCTACGGCCAAGTCATGTTTGAAGACGTGCGTGATGTCCAGGCCCTGGCCAAAAAGCTCAACCTCCTGGAAACCAAACTGGAATTGTACGAAAAAGAGCTGACTCACCTGCGCTCTTCCAAGTACACGATTAAGCACATCATCGGCCAGAGCGAGCAGATGACCGAATTAAAAAAAATGGCCGTCCAGGCGGCCAAAACCCATGCTCCGGTCTTGATCCTGGGTGAAAGCGGCACCGGCAAAGAACTCTTCGCCCATGCCATTCACCATGCCAGCGAACGGCGGGCCTTCCCTTTTATCCGCCTGAATTGCGCGGCCATCCCCCTGGACCTGCTGGAAGCCGAACTTTTCGGCTATGAACCCGGGGCCTTCACCGGTGCCGGCAGAAAAACCAAGCCGGGCAAGTTCGAACTGGCTCACCTGGGGACCATTTTTCTGGACGAGATCGGAGACTTGCCCCTGGAAATGCAGCCTAAGCTGCTGCGCGTCATCGAAGAAAAGGAAACCGAACGCTTGGGCGGCACCCGACTGATCCACAGCAACTTCCGGTTGATCACCGCCACCCATGCTCCCCTGGAAAAGATGGTCGCCGAGGGCCGGTTTCGTAAGGACCTCTACTATCGCCTGAATGTCATCCCCATCGCTATCCCGCCTCTCCGGGATCGAAAGGAAGACCTTCCGCCCTTAGCCGACCATTTGATCCTGATGCTCAATAAGGAACTGGGGACCCATGTCACCCGGACGACGCCGGAAGTAATGGATCGTTTTCACCAATATGACTGGCCGGGAAATGTGCGGGAACTGATCAATGTGCTGGAAAGAATCATCTATTCCCTAGACGGCGACGCCATCCAGATTCACCATTTGCCCATTTTTCTGCAAACCCTCAGGAAAAAAAAGCCGGTCGCCGGCGCCGCCTCTCTCAGACGGCTAAAAGAGGACCTGGAGAAGGAAGCCCTGGCACAGGCCTTGGAAAAAACCCAGTACCATAAACAGCAAGCGGCGCAGGCCCTGGGCATTCACCGGACGGCCCTCTATAAAAAAATAAAGAAATATAACCTTCCCCTGCACCCGGACCGCTAGAAAAAAGGAATGTATCCTTTTTTCTACATGTATCCAATTGGCTATATTTTCATAACCCCGCCTGATTATCGCCAAAAAATAAAGACTGGATTTTTCTGTAGCTTTTTTGCTACATTTTAGAAATTGTCGCTTTCTCCTTTCCTTTCCCCTTTCTTCTTGAATTATTAACCAGTTGCCCGGGCTGGGCCGAGCCGGATTTTTTGGCCCTGTTATTGCTGATATATAGCCAACTCTCTCCTAAGTTCCCACCAAAACCTTGAAGGAGCCTTTTATTATGGGCAAAAAAGCCGATATTTCCGAGCCCAGGATCAGGAAAGACGATGTGCTGATCCTGTCCGATCCCGACTTTAACGTCAACAACGTCTGCCTGGTGACCGGCGCCGGCGGGGGTATCGGCCGGGCAACGGCCATCGCCGCCGCCGTCAACGATCTTATGACCGTCGGACTGGATATCGACGAAAAAGAGGGCCAGAAAACCCAGCGACTGGCCCGGGACCTGGGCGGGCAGATGATTTTTATCAAAACCGACTTGACCCGGGAAGAAGACCTCCGCTACGCCGTGGCCGAAGCCGCCAAATTGGGGGCCATCAAATATCTGGCCAACATTGCCGGCATTCAGCACATCGATTCCATCGAAAACTTCCCCATGGAAAAATACGACTATATGATGCGCCTCATGCTGCGGGCCCCCTTCTATCTCTCCAAACTGGCGCTGCCCCATATGAAGAAGAGCAAAAACGGAACCGGGGCCATCGGCAACATGACCTCCATCCACGCCCACATCTGCACCCTGAACAAACCCGTCTACAACCTGACCAAGTTCGGCCTTCGCGCTTTGACCCAATCCCTGGCCGCCGAGGGGATGGGGAAGATCCGGGCTTTTTCGGTCAGTACCGGCTTTGTCAAGACCGCCCTGACCCTGAAGCAGATCCCGGCCCAGGCCGAACAGCGGGGCATCACCCCTCAGCAGGTGGTCCAGGACGTCATGCTGGGAAATTCGCGAGTGAAAGAGATGATGACGCCCATCGAAGTGGGCAACCTGTTTCTCTTCGGGTTTTCCCGGTTCGCCAAATACCTGGTCGGCGGAGACCTCCTGTTTGACGGAGGAATGGTGCTGACTTATGCCGAGAAAAAAGGTTAGCTTCTCTTCCGTTCGCTGGTTTATCAAAAAAAAATAAGGAGGTGATCCGTCAGGCAAGAAATAAATCACTTCTATCTTTAAGAGCTTTTGTAACGCACCGATTAAAAAAGGAGGGTTCATGATGAAACAAATCAAATTAGTAAGTCTGGTTTTTATCTTATCCATTTTACTCTGGGGGGGATTGACTCCAGCGAACATTTGTCTGGGGGCAGAGCCTTATAATCTCGGAGTCGCCTTAGGCCTAACCGGCACAGGTGCACTGTATAGCAAAGATGGTGTTGATGCCATTAAATTGGCCGTTGATGAAATTAATGCCCACGGAGGCTTCTTGGGGAAACATCCGATCAAGTTAATCGTCAAAGACGATCAGACCAAGCCGGATGTGGGCGTCCGAGAGGTTAAGGATCTGATCCTGCGAGACAAGGTGCGCTGCGTCTTGGGGAGCTATTCCAGCGCCGTGGCCGAGGCCATCAAACCGGTCTGCCAGGAATATAAAGTTCTCCATATCGCCGCCATCAGCAACTCAGAAAACATCACCCAGATTCATTTCAGTCCCTATACTTTCCAGGTTGTTCCCAATACCTACATGCAGGCCAAGGCCGTGGTTTTAGGTGTGGCCCAGTTGGCTAAAAAGAAAGGTTGGAAAGATTACGTGACCATCGCCTCGGACTATGAGTGGGGCAGATCCACCCAGGAAAATACGGTAAAACTCCTGAAAGAGGCGGCTCCTAATTTGAAGTTAAAAAAGGAATTTTGGCCGCCTTTGGGAGAAACGCAGTTTACTTCCTATATTACGGCCATCATGGCTCAGAAACCTGATTTTGTAATCGGCTCGGTGGCCTCCAAGGATAACGTGGCCTGGATGCAACAGGCCAAGGCCTATGGGTTCTTTGATAAAATTCCCTATCCGGGATCATTGATCAGCGTCTCTGAGCTGATAATCGGGGCCAAAACCCTGACCCGGGGTCTGGTGGGATTGAGCCGGGCGCCCTTCTTTGCCCATCTGGATGTCCCCATGATGGCCGATTTTGTCAAAAACTTTAAGGCCAAATATGACCGCTATCCCAGTGATTGGGCGGTCATGGAATACGATGCCGTTTATGCCTTGAAGCAGGGGATTGAGAAGGGAGGGAGCATCGACACCGAGAAAGTAAAGGATGCCCTGAAAGGGGCGACCATCAGTACCACCCGGGGCAAGCTCTATTTCCGACCGATAGACAACCAACTGAGCTGTTCGTCTTATATGGGGGTGGTAGCGGATGATCCCAAATATCCTTTCCCCATCTACCATGATCTGGTTGAGGTCAAGGGCCCGGATTCCTGGCGTCCCGAAGCCGAAATTATCGCGGCCCGAAAAGACGAGAAAAAATAAGCAGGAGCTAATGGACCCGCCGGAAGATCGACCGCAGCCCGGGCACGATTAAGCGCCGGGCTGCGGTCGGGGTGGGCCGTTTGAATTCACTTCAAATGGCGGGAGGATCCCGCCTGAGGCGGGATCCTCCGCCGAGCAGAAAGTGGTTTTTTGGCTTTTTGCGAGGTTAGCAAAGATGGATATTTCTTTCCTACTGTCACAATTCATGAGTGGCTTGGCCCGGGGCGCCATGCTCTTTCTTATCGCCTCGGGCCTGTCCCTCATCTTCGGGGTAATGAATATTCTCAATTTCGCCCATGCCTCCCTCTGGTTGGTCGGGGCCTATTTCTGCCATACCTTTTGGCTGATGTTACAAAATTATGGCTTTGGGCTATGGGTAAGTATCCTGCTGGCGGCTTTGGCCCTGGCTGTTATCGGTTGGCTGATCGAGGTCGTGTTGATCCGCCGGGTTTATAACCGGGAACTTCCCGAGCAACTTTTGCTGACCTATGCCCTGGTTTTGATCATCGGAGATTTGATCAAATTCTTTTGGGGGGTGGAAGACCGGATCATCGTTCGCCCGGCCATAGTGGACGGACCGGTTTTTATCTTTGGGGTGCCCTTCGATTCCTACCTCATCTTCGTTATCCTGGTCGGTGCCGCTATTTCCCTGGGCCTCTGGTGGTTTATGAAAAAAACCCGATACGGCCATATCGTCAGGGCCGCGGTCTTCAGCCGGGAAATGGTCGGTGCCTTGGGGATCCCTATCCCCAGGATCTATACCGGAGTGTTTGTCTTAGGAATCTTCATCGCCGGTTTAGCCGGGGCCGTTCAGGCCCCGGTGGGTTCGATCACCCTCGGCATGGATATGGCGGTTATTGTCCAGGCCTTTTGTGTGGTGGTCATCGGCGGGTTTGGAAGTCTCCCGGGTACCCTGGTTGGGTCCTTGATTGTCGGTGAGATCTACTCCTTTTCCATTCTCTTCTGGCCGGAAGGTGCCCTGGTTCTTATTTTTGTCGTAACCGCCTTTGTCTTGATCATCCGCCCCTGGGGTTTATTCGGAACCCCCATGAGGATCTAAAGAATTAAGCAGAAGGGATGCTCCTTATGAAGAGAACCTGGTGGCTGGGGTTGCTTTTTATCGCAACTCTATTCCTTCCCTTGATGGTAGGGGAATTCTGGATTCATGTGGCCATTGAAATATTGGTTTTAGGCCTTTTCGCGGTCAGCTTTAATATGATCTTTGGCTATATGGGTCAACTTAGTTTTGGCCATGCGGCTTATTTCGGCGTGGGTGCTTATGCCACGGGCCTACTTATGGTCAAGGCTTCCGTTCCCCTGCCCCTCTGTCTGGCCGCATCCATGATAACCGCGGGAATCTGCGCTTTGATCCTGGGATACTTTTGTGTCCGTCTCACCGGGATCTACTTTGCCATCCTGACCCTGGCCTTCGGCCAACTGATGTACTATATCATCTTCCAATGGTATTCCTTTACCGGGGGGGACAACGGCCTCCAGGGGATCACCCCCCCGGCGATACTTTTTAGGGCCAATTCCTATTACTACTTTGCCCTCTTTATTGTCACCGCGGCCCTGGTGGTCATGTGGTTTATCAGTGAATCCCCTTTCGGGTATACCATGCGGGCCATTCGAGATAACACCGACCGGACGCGGTTTATCGGTATCCATGTCCGGAAATACATGCTCATCAACTTTGTGGTGGCCGGGATGTTTGCCGGCCTGGCCGGCGGTCTTTGGGGGCCCTTTAACCGGAGTATTGCTCCTGATCTTTGCAATTGGCATCAGTCAGGAATCCCGGTATTCATGACCGTTATCGGAGGCCCTATGGGCTTTTTGGGGCCTCTGGTCGGGTCGGTGATTTACACCTTCCTCATGGCTTTTGTTACCGGGTTTACCGAATACTGGCCGATGGTTATCGGACTGGTCATAACTTTCGTCGTCCTCTTTGTGCCCGGCGGAGTTCTCGGGCTGGTAGAGGAAAAGACGAAGGGTAGACGGGACAAGGGACTTGAAGCCAAACGGAACGAATCTTAGAACTATAGAAAGTTGAGCGTATGGCCGAAGAAGTTATCCTCAGAGTGAAGGAATTGTTCAAGGCCTTTGGCGGGCTCTTGGCCACCAACAATGTTAATTTTGAGATTAAAGCCGGAGAAATGTCCGCCATTATCGGCCCCAATGGTGCAGGAAAGAGCACTTTATTTAATCTCTTAACCGGATATCATGCCGTCGACAAAGGGCAGGTGTTCTATAAAGAAAAAAATATTACCAATTGGCCGCCTTATAAGATTGCCCGTCTGGGGATAGCCCGTGCCTTTCAGGTCAGTAATATTTATCCCAAACTGACCACCTATGAGAATGTCCGCCAAGCGATTCTAACTCAGCAAAAAAGAACCCTTAACTTCTTTACCCCGGCCAGGCGGCTGGCCCAAAAGGAGACCCAGGACATCATTCAAATCACCGGGCTAAACGAAAACGCCCAGATGGTCGCCGGCAATCTTTCTCAGGGAGATAAGAAACGACTGGAACTGGCTATTGCGCTGGGGAGTAAGCCTGATCTGCTTTTTCTGGATGAGCCCACCGCCGGCATGTCCGGGGAAGAAACCCACGAAACTATGGAATTGGTGGCTCGGCTCAACCGGGAAATGGGGTTGACCATTCTTTTTACAGAGCATGATATGCCGGTGGTCTTTGGGTATGCCCGCAAATTATCGGTTTTGCACGCGGGGACCATTATTGCTGAAGGGACACCGGAAGAGATCAGGGCCAACGAAAATGCGCAAAAGGTTTATCTCGGGGAGGAAACATGATTCTGGAGGTTAAAGACGTCCAAACTTATTACGGAACCAGCCATATCCTTTTTGGTGTATCCCTCTCTGTAGATCGGGGTAAAATCGTCTGCCTCTTAGGAAGAAACGGGGCCGGAAAGACCACCACTATGCGGAGTATAATGGGTCTCACGCCTCCTCATTCCGGCAGTATCCAATTTAATGGTGAGGAAATGAGAGGAAGACCTCCTTACTATATTGCCCAGAAAGGGATGGGCTATGTGCCGGATAACCGGCTGATTTTCCCTGATCTTACAGTAAGGGAAAATTTGGAACTGGCCATTAAGACGCCCAAGGGCTTTAGCGGGGAGCCTTGGACAGTAGACCGAATTTACGAACTTTTTCCGCCCCTGATAAAACTGGACAAAAACTTGGGGGGTTATCTGAGTGGCGGAGAGCAACAGATGCTGACGGTGGGCAGGACCCTGATGGGAAATCCCGAGCTAATTCTTCTGGATGAACCGGTAGAAGGCCTGGCCCCCCTGGTGGTGAGGGCCCTGGGAGAACAAATCCTGAAATTGAGAGAGCTCGGGGAAACCATCTTTTTTTCGGAACAAAATGTCAAATTTGCCACCATGATAGCCGACCGGGCCTTTGTAATTGACAAAGGCAAAATTCGGTACGAAGGAAGCATGGAGGAATTGAAAGAGAACGAAGAGATTCGCAAGAAATATCTAATGATTTAATGAGAACCCCTTAGCCCGTTGGGCCGCTTTCCGCGCCCGCATTAAAAAGCCTTTTCCAAGGGATTTAATATGAATATCGGCACCCTCTTGCCTCGACATGCCCACTTTCGTCCCGACCATACCGCGGTTGTTTTTGGAGAAAATCGCTTAAACTTTCGCCAGTTTAATAAGAGCGTCAATCGCCTGGCCAATGTCTTTCTGGACCAAGGGATTACCAAGGGAGATAAGATTGCCACCATTCTTCCCAACTCGCTGGAGCTATTAGAGGTCTATTGGGCAGTGGCCAAAATCGGGGCCGTGGTGGTTCCCTTAAGCCCTCTGCTTAGGGGAACTGGACTGATGACGCTGCTGAAGGATTCCGATACGGAAATGGTCATCACCAATAAGGCCTTTGTCGAAATTTTGAACCCCATCAAACCGGGACTATCTGGCATTGAGGCTGATCGCTACTGGCTGATTGACAGCAGCGATGCTGAAGGCTACCAGAGCTATCAGCTCCTGAAGGCCCGGGCCAGCGACCAGGATCCCCCCGGGATCGAATTAAGCGATCAGGACCCTTACAACATAATCTACAGCAGTGGCACTACAGGGCTCCCGAAGGGAATTATCCATACCCATTATGTACGGGCCATGTACTGTACCCTTTTTGCATCCGCCTATCGGATTTTCCCGGAAAGTATTGTTCTCCATAGCGGTTCCATTGTCTTTAACGGGGCCTTCCTGACCCTCATGCCGGCTATGTTTGTTGGGGCTACCTACATCCTTCACCCCCAATTTGATGCCGAAGCCATGATCAGGACCATCAAAGAGGAAAGGGTAACCCATGTTGATGTGGTCCCCGCCCAGGTAATTGCCCTCTTGAATTCCCCCAATTTTACCCTAAAGAATTTAGAATCTTTGGAAATGTTTCATTCTATTGGGGCCCCCCTTCATAAAGAATATAAAGAAGAATTAAACCGCCGCCTGCCGGGACGATTCTACGAGCTCTACGGCCTGACCGAGGGTTTCGTGACCATCCTCGACAAGACCGATTTCCCCCGCAAGCTTTCTTCGGTGGGTTGTTGCCCGCCCTTTTTTGAAATGAAGATCCTGAACGAGCAGCGGCAGGAAGTGCCGGTGGGCGAAGTGGGCGAGATCGTCGGCCGCGGGCCGATCCTGATGCCCGGCTACTACAAGCGTCCGGATTTGACCGAAAAAGCGATCATCGACGGCTGGCTCTATTCCGGGGACCTCGGTTTCGTGGACGAGGAAGGCTACCTGACCCTGGTGGACCGCAAGAAAGATATGATCATCTCCGGCGGTATCAACGTCTATCCCAAGGACATCGAAGAGCTCCTGGTTCAGCACCCGGCGGTCCGCGAGGCGGCCGTCTTCGGCCTGCCCCATGAAAAATGGGGGGAAACCCCGGTGGCCGCGGTGATCCTCAAACACCCTGGACAAGCCACCGCCGAGGAGCTGAAGACCTGGACCAACGACCGGGTGGGGGCCAAATACCAGCGGGTAGACCGGGTCATCCTGATGGACGAATTCCCCCGCAGCACCGCCGGCAAGACGTTGAAGCGCGTTATGCGGGAGGAGTTGCAGAGTGGAGGCTAATCCCAGCCAAAATACGAATATCGAATATTGAACATCGAATTTCGAATGACAAAGTCTAGCGCAGCCCCACGTCTCACGGGGCCGTGTCTCCCCCGAACCCCATCAGCCGACACCTTTTCCGCCTTTTGAATGACTTACCGGATGGTAGCCGCCGGCGGACTGTCCGGAAGGACGATTCTTGGCCAATCCTTATTTTCCTGCTTCCTGGGTTGCCCGGAGAGCAGCCTTCACCCACGTAAAAACTCTTTTCCATTGCGCTGGGACCCCATTATCATTTATAAAAACGATTAACAGGTTTTTTTCTTCCCCCCAAATTAAACAATAAAGAGGCTTCCCATGGAAATCCAAAAAGCAGGCTATCCCAATCCGGCACCGTCCGACAGCCGTTCCCATCTGGGAGACATGATCGATGAGGCCCTTCAGGGCGGCGGTCCGAAGCGCATCGAAGAGCAGCACCGGAAGGGCAAGCTCACGGCCCGGGAACGGATCGACCTGCTGCTCGACGAAGGTTCCTTTGAGGAATTCGACATCCTGAAAACCGGCCGCGGCGGGGCCTTCGGCCAGGAGCGGCGCTACCCCGGCGACGGGGTGGTGACCGGCCATGGGAGCATCGACGGCCGGGAGGTCTTCGTCTTCGGTCAGGATTTCACCGTGGTCGGCGGCTCCCTGGGAGAGGCCCACTCCCAGAAGATCTGCAAAGTCATGGACCACGCCGTGCGGGTGGGGGCTCCGGTGATCGGTCTCAATGATTCCGGTGGGGCCCGGATCCAGGAAGGCGTCGACGCCTTGGCGGCCTATGGCGAGATCTTCAACCGCAACGTCCTGGCCAGCGGGGTGGTCCCTCAGATTTCCTGCATCATGGGACCCTGCGCCGGCGGAGCCGTATACAGCCCGGCCATGACGGATTTCACCTTCATGGTGGAATCTTCCTCCTATTTGTTCGTCACCGGCCCCAACGTAGTTAAAACAGTCACCCACCAGGAGATCAGCTTCGACGACCTGGGCGGGGCCGAGGTCCACGGCCGGATCAGCGGGGTGGCCCACTTCGTACTGCCCAACGATATCCTGGCCCTGCGGGAAATCAGGCGGTTAATTAACTACCTGCCCTCCAACAACCGTCAGACCGCGCCTATCCTGGACCTCAAAGACCCCATCGAGCGGACCGACCCGGCCCTGGATTTTTTGGTCCCGGCCAATCCCAATCATACCTATGACATGAACGTCCTGATCTACAGCATCCTGGACGGGGCCGAGTTTATGGAGGTCCAGACCCACTATGCCCGGAACATCATCGTCGGTTTCGGTCGGCTGGGCGGACAGACCATCGGACTGATCGCCAACCAGCCGGCGGCCCTGGCCGGCGTCCTGGACATTCACGCCTCGGGCAAGGCCGCCCGCTTCGTCCGCTTCTGTGACGCCTTCAACATCCCCCTGATCTGTCTGGTGGACGTCCCCGGATTCATGCCCGGGCCGGAGCAGGAACACGGTGGGATCATCCGCCACGGGGCCAAGCTGCTTTACGCCTTCGTGGAGGCTACGGTGCCCCGGATCACGGTGATCGTCCGCAAGGCCTACGGCGGGGCCTATGTGGTCATGAACTCCAAGCACATCCGCTGCGACATCAATTACGCCTGGCCCACGGCCGAAATCGCCGTCCTGGGGCCGCGGGGTGCCGCGGAGGTCATCTACCGCAAGGATATCCAGGCGGCGACGGATCCCGAAGCGGCCCTGTCCGAAAAGACCGAGGAATATCGAAAGACCTTCGCCAACCCTTTCCTGGCCGCCAAGCGGGGGTATATCGACGACGTCATTTTCCCCCGGGACACCCGTCACCGCCTGATCCGCAGCCTTCAGTTTCTGGAGGGCAAACGGATGGAGCGCCCCGACCGCAAGCACGGCAACATTCCCTTGTGAGGTCCGATTATGTTCGCTAAGATTCTAATTGCCAACCGAGGCGAGATCGCCCTGCGCGTCATCCAAACCTGCCGGCGTCTTGGAATCCGGACAGCGGCTGTCTACTCCGAGGCTGACAGCCGCTCCCGGCATGTTCTGGAGGCCGACGAGGCCGTATTCCTCGGCCCGTCCCGGGCCGGGGATTCCTACCTGGTCAAAGAGAAAATCATCGCCGCCGCCCTGGATCACGATTGCCAGGCCATCCATCCCGGGTACGGGTTCCTTTCCGAAAACGCCGACTTCGCGGAAGCCGTCACCCGGGCCGGACTGGCTTTCATCGGCCCGCCGGCCTCGGCCATCTCTCTGCTGGGGGATAAAATCGCCTCCAAGACCCTGGCCGTCCGGATCGGGATACCCGTGGTACCGGGGCCCCAGCAGCCGCTTTCCGATCCCGAGGAACTGCTGGGCCTGGCCGAAGACCTGGGGTATCCGGTACTGCTCAAACCCGCAGCCGGCGGCGGCGGCAAAGGGATGCGGATCGCCTTTTCTCAAGAGGAGTTGGTTGAGGCCCTGCGATTGGCCAGGGAGGAGACTCGGAAGGCCTTCGGGGACGACCGGATTTTTCTGGAGCGTTTCATCGCCGACCCCCGGCACATCGAAATGCAGATCCTGGCCGATCAACACGGGAACGTGGTTTACCTGGGGGAACGGGAATGCTCCATCCAGCGCCGCTATCAGAAAATCCTTGAGGAGTCGCCATCCCCGACCCTGGACGATTCCCGGCGTCGGGAACTGGGGGAGATGTCCTGCCGGCTGGCCCGGGAGGCCGGCTACACCAATGCCGGTACCGTGGAGTTCATCTTCGACGGCGAAGGCCGCTATTACTACCTGGAAATGAACACCCGCCTCCAGGTGGAGCATCCGGTTACGGAAATGGTCACCGGCCTGGACCTGGTGGAGCTTCAATTACGCGTTGCCGCCGGGGAGCCGTTGCCCTTCACTCAGGAGGAGGTGCGGAGAAGCGGTTGGGCCATGGAGGCCCGGATCTGCGCCGAAGACCCGACCCGCGGGTTCATGCCGGCCACCGGCCTGATCACCCGCTACGCCCGGCCCCGGGGCAAACACATCCGGGTGGACAGCGGCATCGGGGCCGGCTCGTTCATCAGCGCCTTCTATGACTCGCTGCTGGCCAAGGTCATCACCTGGGGGGAAACCCGCCCGGAAGCCATCCAAAACCTGATCCGGGCACTGAACATCTACCACATCGAGGGGATCACCACCAACATCGACTTCGTCAACGCCATCTTGAATCACCCGGCTTACCAGGAGGGCGCCTTGTCCACCCGCTTCATTGAACGGCATTTCCCGGGAGGGAAGGCGGATGTCCCCCCCCCGGCGGAACAGCTCCAGTATATGGTCATGGCCGCCACCCTGATTTATCACAACCGCCAAAACGTAGTCCGGGATTCCCTGAAACCGCTGGTCCCCCAGGTGGGCGTCACCCATGCGCCCAAACCCTTTTACGATTACGTGGTTAAAAGCGAAAACGACGTCTTTAAAATCCGCCTGGAAGGCAACCCGGCCACCCGGGATTGGAACATCCGAGTCGACGACCGATCCTTTGAGGTGCGAACCCCGGAATTCGAATACTACCGGAGGCGGCTGAAATTAAAAGTCGACGGGCAATACCACTATTTCCGGCTTCAGTACAGCGGAAATTATTTCTGGGCCGCCTTCTGCGGAATCACCCGCATACTGGAAATCTACAGCCCCCGGGAGTGGACTTTAGCCCGGTTCATGCCCGCGCCCCGGAAAGAGGAGATGGCCAACGTCCTGGTCTGCCCCATGCCCGGCCTGGTGGTGGACATCCGGGTCAAGCCGGGCGACCCGGTTTTCCGCGGCCAGGATCTGGTGAGCATCGAATCCATGAAGATGGAAAGCTACGTGGCCTCTCCCTGCGACGGGGTGGTGGCGGAGGTGAAAGTAACTTCCGGTCAGGCGGTGGAAAGCGGGGATGTCTTGATAACGTTCAAAATATGAGCGCTGCTCGTTGTTAAGGACGCTGAAAGTCATTTTCCTCGTAGGCGGTGGACGGTCCAAAGGATGAAGCCGATGAGGGAAATTCCGACAATGATTTCCAGTTCATAATGTCTGAGATCCTCCAACAGAATCTGAAGGGCTGCGCCGAAGAGATATCCCCCTAAAGCGATGACCACGGACCAGAGCAGGGCTCCCAGGCTGTTAAGAATCAGGAAACGGCCGGCCTTGAATTGTTTATCCAATCCCAGGACAAAGGGAGTGAGGATGCGTATGCCGTAAACAAACCGAAAGCCTAGAACGATCAGGTTATGGTAGCGTTCGATGGCTCTATGGACCTTATCCACTCGGGTCTGGAGTTTGGGATACCGGCTTAACAACGTAACCCCTTTATAGCGTCCAATGAAAAAGAAAAGCTGGTCCCCGGAAAAGGCGCCTAAAAAGGCATAAAACATGACCCAGGGCAGCTTAAGATATCCTAAATGCGCTGTGAGCCCGCCTAAAATCAGGACGGTTTCCCCTTCAAAAAAAGTGCCTAAGAAAACACCCAGGTACCCATAGGTCCTGAGCAAGTAATCAAAAGTCATGCTTGACACCACTCCTTAGGGTGTTTTTCACGCCGGGGGAAGACGACGACCTTAGCGCGGAAGATTCTACCCCTCACTTTTTACTATCGCTTACCGGAGAGGTTTCTAGTTGAGGTGAGTACTAATCATAGCATATGTCAATCCGGAAATAAAAGATATTGTAATCCCGATTCCAGACCTATATGCTTGAGCCAGGTTCCTCAGCCGAAAGATCCCGGAGATGCATGATGCCCGTTAAAAACACCACAGCCGATGATCCCGACAACCTCCGCCGTCAGGCAGAAGAAAAAGCCCGGATCCAGGCCGCCCGAACGCCGACCGCCGCGGAGCCCCTCTCCCCTGAAGAAACGCGACAGATGCTCCACGAACTGCGGGTACATCAGATCGAGATGGAGATCCAGAACGAGGAATTGCGCCGGGCGCAAGTGGAAGTGGACGCCGTCGCGTCGCGGTATTTCGACCTCTACGACCTGGCTCCGGTGGGCTATTGCACCCTGAGCGAACAGGGCCTGATTCTGGAGGCCAATCTCACCGCCGCCACCCTGCTGGGCGTACCCCGGGGTGCTCTGGTCAATAGACTATTTACCCGGTTCATCTTCCCAGAGGACCAGGACATCTACTACTTGCACCGCAAACAACTCGTTGAGACAGGTGCGCCGCAGTCGTGCGAGTTGCGAATGGTCAAAATGGACGGTACCCCTTTCTGGACCCATCTGGCGTCCATTATCGTCCAGAACACTGCAGACGCTCCCTTGATCCGCAGCGTGTTGAGCGACATCACCGCGCAAAAGGTAACCGAAGAAACCATCCGGCGCATCCGCTATCGAAACGAATTGATTCTGAATTCCGCCGGGGAAGGGATCTTCGGGCTTGACCTCCAGGGAGACAATACTTTCGTCAACCTCACGGCGGCAAAAATGCTGGGCTATGAAGCGGAAGAGTTAATTGGGAAAAGCAGTCATGCGCTCATTCATCATACTAAAATGGACGGGAGCCCTTACCTGGAAGAAGAATGCCCGATTTATGCCACTTTTAGAAAAGGCGAGATGTTTCATATCGAGGAAGATATTTTTTGGAGGAAAAACGGCACTGGAGTCCCTGTCGAATACACCTGCACCCCGATTTTAGAAAACGGAAAGCGGGTAGGGGCCGTAGTTATTTTCCTGGACATTAGCCGGCGTAAGGTTGCCGAAGCGAGACAACAGGAGGAGGCCGGCCAACTTAGGGAACGGGTCAAAGAACTGAACTGCCTCTTTTCCATTTCCGAACTTTTCCGGAAGCCCGGACTGGCTCAAGCCGAAATATTCCAGGGAATCGTTGATCGGATCCCCCCGGCCTGGCAATACCCGGAGATCGCCTACGCCCGGCTTGTCCTGGAAAACAGAAAATTTCAGACCGGGAATTATCACCCTACCCCTTGGAAAGCGACCGCCGACATACTGGTCAACGGGCAACCGAAAGGATTCCTGGAGGTAGGTTATCTGGAGGAGAAGGATTGGGGGCGGGGGGGGCCTTTTCTGGCGGAAGAAATGCATTTGATCGAAGAGATCGCGGAGCGTACGGGCATATTTTTCGCCTGGGTACAGGCCGAGGAAGCCCTGCGGGAGAGTGAAAGAGGATTCCGCGTTTTATTCGAGCAGGCGGCCGTGGGCGTTGCCCAGATTGAGACGACTACCGGCCGATTCATGAAAATCAACCAACGTTATGGTGATATAATCGGATATAGCCTGGAGGAGATGCGATCGCTTACTTTCCAGCAAATCACTTACCCGGAGGATCTTCAAGAGGATCTGGAAAGTATGGAAAAACTCGTAGCCGGAAAAATCTGCGAATTCTCCATGGAGAAGCGATACCGGCATAAGAACGGCAGCCTGATCTGGGTCGACCTGACGGTTTCCCCCATGTGGGCGCCGGGCGAGACGCCCGACTACCATATCGCCGTCGTGCAGGACATCACCAAGCGGAAACGGGCCGAAGAAACGTCAAGAGAAGAACGCGTCTTTCGCCAAGCCATCGAAGATGCCTTCCTGGCCGGGATAACGGTGGTTGATGAGAACGGGCGGCAATCTTATGTCAACCGGGCTTTTTGCCGAATGGTGGGCTGGGAGGAGGAGGAATTGGTAGGGGCGCTGCCTCCCTTCAAATACTGGCCCCCAGATCAATCGGAGACTATGGCTTCGATCTTTCAATCCCATCTGGACAACCAGGTCCCCCGGGGTGGCACTGAAATGATTCTGCGGCGGCGCAACGGAGAACGTTTTTGGGCCTTGGTGCTGTCAGCTCCCCTGATCGATGGTCAAGGCCGTACCAAAGGGCGGATAGGTTCCGTCTACGATATTAACGAGCGCAAACGAATCGAAGAGCGGGTGCGCATGCTCAGCCAACAGCTTTTGCGTAGTCAGGAAGAGGAACGATTGAGGATTTCCCGCGAACTCCATGACGTGATCGGGCAGAACCTTTCCGCTTTAAAGATCGCCCTGGAAGGCCCCTGGATGAATCGTTTGGAAAACATCCCCGAGGTCGGACAGAGAACTAAGGAATGGTCCCATATACTCCAGGAAACCATCCAAGGAGTTCGGGATATGGCCCACACCCTGCGCCCCTCCAGTTTAGATCAACTGGGGCTGATTAAAACCATTCTACAATATTGCGAGGAGTTTGCAGCCAAAAACCGGATCGAGGTGGATTTCAAGGCGGCCGGGATCGATGATACCGCTCTGGACTACGACACCCGGATTGCCCTCTATCGTCTGATCCAGGAAGGCCTGATCAATATCAGTAAACACGCGGCCGCAACTCTGGCGGTCATTCGGCTGGTTTCTTCATTCCCCGATATCATCCTGCGCATTGAAGACAACGGACAAGGGTTTGATGTGGAAAAACGGCGGGAGGCGGCGGTCGAAGAGAAACGCCTGGGTTTAAGCAGTATGGAAGAGCGCGTTACCCTGCTCCAGGGAAAGATGAAAATTGATTCCCAACCCGGGAGGGGCACCCGGGTCTCAATCGAGATTCCTTCTCAACTTTCATACAAAAGGCAATCCGATGGCCGACAAGAAAAAAATCCTCCTCGTGGATGATCATCCGCTGTTCCGGGCGGGCCTTAAATCCTTATTGGTGGACAACCCCTCTTTTCAAGTGGTCGGGGAGGCCGGGGACGGGCAGGAGGCGATTCGTCTGGCCAAAGCCCTCAAGCCCGATTTGGTCCTTCTGGATATCTCCCTGCCCGACAAAAACGGGATTGAGGTCACTCGTGAATTAAAGAGCCTTTTCCCTGAGATCCTGATCCTGGTCGTCAGCATGCACGCCAAAATTGATTATATAGCCGACGCCTTTCGAGCCGGCGCCCTGGGATATGTCATCAAAGAATCGGCGGCCGAGCGGTTGGTACAGGGCCTGGAAGCCGTTGCCCGGGGAGACTATTTCCTGGACAGCTCCCTTTCCCAGGAAGTGGTGGGAAGAATATTAGGACTTCCAGCCCAAGAGGCCAAAATCATCGATGGGAGATATGCCAGTTTGACTCAAAGGGAGGAACAGATCCTGCGGCTCTTAGCCGAAGGGCATACGGCCAAGGAAATCGGAGAGCAGCTTTTTATCAGCCCCAAAACCGTGGAAAACCATCGCGCCAATATCATGGATAAACTGGATCTTCACAGCACCCTGGAATTGATCCGCTACGCGATCAGGGTCGGACTAATCGATCCCGAACTCTGGCAAAGATAATCAGCCGCTTCGCCCTTGGGGATGGGTGCCCCCTGAGATCTGGTCTGGCCCGATCTCAGCTTAGTCTACCATAGGTTGTGCCCACCCACCCCCAAGGGCGAACAACCTATAGCGAGTGCAACACCCCCCCACCCTCCTACCCCTCCGGGGAAAATTCCCGGAACCCGGGATTTTTCCCTATTGAAATTGAGTCCCCTCTCTTATGGACAATAATCAGGCCCTATGATTAGGTTAGCCCTAACGAGTCATTAAAGAAGATAAAGAGGAAATCAACCTTGGCAAGAGATTATTTGGATGTGGCCCATCTGGTCCGATGTATTCAACGGGCGGAAGGAAACCCCGATTGTTTCCGTAGAATCATGGAAGAGTGCCAGGAAATCAATTGCTGCTGGAGAGCGTATTGCGTTGAAAAACCCCAAGTAACCGGTACGACCGATAAAGCCGGCGGGGATCGGGCATACTGTCTGGACGACGCTAGCCGGGAAAATGGATTTAACCCCGGCAGCCGCCAAGTGGAGGGAACCCGGCCGTGACGATGATCCTCCGTCTGGCAAAAGGGTTAAGTAAAGGGTCCAACCATTTTTCAGACTATCAAAAATATAAAAGGTGGAATAATGAAAAAAACAATCAAAATCCTTCATGTCGATTCGAATTGGGACGTCGTCTATATCGTCATCCAAGACGGGACATTAATGAAATCCATCGTCCCCATGAAAACCGCCGTCGATCTGCTGAAAAAGGTAAAATTCGATCTGATTCTCTCCGAACCTCAAAATAAAGCGGTGCTTACTCCGCAAACGGCAACCGATCATATCGATTATATTAAGGATTCCTTGACCAATCACTGCGCTGGTTTGGAGAGGATCAATTTCTCTCCCGAAGCCTAAGAGGATTTTCGACGCAAAAAACTAAGGAAATCATGATCTTTGTTCAAGGGATTACGGATTCCTCCGGGGGACTTGCTTAAAATCAATAAACCCCCGATCGACGTCTGTATGGATCAATTCGACGCGAATCCGGTCGCCCACATCAACGCCTTCGAATCCCTGGACCAGCCTTCCCTCCAAAGGCGGTTGCAGGAGACGCGCCCAGGTTCCCTTGGGGGCCGCCCCGGTAACTATAGCCTCAAATCGCTCCCCGATCCTTGCTTCGAGGAGCAGGGCGGCGGCTGATTTCCCGACTTGACGCTCTACCTTCCGGGCGGCATCTTCTTCCTCAGTGCAGTGCCTGGCCAATTCCTCCAGTTCGTCCGCGCTATATGGACAAGGGACTCCCTCCAGGGCCGCCTTAAGCAATCGCTGGGTGATCAGATCGGGATAACGACGGTTAGGGGCGGTGGAATGGGCATAGTCTTTTACCGCCAGCCCGAAATGACCTGGAGCGTTCTCACCGGGGAGCTCGGAAACGTATTCCCCGGCCCCCAACAGTTTAATAATGGAAAGCGAGAGGTCGGGGAAACGAACCGGATCATCGCTGTTGGCCTTCAGCAGAAATCCTTCCAGGGCTTTTGAATCCGGCTCCTCCGGGAGAATGAATCCCTGCTCCCGGGCAAGGGAGACAATCCGGTCCCATCGTTTAGGAGTGCGGACCACACGCCGGATGGAAGGGAATTTTTTTTCAAAGAGAAACTTGGCCGTCACCCCATTGGCCGCGATCATGAAGTCTTCGATGAGGCTCCGGGCGCGGTTCTTTTTTTCCACGGATAGTTCGCTGATCCGGTCGCCGTCGAATAGGGGACGCGCTTCAATGGTCTCGAAATTCAGGGCCCCGTGTAGATGCCGAAAGCGCTTCAGGCTCTGGGCCACCCGATCCTGGAGGCGGAGGTTTTCATCCAGCCCGCGAACGGCGGCAATCCCTTCCGGCGGAGGTCCGCTCCCCTCCAGCCAGGCGGCCACACTGTTATAAGCCAGTTTGGCCTGACTGCGGACCAGTGCCCGGAAGATCCCCCATTCCTGGAGAGACCCCTCTCGGTCGATAACCATTTCGATGACCAGGGCCAAGCGATCTTCCCGGTCATTGAGGGAAGTGAAGTCGGTGGACAGTTTTTCAGGCAGCATCGGGAATATCATTGCAGCCGTGTAGACCGAGGTGGTATTGTGCCCGGCCTGACGGTCCAGGGCCGAGCCTTTCAAGACCAGGGCATCCACATCGGCTACCGCTACCAGTAGTTTGCATCCGCCATTAGGCCGGGGCTCGGCCACCGACAATTGGTCCAGATCCCGGGAATCATCATTGTCTATCGAAGCCCAAAGGAGACCCCGCAGGTCGCTGATCTGGCCCGAGTTTTCCGTGGCGGGGGAATGAATTCGCTCCAGTTCCGCTAGTGATTCCGCGGAAAAATCCGGCAACAGTCCTCTCTCAAGCATCGCCCGGCGGGCAATCTGCTCTAGAATTGCGCGATGGTGTTTGCCCTTGGTCATCACCCGGCCCCCTTTAGGTGGTTATGTCAAATATCGACTTGAAGAAAAAACCTATTTTCCGTACCCTGGGACAGCCCAGGCTAACTCATGTACCTGTAAGAAACAAAATATATAGCGTCGATTAAACTTGCCCTCTATAATGGGTAAAATCATAACCAAAGGAAAACGGTTTGTTGTCTTCAAAATTAAAACCTGCGGTTTCTAAATATTGGCTGGCCACGGCGGCGGGCTTGATGTGGACCGCCGTGGGTCTTATGCTCTGCGGGTTGGCCTATGAATGGCTCGCCGTCCTCCCTTTACGCTGGGCCGTCCCTTTAGGAGCCGTCGGTATCCTCTTGTCCTTGGTGGTTCATCGCTTTGCTTTTTCGAAAATCGCCCTGAAAAACATCGATCGGCTCCGCCAATTCCCGGATAGAGTCTGTTTTTTTGCCTTCCAAGCCTGGAAAAGCTACCTGCTCATCGCCCTGATGGTTATGCTCGGTTTTATTCTTCGACACTCCACCATTCCCAAATACTATCTTTCCGTGCCCTATGCCGCCATCGGCGGCGCATTGTTTTTGTCCAGCTTTCATTACTACGCCCATCTTTGGCGTCCGCCCAACAAAAAGGAAACGAGGGAATAGTGATAACCTCGCCAAAAGTCCCCAAAGCTGTCATTGCGAGGAGGGAAGCGACGAAGCAATCCCCAATAATCAGATGTCTGCCACAGTGGGGATTGCTTCGCTTCGCTCGCAATGACGAGGTTTTCGACTTTTTGTGAACCCTTTACCTAATAATCGATTTGAATCTCCTCTCCCGCTGCTTACGCTCAGCGCCATGCGCCCTGCGCTTTGCCTTTTCTACCGGTAAGTGATCAGGGACGGATCCCGCTGCAGTTCCAAATAGGCCACCGAGTTAAACGAAGAAAGAGTAAAACGCTGTTCGGAAAACTTAAAGGTGGACACTGAGGCGTTGCGAATTTGCCAGGCCAGGTCCACCGCGTCCAGATCCGGCAGGGAAAGGGCTTTCTGAAGCAGGGCGGCCAGAGGACCGCCCGAGGTGACCAGGGCCACGGTTTTCCCCTTTCCGGATTCCCGGAGGATCCGGGCCAACCCCTCCCGCACCCGGCTGGTAAAGGCCGGCCAGGTTTCCACGCCTTCCAGACCTTCCGGATTGTTGATCCAGCGGGAAAGGGAGAGATTCAGCACCCGGTAGAGGACATGCGGGTCGGTAAAAAGTCTTTCCAACTCCGCCTCCAGGGACGGTTTCTCCCGGATCAGCAGGGGAAGCTGGAGATTGACCACCGTAGCCATGTCAAACTCATTGAATTCGGACAAGAGACGCGGGGCCGGATCACCGGAAAATAAAGCCGGTTTTTGACTTAAAGCCGCGGCCGTATCCCGATGCCGTTTCATCTCTCCGCAATACAGGGCGTCAAACGTTCGGCCCGTCTGTTCGAAAAAATCCGCCAGCAGTCGGGCCTGGGTTAAACCCATTTCCGACAGTTCATCGTAATCGGGCTTGCCGAATGAGGCCTGGGCGTGCCGAATGAGGTATAAATCTCCCATAGTCTTAACCTGTCACAATGTTTTTTAACGTTAATATTATCCCCTTCTATCCTGCCAATGTCAATTTTCTTTCGGATTTCGCGTTTCGAATTTGGTTGCGGCCAGGCACTGAGCAGGATGGCAAGGGAAATGGTTTTTTTCTTGAAACCGACCCGCTTCTCTTTTACCATGGGAGAAATGATGGACTTGCCCGAAGTCTATCATCAGCCCGAGCGCGATTAAGCGCCGGGCTGGGGTGAGGGTGGCACCGTTGGAATTCACTTCCAATGGCGGGGGAGGGGGAACCCTTCCCCGCCGAGCAGAAAGTCGTCTTTTGACTTTTTTGCGAGGTTACCAAGAATGAACAGGCCTCTAAAAATTCTGGTTTGCATCAAGCAGGTCCGATCTCAGGATGGTCCGATCGAAATCGATCCCGCCGATCCCTCCGGGAGATCTCTTTTTGCCGGGAATCTTCCTTTGTTCGTCCTCAATCGTTTTGATGAATTTGCTTTGGAGGAGGCCTTGCGGGTAAAAGACGCCTTTCCCGACACGAAGCTTCACGCCCTGACCGTCGGCCCCGCCCGGGCCGAAGCGGTGATCCGCCGAGCCCTGGGCATGGGAGCCGATCACGGGATCCATTTGCTCACCGAGGAGGGTGAAGAGCCGACGCCCTTTCAAATCTCCTCCTGGATAGCGGCCCTTTCCGACGCCGGCGTCTACGACCTGATCTTAACCGGGGTCATGGCCGAGGATGATCTGCAAGGGCTGGTGGGGCCCCTGGTCGCCGAACGATTGGGTCTTCTCTGCGCCGCCTCCGTGGTGTCCTTCCGGGTTTCCCCGGAACAAAACCGGGTCGAAGCGGAGAAAGAGGTGGAGGGCGGCCGACGGGAAAAGTGGCGGCTGCTGCTCCCGGCGGTATTGACGATTCAAAGCGGAATCAACAAGCCCCGCTATCCATCACTCTCCCATGTACTTCGAGCCCGAAAGCAGGCCCTGGAAATCATTTCCGCCGCCTCCCTCCCGAACGACGAACCCCGGCAGTCCCTGGTGCGTTTTGTCCTCCCCGAAAAAGTCCGCACCGGCCGGGTGCTTACCGGGACTTCTAAAGAAAAGGCCGGAAGACTCACCGGGATCTTGGGCGACAAAAGGCCTCCTGACCTAAATGGCCCCCCTTGAGCCCACACTCTTCGTCCTGGGGGACCACGACCAGGGTCAGATCAGCCCGTCCACCTGGGAGGGACTGGGCCTCGCCGAGGAAATTCGGCGCCACCAGCCCGCCCCGGTCACAATTATCCTGATGGGCGACGCCGTGGAGGAACCCGCGGCCCGGGCGGCCAAGGAGGCCCGGGTGGATGTCCTGGCCGTCAAGGTCCCCGGTCTGAAAAGCTTGCCGGGAGAAATCGCCCTGCAGGTCTTGCAGAAATTATTTTTCGAATCCCCGCCGGTTTGCCTGATCCTGCCCCAAAATTCCCGCAGTGGGGAACTCGCCCCCCGAATCGCCCTGCGCCTGGGGTTGGCCTGCATTCCCGGGGTGACCAAAATCCTTCAGGAAGACAATCGTCTTCTTTTCAGGCGGTCCCTCTTCCAGGGTAAGCTCCTGGCCGACCTGGCCGTGGAAACCCGGGGGGTGGTCCTGACCTTCGAATCCGGCTATTTCAAATTTTCAGGATCGCCCCTTCAGGAAAACGGATTTTGGGAGCTGAAAACCCTGTCCGCTTCCGAATCCCGGGCTGAACTGCTGGGAATTACACCGGCCGTGGAAATCGAAGCGGCCCTGCGCGAGGCGGAGGTGATCGTGGCCGCCGGCCGGGGCATCGGTTCGGAAGAAACCCTCGACCTGATCCATCGCCTGGCGGCCCTGTTTCCCCGATCGTCCGTGGCCGGATCCCGTCCCGTATGCGACCTGGGCTGGTTGCCCTACAATCGACAGGTGGGCCAGACCGGGTCCACCGTCCGCCCCCGGCTATATTTGGCCTGCGGCATTTCCGGCGCCTATCAGCACATTGCCGGCATGAAGGATTCCGGTTTCATCGTCTCCATTAACCGGGATCCCCAGGCGGCCATCGGCCAATGGTCGGACTTGCGCGTTGAGGAGGATTTAAAAATTTTTTTACCTCTGCTCATCGATGCGGTGCTAAGATATCGGGAAGGCCGGGGTTGTTCGGAAGAAGGTAACGGGAGGCTGAAGTGAAAAATACGAAACCGCTTTCCGGAGACCGGATCAAAGGATTGATCGACGACTTCATCGCCACGTCTCCCGTCAATAGTATGGGAACCAAAACCGGGGAGCCGGCCTGGGAGGACGCCTTGGTGGGCTTTGCCTCCGGCGCGGACCCGATTTGGCAGCAATACCAGGAGTACATCGGTCCCTTCCACTGGACCCCCTGGGAGGTCTTTTCCCAAAACCACCCGGAGGAAACCGCGCGCCCGGAGGAACTGACCGTGGTTTCGTGGGTCTTGCCTCAACGTCAGGTGGTGCGCCGGGCCAATCGCCGGGCCAAGAAGTATCCCGCCGAGGAATGGGCCCGGATCAGAGTCTATGGGGAGGAGTTCAATGTGGCTTGGCGTCGCCACCTGGTCCAGCGCCTTGAACAGGCCGGCCACGCGGCCGTCGCCCCCATGCTGGTTCCCAATTGGGCCATCGTCAAGTCGCAACGGTTTTCCTATGCCTCATTTTGGATTGATGGATCCGGATGCCCTGGGAGCGGAGGCGGCGGCTCTGC
This sequence comes from uncultured delta proteobacterium, assembly GCA_963743305.1. Lineage (GTDB taxonomy): Bacteria > Desulfobacterota > RBG-13-43-22 > RBG-13-43-22 > RBG-13-43-22 > CAVQSS01. Next base: position 33,888 of record CAVUPH010000015.1, read on the forward strand.
AACGCGCCCGACTGCATATCCGTGGGGGGCGGAGGAGACTTCGCCAGGGGAAGATATCCGCCGGGCTGGGTACGCTCTACGACGCCCTCCTTTCCGCCCTGGAGTGGTATGTGGCCTCTCCCGATCGTCGAGAAAACTTACCGATTCAGGGTGAAAATAATCTCGGAGATGATCGGACAGTGTTCGGCCTGCTGGTCAAAGCCGGGGTGATCGACGCCCGGTTCGATTATTCAGCCTTTAAACATCTCCTGGACACGGCGCCTCCCGAGTCTTCCACCTATGATTATGCGGAAGTCCTGAATCAAGTGGAGTCGGTCATGACCCGGATCGGGGTTATGCCCTTCGAAGAGAGCGGGTTGCCCCCCGAGGACCCCTCCACCTATTGATGGGCTTGCATTCCCATCATCCAGAGATTATACTGTTTTTGTAAAAAATCGGGGAGCTGGGAGGCGCCCGGCTGAGAAGGCCAACGAACCGTGGCCGACCCTTTAAACCTGCTCTGGGTAATGCCAGCGAAGGGAACGCAAAATAAAAGCCGGCCCTTCGTGGACCGGCTTTTATTTTGCGAAATCCGGCTTAGCCGGAAAAACAACCCGGACCTCCTTTTTGATGCAGAACACGACCACTGAGACGGCCAGGGAGATTTCTAACCTGTGGATGGAATAAAAAATAAAATCTCGGTTCTTTTAGACCGGGTCCGAACCAGGAGACCGGTGGTTCATGCCATCACCAACTGGGTGACCGCGGGGGATGTGGCCAATGCCCTGCAAGCCCTGGGGGCGAGGCCGGTGCTGGCCTTTTCGACGTCCGAGGCGGCCGAGATCACCAACGAGGCCGACACGCTCTACCTGAACCTGGGAACCCCTACACCCGACCGGATTGCGGCCATGCTGCTCGCGGGACGCCGGGCCAATGAAATCGGTCTGCCCGTGGTTTTTGATCCGGTGGGGGCCGGTGCTTCCACTTTTCGGAAGGATGCCTGCCGCCAAATCCTTTCAGAATTAACCCTGGCTATTATCCGGGGAAATCCGGCCGAGATCGGCGCTCTGGCGGGACAAGGAGGCCAACTGCGGGGAATCGACAGCGTGTCCGGTCCGGAGGACATCCACGATGCGGTCCGGGTCCTTTCCGCGAGAACGGGGGCCGTGGTAATTGCCAGCGGAGAGCAGGACCTTATTTTCCATGAGAACCAAATGGTGATGGTCGGAAACGGCCATCCGCTGATGCTCCGGGTTACCGGTACCGGCTGTATGCTCTCGGCGGTCATTGCCGCCTTTGCCGCCGTGGGCCGCGCCCCCCTGGAAAGCGCCATCGCCGGGGTCTCCTGCTTCAAACTGGCCGGGGAACTGGCCGGGCAGACAGCCGCCGGTCCGGGGGCCTTTAGAATCGGTCTGATGGACTTTCTCTATGCGCTCACTCCGGACGATCTTCAAAGTTCCGCTGCCCTTCAAGGCTAATAAATGGAACCAACCGGCACCAACTCTCGTACTGTGGCCCGAGCGATCATTCTGGTAGCCATTGGGGTGGCCCTTTCCCCTTTCACCAGTATTCCCATAGGCATCGCCAAAATCAATCCGACCCAGCATTTCGTGAACGTGGTGGCCGCCGTTTTGCTGGGACCCTGGTGGGCCGCCGGTGTCGCCGGGATCATTGGCCTGCTCCGAAACGCCCTGGGTACCGGGACGCTGCTGGCCTTTCCCGGCGGGATGATCGGCGCCTTTCTGGCGGGGATCCTTTTTCAGTTAACCCGGAATATCTATATCGGGGCCTTGGGCGAGGTTCTCGGGACGGGAGTGCTGGGGGCCCTGGCCAGCGCCCTGATCGTAGCCCCGGCCCTGATGGGCAAATCCATGGCCTTGGGGGCCTTGATTATCGCCTTTTCGGGCAGCACCGTCGTCGGGGCCTTTTTAGGGATCCTGGGGTTGAAGCTCTTGGAAAAAGCGGGTTACGCGACGATCAACAAGCGGAAAATTTGATGGGTTCGCAATAGAGTCCCCCGAGCTGTCATTGCGAGGAGCGAAGCGACGAAGCAATCCCTAAGAATAAGTAGGAATTTAACCTGAGAAAGGGCTATTTACGTTGGTTCTGGCTTTCGAAAACGTCTCTTATCGATACGACGGAATGGAGGACTGGGCGCTCCGCGAAGTCAACCTGACCGTAGCGGAAGGGGAATATGTGCTGGTAGCCGGGGCCAGCGGCAGCGGCAAATCCACCTTCTGCCGGCTGGCCACCGGACTGGCCCCCCATTTTCACGGAGGCGACCTGAAAGGCCGGGTGCTGGTCGATGGGCTGGACACCCGGGAAGTTCCGGTCAGCCGACTTTTCGGTCACGTGGGCCTGGTCTTTCAAAACACCGATGCTCAGTTGTTCAACCGGACGGTGCAGGAGGAACTGGGGTTCGGCCTGGAAGGACTCGGGCTGGAACCCCAAGAGATTGAAAAAAGGCTGGAATGGGTGAGCGGGGTGCTGAAACTCGGCGGCCTCTTAGAACGCTCCCCCCACCAACTTTCCGGAGGCGAAAAACAGCGGGTGATACTGGGGGCCATTCTGGCCCTTCGTCCCCGCCTGCTGCTGTTGGATGAACCTTTTGCCCATCTCGATCCGGAAGGCAGCGAAGGGCTCCGATCGCTACTTAAAACCCTGCGCGGCGAAGGGCCGGCCGTGATGGTGGTCGAACACCGCCTCCAGGAAGTGGTGGCGGATGTGGACCGGCTGGTACTCTTTCATCAGGGCCGCCTGACCGCAGACGGTCCACCGCGGCAAGTATTGGAACAGGAGCTGACAGGTTATGGGCTGAACCTTCCTCCGCTGGTTGGTCTTTTTCGCGCTTGGGGGCTGGACGGTCCTCCCCCACTTACCCCTCGGGAGGCTATACAACTTCTCGCTTCCGGACCTCCCCGGCGGTTTTCCACATCCGGAATAAATAACTCTCGGGACGGAGTACCTCCTTTTTCCCATAATCAGGAGGCCGTCCCGGTGGTGGAAATCCAGGATCTCCGGTTCGGTTACCCCGACCAGGAAATCCTGGAAGGGGTTGAATTTCACCTTCGGCCGGGAGAATGCGTAGCGATTCTCGGCCGGAACGGCGCCGGTAAGACCACGCTGATCAAGCACCTGAACGGACTACTGCAGCCCTCCCGCGGCACGATACTGGTCTTGGGCCGGGACACCCGGGTGACCAAAACCCACGAACTGGCGCGTAGGGTGGGCTTCGCCTGGCAAAATCCGAACGACCAGCTTTTTCAAACCTCGGTGCGGGAGGAAGTGCTGATCGGCCCGCGTATTCTGAAAGCCTATGATCCCCCCTGGTGCGAACGGCTTTTTAACCGGTTCGGACTAGCTCCCCTCTTGGAACGATCCCCCTTCCGGCTGAGCGAGGGAGAAAAAAAAAGAGTGGCTTTCGCCACGGCTCTGGCCGCCCGGCCGGAAATCGTCATTCTCGATGAACCGACCGCCGGTCAGGATGAGCCCTTTCGCCGGGAGCTGGGCGGACTGATTCGGGAGTTGCGGGAAGAAGGCAAAACCGTGCTGCTGGTGACCCACGACCTGGAATTCGCCGCGGAACAGGCCCCGCGCTGGCTGGTCTTGTCCGGAGGAAAAATCATAGCCGATGGGTCCCCCGAGACGATCATGGGCGACCGCCGGGCCATGACCGCAGCCGGTCTACGGCCCACACAGCGGTTTGAATTGGCTCAGTTGTTGGGAAACGTGGCATGAAATCATCGATTCTCGATCCCCGCGCCAAGCTGGTCCTGGCCTTCACCGCCGCCGTGATCTTGGTGTCGCTCGATCAATGGCTGAACCTGCTGGTTGCCGCCGCCGTAATCTGGGGGATGACTCTCCCCCTGAACCTGGTGCCCACCTGGTTCAAATTTTTCAGGGGTTTGGGCCCGGCGGTCCTTGGTTTCTTCGCCATCGCCTGGCTGGCCTTCGATCTTCCCACGGCCCTGATATCCGGCCTGCGTTTGTTGGCCCTCGGCACGGTTTTCTTTCTTTTTTTTCAGACTACTTCCCCTAAAAACCTTTCCCAAGCCTTGGTCCGGATGGGGCTGCCCTATGCATTCAGTTTTGTGCTGACCGTCTCCATGGAATTCATCCCGGTCCTAACCCGACGGGCGGCCAACATCCGGGACGCGCAACGGGCCCGGGGGATCCCCCTTCAGGGCGGCCTGCGAACACTCCGTTACTTGCCGGCCCTGTTGGGGCCTTTGCTGATTCAATCCTTTAAACTGGCGGACGAAATGGCCGAAGCCCTGGAGGCCCGGGGCTTTGGAGCCGCTGCCCGCGGCACCCGTCAGGAATTACCCCTGCGGGCGTTTGATTGGGGGATCATCTCCTTAAGCCTTCTAGGCATTGCCGCCTTACTATTTTTCAGATATAGCTGAGAAATTTGCTTTCCTGCTTTTCTACTCGAATTATTTTTGATAAACTCAAAGTGTTCCCAGGGTTGTCATTGCGAGGAGTGGAGCGACGAAGCAATCCCCAATAATCAGCTACTTACCAAGGCGGGGATTGCTTCCCCCGGATCAGGTCCGGGATCGTGATGACGGTTTTTTCGACTTTTTACGAAACCATCGTTAGTACCGCGTCATGCCCCATGGATTATCAGCAAGGATCAAAATTATGAATACCAGAAACCTGTTGGACCCCATCACTCCTGGAGAAATTTTGAAGGAAGATTTCCTGGAGCCTTTGAAAATTAGCATCAACCAACTGGCTCGAAACATTGGGGTACCCCCCAACCGTATCAGTGAAATCGTCAATGGGAAGCGAATGATTACGGCCGACACCGCCTTGCGGTTACAGCGTTTTTTCGGAGTGGAGGCCCAGTTCTGGCTCAACCTTCAAATGGAGTATGACCTTCGAATAGCCAAACGGCAACGATGGACGGATATAGAAAAACAAATAACACCCATTCAACCTGCGCTTAAAATCATTCCGGAAACCTCGAAATCAATCTAAAAAACAGCGTTCTTGGATGATCGCTTCGATGGCTTTGTCATAGGCCACGGTATAATCTCCCCCCTCTGCCACTATTTTTTCTTACGAAAAACCAAAACGGAACTTTCTAGTTCGGGGGGAAGCACGAAGCCGCTCAGTCGCGGGTCCGCCTGCCACTCAAACCGCTGTTGGCTGGTGTAGACTTCCCAGTTGCCGCCGGCAAATCGGTAACGGCTACCGATGACCACATAGAGATCGACGCTGGGGGTTGAAAAAACCTCCTTTTCAAAGAGGTTCCCCGGAGGCGGCCAGGAGCAGAGAACAACTTGGGGCATATATTTCTCCAGGGCCTCCTTGGCGCCCAGTTTTTCCACCCGGTCCGGGTATTGGATGGCGTGCGTCCAACTGAAGTCGTCGGTGGCCGTGACCGGGACACCGGCCTCGGTCAACAACGCAGCCAGCGTGCCGTCTCCGGCGGCGATCTCCAGGCAGGAACGACGGTCGATCAGGCCGGCCAAGGCCTCAATCAGAGCGGTTGAGTAGAAGCAGTAAATACCCCGGGACTGCACCAGCGGCATCAGGAAGCGCTTCTGAGAGATCAGCGGCCACCAGAACCTGAACCAGCCCAGGGAAACCGGTTTGCGTTCCAGTCCTTTCCGGAAAAGAAGGCGTTGAATGATCAATCCGTTGATCAGGTTGAAGCGAATCTTCCCCGCGGCCTTTCCGCTGGCGGCAGCCAGGTAGCACTTTTCCAGCCCCTGCAGGAGCATTCGGCTTTTAATCAGGTGCGGCAAAGCGCCGGCGATAACCTGGGGATTCTGACCACTCTTTTCGATGCGCCGGGACCAGAGATCCAGGTCCGACCGGGCTGTCGTGGCGGCCTCCTCCGTAGTCAGCGCCTTGGCGTTTTTTAACGCGGCCACTAGTCTTGCCCCCGCCTCTTCCCATTCGCCGGGATGGCGGTCCATGAGTTCCTGAAGGGGAGGATTGCTGTTCAACCACCTCAGAGTGGCCTTCGCCTCGGAGTGCTTCATCGATTCCCTTTTTTCAAAAGCCGCCGGTCAAACTCAAGATCTTTGACTTCTAAAGTTGATTTAAATTGACTCCGAGCGGTTGACAGCCCTACCATAGGTAATACGACATCAAGGTGACCAGGATAAGCGAGGAATGATGCAACTTTTAATCAAAGTTTCGCTCAGCGTGGCTATTATTCTCCTGGCCACCTTTACCGCCAAGCGATTCCCCTCCATTGCCGGTTTAATTGGTGTCATGCCTTTGACCGGTGCCTTGGTTTTGGGTTGGGTGTATTTGGAAAACCATGGCGACCCAAAGATCATGACGGCTTTTACCAAGGGGGCCGTCTGGGGCATGTTGCCCAGCATCTTGTTTTACCTCGTCGCCTTTTTTGGCCTTAAAAAGGAATTTTCTCTGACGACCATTCTCGTGTCGAGCTTCGCGGCCTGGTTCTTGGCCGCCTTGGTTCACCACTGGGCCTTGAAATATTAAGGATCTTATTTCAAAAATGACTTGCGAAGTCCAGATTCCGGCTTTCGCCGACATGACGACAAAAACCCGCAGCCCAGGCCGCAAGTCGTCATCCCGGCAAAAGCCCGGGTTCAGGGTCAATCTGTGGACAGGCAGAAAAGTGTTTTACTATTAGACCGTTAATAATCGACCTCGGAACCCTCCGAAAAGGATCGCGTAACCATTATAGAGAAATCGAGCCTGACTCCGTCTCCAATGGCCCATTCCAGCGGTTAATAGTTCACCATTCCCAGACCTTTCAATCCCAGTATCCCCCTGGCTTCATCCGGAGTAGCCGGTTCGATCCCCAGTTCACGGGCGATGCGAATGATCTTGGCAACTTGTTCCGCGCTGCTTTTGGCCAGGACCCCCTTTTCAAGAAACAGACTGTCCTCAAGACCCACCCGGGCATGCCCTCCAAGGATTAGGGAACCCGTACACATCGGGATCTGATATCGCCCCGCGGCGCAAACGGAGAATTCGAATTCCCCAAACTGTTTCCTGGCCGTATCAACCAGAAAAACGAGATTTTCCAAGGTGGCGGGAATGCCGCCGAGTATCCCCATGACGAATTGAAGATATATGGGCCTTTGAGCGATTCCTTTCTGAATCAGGAAGGAAAGATTATTAATCATCCCGACATCGTAGATTTCGAATTCCGGTTTGGCTCCGTGGTCATAAATGATTTCCAGAAACTGACGCATGGTCCTGAAGGTATTCGGGAAGATGAAATCCTCGGTGCTCTCCAAATAGGGCTCTTCCCAATTGAATTTCCATTCTTTTATATTGCTCCTAATATGAAAAAGGGCAAAATTCAATGACCCGGCATTTAGAGAAGTCAATTCAGGTCGAAGATTGGAAGCTACTCGAACCCTGTTCTCTACAGGTTCGCCGAGTTTCCCCCCGGTGGTAAAGCACAGAATGAGATTGCAGCGTTTCTTAACCTCTTGGGCTACCTGACGGTAAATATTTTGGTCGGCGTTCGGGACCCCGGTTAAGGGGTCACGGACATGGATGTGAACGACCGCCCCCCCCGCCTCGTAGACACGAATGGCCTCCTCTATGAGCTGTTCAGGCGTTAAGGGGAGGAAAGGCGACATACTCGGTGTGTGGATGGCACCGGTTAAGGCGGCCGTGAAAATTCTTTTGTTCATGTTGTATTTCCTTTTTCTTGAAGAATTTGGCGTAAAGGGCGTAATCCCAAGCCGGATTACGGGCCTTCCGCTTTGCGAACATGGGCAACTACTGCCTCGACAATGAGGGGCCACGCGCTTCCATGGGGCAGGTCATGTCCCATACCCTCAATGATCATCAACTCGGCACCCGGTATCGCCTCCGCGCTATCCACCCCTCCCGATACGGGTACCAGCGGATCATCCGCTCCGTGGATCACCAGTGTCGGTGCGGTTATGGAAGCGAGCCGGGGTTTCCGGTTTCCATGTGCCAGAATCGCTACGAATTGACGCGCCTTGCCCGGACCATAAAATGCCCGAGCATAGCTGCGACCCGCCAACTTCCTGTGCCAAATCTCATCGAAGGGGAAGCCGGGGCCAGCAATCGTTCGATATAACTTCATCATATAATCGACGTAGGCCTCGCATTCTTCAGGCGGTGGGGTAAGCAGGAGTTCCATGATTTCGGGTTTTGGCATCGGGAGATGAGGATTCCCTGTGGTGGCATAAACCTGGGTCAGGCTCCGGACGCGGGAGGGATGTCTATAGGCTATCGTTTGCGCGATAGCGCCGCCCATGGAAATACCACAAAGGTGGGCTCTATCTATTTGGATTGAGTCCAGAAGCCCGACAGCGTCGTCTGCCATGTCGTCGAGCGTGTATGGGGCGTCCACTTTTTCTCCCTTCATTCTGGCCGTCATGGCTGCCCTTAGGTCGGGAACGCCTGCCTCTTCCATTTTCGTAGATAGCCCCACATCACGGTTGTCAAAACGGATTACATAAAGGGCTTTTCTCGCCCATTCACTACAGAGTTCCTCATCCCACCCTATCATTTGTCCCCCAATTCCGGCGATCAGCATTAGGGGCGGAGAGGAAGATTCCCCAAAGGTCTCATATTCGATCTGAATCCCGTTAGCCAATACCCGGGGCATAATAATACCTTCTTTAATTATCTTGAATTTAGGGGCTATTCCCCGTGACACGGCTAACCACCGGGCAAGGCCTTATAATACCGGTAATGATCTCCTTGACCAGAAGGGCATCGAAAGATGGCGTGCCTATCGTCAGGAGAAGGTTCTTCAAGAAAGGGAGGAATCCTGGTTGTTTTTTTTCTGTGGATTCAGAAAGTCGGGTTGGAGAAATTCTGGATTAGGATAGGCGTAAAACCCCTTTCCGGCCTTGACACCCAACTCACCTCTTTTAATTTTTTCCAGCATGGCCCCCGGTGGTTCGTCTTTTGGATCCTTCGATTCGCTAAAATACACCATTTCGATGTGGTAGACGGTGTCCAAACCCACTGCATCCATAATTGCAAAAGGCCCCATCTTCATCCCAGTGAAGATTCTCCAGGCACGGTCTACATCGCGGAAATCGACAAAACCATTGCCCCAGAGGTATAAGCTTTGCTTCTTGATCGCCCGCCAGACACTGTTAAAGCAGAAGCCCAAAATCTCCTTCTTCACCTGGAGCGGGATCAGGCCTAACGATCGGAGCCAGTCCGCACCCTTCTCGAGAATCTCCGGGAGGGTTTTTGTCCCACCCATGATGTCCGCCATGTTCATCCCTTGGAGCAATTGATAGAAATGGGTGTTTAGGCATCTTTCCGGCCTACCGCTACTCTCTTCTATCCTCGATATAGGCAAAGATGAACTGTTGGTGGCAAAAATGGCCTTGGGGGGGGCCACTTCGCCCATCTGTTTGAATATCTTACGCTTCAGCTCCACATCCTCGGTTACCGCCTCCACAACCAGATCGACATCTTTCAACGATTCTTTGAGGTCCGATGTAACGGAGACCGCTTGTCTGCATCTTTCCCAATTATCCCAAGGAATCAGGGGTGACACAGCTTTTTCCTTCAGGTCGGCGTGAAGTTTCTGGTAATTTTCATCTAATGCGTTCTGTCGGGTGTCATAGGCCGTTACCTTGTAGCCAGCATAGGCTGATAACATGGCAATCTGCGTTCCTAAGAAACCTACGCCGACAACAGCAATGCGTTCAAAAGGTTTATCCATAATTCCTCTTATCCCCTTTCTTCATGCTGGCTGAATTATTGCAAAAATCCCCGGCAGGCGAGCAGGACTATCGATCACCTCTGCACTTAAACCTCAAGATATTTTTCCCGAATATCCTCTCGGGACGCCAGCTCTTCAGCCGTCCCGGAAAACGCACAGCAGGCCTTTTTCATTACATAGACCCGCTTGGCCAGGGACAAGGCGATTTTAAAGTTGTGCTCGACCAGGAGGATAGAAACCCCGGTCTTGCTAATACTCTCCAGCATGTCCCGAACCTCTTTTTTCAGTAAAGGGGCTAAGCCTTCCGTCGGTTCATCGACAAGGATGAGATCAGGATTGGCCATCAGGGACCGGCCTACGGCCAACATCTGTTGTTCACCACCGGAGAGATTGGCGCCTTTGCTCTTTTGGCGCTTCTCTAAAGAAGGAAAGTGTTCGAAGATCTTCTCCACCGTCCAGACGTTCGGATTCTTCTGGTCTATTTTTCCTCCTTTGATTCCCATAGCCAGGTTTTCCATTACCGTCAGGGTAGGGAAAATCCACCTCTCCTCCGGCACATAACCGATACCAGCTTTGGCTACCTTGTATGGTGGATAGCCAGTGATCTTCTCCCCTTTGTAAATCACACTTCCCGATCTTGGTGTGACCAGACCCATAATGCTTTTCAGGGTGGTGCTCTTGCCCATGCCGTTTCGACCCAGGAGCGCCACAATTTCCCCCTGAGCCACTTTCAATGACATGTCTTGCAACACACGGCTTTCACCGTAATAGGTATTTAGGCTCTCAACTTCAAGAAGCATCCTTATTCCTCTGTCTCTCCCAGATAAGCATCTTTTACCGCCTGATTTTCCCTTATTTCGTTGGGGGGACCAGAAGCCAGAATAGTTCCCTGGTGGAGAACAGTAATTCGGTCCGCCAAGGAAAAAACCACATCCATATCATGCTCTATGATCACGACGGTTTTACCCTCGGTAAGCTTCTTAATCAGCTCAACCGCATAGTGAGTTTCCTCTTTAGACATACCAGCGGAAGGCTCGTCCAGCATCACCAAGTCCGGATCCGTGGCCAGGGCCAGGCTGATCTCCAGGGAACGTTGTTGGCCGTAAGATAAAATCCCTGCAAGCACGTCCCGTACCTCATACAGGTTGATCCGTCTGAGGAGCTCGTCCGTTTCCCGGGTAATATCTTTCATAGCATCCACATACCGGAACATATTGAAACGAACACCACGCTTGGACAAAATACCCATACGGATATTCTGAAAGGCAGTAAGTCGACTAAAAGTGCTGGTAATCTGAAAAGAACGCCCCATACCCTGTCGTACCAATTGCTCTGGTTGACTTCCGGTGACATCCCTCCCCTTAAAGAAGACCCTCCCCTTACTCGGCACATAGGTACCGGTGATGGCGTTAAACAGGGTCGTCTTACCGGCACCATTGGGTCCGATGATGGCGTGACGCTCCCCTTCCTTGACTTCCAGATTGACATCGAAAAGAACCTTCAATCCTTTGAAGTCGTGATATAACCCCTGGGTCTCCAAGATATTCATGGTTGGCAGCGATCATCCTCCCTGGTTGTTTTTTCTGGCGACTGGGCGAACACTTTGCTCCCGATCAGTGCCAATACCCCGGCAAACCCTTTGGGGAAATACAACATGACCACAATGAGGATTAGGCCCATCAACAGTTCGACCTCTTTAATATATCGGCTGGTAAATTCTTGGAGAAGAGTGAAAATAGCAGAACCCCAGATGGGTCCGAAAAAGCTCCCCGCCCCCCCCACCATAGTGATCAGTATAACTTGAAACGAAGTCCCGGGGCCCAGCGCCAGATCGGGCGCGATCACATCCTGAAAGAGGGCTAAAACAGCACCGGCAATCCCGGCAAAACCTGCGGAAATGGCATAGATTACCGCCTTAGTCTGCGGCACCTTGAACCCCAGGTAAGCGACTCGCTTGGCATTGTCACGAACACTGACCATGAGTTGCCCAAAGGGTGTTTTGGTAAAAAACCACAAAAGCCAAAGGCTGATCCCAATGACCACGACGGCAAAGTAATAGAAGTTCGTGGTATCTTTCATATCAAAGGAAATGACTCCCGGAATGTTGAGCGCCGGCAGGGGAAACCCACTGACCCCGTCTTCGCCATTGGTTATTGTTCTCAGTTTCAGAGCCAAGGTATAAATGAGCATGCTAAAGGCGAGGTGCAACATAGCGAAGGCTGTGCCGCTGACTCTGGTAACAATGGGGCCTAGGACTACAGCCAGGATGACAGAGGCAAAAAAGCCCATAAACAGGGCTGCAAGAAGGGCACAGCCTTTAATATGGACCAAGGCCAGGGCCGTGGCAAAACCTCCGGTCCCGAAGTACATGGCGTGACCGAAACTGAAAAGGCCCGTATAGCCAAGCAGCAGGTTGAAAGAGACCGCATAGAGGGCAAAGAGAGCGAAGTGAATAAAAACATTGGTAAAGTAGGGCCCAACGAGCTTCGGGTAGAAAGTCAGCAAGATCAGCATCACTCCCCATAAAACCCATTTGACTTTTCTGTTAATCGTCACTCATTCCCTTTCTCCAAAAAAGCCCATGGGTTTTATAGCCAGAACAATGGCCATAAAAGCAAAGGTGAGGACCGGTGCCAGTTGAGATAAAAACTGGACACCGAAAGAAGAGAGTAGTCCGATGGTCATAGCCACCAGAAAGGCTCCCCCCAGGCTGCCGAATCCTCCCACAGCCACCACGATGAACGCGTCCATTCCCATCTGGTCTGCCAGTCCGGGGAAGACACTCAAAACCGGAGCGATGGTTACCCCGGCCACCCCGGCCAGAAAGGAGCCCGCACCGAAAACAAACATGAAGAGGAGGGGCACATTGATCCCCAGGGCATTGACCATAGTGGCATTGGACACGGCAGCCCGCACCACCATGCCTAATCGCGTTTTAAAGAGAATGAGCGCCATAAGACCCAAGACCATGGTGGTCAGAACCATAACGAAGAGCCGGTAGACGGGGTAGACCAGGCCTCCGATGGTTGCGGACCAGTTTAGTATTGGGGGCGGAGACACGTAGAGAAACTCGGTTCCCCAAATGATCTTGACGGCTCCCAGAATTACGAACATGACACCCGTCGTCACGATCAATTCAGCCACATGTCCCAGGGAGTGAATCTTTCTGAGGAGAAACCTCTCCACCAGCGCTCCCAAGATCCCCGTAGCGATGGGCCCCAGAAGCAGGGCCAGCCAGAAACTTCCGGTCGAGACCGTTATTTGATAAGCAAAATAGGCAGAAAGCATGAAGAAGGCGGCATGGGCCATGTTGAGAACACCCATCATGCCGAAGATCAGGGTCAGGCCTGAGGCCACCAGGAAAAGCACCATCCCGTAGGCCAGCCCATGCACCCCCTGCGTAACATACATTGCGGTTATGGGGTCCATCCATTCAACCTTTACGAATTGATTAAAGCGCTTCCCCAACCCCTCCTCCTAAGGCGGGGTCTGAGAAGCGCATTTTCTGAATCCATTTATTCATTCCGGATGATCTTATTTCGCACCCTTGCATCTATCCATCGTTGGATCTATCCTCGGCATAATCTTAGCCGCCGGAATAGTAAATCCGTGACCGGCGGAGCTATAGTTTTTGTCAAAATAATAGGGCGGGATGTTGAAAAAAGCCTTTTGCTGCTCAGGGGGAACAGCTTCGAAGACATGCAGATCCTGAACAGTTTTATGGTCGCAGGCCCTCATATGCTGGATCTTCCCGTTGGCATATTGATAAGTGTCACCTTCCCAGACTTTGATGATCTTTTCCGGGTCCGCGCTGGCCGCCCGTTCAACTACGCTCAGGAGCCAATAGGTCTGCTCGATGTAAGAGCCCAGGCTTCCCAAGGGGTGCTCGTAATTCGCGGTGTTATAGGGGGCCTTCCACTTCTTCCAGGCATTGTTCCAGTTTTTATAGTATTTGATAAATGCCGGATTCTTAAAAACAGAGTCTTCAAACCCGTACCAGCTGAGTTGAACCAGGCCCTTTGACCCCTCTACCCCGATTTCAGTGAGGGAAGGAGGATCCTCCACATAGATATGCGCTATGGGAATATTTACGCCCAGTTGTCGAGCTTGTTTGACCAGATTGGCGGCGTCCGGGATAAAGTCCCCGGTATAAATCACCTCTGCTCCGGAGGCCTTGATCTTGGTCATATAAGGGGCAAAGTCGGCCAGAAACATCTTGTGGTAATCTTCGCCGACGATCTGAGCCTCGGGATAATATTCTTTTAAACCTGCCTTGAAACCATCAGCGAAAATATGCCCGAAAGTGGAGTCCTGACAGAGAATGTAAAACTTCTTTTCCTTCTTCCGGATCTGTCCATAGTAATAGGCCATCGCCCGTCCTATCTGCCCGGAGGACCAGCAGGTCATGAAGGAATAACGGGTGAAGTTGGCACCCTCATAGAGGTCATCCGTTAAGGCCGCCGTATCCATGGCAATGACTTTATACTTATTGGCCACTTCATTCATTACTTTCGCATTGGGAGTGCCGGCGGTACCCCATAAGACATTAACCTTTTCCTCGAGAATCATTCTTTCGGCGACCTTTTTAGTCACATCCGGCTTGAATTCCATGTCGCCTTTGATAACCTGGATGAGCTTCTTTTTTCCATCAATCATTATGCCGCCTCTTTTATTGTAATCGGAGGCGGCCCAAAGAGCGGCGATCCAATAGACTTGTCCTATCACAGTCGCCGGGCCGGAAAACGGGGCCAACACGGCTATTTTAAAAGTATCCCCCGTGGGAATTACCGGGTGGTTCGGATCAAAGCCGGACATGTCTGACATTTTGTTGAAATCAAACTTGGCATTGACTTTGGCTGCGGCCAGACTTCGGACTGGGTTTGATACCATCACCGCGAAAAAGAAAACAACGGATACCAGAATTATAATCCCTTTGCGTAAACGGTTCATTTTAGTCCTCCTTTTATTATTTGGTGTAATTTTCGATTAGATCCTTGAGGAGAAGAAACTTCGTGCATAAAATAGTCCGCTTTGTCATTTGGATCTGTTCTGAATTCAATAAAGCTTGGGCAATGCCGGGTCCCCTGAGACCGGCTCCGAGGATGCCCATAGGGTCGCTGTTCTGAAGCTTCATGAATTAAGGCGTCCTCCCTCCCCCGTCGGGGTGTAAATAACCAAGAAACATTTAGCTTCCTTGCGTCCTACGGATTCACCGAAATGGGGGAATCCGGAATCAAAATAGATACAATCACCCTCTTCGATGATGTATTCCCGGTTTCCGTGAAGAAACTTCATCGTTCCCTCAAGAACAAAGAGGATCTCTTCGCCTTCGTGTTGATGGATCGTTTTCTTCTTGGGCTTGAGCGGAAGGGTCAGGATGAAGGGTTCCATCCTCTTATTTGGGAAGGTATGGGCAACGGCCTCGTAAGTATAATCTAAGACGGCGCCTTTCCTGGCGATTAAAGGCCTTTCCCCTTTTTTTACAATGCCGATGGAGGTTTGCTGTTCCTCTTCCCCCACGAGGAATGAGATGGTAATCCCCAAGGACACGGGCGATAATCCCCAATGTGGAAAGAGGAGGGGATTTTTCGGATTTCTCTATTCTTGAAAGATAACCTCTGGTAAAGCCGGTTTGGTTGGCCAATCTTTCGAGAGTAAATTTCTTGGTAATTCGAGAAGCCTTAATTCTTCTGCCGATTTCTGACTCAATGAATAGCGATGTTGGTTTCATCTTTGTATACACGTTCAGGGGAAAGATTTGAAAAACAAATACAAATAGGAAACTTTTAGAACACTAAATGATCACATTTGTAAACTTTTGTCAATGATTTTTAATAAAATTGAAGGTCTTCCTACATGCTCCCCTAGTTTATTAAGAGGTTGTTCGCCCTTTTGGTCTGAGTTTGGGCCTGCTGCAAATAAAATGAGTAATTTCGGCCCGGATTCGAAGTCCGGAGTACCCTTGGAACCTTTGGCAAGGCCTTTCGCCGAGACCAGATGGCTATACCAGATCTAGGAGGTACCCAACCAAAAGGGCGAAGCGTCTATTAAGAACCAGAATGTCTGTTTTTAGTGGAAAGGACAAGGACGACAGGGGAAACAACAGGCTTTGTGTGGGGGGGGGGGGAGGAATAGCCTAATAATAGAAAGGGCATAAAAAAGAGCCAAACTTCAAAAACAACATTTCTGGAAGTCACCAACGGCTCATCCTGGTTACCGGACACGATAGGCCCATCCGGCAACCAGGATGAAATTTATTCAAATAGTTCCCCCTTGATCTCCACCGTCAAGCCATCCCCTTCCAACAGCCGCCGAGCCAATCCCTCAATTTTCGGTAGCTCGTAGTGAAAGAAATAGGCGAAGGTCTGGAACTTACCCTGGTAAAAGTTATTTTCTTCTCCCGATAATTCCTTCTCCAGGGCCTTCCGGATAACCAGGGCTTGAACCAGCCACTGCCAAGCCACCGCGATGATGCCGAAAAATTCCAGGTAGAGGGTGGCGTCGGCCAGGAAGTATTCGGGTCCTTTCTCCTGGGAAACTTGGACCAGGCTGGCCGTGACCTCCTTCAGTTTTCCCAGGGCCTCCTGCAGGCGCGCCGCGTACGGGGCCAGTGAGGGGACCTCCCGGGCCGGGGTGAGGGTTAGCTCCACCTCCCGGAGATAAAGCTGGGCCGCCTTCCCGCCTTTCATGACCATTTTTCTTCCCAATAGGTCCAGGCCATGAATCCCCGTGGTACCTTCGTGGATGGGGTGGATGCGGGCGTCGCGGTAGAACAGTTCCAGGGGGAATTCATCGCAGTAGCCGTACCCGCCCAGGATCTGCAGGCCTTGACTGACCGAAAGGAGGCCCATTTCCGAGGGATAGGTCTTGGCGACCGGTGTGAGCAGATCCAGCAGCAGTTCGTTCCGCTCTTTTTCTTCCCCGCTGAGAACCCGGGCCCGGTCCGCATAGAGGCTGCATTGCAGCAGCAGGGAAAAAGACCCCTCGACCACGGCTCGCTGGAAAAGGAGCATGCGCTTTACGTCCGCGTGTTCGATGATGTTGACCTGAGGCAGCGTGGGGTCCTTGGCCGCCAGCCGGCGGCCCTGGGGCCGTTCCCGGGCGTATTGCAGCGAAGAATAGTAGGCCGCTGAGGCGATGGCTGTAGCGCTCATCCCCACGTCGATCCGGGCCTCGTTCATCATCTGGAACATGTAGGCCAGGCCTTTGTGGGGTTCGCCTACGAGGTAGCCGCGGCAGTCGTTGTTCTCCCCCAGGCTCAATTGACAAATGGGCGATCCCCGGTAACCCAGCTTATGGAAGCTGCCGGCCACCTGGATGTCGTTGCGCGCCCAAGAGCCGTCTGCTTCGGGGCGGAATTTAGGCACCACGAACAGGGAGATCCCCTTGACCCCCGGTGAGGCCCCCTTGATCCGGGCCAGCAACAGGTTGACGATATTGTCCACCCCGTCATGGTCGCTGGCCGAAATGAAAATTTTCTGTCCCCGCAGCAGATAATAGTCCTGATCCGTGGGTTCGGCCAGGGTGCTGAGGTCGGTCAGGGAGCTGCCGGCCTGGGGTTCGGTCAGAGCCATGGTGCCCTGCCACTCACCGGCATACATCCGGGGAATGTAGGTTTCCTTGAGCGTCTGGGACCCGAAGGACTCGATCAGATGGGCCGCTCCGGCGGTCAGCAGGGGATAGACGCTGGCCGAGTAATTGGCGGCCGAGAGAATAAAACGGACAACGGCCCCGACCAACAGGGGCAGTTGCTGGCCGCCGTATTCGTAGGGGGCCAGCGCGGAGATCCAGCCGCCCTCCCCGCAGGTCCGCATCCACTCCCGGACCATGGGATGGACTTTGACCTCCCCGTCGATGAGTCGGGGGGGATTTTGGTCCATCTCCCGGAGCAGCGGCTGCAGGATGTCCCGTCCCAGTTTGAGGGCCGTATCCAGGACCAGATCGAAGATTTCCCGGCCGTGTTCGGCGTAGTACTCATATCGGGTCAACGCTTCGGCATCGAAGACCTCGTAGAGCATGAACTTTACGTTTCTTTCGCTGATGAATTTCTCGGCCACTCCGAATACCTCCCTATCGATACAAAGCCCCGGCGTCAAACGATCCCACGTCCTTTTCCGACAAATTCTTGGGATTAGGGGAGAACAGCCGGGCCTGCCTCCTTCCGCCTTCTACCGGTCTGAGGAGATCCGACTTCGAGGTCCCGTCCGAATTTGTCAAAGGATTAACCTCCATGGGTCTGCCTAATCACTTTTTTATCCAGTTTCCCCACACTGGTTTTGGGAATGGTATCGATAAAAATATAACGATCCGGAACACCATACTTGGGCAATTTCCCTTCATCGGCAAATCGCCTCATGAATTGTTTTAAATCTTCCGCAGAGACTCTGTCCCGATATTCCGGTTTAAGGGTGACGACCATCAAAGGCCTTTCACCCCATTTTGGATCCGGAACCCCAATGGCCGCCGATTCCAGGACGGCTTCATGCCCACTGAGCATGTTTTCCAAATCCAAGGAAGAAACCCATTCACCGCCGGTCTTGATCACATCTTTGATACGATCGGTAATCTGCAGATACCCGTCCGGATCAATAAAACCCACGTCACCGCTGTGCAACCAGCCGCTTCGCCACAGATCTTCCGTCTTATCCGGGGCCTTAAAATAGCCTTGGGTCAGCCAGGGGGATCGCATCACCACTTCACCTTTGGATACACCATCATGGGGCAAGATTCGGTCGTCGGGATCCACCACTTCAATCTCCGCCAAAGGAACGGGCCTACCGGTTTTGATGACCGTGTCTAACAATTCATCCTTAGACCATTCCAACCGGTCTTCCGGCACAGAGGCTACGGCCATGACCGGGCAGGTTTCAGACATCCCATAACCAGCCTCAATCTCAATACCGCGCTCTTGGGCTTCTTTAGCCAGTCCTCGCGGCAATCGGGCCCCGCCGATAAGCACTTTCCAACGGGACAAATCCACCTCGTTTATGGCCGGACAATTTAACAACATTTGCAGAATCGTGGGCACACAGTGGGAAAGGGTTACCTTTTCCCGTTGAATCAGCCGCAACAGCTTTTCCGGCTCATAGGGCCCCGGATAAACCTGCTTGGCCCCCAGCAAGGTGGCCACGTAAGGAAAGCCCCAAGCATGAACATGAAACATAGGGGTCAGGGGCATATAAACGTCATTGGATCTAAACCGGCCTAACGTCTGATAACTTCCCTTTAATACCGCTACGGAAAAGGTATGCAGCACCAATTGTCGATGGGTAAAGTATACCCCTTTGGGATGGCCGGTTGTCCCGGTGGTATAGAACGTGGTGGCTTTGGTATTTTCATCCAGGTCGGCAAAAGGATAAAGGGCATCTTCCGCTTGAACCAACTGCTCATAGGCTGCGTCGGCTTTCAATATCGTCTCGGTCCGGCTTTCATCCTCCACAATAACCACCAAGGTCTTGACCGAGATAAGATCCTTCCATAATTTTTCCAGGATGGGCAGAAAGGCGGTATGGGTGATGATCATTTTGGCTTCGGCGTGATTCAGCGTGTACAATATTTGCTCAACCGACAAACGCCAATTGACCGTTTGGAGCACCGCCCCCATCATAGGGACGGCAAAGAAACATTCCAGGTAGCGCGGACTGTCATAATCCAAAACAGCCACCGTATCACCCATCTTGATGCCCAGGCGGCTGAGGCCGTTGGCCAACCGGTGGATGCGATCATGAAGTGTTTTGTAGTTATATCGACTTTTATCGGCATAAGACAATTTCTCGATCCGGAGAATAGATCAACGGGGTATTCAGCAGTTTCTTGATAATTAACGGATACTGATAATATTCTCCGGGATTATAGTTCTTAGCGGTCATTAAAAAACCCTCCCTTTATACTTCCAACCATTCTTTTCGAATGGAAAGATCGTCTTTTAAATCCTCCGGGGTGCCTTCAAAAACAATCCGCCCATGACCCATGATGTACAGGCGCTGGGAGATCTTCAAGGCGATGCTCAGCTTTTGCTCCACGAGCAGCACTGAGACCCCCCGCTGGGCGATTTGTTCGATCAATTGGCCCATGATTTCAACCAGCATGGGGGCTAAACCCTCGGTGGGCTCGTCGATCATGATAAAATCCGGATCTCCCATCAGCGTCCGGCAGATGGTCAGCATCTGCTTTTCGCCGCCGGAGATCAACCCGCCGGCCACGTTGTGGCGTTCACGGAGGTTGGGAAACATTTCAAACACCTGGTCAATGGTCCAGCGGCCTTTTTGTTTTCGGCTCTTCAAACCCAACTGGAGATTCTGCAGAACCGTCAGGCCGGGAAAAATCCAGCGGTCCTCGGGGACAAATCCGATTCCTTTGCGGGCGATGATGTGCGGCCTAAGTCCGATGATCTCCTGATCTTGGTAGAGGATCGATCCCTGGGCCGGAACCAGCCCCATGATCGATTTACAGGTGGTGGAACGCCCGACGCCGTTGCGGCCCAGCAAACTGACGATCTCCCCTTTTCCGACCCGCAGGCAGACCCCTTGAAGAATGTGGCTGAGGCCGTAATAGGCGTGCAGGTCTTTTATCTCCAGCATTTAGGCCAGCTCCTTACCCAGATAGGCTTCCTGAACCTGGACGTTGCCGCGAATGTTACCGGGGGTATCCGTGGCCACCAGCGCCCCATAGACCAGCACCGAAATGCGATCAGCCAGATCAAAGACCACGCTCATGTCGTGCTCGACCATGATCAGCGTCTTGTCTTCCGTGACGTGGTGAATTAATTCGACGGCCCGGCCGGTCTCACTTTTACTCATCCCGGCCGTCGGTTCATCCAGCAGGATCACCTCGGCATTGCCGGCGATGGTGACCCCGATTTCCAGAGCCCGTTGCTCCGCATAGGCCAGAAGACCGGCTGGAATATCCCGTCGGTCGGCCAGGTTGATTTTCTCTAAAAGCGCCTCGGCTTTTTCGTTGACCCTTTTCAATCGTCCGCAGAGATGCCAGAAGGAGTATCGATAGCCCATGGGCCACAACAAAGCACAGCGAATATTCTCGAAAACGCTCATTCGGGGAAAAATGTTGGTCACCTGAAAGCTGCGGGAAAGGCCGCTGCGGTTGATCTGATGAGAGTGCAGGCCGGTGATGTCGCGCCCTTTCAGTTCGATGCGGCCGGAATCGACCTGATAAAAGCCGCTGATCAGATTAAACAGGGTGGACTTCCCGGCCCCGTTGGGCCCGATGATGGCGTGCCTTTCCCCGCTGAGAAATTCCACAGTAACTCCGTTGATGATTTTGGTGCTGCCGAAACTTTTGTGGACCTCGATCAGTTTAAGGGCGGCGGCGGTCATCACGGGGTTCCCTTCTTCATTTCCAGGGTCACCTCTTGCCAGGCCTGTTTGACCCTTCTGCCTGCCCGGCGGAGAAACACAAAACCGATGATGAGCAGTCCAAGCGCCACCCCCCAGGGGAGGGGTGACTGGGCGCTGAAGGTGATTTTGAATAACTTCAGGGGGGCGGTCGGATCGATACTCAGGGAAAGATGGTAATTGATTTCAATCAAAATCATGGCCCCCAGAAAAATCACCAGGGTCGGCCAAGCCGCCAGGATATAGGCCGGCAGCAGCCGCTTCAGCAGTCCGGCCTTCCATACCGGTTCATGCATCATGATGAGGCCGGCCAGCCCGTTCGGCGCCCAGAGCACCATGCCCATAAAGAGCAGCCCGAAATACAGCAGCCAGGCATTGGTGATGTTGGCCAGGGAAAGCTGCATAAAGGTGACCAGCACGGCGCCCAGAATGGGTCCGAAAAAATGGCCGACCCCGCCGATATAGGTCATCATCAAGACATTACCGGAGGGTATGTGCCCGATCGTTTCGGCCGTCACGATTTCGTAGTTTACGGCGAAGAGCCCGCCGGCGATGCCGGCAAAAAAAGCGGCCAGGGCGTACTGGAACGTTCGCACCCGATGGGTATCGTAGCCGACGAAGGGGGCCCGATCCGGGTTATCCCGGACGGCATTGGCCAAACGCCCCAGGGGCGTCTGGGTCAACAGGTACATTAACACGGTGCTGACCAGGGTCCAGAAGGCAATCAGATAGTAGACCGTTATTTGTTTGCCGAATTTTATTCCGGTCAACGTGATTCCGGTCATACGATTGCCGGAGATCCCCTGCTCGCCGCCGAAAAAGCTGGGCAACATCAGGGCGCTGGAGGCGATCAATTCGCCGATGCCCAGGGTAATCAGCGCAAAAGTTGTCCCGGCCCGCTTGGTGGCCAGCCAGCCGAAGATCAGACCGAAGACAACCGACCCCAATCCCCCGACGAGGGGCATCAGCTCCAGAGGTATGGGCAGAACCCCTCCACTGACCAGATTGAGGACATGGATCGAAATGAACCCGCCCAGGCCATAGAATACCGCATGCCCGAAAGACAGCAATCCCCCTTCCCCGAGCAGCATGTTATAGGAGAGGGCGAAGATGATGGCGATGCCCATCTGGCTGAGCATGGACCGGGAGAAACTGGAGCGGAAAATCAACGGCAGAAGACAGGCCAGGATGGCCGCCCCGATCCAAAATCCGTAGCGGCGCCACCAATAAAGAAACTTCGATTTTTCTTCAATGGGGCTCATGATTCCCGTTTTCCCATCAAGCCTTTCGGACGGAATATGAGCATCAAGACCATAAACAGATACGGCAGGATAGGACCGGTATGGGATATCTGGATTCGCAAGAAATCCTTTAACAGGCCACTGGACATAAGATGGATGCCGAAGAGGCCCAATACATCGTTCAACGAAACCTGGATTCCAACCGCGAAGGTTTGAATGGCGCCCAGGAGTAAAGAGGCGACAAAGGCCCCGGTCAGGGACCCCATGCCGCCGACGACGATGACCACAAAGACAATGGGGCCCAAATGGGTGGCCATGGAGGGCTCGGTGATCAAATAGTTGCCCCCGATCACGCCGGCCAGTCCGGCCAGGGCCGAGCCGCCGCCGAAGACCAGCATAAAGACTCCGGGCACATTGTGTCCCAGCGTGCTTACTCCGTCCGGATGGGTCAGGGCCGCTTGGATAATCAGCCCGATGCGGCTGCGGGTTAAGACCAGGAACAGGACCACGAACATGCCCACCGAAACGACCAGCATAAAGGCCCGATAGGCCGAAAAATCGGTGCCGAAAAAGGTAATCAAGGGAAAATCCAGGATGGCCGGGATTTGATAGGCTACGGCGTTCCGACCCCAGATCAGGTTGACGCACTCCTCGATAAGATAGGCCAGGCCCACGGTAAACAACAGTTCGGCCACATGGCCGTATTTGTGCACCGTCCGGAGGCCGTAGCGTTCCACCAGGGCCCCTAGGGCACCAACGATCAACGGGGCGATCACCAGCCCCGGCCAGAAACCGATAAATTCGCTGACCTGAAAAGCAAAGTAGGCCCCCAGCATGAAGAAGCTGGCATGGGCGAAATTAAGGACCCCCATCATGCTGAAAATAAGGGTAAGCCCACTGGAAAGCATGAACAATAGCAGACCGTAGAGAAGGCTGTTGATGGACGAAACAAAAACATATTCCAGCATGGGGGTTCTCTCGGTTTGGTATGGTGGCCTTACGGATTATACGGTCCTTCGCCACCTGAAAAAAACACGTCAAATCCAGTCAAAAATATCGGGAGACATTCAAAAGCCGCTGGTCCTCCATACTAAAGTCGCCCGCCCGATATACCGGACGGGCGGCGGTTCAAGAAAGTCTGGTTTATTTGGAGGGCCGATTCATTTTGCAGGTAGTCGGCATCGCGGTATTCGCCGCCTCAACACGCATATTGGTTTTCCAGCCTAACCCGGTATTTTCCACGTCATACTTGACGGCCTTGGTCCCGGCCTTGGTCAGGGTGGAGATATACAGGGGCTGGATCAACTGATGATCCTCGGCCCGCATGGTCACTGTGCCGTAATAGGTTTTGAGCGTCATCCCTTCCAGGGCAAAAGCGACGGCCTTGGCATCGGTGCTGCCGGCCTTGTCAATGGCCTTGGCGACCATTTCCATCAGGGTCCGGATACGTCCGTAATAAAATGGATTCTTGCCCCCATCGGAATATTTCTCTTGATAACCGAGGTAAAATTTTTCGTCCTCCGGTTTCTTCTCTTCGAGCCAGAGGTTGTTGTGCCACTCAGTCACCTGCTTCACGTGACCCTCGCCGGCGGCGCCGATGGCGGTCGGGCTGCCCAGTCCGCCGCCGTAAAAAGTGAAGTACTGCACGTTGAGCCCGGCCTCTTTTCCGGCCTTAACCAGCAATGACAGATCCGCTCCCCAGTTGCCGGTAATGACGCTGTCGGCACCGGAGGCCTTGATCATGGCAATGTAGGGTGAAAAATCCTTCACTTTGGCCAAAGGAACGGAGGGTGTTGCCGACGATCTGGATATCCGGCCGCTTGGCCTTCAGCATGGCCAGGGAGGCGTCCCGAACCGAGTGTCCAAAGACATAGTCCTGGTTGAATCAGATAGACCTTTTTGATGTTCTTCTGGCTTTTAATATAATCGGTAATGGCAGCGATCTTCATGTCCACATGGGCATCGAAGCGGAAGTGCCAGAAGCTGCACCCTTCGTTGGTGAATTCCGGGGTGATCGCCGCGTAATTAAAGTAGACCACCTGCTTGTCCGGATTGCGTTCATTATGCTTGTTGATGGCATCGATCAGGGCGCCGGCCACACTGGAACCGTTGCCCTGGGTGATGAATCGAATGCCTTGATCGATGGCGCTTTTAAGCTGGATCAAGCTGTCGTTGGGGCTTAATTTGCCGTCGAAGGGAACGATTTCGAATTTCTTACCTCCCAATACGCCCCCCTTGGCGTTGAGCAGGTTCGCCATGTACTGAAAATGCTTATAGCCGGCATCACCGACATTGGCCATGGCGCCGGAAAGGGGGTCGATATAGGCGATTTTAATAGTCTCGGCCGCCAGACCAGACCCGCAAACCATGATGATAAGTCCTAAACCCACCAAAACCGCAACCATTCTTTTTAGTCCCATAATAATCTCCTTTCAGGGGTTAAGTATTTTCTATTTTTGGTAGAATTTCCTTTTTGCCGGAAAAAGTATCATTTATAAACTGGTCCCGGCTTTTGAAGGGAACGCCCGTTCAATTGAAAGTTTTTTCCCCGGGGGTTTCTCCTTCCCCGAGATCAACAGGGTTTGAATGTAACCCATCAGCAGATCCACGGCCTCCTTTCTCGGGTAATCCTTAAGACTCCAGCGCCGCAAGGAAAGGAAGGATAATAGATAAACCACCAGGTTAGCAAAAAAATAGGTATCTCCGATCCGGGTTAACTCCTTCTTATTGGCCTCATCCAGTAACTTTTTAAACATGGTGATATAGCGAGTCTCCAGTTCCAGGATGGACTGGAGCATTTCCTTGCTCAGAGAGCCGGATTCGCGATAAAGCAGGATGATCTCATCCTCAAAATCGGAGGATTTCTCCAAGGCATTCCGGATGATGGCGGCTAATTCCCCGGAGCGGAACTCGAATTCGTCTTCCTGGATTTGAAAAAGGGCGCGATACACGGTGTGGATCATATCCTGATGAACCAAATATAAGATATCCTCCTTGGTCCGGATATAATCATACAGGTTGCCCATGCTGAAGGAGGTGGCTTTGGCAATATCGCGGATGCTGGTCTGGTGATAACCCTTCTCAATAAATATCTTGGTCGCCGCGCTGATTAGTTGCCGTCTTCGGCGTTCGACCAAGCCGGTATTCTTGATCTGGGTGGAAACCGTGACCGGCCCCCGCGTTGCTGCTCCTATAGTTTTTGCTTTTCCCTTCATCGGGCTTTCCAGATTTCCGAGCGAATGCTCGCTATCATACTAATTTAAGGAAATCTGTCAAGGATTTTTTAGATTCCTTTGGATCTATTTCGGATTACGATTGCGAAACCATCCACAATCGAAGTGCATCGCTTGGGAGTTAGCTGGCCCGGCTGAAGTAATCGGGGGATATTCCCGGCCAGGGGTTGTCGACCTGCTCCATCTGAACCAAGTCAGGCTCGGCCAGCCGGGTGAAATCCGACAGGTCCTTGGCCGCCCAGATCAACCGCTGAAACCGCTGATGGTGGTGGTGAAATCGTTGGTTGGCGTATTCCTTGGCCTGGGTGGTAAACAACAGGAAAGGCCAGTCGCTTCCCTCCATGAGAAGGAGTTCCCGGGCCAGTTGGCGCAATATCCGGTTTCCCCGTTCATCCACCTCCCGGCCCGATAAAGTGACTTGTTCCAAAACTTTTTCCAGCTCGCGGCTGGAGCCGTTGATATAAGGCCAGATCCAGCCGTGCTCCGGGTTCAGCCAGACGGTGAAGTCGCTGTTCATCCCCCAGGTGCTCACCCCCAAATTGATCGTGGAAAAGCCTTCCTTTCGTCGATCTACGAAGTCGCCCAGGCTACCCGTCTTTACCTCCTCTTCTCCGGCCAGGCGGCGGAAGACCCGGTCGATCCACTCCACTCCTTCATGCCACCAGTGGCCGAAGAGCTCGCCGTCATAAGGACTGACGATAAGTGGTTCCTGGTTGGAGGTTTCTCGCTCCAGTCGGAAGGACTCCTCCCGGAGCAAGGAAACAAAATGATCGGCCTGGCTTTCCACCCGTTCCCGGGCCATTTCCGGGTCATAGCGGGCCTTCTCCGGGCCGCCTGTCACCCGGCAATAATGAAGACCGGATTCGGAATCCTTGGCATGAAATTCCAGGTACCAGGGATCGCCCGGGTAGCCTGTCTCCGCCGACCAGACCTGGCGGCCGGTGGCTTCATTGCGTCCGAAAACCCCCACCCCGGAGGGCAGCCGGTATCCCCGGCCGGTGCCGGGCCGGCTTTCCTCATATTGTTTTCCAGGAAGCCGGCCCGGGTCAGCCCGACCCCCTCCACAAAGAAATAGGTCAGGCCTTCGTCGGCCAGCCACTGGTCGATTCCCTTCCGTTCGCGCTTTTCCGCCTCCACCCACTGGGCCGGACGGTAGGCGCACTCCGGCAGCCAGAAACCCCGCGGTTGCCGGCCGAAATATTTCCGGTACGTTTCCACCCCGAGGCGGATTTGAGAGAAGACGCTCGAGTCCCGTTCCAAGAGGGGCAGGAAGCCGTGAGTGGCCGCCGAAGTCAGGACCTCGATCACCCCTTCTTCCTGGAGCCATTTCAGGGTTCCCAAGATATCCCGGTAGAAGTCATGAACGTAGGCCTGAAAATGGCCTTGGAAGCGCTCCCGCCAGTATTCGGCAATTCGCCGGTTCTCGGGATTGCCCTGGAATCTGCGGCCATCCTCCTCGGCCCGGCGGATCTTATCTTCCAGGTACTCGGTGAACCTTTGGTTCATATAAGGATCGGCCAGTTGCTCGGCCAGAATGGGAACCACGCCGATCATAATCCCCGGGCGGAGCCCATCCATCTGAAATCCGCGCAGCACCCGCAGCAGCGGGATATAGGTTTCATTCATGGCCTCGAAGAGCCATTCCTCTCCGGCCGGCCAGACCCCGGACTTACGGCAATAGGGAATATGGCAATGGAGCATTAGGGCAAAAGATACCCGGCATAAGAAGATCTCCGACTCAGCACTTCAATTCGCAAACCGCAGAGTACAAAGAATTGGACCAATCCCTTGAAAAGTTTAGAATGCTGGAATAGTGGAATTATGGAAAAAGAGCTTTGCTGGGAGGCTACACCCATTATTCCAGTTTTCCATTATTCCAATCTTCCCTGCGCCTTTCTTCCATCTTCGTCTTTACCCTTCGTTCCGCACGATCAACGCCACTCCCTGCCCCCCTCCCAGACACATGGTGGCCAGGCCCAGTTCTTTCCCGGAACGGCGCAGCTCATAGATGAGCTTGGTCAGGATGACCCCGCCGGTGCCGCTGATGGGATGGCCCAGGGCAATGGCCCCGCCGTTGACGTTGACCCTTTCCGGGTCCAATCCTAATTCGCGGATACAGGCCAGAGACTGGGAGGCAAAGGCCTCGTTCAGTTCCACCAGGTCGATCGCCGCCAGGGACAGGCCGGTCTTTTTCAGGACCGAGCGAGTGGCCTCAATCGGTCCAATGCCCATCAAGGAGGGTTCCACCCCGACCGAGGCATAACCGACGATAGACACCAGCGGTTTTAACCCCAGATCGCGGGCCTTGTCCCGGGAGGCCACCACCAGGGCGGAGGCCCCATCGTTCATGCCGCTGGAGTTGCCCGCCGTTACCGTACCCCCGGAGCGGAATACGGGCTTCAATTTGGCCAAATCCTCCAATGTGGTCTCCGGCCGCGGGTGTTCGTCCTGTTTAAAAAGAATGATCTTCCCCTTGGATTGCGGCACGGGAACAGGCACGATCTGTTCGTCGAACAGCCCCCCTTTCAGGGCCTGGGCCGCCTTCTTCTGGCTCTCCAGGGCAAAGGCGTCCTGATCGGTCCGGCTGATCTGATATTTTTCCGCCACATTTTCGGCCGTTTCCCCCATGGTGTTGCCGCTGATGGGATCGAACAGGACCAACTGATCCATGAGCTGCCCATGCCCCAGCCGGTATCCCCAACGGGCTTTGGTCAGGAGATAACCGGCGTTACTCATGTGTTCCAGCCCTCCGGCCACCAGGACTTGGGCGTCACCGGCCTTGATCGCCTGGGCCGCCAGAAAAACCGATTTCAGCGATCCGCCGCAGGCCTTGGCCACGGTAAAATTAGGCACCGGGATGGGGATGCCGGCGTCCACGGATATGGGCCGCGCCATATTGGGCGGCAGCTCGCCGGTCCGGTATTGCTGGGCGAAAACGACCTCCTCCACTTGGCCCGGCTCCAACCCGGCCCTTTCCATGGCGGCTTTAATCACCAAAGCCCCCAGGGCCCGGTCGGTGACATTTTTCAGGGTCCCGCCAAACCGTCCCACCGCCGTTCGCACGGCACTGACAATCACAGGTTCATTCATAGTATTCTTCCTCTTTCTTTGCTTTTTTCGTCTTCTTTGCTTCCTTCTTCCCTCTCCGTCGAAAGCGCCTATGCCGCCTCGGCGACTCAATCAGGCCTTCGTCGGTCCCAGCCGGGTCCCGTCCGGGCCGTATTCGTACCAGCCGCGGCCGGTCTTGCGGCCCAGCCATCCGGCCTGGACCCTCCGCCGCAGCCCGGCCGGCGGATACCAGCGGGGGTCTTTGGTCTCCTCGTAAATCGCCAGCAGGGCCCCGTGGGTCACGTCCAGGCCCACCAGGTCTCCGGTTTCAAAGATGCCCATCTTGCGTCCGGAAGCCAGCCGCAGCCCCTTGTCCACATCCTCGATACCGGCCACGCCCATCTCCACCAGACGCATGGCTTCCAGCGCCGCCGGAAAATTAATGCGGTTGATCAGGAAGCCGGGTACGTCCTTGTGAACCAGGATCGGCTCCTTTTTGACCTGAAGGACAAACCGTCGTCCGGCCTCAAAGGCCTCGTCGCTGGTGAATTGACCGCGGACGACCTCCACGGCTTCCATCATGGGGGCCGGGCTGAAGAAGTGCAGACCCAGGACCTTATCGGGTCGTCGGGTCCCGGCCGCCAGGGTACTGATGCTGATGGCGCTGGTATTGGAGGCCAGCAGGGCCTCCGGCCGGGCCACGGCGTCAAACCGGGCAAAGATCTCCTGTTTGACTTCCAATTTTTCGAAGACGGCCTCGAGACAAAGATCGGCCTCCGCCGCCCGGCCGAAATCCGTGGTAGTGGCCATGCGGCCCATCACGGCCTCCAACGGCCCGGCCGCCTTTCCTTTTTCAATCAGCTTCCCGGCGCTCCAGGCAATGTTCTTGGTCGCCTTTTCCAGTACCTCCGGACCGATATCGCCGAGGATTACTTCCAGCCCGGCCTGGGCGCAGACCTGCGCGATGCCCGAACCCATAAGCCCGGCACCGGCAATAAATACCTTTTTAATTTCCATCATTGTTCCTTCTCCAAAAGCTGTGAGTTGCTTATCCCCTAATGGCTATTCGTAGATTGTTGAAGGCCGAAGGCCGTTATATAAATTTTTCGAAGAAAAATTTATTTGGCTGTTACGCTTTCCGGCAGCCGTCGGGTGAGTATATCCACGGTTTCTTCGACCAGATCCTCCAGTACCTGACGGGCGGGTTTGATCTCCTTGATCAACCCGGAGATCTGGCCGGCGAGGCCGCCTACGTATTCGTCCTGGTTGGCCTCCACGAAGGCCCCTAACAGCGCGGAAGAAATCAACACCTGGGAAGGAAACGGCAGGGGCTCCAGGCCGGATTGATCCCAGAGATCATGGTACCGGTTGTAACTGGCCCGCAAGGTCTTGCCCGAATAAGCCCGGCTGACCCGGGTATCCTCATCGGTGGATTCGATGATCCGGCGCTTGTTCACATCCAGGGCCCCGCCCTCGTTGGTGGCCAGGAACCGGGTTCCCACCCAGACCCCGATGCAGCCCATGGCCAGGGCCGCGGCCACACCGCGACCGTCGCCGATGCCGCCGGCGGCCAGCACGGGAACCGGGAAGGCGGCATCCATGGCCTGAGGCAGCAAGGCCATGGTCCCGATCCGACCGGTGTGTCCTCCGCCCTCGTGCCCCTGGGCCACCAGGAGGTCGATACCGGACTGGGCCATCCGCCTGGCATTTTTGGCGTTTCCCGTAATGCCCAGCACTTTGATGCCCAGGGCATGGGCCTCCTCCACCATAAAGCCCGGGTTCCCCAATCCGGCGCAGAACAGGGGGACGCTCTCTTCGAGGCAGACCTTCACCGCCTCCAGGGGGCGCATGGTGGTGGTATTCATGCGGACCATGATCTCCGCCTCGGGCAGGACCATCTCCCGCCGGATTTTTTCGACCCAGTCCCGATGGGCCTGCGGAATGGACTGCAAGACCAGGCTGAGGGGTATCTTATCCGCCCCCGCCTGGCCGAGTCCGCCGCCCATATCCAGCTTCTGCGGCAAAAGGAGGTCCACCCCAAAGGGTTTATCGGTCAGCGTCTTGATCTGCCGGATGGCCTCTCGCAATTCATCCACCGTGTAGCCGCTGCCGCCCAGGACCCCCAGGCCGCCGGCTTCCGAAACGGCCACCACCAGCTCCACGGGCGCGCCGGTCCGCTCGCCGATCAGCGTCGGGCCCCATGCCGGCGCTGAGAATAGGGTATTCAATCCCAAGAAGATCACAAAGTTTGGTTCGAAGCACTCGTTTGGCCATATAGCCTCCTTACCTCTTCCAATGGTTAATAATTAACGATAGACTATTGATTATTAATAATTTGTTTCCCCTCATCCATGGCCTTCAGTCCCGCTTAACCTGCCTGTTCGACGATCTGTTGCGCGGTTTTTTCCAGTACCCGAACGCCGTGGATCAAAGCGGCAAAACGCTCATCTTTGGTCTGGCCATGAAAATAACGGTAATAGATTTGCTGAGCGATTACTGCCAGCCGAAAAACGCCGAAGCAGTAATAAAAATCGAAACAGGCGGTGTCCCGCCCGGTTTTTTCGCCATACCGGCCGATCAGTTCCTTCCGGGTCAGGGCCCCGTCAATATGGGTGGGCATGTTCCGCAGCAGGTGGGCCTCCGGGGGATCGTCTTTCTCGACCCAGTAGGCCAGCGTGTTGCCCAGGTCCATGAGAGGGTCTCCGATGGTGGCCATCTCCCAGTCCAGGACCCCGATGATCCGGAAAGGGTCCCGGGCCTCGATCACCAGGTTGTCGAGCCGGTAATCGTTGTGGACCAGGGTCGGCCGATCGGTATCCGCCGGCATCTGCCCGGCCATCCAGGCCATGACCCCTTCAAAATCGGGGGCGTCGGGCGTTCGGGCCGCCCGGTATCTTTTGCTCCAACCTTCCACCTGCCGTCGCACATAGCCTTCCGGCTTGCCGAAATTTTCCAGCCCGATTTTTCTATAGTCAATGGAGTGAAGTTCCACCAATACGTCCAGGAACCTTTCAAAAAGATTTCGGGCCTGTTCGGGGGTAATCACCAAACCCGGAGGAAGATCTTTTCGCAGGATCAGTCCATCGATTCGGGCCATGACATAGAACGGGCTGCCGATCACGGATTCATCTTCGGTATAGACTAGGGGTTCCGGACAATACGAATAGACCGGCCGCAGGGCCTTAAGGATCCGGTATTCCCGGCCCATATCATGGGCGGTTTTGGCCTTGGTCCCGAAAGGAGGCCGTCGCAGGACCAGATCCCGGTTTTTAAAAGAAAGCAAATAGGTCAGATTGGAAAACCCTCGGGGAAACTGCCGGACGGACAAGGGTCCCTCCAACCCGGGGACCGAAGCCTTCAAAAAAGCCTCGACCCGCGCCGGATCCAGTTCTTCTCCCGACTCGGATCGCCGTGGCCTGGTCAGTGTAATTCATTCCCAACCTCCCGATATTTCAAACTCGGATTCCGAATTCCGAAACAAATACAAATGGTCGAATTTCAATTTTTGAAAAGTCCCCTCCCCCTTGACGGGGGAGGGATAGGGAGCGGTGGTGAAGCCGTCGGGGTCGATAATTCGCGGGTTCACTCACCCCCGCAACGTTCGGCTGAGCTCAGTGCGAAGGGTCGTGAAGCCCCCCTCCCGTCGAGGGAGGGGAAGACAGCTTAGTCCTATTTAATACTCTTCCCTTCATACTCCCTCAAAATCCGGCGCGCCACGGTAACTTTGTGTACCTCGTCCACACCGTCATAGATTCGTGCGGCCCGTTCGTGACGGAAGTAGAAGGCGATGATGGTGTCGTCGGTCATGCCCAACCCGCCGTGCACCTGCAGGGCCCGGTCTATGACTTTTTGCATGACCCCGGCCACATAAAATTTTATCAAAGAAATTTCCTCCCGGGCCTCTTTTTGTCCCTGATGCTCCATCTTCCAGGCAGCGTGGAGTACCATCAGCCGGGCCGCCTGGATTTCGGCCGCGCACTCGGCAATCCAGGTCTGGATGATCTGCCGGGTGGCCAGGGCCTTTCCGGGGGCGATCTCCCGCTTCAAAGCCCGGCCGCACATCAGGGAAAAGATACGGTTGCAGATTCCGATCCAGCGCATGCAGTGGTGGATCCGCCCCGGTCCTAACCGCTCCTGGGCCATGACAAAGCCGGCCCCTTCGGAGCCGAGCAGGTTTTTTTGGGAAACCCGGCAGGACTGGTAAAGAATTTCGGCATGACTGGCCCAGCCGGAACCCTCGTGCCCCATGACGGGGATATTTCGGATCCGGTTGAAACCGGGCGTATCGGTGGGTACGATGATCATGCTGGCCCGCAAGTAGGGAGAGGCCTCCGGGTTGGTTACCGCCATGACGATGGCAAAGGCCGCTCCATCGGCGCTGGAGGTATACCATTTGTGGCCGTTGATGACGTAATGGTCTCCGTCTTTTACGGCGGTGGTGTCGAGCATCACGGGGTTGGAACCGGCTAGTTCTACTTCGGTCATGGAAAAGCAACTCCGAATCTTCCCTTCCACCAGGGGATGGAGGTAGCGGGCTTTTTGATCCTCCGTGCCGTGCAGGTGCAGTATTTCAATGTTACCGGCATCGGGGGCCTGGGCCCCGAAGACGAAATGCCCCAGGGGCGACCTTCCCAGGGCTTCCGACACCAGGCCGAACTCCACCAGATCGAGCCCCAGACCGCCGTATTCCTTAGGGTGCTGGGGGGCCCACAGCTCCATCTTTTTTACCAGCCTCCGTTTTTCTTCCAACTCCGGCAGAAGCTCGATAAAATTTTTCTTCAGATATTCGGGTTCCAGGGGAATGAGTTCCTTGTCCACGAACTCATTCATCATTTCGAGAATAGCCTGCATCTTTTCTGATATTTCAAAATCCATGATTCACTCCTAATCCTCTTGAGGTTTTATATTACTCTCTTCTGTCTTCTCTCCTCTTCCATCTTTCCCCTTCCATCTGTTTTTTGCCCCCCGCCTCCCTACCTGAAAGTAAGCAGGCCGGGTTCTTTTTCTACTTCCAGGTGGGCCACGTTGTTGAAGGAAGACAACGTCAAACGGTCGCGGTTATATTTGAAGGTGGAGACGGAGGCGTTTCGAACCTGCCAGGACAATTGAACCGTCTCTCGATCCGACAGAGACAAGGCCATTTTCAAGATGGCCGACAACGGCCCTCCCGAAGTGACCAGGGCCACGGTCTTTCCCGGGCCGCTGGCCGACAGGATGCGCCTGATTCCTTCCCGGACTCGCCGGTTAAAGTCCGACCAGGATTCCAGATCCCCGGCTTCCGGCGATTCGGCCATCCAGCGGGAAAGAGACCGGTCCAGAATCCGCTGCAGGGCTCGACGATCGGTCTGGAGGCGTGGGAGGTCCTGCTCCAGGGAGGGGTCCTCCCGGATCAGGTGCGGAAGCTGTGTCCGGATCACGGCCGAGGAATCGTACTCATTGAATTCCGGCAGGATGGACAATTCCGATTGAGGGACGTTAGGCCGGAAGCAGGACCGAAGCGGTTCGGCCGTAGCCACCTGTCGTTTCAGGGAGCCGGAATAGATGGCCTCAAACCGCGTGCCGATCCGGTTTAAAAAAGTCTCGAGCAAGCGGGCCTGCCGGATCCCCAGTTCGGAAAGACGGTCATAATCGGTCTGCCCGAATGATGCCTGGGCATGCCGGATAACGTAAAGATCTCCCAATCAATTCACCTTTTAAATGACCAGAACGGATTATTTCGAAAAAGCTGCCAAGGTTGTCATTGCGAGGAGTGAAGCGACGAAGCAATCTCGCATTATTCGAATAGTAGCATGGGTGGGGATTGCTTCGCTTCGCTCGCAATGACAGGCGTTTTTGACTTTTTCCAAGCTCATCCAGTTTTTTTTCGTGGTTCGAGTTTCGGATTTCGTGCTTTGAGTTTATTAGGAGACCTTGAAAAAAGCTTCTTCAAACTCCGGGCGGCCGGCGTAACGCTTCAAGTAAAAACCCGGGGCCAGATCGATATCCTCAAAGAATTTTTCTTTGACCTCGATTCCGGACTGCTGCAGGGCCTGGACCAATTCATTCCTGGATGGAGGGCAGCCTTTCACCGGGATCATTTCCCGAATATCGGGATGGTCTTTATTGGCCTGAACCATGCATTTCCCCAGGAGGATAGTCTTCTTCATGCCGGGGGTGGGTTTCATGGCCTTGCCGGTAAGGATTTCCACTTCATCCCAGGGGCTTCCCTTCCAGGCCTTGGCGATGGCCATGAGGATTACCCGAGTCAGCCCGGAACAATACGTACACATGGTCAAATCGTATTTTTTGTAGGAGAGGCCCCGGATGCCCATTTCGGCCATGGGTCGGGGCAGGGTGCCGGCTTCGTTATACGGAAAATAATATTCGTGACGGGCCGCCACCGCCTCGACCTTTTCCCCGACCACCTCTATTCCCGACAGATCCGGTTGCCGGCCCTGGATTCCGGCGGCGTGAACCAGATGGGGGACCTCGGCCGGTTCATAACCCAGGATCTTGGCGCCCACAAAATCGGCTGACAAGATATCCGCCGAGGCAACCAGGAGGTTGCTGCGTCGGATCGTCCCATCGAACCCGGGGCCCCGCTCATTGGTGTAAATCCCGTCCAGCACGGTCAGACAGGGAGGAACGGCCTTAGCCAGTCGGCCGACCATATAATGCAAATCTTTTTGGGGATCGGCCCCATGACATTTTTTACGGGAGTTGATATTGATCAGTCCCTTCAGGTTTTTGATCCCCAGGGAGACAACGGCCTGGGCATGGGTTTTCAGGACCGGCAGATCGACCAGGAAGTCGCTTTCCAGAAAATCGACGTTGAAGTGCAGGGCCACTCCGTCCCCGAGATCCACTTTTTTAAAAGGACGTTCCAGAACGTTGACCACCCGGACCCCATACCTTTTTTTCAGCCGGTTATAACCCAGCGTTTCAAAGGCATGGGCTGGGGTTTCCGGGTCCTTGACCGTACGGGTGACCATTCCTTCCCCGATGGTAATGTCCTCGATCCCTTTTTCTTGCAGCAGGTGGACCAGGTCTTCTACCACCCGGGAAGTGGTGATCACCCCCCATTTGGGAAAAGGGGTGAAGCGGGTCCAGAAAACGATGTTCGGTTTGATGAACACCCGGGCCTGGGAGGGCAGGTGATCCAGACCGCGGCAGAGCTCGACGGCCCGGCGCACCGATTCCAGGGGTTTTTCATAGCGGACAATGGAAACCAAGGAGGGATTCATAGGACCTCTATTTATCATTTCGAAATACAAATCGCCGGTTAGGGAGAGGGAACGAAACCCAACAGTACAGCAGGCTCCCTACCCGTTGGGTTTCGCATTGTTTTACCTAACCTACCAAAGGCACAATTTTCAATAATCAATTGTCAATTAACAATTAAGAATTGATTATTGATTTTGATTATTAAGTTTTCGCCTGGTTTTTTTACCAGTCATAGTCTTCCTTCTCGATAACGGTAGCCACCCCCTGGCCGCCACCAACGCAGGCATTGGCCAAACCGTAGCGTTTGCCCTTGAGGTTCAGGGTCCGGGCCAGGGTTCCCACCAAACGGATGCCGGTAGCCCCCAGCGCGTGGCCGATAGCCGTACCGCCGCCCATGGCATTCACCTTTTCCGGGTCGAGGCCCAGTTCCTTGATACAGTTCAGGACCACGATACAGAAGGCTTCATTGATTTCCCAAAAATCGATGTCCGAGGCCTTCAATCCCGCCTTTTCCAGGGCCATCTTGCTGGCCGGAACCGGTCCCGCCCCCATGATGGTCGGGTCCACCCCGGCAATGCCCATGGACCGGATAGTCGCCAGGGGCTTGATCCCTTTCTTCTTGGCCGTTTCCTTGGACATGAGCACCATACTGCTGGCGGCGGCGTTGAGGGGGGAGGAATTTCCCGGAGTGATGACCCCGTCTTTCTTGAAAGCCGGCCGCAGACCGGCCAGCCCTTCCAGGGTTGTGTCGCCCCGGACGGCTTGATCCTTGTCGACCGTCAGGATTGTTCCGTCGGCTTGTTCGGCCTCTACGGGCAGGATCTCCCCCGCCAGAAACCCATCGGCCTGGGACTGGGCCGCCCTTTGATGGGAGCGAACGCCCCATTGATCCAGATCCTCCTTGGTAAGGCCGGACTGAGCGAATAGCTTTTCCGCCGTCAGCCCCATGTTGGTGGACGTCATCATGTCCCAGTGCAGGTAGGCCGGGTCCGTATAAAGCGCCATATTCGGGACGATATGTCCCCGATCGATGGTGGCCAGGCCCATGGGCACCCGGGTCATGTTTTCATAGCCTCCGGTCAGGACGATATCGCAGAATCCCTGGGCGATCTCCATAAACCCGACATGAATGGCCGCCATGGAAGACCCGCACTGCTGGTCCACAAACTTGGCCGGAATCGTTTCCGGAAAATTGGCCAGGAAGATAGGGTTGCGCCCTCCATAGGCCCACTGCTCGCCCACGGCCGTGGCGCAGCCGACGACAAAATCATTGATCTCTTTGGGCTCCAATCCGGTCCTCTTGACGACCTCGGGCAGGAGTTTGGCGAGGAGCTCATCTCCCCGCATCTTGCAAAACACGTCCCGGGCCGGGTCGTTGGGCCGGGATCGGGACTGGGCTGTTCTTAAATATCCGGCAATCACTACTTCCTTCATACTTTGTTCCTCCCTTTTTCACCGCAAAGGCGCCAAGGACTCGCGATGATTTTATTTTTAACTTTCGTGGCTTCACAGAAAGCCTGAAAACCCGTCATTGCGAGCGAAGCGAAGCAATCTCGTCTTTAGCAATTTGTGGCTCACAAATGAGCTCACGGGGGGATTGCTTCGTCGCTTCACTCCTCGCAATGACATCTGGGGGGCCTTTTGTGAACACGTAATCTTTAATCCTGGTAGAAAGTCTTATTCCCTTCGGCCATTTCTTTCAATAGCTGGGCCGGCCGGAAGCGAAAGCCATATTGCTTCTCCAGGGCCAGCAACTTTTCATAGACGTTCTTGACCCCCCATTGATCAGCATAACGCAGAATCCCGCCCCGGTAAGGTGGAAATCCAGTGCCATAGATCATGGCCAGATCCATATCCCAGGGCCGGTCACAAATCCCTTCCTCAATCATCAGAGCGGCCTCGTTGATGGCCAGGGCCAGCATCGTGTCCACGACTTCCTGATAGCTTATCTTCTTAGGGGTGACCGCATTTTCCTTCCAATACTGCTGAACCACTTCGGCGATTTTCGGGTTAGGGGTTACGGTCTTGCCCTGGTAAATGAAATAACCCGAGCCGGTTTTACGGCCATAGCAGCCGGTCTGATAAATCCGCTCCGTGAGAGGGTGAATTTTGTAGCGTTCACCCAGCCGCTGCTCAAAAGTTTTGTTGACGTGGTAGTTGATATCGATCCCGGTCAGGTCGGCCAGGGTGGCCGGGCCCATGGGCATACCGAAATCCATCATGGCCTCTTCGATGATCCGGCCCTCTACCCCGTCAGCCACCAGGAACACGGACCCGCCCATTAGGCCGCCGAGCTGCCGGGAGACATAGAAACCCGGCCCGTCGTTGACGACGATAGGTATTTTCTTGATATTCCGGCCGAAGGCCACGCCGCTGGCCAGGGTCGGGTCCGAGGTCTGCTGGGCGCAGATGATTTCCAGAAGCTGCATCCGGTGGGCCGGGTTGAAGAAATGCAGGCCGATCATCCGGCCGGGGTCCTTCAGGACCGAGGCCATTTCAGTGATCGGCAGGGCGCTGGTATTGGTCCCGAAGATCACCTCGGGACGGCAGATCCCCTCCAGCTTTAACCAGATGTCCTGTTTGACCTTCATGTTCTCCAACACCGCCTCGATCACCAGGTCCACGTCCTTCAAATCCTCCAGGGCGGTAGTGGTGGTCAGCCGGGCCTGGATCATTCTTTCCAGGTCGGCCGGGGTCAGCTTCTTTTTCTTGATCGGGTACTCAAAGGTTTTCCGGATGGCGGCCACCCCCTTCTCGAGGGCGCCGTCGTTGATATCCCAGAGGACCGCTTCGAAGCCGCCCACCAGCAGGAGGTTGACGATTCCGGAACCCATGACCCCGCCGCCCAGCATGGCCACTTTTTTGATTTTCGCCGGTTCCAGGCCCTTGATCCGGGGCAGCCGCCCGGCCGCCCGGGTGTTCAGGAAGATGCCGATCAGGTTCCTACACACATCGGTCAAGGCGCACTCGCTGAAGAGCTCCACTTCACGTTCGATATCCGCTTCGATGTCGAAGCCCAACCCCTTTTCCACGGCCTCGATGGCTTTGAAAGGCGCGATGTAGCCCTTGGCCTTGTTCATGGTCATCATCTTGACATAGTTGAGGAAGGGCTTTTTCTCCGCGGCGCTGGGCAACCGGTCGATCTTGTTTCGGGTCCGGCGCAGGTCCAGCCGGGGCCGCCCGGAGAGAAACCGCTCGGCCGCCTTTAACGCGGCTTCGATCAGCTTTTCCGCAGGGACAACTTCATCCACCAGGCCTCGCTGCAAGGCCTTTTCGGCCTTGATCGGAGCGCCGGTGGTGATCATCTCGATGGCGTTGGGCAGGCCGATCAGTCGGGGCAGTCGCTGGGTACCGCCGGCTCCCGGAATCAGGCCGATTTGCACCTCGGGCTGCCCCAGGTTGACCCCCGGCGTGGCCACCCGGTAATGGCCGGCCATGGCCGTCTCCAACCCTCCGCCCAGACAGTTCCCGTTAATGGCGGCGATGACCGGCTTGGGGGCCATCTCGATCCAGTTCAGGAAGCGGGCCGCCTCCAGGGCCGGCCCAAATATATCTTCC
Organism: uncultured delta proteobacterium; assembly: GCA_963743305.1. Taxonomy (GTDB): domain Bacteria; phylum Desulfobacterota; class RBG-13-43-22; order RBG-13-43-22; family RBG-13-43-22; genus CAVQSS01. The sequence goes on from CAVUPH010000015.1 coordinate 73,171, forward strand.
CTCTTTTTAACCAGTTGCAGCCGGGTGATATCCGCCCCGGCAATGAAATTCTTTCCGGTGCCGGTCAGGACGATGGCCTTGACGTCCCCATCCTGCATGGCTTCACGGATAGCCTCCCCGAAGTCCTGCATCAATTGAGGGGACATCTGGTTCACCGGGGGGTTGTCTAGCGTTAGAATCGCCACCCCGTTTTGCTGTGTCACTTTTACAGTCTGGTAATCAGTTTTCATAGGCAATAACTCCATCTATTTTTATGATTGCGGTTATTTATTTCTTGATAATTTCGCAAAACGTACATAAACACGAGGCCAATTATTGTCATGGCGAGCGAAGCGAAGCAATCCCCACTGCGGCTCATAATTGACTATGGGGGATTGCTTCATCGCTTCACTCCTCGCAATGACGGTTTGGGGGACTTGCTGCAAATTTATTTTTTATTTTCGCTTCTTCCTCAGCCCGCAGGACTTTGCGCAGGATCTTCCCGACTGCCGATTTGGGCAGGCCCTCCCGGAATTCCACCTGTTTGGGCACCTTGTAGGCGGCCAAATGCTCTTTACAGAAACCGACGATCTCTTCGGGTGTGGCCGTCTCCCCCTCCTTCAAGACCACATAGGCCTTGACCGTCTCCCCCCGGTACTGGTCGGCCAGGCCCACACAAACGGCCTCCTGGATCTTGGGGTGCTGGAAGAGCACTTCATCGATTTCCCGGGGATAGATATTGAAGCCTCCGGCGATTATCATATCTTTTTTTCGATCGACGATATACAGGTAGTCATCCTCGTCCCAAACGGCGATGTCCCCCGTGTGGAGCCAGCCGTCCCGGAGCTGCCCCCGGGTTTCCTCCGGGTTGTTCCAATAGCCCTGCATGACCAGAGGGCTCCGGATGAGTATTTCCCCCGGTTCCCCCCGGGGCACATCCTCTTTTCCGGCGACCACGTCCACCAGCCTGACATCCGTATCCGGCCAAGGGATGCCGATGCTGCCGGGTTTGCGCAGGCCAAACACCGGGTTGCTGATGCCCAGGGAGGTGGTCTCGCTCATGCCCCAGCCCTCGGAATAAGAAATGCCCAGGTCTTTGACCTGCTCGATCAATTCCAGCGGCATGGGAGCGGCCCCGGAGTTGAGCATCTTGATCTTTCGGTCCAGGTTCAGCTCCTCCGCCTTGGGATGTTTGAGCAGGGCGTTGATCAGGGTGGGCACGGCCGGGAAAAAAGTGATTTCCTTGAACCCGGCCAGCAGGCCCATAAATTCTTCAATTTCAAATCGGGGGACCAGGTACTGGGTGGCGCCGTTGATGATGGCCCAACCCTGGCAGACAATCGTCCCGTAGACATGGAAATAAGGCAACACGGCCAGGACCGATCGCCGCTCCGGGGGAACCAACCCGGTGGTCATTTTGCCCCAGACGGCCACCTGGACCGTGGCGGCCACGATATTCCCGTGGGTGAGCACGGCCCCCTTGGGAATACCGGTCGTCCCGCCGGTGAATTGGATCAGGGCCGGATCTTCGGGCAGGATGGCTACCCGCGGCACCCGGGTTTGGGTACAGTTTTCAATCAACTGCGAGAAATGGTGCCAGCCTCCCGGCAGGCCCAATTCGGCCGGTGTGCTCTGAGGCATCCCCTGGATATAGTCCGTGACCCGGGTCACGACCACCCGCGCAATAGGTACCGCTTGGGTGACCAGCACGATGTTGGGCAGGACCATATCGAAGGTGAATAGCGTGGTAAGGCCCGTGTCGGTCACGATCCGCTTCAGTTCGTCCGGGGTATACATGGGATTGAGATTGACGCCGACGGCCCCCAGGGAAAGCACGGCATGATAGGCGATCACGTATTGCGGGCAAGTAGGCAGATGGAGCCCCACCCGGTCCCCTTTCCGGACCCCCAGTTCCCCCAGGGCATTGGCCAGGCGCAACACTTGCCGACGCAGGTCGTAGTAGGAAATCTCGCTGCCGTAGAAATGCGTGGCCGCCTTGTCCGGGAACCCGTTGGCTGTATAATGTAAAAAATCCTGGACCGGTATCCGGGGATACCGTAGGGACAGAGGAACTTCGTAATCGTAGTGGCGTTGCCAGGGTCTGGTTTCCATCTTCATCTCCTCCCGCAAAGGGCGTTAACGAAACAGGGGACAGCCGCGGATATTTGTGTAGCAATACTCAATAGTTAACGTTGAGTTGTACTGCCGATTACATAGATAACTATTAATTTTTATTGATGATTTTGTCAAGTATTTTTTTATTGACAAGCGTTTTAATTTTTCATATTTTTAGCAGAATGGACTACTCTTTAAGGTTTTGCGGCTCAAACCGGCAGCGGCAATTTACTTCCAGCTTCTCAAAACCATGAAAATAAGCGAACTGGCTGATCGGACTCGGGTCCCCAAGGAAACCATCCACTACTACCTTCGCGAAGGGGTCCTGCGGAAGCCCCGCAAGACCGGCAAGAACATCGCCGATTATAATGAAAATTACGTGGACCAGATCCGGATCATCAAACAACTCCAGGAACACTATTTTCTGCCCCTTTCGGTCATCAAAAAAATCATCCGTCGTCATCAGAAACAGTCCCCCTCTGAAAAATATTCCCTGAATTTCTTGAGCGAATATTTTCGCCCCTTGGACCGGTTGATCGCCGTGGCCGTCACCGGACGGGAGGCTTTCCGGGAAGCCACCGGCCTGTCGGCCAAATGGTTGGAAAAGTTCGAAGCCTGGGGGGTGATCAGCTTCGAAATCCATGAGGACCGGCCGGTGTATACCCCGGATGATGTCATTCTCGGCAAATTGATTGTCAGCATGGATCACCTGGGATTCGGTCCCCGGGACGGCTATAACCCGGAGGATTTACGGATCATTGCCGATTTTATCCGCGACTATGTCAAGAAAAGTCAGAAAAATTTTTATCGGACCAGCCTGGAGCGTCTGTCTCCGGAGGAAATTGAGGAGAAAAGTATCAAATTCAGGGAAATCATGAGCTTGTTTCTGTATCATATTTATCGGAAGCTGGTGCGGGAACAATACGGTCGGGTATTCAAATCCGCCTGAAAAGCGGAAGAAATAAAGCAACGAAAGGAGTCTGCTATGGGCGTTCACAAGCGTTTCGTTTGGCTGTTGTTTTTTTCGTTGGTGCTGGGGTGCGGGACCCTCGCTGCGGGGGCCGACAAGACGGTGACCATCGGCTTTACCGGCCCCCTGAGCGGCCCGGCCGCGGAATACGGCCAGGACTGTTACACCGGAATTGACTTGGCCATCCAAGAGATCAACGCCGCCGGAGGCATCACCGTTAAAGGGCAGAAGACGATTTTCAAGCTGGAAAAACTGGATGACCGCATCGATCCCACTCAGGCGGTCAACAACGCCCGTCGTTTCCGGGACCAGTACAAATCGCCGGCCGTCTTCAACCCCGTCTTCAATACCCTGGCGGCCCTGACCCAGGTCAACCAGGAGAAAGGCAACGAGTTCCTGATCATGGCCTACACCAGTACTCCCAAGGTGGTCCAAATGAAAAACAAGCTGCTGGCCGCCATCCCCCCGCCGTTCACCGTTTATGTCCAATCCTTCGGAAATATGGCTTGGGATCAGGGCTGGCGCAAGGGAGCCATGGTTATCACCCTGGGGGCTTACGGGGATGAATGGCGCCAGGCCTTCAAGGCCTATTGGGAAAAGAAGGGCGGAACCATTACCGCCGACAAACCCGCCAACTACTATACTGAAACCGACTTCTCCGCCCCACTCACGGCGGCCCTGGCTACCAAACCCGATTTCCTGGTAATCGGCGGACCTTCGGCGACCTCAGCCCTGGTCGTTGAGCAAGCCCGGGGCCTGGGCTTCAAAGGGGGGTTTGTGGCCATCGACCAAGCCAAGATGGACTTCATGGCCAATATCCTCAAGGGGACGAAATTGATGGAAAACCTCATCGGGGTAGTCGCGGTCGCCAGCGTTCCGGTGCCGGCTGCTCCGCCTTTTGACAAGAAGTACCGTGACACCTTCAAACGCATGAATACCTGGGAATCGGTTCTCAATTATACCGCCATGCATGCCTTGGCCAAGGCCATGGCCGCGGCCGGAACGGTGGACGATGCGAACGCCATCCGGGCGGCCCTTCCCAAGGCCTTCCCACTGCTGGGGGATAAGTTCCCGACTGAAATGTTCGGCCTGAGCGAAGACGGCCGCATGGAAGTCGCCGCGGCCGTCCAAATGATCAAGGGCGGGAAATATACCACCCCCGATCTCTACAACTGGTGGTCCAAAAGTGAAAAAGAGGTCGCCGCCATGGCCAAAATAAGCAAAACCCATGTCCCGGTTAAATGGCTCAAGGTGGACGAATAAAATATATCAGGGTATCGGGTAGGGTATCGGGGGTAGGGTTGGTGGAGAAAACGGTGGCCATTCTTCCTGGTTCCTGGGAAATTTTGCTTTTTCCCCTTATACCCTACCCCCTACACCCTACCGCCTTAAAATTTTAGGCGATCTATCCATGGACCTTTTCCTCCAGCAGATTTTTAACGGGATCATGTTGGGAAGTACCTATGCCATCGTGGCCCTGGGGCTGACGCTGGTCTTCGGGATCCTCCACATTCCCAACTTCGCCCACGGCCACCTGTACATGCTGGGGGCCTATGTCAGTTATTTCTTGATCAGTCGCTATGATTTCGGTTTCTGGAGCGCCCTGCTGGCCTCGGCCGTCTTCCTGGCCTTTATGGGCATAGTCGTGGAACGGTTGGTTTTTCGCCCCCTCCGCCACCAGCCGGCCATCAACTCCTTCATTTCGGCCGTAGGGGCCTTGGTGGTCCTGGAAAACGGTGTGGTGGCCCTTTGGGGTCCCCAGGGAAAGCGCATTCCCAATCCTTATCCCGATCCGGTGGAATGGCTGGGTATTACCATGACGCAGCAGCGCCTGCTGCTGATCCTCGTTACCCTGGCCTTGATCTTCCTGCTTCAATTATTTATCAAAAAAACCACCCTGGGCAGCACCATCGAGGCCGTGGCCCAGGACCGGGAAGGCGCCCAGTTGGTAGGCATCAACGTCAACCGGGTTTCTTCCCTGACCTTCGCTATCTCGACAGCCATGGCCGCCGTCGCCGCCTCCCTGGTGGCCCCGATTTTCATGATTTCCCCGAGCATGGGCGTTCTGGTGGGGATGAAGGCCTTTGTCATAGTCATCCTGGGCGGGTTGGGGAGCATCCCCGGGGCCATTGTCGGTGGTATGATCCTGGGTTTGATCGAAGCCCTGGGCGGAGGCTATTTATCCGCCGCCTATAAGGACGTTTTCGCCTTCGGCGCCCTGATCTTGATTTTAACCATCAAGCCCACCGGCCTGTTCGGCCGCGATAGGCACTAATGATCTCAAAGTTCCTTCACCCACTCCATGGTCATTCTGAGTCCCGCGATAGCGCGGGACGAAGAATCTCGTTTTCTTTCACCAGGTCCGAGATCCTTCACGGAGTTTACCCTGAGCCGAAAGACGAGACCCTTCGTTTCACTCAGGGTGACAGAAAGGCGAAGGGTTCAGGATGACGGACGAAGGAGGCAAGGTGCGACGAGAAACCCTTTGGTTAAACATCGCTGATTTTATCGTATGAAAATATTCCTGAAAAAATGGCCTTATCTGCTGCTCCTGGCGGCCGCCATCCTGCTGCCCTGGTTCATGCCCAGCCGCTATGTGTTTCAGATCGTCATCAACAGCGCCCTCTTTTCCATTGCCGCCTTGAGCCTGAACCTCATTCTGGGATACACCGGACAGATGTCCCTGGCCCATGCCGGTTTTTTCGCTATCGGGGCCTACGGAGTGGCCCTGTTGACCACGGCCGGACTTTCCTTCTGGCTCTCCCTGCCGCTATCCGCTTTTCTGGCCGCCGGCATCGGCTTTTTCGTGGGTCTGCCTGCCTTGCGGACCCGGGGCTCCTATTTCGCCATCGCCACCATGTGCTTCGGGATCATGATGGAGATCATTGCCGGAAACTGGATCACCCTGACCGGTGGCCACAGCGGCATCGTGGGCATCCCCCGGCCCACACCCCTGCCGCTTCCCGGTCTGGGCCCGGTCAACTTCGAAGGCCAGACCGCCCAGTATTTTCTGGTATTGGCTTCTCTTTTGATCACACTGGCCGTGATGTACCGTCTGGTTTTTTCACTCACCGGTCTAAGTTTCATGGCGGTCCGGAACAACGAGATCCTGGCTGAGTCTCTGGGCATCAACAGCTTCGCCACAAAAATGCTCTCCTTCCTGGTCGCCAACTTTTTTGCCGGGCTGGCCGGAGGGATTTATGCCGCCTTGATCGGCAGCATCAGCCCCACCGTGGCTTCCTTGACCATCACCTTCAACCTGCTGATCTTCGTCCTATTGGGAGGACTGGCCTCCCTGGCCGGGCCCATTCTCGGCACCTTGCTTATCACCATCCTCCTGGAATATTTGCAATTTCTTCAGGAATACAGCCAGATTATCTTTGGCGTGCTGTTGATCCTGGTCATCATTTATTTCCCTTTCGGCTTCCTGGGGGCACTACGAACCTGGCGAAAGAAGCTCGGTTGGCGACCTTCGGAAGGGTAAGCGGACCGATTGATGCTGTTAAAAGTGGAAAATCTGGTTAAACATTTTGAAGGCTTGATGGCCATCAATGACGTATCATTTGCTATCCAGGCCGGGGAGATCCTGACCATCATCGGGCCCAACGGGGCCGGTAAATCGGTACTTTTCAACCTGATCAGCGGACTGCTTCGCCCTTCGGAAGGCCGCATCTCCTTTAATGGACAGGACATCAGCACCTGGAAACCCTACCGGGTCGCCCGCCAGGGCATTACCCGAACCTTCCAAACCACCTCCCTGTTTGATCAACTGCGGGTGGTGGACAACTTGGCCATCGGGTATAAGCTTCGGACCGGATCCGGATTCTGGGGAGCCCTTTCCCGTTCCCGAAGCTGGAAGAAGGACCGGGAAAAGACGACGACGAAAGTCATCGAAATTCTGCAGTTCACCGGCCTGACCGGCAAGGCTCGCCAGTTGGTCTCTACCCTTTCCCAGGGCGAGCAGAAAAGGCTGGCCATCGGGATCGCCTTGATCAGCGAACCCCGTTTGCTGTTGCTGGACGAGCCGACCGGCGGGTTGATCCAGGAGGATACGGATGCGGTCACCGAGCTGATTCGCAGGATCTCCCAGACCGGGACCACGGTCTGCTTGATCGAACATAAGATGCGCATGGTCATGGATCTGGCCCACCGAATCATCGTCTTGAACTACGGCAGTAAAATCGCGGAAGGGACGCCCGCAGAAATCAGCGGTCACCCCGAGGTGATTGCCGCCTACCTGGGGAGGAAGCCCCTTGCTTAAGCTTTCCAACATTTCTACCCGACTGGGGGGATTTCAAGTTATTGACGGAGTCTCTCTGGAAATTCAAACGGGGGAAATCGTGGCCCTGCTGGGGGGCAATGGAGCCGGAAAAAGCTCTCTTTTTCGGACCATTGTCGGCGTGCTGCCGGTACTTCAGGGAACCATCGAATTCAAGGGGTCCCCCATCCAAAAGCTGTCGCCCGACAAGATTGTGGCCTCCGGGTTGGTTCTTTGTCCGGAAGGTCGTCACTTGTTTCCTCACCTCACCGTTCAAAAAAATCTGCTGTTGGGAGGATATACCCGGCGAAAGAATAAACCTTTATTGCAGCAGACGCTGGAACAGGTCTTTGAGCTCTTTCCCCTTCTCCAAGACCGGCAAAAACAACTGGCCGGAACTTTCAGCGGCGGCCAGCAGCAGATGCTGGCCATCGGCCGGGCACTGATGGCCCGACCGGAACTGCTGCTGCTGGATGAGCCCTCCTTGGGTCTGGCCCCTTTGGTAGTTGAACACATTGCCGAAGCCATTCAGACCATCAACCGGATGGGGACCACGGTTTTCCTCTCGGAACAGAATGCGCAAGTGGCCCTCATGATCACCCAGCGCGGATACGTGCTGGAAAACGGCAAAATGGTACTGGAAGGGACCAATGAGGAATTGATGAACAACGATCAGGTCAAGCGGGCCTATCTGGGGATTTGATTTTTTTTGGGGCTCGCGAAAAGTATTTGGAGGTCTAAAACGATGCAGAGGAAAACAGAACTCGCGGAACCCCGAGACAAAATCATGAGTTCCCGAGAAGCCCTCGAAAAATTGGGGCCGGGTTAGATCCTATAATGCCAGGTGGAAAACCCTTTCGCCGAGACCAGACGGCCATACCCGATCTAGGGGGTACCCACCCAAAAGGGCGAAGCGTCACTTGATTAACTGTTTGACAGAAACTCAAATTTCGCAGGTTGCTCAAAAAGGTCCAGATACAAGGCGGCCGAAATGACTTGGAAGGAGACGTAGTTAGATCTACGTCGGAATGACCAGGGATGAGGCAAACGCAGTAGATGGGCCTTTTTCAGCAATCTGTTACCCTTTCAAACTCTTTTTTGCTTTGAGGGCTCCGGCCATCTTGCCTTCCCCCTTGGGGCTGATTTTATTTTCCCCCTGAGGTTCGCTTTCACTCAAGACCACTCTCAGATTCCAGTCCTTTCCCCCGTCTCGCGCCTTGATCCCGCCGACAATCAGTTCGGTCAGGGGGTCCACCAATTCCACCAGATTTTCCGGTTTGCCGAGGAGCACCTGCCGGGTTACTTGATGCTCGATCGTTCCCAGGATAGCGGAACGTATCAAGAAGGGATCGATATCGGATCGGAATTCTCCGCTGGCTATCCCTTCCTTGATGACGTCGAGCAGGACCCGGGAGAGCTCCTGGACATCCTTATAGGCTTCCGTCTCCACAAACTTCCGGTTGGATTTAAGGATCAACATGGCCACGGAGGCGTAGTCTGGATGATCTTGATAAAAGCTGAGATGGTTGTGGATGTAGGCCCGGATCCTATCCGCCGAACTCCGGATAAATCGGAGCAGGTATTCGAGGTTATCCTTGCCGCGCCGGGCCGTGGCCCCGGGTATTAAAAAAAGGAGCTCTTCCTTTGAAGTGAAATAATCGTAAATGGTGGCTTCCGAGACCTTGGCCTCTCGGGCCACGTCGGAGATGGTGGCTTCCTGGTATCCCTTCTCCGCAAAGGTCCGCTCGGCCGCCTGCAAAATCTGCTCTTTTCGGGTCTGTAATTTTTTTTGAACAGCCAAGGCCTTTCCCCTTTTCGGTCAACCGACCCGAAAAAAAGTTTCATCGAATTCGGGCCGCCCCTGGTAGCGTTGCAGAAAGAAACCCGGCAGTTGATCGAAACTTTCAAAAAGACCGGGGTTGGCCTCGATACCCGCCTGATGGAGGGCTTTGACCAGGTCATCCATTTTGGGCGGACAGCCCTTGATGGCGATCATTTCTTGTATATTCGGGTCTTTTTTATTGGCCTCATAGATGCACTGGCCGACGAGGATGGTTTTCTTCTTCCCCGGTGTGGGCTTCATCATCTTTCCGGTCAGCACCTCCACTTCGTCCCAGGGCTGGCCTTTCCAGGCCTGGCGGATGGCGGTCAGCATCAGCCCGTTGATCCCGGAACAGTAGGTGCACATGGACAAGTCGTATTTGTGGTAGGTCAGGCCCTGAAGGCCTTGCTTGGCCAGTGGGACCGGCATGGTCCCGCTTTCATTGGAAACATACGCAAAATCGTATTCGTGCCGGGAGGCCACGGCTTCCAGTGGTTCCCCGACCAGATCGATGTCGGAGAGATCCAGGGGCCGGCCCTGGTTTCGGGCGGCGTGCACCAGATGCGGGACCTCAACCGGTTCGTACCCCAAAACCTTAGCCCCCACCAGGTCGGCGGAAAGCAGATCGGACGAGGCCACCAGGATATTGCTGCGGCGGATTTTGCCGTCAAAACTGGGGCCCCGCTCGTTGGTATAGATCCCGTCCAACAGGGCAAAGACCGGGGGAATCTGATCCGAAAGCCGGGCGATAAGGTAATTGAGATCTTTCTTTGGATCGGCGCTATGACACTTCTTCCGGGAAGGGATATTTAAGACCCCCTTCAGATTTTTGATACCCAGGCTGACCACCGCCTGGTTGTGCGTCTTAAGCACGGGCAGATCCACGACAAAATCGCTGTCCAGAAAATCGCCGCTGAATTGAAGCACGATCCCCTCCCCCAGATCGACTTTTTTGAAGGGCCGCTCGAAGACATTGAGGCACTTGACTCCGTAGCGTCTTTCCAGCGCCCGATAGCCCAGGGTTTCGAAGGCGTGGGCCGGGGTTTCCGTGTCCTTGGGGTTCATGGTTACCGTGCCTTCGCCGATGGTGATGTCGTCAATCCCCCTTTCCTTGAGCAGGACCACTATATCCTCGACCACCCGCGAGGTGGTAATAACCCCCCACTTGGGAAAAGGCACCACCCGGGTCCAGAAGACAATGTTCGGTTTAATAAAGACCTTGGCCCGGGCTGGAAGCCGGTCCAGTCCCCGGGAAAGAGCAACGGCCCGTCGGACCGATTCTCCGGGAGCTTCATAGCGGACGATAGCAACGGTATACGGTTTCATGTTTTTACTCCTGCCTCATTCGACTGATCCTTTCGATCCCCCTAAACGAACAGCCCGGGGTGAAGAAAGGTTGGGTTGGCCTGGGTTCGATCCTGCCGCCCCATAAGCGGAGGTCGAAGTTTTGGAGTCCTGACTTGATTATTTTTGATTTTTTACACAGTGGATTTTATTTTCATCTATTTTTGAAAAAGTCTATAGAAAATGTCAAGATAAAAAAAAGTTGCCCTGCGGAAAACGGAAAAAAGCCTTGACTTTAAAAAGAGCAATTGGTAATAAAATCCGAAAACGGTTTGCAGTTGAAATCCTATTTCCAGCAAGCGCCTTTTTCATTCTAGACCATCTTGAATCAGTTGTTCCCGTTTCCGTCCCGGGAGTTAAAAGAAGTATACTTTTTAACCTGGATGAACTGGCTTTAAGGATGACCATGGGTAAAGGTGTCCCTCCCTAACCGCTTTTCATTCCCTCAATGGCTCTTGACGGTGTTCCCTGTCATTTCCGTCCCGTAACTTTAAATTGTCTAATCAAAAGGAGGAGGAAAGGATGATGAAGAAACGAACTGTTGGATGGACTTTTTTTCTGGTCGTCAGTCTGGTCGTACTGGCGTTATCTCTCGCCGTAGAGGCCAAAACCATTAAAATCGGTGTGATCGGACCGATGCAGAGTATAGAAGGAAAGCACCATTGGGATGGCGCCACTATGGCCGCTGAGGAGATCAATGCCAAAGGAGGCGTCCAGGTCGGCAAGGAAAAAATGAAAATCGAGCTGGTCAAGGCCGACTCGAATGAAGATAAGAACCCCGCCGATGCCGCCAACGCCATGGAACGCTTAATGACCAGAGACAAGGTGGATTTTGTAGTCGGCGGTTTCAGGACTGAGGGCGTTCTGCCCATGCAGGACATCGCTATGGACTATAAGAAGATCTTTATAGGCTGCGGTGCCGCCAGCGATTCGATCTGCGATCGGGTTGGCAAAGATTATAACCGCTACAAATATTTCTTCCGGGGCACCCCCTTCAAGTCCAGTTATCTGGCGCGAACCAGTTTTGCCCATCTGGGCTTATGCGCAGCAGTCATTAAGAAGGAATTGAATGTCCCCGTCAAAGTCGCTGTCGTGGCCGAGAAGCTGGCCTGGACCGAAGGCATGGTCAAAGCCGCCCAGGGTATTATTCCCAAGATGGGCTTGGAGCTGGTCGGGGTATGGCAGCCTTCCTCCCTGGCCACGGATGTCACCGCCGAGCTTTCGGCAATACAAAAGAGCGGGGCCAACTTGATCTTTACCATTTTCTCGGGATCGGTTGGAATTACCTTTGCCCGGCAGGCTGGGGAACTCAAGATCCCCGCCCTCCAAGTGGGCATCAATGTCGAATCCCAAAAGGAAGGTTTTTGGGAAGCCACTAAGGGTATGGGGAATTATGTCTTTACCATGAACACCTATGCCCGGGGGATTGAATATAATGAACTGACAAAACCATTTATGGACCACTACATTAAGGAGTTTAAGCAGGTTCCAACCTATACGGCCGACACCTATTCCGCCATCATCTATAGCCTGGTCCCAAGCATCGAGGCCGTAGGGAGTCTGGATGCCGATAAGATCAGTCGCCCACCTGGAGAACCGGACGTATAAGGTCCCCAGCGGGGTCGTCAAATATGAAAAGAATGCCCAAGGAGTACCGACCCACGATTTGACCTGGGGCCCGGGCTACCTGACCAGCCTTGGCGTCCAGTGGCAGGATGGTAAACTTGTTGGAGTTTGGCCTAATAAGTGGAAGCCCACCCCGGATGCCCCGGAGGTCACTTATAAAGGGATGGTCCCAGTTAAGCTGCCCCCCTGGATGAAAAAGTAGTAACCATAGAATCGAATAGTAGATCCTCCTTGGATCCGAAAAGGTAACGTTGCCGAAACCATTGTTGCGAGTTGCGGGTTGAAAGCCTTTGAGCCGACAACCCGTAACCCGTAACGGTGATATTTCAGGCTCCCGTTCTTTTTACAAGAGAAAAAGCATTTTTTTGAGGCCTTATGAATATAATTATCACCGGTCTAATCACAGGCAGTCTGCTGGCCCTTTTGGCCATCGGTTTCTCCCTGATCTTCGGAGTGGCCCGCATCGTCAACATCGCCCACACCGCCTTTTATATGGTCGCGGCCTACTGTATCTTTTACTTGTCCATCAGGCTTGGGCTTAATGTCATCTTGTCCATGCTGATTGCCGTTATTACCGTCACCCTGCTCGGTTTGCTGGTTTATAAATTTATAATCGACCCAATACGCGAACACGAGGGTGCGGTTTTGATTGCCACCATAGCCCTGGCCATGTTCTTTCAAGAGGTCATTCTGCGGCTATTCACCGGGGAATATTGGAGTGTTGATTTCCTGATTCAAGGGTTCTTCACCATTGGAGGCAATAAGATTTTTTATCAACAATTGCTGACCTTCGGCGTGGTCCTGGTGATTTTACTCGTCATCTGGTTCCTGTTGATGAAGACCCGTTTGGGCCTGGCCATCCGTTCCACGGCCGAGGATCGGGAAGTGGCCAATCTGATGGGCATGAATGAGAGCCGGCTGGCCATGATCACGCTGGCTATCTCGGTCGCCCTGGCTGGAGTCACCGGGGCGGTGATCGGACCTCTTTTCGTTCTGACTCCCCATATGTGGATGGAACCTTTGATTATCATGATGGCCGTCGTAGTCCTGGGTGGACTGGGCAGCATAAAGGGAAGTTTTATAGCCGCTTATATCCTGGGGTTTACCGAGGCCCTGGTGGTTTTTCTAGTCCCCACAGGAGCCTTCTTGAAGGGCCCCGTGGCCTTAACTACTATGATCCTGGTTCTGCTGATGCGGCCGGAGGGTCTATTTGGTGTCGCCTTTGAGGAAGAGAGGTAGGAGAGCATGGGGCTGCTGGGGTTCTATTTACGGAAATTCTATTCCCTTGTCCGGGGAGAGGTGCTGGTCCTTCCCAGTCGAACGATTGTCGGCCTTTTTATTATAGTTATCCTGGGTCTGCCCTTGATAACCCAGGATCCATATCTTCTCCGCATCGTCATTATGACCAGTATCTTTGCCATCCTGGCCGCGAGCTGGGACCTTCTGTCCGGTTTTACCGGCCAGATGAACTTCGGACATGCCCTGTTCTTCGGGGTGGGGGCCTACACTTCCGCGTTACTGCATCTTCATATTCATATTCCTCCCTGGGGCAGCGTGCCTTTAGGGGCCGTGGCAGCGGTCCTGGCGGGGCTAATTGTTGGCATTCCCTGTCTGAGGCTGAAGCATACTTATCTGGCCCTAACCACCCTGGCCTTCCCGATCATCTTATTGGGGATCATTATTGCCCTGCCCGATTTTACCGGCGGTGAATTGGGGATGTCCGGTTTGCAGCGTTTCACCAATTCTCTTATGGGCAATTATTATCTTCACGTCATTACCATGCTCGTATTGTGTTTTGTCATGTGGAAGATAACCGACTCCAATACGGGGATTATTTTTCATGCCATTCGGGAGGATGAGCTGGCCGTCAAGTCCTCAGGTATCAACACCACTCGTTATAAACTATTGGCCTTTACCCTCAGCGGCTTTTTTGCCGGTCTTTCCGGCGGACTCTATGCCCATTATATGCGAATTGCCGGTCCTTCCACCCTGGAGGTATCCATGTCCTTCACGGTGGTAATCTGGGCGATCTTTGGGGGGGCGGCCACCATCTACGGCCCTGTAGCGGGGGTTTTTATCCTCTATCCGTTGTTGGAAATCGTCCGTTTCTGGCCCGAGTACCGCATGATGATATTTTCCTTATTCGTCCTGGTGATCCTCTTGTACATGCCCGAAGGTTTCATCCCCTGGGTAAGAGATAAAATTGAAAGAGAATGCCCCCGGTGCAAGATTAGAAACGTGGCGACCCGGAAAACCTGCCGGGTTTGTACCGCGGCATTGGATTAGGTTGTTCACCGCAAAGGCGCAAAGGGCGCAAAGAAATTTATCTTTATTCGATCAGAGAAACCGATCGAACAAGAATAAATTAGAGTTATGATCATCTATCAACCGTTGGCGGAGAGCTTTTCAGTTGGCTGCCGAAAAGGCGGCCAACTGAAAAAACCTTTGCGGTCTTTGCGCCTTGGCGGTGAATAAAGAAAAAGGAACTAAACGATGAATCCAAAAGAAACCTATCTGTCCAAGCCCTGGCTGAAATATTACTCCAAAGGGGTGCCGGCTGAAGTCGACATTCCCGAGGTATCCGTACCGGGACTCTTCGACCAGGTTGTTCAAAAATACGGGAATAAGACCGCCCTGATCTTCTACGGAAAAAAGATAACCTATCGGGAGCTTAAAGAGCTGGCCGACCGCCTGGCCACTGCTTTTGCTGATTTAGGGGTCAAAAAGGGGGATTCCGTGGCCTTGTATCTCCTGAACAGCCCCCAGTATGTCATCGCCTATTTCGCCGCCCTTAAAATAGGGGCCAAGGTCACCCCCATCAGCCCGGTGTACACCAGTATCGAGGTCAGGCATCAGATCGAGGATAGTGAGGCTCGGACCGTTGTCTGTCAAAATATCCTGTACGACAACCTGGAAAAGGCCGGGGTCCATCCGGAACGGGTGATTTTGACCAGTATCGAAGAATATCTTCCAGCCATGAAAAAATGGTTCGGCAAGAGCGCCCAGGCCAAGGCCTACGGGGGGGCCCCGCCGCCTTCGGTGGATTCGCTAAAAAAATCGGGGGTCTATTCTTTTCAGGATCTGTTGAAAAAATATCCCCCCCAGCCTCCCGCGGTGGTCATCGACCCCCGGGTAGACCTGGCCGCCCTGCCCTACACCGGCGGCACCACCGGGCTGCCCAAGGCGGCCATGCTGACCCACCGAAACCTGGTGGCCCTGCAAGCCCAGATCCTCAGTTTCTGGCCCATCTTGGAAGAGGGGAAGGAAACAGTTATGGCTTTCCTGCCTTTCTTTCATATTTACGGCCAAGTAGTGGTCATGATCGGCGGGCTGGCCATGGGTGCCACCCTGGTCCTGTTCACCACCCCGGACATCGAGGAAATCCTCTCGGCCATGGATCGTTACCAGGCCTCGGGTTTTTACGGCGTCCCGACCCTCTTCGAATACCTCAAGGAATACGAAAAAACCGACCGGGTCAACTGGAAAAAGCTCAAAATCATCGCCTGCGGCGCCGACACCCTGCATGAATCGACCATCGCGGCCTGGGAAAAGCGTACCGGATCCAGGATCTTTGAGGGCTATGGGATGACGGAAACCACGGCGGTCAGCCACAGCACTCCTCTCGACCGACCCAAGAAGGGATCCTTCGGGGTGCCGCTGCCCAATATCAAAGCCGCCATCATGGAACACGAAGGGACCGAATTCCTACCCATCGGGGAAGTGGGCGAACTGATTCTGAGCGGTCCCAATATTATGCAGGGCTACTGGAAAAGGCCGGAAGGAACCCAAGAGTCCATGCTGGAGATTGACGGGGAGATGTGGCTGCGCACCGGAGACCTGGTCAATATGGACGAAGAAGGGTATTTCCACTTCTTTGACCGCAAGCGGGACTTGATCAAATACAAGGGCTATTCGGTCTTCGCCCGCCACGTGGAAGAAGTGCTTTATCAGCATCCCAAGATCAAGGCCGCCGGGGTAGTCGGGGTGCCGGACCCCAAGGTGGGCAACCTGATCAAAGCCTATGTGGTCCTGGAGGGCGAGGCCCGGGGCCAGATCTCGGAAGAGGAAATTCTGGAATTTTGCCGCGAGAAACTCGCCCATTATAAGGTACCTAAGATCATCGAGTTTCGGGGCGAACTGCCTAAGACCGATGTGGGCAAAGTTTCCCGCCGGGAACTCAGAGAAGAGGGGGAGGAGGCCTGAGATGGCCGTACCATTCCTGGAAGTGGAATCGCTGAACAAGACCTTTGGAGGTCTGCAGGCGATCAATAATATTCATATCCGCATGGATCAGAAAGAAGTCATCGGCCTTATCGGACCCAACGGGGCGGGCAAGACCACCCTCTTGCGGCTGCTCACCGGCATATTGAAACCGGATACGGGTAGCGTGCGATTCAAGGGTAAGCAGCTTGTAGGGCTTAAGACCTGGGACATCGTCAACCTGGGGGTGGCTTGCACCTTCCAGAACATGCGGCCATTCCGGCGCCTGCCCATCATTGCCAATGTCATGGTCTCCTGCCTGTCACCCCGGTCCATGAAACGGGGGGAATGGGTGAAAAAAGTAGAGGCCAAGGCCATGGATGCCCTGGAATTTGCCGGCATCTCGGATATGGCCTTGGAAAAGGCGTCTACTCTTTCCCAGGGTGACTTGAAGCGGCTGGAAGTGGCCCGGGCCGTGGCCACGGACCCGGAGCTCCTTCTCCTGGACGAACCTTTCGGCGGACTCAGCCCGGCGGAAACTGATTTGATGGCCAAATCCATCCGCCGGCTTCATAAGGGCGGGCGCTTCGGCCGCCTGCACAGCGAAGGGCCGGCCATGATTATTGTCGAGCACAAGCTGCAGCAGTTGATGAAGATTGTGGATCGCATTATCGTCCTCAATTTCGGAACCCTGCTGGCCGAGGGGACGCCCCAGGAAGTGGTGAACAACCCGCAGGTCATCGAGGCCTATCTGGGTCAGGGAGGAGGGCAGTAACCGTGCTTCTAGAGGTCGCGCACTTATCCGTCCGCTATGAAAAGGCCGTACTCATTAATGACCTGAACCTGTCTGTGGATAAAGGAGAGCTGGTCAGCCTGGTGGGCCCCAACGGGGCCGGGAAATCCACCACCCTGCGGGCCATCACCGGACTGGTGGCCTGGGAAAAAGAGATTAAGCGCCGCTCCACGGCCGGGGACATTTTCCTGGAGGGCACGGTGACCTTCAATGGGGAACGGATCGATCAGGTCCCGGCCCATGAAATCGTCCGGCGGGGACTCGTGCTTTGTCCGGAACGGCGAAGGCCTTTCCGGGAAATGAGTGTTCTGGACAACCTGCTGGCCGGGGCCTACCTGCAAAAGGATAAAAAGAAGACCCAGGAAGATCTGGAAAAGATTTACACCATGTTCCCGGTCCTGAAGACCCGTTCCGGCCAGATTTCCGGGACCCTTTCCGGAGGGGAGCAACAAATGCTGGCCATTGGCCGGGCGCTCATGTCCGAACCCAAGCTGCTGTGCATCGACGAACCCTCCACCGGCCTGGCGCCTTTGATGCGCAAGGAAGTCTTTGACAAAATCGCCGAGATTAGCCGCCTGGGCATCACCGTACTCCTGGTGGAGCAGGAAGTGAGCACCGTCTTCCAGATGGCCGTCCGGAACTACGTGCTCTCCTCGGGCAAGATCATCGCCGAGGGCACCGGCCAGCAACTCCTCGAAGACGAGGTCCTCCGCAAGACCTATCTGGGATTTTAAAGATAGCCGATAATTTTGATTTTATTGGCTCAATTTCGAAATTCGAAACAAATTCAAATGACCAAAATTCAAAATCCGAACCCCGCGGCTCTTGAACCGCAGCGGCCCACCGGTAAGTGAATCCAACTCGTTACTCCTCCTTCTGATTAGTAAGGGTACGCTGTTTCGGTCATTTGAGTTTTGAACTTCGTTTATTGATTCGGCCTGCGACGAGCTCAGTCGAGTCGATTTCGGGCTTCGAATTTCGAGTTTGAAAATGCCGCTATTTGACAACGCAAGATAACTTCTTGGAATTCTAATGATAATCAACTTGAACAGGTAAGGATCAAACCATGTCTCATTTTAAAGTAAACGAAAACGACCTATTATTTATCTTAAAAAATCAATTGAATTACGGCAGCCTCTGCAAGCTGGAACGCTACCGGGAACTCGATGAGGAGACGCTGGACCTGCTGGTTAAAGAGGCCCTGAAATTTGCCCGGACAGAGATCGCCCCACTCCAGGAGATCGGAGAAAAATGGGGGGTGGTCCTGGAAAACGGTGCGGTCCGCTGCGCCCCCGAGTTTCAGGCAGCCTTCCGGCTGTACGGCGAAAACGGCTGGACCGCCGCGGCCCGGGACCCGGAATACGGCGGCCAGGGCTTCCCCCATATGATGCGTATCGTCATCAACGACCTGATGTACGGGGCCTGCCAGGCCTTCAACATGGCCCCCAGCCTGACCCACGGTGCGGCCCATCTGATCGAAAGCTTCGGAAGCCGGGAACTCAAAGAACGTTTTATCCCCCGGATGTTCAGCGGGCAATGGGCCGGAACCATGTGCCTCACCGAGCCCCAGGCCGGCTCCAATCTGGCCGACCTCCGAACCAGCGCCGTCCCGGAGGGAGACCATTACCGGATCAAGGGCTCCAAGATCTTCATCTCCTGGGGCGATCACGACCTGACCGAAAACATCATCCACTTGCTGCTGGCCCGCATCGAGGGCGCTCCCGAGGGCGTCAAGGGTATTTCCTTGTTTGTGGTGCCCAAGATCCGGGTCAACCCGGACGGCACCTTAGGGGAACCCAATGATGTGCTCTGCGGCGGTGTGGAAAAGAAACTGGGGCTTCATGCCTCTCCCACCTGTCTGCTGAATTTCGGGGACCAGGACGGTTGTATCGGGTATTTCTGCGGCGAAGCCCACAATGGCCTGGCCCATATGTTCCAGATGATGAATGCCGCCCGCATCAATACCGGCGTGAGCGGCATGACCCTGGCCAGCACCGCCTACCTCAACGCTCTGGCCTATACCAGGGAGCGCATCCAGGGAAAGGATGTGGCCGGACGGAAACCCGGCTATGTCCCGATCATCGATCACCCGGATGTGCGCCGTATGCTGCTCTGGATGAAGGCCACGGTGGACGGAATGCGCTCCATGATCTACACCGGGGCCTTCTGGTCGGAGCTGGCCCTGGAGCTGCCCGCGGGCGAAGAGAAAAATCACTACCAGGCCCTGGTCGATTTCCTGACCCCGATCATCAAGGCCTACTGTTCGGACCTGGGCTTTAAGGTCTGCGAAACGGCCATCCAGTGCCTGGGCGGGTATGGTTCTACCGGGAATATCCCCTGGAGCAGTACCTGCGGGATTCCAAGATCATGTCCCTCTATGAGGGCACCAACGGCATCCAGTCCCTCGACCTGATGGGAAGAAAGATGCGGTTAAATGGCGGGGCCCTTTTTAAATCGTACCTGTCCGAGATCCAGGCCTTCTGCCGGGAGCAGGCCGACCAACCCCGATTGGGATCGGAAATCCGAGCCCTGTCCGAGGCCGTCGACCGGTTGGAAGTTATGGCCCGGACCCTGTCTGAAAAGATGAAATCAGATCCCCTGCAGTGGGCTTCCTATACCTACCCGGCCCTCCTTTGTTTCGGTGATATCACCATGGCCTGGCGGCTGCTGGACCTGGCGGTCATCGCGCAAGAACAGATGGAAGCCGGGAAGGTCACCGATTTTCTCTCCGGCAAAGTGCTGCAAGCCACCTACTTCACCGGCACAACCTTGCCGCTGACCCTGGCCCGGCTGGAGACCTGTCTGCGGTCCGGACGGGAAGTAGTGGATATGCCGGAAGGGGCTTTTTAATACGAAAATTGAGACGAAACGGAAGAATGAATGGCCTTAAAAACAGGGGCGGAATACCTCGATTCCATTATCCAGAAATACCTGACCGCCTCTCCGGACAGTCGGGTGGTCGCCCGCATGACTGCCGGGTTTGATTTAATTAAACTTAAAAGGCCCGATGCCGTCATTCCTGGCCCCGCCTCAAAAGCGGGATGAACTCCAGCCGGGATCCAGGGTTACTACCGGGGAGATTCGCTGATGGTATCGCAAAACGCAAGAAACCCGTCATTGCGAGCAAAGCGAAGCAATCCCCCGGGCAAGTTTGAGGGACCTGATAAGCTACCTGGGGGATTGCTTCGTCGCTTCCCTCCTCGCCATGACAGCCCGGGCGACTTTTGACGAACACCTTTTCACTCAAGGTCCGAGATTTATATTTACCTATAACTTGTTATGAACATCTTGTTCCAACCCATCTCCATCAAGAATTTGACCTTACCCAACCGGTTTGTCCGGTCCGCCACTTATGACGGAATGTCTGAAAAAAACGGCCGGGTTACCTCCGAACAAATTAAAATGGTGGAGGATCTGGCCAGGGGCGGAGTAGGCCTGATCATTTTAGGCATTGCCTACGTTCAGGCCTCCGGCCAAATTTCAGTCTTCCAAAATTCTCTGGCCGACGATGAATGTATTCCCGGCTTCCGGAACTTGGCCGATACCGCCCACGAACACGGCGCTAAAATTGCCGTCCAACTTTTTCACGCCGGCCGGGAAACGGCCAAGGCCTTTAAACCCCATCGCAAACAGGCCCTGGCCCCATCTTATGTCCCGGATGACCCCTTATTCCAGCATCCCTATCGGGAGATCACCGAGGCGGAGATCCAACAAGTCATCCGGGCCTTCGGCGAGGCCGCCGGTCGGGCCGCGGCGGCCGGGCTGGACGCGATTCAGGTTCACGGGGCCCATGCCTATCTGCTAAGCCAGTTCCTGTCCCCTTTCACCAACCGGCGGACCGATGCCTGGGGCGGGGTTCTGGAAAACCGCCTGCGCCTTCACCGCGAAATCCTGGGGGCCATCAGGTCCCGGGTGGGTGAAGGCTATCCGGTCCTGCTCAAGATCGGGGTCCAAGACGGTTTTCCCGGGGGACTGGAATTTCATGAAGGGAAACAGGCCGCGCTCCGCCTGGCCCAGTGGGGCTATGACTCCCTGGAAATCAGCTCCGGTCTAAGAGGTCCGGGGTACGACAACGCCGAATTCAAGACACGCATCAACCGACTGGACCGCGAGGCGTATTTCAGATCCTGGTGCCGGGAAATAAAGCCGCAGGTGTCGGTCCCGGTCATGATGGTCGGGGGACTGCGGTCGCCGGCGCTCATGGAGGAAGTGATTCAAAACGGCGAGGCCGACCTGATCTCCCTCAGCCGCCCGCTGATCAAAGAACCGGCGATTATCAAAGACTGGCAAAACGGTGACCTTCACCGGGCCACCTGCATCTCCTGCAATAAATGTTTTGAGGCCCTGCTGAAGGGGGAGGCCCTGCGCTGCGTTTATCATGAAGAAACCGGGAAATAGCCGGCTGACCGAGCGAATAACTATTTCACCGCAAAGACGCGAAGAACGCGAAGAAAAACAAAAGAAGAAATGGATAATTTTTCGGGTCGAGGAGTATACCATGGAAAAGGAAGATTTAGATCAAGGCTGGCTGCCGGAGGTCGAGGAACTTCGCCTCCGGGAAACCCTGGCGTCGCAGATGGGCGGGGAGGAAAACCTGGCCCGCCATCGGGCGGCCGGTCGTTTGAACGTCCGGGAGCGGATTGATCTTCTGCTTGATAAAGGCAGCTTCCACGAAACCGGCGCCATCACCGGGGTCCCCACCTGGGAGGAAGGCCGCCTGGTCAAATTATTTCCCTCCAATTTTATCCTGGGGACCGGGCGGATCGACCGGCGCCGGGTGGTGGTGGGGGCCGACGACTTCACCATACGCGGGGGTGCGGCCGATGCCGCTATCGGGCATAAGGCAGCCTATGCCGAACGGATGGCCCTGGAACTGCGTCTGCCCATGATCCGGTTGGTGGACGGTACCGGAGGAGGAGGCAGCGTCAAATTTCTGGAGCAGATGGATCGGACCTATGTGCCTTACAACCCGGGCATGGACACCATGGCCGAATTGCTTTCCACCGTACCGGTGGTGAGCGCCGCCCTGGGTTCGGTGGCCGGACTGGGCGCGGCTCGGGTGGTCTTTTCCCATTTCTCGGTCATGCCCCGGAAAACGGCCCAGCTCTTTGTGGCCGGGCCCCCGGTGGTGGAACCGGCCCTGGGCCGGAAGGTGGGCAAGGAGGAACTGGGGGGGTCCCAAATCCAGACCGGCGGTTTCGGCGCCGTGGACAACGAGGTGGCCACCGAAGATGAGGCCTTTGCTCAGATCCGCCTTTTTCTTTCGTATCTACCGGATTCAGTCTATGAGCTTCCCCCGGTGCAGGCGTCTTCCGATCCGGTTGACCGTCGCGAGGAGGAGTTGGTCCGCCTCATTCCCAAAAACAAGCGCCGACCCTACCCGGTGCGTCGCATCCTGACGCTGGTCCTGGACCAGGGATCCTTTTTCGAAATCGGAGCCAACCACGGACGCTCGGTGGTCACCGGCCTGGCGCGGCTGAACGGCCGACCGCTGGGGGTCTTCGCCCACGATTCCAACTTTTTCGGCGGCGCCATCACCGCCCAGGGGGCCGACAAGCTGGTCCGCTTCATCGATCTCTGCGACACCTTCCACCTGCCGGTGGTCAATTTTGTGGACAATCCGGGATTCATGATCGGGGTGGAGGCGGAGAAACAGGGCACCATCCGCTTCGGGGCCCGCTACATCTTTGCCGTCTACCAGGCCACGGTCCCCTGGTGCTCCATCATCCTGCGACGGGTCTTCGGCGTGGCCGGAGCGGCCCATGGAAACCATTCCCGCCTGAATCTGCGCTACGCCTGGCCATCAGGCGAATGGGGGTCCTTACCCATCGAGGGAGGCGTGCAGGCGGCCTACCGGCGTCAGATTGAAGCCTCCCCAGATCCCCAGGCTTTGCGCCGGGAGATCGAAGAGCGTCTGTCGAAGTTCACCTCGCCCTTCTTGACGGCCGAGAAATTCGGGATCGAGGAGATCATCGACCCTCGCGACACCCGGCCGCTGCTCTGCGAATGGATTGAAAATGCCTACCGCCTGCTGCCCAGCCAGTTGGGGCCGAAGAAACGGGGGATGCGGCCTTAACCCGAATTTGTTTTTTGCCGGTTGGGGGTTTGCCGGTCAAAAAATGGTTTGTGCTAGAAGTCAGGAAGAAATGAAGAGGTGTTTCTCTCGCCCGCTTCGCTCGAGCTCTCAGAGATCACAGCGGTCATTATTTTGGGCTGCCGTTGAGAAGGACGGCAGTCCAAAGCCGCCTCGGGCCTCCGGCCGGGGGGCGCGATAGCGCCGGACTTTTTTTTCATTGCCGGCCCCTCATCGGCAATGAAAAAGATGAATTCTCTGCGTTCTCTGAGCGCTCTGTGAGAGATATTTTTTCCCCCGGATTTCGAGCTTAGAATTTGGTTGCGGCTATGCTGTGCTAAGAACCCGTCAAGAAATAAGCTGTAAAATACCGCTAATATCTCCGTTCATGCTGAGCCTGTCGAAGCATGGCCGTATCGTTCACCCTTCGACAAGCTCAGGGCGAACGGTTGTAGGTCCATTTGTCAAGGTTATTTGTTTACAGATCCTAAGGGGGTTGTGGCAGAAGTTTAAAGAAAAAGGAGAACATTATGGACTATGAAATCCCGGAAAGCCTGCGCCTGATGCGGGAGACGATCCGCCGCTTCGTGAATCAAGACCTGGAGCCCCTTTCCCAGCAAGTGGAGGACGAGGACCACATCCCCGAAGCCATCGTCCAAAAGATGCGGGATTTGGGATTATTCGGCCTTTCCATCCCGGAGGAATATGGGGGATTGGATCTGGGGACCTTCGGCGAATGCCTGGTCTATGAGGAATTGACCAAAACCAACGCGGCCTTCCGTTCCCGTATCGGCACCAGCAACGGGATCGGTTCCATGGGGATCCTCCTGGACGGCACCGAGGAGCAGAAGCAAAAATATCTTCCCCGGATTGCCAGTGGGGAATGGACCGCCTGCCTGGCCCTGTCGGAACCGGAAGCGGGTTCGGATGCGGGGAATATCCAGACCACGGCCGAACGCCAGGGAGAAGCCTTTGTGCTCAACGGCCTCAAGCACTTCATCACCAACGGCGACGTAGCCGATGTCGCCACCGTCCTGGCCGTGACCGACAAGCAGAAACGGACCCGCGGCGGGATCACGGCTTTCGTGATTGAAAAGGGGACTCCGGGCTTTTCGGTCGGAACCATCGAACGGAAGATGGGGCTTCGGGGCAGCCACACCTGCGAACTGATCTTCGATGACTGCCGCGTCCCGGTCCAGCAGGTGATCGGGGGCGAAGCCATGATCGGCCAGGGGTTTAGGACCGCCATGCGGGTGCTCGACAAAGGCCGCCTGACCATGGGGGCCTGCGCCCTCGGCGGGGCCCAGAAGCTCCTGGATTTATCCGTGGCTTATGCCCGGCAGCGGGTCCAATTCGGAAAGCCCATCGCCCAATTCCAGTCCGTTCAGAACATGCTGGCCGATATGGCCACCGAAATTTATGCCGCCCGACAAATGCTCTACCACGCCGCCTCGCTGCGGGACCAGGGCCGAACGGTGATCAAAGAAGCCTCCATGGTCAAACTCTTTTGCACGGAGATGGCCTGCCGGGTGGCCGATCGGGCCGTCCAGATTTTCGGCGGCATGGGCTACATGAAGGATTTCCCGGTAGAACGGTTTTACCGGGACCTCCGCCTCTACCGGATTTACGAAGGGACCAGCGAGATCCAGCGGATGGTCATCGCCCGGGAGCTGACCAAAGAATAACGGGCTCCCCCATTGTATTTACCCGGCGTCAAAAGGGCGGACAAGATATCCCGACCCTCAAAGAGATTTCTCCTTGACCCTTTTGCAGACCCTATTTATGATGGCAGTTTCTGAACCGGACCAACCTGAAAAAATTAAAAAAGCCTGAAAATGGGCGGGAGAGAATAACTATGGCGGACAAAACGCCTCCGGCCGGTTCCCAGGGAAAGGGTACAGACCAACAATTTTTGGTTTTCCAACCCTATCCTCTGCAGGTCGGACAACAAATATTTATTGAAAGCGGCCCCCGCCGGGGGGACTGGGAAGTGATTGGCCTGAGTGACCGCAAGGTCAGGCTGCGCTGTCCTTTTTCCGGGCGGGAGGTGGAATGGGATCGTTTTTGTTATCTGGTGGAGGAACGCCAAGGCCTTTGGCCCCATCCGGATTAAATAGGTTTTCCGTTTTCCAAAATGGAAAGGAAATAGAAGTAATACCGCCAAGGCTCCCCCGCCTCCACCAGCCGCTCGTTAAGCGTCTCATAGTGCTTTAACCCATCGCAAAAGCTCTCCAGAAAGGCGTCATTGGATTCCCAATGGGCAACTAAATACTAAAGTTTTGATCCTCCGATTCCGATAATTAGCTATGGCCCTCGGCCAGATTATTCAATATTAGGCATGGGAGGAATTATGAAACGATTCTTTGTAACTTTATTGGTGTTGGGGTTATTTGTGGGAACGGTCTTTGCTGCCTCGGAAAAAGACCTGGCCGTCTCCTTAGTGGACAAGGCGGCGGCCTTCGCCCAGGCCCAGGGCAGAGAGAAGGTCCTGGCTGAAATCAGCACGGCCAAGGGACAATTCGACAAGGGGGAAGTTTACGTGTTTGCCTATGATCTGCGGGAGTGATCGTCGCCCACCCCAAAAATCCTAAGTTGATCGGCAAGAACCTTTTAGAGGTCACCGACCCGGATGGAAAATACTTCCGTAAGGAGATCCAGGAAGTGGCTAAGACGAAGGGGAAAGGCTGGGTGGATTATAAATACACCAATCCTGAAAATAAAAAAGTAGAACCTAAAACCACCTATCTGAAGAAGGCTGGCGATCTTATTATTTGCTGCGGGGTCTATCTATAGATGACCTCGCAGAAAGTCCAAAAACGACTTTCTGCGAGGCGGGGAAGGGCTTCCCCTCCCCCGCCATTTGAAGTGAATTCAAATGGTCCCACCCTCACCCCAGCCCGGCGCTTAATCGCGCTCGGGCTGTTGCTGGACTTTTTGCAAGTCCATCTCTATAACCTCTTAACTAACCTCATAATAAGAAACAAGTTGAGCATGGGGGGGTCGGGATAAGCTTACTGGCTTTTTTCCGACCTCCCCTTCTTCTTCAAGGTCCGAATACGGCCAACCACTACACCTCCCGATCGGTCCGCTGAACGGCATCTCCGCCGACTTTTTCCAGCCCTTCGGCAACCACTTACCGGTTGCAACTTGGTCCCCCGACATGGTAATTTCTTTCTCGACACGAATCTTTTGAATGGAGGGGTCCGATGAATCTATTTATTCAACCGAAGAAATACTCCAGTCTGATGGCCGATGCCGGCTCGCGCGCCATCATGGAAAAGACTATTGCCTTCTTTGAGAACATGGGCAAAAGCCGACTGCTCGACGATTACAATAAAAAAGTCTGGTATCGGGAATTTGTCGATTTCATCGGCCGGGAGCGGATTTTTGCCAAACTGCTTACGCCCGGGGAATATGCCGACGGCGACCCGGACTGCCGCTGGGACACGGCCCGCAACAACGAGTACAGTGAATTATTGGCCTTCTACGGCCTGGGCTATTGGTACTGTTTTCAGGTAACCATTCTGGGGTTGGGTCCCATCTGGATGAGCCCCAATGAAAAGGCCAAGCGGAAGGCGGCTCGACTCCTCCGGGAAGGCGCCATCTTCGCCTTCGGCCTGTCCGAACGGGCCCACGGGGCGGATATCTATGCCACCGAAACCACGCTGACCCCCCAAGGCGCCGGCGCCTGGACGGCCAAGGGCGAGAAGTATTACATCGGCAACGGCAACGAGGCGGAGATGGTTTCCACCCTCGGCAAGGTCAAGGACGGAACCGACGACTTCGTCTTCTTTGTCACCAACTACCGCCACAAGGCCTATGAGCTGAAAAAGAACGTCATCTCCCACCAGGAGTATGTCTCCAACTTCGCCCTGCACGACTATCCCGTCACCGAGGAGGATATCCTTTCCCGCGGCTCCCAGGCTTGGGATTCGGCGCTGAATACGGTAAACATCGGCAAGTTCAACATCGGCCCGGCCTCCATCGGCATGGCCGAACACTGTTTCTACGAGGCCATCACCCATGCCGCCAACAGAATCCTTTACGGGGTCCGCGTCAGTGATATGCCCCATGTGCGCCGGAACTTCATGGACGCCTGGCTACGGCTGACGGCCATGAAAAGCTATCATCGCCGGGCCACCGACTACTTCCGGCAGGCCGGGGAAAATGACCGGCGCTATCTGCTCTACAACCCCACCAGCAAGATGAAGGTGACTCTGCAATCCGAAGAGGTGATCAATCTGCTCTGGGAGGTAATTGCCGCCAAGGGGTTTGAAAAGGACACCTACTTCCACATGGCGGCCGCCGACGTCCGGGGCCCGTCCAAGCTCGAAGGCACCGTCCACGTGAATGTCCAGCTCATCCGAAAATTCATGAAGAACTATTTTTTCAGCCCTGTGGAATATGACCCGGTAGGTCCCGATTTTTCCCTAAACGACGACCTGTTCTTGTTCAATCAGGGACCGACCAAGGGTTTGGGCGCGGTCCGGTTTCACGACTACCAGCCGATATTCGACGCCTTCCGGGATCTCCCCAACGTAGGCCGCTTCATCCGCCAGACCGAGATCTTCCGGGAGCTATTGGAAAAGGCCGGACCGGACAAGATCCAGGACCTGGACCCCGTCTTCTCCCTCCCCCTCGGCGAGATGTTCTCCATCGTGGTCTACGGCCAGCTTATCTTGGAGCAGGCGCAGATTGAGCGCCTGGACCCGGACGTTCTCAACCAGATCTTCGATTTTATGGTGCGGGACTTCGCACGGTTCGCTTTGCAGATCTACGGACTGCCCGCCACCCGGGATGAACAACGGGCCTTCTGTAGAGAGATCATGCTGGTCCGGCCCGCCGGAGATGAGGCCCAATACCGGCGGGTTTGGGATGGGTATGTCCTCCCCCTTAACGGGGAGTACGCCATGAATGAGTGACTTTCCCATCCCGAAAAATTCGAAAGCACCTAAATCGTCTGCCCGCCGTCCACGCGGATAATCTCCCCGGTGACGAAGGAACCGGCCTCGGAGGCCAAGAAGAGAGCCAGGCCGACGAGTTCCTCGGGCTCCCCGAAACGCCGCAGCGCGATCTCCCGGAGGCGCACGGCTTTCCGCTCCGGATCGGTCCAATTGACCCGGCTGAACTCGGTCTTGATGGAGCCCGGGGCGATGGCGTTTACCAGGATATGATACGGGGCCAGCTCCCGGGCCAGGACCTGGGTCATCATGTTCAGCGCCGCTTTGCTGATGCAGTAGGCCCCGGTCCCGTCGGCCCGGGCCCGCAGGCCGCTGATCGAGCTGATATTGATGATCCGCCCCCCGCCTTGATCGATCATCCGGCGGGCCACGGCCTGACTCATGAGCCAGGCCCCCTTCAGATTAATCTCCAACACCTTATCCAAGCTCCGCTCCTCGAGATCCAAGAGGGAACTCAGCACCGGATTCATACCGGCGTTATTGACCAGTATATCGATTTTTCCAAATCGCTCCAGGGTCCGCTGAACCAGGTTCTCCACTTCCGTCTTCTTCCCCACATGGGCCGGGATTGCCAGACCGTTGCCTCCCAAAGCGCGGATGGCCTCGACGACCTGCTCCAATTCCGGCGGCTTCCGGTTACGGCTGGAGACCACGACCTCGGCCCCCGCTTCCGCGAAAGCCAGGGCAATGGACCGCCCGATGCCCCGGCTTCCCCCGGTCACCACGGCCACCTTGTTCTTTAAAGAAAACAACATTTCGAGCATCAACGAATCCTCCTTTTTATTTTTAACCTAAATGAAGGTCCTTTGATCTAATCAACAAAAAAGGTACGAAAGGAGCGATCATCATGTGGAAAGTTAGTTTGACTCTCTGGCTGGCGGTTATCATCCTTTTGGGGTGGACGGCCTTTAACGCGGCCCAGGCGGCCCCCGATCAACGGTTGAATCAACGGCCCGATGCCCATTACCGAAGTGCCGGCAACGTTCCTCCCTCGGATTATGGTTACGGAGTAGGCCGTAATCCCCGTCCCTACCCACATCGCCGCTATTATCCTATCCGAAGCCATCATCCTTACCCGGGATACTATAATGTCCATCGCCCTCGCCCGGTTAATTGGCTCTTTACACCTCCCTGGCCGAATCCTTTTCACCGCCATGGGGGATATTAGGCGATGCGATAACGGATGGAGGGTTCAGTAACGAATCACAAAGCTTGTCATGGCGAGCGTAGCGAGGCAATCCCCACCTTGGCAATAAGCCTATTATTGGGGATTGCTTCGTCGCTTCTCTCCTCGCAATGACAGCTCTTAGGGGTTTTTTACGAAATGATCACGGATGTTCCCTTTGTTTATCAACCATGGTAGGTCCGCCCATTCCGTTCCTGGTACTGCCGGAACACGGCCCGGGCTTCCGCCGGCCATGAAGGACGGCACCTCGGCCTGGGCTGCGGAGTTTGTAAGCCGTCCCACGGTTTTCACCCCGACGGGAACCAGCTCATGACCCGGTTCCCGGAAGACGACGGCCCCGAAGGGGCCGCCCGTTCTCTGAAGTACCTTCTCCCGGGCCAGGGAAATGACCAGACGCATCTTTTCCTCGTCGGTCCGGCAGGGAGGAATATTTTTCATGAAAGGATCCACCCTGGCCGCGAGCTTCAGCTTGATTTCCATTGGACCGCAAGGCGCCCGTGTTTTCATTCCGGCGATTATAAACCGAAGCCGATAAAAACCTAAAGACAAATTCCCCCGGTGTTGAACGCCGGGGGAAGGGAAAATTAGAATGCCGGACTGATTCCGGGCCGAAAATATCTCGAAGAGGCGATTTTTTTCTTGAAATTCAAACCTGTTTTGTAACAAATTGAACTAATATCCCCCGGGGACGGCTGTTTAGGTTTTTCAGTAAGGCCGATCCCATCCTGTTAGGCAAATCCTCATGAGGGAGGGCGGAATGAAAGTGGTGATTATTGGTCTGAGTGCCGCCGGTCTTTCGGCCTTGGAAACACTCCTGCAGTTTGCCCCCGAGGCCGAGATCACGGCGATCTCCGAGGAAAAACGGCAACCCTACTGCCGCTGCCTGCTCACCCAGTACCTCGGTCGTGAAGTCCAACAGGATTTTTTGACGATTCGGGAGACAGCCCATTACCCAAAAAACGTGACCTGGCTTCTCGGGGAGAGGGTCTTCCAGATCGACCCGGGGAAGAAATCGATCGCCTGTACCTCCGGCCGCACCCTGATCTACGATAAATTACTGATCGCTGCCGGAGCCGGCGCCGTCCAGCCAGAATATTGCCGGGACGAAAACCGGACCCATACCTTGCGGTTTTTGGAAGACGCCCTGCAGATCGAAAACCTGGCCGTCGGGAGAGGGATTGTTGCCGGTGGCGGATTTGTGGGCCTCAAGACGGCCTATGGGTTGAAGGAAAGGGGCCTGGAGGTGGAAATGGTCGTCTCCTCCCCGCATCTGCTGTCCATGGTCATGAACGAACGGGCAGCGGTCTGGGTGGAAAAGGATCTTCAATCCCTGGGCGTGGTCCTGAACCGAAATGACGATATCGCCCAAATCAACGTCCAGGATCACCAGGTCCGGGCCGCGTTAAAGTCAGGGAAAGAAATCCGGAGTGATGTCCTGGTCGTGGGCAAAGGGGTCGTTCCCCGTCTGGAGCTGGCCCGAAGCGCCGGTTTGACCGTCGAGGCCGGTATCCTGGTCAATGAATTTTTGGAAACCTCCGCGCCGGATATTTTTGCCGCCGGGGACTGCTGCCAGGCCCTGGATGTAACCCGGGGACGCCCCTGGATCAACGCCGTCTGGCCGGTGGCGGTGGAGCAGGGGTATTTTGCCGGCCTGAACCTGGCCGGGGTCCCGGCCGCCTATCCGGGGAGTATCGGGTTGAACAGTCTGAAAACACCCCGTTTCCATCTCATCAATGCCGGACTTTTGAAAACCGCTGACGGAGTCACCTTCCACGAGCGACAGACCCCCGGGAAAGATCAGTTCCGTATGCTGGCCCTGCGGGAAAATATCCCGGTGGGCATGATGTTTTATAATGCCCCCGAGGGGGCCGGGCCGGTGGTGAACCTTATCCGGCGGGGCCTGCCCCTGGCTCGCGGCCTCCCGGAAGCCATCGTCAGCGGGGAGGCCTCCCTGTACGATTTGCTCAAAAACCAGACCCCCTGATTTAAACACTTGGACCGCTGTGGGTTCAAAGGGCTGAAGTTTTAAATTTAGAATTTGGGTCATTTGAATTTGTTTCGGATTTCGTGTTTCGAATTTTGAATTTTTTTTAAAGGAGGTCCTTATGAAAACGGTGGTAGTCAGGCCCGAGCGTTGTGTCGGCTGCCTGCAGTGCCGTGTGGCCTGTGCGGTGGCCCATTCGCTGAGCCAGTCCCTCTACGCGGCGCCTTATGAGCCGGTCCTCTCCAAGCCCCGCATCCACATCGGGCTGACCAAACAGAAGGAGCCTTTTCCCAACAAATGCCGGCACTGCGACCCGGCGCCCTGCGAGATGGCCTGCCTGACCAAGGCCATCTTCCGCGAGGATAAAAGCCGGGCCATGATAATCAATCCCGACCGCTGTATCAATTGCGGCATGTGCGCCATGGCCTGCCCCTTCGGGGTAATCCGCTATCATACCTATCCCAGCCGCAAGGAAGCGGCCCACAAGTGCGACCAGTGCGCGGCCCGTCAACGGGAAGGAAAAGGGCCGGCCTGCGTAGAGGTCTGTAAATCCGGCGCCCTGCTTTTTGAGGAACCCAACCGGGTCATGGACCGGGAGACGGAGGAGATGGCTTCCTTAGTCTATCTGGGTATCCGGGAAAAGGCCCCGGAGGGGAACCCCTTTGATACCTTGACCCGTTATCGCTATTCGCTGGAACAATTAAGGAGGAGATAAGCCATGCGCGACGTTCAAGATCTTTCCATCTGTAAAGATGCCCAGCTTATGCTGAAGAAAGCGGCCGAGGACAACGTCGAGACGGTCTGGGACCGCTATTTGCAGCAGCAGCCTCCCTGCGGCTATTGCGAACTGGGGCTCTCCTGCCGCAACTGCGTCATGGGGCCCTGTCGGATCGACCCCTTCGGGGAAGGCCCGCAACGGGGCGTTTGCGGCGCCGATGCCGATATCATCGTGGCCCGCAACCTGTCCCGGATGATCGCCGCCGGGGCGGCCTCCCATTCCGACCACGGACGCGACCTGGTGGAGGTGTTACACAAGATCGGCCAGGGACGGGCCCCGGGTTATGAAATCAAGGACCCGGAAAAAATGAAACGCCTGGCCTTGGAGTACGGCGTCCCGACGGAGAATCGGGAAACCAAGGCGATTGCCCTGGAGCTGGCGGAAGCGATGATGGAAGACTATGGGATGAAGAAATCCCAGATCACCCTGGTCAACCGGGCCCCCCAGCAGCGTCTGGATCTCTGGAAAAAACTCCGGGTCCTGCCCCGGGGCATCGACCGCGAGACCTCGGAGATGATGCACCGGACCCACATGGGCGTGGACAACGACTGGGTCTCCCTGCTCCTGCAGGCGGTCCGCAACAGCCTCTCCGACGGTTTCGGCGGAGCCATGATCGGCACCGAGGTTTCGGATATCATCTTCGGCACCCCCCAGCCGGGGATGTCGGAAATGAACTTGGGAGTGCTCAAGGAAGACCAAGTCAACATCCTGGTCCACGGCCACAGCCCCGTTGTTTCCGAGATGATCTGCCTGGCAGCCGCTGATCCGGAGACAATCGCCCTGGCTAAATCCCGGGGGGCCCAGGGCATCAACATCGCCGGCCTCTGCTGTACGGGTAACGAGCTGATGATGCGCCGCCAGATCCCCATGGCCGGCAACCATCTCATGACCGAACTGACCCTGGTCACCGGGGCGGTGGAAGCCATGATCGTCGATTACCAGTGCATCATGCCTTCCCTGGGCCAGGTGGCCCAGTGTTACCATACCAAGATGTATTCCACCTCCGATAAGGCAAAATTCCCCTTCATGGAACACGTGGAATTCAATCCCGAGAACGCCAAGGAACAGGCCTACCGGATCGTCCGGGAGTCCATCGAAAATTTCAGCCGGCGGATTAAGGAGAAGGTGAACATCCCGGTCCGGCCGGTCAAGACCATGACCGGCTTTTCGGTAGAGGCCATCGTGGCCGCCCTGGGCGGGACGCTCACGCCGCTGATCGAGGCGATCAAGGCCGGCAAGATCAAGGGCGCCGTGGGGGTGGTGGGCTGTAACAATCCCAAGATCAAGCAGGACTACGGCCATGTAGAGCTGATCAAGCGTCTGATCGCCAACGATATCCTGGTCCTGACCACCGGCTGCGTCAACGTGGCCGCCGGCAAGGCCGGCCTGCAGGTCCCCGAGGCTAAAGACCTGGCCGGTCCGGGACTAAAGGAAATATGCGGCGCGTTGGGGATTCCGCCTTCCCTCCATGTGGGCTCCTGCGTGGACAATTCGCGGATCCTGGTTATTGCTTGCGCCCTGGCCAACGCCCTGGGAGTGGATATCAGCCAACTGCCCCTGGCCGGTTCCGCCCCGGAGTGGTATTCCGAAAAGGCGGCCACGATCGCTTTCTATGTCATGGCCAGCGGGATCTTCACCCACCTGGGGGTCTTACCCCCCATTTTGGGGAGCAAGAAGGTCACCGAACTGGCCACGAAAGGACTGAACGACGTCTTCGGGGCCTGCTTCGCCGTGGAACCGGACCCCATCAAGGCCGCCGAGTTGATTACCAACCACATCTTGGAAAAGCGAAAAGCTTTAGGTCTCAGCGTTTAGTCGATAGTAGCTAGATGCAAAGAGGGTCCAGACTTAGGGTCTGGGCCCTCTTTGCATAAGCACTCCCTCCTGCCCATTTTTCGTTCCAGAATTATGACTTAATTCTTAAATACCCCCACCAGACTGACCGGCAATCCCACCCATGATGCCGATAGGGATTCACTCATAGAGTAAGGTCCGAAGGCCTGGCAACGTTTAGTTCGCTCACTTTTTGAAAGGCGGCATCAGCCGTGACCATACACATCGGCCTGCAACCGGATGGCCGTGGCCAATAGGACGGAATCATTGGTCAAGAGCCCGTATTTGGTTTGGAGTTTGAGGGCATTTTTGAAAAAATCCTCCCTGGTGCACGACTCAAAGCCCAGCCCCAGGTCCAGCAGGGCCAGGACCTTGGCCCGGTATAGCCCCAGGGTTTTTACGACATTGGGTTGTTTTGCTAATTTTCGGGCTGGATTGGGTCCGGAAATTTTTTCCAACATCAGGGCTTCAGAGAGCATTAGTTTGTGGGTCAGTTCCTGCCAGACGGTTTGCGGCAGAACCCCGATCAGTTCCCCGGTGGAGCAACGCCTGATCAGTCGCTGGGCCTGCCGGGAAACCCCTTGCTCGCTATAAAGCAGAATATTCGTGTCTATAACACAAAGGCTGCCGTTGGAAATATCGTCGAGGTTCATGAATCCCAGCTATCTTCTTCCAGGATTTCCCTGAACTGTTTTTGACTGAGGTGCATCGGACGTTCACAAAAAAGTTGGTAGGCGCTCTCCCGCTTTTTGGGATCGGGCATTCGATTCACTCAGGTAAGTGACAATGGCTTCCTGAATCACGTCGCTCAAAGGCCGGCCATCTTCAAGGGCCCGATGTTTGGCCAGTTTAATAACCTCTTCTTCAATCAAAGTGCCGACTTTTATTTTCATAATTTTTTTCCTCAGACACCGACCGTCATCCCCGAGTGTATTAATCGGGGACCCAGCTTCGCACAAGGCAGGGACTAGATTCCCGCCCAAAATCGCCGCGGGAATGACGATGAGTGATGTTATTACTATTTTGAGTCCGTTAATAAATCATGAATAAGGTAGATTTCTTGAATTGTCAAGAAAATACTATTTTTTCTTAATACATTTTTGCAAGAAGTTGCTTTCCGGCCCGTGTTTTTATAAAGTAGTAACCGCCAACCGACCAAATTGTGGTTTTTTTATATTGATGCTTATCTTCCAATAGATGGGTTGATATTAATATGAATGACTTTTTAGATCCCCTCTCCCCCTTCCATCCCCTGATCCGCAAGTGGTTTACGGAAAGGCTGGGGGCGCCAACCAACATACAGTCACTCGCCTGGCCGGAAATTGCGCGAGGGCGGCACGTCCTGGTTACGGCGCCCACGGGTAGCGGCAAGACGCTGACGGCCTTCCTCTGGGCCATCAACCAACTGGTCACCGGCGCCTGGGTCAGCGGTCGGACGCACGTCCTCTATGTCTCGCCGTTGAAGGCGCTGAATAATGACATCCGGCGCAACCTGGCCATCCCTCTGGAAGAGCTTCGCTCGTACTTTTTGAAGGCCGGCGCGGAGTTCCCGCCCATCGGCCTGCTGACCCGCAGCGGCGATACGCCGGCGGAAGAGCGGCGGCGCATGCGGCGCCGGCCCCCGGAAATCCTGATCACCACGCCGGAAAGCCTGAATCTGCTTTTGAGTTCCCGTAGCGGCCGGGAGATGCTGACGGGGATCGCTACGGTTATCCTGGACGAGATCCACGCCGTGATCGGCACCAAACGAGGGACCCATCTGATTACGGCCGTCGATCGCCTGGTCCGTCTTTCCGGCGAATTCCAGCGCCTGGCCCTGTCGGCGACGGTGAAGCCCCTGGCCATCGTAGCCGAGTTTATCGGCGGGTCCATTCTG
Source organism: uncultured delta proteobacterium (assembly GCA_963743305.1). Lineage (GTDB taxonomy): Bacteria > Desulfobacterota > RBG-13-43-22 > RBG-13-43-22 > RBG-13-43-22 > CAVQSS01. Next base: position 108,969 of record CAVUPH010000015.1, read on the forward strand.
AAAGGCGACGGGCCCTCTGGCTATTATGAAAAACGGACGGTGGCGATTATTCAATCGAAGGACACCAAGCGCTATGGGATCGAGGTCCTTTTCCCTCCGGACGTCCGGGAAGAGCCGGCCGATGCCTCCCGGTGGCCGGTCCTGGCTGCCGCCTTCCGGGAAGTCATCCGGGCCCATCGCTCCACCCTGCTCTTTGCCAACAGCCGCCGCCTGGCGGAAAAGGTCACCCGCCTGATCAATGAGGGCCTAACGGAGGAGCTGGCCTATTCCCACCACGGCTCCCTCTCCCGGGAGATCCGCCTGGCCGTGGAACAGCGGTTGAAAAACGGCGAGTTGAAGGCTATCGTCGCCACCAGTTCCCTGGAGCTCGGCATCGATATCGGCGAACTGGACCTCGTCGTGCTCATCCAGACGCCGCCCTCCATATCCGCGGCCATTCAGCGGATCGGGCGTTCCGGCCACCGCGTGGGAGGGATCAGCCGAGGACTGCTCTATCCCACCCACGGTTTTGATTTTCTGACCGCCGCCGTTATCGCCAAGAGCATTACGGATCAGGATATCGAAGCCGTCCGGCCCATTGAAGGACCGCTGGATGTCTTGGCTCAGGTGATCCTTTCCCTGACCGGTCTGGAACAATGGGATATCGATGAATTGTTCTCCTTCATCAAAACCAGCTACCCCTACCGCCGCCTCTCCCGCCGGCAATTCGACCTGGTCCTGGAAATGCTGGCCGGGGGATACGCGGAAACGAGGCTCCGGGAACTTAAACCGCGCCTCTCCCTGGATAAACTCGACGGCACCGTCCACGGTCGGGAGGGGGTGCTGCGTTTGCTCTATCTATCGGGCGGAACCATCCCGGACCGCGGCTATTATGATTTGCGGATTGCGGACTCCAAGGCCAAGATCGGCGAACTGGACGAAGAATTTGTCTGGGAACGGAGCCTCGGCGACACCTTCACCCTGGGCGCCCAGGTCTGGCGGATTCAAAAGGTGACCCACAACGAGGTAGAGGTACTGCCGGCGGAGGTCAAACCCGGCATCTTCCCTTTCTGGAAGGCCGAGGACTTAAATCGGGATTTTCACTTTTCGGAAAAGATCCTGCTGTTCCTGGAACGATTCCAGGTTCGGTCTGAAGTTTCCTTTTGGAAAGAGGAACTGCGGCGGGAATATTTCATGGAAGAGACGGCGGCGGCCGAACTCCTCGGGTTTCTAAAAAGACAACGGGAGGCGACCCGGTCCGAGCTCCCTCACCGGCATCATCTGCTGATCGAGCACTTCCAGGATCCCCTGAGCCCCGCGGACGGCCGGCAAGTTATTCTGCATACGCTCTGGGGCGGAAAAATCAACCGCCCTTTTAGCCTGGCCTTGCAGGCGGCCTGGGAAGAGAAGACTCACACGCGTCTGGAAATCTTCCAGAACAACGACGGCCTCTTATTCCTGCTGCCGCACGACGTCTCCGCCGCGGAGGTCCTGACCCTGGTAACGCCGGAAAACCTGGAACGGCTGCTCCGGCGGACGCTGGAGCAGAGCGGGTTTTTCGGGGCGAAATTCCGGGAAAACGCCGGCCGGGCACTGTTGCTCCCCCGCGGGGATTTCAAAAAGCGCCTGCCCCTCTGGCTGAACCGACTCCGGTCCAAGACGTTGCTGGAAGCCGTTCAGGCCTATCCGGATTTTCCCATTTTGCTGGAAACTTGGCGCACCTGCCTGCAGGATGAGTTTGACCTGGACCATTTAAAGCAACTGCTCGACGAAATCCGCGGCGGTCTGATAAAAATCACCGAGGCCGCCACCACCGCGGCCTCTCCCTTCGCCGACGGCCTGATCTATAGACAGACCAATGTCCACATGTATGCGGACGACTCGCCCCGGCAGGAGAAAGCCTCCGCGTTGAGCCAGGAACTGCTAAAGGAAGTACTGTTTTCCCAGCGCCTCCGACCGCGCCTTTCCCCGGACCTCAGCGCCGCGCTGGAAAAAAAGCTGAAGCGAACGGCCCCGGGCTATGCCCCCCGATCGGCCGCCGACCTCCTGGACTGGATCAAAGAGCGGGTCCTGATTCCGGCGCCTGAGTGGCAGGAGCTTAAAGTAGCCATGGATCGTGATCGCGGAAGTTCGCCGGACGACCGAATTACTGCCATCAGAGAAAAGATCTTCTCCCTGCGGCTGCCCGGGGCCTCGCTGGACCTGATTGGCGCTATAGAAAATCTGGGCCGGATCACCAAGGCCTTTCAAATCCAACCCGGGAAGTTGACGGTTCGGGATGTATTTTCCGGTGCCCCCTTGTCCGGCCGGGCCGCTTATTGGGTCGACACCGTATTAAAAAAATCCCCTTCAAAAAAAGCCGATCAGGAGGAGAACCCGCTGCCTGATCTCTTCCAGCAGTGGCTTTCCTTCTACGGACCGATCCGGAAATCTTCTCTGAAAGAGGTGCTGGGTCTCGAGGGTGCCCGACTGGATGACCTGTTGGCCGGCTTGGCGGAGGCCCAGGAAGTGGTACTCGACCTGTTGACGGAACAGGCCGAAGAGCTGGAAATTTGTGACCGGGAAAACCTGGAAATCCTGCTCCGGATGGCCCGCAGGTCCCGCCAGCCTTCCTTCCAGGCCCTCGACCTGGGCCGGCTGCCGTTGTTTCTGGCCGCCTGGCAGGGCCTCACCCGACCGGGCCACTCGCCCGATGAGCTTCAAGGGATCCTGGATCAGCTCTTTGGATTCCCGGCCGCCGCCGACGCCTGGGAGAAACAGTTGCTGCCGGCCCGCTTATCACCCTATTACGGGGCTTGGCTGGACGGCCTGATCCACTCCGGTCCTCTCCTCTGGTTCGGCTGCGGCCTTCGGAAATTGAGCCTGACCTTCTCCGACGACCTGGAACTCTTCCTCGATCCGGGCCGTGCCGGATCCGGATCGAAAACAGCGGAGACGAAGACCGGGGAGGAGGAACTGGCCCGTCTGCTGCCCCGGGAAATCGGGCGTTACGGCCTGCTGGATATTATCCGCCATTCAAAAATGGACAGCCGGACCGTAACCGGGAAACTCTGGGACCTGGTCTGGCAGGGGCGGATCACCAATGACGCCTTCACCACCCTGCGCCAGGGGATCGTGACGGACTTTGCTCCGTTTCCTTTAAATGAGGCCGGCCCCCGCCCTTCCCGATCGGCCTTTAACCGCTGGGCCGCTACTCGCCCGCTGTCCGGAAACTGGTACGCTATCGATCTCGATAAGATGGATAAAGATCCCATCGCGGAAGCGGAATTGGTCAAGGACCGGGTCCGCCAGCTCCTCCGGCGCTATGGTCTCCTCTTCCGGGAACTGGTAGCGGGCGAGCTGCCGCTGCTTCGCTGGTCCAGGGTATTCAAGGCCCTGCGACTCATGGAGCTTTCCGGCGAAATCCTCTCCGGACATTTTTTTCAAGGTATCCCCGGCCTGCAATTCATCTCCCCCGAGGCCTTCCGGTTCTTAAACGAACCCCAGACGGAGGACCCCGTTTACTGGCTGAATGCCGTTGACCCGGCCTCGCTTTGCGGGATCAAACTGGAGGCCTGGAAGGGCCTCCTCCCCAGCCGCCGGCCTTCGACGCATCTGGTCTACCGAGGATCCCGACTGGTCGTCATTTCCCGCCGCAATGGCGGGTCCCTGGAAATGCGGATCCCCCCCGATGATCCGCGTCTTCCCGACTACCTGACCTTTTTTAAGGTGCTGCTCACCCGGGAATTCAGTCCCGAAAAAATCATACTGGTGGATACGATCAACGGAAAGCCTGCCCTGGAAAGCGAATACGCCGGTCCTTTGAAGGACTTCGGCTTTAACGGAGGGTATAAAGGATTGGAGCTGGTGAAGAAATACGGTTGATTGCCTGGGGACCCAAATTTAACAAGCCCCGGGTGTCGGGCAGGATGCCAAGAGGGGGAAGGCCGGCAAGTTACTCCGGAGACGCGGCCCTCCCTCTTCTGAAATTCATCCATCCGGCCCTTTATTCATGCATCATCATCATCGGCCCGGTTTTAATCATATCCCCCAACTTTTTACGCTGTTCCGGGGTCAATTGGGCTTTGATATTTTCCAGGATCTTTATATGAGCCAGGTGCATCTCGGTCCTCAAAGATCCCAATTGCCTCACCTTGGCTTCGACGGCCTTCATATCCAGCGGATCCTGGAGGAGAAGATCACCGAGTTCCAGGCGGGCGATGCTGATGTCCGCCATCCTCCTGATCGTATCTTTTTTCATGCTGCTCCTGATCTCACCGATCGCTTTTTTTTGCTGGTCGTTCAGGCCAAGACCATCAAGAATCATCGCCAAGTGATGCTCGGTCTCCATCATTCGACCACCCATCATGCCCTGGCCGCCCATCATTCCGTGACCCATACCCTGGCCGCCCATCATGCCGTGACCGCCCATGCAGCCGCCTTCCATCCTGGCAGGTCCCGCCCCGCCTCCGGCGTGGTCATGTCCGCCCGGAGCGGTAGGCCCCGATAGTGGAGCGGCCGGCACGACATGCCCCGCATGCCCGCTTGTTTGCCCATAAGTCAGGGTGGTTAAAGCCATAATTGAAATTAAGGTAATGATCCCGCTGACAATTAATTTGTTCATACAAATCCTCCTCTTCTGTTTTTAATCTTTGTTATTATTCTATTCGATACGGGCGAGAATATAAATAAGGTCAACCCGGTATTTTTTGGACAAAAAGACGGTAGAAAGTGCTTATCCCTTTGATATCCCGGCCGGACCTCATCGCCGGTTTCTTTCCCTCCGATTTAAACCGGCCTGCCGCTGATATTCCTTTTTGACAGTCTCCGGGCCGTACTTTCGTTCCAGGCGCCGGATGATGAAGTGGCCGCTGGCCATGGACTGAAAATGGGAGACAAACAGCAGGTTGATCAAGGCGCCGCCCAAGGCGCCGATCAGGGGGATCATTTCGGCCAGCGCCTTTTCCGAAACCACCACTCCGAAACGCGACGTGACCACGGTCATCAGTCGAATCAAAAGGGGGGCCCCCTCCTGGACCGCTCCCCGGCCGGCCAGAAACTCCGTTGCTTCGGATACCAGCCTGGCCAGCGAGGCCCGCACTGCGTAATAGCCGGTTTCCGCGGCATCATCTTCCGACCGGACCCCTCCCAGGGTAAAAACTTCCAGGCAGGCCCATCGAGCCTCCAGGGTTTCCAGATCCTCGCCCTCCGATTGGGCCACGGCCGCGATGGCCCGCAGCATCAAAACAGTCGAGACCGGCAGTTCAACGAGCAGACCCGGCAGGCCCCAAAAGCCGCCCAAGGCACCGCTGAGCATGACCAGGCCGCGGTGGGTTCCCTTCGATGATCCGAGCGCCGACCCTTTTCCCAGGGAATCGATCGCCCATCCTAGGAATCGACCCAGAGCCCTTTCCGTTACCCAGCGGATCACCAGCGACAGCGGTTTGGGCAGGACCCGGATCAGAGCCTCGATGGGAGCCCCCAGAAAATTGATCAAGCGAATGGCCCAGCCGGGGTGTTCCAGTCCTTGAACGGCCGATTCCAGGTCCTGAAGGTCTTTGGTTTCCCACACGGAAGGTACCGGATAAGTACTTGGCCGATTTACAAGGCTTTAAATACCTTGGCCAGAGATTCGCCATAGACCGACAGGTCCCATTCGCAGACATACCCGAAAGGGGTGATCCACACCTCGTACCCCGTGCCCCGCACCGCTCGGCCAGCCGTTCGAGGAAAGATGGGCGAATTCCGGAGCCGCCGTTTCTCCCCCCAGGTGGGTGAAGAGTGGAGAACCACCTTTTTTAAACCCCGCTTGTTGGCCAGCCATTTGATGTTTTTCAGAGTCTTGGAAAAGATGGAATCCAGGCTTTCCTCATCCCGGCCTTCCGCCTGCAGGAAGATTACGGCAGCTTCGTGGATTTCCTCTTCCAGATTCAAATCCGGGACCTGCTCCAGGGTTTTTTCAAAGGTGCGGAACCGGAACCGCTTGGCCTGAAACATCAATAATTTCATTTTGCTCCCTTCAGTCCCCTGCCGGCCGGACCATTCCAGTAACTGGAGGCCGTTTATCTGCACCATAAGCCAGGCTGTCGAATTTTTCTTTCGATAGAAGGCGGTACGTTCCCACGCCCTTTGTGCAAACGATGCCGCCTGGTTGACTGATCTCGGCGGACAGCCTGACCCGGGGGCCTTCCCGGGAGGTGATCCGGCAGGATACTTGGAGCGGTTCCTCCAGGTAGACGGGCTTTAAAAATTCCATGCTGAGGTCGGTGGTGACGCCCGGCTCTCCCGTAAGCCCATGAGTCGCCCAACCCATGATTTCGTCGAATAAACCGGCCTGGATGCCGCCGTGCAAAATATCGCCCAGACCGGCAAACAACCGGGAAGGGAGAAAATCGGTGGTGAATTCGCCGGTCACCTCATCGAAATAAAATTTGAGCTTCAGCCCAATGGGATTCTTCTCGCCGCAGAAAAAACATTCCTGCCCGGGATAATTATTCGGAAGCTCCCTTTTCATAACAACCTCGGATCTAACGTATGGGTGGAGTCCCAGTTTATTGGTATTCTCTATCGGGTCTATCCGCTGATCTAGGCACCTGTATGAGCCGGCTAAACCGATTGACAATTTGATGAACCTAAACCACTTTTAACACAAATTGTTTACTATCGGGAGGGAAAAGATCTCGAATTTGATTTAGGTCAATGCCTGATTCGTTTCCGTCATAAATAATTAAAACAATCGACACACCATTTTGATATAATTTGTCTATTCTTCGCCTAAAGACCCGGGCGGAAATTGTTCTTTTTGGATCACCGGAGCCGACCCTGGTAGAAATCACCGCTGCTCCGGGAATTCTCGATCGAAGGAGGCCACCCTGAATGAAAAAACCGCTACCAGATGCCGCGTTGGAGACTCCGGGCCCCCTGGATCTTTCCGATGAGGACATCTTCAGTGCCATGAAGGAAATGGGCGGGTATATCGATATCACCGCTGGAGACTTCCAGGCCATCTATCGCCTCGCCCACCGCCTGGCCCTGAAACGTCTGATGGGTGCCATCCGGGCCGGAGACCTGATGACTCGGGAGGTCGTCTTTGTGGAAAGGATGACCCCCCTGGCCGGCGTGGCTGAGACGATGACCCGTCATAACATCTCCGGTGTGCCGGTAATGGGGGAAAACGGAGACCTGGCCGGTATGCTTTCCGAAAGGGATTTTCTGAAACATATGTTACCCGAAGGTCCAGGGTCCTTTATCGGCTTAATCGCCGAGTGCCTCCAGACCAAAGGCTGCCTAGCCGTCCCCATCCGAAAACAAAGCGCCGGGGATATTATGACCTCACCGGCTGTCGTCGTGCACGAAGATACCCCGCTAACGGAGATCATCCGGCTTTTCCGGGAGCATCGGATCAATCGGACCCCGGTGCTGAACGAACGTGGAAACCTCGTCGGCATCGTGACCCGGGCCGACGTCTTAAGGTCCCTGGTCTCTTTGACGGCCGGCGAAACCTAACAAAAAATATTGTATCAATTTAGCCTTTTAAAAGGGACCTTGAAAAGGCCTATTCACCGCAGAGACGCCGATTTTATGAAAATAAATTCCTCTGCGTTCTCCGCGCCTCCGCGGTGAAATGCTTTTAAAAAAGCTAATAGAATTCGACCGGAAAGGGTTTTTCGATGGACTATCTGGCGAAAATGAAGGGAAGCACCAAAAGCCCGCCGCGGGTCAGCTTGGCGGAAGTCGGCTGGTCCTGGATCGGGGCTTTTTTAGGGATCGGCCTCGTCGTTTATTTCGATCAGTTCTTCCTTCAGCCGAGGGACCTGCTGATGATCATCGGCTCCTTTGGGGCCTCGGCGGTCCTGATTTATGGGGCCATTCGGAGCCCTTTGGCCCAGCCGCGTAATCTGCTGGGAGGCCATATCCTTTCCGCCCTGATTGGGGTCGCCGGTTACCAATCGTTTCCGGGCCAGGTATGGCTGGCCGCGCCCCTGGCCGTGGCCACGGCGATTGCCGCCATGCATCTCACCAAAACGCTCCACCCGCCGGGAGGCGCCACGGCGCTTATCGCGGTCATCGGCGGCGACAAAATTCACCACCTGGGTTTCTATCTACGCCCTGATGCCTGTAGGCCTCGGGGCAGCCGTAATGCTGGTGGTGGCCCTGCTCGTCAACAACATCCCCCGGGGCCGGAGATATCCGGAGTTCTGGTTCTAAGGATCTGTGAACAAATTACTTTGACAAAGCGACACTACAAACATTCGCCCTGAGCTGCGAGCCTGTCGAGCAGTCGAAGGGTGAACGATACGGCCATACTTCGACAGGCTCAGCATGAACGGAGACCGCGGAATTGTACAGCTTATTTCTTGACGGGTTCTAAGGGGACCGTTTCTTACGTCAAATCAAAAGGTATCTCCTTGGCTCCTGATCCCTTACTGAAGGCCTTTGCTCCGCTTCTTTTGGCCGAGAACCGTGAAGGGCCGATTCTGGATCTGGCCTGCGGGGACGGGCATAACGGTCTTTTCCTCGCCGGCCTGGGTCTTCCGGTGATCCTGGCCGATCGATCCCCTGAGGTGTTGGCCAAGGCCGAAAAGGCGGTGGAGGGGAAAGGCCTCAAAATAGGTTTCTGGAAGATCGATCTGGAAACCGGCGTAAACCCCCTGGAAGAGGAATACTACCGAGGCATCCTGGTCTTCCGCTACCTCCATCGCCCGCTGATCCCTTGCCTAAAAAAGGGGATGCGCAAAGGAGGAATCCTTATTTATGAAACCTTTACCGTCGAACAATCCCAATACGGCCGTCCTCACAATCCCGATTTTCTGCTCCATCCCGGTGAACTTTCCGGCTGGTTTAAGGATTGGCAATTGATCCATTATTTTGAGGGCCTCTTGGAAAACCCTCCAAGGGCTGTAGCCCAGATCGTTTGTCGAAAACCCTTTTAATTTAAGTCGGAAGACATCCGGTGGATGGATACCATTCATGGAAAATAGGCAGGTTAATCCATTGATTGTCATTAACAATCTGAAGGTTTGGGAGGCTGTTATTTGGGCAGGCTCGGGAATTTTTTGAAGACGACCGGGGGCTATCGGAAGAGGTACTTCCTGTACTGGTGTTTTTGACTATTGGCCAAAACGGAATGATTTCTAACGCAAAGTACTACTGCCCGACCCCTGGGGCCTCAATAACTGGCCAGGGA
>CAVUPH010000016.1:0-117460 GCA_963743305.1 uncultured delta proteobacterium
AGCGCAATAATAATAGAAAAGGAGAGAAACGATGTCCAAATTATTTGAAACCACGGAAATCAAGGGAATGAAACTGGCCAACCGGTTCGTCCGGTCGGCCACCTTTGAGGGAATGGCCGGCGATGACGGTTCGGTAACCCCGAACCTGGTCGATCTATTGATCCGGCTGGCCCGGGGAGGGGTAGGACTGATCATTTCCAGCCACGCCTACGTAAAACCGGAAGGTCAGGCCGGCCCCCGGCAATTGGGGGTTTACGCGGATGCCCTGGTCCCCGGTCTCCGGGAGCTGACCCGTGCCGTTCATGAAGCGGGAGGCAAGATCGTCATGCAACTGGCCCATTCCGGCGGGTTTGCCAATCCCAAGCTGACCGGGCGAACGGCGCTGGCGCCCTCGGCGCCGGAAGGATTCTATAAAACCCCACCCCGGGAAATGACCTTGGCGGATATCCAGGAAATGGTGGAGGCCTTTGGCCTGGCGGCCCAGAGGGCCAGGGCGGCGGGGTTTGACGGCGTGGAGATTCATGCCGCCCATGGCTATCTCTTGAGCCAGTTCATCTCTCCGCTTTTGAACCGACGTCTCGATGAGTATGGGGGGACGGTGGAAAACAGGTACAGGGCACTGGGAGAGGTGGTAAAGAAAATACGGGCCGTTGTCGGCCAGGACTTCCCGATCTTGATCAAGCTCAACTCCCAAGATTTCCTGGAGGGAGGACTGACCCTGGAGGATTCCCTGCAAATCGGGGCCTGGCTCCAGGAAGACGGCCTCGACGCCATCGAGCTGAGCGGCGGCGTTTTAATCTCGAAAAATTTAAGCCCTTCCCGAACGGGCATAACCACCGAAGAGAAAGAGGCTTATTTCTCGGAAGAAGCCCGGGCCTTCAAAAAGAAAGTGAGCCTCCCTCTCCTGCTGGTGGGCGGGGTTCGGTCCTTTTCGGTCGCGGAAAGGATCATCGATCAGGGAGTGGCGGACTATATCTCCATGAGCCGACCGTTTATTCGAGAACCGGAATTGATTCAACGGTGGCGGGCCGGAGACCGGCGTCCGGCTTCTTGCCTGTCCGACAACCAATGTTTCCGCACCATCATGGGCGGTGAAGGGCTTTATTGCGTGGTGGAGAAGAAGGAAAAAGAGAAAGGGACAGAAAAAGTTTAAGGAGCGGGAATGAAAACATCACCGAGGGGACAGGAGAAAATGCTTTATTCCGCGGAGGCGATCAAGAAGATCTGTCTTGAGGCCGGGGCCGACGATGTGGGTTTGGTGGATATCGATCGGGGGTCCCTGGAGAAAGAGCGGGAGGGGATCTTACAGGTTTATTCCCTGGCGCGAAGTGTCATTTCCATCATTGTGACCAATAATCGGGAAAACCTGCAAAGCCCGGCCCGCTATGTGGCCAATGAAGAATACCATCACACGGGAGATAAAACCTCTGGGTTGTCGAGAGAGATTTTGCGCCGCTTAAACCGGATCGGCATCCGGGGGGTGGTGGTCAACAAGGGTTGGCCCATGAATCTGGATCAGTATCCGGGAAAGATCTGGGATGTGAGCCACAAGATTATGGCCGTGGAGGCCGGTCTTGGCCATATGGGATTGAACCGGCTGGTTCTTCATCCGATATTCGGCAGTGCCATCCAGTTGGATAGTATTCTGATCAATGGGGTGGTGGATCAATACGACCAGCCTCTAACGGAGAACCCCTGCATCCACTGTAATCTCTGTGCCGTCGTCTGTCCCACCGGGGCCATCACCAAAGGACAACCCTTCGATTTTGTGTCCTGTATTACCCACACCTATAGGGATAACATGACCGGATTCCAGGATTGGGTGGAGGCCATGGTCACCTCCCAAAACATGGCCGAATACGGTACCCATTTTAATAACCGGGAAACGGCTTTCATGTGGCAATCCCTGATGTTTCGCATGAGCTATCGCTGCAGCTATTGCATGGCCGTCTGCCCGGCCGGCGAAGAGGTCAGACCCGGTTATTGGGAAAATAAGAAGGATCATGTCGAAAGAATACTAAAACCCCTTCGGGACCGGCAGGAACCGGTATATGTCCTGGCCGGCTCCAAAGCGGAAGCCAGGGTCAAAAGAAATCCGCATAAAATAGTCCGGGTTGTCCCGGGCATGATGCGGACGCCGCCGAAGTAAGCCGCCGGAAAAGAATGGCCGCAGGTGGGATGTTTTGGTCGTGCATTGACCAAGACAGCACAGTACGGTGATGTGGTTGGTTGGGAAGGGTAATATGAATTCAGGAGTATGAGATGAAACGCCCTGAAAAACCTTGTGTGATTTCCTGCGGTATTTTGCGAAAAGAAATTGGACACCTCCTGGAAAAAGGCGATATTGATGTAGAGGTCCATTTCCTGAGTGAACGATTGCACATGGATTACAATCTTCTGGATCGTGGGCTAAACGAAGCCCTCAAAAAGTATTCAGAGCTGCGATCGCAAGGCATCATCGTCGTCTACGGCGATGTCTGTCTGGGGTTTAACGGTGAAATGAAAACGCTGATGGACAAATACGATGCGGTCAAGGTCGATGGATTGAACTGCATCGACTGCCTGCTCGGAGGCAAAGGAAATCTTCTTGAAATGGACCCGGATCATAAATATCTGTTTTTGAATCCAGCGTTTATCCAATTTTCAGAGAATATAAGGGGAAAAACAAAAGAACGAACCCGTGAAATGTACAGCAGGCTCGATGGTATCATTCTTTTGGATGCCATGGGTGATTTGGACGATTACCGGTCGAGGATCGATGAGATCGTGGACTTTACCGGTCTCCCAATTCTCGATCGTAAAGAAATAGGCGTCGGTGGCCTGAAAAATGTTCTGATAGAAGCTCTGGAGCGGAATCGATGGAAAAACACCGTCAAAAAGGAAGGGAAATTATCGAATTCATGCTGGCCTGTGACCCCGACGGCATCCTCCTCGACAAGGAGTGCGACATCGAGAAGACCAGGGGGCTGATACCCGAGGCGATATCGCTTTTCGGGGAATGCGGCCGCTTCGACCTGTTGGCCAAAGCGACGCCGGCAGAGATTACCGATAGGGTGCATCGCTGCCTCGATCTGGGCTTTACAACGGTGTGCCCCCCTGCGGATGTCTACCCGCCCGCAAAAATTGAAAATATCGAAGCTTTTGTAACGGCGCTCCAGGAATATAAAAAATAGGGTTCATTCGACATGAATGCGTCAGAACTCGTCAGAGACCTGCAGCATCGGCTTTCCTCAAAGAAGAGTTCCATTTGAAAACCAGAATTGTTAATAACCAAACTGATTTCCGATCTTGACGTAATTTTTTGATTACGATATCATAACTCCATGATAAAGCCCGACCCTGAGCTTGAGCCCGATTGGGATGAGGACAATATTTCTCATATCGCCGCCCACGGCATCAGACCCTATCAGGTCGAAGAACTTTATTACGGGGAAGGAATCTACCCCACCTTAGCGATGAAAAATGTCAGGTCGAAAGCTTCCGCCCATGAATACCGATTCCGTCTGTGGGGCTGTGATGCCGGCGGGACCTTCCTTGAGGCCGTTATCGCTCCATTTCCCGATTTTAGAATATGGAGATGCGTAACCGCTTTTCCCATGTCGTCCTCTACAAAAAAGATTTATCTCAATCGAGTGAAGTCATGAAAAAACTAACGAGAGAAAACATCAAGGCCTTGAACAAAGAAGCCCGGCAATGGGATAAGGAAATCGTCCTGGAAAAACCCGACGTGACGGCCAGACTGCTCGAGGGGGCCGAACCGTTTGACGCCCATCGCCTCCCCCGGCAGCCGGTGTCCCTGCGTCTGGATCCCCGGGACCTTTCCCTGGCCAGGCGGATCGCCCGCGGTAAAGGGATTCCCTTCACCCAACTGATGGCCGTGTGGCTCCATGAGAGAATTTCCCAGGAAAAACTGAACGTCTAACAGGTTGCTGAAAAAGGCCCATCTGCGGCGCTGCCCTCATCCCAAGGAATTTCGGGCGCCTTGCATTTGGACCTTTTCGAGCAACCTGTGAATTCGCAGTTTTTCCGCAACCCGCTACCAACGGGAGGAAATATTATTCAGGTCGTACTTTGGAAGGACCGAGAGGATCTGCAATGCCTATGACGACTAAAGGCGAATCGAAGATGGTCAGGACCGTCTGCCCGGCGCACTGCGGGATCGATGCCTGCGGGATCCTGGCCCATGTCCGGGGAAACCGGGTCGTCAAGGTGGAGCCGGCGGATTTTCCGGATCCCCGGTACCGCCGGATCTGTCTGCGCGGGCTCTCCAGCCTGGAGATCACCTACCACCCCGATCGGCTGCAGCATCCCCTGAAACGGGTGGGCGCGCGGGGCGAGGGGAGATTTGAGCGGATCACCTGGGACGAGGCCCTGGACACGATTGCCGAACGATTCCGGGAGATCGGGGAGCGCTACGGCTGGCCGGCCATCGGCTGGGTCTTGGGCGGTCCGGGCGCCGGCACCACCAAGTTCGGGGCCTATCTCCGCCTGGCCGGCCTGACCCGCTCCACCCGGGTCAGCGCCTGGGGTTACGGGGACGCAGGCCTGCCCTGCGGCAGCAAGGTCCTCTTCGGCGCCCAGTTTCCCTATGCGCTGCTCTTCGGCTCCCTGTTCTCGGGCCAGACCACCCCGGAGCTATTGGTGGTCTGGGGGGCCAACCCGGGCGAGTCCCAGCCCCTGAACCTGATGCGCCCGATCATGGACGCCAAGGGCCGGGGCGCGCGACTGGTGGTTATCGACCCGCGCTTCACGGTAACCGCCTCCAAGGCGGACGCCTATCTGGGCCTGAAGCCCGGCACGGATACGGCCCTGGCCCTGGCGCTGATGCAGGTCATCTTTGAAAAGGATCTGGAAAACCGGGACTTCCTCCGAAAATACACGGTCGGGCCGTACCTGGTCCGGGACGACAACGGCGCTTTCTTGCGCGGTGCAGATATCGGATTGGAAGGCAGCAAAGACTATGTGGTCTGGGACCTGGAATCCAGGGCGCCCCGGGAAAGCCGGGCGAAAGGGGGCGAAGCGGCCTTAACCGGAAGCTATACCGTGGGCGGCTTGTCCTGCCGGCCGTCCTTTGAACTCCTGCGGGAACTGGCCGCCCAATACCCGCCGGCCCGGGCCGCGGGCATCACCGGCCTGCCGGCGGGAGACATCGTAAGATTGGCCGAGCGGATAGGCTCGGCCGGGTCCGTCACCTTCGTCACCCACATGGGCTTCACCCGGACCTATCACGGGGACATTTCCCTGCGGGCCCTGGGAACGCTGGCCGCCGTAACCGGGAACGTCCAGGCCACCTTCCGCGGCGGGCACTTGCCGGCCGTGCTCAACTGGGACCCCTTCCTTAAGCCCGACACCCCCAAGCCGGCCTATTCCCGCCTGGGGATTTTGCCCCTGTACGAGGCGGTCATTTCCGGGAAGCCCTACCCGGTGAAGGCCCTCTGGCTTTCTTTCATCAACTTCGTCAACCAGTGCGCCCACAGCGGCAAGATCATCCGGGAGCTGATCCCCGAATTGGAATTCATCGTCGCCACGGAACTCTTTATGACCCCCACGGCCCGCTACGCGGACATCGTGCTCCCGGTATGCACCTACCTGGAGTTCTCGGACCTGATCCCTTTCCCCTATCCGTACGTTCAACTGCAGCAGAAGGTCATCGAGCCCCTGTACGAATCGCGCTCGGACGTGGATATTGCCTCCGGTCTGGCCCGGCGGCTGGGGTTTGGGGATTATTTTGACGGCGGGGAAGAGGGGTTTATCGACCTGATCCTGAATTCCGGCCACATTTCCCTTCAGGGGATTACCCGGGAAAAACTCCGGGAGGGGCCTCAGGCCTTGTATAACATCCCGGACACGGGCCAGGAGATGGACATCCCCTTTTCCACCCCGTCGAAGAAGATTGAAATCTATAGCGAGTCTTTGCGCGAGTATGGGCAGGCCCTGCCCGTGTACCTGGAACCCCTGGAAACGCCCCTGGGACCTGTCGAGACCCGCTACCCGCTGGCCTTCATCCAGGGGCACAGCCGGTTCCGCACCCATTCCATGTTCGCCAATGTGCCCTCCCTGCTGGACTTGAATCCCGAACCGCTGGTGGAGATCAATCCGGAGGATGCCGGGGCAAGACGGATCAAGGACGGGGACCTGGTGACCGTATTCAATGACCGGGGACGGGTCACCCTCCGGGCCCGGGTGACGGGTGCGGTCGGGCCCCGGGTGGTCCAGATCACCGAAGGTTGGTGGATCGACCAATTTCGGGAAGGGAGCGTCAATCACCTGACCCATGACACCGTGAACCCCGTTCAGGCCGTGGTCTATGAACCCAACATGCACATGAATGACGTGGCCGTCGAAGTGGAACGGGCGCGGGAGGTAGCGCCATGAGCAAGCGGCTGGGTCTGGTTGTCGACCAGGAGCGCTGTATCGGGTGCCAGGCCTGCACCGTGGCCTGCCGGATGGAAAACGGTTTCGAGCAGGGCGCCATCCGGGTGGAGACCCTGGGGGCCGATCACCCGGATGCGCCCGTGGGCCGCTTTCCGGACCTGACCATGGATTTCCTGCCCCGGCTCTGCAACCACTGCGAGCATCCTCCCTGTGTGGAGGCCTGTCCCCTGGAGGCCCTGGTCCGGCGGGAGGACGGTCTGGTGGTGCTCGATGTGGAAAAGTGCGACGGCTGCCAGGGCTGCATCGCCGCCTGCCCCTTCGAGGCCCTGCGGTTCAGCCCCCGCAACGGCAGGGTGGAGAAATGCAACCTTTGCGCTCACCGTATCGATCAGGGTCTGGAGCCCTTCTGTGTCATCTGCTGTGAGGGCCAGGCCTTGCATTTCGGCGATCTCCAGAACCCGGACAGCCCGGTAGCCAAGATGGTTTCCACTGGAGAGGTTTTTCGGCTTCACCCGGAATGGGGGACCGGCCCTGGAGTGTATTATTGTCCCCCCAAGGCGAAGCGGGGATTGGATTAGCATTACCACCAACTGGCGCCTAGGATCTGTAAACAAATAACCTTGACAAAGCGGCCCTACAACCGTTCGCCCTGAGCTTGTCGAAGGGTGAACGATACGGCCATGCTTCGACAGGCTCAGCATGAACGGAGATATTAGCGGTATTGTACACCTTATCTCTTGACGGGTTCTTACCTAATGAACATTTATCTGCCATGGTTGCAAGAAAAACCACTATGAAATCCCGCTTCGTCGTCCACGAACATCATGCCACCCATCTCCATTTCGACTTTCGGCTGGAAATGGAAGGTGTGCTGCGTTCCTGGGCCGTACCTAAAGGCCCCTCCTCGAACCCGACGGAAAAACGCCTGGCGATCATGGTGGAAGACCACCCTCTCGAGTATATCGATTTCGAGGGCATCATCCCCAGGGGGATGGCCGGCGCCGGACCGGTCCTGGTCTGGGACGCCGGGACCTTCGAACTCCTGGAAAAGAAGGAAGACCGGATCGTCTTCAACTTAAAAGGTAAAATCCTGGAGGGGGAATTTGCCCTGGTCCGGCTCAAGGGCCGGGGCCGGGGTAACGAATGGCTCCTGATCAAGAAAAAAGATGCTTTCGCCTCGGAGTCCTGGAAGCTGGAGCCCAGGCTGACCCCGGCCCGGAAAGCCGGGCTGAAGGAACGGGTCCCGCCTTGCGAAGCTTCTTAACCTCACCATGAGTGCCGAGATCGTAAAACCCAAAAGAACGGCCTTTTTCATTATGGGCTGGATCGGGATGCTGTTCTACTTTGCCCAGAGGTGGCTCTTCGGTCCCTTGATCCCCTCGCTCATGCAGGCCTTCGGCGCTGATCGGACAACCCTGGGCCTGGTGGGATCCGCCTCCCTTTGGGGTTATATGTTCATACCCATCCTCGCCGGCTTACTCTCCGACCGTTTTGGCAGAAAGCATGCCATCCTCTTCGGCATCTTCGGCTTTTCGGCCCTCACGGTAGTCTCCGGTCTGGTGAACAGCACCCATCAGCTCTTTTGGAGTCGTTTCTTCACGGGCACCATGGAGGGCTTCTATTTTGTGCCGCTGGCGGCGTTTACCCTGGAGCTTTTCCCGGAAAGGCCCGCTTTTTTTCTGGGGCTCCTGATCTCCGGTTCCGCCGTCGGCTGGTTTGTCGGACCGGCTGCTGCGGGTTGGCTCCTTGATCTCACCGGTACCTGGCGGGCGGCATTCCTGGTCATCGGGTCGGCCAGTTTAGTCGTGGCCTTTCTGCAGTGGTGGTTTTGGCCGGGAGGGGAGTCCAAGGTGCGAACCGGCGATTTCTTCGACAGGGTCATCCTTATTCCCAGAAACCTGCTTATGCTATTTTTTCTAGCCTTGGTGCTTACTTTTCAGATGGCCTCCGAGTTCGGTTTCGCTATGTGGTTTCCCGTCTATCTCCGAACCGAGATTCTGCTGAGCGCCACCGGAGCCGGGCTGGTTGCCGGATTTTTCGGCATAGGCCAGGCTCTGGGGAGGCCCGTCATGGGTTTTGTCTCCGACCGTGTGGGTTACCGGCTCACCGGCTTGGCTGGCAGCCTCCTCATGGGCCTCTCTTTTATGCTCACTCTGTCCATGCCGAGTATCCTTCTGAAAACCTTCTTTACGTTTGTGGCGGGGTTTATCGGGGCGGCGGCAACGGGCGGCCTCTGGACCTTTACGGGTTTGGTGTTCGCTTCCTTCAAAGGCCTCGCTCTCGGCGTCATCGTGACCTTTGCCTACTGCGCGTCATCACTGGCCCCGATCGCCATCGGTTATATCGGGGATCGCTATTCCATCGCCACGGCTCTCTGGACCGTGACGGTTCCCTCCGCCTTCGCGGCCGGTGCCGCCGTTATGCCCACTTTTTTTCTCAGAAGGAGCCGACGAAGTCAATCCGCGAATAAGGCAGGTGGTTAAGGCGCTTAGAACCCGTCAAGAAATAAGCTGTACAATGGCGCGGTATCTCCGTTCATGCTGAGCTTGTCGAAGCATGGCCGTATCGTTCACCCTTCGACTGCTCGACAGGCTCGCAGCTCAGGGCGAACGGTTGTAGTGTCGCTTTGTCAAGGTTATTTGTTTACAGATCCTTATCGAGGCCGGGCCCAGGTCAATGCCAAAACAGCCGAAGGCCGGAAGCCGTTGTGGTTGGCAGACCAGATGGAAATTGAATGCACCGGTGATTTTGCGTGAAGCCTAAGACACTCTTTCATGCTTCCTGCTGGGCAAACACTTTCTCGCACAACATAACTGGATAGACCGGAAAATCGCTGCGCTTCTGGATCTCGCTGCCCCCGTAGATGACACCGCCGGTAACCTGTCGAGCCGCCCCCACCGCCCTGGCAAAATGACGCAGCCCTTTGAAGTAGTCGGGGTTGATGGTGGCGCCGGCCTTTATCTCTACGGCGATAAAATATGTAAAATGCAACTTAAATTTTCAATTTGCATATTTTATGGCCGGAGTACACCCTGCAATTTTCCGGTACCCGCGATTAGAGTACTTTGGCACCAATAGAGGTGCCTGGGAGATCGGACCCAATGCCCTCGTACCCTATGTTTATTTAGAAAGCCCTAATTCTTTTGCTAAAGGCAGGGGAGTGACTTAGCTCCGTAATCGACGCGCCGTTTTATGCAATTTAGAACCAACGTCCCGTTCATAAAATCAGAAGATTTACTCGTCTGCTGTAGATCACTATGCCCGTTCATCATCTCTGTCTCCTTTTCTTAAATCAATAAGAAAATCAGACAGATGATGACCAATAAACCCTTATCTGTCAAACATCAGCTTGGTACGTATAGCAGGAAGTGAACGATACCACCCCCAGCCCTAAAAATCACGCTCAAAAAAATGCACCTTTCTCCCCGTACATCGCACAATCCGTCAAGGCCTACCGCCCTCGTTGTCTACTACTAACAAACGAAGGGAAAATGGCCGGAGTTTATTGATTACTGAATGAAAGTATGCAAAATAAGAGGGATGAAGATCGTATTCAATCCCCTGTTCCCCGGAGTCACGGTGATCAAGAAGATTTGCGGCGCGCTCGTGTCCACGCCGCCATCGACCGTGCCGCCGCTGTCGTGCAACCGTATCGTAACCGTCGCGCTACCGTTGACGTGCGCCGCAGGCGTGAAGGTGAGAGTTCCGCTCGCATCCACCGCCGGCTGAGAGGCAAACAGTCCGTTGTTGCTGTTCGTCACGATGAAGTCCAGAGCTTGTCCGGCCTCACTCGGCGGACCCGCGCTAATCGATGTCGCCCAGCCGTTAATCGTCTGTGCCCCCGCATTCTCGAGCACCGTCTGGTTGGGTCCTTTCACGAAGCTCGGCGCGACGTTCGGGACGAATGGCGGTGGGACCTTGATCTGGGTAACGGCATCGGGATCGGCCGGGCCGGTTTCCGCGTTGCCGACATTGTCCAGGGCGATGCTGTAGAAGGCGTAGGTGTGGCCGTCCTCGCCCGTGAAGGTCGCCGAGGTCTCCTTGGTGCCGTAGAGCCACCAGCGCGTGGGGCCGCCGTCCTCCGAGACCGCGATGTCGTAACCGGCAACGCCGGAACCCCCGGCATTGTCCTGGCCGGACCAGGAAACAGTGAAGCTCCTGGTGGCGACGGTGGCCGGAAGCGGGTTCACGGCGCTCGTGGGGGCGCCGGAGTCGATGGTGTTCAGGCACTCCTTCGCGGGGTCGCTGCCTTTGCTCGGGTCATGCGGGTCTCTCTGGTTGGTGGCGATCACCGTACCCTGGTCGAACTGGATGTCGGCGACGTTGCGGACCTGGGTGCCGGTGGCGAGGCCGGGCTTCGGCCTGACGGTATAGGAGACGTGGCCCATGCCGATGCCGGTGCCGTCCTCCGGCGGCAGGAAGCCGATCAGCACGTTCGGGGGGAGCCAGGTCAGGGGGTCGATCGAGTAGAAGTCGACCTGCACCTTACCGGTGGCTGCATTCAAGTCGGCGTAGATCCAGACCTCGAAGGCCACGCCGTTGTACGACATTGGCACGATGGTCTCGAAGTGTTGGCTCCCGGACGGGACCGGGATCAGGAAATCGCCGAAGCCGATCTCGGTGAACTCGAAGGTGCTCCAGTCCAGGTTGGCGTCGAGCTGGTCGCTGACGCCGACGATCTGCGCCGGAGCCGTGGCGGTGGCGCTCGTTCTCAAAGTCGATGCGATAGGGCAGGAGGCCGTCGCCGGGGATGAAGCCCTGGGGGCCGAAGCCGGCGGGACCGGTTTTGGCGTTGGGGTCGGTCGAACCGGAGGTGCCAGACGTGCCATTCGCAGCGTCTCTCAGTGCAGCTTCAATAACGGCATCTCTGATTGCGTCCCCATCGCAGCGTCTCTGATCGTATGGTCAGAAGGAGAAATGGATTTTCGTAATCCTCAGAATAACGGGATGATTCTTTAGTATTGTAGTAATCTCCGCCGAATGTTCCAAGTAGTTCACGCCCACAAAGATCATCACCTAAATTTCCAAGGAGTTCATAGCAACTCATCCATTGCCGAAGCCCCGGCTTTCTGAACTTCCCAATCCACTATGAGCAACTGCTCGATAGGTAAATGCAGCAGATTCAGCAAGAGCATCAGATGTGTCATTTGGCCCGCTATACCTTGTATAGTAATGTTTAGGGTGCTTGCTTGGGCGCAGCCCTCTGGATCAATCAGGGTTGTGATTGGATTGTTCCTCACATAACGATACAGGTTTAAATCGGCCCCCCTAAGTTGATCGGATCTGGTGAAGCAAAATGCCCTATCTGGGGTTGTAGCTCCTGGCCCTCATGTGAGTCCATTTCTTGGCTGTCCCGCATAACACCAAATCGACCGACAAACTCAAAGGGATTTGGTACTGTTTCGGTTTTCCCAATGTCCAAGCCAAATGGGGAATATGCGTACCGTTGGCAATGTTACCAAGAGCTGTCACAAGTTGTTGTACATTCCCGATTGGCATCGTAAACGTGTAGATACGAGTTACTTCCGGGGTAACTTCGCGACAGCAAACCGTAGTCGTGGTCATAATGGGCGAGCAGGGCACCTGCACCATCGTACTCACCCACAACATTGCCCAAACCAGTAGGGTCAATGACGTATTGGGTCGTCTGACCGCTCGCAGGCTGCAGCCACTCGATTGCCCTGCGGATCATAAACGTACTGCCATGTCCCGTCGAATCCGACATACCGACAAGCCGGTTCTCCGCGTTATATGTGTACGCTTCGTCGTCTCCGTTCCCCACCCCCGCTTGCCACCTCGGACACCAGATTCCCATCCGCATCGAACGTGTACGCCGTCGTCCGCCCGTCGCTCGTCATCGTCCGCGTGTACTGGTTCATGTTGTTCGTCGTGTACTCGGTCGTGACGCCGTTCTCGATCGTGCGGATGCGGTTGCCGAGGGCGTCGTAGACGTAGGTCAGGTCCTGGTTCGGGATGTCGCCGGTCCGGGAGGCGAAGACGGCGCGGGTCAACTGGCCGAGGTCGTCGTACCCGTAGTTCCACTTGCCGTCGAGGGTGTCCATCGAGGTCCGCCGGCCGCGGCTGTCGTAGGTGTAGTCGAAGCGGGAGATGACCGTGCCGTTGGCAAGCGTGTTCACGAGATGCAGCACCTGTCCGGCGGGGTCGTATTCGTAGGTGGTGTACATGCCGTTGCCGACTTCCTTGCGGGCGAGGCGGCCGGCGGCATCGTAGGTGTAGAGAACGACGCGCTTGCCGGCTTCGTCGGTCATGCTCGCCAGCCGACCGGCGGAGTCGTAGACGTAGTTCGAGCCGGTGGCCGAGCTGGTCGAGGCTGGAGGCCCGCTTGCCGGCCTCGTTGTAGGTGAACTGGAGCCAGGGGCCGAAGGGATAGTCGATCCGGGTCAGACCGGTCGTTGGCGTCGTAGGTGAAGACCTGCCGGCCGGTTTCGTTGGAGGCGGCGACGAGGTTGCCGCGCGCATCGTACTCGTAGGCGGCATCCGTACCGCCGGGGTAGTTCTTCGCGAGAAGCTCGCCGTTCGGGCCGAAGTCGTAGCCGATGCTCTGACCGCGGCGGTTGGTCCAGGCGGTCGGCAGGCCCTTGGCATCGTAGGCCCACCGCTCCACGCTGCCGTCGGCATAGGTGATGGCCTGGAGGTTGCCCTGGGGCGTGTAGCTGTAGCGGGTGCCGTTGCCCTTGGCGTCCGTGACCGCGCTGAGGCGGTTCCATGGCCCGGCGAAGGCGAATCGGGTGGTGCCGCCGAGCGGGTCGGTGCTGGCGGTGAGGTTGCCCCTTGCGAGTCGTAGCCATAGCGGTAGGACCGGCCGGCCGGGTCGGTGACCTGGGTCAGGTTGTACTTGTCGTCGAACGTCAGGTGCACGGCATGGCCGAGGGCGTTCTCGCTCTTGACCATCAGGCCGCGGTGATCGAAGATAGAAGCGGCTGGCGTTGCCGAGCGCGTCGCGCGACGGTCACGCCGCCGGCATTGTCGTACTCGAACGTCACGGTGGCCTCGTTCTCGCCGGTCCACGTCGAGGCCAGCCGACCCTGCGCGTCGTAGGTGAACGAGCGCTCGCGAGCAGCAGGCCCCGGAGATGTTGGCCAGCGCGTGCCCGCTGCCATACGTGTACGTCGTCGTGCGGCCGTCGGCCTGCTGCACCTGCGAGAGGTGCTCGCCATCGTAGGTGTAGACCGTCTGCCGCCCGACCGGATCGGTGACGCTTTGGATGCGACCCGCCGCCGTTGTAGGCGATCTGGAGGCGACCGTCCGGAGGAGTGGGTCAGGCTGGTAAGGTTGGCGCCGTTGTAGCCGGCGGTGATGCGGTTGCCGTTAAGGTCCTGCATGTAGTCCAGCATGCCGTCCGCCCGGATAGACGCTGAGGAGGCCGTTGGCTTCCTGAAGGCTGAAGACGGCCGCCGCCGATGAGAAAGCAGTTTTCCGTGAGTCTCCGCGCTGAGCGAAGTAGTTGCCGTTCGGCTGTCGGGCTGGAACGTGCGGTGCGAGCCTCCCGGGCCGGTGATGGTGACCGTGCCATCGGCCGCCGTCGCAAGCGAGTACTGCCAGTTGTGTGACCAGCCGCGACCGAACGGCCCCATGTCGAAGCGCCGGGAGAGGGACTGCGCGAGGGAACGGCTGAACGTCAAGGCAAGGCCGGGAGCTTCGACGGCGGCATCCACGGCCCCGGCCAGCGAGCGCATCGGGTTGAGGCCATCGGCCTGCATGAACTCGAAGCCGAGGAGGTCGCCCAGGTCCAGGACCCGCTCGCCCAGCCGGCCGAGGTAGGCGGCATTGTCGTCCAGCATACGGACGTATCCGCCCCAGGTGTTGCCCACTTGTGCTGTGAAGTTCGTCCATAGCGCGTCCCATGCCTGGGCATTGATGCTGGGCGGTTTCATGCTGTCCTTGAAATCGGCCCAGTTGACCGGGGTGGTGTCGTCCGCTTTGACGACGCCCAGTTGCCACTCGATGGGGGGATAGGAGAAATTCCAGGGTTGCTGCCAACCGGCGTAGTACACTGGCACCCGGATGCTTTCGCCGGGCTGCAGCACACCTGGTGTAGCCCCGCTGGCCAGCAACTGGACCGAATGGCTGAAACCGTCGGGCTGTGCCGAAGTCCAGAAGCCCTCGTAAGTCACGATTAGGATCGAGCGTCAGCCAGGCGCCTTCCAGTGCCATTCTGCACCCCCCTGAGTACCAGCAGACGGCGCCGGCATAGTGACATTGCCGGTATTTTGATACTCGACATAGTGCGTGGCTAGGGCGTGATAGCCAACCGAACTTGGAACGACCAGGCTTGTCGCCAATACCGGCGCCACTCCGCCTCGCTGATTACCGAAAGGCTTGCGGCAGTTCGACTGGTCGCCGCCCGGGCGTCGCACGCGCAACGTGAAGGTGCCGGCGGGAACGGAATGGCCACGAAGACGGCGGTAATCTGGGTGAAAAAATCGGTATTAACTGAATAGGCGGGATAGGTGGCGCCCGAGGCGACCAACTCCACCATGGTTGAAGCATCAAAACCCGCCCCGGTGATGGTTAATACGGCATCCGCGGAATTGGTTTGACGATCGGGCGTCACACCGCTGAGCAGAAGGCCCGAGGCCGTGGCTTGCAGACTATAGATGCTGGAAGAAGCGGCGTAAGAATTGTAGAGAAGAATGTACCAGGTGCCGGCAGTGGCCAGGGGGACGAGGATCTCCTGGTCGGCGGAAGCAGCCATCTCGAACCGGTAGTCGTAGTCCGAACGTGTCGGCGGCAATCCGAACTTTAGATAGATTTCGTTGCCATGGCCATTGTCAGCGTCGTCCAGCACCACCCGTAGCGGCATGCTCGCAGGAACCGTCAAGCGGAAGAGCTGCGCCTGGCCGGTGCCGGCTATTTCGCCGTTGTAGGTGACGCCAAGCGCAAGATCGGTGAGGGTTGTTTCCAACATGCGGAAGGTATAGTTGCCTCCTTCCAACCCGCCGGTGCCATAAGCCTTGAGAATGTACGTGCCCGAAACCGGCAAGGTGAAGAGATCGGAATCGCCTGATATGCCACTGAAGACGATCGCTCCGCCCGGTCCAATGAGATCAAACGCGATGCCCGAACCGGAAGCATTGAGGAGGTCAAAGCGCACCTGCCGGCCGGCGAGCGCCGAGAAGGTCCAGCGATCGACGCTGTAGGGTGTCTCGAGGGTGCCCATGAACTGTCCGTTTAGCGTCAGTCCCGCGAAATCCGTTGTCACATCCCAGAGCGTCACCGTGTAGTTACCTGTGCTGCCGGATTGGGCGGACGGCGTGTGGATGAGAATCCGGTAGGTGCCGTCGGTGGGCAGCGAGATATCCGCCAGAGTCATGACCATGCCGCCGATTGTGCTGCTGGTCGACGCGAGAATATTGTCGCTTGCGTCCAGGAGAGAGACTTCGACATAGCCCACATACGGGGATGGAGGCGGATTGGCCCCGCCCCCGCCTGGATTGACGGCTACCGTGACCGACCGCCCCCCTGTGCCAAAGAAGGTCCACTCATCAAGCTCGCCTGCCGCGCCGATACTGCCAGGCGTGGGCGTGGCATATTCAATGGATCCGCTGTCAGGGATCTGAACTACCGTGCCGCCGATGACTTCACCGCCTACCTGCATTAGGCGCGTATAGAGATGCAGTCCGTTCAAGTCGAGCGTGGTTCCCAAGGGCAGGTTGAGTGAATTGACGTAGAGGGCTTCGGGGTCCGTCCCTGTCGCGTTGTCGGAGAAATCCACCAGTTTTACATAAGTATTGTTTGCCAGTGCGAGCGAGTTGTACGCGAAGTTATTGGCCATTCCGGTGGAATCGGGTCCGAGATCTCGTCCCATCACCTCCAGTTGTTGCGGTGTGGTGATGGTTCCAGCACCGTCGAACTGAATGAGCGACCGCGGCGCAAACTGATCGGCGTTCCGGGTGTTGCCCAGCAGACTGTTCTTAATGGCGATTACACCGGAAGATTGTCCAGCGATCATGCCGAGCCCGTTAACGCTGAGTTCGTCAGAAAGGCCGAGTATTCCGCTGTTTGCCGTGCCAATGGTTCCCTGGTTGTCTATAGCGCCGCTCAAGGTCAGCGACCTCCCCGAGACATCCGCCTCGATCCGGCCATAATTCACCACCGGGACCCGAATCTCCCCCTCCCCGTGAATCCACTGACCGGCGCCCACGCTCAGCGACACTCCCGTGGCACCAGAAATCATGGCCGTTGACATACCGCCGGGCAGGGTGCTCATGAGTATCTGGCCACTGCCCGACAGTGCAAGACTCTGGTCCAGGTAGAGCTCGGCAGGAAAGTAGGTACAGGTAAATATGCCGCACCGATAATTGCTTCGTAGTTCAAGTGTTCCGTTATTGACGAAACTCTCGCTACCCAATGTCAACCGCGCATCGGTGAACTCGGAAAAGACTACCAGCGTATACCCCGCCGGCAGGTGATCCGCATAGTCACCAAGCAAACGCGCGCTCGTGCTGTTGATCTGAAACTCGCCCGCCCCTAAGTCCTCCCACGGCACTCCGGTGAGCGTCACGTCCCCGGAGAAGCGTATCAGGCTCGCCGCATTGTCCGTCACCCGCAGCATGGCACCGTTGATGGTGCTGTTGGCGATCTCCACCACCCCGCCGTCAGCGGTGATCACCCCACCCGTGGGCGAGATTGTGCCGCCATCGTTGATGGTACTGTTGACGATCTCCACTCTCCCTCCGTGGGCAACGATCGAGCGCCCTCGGTTGTCGACGATCGCATTTTCGAGATGCAGCACTCCGCCAGCCGATACGGACCAATCCCTGGGGCCGACAACACCGCTGAGCACAACCGATCCCGACAGCTCAAATGACCCGCCATCGGTAAGCCCACCAGGGAACGACATCCCTCCGCCGTTCAACACCCGGAGAATCCCGTGGTTCTCGAACCCTGCGACAAACGTCAGCGACCTCCCCGAGACATCCGCCTCGATCCGGCCATAATTCACCACCGGGACCCGAATCTCCCCCTCCCCGTGAATCCACTGACCGGCGCCCACGCTCAGCGACACTCCCGTGGCACCAGAAATCATGGTCTCTGACATACCGCCGGGCAGGGTGCTCATGAGTATCTGGCCACTGCCCGACAGTGCAAGACTCTGGTCCAGGTAGAGCTCGGCAGGAAAGTGGGTACAGGTAAATATGCCGCACCGATAATTGCTTCGTAGTTCAAGTGTTCCGTTATTCACGAAACTCTCGCTACCCAATGTCAACCGCGCATCGGTGAACTCGGAAAAGACTACCAGCGTATACCCCGCCGGCAGGTGATCCGCATAGTCACCAAGCAAACGCGCGCTCGTGCTGTTGATCTGAAACTCGCCCGCCCCTAAGTCCTCCCACGGCACTCCGGTGAGCGTCACGTCCCCGGAGAAGCGTATCAGGCTCGCCGCATCGTCCGTCACCCGCAGCACGCCGCCGTTGATCGTGCTGTCGACGAGAGCGACTATACCTGTGGAAGCCGTGATCACACCTGACGTGTTTGTAACGGTTGCGCCGCTTATTTGCAATGTTCCGCCAGCAGCGGCAATACTTCCTGCGTTCGACACATCGCCCGCAAGAATCAGCGCGCTCCCACCAGCCACATCGATGCTTCCTTTGTTGTCGGTCTGACCTACCACGCTGATAGAGCCGTTCGACACGACGATTGCCTCTGCACTGCTGAGGACGCTCAAGGTGACGCTTTGATCGATGGTAATGGTTGGATTATTGCCGGGCAGATCGATGATAACCGTATATTCCGTTTCGCTCGTATTGTTTGGAACGATACCGATGTCCCAGTGGGCCGGGTCCGACCAATTGCCCGAGCCACCGATCCATCGGGCTATGACCGTAGCTTCCTGCGCCAGTGCCTCACTTCCGGCAAGGATGAACGTTAGACCCAGCACAAGAGAACCGATCAAACTATTGATAAGAATTTGCTTTTTCATAATGTATAACTCTCCCCAGAAACTGGACATGTCATGTCTTTTAATAAAATCTTCGACGGGATGATTCCTGCGGACCCAGTTTGTTTTGAATCACATCCCATACAATAGGTAAATTGATACCGAAATACTCATGAATGAGAATGTTGCGTAATCTTTTAATCTTACGCCAATCGATATCCGGCTCATCCTTTTGCATTTGTTCAGGCAGTTTCCCTGCAACCTCACCGATAATCTCAAGGTTCCGGATGATGGCGTCCTGGGTTTTTCGGTCCTTTTTGAAAGCTTCTTCGTCTTGGTCTGCCAAATATGTTCGGATTTGGTGGATGGCTTCTAAAGGGGGACATCCTATATTCTTCCTGTCAAGAGGAAATATTTCATTTTGAGAAAGATAACGATTTTGATTGGATAGGAATTGGGCCATTTTTTGAACGCACCTTCCCAATACGCCTTACGACCAGACGTGATTCGAGTGGTTTCCCCAGTGCCCACTAACCGCGAACTTTAAACCTCAGCCCTTCGACAGCTCAGGTAAACTAATCAGTATCCGGCATCCCACTCGAGGCGGGCACCCAGCATCCCTTATCCAGGTTTTAAAGTTTAGTGAGCGGCCCTGATTGTCCCCCTCGAGGTCCGAAATCGGCCTCTACGTAGTTCCTCGGGCTCGCTAAAGGGAATGACAAGTTTTCTAGTTACGCCGGATTCAGATATCGAGGGTTGTAGGGCTCCTTTTTCTTCATGATCGTCCAGGCGATGATCAAAAGCTTGGCCGACAGCTTGACCCGCCGTTTGGTTTTGATACCGGGTTCTTTTTCTCGCCCTTGCAATTGATCGGTGTACTGTTCGATCCAGGGGCGATGGCGGGTAGAGGCGATGAAGGCCGCCTGGTATAAGGCATAGCGCAGATCGGCTTTTCCTTTTTTGGAAATGACCGGGATCACCGTATCCGAGGGTTTCCCGCTCCGCTCGGCGCCCAGATCCAAGCCGGCCATCTTGAGCACCTGCTTCCGGTTTTGAAAACGGAAGGGATTGCCTAGGGCACCGATCACCTTGGCCGAAACGTCCGGGCCAAAGCCGGGGATGGTCAGGAGATACCCATATTCCGGAAACTGCCGGCAGGTCTCCCGGATCTGTTCGTCGGTCGTCTTAATGGTCTCCCGGAGTTGCCGCAACCCGTCCACCATCACCTCGGCCTCGAAGTGGGCCCCTGCCCCCATCTCGCAACCGATGGAGTCGATGGCCAGTTGCTGGATGGTTCGCAAGCGCTGATGCTGGGCCAGGGTCTTACGCCCGGAGGCCACCCGCTGGACGAAGTGACCGAACTCCAAACCGGCCAGTTCGGAAGTATCCAAGCACCAGCGGACAATCGATTCCACCTCTGGCCGCCCACTAAAACGATCCAATTCGGGGAAATACTGCGCTAAGAGGTGGTTCCGAATACGCACCCGATAGCTGTGTTCCTGCTTCTTCAGCTTCTTCTTCAGCGACAACAGGGTGCGCAGATCCCGGAGCCCCATCTCCGGGTATTCATAGTACAGGCATTTCCCCTGGGAGATCAGGTCGGCGATATTGGCCGCGTCTTTGCTATCGTGTTTGTCCCAGCGCCCGTCCAAAAGCTCCCGGTTGCGTTTGACCGCTACCCCGGAAACCAGGACCACCATCCGGCCGCATTTAATCAAATGCTCTCCCAAGGGCTTGTGATAGTTGGCCGTGGGTTCCAAACCAAAGACCGCCTTGGGCAAACCCTGGGCCACCTGGATGGCCCTGACCTGGGTCAGCAGCTTCTCAAAGCCCTCGATGCAATTGTCAAAAATCAGTCGTCTTACCAGGGTCTTCCCGGTAGCCGTACCAAAGAAGGCATGGTGCTTTTCCTTGGCTACGTCGATCCCGACGATCAAATGGTCCTTCGAACCCCGGATCTCTTTCTTGAATTGACGAAACTCTTTGAGCCTGGTATCCTCTACTTCGTTCATTGAACACCTCCTGTTTGAGAGTTGAAGTTTGGTCGTGCTTACTTTTTCTCTTAACAGGAGGTTTTTTATTTGGGAAGATTATATGAATTTTTTTTCTGGCGCAGGCTCGGGAGCCTATTCCAAATTCTGGGAATATATAACGTAGTTTCTGAATAAACTTGACAGGGGCCGTTTAGAACGCCAGTAAAGGGAACATGCCCAGACAACTGCGGCTGGATGCCCCCGGGACCCTGCATCACGTCATGGGCCGGGGGATCGAGACCAGCAAGATATTTAGAACCAGGAAAGACCGGGAGGACTTCATCGACCGGCTGGCGGAATTGTGCCGGTCCGGCAGTTGGGCCGTGTATGCCTGGGCGTTGATGCCCAACCATTTTCACCGCTGGTGCGCACCGGAAAAGAGCCACTGGCCCGGAGCATGCGGCGCCCGATGACCGGCTACGCCATCAACTTCAACCTGCGGGGCGGAAAGGCCTGCGGATGGCCGCCGATGAGCGCGTTCTGGGCGATAGGGACTTTCTAGAGGAGATCTGGTCCGAGTCCGCGGAACGGGAAAAGGAAACTCCTAGAAGAAAAGGTCCGGGGATGGATTTGGAGGCCCTGGCCCGGGAGATCGCCGCGGACCAGGGGATCACCGAAACGGATCTCTGCTCCGGGAGTCGGAAGCGGGAGGTTTCTGAAGCCCGAAGAGGGTTTTGTCGGGCCTCTGTGGGCTTGCTGGGGTATCCTGTGGCGGCCGTGGCCCGGTTCCTCGGGGTGACCACCGCGGGGGTGGTGCGGGCCGCTCGGACCGGATAATTGCCAGACCGGTTGCTCGGGGAGAATTATTCAGAAATACCCTCGGCTTTCTGGTATGATCAAGGTTATTCAGGCTATGAGGTGGTGACTTATGTCCGTTGTTTTACAGATGGATATGCCGGAAACCGCTTTTTCCTCCACAAGGAAAAGTCCCTCAGAATTTGCGGCCGAGATGCGCCTGGCAGCCGCCGTCAAGTGGTATGAAATGGGGATAATATCCCATCGCGAAAGTCTTGAAAAGCTGATAACCGCGAGATGCCATCGAATCATGGCTTTGCCCGGAAGCCCTAACGTGGGAACAGTGGCTGGCCGGACAAGAGATGTATGATCAATTATCCAGGAATGGTGAGTCTATGAAACTGGCAGAGAATGAAGAACGGGCATTGAAACGATTGCGAGTGGAATTGTTCGCGAGATATCCGATCATTGATTTTCGCCTCTATGGATCGAAAGCAAGGGGAGAGGGAAGGCAGGACTCTGATCTGGATGTCATGATAGAACTTCCCGATTATGACCGGGGGATGGTAGCAGAGATTGACGACATCGTCTATCGGATCAATCTGGAGCATGATGTTTTCATTTCCGCTCTGGTTTTCGGAAAGGATGAACTGGAAGAGGGACCGATGTCCGAATCCCCAATTTATAAAGTCATCCAGCGAGAAGGGGTTCCGCTATGAGCATAGATGAGAAGAAGAAATTGCTCGCCCGGCACAGATTGCAGCAGGCGGCGGAGAGCCTTCAAGAAGCTCAATATCTCTTCGCTGGCGAGAAAAGCCTCCGCTCTGTGGTTAATCGCGTTTATTATGGAATGTTCTACGCTGTCCTGGCCCTTCTAATCTATGAGCCCTATGCATCGTCAAAACATAGCGGCGTGTTGGCCTACTTCAACAAACATTTCGTGAAAGGCGGCCTCTTTTCTGATTCCATGGGGCGTTCTCTAAACAAGGCATTCGAGCTCAGGCAGCGAGGCGATTATCGGGAATATTTCGAACTGACAAAAGATCAGGTGGAGCCGCTCCTCGATGAGGCTGCACAGTTTGTCGCTGCCGTCCGAAAATATCTGGATGAGAAAGTCGGCTCGCAGGAAAACCAGCATAAGGATTGATACTTTGATGAAAGATCAATCATTTAAAGACTGGTTGCAACAGCAGATCCAAGTTGTCCTCGCCACAGCAAGAGCGCCGATCCCGTTTATTCTCTGGTGCGACCCGCAGCGGGAATGGAAAGAAATTCTCCGATTTCAGGGTCCTATCATCCGGTATGACCTGGTCGCCTTCGACGAGGTGGCCGGTCCCAATTTCAAAAAGGAAAACGACAAGCTTTTGCGGCAAAGAGACGACGAGGCCGCCGGGTTTTGGGTCGGTACCGCGCGGAATGACCATATATAAGGATTTTGAGGCCAAAGGGGATTGTCATGCTAACCCATGAAGATCAGGGAGTGTTAACGGAATTGACTGCTCGGATCAGGGAGCGATTTCCCGGCGCGCGCGTCTGGGCTTATGGATCAAGAGCCCGTGGGACGGCGGCCTGGGATTCCGATTTCGATGTCTGCATCGTACTCCCACAGGTTGATCAGGAGATAGACCGCTGGATACGGGATATGGCCTGGGAGGTCGGGTTCGAAAACGACCGCGTCATAACCACTGTGGTCATGGATCAGGAGGAGTTTGAACACGGCCCCATGTCCGAAAGTACCCTGGTTGGTAATATCCTGCAGGAGGGGGTGGCGGCCTGATGTCGGTTTCAGGATTCAGCGGGTTTTTTCGGGAAATAGACGGAGAACTCCGTTTCTCCGGAATGAAGGCAGTCTTCGGCGTTTTGGCAGAAGGGGCAGCGGCTGATCCGGCCGGGACACAGATCGCTGTCCCGGGGGATGAAGCGACAGCGCCGTGAAGTCTGGGTGATTTGAAACCCGTATCTTTCCGAGAGGATTTTGATGCGGAGCAGGTCCGCCCCTTTTCCTCCGGCGTTAAAGGCATAAGGGCGTTTGGAGGAGTAGTCCATCACCTCTTGGGTGGGGAAAAATCCTTCAAAAAGCCGTTTCTGGTTTTCTTCGGTAATCCCTTGTCCGTAGTCGTGAATCCGTAGGAGCGCACCGTCTCCCTGGCGCCGGATAAGAATTTCAATCGTTCCTTCATCGGGCGTATTCTCGACGGCATTGCGCAGTAAACCGTCAAAAACCTTTTGGAAAATCTCCGGCGGAAAGAGGATGGAGGTATCGGGCTCCAGCGTGGTGCTGATTTTCACCTGGCGGTGGGAGAACTCCGGTTCCAATTGCCGGAGCCGTTCCCTGACCCGGCGATCAAGAACAATTTCCTCGGCGACGGCCTCCCGAGGGCCGTAGAGGCGGTCAATGTGTTTTTTGATTCGTGCGTACAGACTTTCCTCCCCACTGTATTCCACGGCCACCGAAGCCAGTTCCTCAGCGCATTGATCCAGCAGGAGGGAAAGGAGACCGGCCGTCTTCAAAGGGCGTTCACTCATAATGTCTTCAACCTGATACTGGATCTCCAGGATACGGTCCAGGTTTCGTTTAATTCGCTCCACGGCCGGCTTCCAGGCTTCTTCCCGCAGAGAGGTATTTTTTTGTGAGAGGAAACGAAGGGAACTGGAGAGGATGGCCACCGGGGTGGTCAGTTCGTGGGATAAATGATTGATGGCTTTATCTTTGGCCCGATTGAGGCTCGTGACTTCCCGGTAGGCCTTTTGGAGTTCCAGTGTTACCCGGGCATTTTCGATGGAGAGGGCCACGGTCCCGGCGATCAGACTTAATAGTTCCAGGTCTTCCTGGATAAAAGCCCCCTCCTTCTTGTTGATGGCGCAAAGGGCTCCGATGATGTGGTCTACCGATTTCAAAGGAACCAGGGCCAGCGTCTTGGTTTGATACCCCAATTTCTTGTCCCGCTCCGCGTGGAGTTCGAGGTCCTCGGAGGGGTCTGTTACGATTAGCGGCTCTCCGGTCTGGATGACCTTGCCGGCCATTAACCCGTTTATCGGGAAGCGGCGCTCCTTCACTTTCTTATCCCTCAGGGCTTCATCAAAGGCGGCGCCGGGGAAATACAATTCCTGCCTTTCTTCATCCAGCAGCGTAGTGACCGCCCCCTCGCTCTGGAGCAGGGTTTTCACTTCCTCGTTGACGTAATCCAGGAGGTCTTCCAGGTCCGGATAAAGAGGCAGCGCTCGGCTGATCCGCAGCAACGCCTCGTTGGTCCGGGCCATCCGTTTTTCCCGGGTGACATCCCGTAGGGTGACGATCTGGCCGGCCGGCTCGTCCGGGGATAATGAAAAAACCGCCGCCCGGATCACCACGTCCAAAAGGCGGCCGTCCTTGGTTAAACGCTGGGCCTCGTAACGCATAATCACCCGATCGTACAAAAGCCGCTTGATGTTTTCGTCGGTTTCCTTTTTCAGATCGGGTGGCACGTAGGGGATTTTTTTCCCTTCCAGTTCCTCGAGAGTCCAGCCGAAAATCTCAGTAAAGGCCGGATTGAGATAGGATACCAAGCCCTCCAAAGTAAAAACAACTATCGGATAAGGTTCGAAGTCCAGGAGGGCCCTCAACCGTCTTTCGGACTTTTGCAGGGCTCTCTCGGACTTTTTTCTGTCGGTTATATCCTGGAGGGTCTCGATGGCGCCGTTGACCCTTCCCCGGGCGTCATGCAGCGGGGCAGCGGTAAAAAACAGCCACTTTCCGCCCGTGGATAAATTCGGGAAAAAGTCTTCTACCTCAAAGGCGCCTTCGATCAGGGATGATTTCTTGTATTTATCGGCATAATGCTGGGCAATCTCCACCTCGGTGGCTTCCTGGACGATATAATCGGCCAGAGTCGGACGGTGGGTCGGGTAGAAAGCCTGCCACTGGTTCTGGGTCCCGATGAGAGATTCCGCCGAAAGGCCGGTCAGGTTTTCAAAGGCTTTGTTGCAATGCGTAATACAATGCCGATCGTCAATCACAAAGGCGGCGATGGACAGCCCTTGAATAATCTGGGAAAGTCGGGCTTTACTCGATACCCTGGGGGTTGATGGGAGGCCTGCGAACAACGATGTATTTTTCTTCCTGGGCATTGAAATAGGTCGCCCTGACAATTCTATGAATGGGTTCGATCCGCGGGATTGGCATATCCCCGGGAACAATTGGCTCAAGGAGGAATACAAAACCGGATCAATGGTATTACGAAGATAACCCATTGTCAATGCTTAATAAAAAAATAGAGGGCCTCTATTCATTGAATAGCAGGGCAGGGTTTCCGAGGACAAAGAAATACAGCAGGTAACGGATAGTCGTTATTATAGAAATACCGTATTTAAGTAGCAGAAAATAAAGTGGATTGCTTATTTACTTTTAACAGGTCCAGACCTATAAGAATTAAAAGGGATAATAGAAATTTTTGATAGGTAAGGGGCGCTTTTCCCTCGATCCAAAGGGAAAAAAATTCCCTGCGGAGGATTTTTTGGTTAACTTATTGAATTTTAAATTATAAATTGTGTCAAGCCCATGACAGGCCCTGTAGGATAATTAATACAAAATTAACAGCCGGCAGAAAATAAGAAAGGACATTATATTTAAAAGATAAATTATATCAATTAGATATAAAAAATTGTTTTTGTTTGCATAATATTTGCATGAATATCCAGGAAATACCTTAATCAGGGAGGATGGGGCATGTTCTTATTCTTTTTGGGTACTATTTTAGGATGCTCGTTAGGTATCGTTTTCGTAGCCCTGCTTATGAAATCCAAGGAAACGGACGAATCGGCCTGTCAGGCCCTTCGGGAGGCGCCTATTATGGCCGAGGAAAACTTGGTCATCACCCGCTAGTTTCCCCCACTTTGGGAATTATTTGCAATTCTCTGGTAATCCCCGGGATGATAGATTGGAATAAGATCAAATCATCAAAGGAGGGATTAGAGTATGAAAAAATGGGTCGCTGGATGGGTGGGAATCCTTTTTTTTCTGGGGATGGGTATAAGGGAGATGGGGGTACAGGCCGGCAACCATTTTCCTGCGGGCGAAATCCTGGCTAAAAAGGATAAGGAAAAAGAAGAAAAAGGACTAAAAAATAAAGAGGAAAAGTTAGAGGCCAAAGAAAGAGAACTGAATTCCAGAGAAGAAGCGCTGAATAAGAAAGAAGAAACGCTGAAAAAGTGGGAAGATAAACTCAAAAAGCAAGCCAGGAGATTCCGCCGAGGGGTTCAGCAGGGAGCGGGCGCCGGGCTTCAGCAGACTCCGGGAGCTCCTGTGGGCTTTTCCCCGAGAACAACCATCCCTAAGTCCCTGCCCCAGCCGAATATAGCGGTCCCTAAAAACCCTCCACCCCCGGCCGCAACAACTCCACCCCGGCAGTAAACCTAACCGTCCCTTTAAAAAGAAACCCGCTTAACGGCGGGTTTCTTTTGGCCTTTAGGAAAGTAAGGGCAGCAAGTCCCCGGGTTTTTCTATAAGCCACCGCGCTCCCTGATCCCTGAGTTCATCGGCCTGGCGGAAACCCCAGAGGACTCCCACCGCTGCCATCCCGGCAGCGCCGGCCGTTTTCATGTCAATTCCGGTATCCCCCAAGTAGATAAAATATTCCGGCGCGATTTGTAGGGCTTGGGCGATTTCAAGCGCCCCGGCCGGGTCGGGTTTTTTCGGAACCGAGGGCCGGGCCCCGAAGACCGGCCTAAACCGCCAGCGGGGCAAAAGCTTGGCCACCATGATTTGGGTGAAATGGTCCAATTTATTGGAAAGGATAGCCATCTTGAGTCCCAGACCGGTCAAGTGATCCAATAATTCCGGGATCCCGGGGTAGGGGTGGGTCTTGTTTTCCCAGCGGCGACTGTATTCCTCCCGCAACGCTCCCAGGCAGTGATCCAGTAATTCCGGCCGGAGTTGATCCTCCGGCAGGGCCCTTCGGATCAGGGCTTCCACTCCCTCACCCACGAAGTATTTATAAGCGCTGAGAGGATGGTTGGGAAAACCAAGGTCGGTCAGAACCTTATTCATGGAATCCGCCAGATCTTCGATGGTATCCAACAGGGTCCCGTCGAGGTCAAAAATAATGCCCGCGTATCTCGATTTGATTTTCATTTTCGAATCCTGATTATTCATTGACTACTCTCCGTTATTTCCATATAGTTTTGATAATCACCTAGAGGAGGTAACGACCCCATGGCGGAACTAGTGGACATTCTTAAAGGCCGTAGATCCATTCGAAATTACCATGACCAGGAGATCCCGGAAGAGGTCTTGGCGCATATATTGGAGGCCGTGCAATGGTCGCCTTCCTGGGCCAATACCCAGTGTTGGGAGGTAATTGTCGTCAAAAACAAGGAAACCCAGCAGAAGCTCCAGGAGACCTTGTCCCAGGGCAATCCGGCCACGCGGGCCATGATGGAGGCGCCGGCGATTCTGGTGCTCTGCGGTAAACAGGGCGTTTCCGGCTCCTACAAGGGGCAGGTGACCACCAAATTCGGTGACTGGTTCATGTTTGACTTGGGCCTGGCTACCCAGAGCCTCTGTCTGGCAGCCTGGAATCTGGGTTTGGGTACGGTGGTGGTCGGACTCTTTGATCATAATCGAGCGGCCGCTGTCCTGGGGGTACCCGCAGGCTATGAACTTGTAGCCATGGTGCCCTTAGGCTATCCGGCCAAACAACCGGCAGCGCCCAAACGAAGAGAGATCAGCGCGTTCACCCACCAGGAAAAATTTTAATTTCGGATTTAAAGGTTCTCGAATGACCCGAAGGGGCTTTTTGCTGGGTTATCCTATCTTTTAAACAAGTGTTTGATTGCCCCCCAGCCCATTTTGCGGCGTAACATACCAAGCTGATCCTGTAAGGGGAGTTGTTTGGGGCAGACATCTTCGCAGCCCAATAAGCCCATACAACCGAAAATGCCTTCATCGGTCCCAACCACTTCAAAGTACTCCCGCTCCCGACGCTGGTCCCGGGGGTCGAGCATGAACCGGGCGATACGATTCAGGGCCACGGCCCCGATAAAATCCGGACGCATGTTGGCCGTGCCGCAGGCGGCCACGCAACAACCGCATTCCACACAGCGCTCCAATTCGTAGATTTCGTCGGCCAGGCGGTTATCCATCCGCTCTTCCGGCGCCGTGGGGTCCAAGACCTTGTCGGTATGAATCCAGGACTGGACCTGTTCGTTCATTCCCCGAAACCAGGTCCCCGTATCCACGGATAAATCTCCGACCAGTTTGAAAACCGGCAAAGGGAGCAGGGTGATATCCTCGGGCAGGTCCTTGGTCTTGGTATGACAGGCCAGGTCGGGCCGGCCGTTGATCAGCATGGCACAGGAGCCGCAGATACCGGCCCGGCAGCAGAAATCAAATTGCAGGCTGGAATCCTGCTCCTCCCGGATGCGGTTCAGGGCCAGAAACAAGGTCAGGCTGTCCGTTTCCTCCACCTGGAAATCCTCCATCCGGGGGTGGGAATCGGGATCCTGCGGGTTGTAGCGAAAGATGTGAAAAGTCAACGTGCGGGCCATAGGGTAGCGCTCCTCAATTTTCGGTTACTAAGCGACAGGGCGCGGAGCGCGAAGCGCTTAGCGTAAAAAAGAATCCGGTGGACTTTGGTTGAAAATAGTTTTCCCGCGCTCGGCGCTAAGCGCTTTGCGCCTGCCGTCTGTTATTCATTCATCAGCGGCGGCTCTTCTTCCGGTTGGGCCAGGCCGCAAACCGTGGGGTCTTCCGAACAGATAATTTTGCAGGCACCGTAGCCTCGCTCACCCGGGGGGATTTCCCAGACCTTGGAGTTCGGCTCGTATTTTAAGGTGGGCAGGGGGGCGCCTTTTTCCCAGGTGGCCAAGGTTCGCTTGAGCCAATCCTTATCGTTGCGTTCCGGATAATCCTCCCGGGCGTGGCAGCCCCGGCTCTCGGTGCGCACCAGGGCCCCGTAAGCCACGCATAACGCCAGACGGACCATTCCCGGGAAGCGGATAGCCAGGGCCAACTCGGGATTGGCCCCGAGGCCGTTGGATTTTAGCCCGACTCGTCGGGCCCGTTCGTAGATCGCCTGCAACCCTGCCACCGCCTGGCGCAAGTCCCTTTCATTGCGGAAGATGGCCACACGGTCCATCAGGGTGTCCTGCATTTCATTGCGCAAGGCGTACACGTTTTCCCGGCCGTCGCTTCCGCGGATAAGGCGCTGAATCCGCTCTTCATCTTTTTGAACGGCATCCTGAACCAGGGCCGTTTTAAAATTCACCTGATAGCCTTCCAAAAAATCGGCTACTTTTTGACCGATGATCCGACCGGCCACGATGGTTTCCGCCAAGGAATTTCCTCCCAGCCGATTAAAACCATGCATATCCCAGCAGGCAGCTTCCCCGGCGGAAAAAAGGCCTTTCAACCCATAAGCCGCCCCATCTTTATTGGTCCGCACCCCGCCCATGCTGTAGTGCTGGGCGGGTCGGACCGGTATCATCTGGGTAATGGGATCGATTCCCAAAAACTTATTGCAGATTTCTTCGACTTCCCGGAGCTTGGTCTTGATATGCTGGGACCCCAGGTGGCGGATATCCAGCCAGAGATGGTCGCCGTAAGGGCCCTTGACGCCCTTTCCTTCACGGATATGGTGAGTCATCCAGCGGGAGACCACATCCCGTGAGGCCAGTTCCTGCTTGCCGGGCTCGTAAATGTTCATGAATCGTTCTTCGTTCACATCCTTCAAGGTTCCGCCGTCCCCCCGGCAGCCTTCGGTTACCAGAATATTGGTGGGTACGATTCCGGTGGGATGGAACTGCACGGCTTCCATGTTTCCCAGAGGGACGATTCCCGTATCCAGGGCGAGAATGGCCCCACTGCCGTCGTTGATCACGGCATTGGTCGTTTCCCGATAAAGCCGGCCGTAACCTCCGGTAGCGATCAGCGTGGCTTTGGCTAGATAGGCGCGCAGTTGGCCGGTTTTCAAGCAGCGGGCGATGACCCCCTGGCAGGTGACCCCGTCGTGGATCAACGAGATGGCTTCCACCCGATCGTGGACGGTCACGCCCAACTGGACGACCACATTGTCCATGGTGAACAGCAGGGTATGTCCGGTACCGTCGGAGGTGTAGCAGGTCCGCCACTTGGCGGTACCCCCGAAATCTCGGGCGGTGATCAGGCCCTCTCTCTCCCGGGGCTCGATTTTTTCGTATTGCTTGCCGGCCTTGTAATAGGTGCTCTTTCCCGGGACCACCCGGTTCCAGGGGATGCCCCAATGGGCCATTTCGCGGACGGCGAGCGGGGCGGTTTCGGCAAACAGGCGGGCCACCTCCTGATCGCAGCCCCAATCCGAACCCTTGACCGTGTCGGAAAAGTGAACATCCGGGCAATCCCCGTCTCCCATGCAGCAGTTGCCTAAAGAAGCCTGCATTCCGCCCTGGGCCGCGGCGGAATGGGAACGCCGCGGGGGAACCACGCTGAGGCAGACGGTTTTAAAACCGCGGGAAGCGGCCTCCACGGCTACCCGTTCGCCGGCCAGGCCGGCTCCTATGGACAGCAGATCGGTATAAAAGGTTTCCATCGCTAGGGCCTCAATTAGAATTGAATGACATAAAAAGTATACAGGGTGATCGCTCCGATCAGGATAAAGACCAGGGTCAAGAGATTTTCAACGCGTTTAAAAAAGTGGCGTCGTGCCCGCGTGATGACGCCCCATTTAACGCCGATCCGGTAGAAACCGATGCCCACGTGGAGTTCGACCAGTGGCAGCAGAACCAGGTAAAAGGCCAGCCAGTAGCCGCCCTGGATCCGGGCCGCGCTTTTGGCCGCGGTGATCGGCAGATTGGTCAAAACGGTCCACATATGGATGCCGCCCATGATCAGGATAATCATGGCGGTCACCGCCTGAACCACCCACAGCCAGGTATCCAGGTGGTGTAACCGTTTGCTGTGAATCCAGATTGCCCGTTGTTCCTGGCTGCGAAAGGGGACCTTGCGGGCCGCCAGGATAAAGTGGCCTAAAAAGAGCAGTCCGATCAAGGGACCACCGGTCTGGGCCAGGTAGGTGTGCTCCAAAAAACCGGCAATGGTATTCATCACTCCGGGCCCCAGGTTGATACTGGCCACCAGGATCATGTGGGACCACATAAATAAAATCAAACCTGCCCCGGTGAGCATCTGGATGAAATCCAGGTAGGCTGCCGTCCGGAAATTTCCTTGGAATTGCACCTGCGTTTGTACCGCCATCAGGCCTCCCTTACTATTTCTCCCTGGGATAGTTTTTCTTTACCCGGTTTAGATTTTGTTTCCAGCTCGTATTTCGAGTTTTAGACCTTATAGGGGTTGATCACCATAACCGGCACCGGGGCATTTTTGACCACATTTTCGGCCACGCTCCCGAAAAAAGTCCGATCCAGGCCTTTTCGTCCATGGGTCCCCATAACGATCAAATCAATTTTTTCGGTTTCGGCATAGTGGATTATCTCCGTAGCGGCATCTCCGCTGAGCACTCGGGTGGTGCAGGCGTTAAAATTTTCATCGGCGACCCGGGATATCATTTTTTGCGCGTTTTCCAGAACTTCGTTTTCCAATTGGTCGAGGGAGGGATGGGGCACATGAAAGCTGGTCAAGTATTTGAAATCACGGACAACATAAAGTAGGTGCACCTGCCCTTGAAAGGCCTGGGCCATGGCAACCACATAGGGAATTATTTTTTTGGTAGACTCAGAGAAATCCAGGGGGAATAAGATATTTTTAAAGGTTTTCATATTTTCCTCCGGTTAGTCAAAAAGTCCGGTTATTTTATATCAGTGAGGCCCAAAGTTGTCAAGGGAAAGGAAGGCATCTCTTTCGTTGACATCCTCTTGAATTTCTTGCTAATCTTATTGATGAAGCAAATCTATCGGAATGGGGTGGCAGCCCTTCTTTAAAATGGCGTGAAAGCGGACGACCGAGTCCGATGGGGCAGAAGGTCCGGTATCGGATCGGGATCCTTTGAAGGTGAACTGGTGGAACTGAAATTTTTGCAGTTGCTTTATCTCTTTCAGCAATACGGCTACCTGATTATTTTTGTCGGCACCTTTTTTGAGGGGGAGACCACTTTGGTCCTGGGGGGATTGTTGGCCAACCAGGACTATTTAAATTTCTGGCTGGTGGTTGGGACGGCCGTTTCGGCTTCCTATATCGGCCACGTCGTTTTTTATTTCTTCGGCAAGACCTCTTCCGTCTGGATTCTGGGAAGGTTTCCCGCCTTAAGAATCAAGATCGAACAGGCCGAATATTTTATTCGGCGCTATGAAACCCTGAGTCTGTTTATCACCCAGTATGTGTTCGGTATCCGTCTGGCCAGCGCCCTCAGTTTTGGAATTTTGGATATGAAGATTTCCAAATTCCTTTCCCTCCAGCTCATCAGTTGCCTGGTCTGGGCGATACTCTTCGCCGCCTTGGGGTATTGGGTGGGCTCATCCTTGGATAGCCTGATCAGAAATATTGAGAGGGCTCTGCTGGTTATTCTCTTCCTGGGAATCGCTTTCGCCTTTGCCGGCCGCAAGGTTTTCGAATATTGGTTTCGTCGGCGCCATTAGAGTGTGATATAATAATAAATTAAGTTTGATTTTCTCCAAAAGGAAAGGCTAGCCGATATGGCGATAGAAAAAAAGACCCATTTTTCCATCTGGTATTTCGTCGGGGCCATGCTCATCTTAATGGCTTTCCAGTCTTATTTTCTGAGTGACCAGGTGGGCCAGTTGCCTTACAACGAGTTCAAAAAACTGCTTAAAGCGAATCAGTTGAGCGATATCGTCATTAATGATGAGATCATCTCCGGAAAGGTAAAAACCGGAGGGCTGGAAGGGATCGTTTCACCCGAGACCGCCAAGATGTTGGGGAAGGAAAAAGGCGAGCGGGCCTTCATTACCGCCAGGGTTCAGGACCCCGATCTAATAAAAGATCTGGAAAAGGAGGGGGTAAAATTCACCGGGCGGATTGAGAACAAAATCGTAAAATTTTTTACCAACTGGATTCTGCCCATGCTCTTTTTCATCCTGGTCTGGGGCTTCCTGATGAAGCGGATGGGGGGAGCCAGCGGCGGCTTGATGTCTATCGGGAAGAGCAAAGCCAAGATCTATATGGAAAAAGACATCCATATCCGCTTTGAAGACGTCGCCGGGATCGATGAAGCCAAGGAAGAACTGCAAGAAGTCATCGAATTTTTGAAAAACCCCCAGAAATTTCAGCGATTGGGCGGAAAGATTCCTAAGGGGGTCCTTTTAGTGGGGGCGCCGGGAACCGGCAAGACCCTGTTGGCCAAGGCGGTGGCCGGCGAGGCCAACGTCCCTTTTTTCAGCCTGAGCGGTTCCGATTTTGTCGAGATGTTTGTGGGGGTGGGAGCGGCCCGGGTCAGGGACCTATTTACTCAAGCCCAGAACAAGGCCCCCTGCATCATCTTTATCGATGAACTGGATGCGCTGGGCAAGGCCCGGGGGATCAACCCCATGGGCGGCCATGATGAACGGGAGCAAACCCTGAATCAATTGTTAGTGGAAATGGACGGTTTCACGACCGATAAGGGCGTGATCATCATGGCCGCCACCAACCGGCCGGAAATCCTCGATCCCGCCCTGTTGCGGCCCGGACGTTTCGACCGTCATGTGATGATCGACAAGCCGGACGTCAACGGCCGGGAGGCCATCCTCAAGGTGCACAGCAAGGGGGTGACCCTGGGGCCGAATGTGGACCTGCAAAAGATTGCCGCCCGAACTCCGGGTTTTGTGGGAGCCGATCTGGCCAATATCGTCAATGAGGCCGCCTTGCTGGCCGCCCGTAAGGACAAGAGCCAGGTGGAGATGGGGGACTTCGACGAGGCCATCGACCGGGTAGTGGCCGGCCTGGAAAAGAAAAATCGCCGGATGAACGAAAAAGAAAAAGAGATTGTGGCCTATCATGAATCCGGGCATGCCATCGTAGCCGAAGTCCTGCCCAACGCCGATCCGGTCCATAAGGTTTCCATCATTCCCCGGGGGGTGGCGGCCCTGGGCTACACCCAACAACTGCCGATCGAAGACCGTTACCTGATGACCAAGAAAGAATTGCTGGACAAGATAAGCGTTTTGTTCGGAGGTCGTTTAGCCGAAGAAATCATCTTTCAGGAGGTCTCCACCGGGGCGCAGAATGACCTGATCCGGGCCACCGACATCGCGGAACGCATGGTTCGGGAATTCGGGATGAGCGATCTCGGGCTGGTGACCTTCGAAAAAGAACGGCGCCCCCTTTTCCTGGAAACCGGGCTGGGGTATGATACCGGCCGGCAGGTGAGCGAAGAAACCGCCCGCGGTATTGACGGAGAGGTGAAAAAGATTATTGAGTTTTCCAGAAGCCAGACCCGGAAGATCCTGGAAGATCATCAGGCCCAGTTGAGGATCCTGGCCCAACGTTTATTAGAAAAAGAAGTGGTGGAAGGCGAAGAACTTCGTGAAATCCTCAAGGGTGAGGCAGTTGAATAATTATCCGCTTCCAGAGGGGTCGGCTTTGGTCTGATTCTGGACTGCGCTGAAGGACGGCATGATGATTTTTAGCCAGGAAAATCGCCTGTATTCCCTTTGGACCCGGTATAAATTTGTGCCGCTTCCTTGGAAGATCCTGCCGATTGTAGTTCTGCTGGCGGCGATTATGTCTTTGGATCATCACTGGATCCCCTCCGGTTCCATTCCCCTGGAGGTTATACACCGGCTCTATTATCTGCCGATCGTCCTCAGCGGCCTGCTTTTTGGGCTGTGGGGAGGCTTTTTCTCCGCCACTCTCGTCAGCCTGTTATTTGTCCTTCATTGGCTGGGCGTACCTGATCTTTCCGCAAATCACTCCGGGTCCTGGGAGGAGATCGTCCTGTTTTACGCTTTTGGCCTGCTCATCGGGTTGCTGGTGGACCGGGAACGGATTGAGAGTCAGCGCCGTCAGGATCAGGAACATTTAGCCGTCCTGGGAGAAGCCGCCGCCACCGTGGCCCACGAATTAAAAAACCCGGTCATCACTATTGGAGCCAACATCCTGCGGATGCAGAAAAGGGCCGAGCCCGGCGACCCGACCTACGACCGTCTTGGCCTTATCTACCAGGAATGCCAGCGTGTTGAAATGCTGCTCAAGGATATGGTAAATTTTGCCCGGCCCATCGATTTAAGTTTTGGCCCTACGGATGTGAATGACCTGGTTCGGAAGG
This sequence comes from uncultured delta proteobacterium, assembly GCA_963743305.1. GTDB lineage: Bacteria > Desulfobacterota > RBG-13-43-22 > RBG-13-43-22 > RBG-13-43-22 > CAVQSS01. The sequence continues at coordinate 35,217 of CAVUPH010000016.1, forward strand.
TAATAGAAATGGTGATCCCCCAAGCCGAAAAAAAACGGGTTGAACTCAGCACCAACCTGGATGGGAACCTGCCGCTGGTCCTGACGGATCAGACCCGGATGACCCAGGTATTCTATAATTTGATCATGAATGCCGTCCAGGCCTCTTCGCCGGAAGACCGTATCCTGATTCGAACGGAAAAGAAAAAGAACCAGATTAGTATTGAATTCGCGGACACCGGTTGCGGTATTCCCCCGGAATTGCAATCAAAGATTTTTGACCCCTTTTTTTCCACAAAAAAGGACGGATCGGGCATGGGACTGGCTATTTCCAAAAGAATCGTGGACCTGCACCAGGGGAAGCTGTTTTGTCAAACCAATTCGCCCCAGGGGGCCATCTTTACTATTTTCCTGCCTATCAAGAAAATTTAATTTGCCGGCCTACTTAACTTTTATAGACCCCCTTGGTCTATAGGACCAGGATGGACCGGAATGACTTCGGACTCTGGTTATAGAAAAGGAAGATTGATGAAACGGATTGCGGTAACCATAGGATTAGTGGTGGTCTTGGGCGGGGCTTCATTGGCAGGCTATCGTTTTTATAAAAACGAAAACCAGAACCTTCAATACAAAACCGAAAAAGTGCAGAAAGGCTCTCTTTCCTCTCAAGTGATTGCCACCGGGACCGTCAATCCCGTAACTCTGGTTCAGGTGGGCAGCCAAGTCTCCGGGGCCATTATCAAACTCTTCGCCGACTTTAACTCCGTAGTCCGACAAGGACAGGTGATCGCCCAGATTGACCCCGCCCTGTTTCAGGCCAAGGTCGATCAGACGGAAGCCGACTTGAAGAACGCTCGGGCCTCATTGGAGAAAGAAAAGACTTCCCTGCTGGACAATCTCCGGACCCTTAATCGCTACAAAACCCTTTTTCAGTCCAATCTCGTTGCCCAAACGGATCTGGATCAGGCCCAGACCAAGTACGACCTATCGACCGCATCCGTCAAGACGGCCCAGGCTCAAATTGAAACCGCCCAGGCCAATCTTTCTTCGGCCCGGACTAATTTGAACTACACGACCATCCGCTCCCCGGTCAACGGTACGGTGGTGGCCCGAAATGTGGATGTGGGTCAGACCGTGGCCGCCAGCCTCCAGGCCCCCACGCTCTTCACGATTGCCCAGGACTTAAAGGAGATGCAGGTCGATACCAATGTGGATGAAGCGGATATCGGCCGGGTGAAAGTAGGTCAGACCGCCACGTTTACAGTGGATTCCTACCCGGGGGAACCTTTTACCGCCCAAGTCTCTCAGGTCCGAAATGCCCCGACCACGGTCCAGAATGTGGTCACCTATGATGTGGTCCTCCGGGTAAAGAATTCGGAATTAAAGCTAAAGCCGGGGATGACGGCGAATGTTTCCCTGATCATCGAAGAGAAGGAAGACGTCCTTAAAATTCCCAATTCCGCCCTGCGCTTCAAACCGCCCCGGAAAGAGGGGGGAGCCCCTCTCGACGCCAAAAAACAGAAAAAAGGATCCGTGGTCTGGGTCCTGAGCGCGGAGAACAAACCGGTCCCTGTTTCGATAAAACCGGGAATAACGGATGGGCAGTTTACCGAGGTGGTCGGAGGTAAATTAAAAGAGGGGGATGCGGTGATCACCGAGCTCCTTCAAAATAATAAAAATGCCGAGGCCAAAGGATCGCAAAGGCCGCCCTCGGGTCCCGGGAGAGGAATGCGTTTTTAAGCTATGCCGGAGAGTAAGAACGAAGTCAAAAGGCCGTTGATCGAAGTCCAGGACCTGGTCAAGATATACAGCCTGGGGGATAATGAGATTAAGGCCTTGAACGGCGTCTCTCTTTCCATGGCCACCGGGGATTTTGTATCCATCATGGGTTCCTCCGGTTCGGGGAAATCCACGTTCATGAACGTGCTGGGTTGCCTCGATGTTCCGACCGCGGGATCTTATTTTCTGGATGGTATTGAAGTGGGTTCTCTTAAAAGGGATGAACTGGCCCATCTGCGCAATCAGAAAATCGGGTTCGTCTTCCAGGGCTTCAATCTCCTGTCTCGAACCTCGGCCATAGAAAACGTGGAACTGCCTCTCATCTACGGCACTTTTCCTGCTCGGGAACGCCGCCAGAGAGCCCAGGAGGCCCTGGCGGCCGTGGGTTTGTCCGGGCGGGAGAACCACCACTCCAATCAGCTCTCCGGAGGCCAGCAGCAGCGCGTGGCCATTGCCCGGGCCTTGGTCAATAAGCCTTCCATTATCCTGGCCGACGAACCCACCGGAAACCTGGACACCAGAACCAGCCAGGAAATAATGCAACTCCTGACTCAATTGAATGAGGAACAGAACATGACGATCATTCTGGTGACCCACGAACCGGATATTTCCAACTTTACCCGGCGGATCATCCATTTCAAGGACGGGATCGTGGTCAGCGATCGTCCTTTTCAACCCCTCCCCGGGGGCCGGACCGACTCTCCTCCCCCAGTCGAGAACCTAAACCCATGAGACCTATTTCCAGCTTGAAGGTGGCCCTGAGGGCCTTACGCATCAATAAGATGCGTTCCTTTTTGACCATGCTCGGGATCATCATCGGGGTAGGGGCGGTGATCGTCATGGTGGCCATCGGCGCCGGGGCCAGTGAAATGATCGCCCAGCAGATTGCCAGTATGGGGTCCAATCTCTTAATAGTCCTTCCGGGAGCCACTACCTCCGGCGGGGCTCGGATGGGGGGGGAAGCGTCTCCACGTTGACTTCCGACGATGCCAAGGCCATTAAAGATGAATGCTCGGCCATCAAAAACGTGGCCCCCGTCTGGGGCGGGGTTACCCAGGTGGTCTATGGAAATCAGAATTGGAATACCAGCGTTACCGGCACCACCCCCCCCTTCTTCGACATCCGGGAATGGCCGATAGCCACGGGCCGCATTTTTAACGAACAGGAGATCAGCGGGGCGGTCAAAGTGGCGGTTATCGGGCAGACGATCGTGGAAAATCTTTTTGGCGCTGAAAGTCCCTTGGGCCAGATTATCCGGATCAAAAAGGTGCCGTTTACGATCATCGGGGTCCTGTCCAGGAAAGGGCAATCCCCGCAGGGTCAAGACCAGGACGACGCCGTCTATATCCCCCTGTCCACCTCCCAGAAAAAGGTCTTTGGAAGCAGTCTGCCCAAGACCGTTCGGATCATCCTGGTCCAGGCCGTGGATCTGAGTCAAATGGCCGAGGCGGAAAAACAGGTCAATGAATTGTTGAACCAGCGGCACCGGACCCAACCCAATCAACTGCCGGATTTTACGGTCCGGAATTTAACTGAAATCATGGCCACGGCCGAACAGTCGGCCAAGGTCATGTCCCTGCTCCTGGGCTCTATTGCCCTGGTCTCCCTTTTCGTGGGCGGCATCGGGATTATGAACATCATGCTGGTTTCGGTAACGGAACGGACCCGGGAAATCGGGATCCGGATGGCGGTCGGCGCGCGGGGACGGGATATCCTTTTTCAATTTCTGACCGAGTCGATCCTCCTGAGCATGGTGGGGGGATTGATCGGAATTATTATCGGCGTTATCGGAGCCAAGGTGATGTCCTCCTTCACCGGATGGAATGTCCTTATTTCCTATTGGGCGTTATTGATTTCCTTTTCTTTCGCGGCGGCCGTGGGCATATTTTTCGGATTTTATCCGGCCCGCAAGGCATCGCGTCTGAACCCGATCGACGCGTTGCGGTATGAGTAAAGGCGCAGGGCGCAGAGCGGCAAGCGCAGAGCGTGAAGCGTTGAGCTTAGGATCTGTAAACAAATAACTTTGACAAAGCGGCCCTGCAACCGTTCGCCCTGAGCTGCGAGCCTGTCGAGCAGTCGAAGGGTGAACGATACAGCCATGCTTCGACGGGCTCAGCATGAACGGAGATATTAGCGGTATTGTACAGTTTATTTTTGCTTCTGATTAGGGGTTTTCTTTTTCAGCCAAAGACTTCAATAATTTTTGGCCAGTTTTTAAACCAGGGCCATCAGGAATCGGGAGGCGGGGATGACCCGAACCCCCGTACGGCGGTCCTCATAGTCTTCTTTCTCCTCCAGCGTCACCAGGAAGCACTGCTGTACTTTCAATTTCTGCTTGTAATAATTCAGGGAAGTAAAATTCCTGTCGTTCTAGATTTTGCATTCCACCAGCAGCCAGGGCCGATCTTCCCATAGAATCAGGAAATCCACTTCCCGCTTCTCGAGATCCCGCAGGTAATAAAGCTCCACCCGGAAGCCCTGAATATCTTCACAGGTATGGCACCATTTCCGGTGGTTTATAAACACCATTTTTTCAGCCGAAAGGTGGTCAGATCGGCTGGCATCAAAGCGCTGGCACGTTGCCGGATGATCTGCGAACTGGCGGGATGGGATCGCGCGACCTTAGTTTCCTGCAGGCATAAGGATGGAGTCAATTGGGGCAGTGCGGTTGCGCCATTGGCGATGAACTAGTTACATGGTTATCTCAGGAAAGGTGATTATTGATTCCTTTCCCTCGCATACTCCGATATATACGCCATGCCCACTAAAAAGACCGCTATCAGGACCGTGAAGAGCGAGAGACGATGAAAAAAGAACCGGCTCATGAGGACCGCCAGGCCGGCGCCGACCACCGCCCGAATGAGAAATTTCATCAAACCGGACATGATCCATTCCTTCCCATTAATACGAAAATAGAGGTTGATGGTTATTCCCGCCCCCTCAAAATCCCCCCTTTGGAAAAGGGGGGGTGTGGGGGATTTTCATGCTTCGGGGTGCCCGCCCCGGGTCTGGAGGGTTAAGACCTGAGTAGTATTTTCCGGAGCCAGTCCAGGGCCATGACCGTGACCCGATCGGCCAAAATGTCCGGGGGCCCGCCGATGGGGTGTTCATAGTATTCCGATCGGTGTCCCCGTGCGAAACTCAAATGCAATACCTGTCGGTCGGCGGTTTCCGCAACGAAAATTCCTAACCCGCAATCTGTTGCCAGCGCTTTCCTGATCGACCGGGCTAAAGGCAGCCCCGGGTTTTTTTGTGGTCCTCTTATTTTCAGGGGCCAGTCGGCCCAATGCTGGATGACCCAGCCACCCTTGATCCCGGGGCTCGGGGTGGCTTGTAGACGCTGAAAAATTCGTCCGTCGGTAAAGGCATCGGCTACCGCTAAGGTGAGACTCTGCTGTTCCAGTTCCCGGACCACGGTACCTTCCAGCGTTTCCTCGTCTTCCCCAAAAATGACTGGTCCCAACCGTTCCCGAATTTGATCGGCTACCGTCTGAATAAGTTTTTGCGTGGCTTCCCGGTTTTTGCCCCTGGCAGTCAGCCGGATTCGGATTTCTCCCGGAGAGGCTAAGAGGCCGATGATCGGGTTGGTGCTCTCCCGGATCAGGTCCCCGATCTGTTCATCCACCCGGCTTTCACCCAGGCCGCAGACCTTCAAGACCTTATATTCGATCAATCCCCGGGCCGTCCCCATTTTCTTTTGGAGAAAGGGGGCGATGGACTCCGACCACATCCGTTTTAACTCGCGGGGCACCCCCGGGACGGTGATGATTAGATGCTCTTTTTCGGTTTCCAGGATAAACCCGGGGGCCGTACCGATCGGGTTGAGCAGGGTTTGGGCGCGGGCCGGGATATAGGCCTGCTTGCGGTTATTGGGGGCCATGACAAATCCCGCCAGATCGAAATATCCCTGGATAATCCGCAGCAACCGGGGATGGAAAACCAGTTTTCGACCGGTGATCCGGGCGATTACTTCCCGGGTCAGGTCGTCTTCGGTTGGGCCGATGCCTCCGGTAGTCATAACGATCCGGGAGCGTTTCAGTGCCCGGGACAGCACTTCGGCCATGCGCCGAGGTTCATCCCCCACCTGACTGGAATAGCGGACTTCAATCCCCAGTTCCTGAAACCGGGCGGCCAGATAGGAGGTGTTGGTATCGATGATCTGCCCCAGTAAAAGCTCAGAGCCGATGGCCACAATCTCGGCGGTCCAGTTTTTCGGCATGCGCATCCTCCATTTTTTGGATCAGCTTGCTGGAAGATCGAAGAAAAGTCAACCCCCCCGGTCCGGGATATCATTACTAGATGATTTGGTTATTCGCCCTTTGGGGTGGGTGGCCACAACCAAATGGTAGACTAACCTGGAATTGGGCCTCCGTGGCCGTCGGGTCTTGGCGAAAGGGTTTTCCATATTGTTTTTTAGATGTTAACCCGGCCCCCGTGTTATTAAATCTTCCCGGAGGCAGGGCCAGCCTGAGAGGCTTCAAAAGTCTTTGAGTTTGGGCCTACTTCAAATAAAATTAGTATGTTCGGCCCGGATTCGAAGTCCGAAGAACCTTTGGAAAACCCTTACGCCAAGACCCGACGGCCAGATCCAATAGGGGGGGTAGCCACCCCAAAGGGCGAAGCGCCAATTATTTTTCTAAATTTTATACCAGACTTTCCGAAGAAACCCTTAGGGTGTATTATCTTCAAGGGATCTCTATCCCTGATTACATCGGTGTCCTAAAAGGAGGTTTTTTCAGTGAAAAAATGGATCAGGCAACTCGTACTGACTTTAGGAATCGGCTGCTTAGGATTGGGCCTGACAGCGGTAGCCGTATCGGCCCAGGGGGTGCCTTTGAGGGTTGGCATTACCCCGGATTATCCGCCGCTTATTTTTCGCCAGGGGGAGACGGTCACGGGCATCGAAGCGGACCTGGCCCGGAAACTCGGACAGGAGCTTAATAGGCCGGTAAGTCTGGTCACGCTGAAATGGGAGGAGCAGATCGACGCGCTCTTGGGGAAAAAGATCGATCTGATAATGTCCGGGATGAGCATCACCCCCGTCCGGGAGATCCGGATCCGGTTTAGCGACCCCTACCTGAAAAGCGGCCTGCTGGCGGTCTTTAGGGCGGAGGATTCCAAGAAATATGAAACCAAGGAGGGGCTGCTTAAAGGGATTGCGGTGGTTGCGGCCGCTCGCGATACCACCGGAGATGTTTTCTTAAAAAGGAACTTCCCCCGGACCACACGGAAGGTCGTTCTCCCTAAGCCCGGGGACGCCGTCTATGAGTTAAAAAGGAGGTCCATTGATATTTTTATCCATGACGCCCCTTATATCCTCTGGATGGTTTCGCAAAACGAAGCCGATTTGACCGCCCTCTGGGAACCATTGAATCAGGAGTCCTTGGCCTGGGGGATCCGGAAAGATGATGAGACCCTCCTTACTCAAGTGAACGAGGCGCTCAAAAAATGGCGGGGGGACGGGACCCTGGAAGCGGTCCTCCTCAAATGGCTTCCGGGGAACTACTTGAATATCTTTAAATAGTCTTATCAACCCGATCGGTTTCGCCTTACTGACTGGTAATTTGATGAATACTGCCCCCCGGGTAATCGGCTACATACAGATTGCCCGCCTGATCCTCGCCAAAGGTAGAAATGCCGAAGGGGGCGGTTAGCAGTAGATTGGCGAACCAGGTACCGTTTAAGCGCTGCAGTCCACGAATAGTACCGGAACAAATATCACCATAAAAATAAATACCCTGCATAGCGGCATTGCCCGGGCCGCGATAGACATACCCGCCGGTGATGGAACAATCCGGGGAGTGGGGGTACTCCGTCACCGGGGAAGAATACCGTAGGGGCGCAACGCACCCCACGGGCGGGTCAAAGCAATGCAATCCTTCCAGGATGTTCCAGCCGTAATTTTCCCCTCCCGGGCTGTTTGTCGGCTGAAAGTCAACCTCCTCCCAGAGGTTCTGACCCACGTCGCCAATGTAGAGGTCGCCCGTCTGCCGGTCGAAAGAAAAACGCCAGGGATTCCGAAGTCCCAGGGCCCAGATTTCGCCTCGATATCCGGGTGTTCCCACATAGGGGTTGGTGGCGGGGATGCCGTAGTTTAGCGCCGGTCCCGATTTGAATATCAAAGGGAAATAGGTTCTAAATAAAGCTAATACCGGGGTGTTGACCGGTTCCACATCGATTCGAAGCAGTTTTCCCAATAGCGCGCCGGGGTTCTGACCGTTCTTGAAGGGATCGCCCCCGCTGCCGCCGTCCCCGGTACCGATATAGAGGTAGCCGTCCGGCCCAAACTGCAGTTGTCCCCCATTGTGGTTGGAAAAGGTGGGGTGCTCGATGGTCAGGATGATCTCCTCACTGTTCGGATCGGCTACATCCGGGTTGGACGTCGGCCGGAAGCGGGCGATGACCAGCGTTCCGGTCGGATTGGTATAATAAACGTAAAAGCGGTTTCTGGTGGATCCGTAGCCCGGGGGAAAGGCCACGCTCAACAAACCCTGTTCCCCCCCGGGATTGCCCAAACGAGCGGCGATGTCCAGGAAGGGAGTCGGCAGCAGGGCGCCGTTTTTTATGATTCGGATTCGGCCTGGTTGTTCGGTGACGAAGACCCGGGAACTGTTGTCGCCGGCGTGGGTGATGGAAGTGGGCTGGCTCAAACCGCCGACGATCGGGCTGAGATTAATGGTCGGCCAGGATTGGGCTTGGGCCGATTTCAGTCCTAATGATCCAAACAGCACCCAAAGGCCGGCTATGGCTAGGAATAAGCCCGGGAAAGAAAGCACAATTAACCGTTTTTGTTTTTTTATAAACATGCCCAAAACTCCTTTCTTTTTCCTCTCACCTGGCGGGAGAGGTTGGGGAAAAGGGGGAAAGATTTGTTTTGCATGCCTTATAGAAATACTTTAACCTAATATAGCAGTTTTGTCACCTGGGACCAACACGAATTAATCCGGATTTTCCCAGGCCGAGTAGTATGAAATCAAAAACAAAGAGGAGAAATTATGAAAAAAGATAGACTGGTATTTCGACGGTTCAAGGGGTTTCTCTGGCTCGCCCTGGTCTTGACGACCGGTTTGCTTTTCAATTTCAACCCCGCCCTGGGGCAGGGAACGAAACCCCTCGTTGGGCTGAACGCCACCACGCTAACAACCGATTTTGTTTATTTGCCGGTGATTTTCAAAGATGTAGGTGCCTGCCCGCAGACCGTTTGTAACGGGGATTTTGAGAAGGGTCCGGATGGTTCCTGGGCCATTGCTTCGAGCAATACCTTAGCGGACTTCGTAATTGTGAACTTATTCGATTTTGGAATTTCCAATCACAGCGGTAATTTTTCCGCCTGGTTGGGTGGAGATCCCGCGGAGATCACCACGATCACCCAACAAATCACTGTCCCCGGGGATGCCACTCAGCTCGTTTATTGGTATTGGATCGACTCCAACGACATTTGCGGAAAGAGCACGGCAACGGTTTACCTGGACACCACCCCCTTAAAGTCCTACGATTTGTGCCAGGTGACAACGGACTGGACGATGGAAACGATAGCTATTCCCGCTAATTTTCAGGGAAAAACGTTGAATCTGATTTTTAAGGCGGAAACCGCCCCTGATCCTAACCCTGATCCCATCAACGGGAGTAAAGTCAGCAGCTTTTTCTTGGACGATGTGTCCATTCTGGGAGTCCAGTCGCCGATTTCCTTGAAAAGCACTGGACAGACCCCAAAAACCGGAACGCCTTTTTCTCCCGTGTTAAGAAAGTCTCCCAGGTCTTCGGCGGAGAAAGGCCAATAAGGCCTCCAGGATCGAAGGGGCTCGGCGAAAGGGCTTTCCAAAGGTACTCCGGACTTCGAACCCGGGCCTAAGTTACCAATTTTATTTGAAGCAGGCCCAAACTCAAAGGCTTTTGATGCTTCTTCGGCCGGCCCTGCCTCCGTGAAGATTTAGAAACATGGGGGCCGGGTTAGAACCTATAAAGCAAGGTGGAAAACCCTTTCGCCGAGACCCATCGGCCTCGAAGGCCTGATTTCAGTCCAATCTACCAGATAGTGTGGCCACACACCCAAAAGGGCGAACAACCATTAAAAACCCGCTAGGCGGATTAATCAAGGCGCTCGGCTCTTCGCAAACCGGAAGCCGGCTGTTTGAGATTGAAGGTGTATTGCTTAATCGTTTGCTCGCTCGAGTACCAGGGCACGCCGCCCACTTTGACCTGTATTCGCGCCTTCGCCGACCGCAGTGCGAGGCGCGGTTCGATCTTCCCGTTGAAGCTGGCGTTCCAGGTTTTCTTCCCGAAATCTATGGAAACGTGGGGGCCAGGCTTCTTCAGGACGGTGGGTTGGTAGCCGACCTTTCGAAGGACGGTTGATTGGTAGGGATAGACCAGTCTCCCCCCATTGGCCAGGGCCTGGGCGTAATCCGGGTGCGATAAGAGCGGCACATTGATTTGGTGGCCGTTCACCGAGAAGGAAATGTCGCCGAAGTTGGTCAGGCCGTCTGGGAGATCCCCTTGCAGCGTGATAGACCCCAGACCCGTGGATTGATCAAAGGAGCCGTTGTATCTGCTCAGCGAGAGCCCGTCCGAAGCCGTCGCGAGAACGCGGTGGTCCCATTGGGTTTCGACCTGGTGGTCAACCTCAGAAGAGAACGTATATTTGCCGTTCACTTTTAACTTCAAATGAATTCGTCCGCCTGAGTCCCCCACCGCCTGGGAAAGATCAGCCTTGGCGAGGTTGAAATCCCAGGTGGGCCTATCGAAATCGAGTTTCAGGACCACGATGTCACTCTGTATGGAGCTACTGGTCCTGAACGTCCAGACATTCCCCTGGCGCGTCCAGGTGCCATTGGCCTCCGGTGACGACCAGGTGTAACCGTTCAGCTTGACGGAGACCCCCGAGGTCGGGTCGAATTGCTGGGCTGTCATGGGGATACGTTTGACCGTCCATTCATCTTCCTGCCAGACCATCTTGCCACCCACGAGGGAATAGCTGCTGCCGCCGGCGTTCCGGCTGCTCCCGCGGAGCCTGCCGCGCCCGCTCCTACGATGGTCCCCGAGGCCTGATCCGCTTGGACGCTGGCGCCGAACTGCTGGCCGCCGACCGTGGCGCCCGAGGTGATCGTCCAGTGTATGGCCCAGGGCAACTGCGAGTTGTAGCCCGTAGGCACCCAGGGGGCCTGGTTGTCCGTAGCCTGGAGCAGATAGGGCTGGATGGTCATGGTTTTGATGCAGCTCGGGTCGTTGTAGCAAGTAGGTATCACCAGCGCTGCGTTGACGTCGGTCCCCAAAGTAGCCGTGTTCGTCACGGAATTGGAAAAGTGTCCATCGTAACCCGCCTTGAGGTCAGCCTTGAAACCATTCAGCTCCGTGCCGATATCGAGACTCGTCTGGTTGGAAACGTCGACATCTGATGTCTGACCGGTGGTCGTCACCGTTTGGATATCTTGCGAAAATGAGACGTTCCCGTTGGAGCCGGTCCCAAAACTAATCGTATTGATCCCCTTTTCGCCAGCGGTGGTATCTCCCAGCAAGGTTATGAAATGGTTGATGGTGGAATTGGTGGAATTGGATTCCCAGTCCGTAGTCCACCCGTTGAGGAAGTCCGTTGATTGCGTGAGCGGTACGACCCCGCTCATCAGCCCCGGGATGTCATCGTTCGGGCCGCCCGGGTTCGCCAGCTCGAAGGCCACCTGACGGTAAGAGAGCGCGGTCGGTTGGTCTGGGTGGTGTGGACGTCCTGGTTGAGGGGGGTGCCGATGTTGGTGGCCGTGACGTAGTCGTAGGCATAGAGCGCGTAATCCTGCACGACGATCGTCGGTACGTGAAAGATCGCCCAGCCCATCATGCCGAGTTTGTCATAATCGTCGGGGTTCGTGGATGCGCTTTCGGTGCCGAGTGTCAACCCGTAGCTCACGGTGGAAGTCGTACTGGTCTCGTGGGCACTCTCCCAGGCATGCTTGTAGTTGGAGTCTACCTGATCCTGGATGCCGAATTTATGCTCCATCCCGGCCTGGAGCGTGAGACCGGCGGAAACCAAGACAGCGTTTGACGTTTCCTGGCTGTTGGACACTTCGACGCCTAGCTCTTGCCGTAAGTAACATTGGAGAGATGCTCGATATCGGTATCTACTGCCCCGTTTCGATTGAAGGGAGGGCTGCCCATGACCACGCCGACCAGTGTCCAGTACTTCCGAAGCGTCGCCTGTTCAACGGAATTACCGGTGCCGGTGTTGGTGCCCGTGCCGCCCGAACTTTGGCAACTGAGGGGGATGTCGGTATTTTGGGGAACCATGGCGTCGGAGGTGAAGGGCAGGTTCTGGGTGAGTTTCAGGGAGGGATAGGAGGTGTTGATGACCAGATGCTGCCTCTGGATGTTGTTGTTGGCGGTACACTCGGTGATGAACCAGGGGAAGGCGCTGATGCCGGTATAGCCATATCCACCGTTGGGGACGAAAACTTCGGGATCGACTTTCCACTGCCCGCCGGTCGTAGTGTAACTGTATTCGAGGCGCCTGACGGCGGATGAGGTCTCGTTCGTCGTCGAATAGGTGGCCTGCGCGCCGAGAAAAAGCTGGAGGGTGGGGGTCTTGGCCGCCGGCCGAGAAACCCGGCGGATTATTGCCGGGTTGCAGGGTAAAGGCAGGGGAGGCCGTCCCGGCGAACAGGCCCAGGGAATGGTTAAAGTAGGTGCTTCCACTGGGTTCGCCGATTCCGATATTTTGGCCGTTGAGAACGGAGCCCGCTCCAAACTGACCATTCCAGGTCGCGGCGTAGAGGGAGTTATATTCAGAATAATAAGTCGTATAATTCCCATAAATAATCATAATCAGTGGATCGGCATCGGCGGGGTAAAAAGTGATGGCGTCCAACGGCTCCATGTTAGTGCCGCCGACCGAGAGCGCCGGGTAGGAACTCCAGTTGACGCCATCGCCGCTGGTGTAAGTCCCGTTATCCGCGAAGACATAGAGCAGGTTGTTGAAGACGACTATCGCTGCACTGGCCATGTCAATGACTTCACTGTAGCCAACTTGCGAGTAGGAATCCGTATGCTGCACGGGCCCCAAGTCTTTGGGGACGAGGTAGGCCCCGTTGGCATCCTTGGCAAAGTCGCCGGTGGTCAGGTCCCAGGCGGCCACGTATAGGTGGGTAGTGGAAGGCATTCCGGTGGACTTGTTGGTCGTGCATCCCGGGTTGCCGGTAAAGGCGAAAAAGATCTTCTGGTCGAAAACGGCCCCGTTCATGCCGACGCCACCCCAATCCGGGGTGCAGGAGCCCACGCTTTGGGTCACCGCCGTTCCCAGCGTCAAGAGAAAATTGGAGTCCACCGTCCCTGCCTGGTGGGAGAGGGTTTGGTGCTTGGCATCTGCTCCGACGCTCAGGTAGTGAACCTGGCTGTTGACATAGATCCCCCGTTTCATACCGCCCTCCGCCCTCGGGATGGCCAGGGGCGGCGAAGGCGATAACGAGGGTAAAGGCCATGATGACGTGAAGCCGGGACTTTTTCATAATTCTCCTTTTACCGCTACTCCATCTTGAAGCGAAATGACTTGAATTTACACGCTATTTTTCCTTGCCGGGGTAATAACTGAATGCTGCCTGGGCTGTGCCGCTATTATCCTCTACCAGTAATTGGTCTGGTTTCTTTTATTGTATCGGTTGATCTTACTTTTCTTAAACCCATGGGGAGCAGCATACCCCTAACGGATATCGAAATCCGTAAGACTGAATTTTTGGAGAGGATAACAAGAGGATTGCTTTTCGGGCAGAAGCGGATTGGATTCCCGCTGATCTAAAAAAGAGTATGAGGTGGGAAAGAACTATAAAGGTTATAGTTAACCAGAATCGTTCAAGCAGGCTAATTCCCGCAATTTTCTCAACGTTGGGGATTGAAGGGGTGTTAGCGGCCTCTTCTTCGGAGAGCTAAGACTAGTGTCCTCTTCTTGAGTTGGAATTAGCAGGCCCCTCTTATAGTCAGGAAATACTTATCAGGCCCCCAATGCCCCCCTTATTTCCTTCAGATGATCGATGTGGAACCCGACATGATAATCCACCAGGGCGGAAATCCATTCGGCCAGGGTGGGGTATTCGCCGAGGGGCGTTTCTTTCAATAGGGGAACATGGGCCTTGCGGTTGAGTTGATCAGCAGACAATCCGGCGGCGAAATCCGCAATCCGGCTATATTCCTTTTCAAACTCCGCCAGGAGTGCGGCAAAGGTCATTTGGGCCCGCCTGTCCGTGAAATAAGGGTTCTCCGCTTCGATGTCAAATCGGGGAGTGTCCTGGTCCAGGAAGCCCTGCAGCATGGGCAGATAACCGATTCCGTCGGGGCCGCTGATATGCGAGACAATCTGCTTAGCGGACCAGCGACCTTCGGGTGCCCGGGAGGCGGTCTCCTCATCCAAGTCTTTTGCCATAGCCAAAAAACCACCCAATTTTTGCCTAACCAATCCCGCCAATTCCTCTGCTTTGCTCTCGGCCATTTCTTTCTCCTTTCAATAAGATATCGAACTGATACCCAGAAGATAGGCATAATACTCCGTAAGTCAAATTCAGGGGTTATCCGGTTTTGATTTTTGCTGAAGGGAGGTGGAACAGGGGAGGTTAAACTTCCAGGTCCAAACTTTGCCCGATCCCCATGGATTTTAGCAATTCGGCGGCGACGGATTTTTGAAAGGCGAGGGCGTCGGCCAGGACTCGCATGGTGACCGCGTCTTGAAGTTGGTTTGGTGACTCGGCACCGGCCTGGGAGGCGATAGCAGAGGTCAGACCTGGGCAGATTGCGGAAATTTCACTCATTCTTTATTTCAATCCTGTTTATCCAAGTTCAGTCATGACAACCTCGCAAAAAGTCCAAAAACCTATCATTGCGAGCGAAGTGAAGCAATCCCCACCATGGTAACTAGCTGATTCTTGGGGATTGCTTCGTCGCTTCACTCCTCGCAATGACAGCGCTGGGGACTTTTTGCGAAACCATCAGTCATTGTTATCGGAAGATCTCCTTTTTTTCTTTAATCATCGGGTCAGCCATTGATGAAGGGGTTCCCGGAACAGCTCAGACTCCTGGACCATTTCCTGGACGATTTTTGCGAACAGAGAAAGAGGGCTTCTCCCCCGTTTAAGGCGCAACCCGGGGATAATTAAGAATCTCCGGCTAGGCAAAAAATTGATTGACAAGTCAATCAAAATTAGATAAGGTCAAAGCATGAAAAAAGATAACGGTCATCTTCGCATGGAAAAACAAGCGGTTATCTTTGACGCGGCCCTGAAGGTCTTTCGGCAGAAGGGGTTCCATAAGGCACGGATTGCCGATATCGCCTCGGAAGCCGGGATCTCCTACGGGTTGGTTTATCATTACTACCATAACAAAGAGGGCCTGTTTAACACCATCCTCAATCAGTGGTGGGAAGACCTTTATCAGTTGTTGATCGAGACCCAGAAAGGGGGGGAGGACCTCCAGCGGCAGCTTCGAAAAATCATCCTCTATTTTCTTGATACGTATCAAAATAAGCCGGATTTGATTCATATTTTATCAATGAGATCTCCCGGTCCTCCAGCAACCTTAAAACCCGCCTGGAATACTTTAAGAAGTTTATGTCCATTACCGAAGGGATCATGGCCGAGGGCCAAAAGGCCGGGAGTCTCCGGCAGGATATTGAAGCCCATTATCTGACCTATATTTTCCTGGGGGCCATGGAGACCTTCATCTCGGTGATGGTTTACGGCGAACAGAAAATAAAAAACGATCAAGCAAAAAGAGCGGATCACTCATAGCCTGATGGAAGTTTTTTTAAACGGGGCCAAGCAGACCCAAAACTAGCCAATTTGTAGTATCTTGTTTAGAGGGTTGAGCAAAATGCTCAGAATTAAACATGTAAGAACCAGTCAAGAAATAAGCTATGCAATACCGCTGATATCTCCGTTTATGCTGAGCCTGTCGAAGCATGGCCGTATCTCACCCTTCGACTGCTCGACAGGCTCGCAGCTCAGGGCGAACGGTTGTAGGACCGCTTTGTCAAGTTTATTTGTTTACAGATCCTAAGACCCTAAGCATCGGAGCCGTCATGGATTTTTCCTTCACTGCAGAGCAGCTTCTTTTCAAGGAACAGGTGCTGAAATTCGCTCGGAAAGAGATTGTTCCCCGCTGTCAGGAACACGACTTGAAAGGGGAATTCGATTACCAGTCTTTTCGCAAGTTAGGCGAGTTCGGCATCTTGGGACTGCATTTCCCGGAGGAACTGGGCGGCAGCGGCGCTGATGTGGTCACCTCGGCCTTAGCCGCCGAGGCGCTGGGCGAGGCCGGGGTGGATGGAGGGCTCACCCTTTCCTACGGCGCCCATACCTATTTGTGCGCCGACACCATCTTCACCCACGGCACGGAGGAACAACGCCGGAAATATGTCCCCAAGCTGGCCGGCGGGGAATGGATCGGCTGCATGGGCCTGACCGAACCGGGGGCCGGTTCGGATGTCTCGGCCTTATCCACCAGGGCCTTGCGGGATGGGGACCGATATATCCTGAACGGTTCGAAGATGTTTATCACCAACGGACCTATCGCCGATGTGGCCGTGATTTATGCCCGGACCTCCTCCGCGGGGGAACGGCACGAGGGGATCTCGGCCTTCATTGTGGAAAAGGGGACCCCGGGCTTCTCCGCCGGAAAAAAACTGAATAAAATGGGGGTCCGAAGTTCTTACACCTCCGCGTTGCATTTCGAAGATTGCGCTGTTCCAACAGAAAATCTTTTGGGCCAGGAAGGAATGGGATTCCTGATGGCCATGCAGACCGTGGAGTGGGACCGAAGCACCCTGATGGCCCCCTTTATTGGGGGCTTAAGCTTCATCCTGGAAAAGTCTTGCCGCTATAGTCGGGAACGGGTCCAGTTCGGTCGGCCCATTGCCGAGTTCCAGGCGGTCAAACATAAAATCGCCGACATCCGGATCTTCCTGGAGGCGGCTCGCGCCTTGGTGTACCGTATCGCCTGGTGCAAGGACCAGGGCCGACCCTTGAACCATCTGGAGGCGGCGGTGGCCAAGCTCTTCGTGGGCGACTGGAGTCTGGTCCCGACCAATAACGCCGTCATCATCCACGGAGGCTACGGCTACTGCCACGAATATGATGTGGAGCGGACTTTCCGGGACAGCCGCCTGGCGCCGATCGGCGGCGGGACCTCCGAAGTCCAGAAGATGATCATCTCCCGTTTAATGTAACCAGGGGAAGACCGATGAATTTTGATTTGGATGAGCGTCAAAATCAAATCCGGAAGGCGTTGCGGAGTCTCTTGACCGAGGAAGCCGAGTTGACCGGTGACTTCGACAGCCAAAACCTGACGGGCCTTTCCCGGGCCTACCGGCATCTTCTGAAAAAGCTGGCCGGCAGCGGCTATTTGGAAATCGGACTGACCCCCGAGCCGGCCGGACGATCGCCTTATGCCGACCTGAGTACCGCGGTGCTGGCCGGTGAACCCTTCGCCGAGGTCTTCCCCGATATCTATCTGGGCATTGAGATCAGCAGTCGGGTCGTGGGCGGATTGTTAGCTCGTTACGGCAGCGAGGTCCTCAAAGACCGCTATCTGGCGCCGCTGCTCAAGGGGGAGCTCCTGGGGACTGTAGCCCTGAGCGAATCGTTGAGCAACTTCCCGTCGGCAAAGTTAACGACTCAGGCCGTAATGCGGGGGGAGGACTTCCTGCTCAACGGGACCAGGAAAGGGGTCATTAACGGTTCTCTGGCCGACCTCATCATCGTTCCGGCCTGGCTGGGTGAGCAAACCGCCCTGTTGATTGTTCCGTCCTCCCAAGAGGGGCTGGCCCCCTCGGAACCCTGCGCGGCTTTGGGGTATAAGGGCATTGCCTTTTCCGACCTGGCGTTCCGGAATTGCAGTGTGGCCAAGGAAGAATGTATCGGTCTATTTGAGAGCCAGACCATCCGGTCCGAACTTCAGGTCAAAATCAATCTGGCCATTACCGTTTCCTCCCTGGGGGTCATGCACCGGGCTTTGTACCGGGCCAAGGAATATGGCGCGGCCGCTGAGGAGGGGGAAAAGCCGCCTCTGGCCCATCAGGAATTTCGGTACCGGCTGGCGGAGATGTTCGCCCTTTACCAGACCGCGCAGCTTCTGGCCTATCGCGCGGCCTGGATGCTGGAGCAGGGGATAGTCGAGGCGAATACGGTAGTGGATTCCGCCAAGGTGTTTATCACCGAAGCGGCGGAGGAGGTGACCCGCGGGGCTATGCAGATCGCGGCCCTGGACGGTTACCTGGGTAGCAATACCCTGGAAGCGGGTTTTCGGGATGCCCGCTTCGGTCCGGTGGCCGGAGAATCCTCGGAAGTGCTGCGGATGCGGATCGCGAATGATTGTTTGAGGAAATATGCGTGAAGAATTCGGCAAAGTGCAAAGGCCAGAGTAAAAGTGGGCAAGGGCTCGTCATTGCGAGCGAAGCGAAGCAATCTCCCGGTCGAGCTTGGGGAGCGTTGTAAGCCAAATCGGGGGATTGCTTCGTCGCTTCCCTTCTCGCAATGACAGTATGATTGCAGCAGGGGGTAGGTCAAGCGAAGCGGATCCACCAGCTACGCGTGTCAGGACCGAATAGCTTTATCGGTCTTATGGAAAAACCTACCTAACAGGATCGGTCAAGAATATGGAAGTCATCGAAACCAGAATCGATAAGAATTCTGCCGAATTCCGGGGAAACGAGGAGCACAACCGGAACTTGGTGGCCAGACTCCAGGAAGCCTTGCACCAGGCTCGGGAAGAGCGCTCGGAAAAGGCCCTGGTCCGAATGCGCGAGCAGGGAAAGCTTTCGGTCCGGGAACGGCTGGATCTATTATTGGACAAGAATACCCCTTTTCTGGAGATCGCCCCCCTGGCCGCTTTTGATATGTATGATAAGAAAGTACACGCGGCCGGGATCATCGCCGGGATCGGAGTGGTGGAAGGACGGGAAGTGCTGGTCCATGCCAATGATTCCCTGATCAAAGGCGGGACCATTTATCCCCTGGGGGTTAAGAAGGGCCTGCGGATCCAGACCATCTGCATGGAAAACCGTTTGCCGGTGGTCAACCTGGTGGACTCCGGCGGGGCCTACCTGCCTCTGCAATCGGAAATTTTTCCCGATGCCGACGACGGCGGCCGGATTTTTTACAACCAGGCGATCATCTCCAAGATGGGCATCCCCCAGATCTGCGGGGTCATGGGCCTGTGCACAGCCGGAGCGGCTTACATTCCGGCTATGAGCGATGAGGTGGTCCAGGTCAAAGGAACCGGAGCCATTTTTTTGGGCGGCCCGCCGTTGGTGCTGGCCGCCACCGGGGAGGAAGTAACGGCCGACGAACTGGGCGGTGCCAATGTGCATTGCCGCCAGTCCGGGGTCTCCGACTATTTTGCCGAGGACGACGCCCACTGCATCGATTTGATTCGACAGATCGTCAAGAACCTGCCTCCGGCACAAAAAGCCGAGGTCGGGCAGCGGGCGGCGCGGCCCCCGGTCTATGAGCCGAAAGAGTTGTACGGGATCATTCCCCAGCGGATCAGCACCCCTTATGACGTCAGAGAGGTCATCGCCCGGATGGTGGACGGAAGCGAATTCCTGGAATTCAAGGCCTTATACGGGCCGACCCTGGTCTGCGGCTGGGCCTACATCCATGGCTACCCCGTAGGCATCCTCGGCAATAACGGTATTCTTTTTTCCGACAGCGCCCTCAAGGCCACCCAGTTCATCCAGCTTTGCGATAAAAGGGGAATTCCCTTGCTGTTTTTGCAGAACATCGCCGGGTATATCATCGGAAAAGAATACGAACGGATCGGCATCACCAAGGACGGGCATAAGATGGTCAACGCCGTAGCCACGGCCACGGTGCCCAAGTTTACCGTAATCCTCGGGGCTTCCTTCGGGGCCGGCAATTACGGCATGTGCGGCCGGGCCTATTCGCCGCGTTTTTTATGGATGTGGCCGAACGCCCAGATCGGGGTTATGGGCGGAGAACAGGCCGCCGATGTACTGATCACCGTTAAAAACGACCAGTTGGCCCGGGAAGGGCAACCGCCTCTGCCGAAGGAAATGGTGGAGCAGATCCGCGGGCCGATCATCGCCTCGGCCTTTCGGGAAGGCAACGCCTACTACTCCACGTCCAACCTTTGGGACGACGGAATCCTGGATCCGGCCAAGACCCGGGACGTGCTGGGGCTGGCCATCTCGGCCGCCCTGAATGCGCCGATTCGCAGTGGGGCCTATGGATACGGCACGTTCAGGATGTAACGCTGAAAGGCGTAATATTCCACTGCCCAGGAAAAGGTCGTCATCCCGGACAAGCGAAGCGGGATCCGGAATCCAGGGCCGTTGGGGCTTCAAATGCCCTAGATCCCGGATCAAGTCCGGGATGACGGTAAAGACAAATGCCTAAAAAAGGTTTTCGAGGTTATGTTTAAAAAAGTTCTTATCGCCAATCGCGGGGAAATCGCCGTCCGGATCATCCGCACCTGCCGGGAAATGGGCATCCAAACCGTAGCGGTTTATTCCGAGGCGGATAAAACGGCCCTCCACGTCCTGGAGGCCGAAGAGGCCGTCGGTCTGGGCTCGGCCGAGCCGATCCAGAGCTACCTGAACATCGATCGCCTGCTGGAGGCCGCCCGGCAAACGGGGGCCGAGGCGATTCATCCCGGATACGGCTTTCTGGCGGAAAACCCGGAATTTGCCGAACGCTGTCAGCAAGCGAACATCGTTTTTATCGGCCCTCCGGCCAGGGCCATCCGTGACTTGGGCAGCAAGACGACGGCCCGAACTATTATGCTTCAGACCGGGGTGCCGGTTATACCCGGCCTGAACCAGACTTCCGTGGACCTGCGGGTCTTTTCCCGGGAGGCCGAGCGTTTGAAGTATCCGGTCATTATCAAGGCCGCCGCCGGAGGGGGAGGCAAGGGGATGCGGACCGTCTACGATCCGGGCGATTTGGCGGAGGCCTTTCAATCTTGCCAAAGCGAAGCGGAAAAGGCTTTCGGAGACGGGTCCCTTTATCTGGAGAAACATTTGGAAGGGCCGCGGCACGTGGAGTTTCAGGTCCTGGCCGACTCCTTCGGGAACGTAGTGCATCTTTTTGAGCGGGAATGTTCCATCCAGCGGCGTCACCAGAAGATCATCGAAGAAACCCCCTCGCCGGCGTTGACGCCGGATCTCCGACGGCAAATGGGGCAGGCGGCGGTGGCTGCCGCCCGGGCCTCGGGATACGTCAATGCGGGCACCGTAGAATTCTTACTGGACCGGGAGGGGCGTTTCTACTTTCTGGAAGTGAACACCCGGTTGCAGGTGGAGCACCCCATTACCGAGGTCACGACCGGCCTCGATCTGGTCCGCTGCCAATTGGAAATCGCCGCCGGGCAGGCCCTGTCTTTCCGGCAGGAAGAGATCCAGCCCAGGGGCCATGCCATCGAATGCCGGATCTATGCCGAAGACCCGGAGGCCCAATTTTTCCCTTCTCCCGGGAAGATCCTCTATCTTCGGGAACCATCCGGACCCGGAATCCGGATGGACAGCGGGATCCGGGCCGGGTTCGACGTGCCGATGGAATACGACCCCATATTAGCTAAACTGATCGTCTATGCCGAAAACCGGGAGGCGGCCCGGAAGCGGATGATCCGGGCGCTGGAAAATACCGTTATCTTGGGAATCCAGACCACGATTCCCTTTCTCCTGGAGGTATTTAAAACCACGGAATTCAAGGAAGGGCGGACCCGGACCGATTTCATCGACCGTCATTTTGAGGGCTGGAAGCCGGATCGGGGGAAAGCCGACCTGGCCAGGATAGCCTTTGCGGTCCATGACCGGTCCCCGAGGGAAATCCCGGCCGGAGAAAAACCCTCGGCGCCGGACAGAAGGGGTCCCTGGCAAACTCTGGGGGGATGGAGACTCTAGAATGTCCGGGCGCTGCGAATTAAAAATCGGAAATGAGACCAAAACGCTGGAGTGGCTGCCGGGAGAAGATCCGGACCGGGCTCGGATCCTTATTGGCGAAGCGGAATATATGGTTTTCTTTCAGGCCGTCGATGACCACCAGGTCCTGATGCAGGTGGACGGGCGGCCGATTCGGGCCTTCGTCGCCGGGGACGCGAACAGGAAATATGTGTTTATCGATGGCGAGGTCTTTGGGGTCGAGGAATTGGATCAGGCCCGGAAACGAAAAAAACGGGCGGGCCTGGATGAAAGTCCGGGAGAGGTGACCCCCCCCATGCCCGCCGTGGTGATCCGCATTCTGGTTCAAGAGGGGGAGGAGGTCGTCAAAGGACAGGGCTTGGTGGTGGTCTCGGCCATGAAGATGGAAACGACCCTGAAGGCCCCTTTCGACGGCCTGGTGAAAAAGATAAATACCGCCTTGCAGGCCAAGGTCATGCCGGGAGACCGATTGATCGAGATCGAGGAAAGGAAGTAGCGACGGGCGCGTTTTAAGCCCGTCAGCGAGGTTATCAATAGTCATGAGCGACGATCTCCTCTACGAAGTCAAAGATCAGACGGCCTTCCTGACCATTAACCGGGAAGACCGCCGCAACGCCATCAGCCAGGAAATGATCTCGACGTTTCATTCCTGCCTGGACCAGGCCGACCGGGATGAGACGGTTCGGGCCGTCTGTTTGACGGCTAAAGGGGACCGGGCCTTCTGTTCGGGGGCCGACTTGGGCCTCACCCTGGCCGGGGAAGGGGAAGACCGGTTGGCCGGGGCCAGGCATTATGCGGCTTTGATGAAAAAAATGTCCCGCTTCGGGAAGCCTACCGTGGCCCGGGTGAACGGTGCCTGTCTGGCCGGCGGATTGGGGCTGATGCTTTCCTGCGATATCGCCATCGCCCGCCAGGACGTCTCCTTCTGGACCCCGGAGGTCAACGTGGGGATATTCCCCATGATGGTGGGCGCTCTGCTGATCCGACAGGTGGGCTGGAAAAAGATGATGGATATGGTCTTGACCGGGAGGAAGGTTCCGGCTGCGGAAGCGGAGCGGATCGGCCTGATTTCCCGGGCGGTGGCGCCGGAGCGCCTGGAGGAAGAGGTACAGGAGGTATTAAGGGGTCTGACGGCCAAGAGCCCGATAGGGTTGCGGATCGGGAAAGAGGCCTTTCGGGAAATGGCCGATAAGCCCTTCGACGACGCGGTGGACTATCTCTGCGAAGCACTGGGCCGGGCCGTTTCCACGGAAGATGCGCTGGAAGGCATGATGGCCTTTATCGAAAAACGGGAACCGAATTTCAGGGGCCGCTGAATGAATTTTGAATTAGGCCGAGATTATGATAGTCTCCGGATTGGTGACCGGGCTTCCTTTTCCAAAACGATTACCGAGTCCGATGTCTATCTGTTTGCCGGGATCAGCGGGGATTTTAATCCGCTGCATGTGAATGAGGAATTTGCCAAATTGACCCCTTTCCGGACCCGGATCGCCCACGGCGCCCTGCCTCAAAGTCTGATAGCCCCGGTGCTGGGGACCCAACTCCCCGGTTTGGGGACGGTCGCCGTAGAAATCACCACCCGGTTCAAGCGGCCGACATTTTTTGGCGACACCATTACCGCCACGGCGGAAGTGGTGGAGAAAATCGAGGCCAGAAAGCGGGTCCGACTGGTCCTGACCTGGACCAACCAAAAAGGAGAAGTGATTTCCGAGGGGGAGGCAGTGGTTATTCCACCTCCGCGGATGGAAGATTTGATGAGTAAACCTAATGAGTCAAAAACCAAGAAAGAGGAGGAAACAAAAATGGGTTTTACCAATGTGAAGGAAGTGTTTGCCAAAATGTCGGAGGCCTTTAACGCCAATGCCGCCCAGGGATTGAACGCGGTTTTTCAGTTCGATATCACCGGCGATGACGGTGGAAAGTGGAACGTGGCGGTCAAGGACGGGGCCTGCGCGGTCAACGAAGGGGCCAGCGATGCCCCCACCGTCACCCTGACCATGGCGGCGGATACCTGGCTGGCAATGGTCAATAAGGAGTTGAACGGCATGCAGGCCTTTATGAGCGGCAAGCTGAAGGCTACCGGGGACATCATGCTGGCCCAGCGGTTTGCCACCATTTTCCCGGTTTAAGCAGTCGCCAAAGCAGGAACGGGTTCCCGATTAAACCCCCCAGCCCGGGACGGGTGCCCGCGAAGTGCTAAAATGACAGTTACCCTTGTCATTGCGAGAAGCGAAGCGACGAAGCAATCCCTCGGTTAGCGGGTAACATCTCCCAAGCTCGACTGAGAGATTGCTTCGCTTCGCTCGCAATGACGGTAGAGTTCGGTTTTATTTTCGTATTAAACCTCCATGCCCCGCGGGGCACCCGCGAAGCATGAAAATGTCGAATAACGAATAACGAATTTCGAATGTTGAAGTAACTAAAAAAAGTCACATCGAAATTCGATATTCAGCGTTCGAAATTCGTTATTCGTATTTTTTATTTAGATACTAAGGAAAGCCGCCTTCCCATGTCCTATCAGGAATATTTCGGGGAAACCCACCGCTTAGTGCGGCAAACGGTCCGAAAGTTCGTTGAGAGGGAGATTAACCCTTACGTCAACGAATGGGAAGAACAGGGGGAGTTTCCCCGGGAGTTGTACCGCCGGGCCGGAGAGGCCGGAATCTTAGGGATCGGCTATCCGGAAGCGTTCGGCGGGAGCGCAGGCGACTTATTTTTAAAGGTGGCGGCCATCGAGGAAATCGCCCGCTGCGGGTCCGGGGGGGTAGCGGCCGGTCTGGGGTCATTGGATATCGGGCTTCCGCCGATACTCCGTTCCGGCCGGGAGAATCTGAAAAAACGTTTGATTCCGCCGATCCTGGCCGGAGAGAAAATTTGCGGCCTGGCCATCACCGAACCGAATGCCGGATCGGACGTGGGGGCCATCCGAACCCGGGCCGTTCAGGAAGGGAAGATGTACCGGGTGAACGGCCGGAAGACCTTTATCACCAGCGGGGCTCGGGCCGATGTCTTGACCTGCGCGGTCCGGACCGGCGGTTCCGGACCCCATGGGGTCAGCCTCCTGGTGGTCGAAACCGACACCCCGGGGTTCGAGGTTACTCGGGTCTTGAAAAAGATGGGCTGGTGGGCCTCGGATACGGCCGAGCTGGTTTTTGAGGATTGCCTGGTACCGGTGGAAAACTTGCTGGGGGAGGAAGGCGAGGGCTTTTACGGGATCATGGCCAACTTTCAGATGGAACGCCTGCAATTGGCCCTCCTGGCCAACATGACCGCCCAACTGGCCCTGGAGGAATCGTTAAAGTATGTGAAACAGCGGGAGGCCTTCGGCCGGCCCCTGGAAGGCTTTCAGGTGACCCGCCACAAGCTGGTGGATATGGCCACCTTGATCGAGGCCAGCCGTGAATTCACCTACCGCGTGGCGGCTAAAATCGAGGCCGGGTTGAACCCGGTCAAGGAAATTTCCATGGCTAAAAATTTTTCCTGTCAGGTCAGCGACCGGGTCACCTATGACGCGGTTCAGATTCACGGGGGCTATGGCTATATGCGGGAATACCTGGTGGAGCGATTGTACCGGGATAACCGGATCCTGTCCATCGGAGGCGGGACCCAGGAGATCATGAAGGAAATTATCGGCAAGCTGATGTTTTGAAACAGAGAGCAATCGGTCGGGGTTTGGCCCTGAGCAGGAGGCTGAGCCTTCCGGTCGTTGATTATATCAGGTAACGGGTGGAAGGGTGATGCAACAGGATTCACCCACCCCCCCGGCCCCCTCCCGTCAAGGGAGGGGGAGGAAAGCAGTTTTTGGTCAACTAAAAGGCTTATAGGAATCGAAAATTTTTAGATCCAAAAAAAAGAAGGAGATTAAACCATGGGAGTAAATTATTTCAATCGGAATGAACGGGACACGAAGTTTGTATTGTTTGAACAGCTCAATATGGCGGACCTGCTGAAATATGATCGCTACAAGGATTTCAGCCTGGAAGATTTCGAGATGATCATCCAGGAGGGGCTCAAGGTGGCCAAGGAAGTGTTGGGCCCGACCATGCAGGATGGCGATCGGGAGGGTTGCCAGTATGACGCCGGGCAGGTGAAGATACCGGCCTCCTTTCATCAGTGCTGGAAGGTAATGGCCGAAAACGGCTGGATTTCCATGTCCGGAAACCCGGAATTTGGTGGTCAGGGGCTGCCGGCCTGTTTGAGCGGTCTGGTCAGCGAGTTTTTTGTCGGTGGCAACATGGCCTTCATGACCTATCCGGGGCTAACTACCGCCAACGCCGAGGTTATCGAACATTACGGGACTGACCTGGATCGCGCCATGTTCGTGGAAAAGCTGAACACCGGGGTCTGGGCCGGGACCATGTGTCTGACCGAGCCGGATGCCGGCTCGGACGTGGGGTATGCCCGGTCCAAGGCGGTACCCGATCCGGATTCCGGAGACCCACGGATCTATAAGATTGAGGGCAACAAGCGGTTCATCACCTGCGGGGACCAGAACCTGACCGAAAACATCATCCATCTGGTACTGGCCCGGATTGAAGGGGCCCCTTTAGGGACCAAGGGGATCAGCCTTTTTATCGTGCCCAAAGTCTGGGTTAATCCCGACGGTTCGCTGGGAGAACCCAACGATGTGTTTTGTACCGGCATCGAACACAAGATGGGGATTCACGGTTCCTCCACCGCTTCCCTGAGTTTCGGGGAAAGCGGGAAGTGCCGCGGGATACTGCTGGGGAAACCCCACAGCGGGATGGCTGAGATGTTTCAGATGATGAACGAGGCCCGCATGGGTTGCGGAGTCCAATCGCTGGGCCTGGCGGCCTCGGCCTATGATTCAGCCCTGCAGTACGCCAAGGAAAGGTTTCAGGGCCCGCCCTTCACCGACCGCAAAGCGGACCGGGTCCGGATCATCGAACACGAGGACGTCCGCCGCATGCTCATGAACCTGAAGGCCGGCACCGAAGCCATGCGGGCCATGATCGGGAAGCTTTTTTTCCAGATTGACGTGGCCTTGTCCGACCCCGACGAAGGCAAACGGAAGGCGGCCGGAAACCAGGTGGAACTGCTCACCCCGTTAGTCAAGGCCTATTGTTCCGACTTCGGCTATGACCTGACCCGGGACGCCATGCAGGTATTAGGAGGAGTCGGCTACTGCGCGGAGTTTCCGGTGGAACAGTACGCCCGGGACCTCAAGATCGTCTCCATTTGGGAGGGGACCAACTATATCCAATCCCTGGATCTGATCGGGCGTAAGCTTCCCCTGGAAGGGGGAGCGGTGTTCCAGTCCTGGATTCAAAATATTTTCGACCTGACCAAGGAACACAAAGAAGATCCCGATTTCAGCGCCGACTTCAAACTCCTGTTCAAGGCGGCCCAAGCCACCGGCGATTACACCATGCGCTTCATGCAATATTTCCAGGGTGGAAAACCCAAGCTAATCGCCTTGGCGGCCACCCGCTTTTTGGCCTGCTTTTCCGAGGTGCTCATGGGGCATATGCTCTTGGAGCAGGGGATGATCGCCCGGGAAAAGCTGAAGGGCGTGGAGGCCGATTCGGCCGACGGTTACTTCTATCGAGGAAAAATGGAAACGGCTAAATATTTCTGCCGGAATATCCTGACCAACGTCTTCTCCCGCTATACCAGCTTCCAGCAGGAGGATACCTCGGCGGTGGACATCCCGGAGGAAGGGTTTTAACTTTTTTGGAATTCGGTTATTCTCCGTATACCGGACTTGATCCGGCATCCAGGACGTTGGGGTCTTTAACCGCCCTGGATTCCGGCCATTCGACTGGCTCATGGCCCTGAGTTTATCGAAGGGCTTTCGCCGGAATGACGGCCTGACCGGGTCAGCACCTTCGGGTGATTGACTATATTTTTACTCAGTACTATTAATTAGAGGAGGAATCAATGGGTTTTCAAATAAAAAAAGCCATGGTCATCGGTTCCGGTGTCATGGGCGGGGGAATCGCCGGCCATCTGGCCAACGCGGGGATCCCCGTTTACCTGGTGGATATCGTCCCCTTCAAGCTGACTCCCGCGGAGGAGGCCAAGGGGCTGACTTTGAAGAGCCCGGTCGTTCGCAACCGGATCGTCAATCAGGGAATAGATTTTCTGAAGAAATCCAAACCACCGGGGTTGTTCAGCCCCACCCGGATGGAGCTGATCACCGTCGGCAATATGGAAGATAATTTCGACTGGATCAAAGAGGCGGACTGGATCATCGAGGTGGTGGTCGAAAACCTCAAGATCAAACACGAGGTGATGGCCAAAATCGAAGCGGCCCGCAAACCCGGGCAGCATCGTCTCCACCAATACCTCCGGTCTGCCCATCTATCAGATTGCCGAAGGACGGTCAGACGAGTTCAAGGCCCATTTTCTGGGGACCCACTTCTTCAACCCGGCCCGGTATCTGAAGCTGCTGGAGATCATTCCCACGCCGGAAACCGACCCGAAGCTATCGGCCTTCATGATGCAATTCGGGGAACGCCGGTTGGGCAAGACCATGGTCTTGTGCAAGGATACCCCGAATTTCATCGCCAACCGGGTGGCCGGCATTACCGGGACTTCGGCCATCAACTACGTGTTGCAGAACGATCTGACGGTGGAAGAGGTGGACGCCGTCACCGGTCCGCTGATCGGGCACCCCAAGACCGCCACCTTCCGACTTCAGGACCTGGTCGGACTGGACATCGCCAGCCACGTGGCCAACAACCTCTATCCCGCCATCCCGGATGATCCTTTCCGGGAAGTCATCCAGGGGCCGGTGAAGGAACTGACCGGGAAAATGGTGGAAAAAGGCTGGTTGGGCAACAAGGCCAAACAAGGATTTTACAAAAAAATCAAAACCCCGGAGGGGAAAAAGGACTATCTCATACTAGACCTCAAGACCCTGGAATACCGACCTCAACAGAAACCGAATATTCCCTGGGTGAAACAGGCCAAAGGCATCGAATCCCTGCCGGAGCGGATAAAATTCATCAGCCGGCAGGATGACCGAGTGGCCAAGATGATCGCCTTCAACACCGCCCAGGCTTTATCCTATTGTGCCTGGCTGATCCCGGAAATAGCGGATGTCCTCTACGCGGTAGATGATGCCGTCCGGGCCGGTTTCTTCCATGAACTGGGGCCCTTTGAGATCTGGGATATCCTGGGGGTCAAGGAAACCGTCGAGCGGATGGAAGCCGAGGGATTTAAAGTCGCCGCTTGGGTCAAAGAGATGATCGCCGGCGGCGGCGAGACTTTTTATAAGAAGGACGGGATTCGGAAGCTGTTTTGGGACCTGTCGAGCCGTTCCTATCAGCCCATCCCGGTGGACCCCAATTTTATTGTGCTTAAAGACCTGAAGGAAACCAAGGGCGTCCTGAAAAAGAACTTCAGCGCTTCCCTGATCGATCTGGGGGACGACGTCCTCTGCCTGGAGTTCCATTCCAAGATGAACGCCTTGGATCCGGATATTTTTGCTATGGGCACCCTGGCCCTGGAAGAGTTGGAAAAAGGCTATGCCGGCTTGGTGATCGGGAACCAGGGAGAAAATTTTTCCGTCGGGGCCAATGTGTTCAATGTGGTCATGGCCGCCGAAAACAAGATGTGGGGTGAAATCGAGCAGGGCGTCAAATCCATGCAGGACCTGCTGGTTGGGTTTCGCTACTGCAACAAACCGGTGGTGGCGGCGCCCTTCGGTATGGCTTTGGGGGGCGGGGCCGAAGTGGCCATGGCCGCCGACCGGATCTGTGCCGCCGGAGAGTCGTATCTGGGGCTGGTGGAAGTGGGCGTTGGGTTGCTGCCGGCCGGGGGCGGCTGTCGGGAACTGCTCCGACGGGTGGTTACACCGGCCATGAAACGGGCCGATTCCGATCCCCTGCCGTTCCTCGGGAAGGTATTTGAAAACGTCGCCATGGCCAAGGTCAGCGCCAGCGCTTTGCAGGCGCAGGAAATGGGCTTCCTGACCGATTGCGACCGGATTATCATGAAAGGGGAGCATGTTTTGGCCGAGGCCAAGCGGGAAGTACTGGCCCTGGCCGCCGCCGGCTATGCCCCGCCTCCGCGAACCAAATCGATCTACGCCTTGGGCCAGCGCGGTATAGCCGCCTTGTCCATTATGGTCCAATCCCTGCGCTGGGGGGATTTCATCTCCGAGTACGATATGTTTATCGCCAAAAAGATCGCCTATGTGCTTTCCGGCGGCGATTTAAGCGCTCCCCAGTGGGTGGACGAACAATATATCCTGGACCTGGAACGGGAGGCCTTCCTTTCCCTCTTGGGACAGGAGAAAACCATTGAACGGATCAAGCATCTGCTGATGACCGGCAAACCTTTACGGAATTAACCAGGAGGAATTTCCATGAAAGATATCGTGATTGTTGCGGCGGCCCGGACGGCCGTCGGCCGCGCCAAGAGAGGAATTTTAGTCAACGTCCGGCCTGACGATATGGCCGCGATGGTGTTGAATGAAGTAATCCAGCGCGCTCCCGGGGTAAAAAAAGAGGATGTGGAAGACGTGGTCATCGGCTGTGCCTTCCCGGAAAATACCCAGGGGTTGAATATGGGTCGTCTGGCGGTGATGAAAGCCGGGTTTCCCTATACCACCTCGGGCCAGACCGTAAACCGTTTTTGCTCTTCAGGACTCCAGGCTATCGCCATCGGAGCCCAGCAGATCATGGCCGGCATGTGCGAAATCGTTGCGGCCGGCGGGGCGGAGTCCATGAGTCAGGTTCCCATGACCGGCTTCTATTTTGCCCCCAATCCGGGTCTGGTGGAGGAATATCCGGAAGCGTATATCGGCATGGGCTTGACCGCCGAAGGCGTGGCCGAAAGGTACAAGGTCACCCGCGAAGATCAGGATCGGTTCGGACTGGCGAGCAACGAGAAGGCCCTGGCAGCCATTGCGGATGGAAAGTTTCGGGAAGAAATCGTTCCGCTGGAAGTCAAGACCGTGGCGGTCGATGAAGCCGGAAAGCGCGTGGAAAAAGTGAAGAAATTCGACGTGGATGAAGGCCCGCGGAAGACTACGATAGAGCAGATGGCTTCTCTGAAGCCGCCCTTTAAGAAAGGCGGATCGGTTACGGCCGGCAACTCCTCCCAGATGAGTGACGGCGCCGCCGCGGTGCTGCTGATGACCGCGGAGAAGGCCGCCGCCCTGCGGCTCAATCCGCTGGCCCGCTATGTGGGCTTTGCCGTAGCCGGCGTGCCGCCGGAAATCATGGGGGTCGGTCCCATGTATGCCATCCCTCAGCTCATGAAGGTGACCGGGAGGAAACTAAAGGAAATCGACCTGTTTGAAATAAACGAGGCCTTCGCTTCACAGGCGCTGGCCTCTGTCCGGGAACTGGGCATCGATCCGGAGAAGGTCAACGTCAACGGCGGAGCCATCGCCCTGGGGCATCCCTTGGGCTGCACCGGGGCCAAGTTGACCGTGCAGCTCATTCACGAAATGAAACGGCGTGGCTCCCGGTATGGCGTGGTCTCCATGTGCATCGGCGGCGGCATGGGTGCGGCCGGGATTTTTGAAAATCTGACCTGATCCAACTAATTCTAAATCCGATTTACCGTGTGTTTCTCCCCCTCACCCGAAGTGTGAAAACGGGTGAGGGGGGACCCGTTCCAACCCAATCCGTGTTTCCTTGGTGAGCGTTCAACCCTGGCCGGAGAAAGCTATGGAAGTTGAAGCAATCCTTTCTACCTCTCAAAATCGATTTCAATCCGTTCGGTTCCGCCTCAGCTTCGAAGACCCTGGTTGCCGGATCAAGTCCGGCATGACGAATGAAAACAAACGCCTAAAAGCGGTGTTCGACTTTATATCCATTTCCAAGCAAGGAGAAAAGCATGTTTGATTTTTTATTGAGCGAGGAAGAAAAGGCTTTCCGGGATGAAGTCCGGGATTTTGTAAAAACCGTCCCCAGTCAACTCCTGCGGGATATGGATAACAGCAAAATAGAGACCGGTCGGCCGTTCATCGAAATGGCGGCGGCCCGGAATCTTCTGGGAGCCCGTTTCCCGAAGGAGTACGGCGGCCGGGGGCTCAACTGGACGGCCGAAGTAGCGGGCGTGGAAGAGGTGGGGGTTTTAGGCAATTCCTTGTCCTGCGCTTACGTCATGCCCGGTATCGTGGGAGAGGCGGTCAACCTCTTTGGAACGGAAGAGCAGAAACGAAAGTACCTGGCGCCGACTCTGGCCGGGAAACTCTACAGCGCGGAGGCCTTGACCGAACCTCGGGGGGGATCCGATTTTTTCGGGGCCACCACCACGGCGGTCGAGGACGGCGATTGCTTCATACTCAATGGGGAAAAGAGGTTTGTGGTGGGCGCCCAGGATGCGGACTGGTTCCTGGTGTATGCCAAATCGGCCCCCCAGGCCCCGCCCCATCAATCGATCAGTTGTTTTATCGTGGAGCGGTCCTTCGGAGTGGAGGTTCAGAATATCTACCAATTGTTGGGAACCCGGGGCGGCGGGACCGGCCGCCTGGTTTTCAAGGATGTGCGGGTCCCCCGGGAAAATGTGGTGGGCGAATTACATAATGCCTATGCCATTTTCAATCGCATGATGATTCCCGAACGGTTGTTGAGCGGGGCCGGTTGCATCGGGGCCGGCCGGGCGGCCCTGGAGGTGGCGGCCCGGTATTCAACGCGGCGCAAGGCCTTCGGCCAGACCATTGATAAATTTCAGGCCGTCAATTTTATGCTGGCCGATTCTGTAGCCGCACTGGACGCCGCCTGCTCCCTGGTCTATACCGCGGCCAGGTTGGTCGATTCCGGCGCGGACGGCCGACGTCTGGTTTCCGAGGCCAAGAAGGTGGGCACCGAAACGGCCTGGCAGGTGATCAACAACGCCATGCAAATCATGGGCGGAATCGGCTATACCACGGTCTATCCCATCGAGCGACTTTTGCGCGACTGCCGACTGGCCATGATCTGGACCGGGACCAACCAGGTGATGAACATGCTGGTCCAGCATGAATACTACAAGGAGCTCAAGCGCCGGGAAGGACTGGCCCGGGACATCGAGGGCGACGCCCAGACCCCGGATGAAGTGGAGAAGCATTATGGATGAACATTGACAGGTTCGCAAAAAATCCCGAACTGTCATCCCGATCCCTTCGCTTACCGTCATCCTGAGCCCCGCACTGGTCATCCTGAGCGAAGCGAAGGATCTCGGTCTTCTGCGCGGGGTAGACTCCGCGAAGGATCTCGTCTTTCGGCTCAGGGTAAACTCCGTGAAGGATCTCGGAACTGGCTGAAAAAACAAAATTCTTCGTCCCGCGATAACGCAGGACGAAGAATGACAACCTCCTTGGAGAATTAGTATGGGTCAATGGATGGACGGTTATCTGTCTCGCCTGGAGCGGGTTCGGCGGGAAAATCTGGAAGGCGGGGGAGAAAAGCGACTTCAGGAATTGCGGGACCTGGGAAAACTCGGCGCCCGGGAGCGGATTGAAAAATTGTTGGACCCGGGAAGCTTCGAGGAGATCGGCTCCCTGGTTCGCGATGTCCGCCCCCCGTATGACGGACGGAAAAGACCCAGCCCGTCGGATGGAGTGGTGATGGGCTTGGGCAGCGTTCGCGGTCGAACGGCGGCCGTTTATGCCTTTGATTTTTCAGTGATGTCCGGTTCCCTGGGGGACCAGGCCGTCTGGAAACTGAACGATTTGACCAAGATGGCCGGACAGATGGGGATCCCGCTGTTCGGCCTGATCGACTCGGCCGGGGAACGGATCAGCCTGAAGGGCGGGGATTCCGGATTGAACGGACTGGGCGAACTGCTCCGAAATACCTGCCTGTATTCCGGCATCATTCCCCGGGTCACCCTCCTCCTGGGACCCTGCACCGGGGTCATGGCCTCTCTGCCCGTGCTTTCCGATTTCCTGATCATGAATCGTCACACGGCTTTTCTCTGGCTGGGGGGTGAAAAGTCCACGAAAGAGGGGGGAAGCGCCGACTTCCACCAGGAGAAAAGCGGCCAGTGCGACCTGATCGCCGACAGCGACGACGAAGCCGTCGAGCAGGCCAGACTGCTGTTGGATTATGTTCCCCAGAACTGTTGGGATAAGCCTCCAGTGGTAGAGACGGGGGATGATCCCGACCGGCGGGAGGAAGACCTGCTGGATATCATGCCCGACAACCCCAAGTTTACTTATGACATCCACGAGGTCATCGAGAAGATAGTGGACAACGGGGTGTTTTTGGAGCTCAAGGAAGATTTCGCTTCTCACCTGGTTATCGGTTTCGCCCGGTTCGGCGGGCTGGCGGCCGGCATCGTAGCCAACAACCCCGATGAATTGAGCGGAATCATGGAGCCGGATTCCTCGGACAAGTATGACCGCTTCATGAATTTCCTGGACGCCTTTAATATCCCCCTGGTGACCCTGGTGGATACCACGGCCTTTCCTCCCGGGGACCGGTGGGAGCGGCTGGGGGTGATCCGTCACGGGGCCAAATTGCTCCATTCCTATGCCCACCTGACCTGCCCGAAGATCACCCTGGTCCTGCGGCGCTCCTACGGAGGGGCCAACATCGTCCTGGGCTGCTCCCGCATGTTCCCGGATTTTGTCTACACCTGGCCGACGGCCGAATTCGCTCCTACCGGCCCGGAAACCGTGGTTCATGCCGTGTTCCACAAAGAGCTGGCCAAGGCCAAGGAGCAGGGGAATTTTGATCAGGTGTTCAATCAATATCTCGGGATTCTCAAAGAGCAGTTCTCGGTGATGAATCTGGCCAAGGTTTGGACCTCCTATTATACGACCCATGAGGTGATCGACCCCAGGGACACCCGTCCGCGGATCATCCGGGCCCTTCAGGCCGTGAGCGGAAAGCGCGAGGAACTACCGGCCAAAAGGCGTTCCATCAAGCCGGCATAAAGAATCGCACAAACAACGTGCGAGTCTTTATGGAAAAAATGACCTTTGAAATGGGAGCCGAGCGGATGGGGCTGGGCAGAAAAATGAGTTGCTGAGACATAAGGTGATTCCATGGGAGAAGGCTACGAGCAGGGGATTAAACGGCTTAGGGAAATTCAGAAGAAAAACCTTACCGGGGGGGGCGAAGAGCATATCGAACGCCAGCACCGGAGGGGCAAGCTGACCGCCCGGGAACGGATCGAAACACTACTGGACCCAGGTACTTTCGGTGAACTGGGTTCGGTGGTGAATACCACCGGGTCCCGAATCGACGGGCGGGAATTCGATGCGCCCGGCGATGGGGCCGTGGTAGGAACGGGTCTGGTGGAGGGCCGCCGGATCGCGGTCTATGCCAGCGACTTCACCGTGTTGGGTGGCTCGATCGGAACCCAGCACGGGATGAAGTTCGTTAAACTGATGGAGATGGCCGCCCGCTGGGGGATCCCCATGGTCTGGCTGTTGGACTCCTCGGGGGGGCGGTTGGGCTACCGGGATGTGCCCATGGCCGGCATTGACTGGTGGTTCGCCCTCGAATCCCGGTTCTCCGGTTTAATACCGCAGATCAATGTTCTCCTGGGCCCCTGTATCGCCGGGCAAGCCTATTGCCCGGTGCTCTGCGATTTTCTGCTGATGAGTCGGGGGTCGGCCCACCTCTGGCTGGGCGGGCCCCGGATGACCGAAGCCGCTACCTCGGAGAAAATCGGCGAAGACGTGGGCGGCGCCGATTACCACATGGTCTACAGCGGCACCTGCGACCTGGTGGGGGATAATGATCGGGAAACGCTTTTGTTGACCCGGCGGTTGCTGGGTTATCTTCCTTCCAACTGGCGGGAGCGGCCGCCGGACCGGACGCCCTCCGATCCCCAGGACCGGAAAGTGGAGGAACTGCTGGCCATCGTCCCCGACAACTATGATCAACCCTATGATATGCACGAAGTGATCCGGGTTCTGGTGGATGACGGGGAAGTCCTGGAGATCAAGGACGAATACGCCAAAAACCTGATCACCTGTTTCTGCCGGTTTAACGGGCAGGTGGTGGGGTTGGTGGCCAACAACCCGAGGGAACCGGGCAGCATACTGGAGATCAATTCCTGTGATAAATATTACCGTTTCCTCCAGGTCCTGGATGCCTATAACCTTCCGCTGGTCAATCTGGTGGATACGCCTCCGGTCGTACCCGGGGAAGAGCAGGAGGCCTTGGGGCTTTTGAGGCATGTCGGTAAAATCCTGGATGTCTATGCCACCTCGACTATTCCCAAGATCAGCGTCATCTTGAGGGAGGCCTACGCCGATGCCGGCAGCATCATCATGGGGGGCTCCAAGGGGCTGGGGGTCGATCTTTGCTACGCCTGGCCCATCGCCCGTTTGGCGGTAGAGGCCTCTACGGTTGATTACCAAAAGGTCTATGGGAAGGGGATCGAGGCGGATGCCTATGAAGGTTACCTGAACCGGTCCCGGGAAAAACTGGATATCTTTGAAGTGGCCCGGAGCTGGACGGCTCAGATCGTGGATGAGGTAATCGAGCCCCAAGACACCCGGAAGCGAATTATTGAGGCGTTGGACTTTACTCGAAACAAACAGGAAACGTTGCCGAAGCGGGCCAAGAGGCATGGGACGGGACCAACATAAGAGGTGACTACGAATGTCGAATATCGAACAGGGAATGTCGAATGTTGAAGGAAAATACTAAGACCTTTGATTCAGTATTCGATATTCGACATTTGCATTCTAACGAACCACATCAACATTAAGGGAGAGAAATATGGGATCCAAGACCGTCATTACCTGCGCCTTGACCGGCGTTTTGACCAATCCGGCCGTTCACAACGTCCCGGTGACACCGGAGGAAATGGCCGAGCAGACCCAGCAGGCCTACGATGCCGGGGCCTCTACGGTACATGTTCATTTCCGGAATCAGGGTCCGGGGCTGGGGCATCTGCCCACCTGGGACCTGGAAACGGTTGGCGCCATCCTGGAGGCCGTCAAGACCCGGGTCCCGGAAATCATTATCTGTATGAGCACGGGGGTGATGGGGCCGGATATATCCGCTCCGGCGGCCTGCCTGGAAAAATTCAAACCGGAGATGGCCGCCTGTAACGCCGGATCGCTTAATTACCTGAAGTTGAAGAGCGACGGGAGGTGGGCCTGGCCGCCGACGCTGTTCGACAATCCGGTGGATAAGGTGGAAAGGTTTCTGCAGGTGATGAAGGCCAACGGCGTGGTTCCCGAATTTGAATGTTTCGACAGCGGGATCGTTCGAAGCGTCGGGCTGTACCAGCGTAACGGGATGTTCATCGGGCCGGCCCATATCTCCCTGGTCATGGGGGTGGCCAGCGGGATGCCGGCCAAGCCGGAATGGCTTCCGTTGTTGATGGAAGAGATGCCTGCGGGCGCCCTTTGGCAGGTGATCGCCATCGGGCGTCAGGATGTCTGGCCGCTCCACCGTCGATGTGTGGAATTGGGTGGAAACGTTCGAACCGGCCTGGAGGATACCTTCTATCTGCCCAACGGGGAAAAGGCCCCCCACAACGGGGCCTTGATCGAGGCCTTGGCCAAGGTGGTCCGGGAGGCGGGGAGAGAGATTGCCAGTCCGGCCGAGGCCCGGGAAATACTGGGGTTGCCTGTCCGGTGAATTTAATGGGTGTTCAGGTGGTTGGGGATCTCCCCCGCCCCCCGCCCCCCCCGCCAGGGGAGGGGGAACAATGGACGATTTTTTTTACTTAAACGAAGGAGGTCAAGGCAATGGACATAGAAACCAACCCCAACTTGATCGAAATCCGAGCGCCCATGTCCGGGGTCTTTTACCGCCGGCCGGCGCCGGAACAACCGCTTTATGTCCAAGAGGGCGATGAAGTTAAAAAGAAACAGGTAGTGGGTTTGCTGGAAACCATGAAAGTTTTCCAGAAAGTTAAATCCCCGGGGACCGGTAAGGTGGTCAAAATCGTGGCGGAGAATGAGACCGCTTTGAAAGACGGTGACCTGATCATGGTCATCGAGGGCTCCTGAGACGGGGCATGTTTTCCAAGATCCTTATCGCCAACCGGGGGGAGATCGCCCTCCGGATCATTCGGACCTGCCGGGAATTGGGCCTGCAGACAGTGGCCGTCTACTCGGAGGCCGACGTCCATTCGTTGCACCTGCAATTGGCGGATGAAACGGTGTGCATCGGGCCGGCCCCGAGCACTAAAAGTTATCTGGACGGGGAGCGGATTATCTCGGTGGCCAAAGCCAAGGGGGTACAGGCCGTTCATCCCGGTTACGGCTATCTGGCGGAAAATGACTCCTTTGCCCGGTCGTGTGAAGCGGCCGGGCTCGTTTTTATCGGACCTTCCTCCGATAGTCTTCGGCTGGCCGGGGAAAAAATCGCCGCCAAGAGGGTCATGAAAGAGGTCGGAGTGCCGGTGATTCCCGGCAGTGACCAGGGGGTGGGGACGACGGAAGAGGCCCTCCGGATTGGCGAGGAGATCGGCTACCCTTTAATGGTTAAGGCCGCCGGGGGGGGAGGCGGACGGGGCATTCGAATCTGTCCGGACCCCAAGACCCTGCGGGAGGATTTTCCCGTGGCCCGGGGAGAAGCCCGGGCGGCTTTCGGGACCGACGAGGTCTATCTTGAGAAATACCTGGCCGAACCCCGGCATATCGAGTTCCAGATTCTGGCCGACTGCCGGGGAAGGATCGTCCATTTGGGTGAGCGGGAGTGCAGCATCCAGCGGAGGTACCAGAAACTCATTGAGGAATCACCTTCGCCCCGGCTGACACCGGAACTTCGTCGGGTCATGGGGGCCATGGCCCTCCGGGCGGCCGCGGCCGTCGGTTACCGCAATGCCGGCACAGTGGAATTTCTGTTGGACGGGAACGGCCAATTCTACTTTATGGAAATCAATGCCCGGATCCAGGTGGAGCATCCGGTTACGGAAATGACTACCGGCGTCGATCTCATCCGGGAACAGATCCGACTGGCGGCCGGTGAAAACCTGTCCTTTCTTCAGGAGGATATCCGGTCCAGGGGTTGGGCGATTGAATGCCGGATCAATGCCGAGGATGCGGAAAGGCATTTTCTGCCTTCTCCCGGGAAGATTGAGCTCTATCGTCCCCCTGGAGGCTTCGGCCTGCGGTTGGATAGCCATCTTTATCAGGGCTATGAACTGCCGATCTTCTACGACTCCCTGGTCGCCAAGCTCATCGCCTGGGATCTTACCCGGAACGGGGCCATCCGGATAATGAAAAGGGCCTTGGAAGAGTTCCGGATCGAGCCGATTAAAACCACCATCCCACTACATCTGAAGATTATGGATGATCCTCTTTTTAATCAAGGGGAATTCAACACCCATTTTATCCAGAGACTCCTCCCCCAGGATGCGGAGGAAGAAGACGAGGACGAATAAGCATGGATTTCGAACTTACCGAAGAACAGCGAATGCTCAAGGAGCAAGTGGCCCGTTTCGTCGACCAGGATGTCATCCCCCGGGCCCCGATCATCGATGAGGAGGAACGTTTTCCTGAGGAGAATTTCCGGGCCATGGCGGATATGGGTCTGTTCGGGATCGCCCTCCCCGAAGAATACGGGGGAGCGGGATCGGATTTCCTGTCCTGTGTACTGGTTATGGAAGAGCTGATGCGGGGGTGCGTTTCCACTGGAAACACCTACGGGGCCCACGCCATCCTCTGCACGGAAAGCATATTCAGGAACGGGAATGAGGCGCAGCGCCGGCGTTTTCTGCCGGACCTCATCGCCGGAAAAACGATCGGGGCCCTGGCTTTGACCGAGCCGGGCGCGGGATCGGACGCCCTTTCCCTGCGCTGCCGGGCTGAAAAGAAAGGAGATCGCTATATCCTGAACGGGTCCAAGACGTTTATCACCAACGGGCCCATCGCCGACGTGGCCATCGTCTATGCCAAAACCAACCCGGAGGCCGGGCCGAAAGGCATTTCCGCCTTCATCGTGGAAGCGGGATTCCCGGGGTTCATCAAGGGGAAGCCCATGAAAAAGATGGGGGTCAGGGGTTCGCCGACCGGAGAACTGTTCTTCGAGAACTGCGAAGTCCCCCTGGAGAACCTGCTGGGCGAGGAAAACCGGGGAATCAACGTCCTGATGAGCGGCCTGGACCGCGAGCGGATCCTCTGGTCCATTGCGCCCATCGGCGTGGCCCAGGGGGCTTTCGACCTGGCCTTTCGGTACGCCCGGGAAAGGATCCAGTTCGGCCAGCCCATCATCCAATTTCAGATGATCCAGGATATCCTGGCCGGCATGGCCACGGAAATCCAGGCCGGGCGGGTCCTTTCCTACTGGGCGGCCACACTGGCCGGCAGCGGAAAAAAAGTGAGGCTGGAGGCCTCCTATGCCAAATTATTCTGCGCCGAGGCCGGGGTTCGGGCCGTGGGCCAGGCCATGCAGGTTTTCGGTGGGTACGGCTTCATTCGGGAATACCCCATCGAGCGGATGTACCGGGACGTAAAGGGCATCGAGTTCGGGGCGGGAACCAACCAGATCCAGAAGCTGATTATCATGGGAGAGTTGATGAAAAAATCATAAAAGGAAACAAGGGACAAGAGGCAAGGAGATGGAAGAGAGAGGATCTGGCACAAATCTTATGACCCCCAGGTACCCCCGGGCATCGACTACGAGCCGCTCACCCTGCCCGAGGCCCTGGATCGAAGCGCCAGAAATTACCCGCATCAGGCAGCCCTGCTGATGATGGGCAAGAAGATCACCTACCGGGAGTTGAATGCCCTGGTGAACCGGTTTGCCAATGCCCTGCGGGACCTGGGAGTAAAAAAAGGCGACAAGGTGGCCCTGCTGCTGCCCAACATTCCCCAGGGGTTCATCGCCTGCTTATGCGGTTTTCCGCTTGGGCGCCGTGGTGGTCATGAACAACCCCCTGTACACCGAATCGGAACTGGAATACCAGCTCAATGATTCGGATTCCACGGTGGCCATCTCGCTCGACCTGCTCATCCCCCGTATCCTCAAATTGAAAGAAAAGACCGGGATCCGGACGATCATTTCCTGTCATATTCGGGACTACCTTCCTTTTCCGGCCAAGCAACTCTTCCCCCTGGTCAAAAAAAGCCTGCATCGTCAACCCGTTTCCGGGGAAGAGGTCTATGAGTTCCTGGACCTGGTCAACAAATTTCCGGATCAGCCCCCGGACGCCGAAGTAAACCTGGACGACCTGGGAGCTCTGCTCTATACCGGCGGTACCACCGGCGTTTCCAAGGGCGTCATGCTGACCCATAGAAATTTAAGTGTCAACGTCCAGCAGCTTCGGGCCTGGACTTTCGATGCCGGGGAAGGCCGGGAAAGCCTTATGGGAATCTTCCCCATTTTTCACAGCGCCGGGTTTACAGCGGTCATGAACCACTGCCTCTATCGAGGGTTGAGCATCATCCTGGTCCCGAAACCTGACCCGGAGGGCGTACTCAAAATGACCAAGAAATACCGCCCGGACTACTTCCCCTGCGTCCCCACGCTCTATGTGGGCCTGCTCAATCATCCGGAATTTCCCAAAACCGATTTTTCCTTTATCAAGGGGTGTGTCTCCGGCGCCGCCCCCCTGCCTCTGGAGACGCTCAAACAATGGAAAGATGTGGTCGGCGCCCAGATCATGGAGGTCTACGGCCTGACCGAGACCTCACCCCTTTCCCACGCCAACCCCTGGAGAGGAAAGGCCAAGGCGGGGAGCGTGGGACTACCCGTACCGGACACGGACTGCAAGATCGTCGACTTGGTGGACGGCACCAAGGAAATGGGACTGGGTGAAAGCGGAGAGATCTTGCTGAAAGGCCCGCAGCTTACCCAGGGTTATTACAAGAAACCGGAGGAGACGGCCGAGGCCATCCGGGACGGCTGGTTCTATACCGGAGACATCGGTTACCTGGACGACGAAGGGTACCTCTACATCGTGGACCGCAAGAAAGACATGATCATCGCCGGCGGATTTAATATCTATCCCCGGGACATCGACGAAGTTCTTTATGAGCATCCCAAGATCAAGGAGGCCTGTGCCGTGGGCATCCCCGACCCCTACCGGGGCGAAACGGTCAAGGCCTTTATCGTTCCCCGGGAGGGGGAGACCTTGACCGCCGAGGAGGTCATCTTGTTCTGCCGGGAGAAACTGGCCGCCTATAAGACGCCCAAGCAGGTTGAATTTGTGGAGGATCTTCCCAAAAGCACGGTGGGAAAGGTGTTACGAAGGAAGCTCAGGGAAATGGAGATGGAAAAAGCTAAAAAGCAATAGAGAGGGAAGAAGTAAGAAAAGAGATGGAAGAGGGGAGATGGAAGAGGGAAGCAAAGACCCCTACCCCCTAAACCCTGTACCCGGCAATAATGGGAAGAAGACAGAAGAGGCAGATGGGAAAGTTTTTATGAGCGGCAGTTGGAATAGGTTTCTGGAAGTAGAACTGGGTTCCGGGAAAACGGGAATCCGGAGGATCGATCAAGCGGATTTAAGGTTCTTTGTTGGTGGGGCTTCACTGGCGGCTCGATTTTTTTGCGATACGCCCGGACCGGAAGTCGATCCGTTGTCCCCGGAGAATCCCTTGTTGATCATGGCCGGGCCCCTGGTCGGGACGACCTTTCCCGGCACTTCCCGTTTTGTCCTCTGCGCCCGCTCTCCGCTGACCGGAATCTGGGGGGAATCCAGCGCCGGGGGGGCCTTCGGGGCCGATCTCAAGAAAGCCGGATATGACGGCATCTTCATTTCCGGGCGGGCGGAACGACCTTCCTATATCCTGATAGAGGATAACCGAGTCTCCCTTCGTGAAGCCGGGGACCTTTGGGGGAAAGATACCTACGACACCATTGATGCGTTAAGAGGGAGACATCCGGGAAAACATCCGGTCAAGGTCCTGGCCATCGGGCCGGCCGGTGAGCACTTGGTTAAGTATGCCTCGGTTTGCCATGATAAGGCCCATCACCTGGGGCGGACCGGGATGGGAGCGGTTATGGGCAGCAAGCAGCTTAAGGCCGTGCTCGTCCGGGGTTCGGGAAAGGTGCCTATTGCCCGGGAAGATGCTTTTGGTGAGGCCCGAAAGGCGGCTCTGCAGGCGATCAAGGAGTCCATGATGGCGGATTCGTTTCAGCAGTTGGGAACGGCGGCCGCCATGGACCTGGGGATGATGACCGGGGACGTTCCCCTGAAAAACTGGTCGCTGGGCGTCAATTATGAAATGGCCGATGCCCTCGGCGGACCGGCCCTGGCGGATAAAATGCTCCAGGGTCGGACGGCCTGTTATGCCTGCCCCATCGGCTGCAAGCCGGTGGTGGAGTTCCATAGTTCCTCCTTACGAACTGCGGAAGGGCCCCGGCCCGGAGTATGAGACCTGCGCGGCTTTCGGCACGATGATCATGAATGACAACCTGTATGCCGTGGCCCGGGCCAATGAGCGCTGCAACCGGCTGGGGCTGGACACGATCAGCTGCGGGGCCACCATCGCCTTCATCATGGAGGCCTTCGAGAAGGGGTTGCTGACCGCAAGCGAACTGGACGGCCTGGAGCTGCACTGGGGCGGAATCGATTCCGCGCTGACCTTGATCGAGCGGATTGCTTATCGAAAGGGATTTGGGGATCAGGCGGCTGAAGGAAGCCGGGCACTGGCCGCAGGTTGGGAAGAGGGGCTGAAGCGTTTGAAGTGACCATTAAAGGGTTGGAGCTGCCGATGCATGATCCGCGCGGATTTCACGGCATGGCCCTGGCTTATATGAATTCCAACCGGGGGGCCTGCCATTTGCAGCACTCGGTCCAGGCCGTGGAACAGGGGGTCGTGGTCTGGCCCGAGGCCGGTCTGCAGGAAGACTATGCGGCCCAGGAAAGCGAAGGGAAAGCCGAAATGGTCGCT
Organism: uncultured delta proteobacterium; assembly: GCA_963743305.1. Classification (GTDB taxonomy): domain Bacteria; phylum Desulfobacterota; class RBG-13-43-22; order RBG-13-43-22; family RBG-13-43-22; genus CAVQSS01. The sequence continues at coordinate 78,598 of CAVUPH010000016.1, forward strand.
CTTTCCGAAAATCTGGGGCAGATGTCCAACGCGGTCTGTGTCTGTCATTTCGTCCAATGGACCATGGGCTTGACCAACCTCCTGAACGGGTTTAACGCGGTTACCGGCTATGAATTCGATTTCCGGGAATTTATGGAGGCGGGCCGGAGGTCCTGGGTTTTGAAACGGGCGCTGAACAACACCATGGGCGTAACTGCCGCGGACGACCGGCTGCCGAAACGAATTCTCACCCCGCTGGCGGAGGGAGGGGCGGCCGGGAGTGTTCCGGATGAGAATCGGTTGAAAAGTGACTATTACCGGATCCGCGGTCTGGATGAAAAAGGATTTCCCACAGAGGAAACCCTGAACGAACTCGGACTTTCGTTTGTAAACACCAGGCGTCATCCGATAAGGAGGAAACCATACTCATGGCGAAACTGGAAGTGTTCAGCCCGGCCTGGTGTCAGGCCTGGGAGGAGAAAGTCAGGGCCAGCAAGGATTTTGCTCTCTTCAATAAAGGCTGGGAAGGGGATATCGGCTGTTTCATCCTCAAAGACCCGGCGGCCAATCTTCCGGAGGACCTGTACCTCTACCTGGATTTCGAGGACGGTAAGGTCAACGGTATCACCATGGTGGGCAGGGATAAGGCGGAACAGGCCAAGTTCATTATAACCGGTGATTACGTCCGTTGGAAACAGGTGGCCAAAAAGGAACTGGACGCGGTAAAGGCCATGATGCAGGGCAAGCTGAAGCTAAAGGGCAATCTGCCTTATGTCGTCAAGTACATCAAAGGGGTGCAGGAGTCCATACGTTGTCTCACTGAGCTGGATTCAAAATTTCCGGATGATTAAAAAAGGGTCTGAACATGTCCTACGATGCGGATTTCAATTTTAATTATTTTGCTCCCACCCGGGTTGTTTTCGGTGCAGGGTCTGTTAGCGAGCTTCCCATTGAAGTAAGCAAGCTGGGCCATAAAGCGATCCTGGTGACCGACGAGGGCCTGGTAGCCGCAGGGATGGTGGATCCGGTCAAGGATATTCTGGGGAAAGCCCTGGTCGGCATCTACGCTGAAATTCCCCAGGACAGCGGCATGGAGGTGGTCGATCGGGCCGCGGCCTACGCGGTGTCCCTGGGCGCCGACGTGGTGGTGAGCCTCGGCGGGGGAAGTGTCATGGATACGGCCAAGGGGATGTGCATCCTGATGAAGGAAGGCGGCAGCCTCCGCGATTTTCAGGGGATGCAGATGCTCACCCGCCCCCAGACGCCCCACATTACCATCCCCACCACGGCCGGCACGGGATCGGAGGTGACCAGCGCCGCGGTCGTCCTGGACCGGGAACAGGGTCAGAAGATCCTCATTTATGATTATTTCATCACTCCCCAAGTGGCGATCCTGGACCCGAGGATGACCGAAAAGCTTCCCCCGGGATTGACGGCCTCTACCGGGATGGATGCCATGACCCATGCTGTGGAGTGTTATCTCTCGCTGCAACGGAACCCCATCTCTGATGCCGCCGCCCTGCATGCCGTTCGTCTTATTACCCGCTTTTTACCGGCAGCGGTTAACGACGGGACCGATTTGGCGGCCCGCGGCCAGATGCAGGGTGCCGCCCTGCTGGCCGGGTGGGCCTTTTCCAACGCCCTGCTGGGCCTGACCCATGCCCTGGCCCACTCCCTGGGAGCGGTCACGGGTCTGCCCCACGGGCTGGCCAACGGGATCCTCCTGCCCCACGTCATGCGCTACAACCTGGAAGAAGTCCCCGACCTGCTGGCCGATATTGCCGAAGCCATGGGAGTGGCCGTCCGGGGCTATGGACAGTCGGGAAGCGGGGGAGGCGGCCGTTTACGGGATGGAGGATTTTTTGAAACGGATCGGACATCCCTCGCGGCCTGCGGGATGTCGGGGATAAAAGAAAATTCTTAAAACCCTGTGCCGAACTGGCCATTGAGCGACGGTTCCATCATCTATAATCCGAGAATGGTTGTGGATACGTGAAGAGGTGCTAACGGTGTTGAAGCAGGCTTTATTAATTGGCTATGTTAAAAAAAGCTAACACCACGTGAAATACGCCTGGCTCCGGGCGCCGAAGAGATCGGATTGACGCACATGCTCCGGGATTTGTTGATTCAGAACCTTGAACAGCACCCGCAGAAGTTCAGGCGACTTCCGAAAACTCCGTCTCAAGGCCGGACTTACGGTTCCCGATGCCGAAGTGGCCTTGACCTTGGAATTCGATAGGGGGACCTTAACAATTTATCCCGGTATCCTGAACGATTCGCAACTCCGGATTACTTCCGAGGCTGATATGGTCATGGCCCTTTCCAACCTCCGGATCAAGTGGGGCCTACCCTATTACTTCGATGAACCGGGGAAAGAAGTCCTGGCCGCCATGCGATCCGGCAGGATCAAAATCAAGGGGTTGATCCGGCATTTCCCAGGTCTGGTGAGGCTCTCCAGGATCATGTCGGTACATTAGAAGCAAGGTAGAAGGTGCAAGGTGTACGGTATAAGGCGTGAATATTAAAAGTAGTGGGCGCAAGGCCCAAGGGGTAAGGCGCAAGGAAATATCAAGAAGGAGTTTTTTATGGAATCTTTGACGTTGTCGTAATAGGTGCCGGAAACGGCGGTCTCACCGCCTCGACCACCCTGGCCCAGAAGGGGCTCAAGGTCCTGCTGCTGGAACGGCACAATATCCCCGGCGGCTGCGCCACCAGCTTCTGCCGGGGGCGGTTTGAGTTCGAGGTGGCCCTGCACCAGCTCAGCGGGGTAGGGACCTCGGAAAATCCGGGCCCGCTCCGGATGCTTCTATCTCAACTGGGGATCCTGGACGACCTGGAACTGGTGGAGATGAAAGATCTTTTCAATGTCAGCGGTCCGGGGGATTTTCGGCTGTCCCTGAAGCCCGACCGGGGTCAGGTGGTCGCTGCGCTTCAGGAACGGTTTCCTAAAGAGCGGGAAGGAATCGATCGGTTTTTCGAGCTTTCCTATCAGTATGCCCAGCAGATGCTTTCGGCCTTTTATTTCAAGGACCCGGAGCCTTCCCGGGAAAAATATCCGGTTCTCTATCACTACGCCTATAAACCGGCGATAGAAGTACTGGATGAACTGTTCGCTGATCCACTGCTTAAGTCCGTGATTTCTTCCTACTGGGGATTTTTAGGCCTCCCCCCCAGCCGGTTGTCTTTCGCCTACCTGGCCATGCTGTTTTTCGTTTATATCGAATTCAAGCCGTTTCATCTCAAAGGCGGCTCTCAGGCCTTGTCCAACGCTTTGATCAACCGCTTTTTATCCCAGGGCGGGACGGTCCGTTTCAATTGCGGGGTTGATAAGATCCTGATGAAAGAGGGACGCATTGAAGGGGTGGTCGTCGAATCAGGGGAGAAGATTAAGACCCGCTACCTGGTTTCCAATGCCTCCCCGGTGACCACCTACACCCGGCTATTGGATCCGGAAAATGTCCCGGAGTTTGTGTTTCAAGAAATGCGGGGAAGATCACTCAGCCCTTCGGCCTTTGTTTTGTATATGGGATTTGATTGCGAACCTCAGGAGCTGGGTATCACCGGTTCCATGACTTTTTTGGCCACCCATACGGATATTTCGGATAGAAATCTCCTGGATATGCAGCGGTTGGATTTGGGCGACCAATTTATGGCCCTGAGTTGTTACGATGTGGCGGACCCCGACTTTTCTCCGCCGGGGACCTGCCAGGTGAGTGCCGTTACCCTGAAATACGGGGAACCCTGGCTGCGGGTTCCTCCGGGGGAATACCATCGGGTGAAATTCCGCTGTGCCGAATCCATGCTGCGGCGGGTGGAGGCAGCTTTCCCGGGGGCGCGGAATCATATCGAGGAAATCGAGGCGGCCACCCCCCTGACCCACATGCGTTACCTGGGGCATCCCAACGGGTCCATTTACGGCTTCGAGCAATACACCAAGGACTCCATGTTCTTCCAACCCGGCCGGACTTCCCCCGTCTCGGGACTGTTTTTTGCCAGCGGCTGGACCGGGGACTGTGGGTTCCAGCCGACACTTGAGGCCGGGGCGGCGGCCGCCAGATCCATTATTCGGGAACTTGAAGGGAAGTAGGAGGGGACGATGGGAAAGGATATATTCAAGGAATTTGACGGGTATGAACAGATAGTGGCTGAGCGGGAGGTGGTCCGGAAATACGGGCTGGATTATTCGCCGGATAAAGACGATTCCGAACAATACATCCGGCGTCTCCATCCCCAACGGACTGGGGCTTCGGGTTTCCGATATCATCACCGAGACACCTTCTACGAAGACTTTCCGGCTGGTAAGTCCAAGACGACACCCTCCCGCCCTTTCTGGCGGGCCAATACCTGGCATTATTTTTGGATATCGGAGGAATCCGGACGGGACGTCCGTACAGCATTTCCTCCGCCCCCAATCAAACCGGATACTACGATCTTACCGTCAGGCGGGTGGCAAACGGTCTGGTTTCCAACTATCTTCATGAGGCGGTTAAAACGGGGGATCATCTTCAAAGCTCGGGGCCGGAAGGCCATTTTTACCATAACCCCTTGTTCCACGATCGCACCATGGTCTGCCTGGCCGGCGGGAGCGGGATTACTCCTTTTATGAGCATGGTGCGGGAAATAGCGGAGCGCGGTCTCGACCGGGAGGTGTTTCTCTTTTACGGAAGCCGGACCCTGGAAGAAACCGTTTTTCATGAGCAACTGATCTACTATGCTGAGCGGTTTCCCCTTATTCACTATTTTCCGGTCATCGAAGCCCCCTCGGAAGGCTACGGCGGCCTGACCGGTCTGCTGACCGGGGAACTTATAAAAACCACGGTGGGGGAACTAGGAAACAAGACCTTCTATCTGTGCGGCCCCCAGGCCATGTACGACTTCTGTATCCCCCAACTGGAAGGATTGGGCATCTCCAGGCGGAAAATCCGGAAGGAGGTTTACGGACCGCCGGCGGACATTACCCGATCCCCAAATTGGCCGGCGGAGGTGAAGGCGGATCAGGTTTTCACGATAAAAATTGACGGCGGTCCGACTATAGAAGCCCTGGCGGGGGAACCCCTGGTTTCGGCCCTGGAAAGGCAGGGAATCCTGGTCCGGAGCCTTTGCCGTTCGGGCGAGTGCAGCATGTGCCGGGTGAAAATAGTATCGGGAAAAGTGTTCGAACCGGCAGGGACCCCGGTCCGGCGATCTGACCGGCGCTACGGTTATACTCATGCTTGCGTCACCTATCCGCTGGGAGATCTGGAAATTTTGTTGTAAATTAAAACGAATTGCTCCGCCTCTCACCGGAGGAGGAGGGTTATATGTGGGGAGGAATATCGGAAGGATGGAATGATGGAACGATAAGAAAAGGGCTGGTCAACGCTGACTGGACTGGTGGATTTCGCGGATTTGATTCCATTATTCCAATATTCCATCCTTCCTTTGAAAATAAAAAAAATATCCGGAGGGATTACTATGAGCGAAGAGCGTAATCAGGAATTGGTCACCTACCATCGGGAGGGGCACTTGGGTTTTATCACCCTGAACCGGCCGGAGAAGCGCAACGCCATGAACTGGGCCTTGTGGCTGGCGTTGGAACAGGCCGTTCTACAAGCCGAAGCGGATAAGGAAGCCCGGGTGGTCATCGTGAAAGGGGAGGGGAAAACGTTTTGTGCGGGGTTGGATCTCGGACCGGAAAACGAACTCCTCCAGGCCATCGGGGCCACGCCCGGCGCTACTCAGAAACTGGATTTCTACCGGCTGGCCCGGAGGGGGCAGGATATCTTTACCAGGCTGGAACGCCTCCCCCAGCCGACGATCGCCGTCATTCAGGCCCACTGCCTGGGAGCGGGGCTGGAAATGGTCCTCTGCTGTGATATGCGTTTCTGCTCGGCCGAGACCCTGTTTGGCCTTCCCGAGCCGACGCTGGCCATCATCACCGATGCCGGCGGCCTGCAGCGCCTGCCCCGGGTGGTGGGGAGAGGGCACGCCCGGGAGATCGCCTTCCGTGGCCACCGTTTTAATGCCGAGCGGGCCCGGGCCATCGATCTGGTCAACGACGTATTCCCGGACAAAGAAAGTCTGGATTCTAAAGTAATGGAAATCGCCGCGGAAATCGCTTCCAACCCTCCCCTGGCCGTCCAGGGGGCCAAGGAAGCCCTGCTGTTTAATGAAGAGGCCGATCTGCAGGAGTCGTTGGAATACACGGCCGCCCGCTCCAGCATGATCCTGCCTTCGGAAGATCTTTACGAAGCCATCGCGGCCTATATGGAAAAGAAGAAAGGGAAGTTCAAAGGGGCTTAACCCTGGCCAAAAATATAAGGAACCAGGCCGGCCCGGTAGCAGTACAGGGCCGGCCCGGGTAAGGAATGATTAAATGGATTTTTCCCAGCCCTGCCCGAAGTCAGCCAGCGGCCTTATCTCCAGCACCTCAAAGGTAACGGCCGCCTGGATCATCTTGGCGGCGTTTTCTCCGGCTTTTTCGGCAATGGCTTTGCGGATCTGTTCCAGCTTGTTCCCTTCCATGTCGATTTCGGTGGCCTTCAAATAGAGGCGAACCCCTTTCCATTCCGGCAGGGTGTTGCCCGGTTCCATAATCATGTAGGCGGCCCAGGGGTTTTCCTTCAGATTGGCCAGGGTCCGGTTGTTTCCCAAGCCCATAAAAACGGTCTTGGGATCGGTCATCCGAGGGGAGCCGAAATAGGCCACGTTGACTTTCCCGTCTTTGCCGGCCGTGCTCAAGGTGCCGAGGCGGGGTTGCTTGTTGAAGTATTCCATCAGTTTTTCGCTCATACCTTCTCCTTTCTCGTTTTAAGTTAATCCGGGAATCAAATCCGGGTGTAGAACCCAATGAATTACCCAAAACCTTCCCGGCGTCGGCCCCAGGCAAAATATGGCCCCGTAGCGAAAGGCCACCAGGGGGATTTCTTCATCTCCCGAGACCAACCGCATGGCTACTTTGTGCAAAAAAGGCAAATGGCCGACGAGCATCAACTCTTTGTTATCCGTAGTGATTCGATCGATCCAGGGTTGGACTTCATCGTTGGGTTTAAGGCCGGCCGCCGCTTCCAACGGGCAACCCAAGGCCTCCGCTAGAATTTCGGCCGTCTGCTGCGCCCGGCGCTTTTCGCTGTGGAAAATCTGAGCCGGTTTTAATCCGGCCCGCCTGGCGGATTCGGCCACGGCCCGGATTTCGGCTGTGCCCCGGTCGGTCAAGGACCGATCGGGATCTTCCTTTTCCGCTTTGGCTTCACCGTGCTGGACGAGGTAGAGTTTCATTCTTGGATTTCTACTTTTAGATAATCGTAGACGAAAAAGACCGTTCTGTCAACGAAGGTTCTGTTTCAGGGAGATTTGGAAGAGGAGGAGAGAATTATTTTGGGCGGTCTTTCAGCGGGATTGTACCCTTACCGACAGCTCTTTCCCGGGTTCGTCTGAGAGAGCGGTTAGCAAATTCCGGTATGGTATTTCAATTCCGTCTCCATCCTGGATTCGGCATTCATCCGCCAGCTTGGATTCGTTCCACTTCAAGAAGTCCAACAGTTTCGATTCCTCGATCAGAAATCCATTCTCCAAGATTCGTGGCCCGAAGTCCTTGAGCAGGATGTTGAAAAGTTTGATGACGATCGAACCTTTTTGAGACTCCTTGAAAAATCCGGACCACCTTGGAAGGTAATCGAGTTGCGGAGAGTAGAATAAAACCCCCCGCGTCGCATGGTGGCGCCCACCAATCCCGGCAAGGCCCCGGAAAGGGCCAGGGAGGCCCCATCCGTCAAAACGGCCGTGGAGGGATCATCCACCGCTTTACCGTTAAAAAAAATGGTCTGTATTTTTTCGTCGATAATTTCCGGATTCAGTCCCAATTGCCGGACCAGAAAATCCTGGATGCTGCCTCCCAGCGGGGTTTCTATTCGCAGTCCCTGCTGAAGGAGAAAATGGAAGGTCCTCAACTTCGAGGGGGCCACGTTAAAGAGGATAATCGGGTTTCATGGGTCTGGTTTCGGATTTTGTGCGTCGAATTAAAGGGGGGGCCAAAAGCCCCCCCGAAAAAAGGTTGTCAGAAAAGTGGACAAGTTACCAGTTAAAGACTTTGTCCAAATCCTCATCCTTAACCTGGAAGGTTACGTTATGGGGCGGGAAGGCTTCTTTCTTGAAGTAATCCGGCAGGCGATCCTGTTTGGAGGTGAAGCCGGCCCGGGCGTTGAAGTCCCGTTCATTTTTTAAGACGGATTTTCCCAGGGCCGCCACGTCATCGGCGGTGAGATTCAAGCCGTAGAAGGCGTTAATGGAATCGATCAAGGCCTGGAATGTCTCCGGTTGGTCCAACACGGCGAAGGCCACGAAGAGGCACATGCCGGTGGAATCCACAGCGGCTGTGGCGATCTGCAGGTTTCGGGAAAGTTCGATCTGGCCTTCGGGTTTGAGGGGATCCACGGTTCCGCCCACATTCAGGATGTTGGCCGTCACCGCGTAACCGGCGGTGTGATCCGCCCCCATCGGGGTGGTGGCGTAGGTCACCCCCATGCCCTGTACGGCCCGGGGATCATAGGCCGGCATGGCCTGGCCCTTGACCACCGGGACCCGTTCCACGCCGAAGACTTTACCGGTTACGGCGGCGCCGTTACCGAGGATCCGCCCCAGGTGCGACCCTTTGCCTACCTCTTTGACCAAGTTGATGGCCCCTTGGCCATCCCCAAACTTAATCAGGCCGGCATCCATGGCTACGGCTACGGTGGCACCCATCTCGATGGTGTCCACGCCGTAGTTGTCATCCAGGAAATCCAGCATGGCGATGGTGTCCAGGTCGTCGATGCCGCAGTTCCCGCCGTGGGCCCAGACCGTTTCGTATTCGGGTTGCTTGGTCAGGAAATGGCCATCCTTATCGTTGTAAGTGCCTGAACAACGGATGACGCAGCCCCGGTGACAGCCGTGGGTAGCCAACCCACCCCGGCTGGTCTCCAGTTCGGCCTGGGCCTCGCCGCTGATCTTGGCCGCTCCGTCGAACCGGCCCTGCTTGAAGTTGTAAGTCGGATAGCCGCCGGCCTCGTTGAGAACGTTGGTCAAGACATTGGTCCCGTAGGCCGGGAGCCCCTGGCCGGTGACCGGGTGTTTCTTCAGGCCATCGACCCATATCCGGGTTGCCTCCTTGAATTTTTCCGGATCCTTCGGCGAGCGCATGGCCTTGCCGGTGTCGTCGAGGATGATCACCTTGACCCCTTTGGAGCCCATGACGGCGCCGACGCCGCCGCGACCGGCGTGTCGGGTAGGGCGCTGCTCCATGTCGGTGAAGGCGATGGAAGCGGCCGAGAGCTTCATCTCCCCGGCCGGACCGATGGATATAAAGGCGGCTTTTTCCCCGTATTCCTGTTTCATTTTTTCAATCAAGTCGTAATTGGGGAGGAGCTTCAGGCTGTTATCGGCCCAGATCTTGACCCCGTCCTTATTGATCAGAATCCGGTAAAGGGTGTCGTCTTTCGGTCTTCCTTCCAGGACGATGGCCGCATAGCCCAGCCGGGCCAAAACCTGGGAGGCCTGACCGCCGGCATTGGCCTCTTTAATTCCACCGGTTAAGGGACTCTTACAGCCCACCGAGATCCTGCCGGACATGGCCGCGGTAGTCCCACTCAATAATCCCGGCGCGATCACCAGTTTGTTATCTTCGCTCAGAGGATGACAAAGAGGCGGCACTTCCTTCGAGACCAAGGCTGAGGTAAACGCCCGCCCGCCCAGACCGGCATAGTCTCCCACCGGGACTTCCTGAAAAGTGGGGCCGCCCTCGGCCCCCATATTCACGCGCAAGATTTTATCCATCGGATTCTCCTTTCTGTATGAATGTTCTTTTTAAGAAAGAATTGAGATTGAGATCAAGTCCTGATGGATATTTTCGCTCATTGGGTTGGAAAGTCAAGAAAAATTCTGTAAAATTAATTAGTTATGTCATTTATGACATAATGCCTATCCCCCGGCTAAAGGGGGGAACATACCCAGTCGGTCACCCTCATTCAGTATGGCTTCCAGCGGGGCATGTGAACCGTTTATAAAAATAATCCGGGGAGTGTCGAGAGGGATGTGGAGTTGTTCGATCAATTGCTTAATGGTTGTTCCCTCAGGGAGCTCGATGGGATTGGGATTACCCCGGGCTCTATCGGGCAGGTACTCGGCCAAAGAGGCATAAAGATTTAAATTGATTTTCATGAGTCTTCACTCCTCCAACCTCTTCAATTTAAAGTTATTGTCTCACTTCCCGCGCGAATTTTCAATGTCGCCGGGAAATTTACCCAGGGAGAAGTTTCCAATTGTAGGCCGGGGTTGTATGAATAATCAAAAGGACTTTCAATTTCAACGATTTCCGCCTTGGAATAATCAATCCAATCTTCTCCTGGAGAGTTATTCGAAAAAATTCCGTTTCATGGCTAAAAATATTGCTTTCACCTACAAATGTTTCATCGGGATGGTCCCAAGATTTAACGATTACGGATGGAACTTCGCAGGAAAGGCGAAACCCTTATTGACCCTGCTATAGTTCAGCCCGCAGGGTTGCTCGTCTCCTTGTCGGAAAGTATATTATTGAAATTCTCCAAATCTGATGGATATACCTATCACCGTAATATTAGGGGAAGGTAGAGGTAACTCAGCGGGGTTTTAAAAGCTTGATCCTCTCCATTGGACGTCCCGACCGAGTTTACGCCAACTACCCGATAATGATAGGTCGTATCAGGAGACAGCCCCCTTATGGCCTTGTTCACCGCAGTATCGCTTGTGCCCGTTACCGGGCTCTGATCCGCCGTCACAGTGCTGCCATAAGACGCGGTCAGCCCGTACTCGAAGGTCACCACGGTATTGTCATCATTAGCGTTCACCATCCCATTCAAGGTCGCCTCCGAGGTCGTTATCCCGCTGGCCGGATTGGTCGTGACGGTGGGAGCCACTGCTGGGCAGACGGTAGAAGCCGAAACCGTACCCGAGGAACCGCCGCCTGAGGCAGATAGCACCAGTGCCCCTAAGACCCCGCTGGTATTAACGTTCGTGGACTGCCCTGTAGTCAGTTGGAAGGTATTGGACGCGATGGGCGCCCCGTTCAAGGTCAGGGTCCAGGTGCCACTGCTAGTCATACTCGCACCAATGTCCGTGATTACGAAGGTTCCATTCCCCGTGGCGTCGCACTTTGCTGCAACTGCCAAGGTTGGTGGATTGCAAAACATTGAAGCGATTGCTGTGCCAGAACTTCCTCCTCCTGATGCGGATAGTACCAGTGTCCCAAAGAGCCCGCTGGTATTAACGCTCGTGGATGCCCCTGAAGTTAGCTGGAAGGAATTGGACGCGATGGACGTCCCGTTCAAGGTCAGGGTCCAGGTGCCAGGGCCAGTCATGCTTGCACCAATGTCCGTTATTACGAAGGTTCCGTTCGCTGCTTGATTGCATGCCCCCGTTACGGACAAAACAGGAATCAAGGGCTGAGCAAACACTGTCCCTGTATTGGGTATACCAAAAACGGCAAGGCCGAATAGAAACAAGGCTACCAGCATAACGACGCCATATCGCTTTTTGGTCATCTTGGGTCCCATCTTTTTTTCCTCCTGGCTAAAATTGAAGCCCGGCCTCGATTGCTCGAAGGCCGGGCTTTTCGGCTCTTTTTTCACCGCACACCTCCAGCAGGGTGGTTGCCGGCTGGATAATTATAAACCTGAAAGGGTCAGTTAATGAAACTTTTTGATTCTTGTCTGAAAAGAATTGTTGATAGGTTAATGGAAATCCAGGGTTTGTCAAGATCTTTCAAAAGCCTCAGGACCCTTGTTGGGGGTAGTTCTCTCCATGCCTATTTGGAGGATGGGAGGGGTTCAAATGGAACATCGCCTGGTTACCAATTTTCGTTTGAATTCACCGACATCCCTTTAAAAATGACTCCTCACCTCAAATTTCTCTCCTCCACCTACAAGTCCTTTGTGACGAGTTATCTCCTACCCATTGATTACCGAAGGAAATAAACAAAAAAGACAGAACCAAATAACCAAAATGGTCCCGCCTTTTATCTTTGACAGCCAGGAGAATTTTACATCTTAAACTTTCTCTTCAGCCCAAAAAGTCCAAGCAGGCCAGAGCCGAGAAAGAGCATGGGTAGGTAGGTTCTGTTATTGTTAAATGATAGTCCGTTACACCAATTGGAAAACGCTTTTTCCCGTGTTCCCTTTTGCTTCGGCTCTTCTTGCAAGTAGTCTCTAAGCCTGCATATCGCCACGACTGGCTTCCTGAGCAGTTTGAGCGGCTGTCTCATTCGCTTCCGCCAATACTGCCTTAGCGAAACTGCTTAACGTAATGGTTGATGTGGTCCCCAGAAATCGGACAATGTGATAAGCTCTGAGTTAGCCCAAAGAATGGAGGTAACCATGAGCAATAAAAAACGACAACATCTCCTATGTTCTTCGCAAGAATCCTGATGAGCTATTACTCCATTACCTGAATAAATGATTTCACGGCCTTCACACCCTTCGTAGCGTGAGCGATGGCGATGATCTTGTTGATCTTGGCGCTCGAACTGACCACCCCGATCAGCACCACGTGTCCATCGATCACCGTCATGTCCACCTGATCTGCCTTCAGGTCCGAATCGCCAACCATCTTATAGTGAATCTTCTCCTTGATCTCGAAGTCACTGATTTGGGACTGCTGGCTCGGCAGGAAGTACGTTTCCACTTTCTTCACCCCCTGAACCTGACGGGCAATCCTCACGGCTTCCGTGCCGACGCCTGAGCCATTCACCACGACACCCGTGAGTACCACAATGCCATTACGGCAGAATACGCTTATTTTGTCAATTCCCTCCACCCTGGACTGCTCAAGGTCCTTCTCGATTTGCCCCCTGACCCCGGCGTCATCTATCTGTTTTCCCACCGAGCGCTGGTCGGTTGCCACGTCATACCCCCCCGTTGCGGCTATCCCGAAGCAGCCGGTAAGAAGCACGGGCAGGATCAAGAAATAAAAAAGTTTCATAACGATTCTCCTTTGAGAACTGTTTTTTTGTTCTCTCCCGGGTTATTCTTCTCTTCTTTGAGAAGCAATAGCCATGCATTGAGGTTACGGGCTCAATGCTCGGAGTTTAACGCAGAGACGCTTGGCCTAACTTCTTAGTTTCTTTATAGATTGTAATGTTTTGAGGCGTCAATAGAAAAACAACAATTATCAAATGGACTTTCTTTCTTATCAAGAAATAGAAGTTTGAGGATACCAGGAAGCACTAAATTTTCAAGCTCAAAAGATTCTTCCCTTCCGAATTCAGCGATTATACTTGATCGGTATTACTCCTATCGCCTAAGACGCCGTGAAGTTTCAATGGATAGCCTGCCTGCTATAAGGTCTTTTCCTGGCCCTCCCATGAGTCTTGGAAATAGCGAATCGGAGTCCTTCTCAAAGTTTGAGGTTTAGAGAGGAATATTTCCATGCCGCCGAAAGGGGGCCGGTCTTTTTTTGTTCCGCAGCATACGCAGGGCCTTGATCAACTGAGGCCGGGTTTCGCTCGGCTTGATGACCTGGTCTACCAGCATGTTGGAAGCCGCATGAAAGGGATTTGAAAACTTGTAGTCGTATTGATCGATCTTTTCCTGCCGGAAGGCCGGGGCATCCTCGGCCTTGGCGATCTCCTGGCGGAAGATCAGGTCCACCGCCGTGGCCGTATCCAGCACCACCAGTTGGGCAATGGGCCAGGCCAGCATGAGATCCACTCCCATGCCGACGCAGCACATGGCCATGACGGCGCCCCCGTACTCTTTTCTCAGGGCCAGGGTGATTTTGGGGACCGTGGCTTCGGCATAGGCATAGAGCATCTTGGCCCCGTGGCGGATGATGCCCGAGTGTTCCTGCTTAACCCCGGGGAGGTAGCCGGGAACATCCACAAAATTGAGGAGAGGAATATTGAAGGAATCGCAGAAGCGAATAAAACGGGCCGCCTTGTCGGCCGAGTCCGAGTCCAGGCTTCCGGCCCAGATCTTGGGCTGGTTGGCCACGATGCCTACCGTCCGACCTTCCATTCGCCCGAAGCCGACGATAATATTTTTGGCGAATTTGGGTAGGATCTCGAAGAAATCGTTGTGGTCCACTATCCGGAGAACCACCTCCCGCATGTCGTAAGCCTTTCGAAAGTCGGCCGGGACGATTTGTTCCAGGGTCTCATCGGTTCTTTCCGGGTCATCCGTGCATTCCCGCACCGGGGCTTCCGTTTCATGGCTGGATGGAAGATAGCCCAGTAATTTTTTTATCAGTTGGAGGCAATCTTCATCGTTCTTGGCCACAAAATGGGCGGTACCGGTGACCTGGCTGTGCACCTTGGATCCCCCTAATTCCTCCATGGATACTTCCTCTCCGGTCACCGATTTGATCACCGCCGGCCCGGTGATGATCATGTGGCCGGTCTTCTCGACCATGATGATGAAATCCGTGATGGCCGGGGAATAGACGGCCACACCGGCGCAGCTCCCCATGATGGCGGAGATCTGGGGAATAACTCCCGAGGCGGCGGTGTTGCGAAAAAACATGCCCGCCACGCTTTTGGAGGCAAAAAAACCTTCGTTCAATCGACCCCCGCCGGAATCGTTCAAACCCACCAGGGGGGCTTTGACTTTCAGGGCCTCCTCCATGATGCGGCAGATCTTTTCGCCGTGGATGGCGCCCACCGACCCGCCCAAGACCGTGGCGTCCTGGGCATAGGCAAAGGTCAGACGTCCGTCGACGTTACCGTAACCGATGACCACGCCGTCGCCCGGGACTTTCTTTTCCTGCATGCCGAAATCGCGCGACTGGGTTTCCGCCAGCCCGTTCATCTCCACGAAGCTTCCCGGATCGAACAGGAGTTCCAATCGTTCCCGGGCCGTCAATTTGCCCTGGGCGTGACGTTTTTCTATGGCCTTGTTCCCGCCGCCCAGGCGGGCTTTTTCCTGTAGCCGCTCCAGTCGTTCCAGTTCGCTCCGGTGTGATTTCTCCACGTGGTATCTCCTCATTTTTACTTGGAATATGCTTCCATAAGGCCAGAGTATAGAGAAAGGGGCGAAGAGGAGTCAAGGGCAAAATGGGAGAGGGAGGCTGGAGGTAGTCCGTCTTCCGTCTAAACAACGCTTGTTTATGCGATTGACTTTCTCCCTCTATTTTTACTATCTTAGAATTTTAAACTATTCTCTGAAAAAAAGGAAAGGGTACGGTTATGGATTTTGAATTTACGGAAGAGCAGAACGAATTCCGGAGACAGATCGCCCGGTTTGTCGATGAACGGGTGATTCCGCGAGCGGAAGCCTATGACCAAAGCGGGGAATTCCCTCGAGACATTATGCTGGAATTAGGTGAATTGGGCTATCTGGGGATCAAATATCCGGAAGCCTATGGCGGCTCCGGCCTGGAGGAACCCCATGTTTATCATACCATATTCTGTGAAGAGCTGGCCCGGGGGTCACTGGGCATCGCGGCCGGCATCGCCATGCAAACCTCCACCGCCACCTACGGGGTCAATAAATGGGGGACCGAAGAACTGAAACAGAAATACCTGGTCCCCGCCCTGCAGGGGAAAATGATCGCCGCCTTCGGTCTGACCGAACCCAACGCCGGTTCGGATGCGGCCGCGATCCGAACCAAAGCCGAACGCGACGGCGATCACTACATTCTCAATGGGACCAAAATATTCACCACCAATGGAACGGTGGCCTCCTTCATAACCATTGCGGCCCGGACCACTCCGGGAAAGGGCTTTAAAGGAATCTCCCTTTTTTTGTTGGATACGAGCACTCCGGGGTTTTCCGTGGGCCGAAAATTGGAAAAATTCACTATTCATTGTTCCGATACCGCGGAGCTGGTGCTGGACAACGTGCGCATTCCGGCGGAGTGCCTGTTGGGCGAAGAGGATATGGGTTTGCTTAATATCAACCAATCCTTGGTGGACGATCGGGTCATGACCGCCGGCCTGTCTTTGGGGGTGGCCCGGGCCGCCTACCAGGCGGCGCTCAAATACGCTCAGGAACGGGAACAATTCGGTAAAACCATCGGTAGTTTTCAAGCCGTTCGCTTTCGTCTGGTGGATATGCTGGCCCGTTTGAAGACGGCTGAATTGATTACCTACTATGCGGCCTGGAAGGCGGATCGAGGCGACAAAATTATCCAAGAGGCCGCCCTGGCCAAACTGATAGCCTCGGAAGCGGCCAACTATATCTGCCGAAAAGCCCTCTCCGTCTTCGGGGGGTATGGGCTGATGATGGAATACCCGGCGCAGCGTTTTCTGCGGGATTCTTTTTTCCCGCTGGTAGGCGGAGGCACCTCCGATATCATGAAGGTGGTGATTTCGAAGGAAATGGGGCTATAATCCTCAAAGGAGGGCGTTCCATTAAAACGATTCTGACGGCCGCCCTGTTGGTCGGTCTTTTTCTATTGACTCCAGGGGGCGGTTTGTCCTCGCTCTGGGCTATGGGCGGTAAACCACAGGCCCCTCCGGTTCCGGTCTCCAGGAAAAAGGAGGTCAGCGCGCCCGCACCCTCCGTTCCGGAAACCATCCTAGTCAGCCTTCCGGTGGGGACCCCGCTTCGAGTCCAGCTTAATCAGACCCTCCGGGTCTCCCTCCTCCGGGTCGGATCTGCGTTTTCCGGCACGCTCAAGGAACCCCTGGCGGTGGGCGGACAGGTGATCGTCCCCCGAGGATCGTTTCTGGAGGGCTTCGTTTCCAAGGCGGTCCCGAAGAACCGCTTCTGGGGAGGAGGTTTATTGGAACTGAAACTGACTCGACTGGTTCTGCCGGACCGAAAGGGTTATTTCATTAGCACGGAACCGTTCATCAAGGCCGGGAAATCCAGCCTCTTTCGAAACCTCAGCCTGATCGCCGGAGGCGGGATTGTGGGGGTTGGACTGGGTTCCCTTCTGGGACAAACGGCCGGGACTCTGATCGGAATGGGGATCGGGGGCGGTACCGGAGGGATTTTAGCCTGGGTCACCGGCCAATCCGATATTACCTTGCCCGCCGAGTCGGAGGCGGTGTTTATCTTATCAATCCCCGTACCCATCGGTAAGGGTGCCATCGGGAGTTTTTTTAGGCTACCACGTTATACTTCTTCATTTTTTTCCAGAGGGTGACCCGGCTCAGGCCCAGTCGCCGGGCGGCCTCGGCTTTTTTCCCCTGGGACTGTTCCAGGGCCAGCAGGATTTTTTCCAGCTCTCCCGGGCCCCGTGGTCTTTCCCCCTTCGGCTTTTCGCCTTGGTATTTTCGGGGTCGTTCATGGATCATGTACCCGGGCAGGTGTTCGCTGCGAATCCATTTTTCCTTGCAGACCACAAAGGCATACTCCAGCACGTTGATCAGTTCCCGGATATTCCCGGGCCAGTGATAATTCATCAAGTGGTCCATGGCCTCCGGGCTTAACCCCTGTATATTTTTCAATCCCCGGAGGCGGATTTTAACCATAACCGATTCGGTCAAGAGGGGGATATCCTCTTTTCGCTCCCGAAGGGGAGGGATGCGGATGGGGATGACGTTCAAGCGGTAAAACAGGTCTTCCCGAAAAGCCCCACGGTCGACCAGGTCCTTTAATTCCCGGTTGGTGGCCGAGATAAGCCGAACGTCGGTGGCGATGGGGTTTTGACTACCCACCCGCTCAATCTCCTTTTCTTGGACCACCCGCAGCAGTTTTACCTGGACCGAAGGAGGGATGTCCCCGATTTCATCCAAAAAAAGGCTTCCCCGGTTGGCGGCCTCGAAACGGCCCACGCGCAGGCGATCGGCTCCGGTAAAAGCCCCTTTCACATGGCCGAAGAGTTCACTTTCCAGCAAGGATTCATTCAGGGAAGCGCAGTTTACCTTGATGAACGGACCTTCAGCCCGCTGACTAAGGCGGTGGATGGCGGAAGCGACCAATTCCTTTCCGGTGCCACTTTCCCCCAGGATGACCACCGGAGCTTCGGATTCGGCGGCGTTCTTAACCAGGTCATAAACCGCCTGCATCACCGGCGTGGCGCCGATTAGCCCGTGAAAACCGTGTTCGTGGGTCAGTTCTTTCTTCAGGTATTCGATTTCCTGGTCCTTTTTTAATTGCTCGGAGATGTCGGTCAGGGTCTCCACTCCGCCGATGGCTTCACCCCGGGAGTCTTTTAAGACCGTCGCGTTTTTCAGCAGGTAGGCGGAGGATCCGTCCTTTCGTTTAATAACACACCGTCGGCGGGATACTTTTCCCATTTTGAAGAGATTGCATTGTTTGACTTTTCCCTCGGCGGTTTGCTGCATGCAGGTGTCGCCCTCAAAGACGGTACACGGCATTCCAACCACTTCCTCCCTTTTATAGCCGGTGATTGCCTCGGCCGCCGGGTTAATGAAAACGATCGTTCCCTCGGTGTTGACGATCAGCAATCCATCCACCATGGTGTCCACCACCGATTCCCAATACAGGGAGCGGTCCTCCGGTTTCATGCGGGGTAACTCGCCCATTTATTCTATTATCCCTTCTTATTCCGTTAACCAAATTACGTTAATAAAAGTTAACTTATGTTAATCACGTTAATGTTTCCACGCAACCCCCCTAATCTCGTTAACCGAAGTAGGATGTTCAAGCGGTCTTCGCCAAATTTCCGTCAGAGAGTGCCGGGCACTTCTGGAATTTGATAATAACCCATTCATTTTCAATAAGTTGTAATGCAGTCCGCGGAGCTGACCTTTAACCAGATACGGAGAACCTTCCTTTTGCTTAGGATGACAGAACGAAGGGCTGAGGAGAACAATCTTTGATTTTTTCGAAGTCCCCATTCAAAAAAACCTTTGTTTGTTGGGGTGTTCCCATTTGATGGTTTCGCAAAAAGTCCCCAGCGCTGTCATTGCGAGGAGTGAAGCGACGAAGCAATCCCCAAGAATCAGCTAGTTACCATGGTGGGGGATTAGCTTCCCCCGGATCAAGTCCGGGGTCGCAATGACAGGTTTTTGGACTTTTTGCGAGGTTGTCACATTTATTCTCCCTGGAATTCCTGGCATGATAATTGCTTGATAAAACCGGATACCTGGAAACGCCAATAATGATATCCAACAGTTTGAGGGGTATTAGGGACGCGAATTGTCCCGTAATTTATTCAAAAAGAGTAGAGGAAAAAGCATGAAAAAAAACCGTTTTAATTTATCGATCGGGTTGGGGCTGGTTGCCGCCGTCCTGCTTGGGGTCAATGGCGTCGCCGGGGCCGTGGAAAACGGCAAGGCCCTCTGGGGGCCCAATTGTCTGAATTGCCACAAATACGACCCCAGCGCCAAATTGATCATGGGAGATTTTCAATCCTATTCCCGGCAGGCCAATCTGTTGACCGTCAAGATCGGACCGAAGCCTCAATTGGTCAAAGTAACGGACCAGACCCAACTGGAAAACGCCGCTTCTTACCGGGACCTGACCGGGGACAATGCCCTGAAGATCCTGATTGAGGAAAAACCCGATGGTTATTATGCGCAGAAGGTCACCGTCAAGCCTAAACTAAAGGTGCCGGACAAGCAGTTGATGTCCACTCCAGAAATGGAAAAACTGGTCGCCCAAGGTCCGGAGGCAGGGAAATTCGTACTTCTTGACTCTCGCCCGGCCTACCGTTTCCAGGAAGAGCGCATACCGGGAGCCCAGAATATGCCCCTCCCCAACTTTGATAAGCTGACCAACCTCCTGCCTCAGGACAAGGCCAAAATGGTAATTTTTTACTGCCAGGGCTCCACCTGAGCCCTCAGCCCCATGGCCGCCCGGAGGGCGGAAAAATTAGGCTATACCAATATCAGAGTCTATCACGACGGGATTCCGGCTTGGTCCGAGGCCGGAAATGTGCTTTTTACCGACGGGGCGTTTGTAGAGCAGATGATGGGCTTCCTGGTCTTGCTGGACCTGAGGGGGGTGGACGCGGCCAAGAAGGCCCACATCCAAGGAGCGGTTGCCCTGGATCAGAAGAACCTGGAAAAAGAAAAAGGCCAGTTTCCGGTGGATCACAAGGCCCCTATTATTCTCTATACCGATAAATCCGACTGGAAGGAACTGCAGACCGCAGTCAAGACAATTTCTTCCTGGGGTTATTCCCGGATTCGTGTTTTAGAGGGAGGATTTGATGGCTGGCTGGCCAAGAATCGGCCGACCCAGAAGGGGGAGGTCCGGACCACAATTTTTTACATCCCCCGTCCCCATCCCGGAGAGATTTCGGGGGACGAGTTCATGAATATTGTAAAAAACAAACCGGCCGATAAGTTAATTTTGGACGTTCGGAATAAGGAAGAGGCCGCTGAAGGGGTCCTGGAAGGGGCGGTAAATATCCCCTTGGATTCACTTCAGGGTCGTTTGAATGAATTGCCCAAGGACAAGGAGATTATCCTCCATTGCCGGACGGGACTCCGGGCGGAAATGGGCTACCACATCCTGCGAAACGCCGGCGGATACAACGCTCGGTTCTTGAACGATAAGATCGCCATCAAAGGCCAGGATTTATTCTGTTGCTATAAATAATTCCCTCCCTCGCAGTAAACCCCCTAAACCCCCGGACCGCTTTCTCAGGGTCCGGGGTCCCTCCGAACTATCCCTGCTTATAGAGAACGCCGATGACCTCTTCGAGTCCCAGTCGAGTCAACCGTTCCCGGTCAGGTTTGCCGGTTTCCCGATTCCAGCCCAGTGCCTGGTAAAAACCGTCGGTCAAGGCCTCCACCTCCAGAGTAACCCCCTTGTCCGCCCCCCGGGAAGCGGGCTGTTCGCTAAAAAGGCGGGGGTGAGGCCGAAAATCTTTTTTGGGATTCAGGCCTTCCCGGAGGTTAAAGGCCTGCCGGAGCTGTTCGATCCGTTCGCCGATGACCAGATACTCTTCCGGAGAATTTTCCCAGCCGGTGGCCGCGTTCAGCCAGTCGCAAAGCGGAAAATCTCCTCCTATCTGGGTGCCGAACAGACAGGCCCCGGCCCCGTCGATGAGCATTTTGTAAAAACTGTCCACAGCCTGGGCCTCCCCCTTGTTGTCGGTCCGATATTTTTGCCTGCGGGTGGTGAAAAAAGGGACTTTTTTTGCCCGGGGGAATTTTTTTTCCAAAAATTGCAGGTCCAGATAGGTGTAGGAGGAAACGGTGTGGCGGCCCGGCGCCGGTTCGCAGGCATAGGCCATTCCGAACCCGGGGTCGAATTTGGGGTCATGCATGGGAGGTTCTACCCCGCCGCAATGTACGGCAAATTGTTCCGAACCGCGCCCCAGCTTTTCCGCCGCCCTTTTCACTCCGTCGGCCAGGAGATCCCCCAGCCCTTCGCGCCGGATGATTTTTTCGGTCAAGGCCAGAATGGCTGAGGCGTTGCCCCAGCGTAATTCCAGCCCTTCCGTGTCTTCCGGTTTCAGTATTCCCTTTTCATAACATTCGATGGCGAAAGCGACGGTTCCGCCGCAGGAGATGGAGTCCATTCCGGCCCGGTTCAGCAGGTCGTTGATTTTGAAAATGGTAAAGAGGTCATCGTTGAGCAGCAGGCTCCCGAAGGCGCAGAGCGTTTCATATTCAATTTTATGCATTTCCGGGATAGGGAAAGGGCCGTCTTCGATTTTCATCAATCCGCCGCAATGAAGCGGACAGGAAAAACAGCCGTATTTTTTGGTCTCGTAACGGCGCACGGCTTCGGCCCCGATCTTCTGGGACCGGGAAAGAGGGAAATCGCGGGTTCCCACTCCGCTCCAGTTTTTGATCGGGCTATCCCCGTTCTCAGCGCTCATGGCGGTCAGGGCCGTGGTACCGAATTTTTTCAGCAGGAGACGCCAGAGGTCGGCCGGTTGGCGGGGATAGATCCGGCTGCGGCGGGTGATTTTCCCCATTGTTCCCAGAAGTCCGTCGGTCAAAAACGGTTCCAGCCACTTCTTGGCGGAAAGCTGTTTCTGAAAGTCCCGGCTGAGGCGGTTGATCCGGGGGCGGTCAAAAACCGCCACTCGCCGGGTCCCGGCGGCGACGACGGCCTTCAGCTTTTTGGAGCCCATGACCGCCCCCAGTCCGCTCCGGGCCGCTATTCTTCCCCGATCGGTTACGATTCCGGAAATGAGACTCACTTTTTCCCCGGCCGGCCCGATGCAGGCCACCTGAGCCCGGCTTCCGTGCCGCTCCTGCAAGCGGGTTTCCGTTTCGATGGCGTCCAGGCCCCAGAGGTCCGCGGCGTCTTTCAGCTCGGCGGTTTGGTCATCCAGATAAAGGTACTGGGGCCGTTCGCCGACACCGGTAAAAAAGAGGGCATCCAGGCCGCAGCGTTTCAGCCAGGGTGAAAAATAGCCGCCGCAATTGGCATCTCCCCAACCCCCGGAAAGAGGGGATTTCCCCACTACGGTGAACCGTCCGGTAAAAAGGCTTCCCGTGTCGGTCAACAGTCCGGTGGTGAATCCCAGGATATTTTCGGGACCCAGCGGATCACTCCCGGCCGGCATTCGGTCCCAGAGGACCTTGGCCCCCAGCCCGACCCCGCCCAGGAATTTCTGATAGTGGGCATCCGCCAATTCCTCAACAGCCGTTTTCCCGGCGGATAGGTCCACCCAAAGTATCCGTCCCCAGTATCCTTTTCCTGCCTCATCTGATCCAAGCATCTGGTTCCTCCTGCTACGGGAGACATTCTATTTTGGTACTTCGCGGGTGCCCGTCCGCGGGTATGGGGGTTTGGTAGGCAACTCAGGACCACTCTTTTAAACTTTCCCGGAATGGCCCCGCAAACCGGGCAGCTTTCAGGAACGCGACTTTCACTGATATACCCGCAGATCTGGCAGACATAGAAATCTTCATCCGGGGCGGTGAGATTTTCCAGCAAGGCTCTTTCCAGGAGAGCGGCCTGATGCGGCTCCACTTCCCGGCTTTGGGAAAAGGCCATCCGGGCGCTTTTCAGCCCTTCCTCTTCCGCTTCCCGAATCATGGAGGGATATTCCCGTTCATAGGCCCGCTGGTTGCGGTTGAGAGCGGATTTCAAGTTTTCCCGACTGCCGCCGATTTTTCCCCGCAGCAAGAGCAGAAAGCGGTGGGCCTGAACGGACTCGGATTCGGCCAGTGCCCGGAAAAGGCGGGCCAGCGAGGGATTGGCTTCATGGTCGGCTTTCTGGGCAAAGGCCGAATCGCGGGCCGAAGCTTGCGATTCGGCGGCCAAAGCCCGGGACAAATTCCTCTCTGTTTTTTCGGACATCAATGCGCTCCCTTTTTCCGCTGATTATGGTATACTGCAACGTATTATGCCCATGGGGCCGGGGCGCTGTCAAGCAAAGCTGAACCGGCCCAAAGCCTTTCCGACTCCTTCGGCTGGGAGGATGAAAATGAATAGCGGCAGGACGGTTTTTTGTTTCTTAATCGGATTCGTGATCCTGGCCTGCGGGTGGCTGGTCCCGGGAGACGGGCAGGCTTCACTGTGGAAAAACCTGTCTGCCGACGGCCGGACGAATACGATGCCGGTACTCTGGGATCAGGTTTCCCGGAAAATCATCCCCCGTCTCGACCTGAAAAGGCTGGAACGGGGGGAGGTGATCTCCGAAATTAAGAAACTAGATTCCCAGACCGTGGAGGCCGAGAGTGTGGGACTGATCAAGGCCACTCCCGAGGCCTGTTTTAAGGTGGTTCGTTCCTATAATCGGTATACGCAGATCATGCCCTGCACGGTGGAAAACCGGGTGATTCGGGCTTTTAAACTGGAGGGGGCCTATGCCGGGGCTGAAGCGGTTGACTTTTGGACCCGGGTGAGCGTTCTGGGGTTTGACACCCGGTATCTGCTCCGTATCGCCCATCTCTCCGACCTGCAAAACCGGCGGTTTCGCAGCTTCTGGACCCTGGTAGGTAACCCTTCCCAGGTGGCCGGGGTTTGCGATTCGGGAAAAACGCCCTGCGAGAATGATTTGGCCCTCAATCTGGGGTCACACCAATTTGAGCCCTATCCTGGAAATCCGAACTATACCCTGCATACCTACACCTTAACCCTCGAAGGGAAAAACTGGCTTCAGCAGACGGCCATTCGGCTGGGTGGCCTGAAAACCATGGAAGAGGTCACTGAGGGTATCCGCAAGGCCCTGAAGGTCAGGGAGTAAAAAGAGGGGAAGAAGTCTCCCGCTCACCATTTGGCCAGGTCTTCACCGCAGAAAATCGTTCGCTGCGAGGGAGGGGCTTCCCTGCCACCGTAAGAAGCACCGGGTTTCGTTCGGGGGTATAAAGGCCCGCACTTCCACCATCCGCGTAACCGTATCAATGGAAACATAGCGCAGGGAATCCGGGGCACAAGCCCCCGAGTTCACGTAGACTCCCTGGCCTATGGGAATACAGGCCATCTGATGGGAGTGTCCCATGACAATCACATCGTTTTTCCCGAGATGGAGGGCCTTGATGGCGGCCATTTCCAGGGCTTTGAAAAACCGCTGGCCCCAGTCATAGAAGGGGCCCTCGAGAAAATCCGCCAGACGGCTGAAGCCCAAACGGCGCAGTCCGCCGATCAGCCAGGTGACAAAAAAGGGCAGTCGCCCGTGATCGCCGATAAAGGGGTCAAATTGATGCCCATGGGTCAACCAGATACGCCAATTATCCTTTTTTAAGCGAATCTGGTTTAACGTTCCCAAAAATTTTTGAGTGATCAGGTCGTGATTTCCAAAAATAGAAGAATAGTGACTTTCCCGCCAGCGACTGACAATCCGGGAATAGCGTTTCAGAATGGCTTCCAAAACGTCGGATCGGGAACCGGGATAGCTCCCGTAGTCCGTCTGATAGATATCCCCCATCAGTATAATCCGCTCATGGGTCCGGTGAAGATGATCATCCAATCGTAGCAAGCGGCCTTCTTCCCCTAAAAATTTGTCCAAAAGCGGGGTATGACCCAGGTGAAGATCCCCAAAAGTGGCAATGCGCATCAGTAGCCTTTCTGGTCTTATTATCGTTTCGAGGGCAAAAGAACTTTAACTTACTCCCAGCCCCGCCGTTGTAAAATAGCCTGACCCGCCTCGCTCTGCAAAAATAATATAAAGGCCAGGGCCAAGTCTTTCTTTTTTGTCCAGGCCGTAATGGCCATGGGCGTCGGTCGCAAGGAACCGCTGATTGAGGACAAAGGAATAAATTCCGTCTCCGGCCGCAAAACAAAATGCCAGGATTTGTAGGTGATCCAGGCATCCAGTTCCGGAAAAGAACGCCAGGCTTCTTTCCCTTGCTCCCCGGTCGTCACCGATCGATAGATATGTTCGGCCGAGTTAGGCACTTTGTTTTGAAATTCTCGCATGGTTTCCAGTTTCACGTCTAATAGCTTAACGGTTTCACGCCCCAAATCCGAAAGATCGGCAATCCCTTTGGGGTTTCCCTGGCGGACGATAATGCCGACCTGCCGGCTGCCAATCAGGCGGATGCTGCCCGGTTCGATGGCCAGGGGGTGGCGAGCCGTAAAATCCTCCATCATATCCGGCGCACCGCCATAAATCAGATCGGCTTCTTGCTTGAACCATTTTTCTGGCGGTCCCTTGACAACCTCAATCACAATCCCTTTCAAAAGAAAATAGGCTTCAGCCGCTTCTTTCATGGCCTCATAAGGGCCGCCGGGCCCGACGATCAATAATTTCTCCTTATCCTTTTCGTTAGTTAAAGTTCCGCTGCCTGAAAATTTCAGGGTTTCAGCAAAAACCGATTGGCTGAATACCATTAAATGCAGCAGGATGGTGATGGAAACCAAACTGGCGATTTTTGAATAAGACATCGAACAACCTCCCTAATCAGAATTTTTTGCGTCTGCTGTCCGCCGGGCGGGGTCCGTGGCCCTAAAATGACGGATGAGATCCAGGCCATTTCGTAAAGGCCGACGAGTTCAGGTGGATAAAAAAGAAAGGCTCCGGCCGAGAAATCGACATGAACGTTGGGTTTCAGGAGCAGCGCTGCGGATTGCTCGGTGAAAGGCCAGCTTCGGTGAAGCATGAGAAATTTGGTCAGGTGACCCGGTGGTTCGTTGAAAACCGACTCCAGCGATCGGAGATTCGAGCCGTCTGCGTTGAAATATCTGCCGATGCCCAAATCCGAATAGGGCGTAAGGCTCCGACAGGGCCGGCAGCTTTTTCACTTATTCAGTCTCCGGTAGGGCTTTTAAAGGGATCAAAGCGCGCCGATTATCATCAAGGCAAAACTCTTAATTTAGAATAAGTCGGTATCATCTCCAATTAAGCAGTCTTCTGGTAAATATCATATAGTTCCCGCCGAGTCAAAAAAGAAATAATTAGCTCTGATTCGATTTTATACGTCTGCCGGAGACAAAAAATATAATAAAAAAAGTAAGTTAGGTAAAGTGAAGGTTGAACGAAGAACCCACAGAAGAAGTCGGATTGTTTTTCCTTAAGTTTTGTTCTTCTCCAAACGATAAGAACCCTGAAAGCAAATTGTAATGGGTCCGAACAAGGTCAAAGCTTAAATGGAGATATAATACAATGAGAAATATTATAGCTAACTTAAAAATGTTTTACAAAATGCTGATTTCGCCCCTACTGGTGGTCCTTTTTTTACTGGTCTTGGTGGTTTTAGCGTACAGCGGCTTTTCCAATCAAAAGAGTTTGATTCATGACATCTTTAACAACCGCTTCAAAAATTACCAGGAAAGCGCCACGGTGGTAGTGGATTTAACCAGCGTTCATGCCAATCTGTATAAGATAATGGGTTGGACCAACGCGAATTATGAGAAGAAAAGGGTTGAAACCCTGGCTGAGGAACAAAAAGGGGTATTGGAGAAGACGATCAAGTTTATGACCGGTGTCGTGAATTCGCCCGGCCTGAGCGAAAAAGAAAAAGGATTTTACAAACAAGCCTTGGCTCAGGGAATCAAATACAAGGATGCCGCCAAAACCGTTATGGAGACCATCGCCGGCGGCGATACGGCCACAGCCGCCATCCTGATGGGGGCGGCCGATGACAGCTATCAGGTATTAAACAAGAGTTTGTATGGCTTGATGGATCTGGAGAAAAAACTGAGCAAAGAGAAATATGATCAATCGCTGTCAGCCATCGATTCGGTTTTGAACCTCTTCGTGGGGGTGGCGGCCATCGCCGTGATTTTTTCCCTTCTGCTGAATATCATCATGGCCCGATTGGTTACCGCACCCTTGAAGGAGGCGGTTTCGGTTATCGGCCAAATTGCCGAGGGAGATTTGACCCAGGAAATAACGGGGCGCTCCAGGGATGAGATCGGGATGTTAAGTGAAGCGGTCAACCAGATGCGGGAGAAGATGGGTGATGCGGTGGGCCAATCCGTGGCCACCTCTCAGACCTTGTCGGAATCTTCTTCCGAGCAGGCAGCGGCCATCGAAGAGACCTCGGCTTCGCTCGAAGAGATATCGGCTATGACCCGCCAAAATGCAGAAAATACGAACCAGGCCAACGTACTAATGGCTCAGACCAAAGAGATAACGGAAAAGGCGAACGGGTCGATGGCCGAGTTGACCCAATCGATGAAGGATATCGCCCAATCCAGTGAAAAGACACAAAAAATTGTCAAGACGATTGATGAAATAGCCTTTCAGACGAATTTATTAGCCTTGAATGCGGCGGTGGAGGCGGCCCGGGCCGGCGAAGCCGGGGCCGGATTTGCGGTGGTGGCCGATGAAGTGAGAAACCTGGCCTTGCGAGCGGCCGAGGCGGCCAAAAATACCTCGGGATTAATG
Source organism: uncultured delta proteobacterium (assembly GCA_963743305.1). GTDB lineage: Bacteria > Desulfobacterota > RBG-13-43-22 > RBG-13-43-22 > RBG-13-43-22 > CAVQSS01. The sequence continues at coordinate 106,159 of CAVUPH010000016.1, forward strand.
GAGGATATCGTCCTCAAAGTTAAAGGTGGAGAGCGGCTCGTGGACGTGACCAATAGCGCTTTCAAACAGGTGGACATCGGTTCCGGCAAAGTTATGGAATTGGTGGCCGAGATCGCCGCCGCCTCCCGAGAACAGTCACAAGGTATCGATCAGGTGAGCCAGGCCGTGTCCGAAATGAACCGCGGAACCCAACAAAATGCGGCCAGCGCCGAGGAATTAGCCGCTATTATGGCCATGTTCCGAACAGCGCGGTCGGGGAACGGAAGTTCGTCCAGGTCAGCGGCGCGAGTAGCGGCCCGGCTCCCCGGGAACAAGAGGAGACTCGCCTTGCCGCAACATTAAATAAGGCTTAACGGGTGGGAGTAGCCTAGAAGGGCTAAGTGATCCACAGGCGTCGTCCTCTCAGGGACGGCAGCATAAATAAAAAGGAGGAGTACAATGAAGAAAGTGGTACGAAGTTTGGCATTGTTGTCCGTGGTAATTTTTGGACTGGTTTGCGTGTCGCAGGCCGCAACCCTGGATGAAGCCAAGGCTTTAGCCGAAAAGGCGGCCGCCTTTATGAAGGCCAATGGAAAAGATAAGGCGATCGCGGAATTCAACAATCCCCATGGCCAGTTTACTAAGGGCGATTTGTATGTCTTTGCCCAGGGATTTGATGGTCTGATGTTGGCCAACGGTGGAAACCCCAAGCTGGCGGGGCAGAATCACCTGGAATTAAAGGATCCCACCGGAAAGCCGTTTGTTAAGGAAATGGTGGAAATAGCCAAAACCAAAGGAGGCGGCTGGGTAAACTATAGTTGGACCAATCCGGCGACCAAGAAAGTGCAACCCAAAAAGACCTGGGTACAGCGGGTCGAAGGCATGGACATTTATGTCGGTTGCGGGATCTTCCAATAAAAGTATTCGGAATAGCCGCCGGAACTATTCGGAGACGGTTTAATCTGTTCTAGTAGCAACCACCAGAGGAGCGACCGTTGTCGGTCGCCCCTCTGGTGGTTTTTCTTCTTTCCCCATAAGTTGACTGTAAAGTTCTCGATCTTACGCCAGTAGCCCATCATCCGTCTTCCGACCACTAATGTTGGAGGCGGTGACGATGGCCAAATCGCTGGTCCGGTCGATCACGATTCGAAGGCCATTCATTTCATTTATAACTCCATCAGTCCCGGCCGGCGATGATCCGGCCGCTGAAATGCTTCCGCGCCCCTTCGATCCACATCTCACCCGTATCCCAGTTTTGCGCGCGATGGCTTCATTAGCAACGAGATTATCTTCAATACTCCAATACAGATGATTCAAGGCGATTAAAGATTCTCTTAAAGATACCGACAATCTATTTAGTTCACCCGCGGAGGACAATACCCGTGGGTTTTGTTAAAAAAATTTCAAGAATTAGGAAATTTCATCTCCAGATTTTCCCCCCGGAAATCGCCCAAAGTTGGAAAATGGCCCAGCCCCTTATGATGAAATCTCCTAACCGAATTCAGAGGGTCGCCCATTGTTTTAAGTCCCTTGGTTATTCCTTCCCGGAACATTTGGAAACACAAGATCCCCTGCGCTACTGGCAGGCACGGGTCCTCCATACACTTTTTCTAACCTCCGTCATCCTCGGTTTTCTTGCCCTGGTCCCCAGTGTCTGGCTTTCGATCAGAGAAAAGCTCTATGCGGTGGCCCTTTTCGATATTGTCGTATATGGTTTCCTATTTGTTCTGTTTCTCAGAAAAACGTTTGATTATACTTTGCGGGCCACGGCCATAAGCGTCATCGTCTACCTGGTAGGACTCCTGCTTTTTGTTACACTCGGGCCTTCAGGGACCGGACCGATCTGGTTATTCGCTTTTCCGGTGATTACCGGTGTTCTGCTGGGATTCAATGCGGCCATCATTGCTCTTTCATTAAATGGATTTACCCTCTCCATCGTTGGAATACTTCTTTTTCAAGGATACTTGGCCTGGGAGTATCCCGTCGTCAATCCCATAGGAAAATGGGTCGTCATTTTCTTTAATTTTATGCTGCTCAATACCTTGGCCACTGTCTCCCTTACTTCCATTCTGAAAGGATTACAGGCGGCCCTGGGACAGGAGAAGATACTAAGCAGTTCATTGAAACAAAAACATACCGAACTAATGAACTCCCATCAAGAACTACAGAAAGAGATCTTGAAAAAAGAATTGGTTCTGAAAGAATTAAAGGAGAGTGATCGCAAGGTTCTTCTGTTGGCCGAGAATGCCCTGGACTGCATCTGGCGGATGGACCCTGATCTGCGGTTTACCTATGTCAATCCCATTGTCAAGACTCTCTTTGGATTCGCCCCTGACGAATGTCTGGGAACCCGGCTGACAGACCACAGCCCGCCCGAGGAAAAGGAAAACATCCTAAAAAGAATAAACGAAGAACTTCATCGACCCAGTGACGGTCCTGGAATTCTCTTCGAAACTCGGGTGCGTCATAGAAACGGCCACTTTATTCCGGTGGAGATATTGATGAAACAACTAACTGAAGGAGACGGCGGAATCATCGGGCTGCAAGGCACGACGCGAGACATCCGTGAACGCAAATCCCAGGAAGATCGACGCCTGGAACTCGAAAACCAAGTCCAACGAGCCCAGAAACTTGAATCCATCGGCACCCTGGCGGGCGGGATAGCCCACGACTTCAACAACATCCTGACGGCGGTCATCGGCTATACCGAACTGGCCTTGCTTAAAGTGAAAAAACAAATCTCTGCGGAGGATGAACTCAATGATGTCTATCGCGCTGGGATTCGCGCCAAAGAACTTGTCAAGCAGATACTGGCCTTCAGCCGAAAGGGTTTACAGGAGAAAAAACCGGTTCAGGTTGGTTTTCTCGCTAAAGAAGTGGTGAAACTGATTCGATCGACCATTCCAACTACCATCGAGATCAAGAGCTCGATCACGAGCACTTCCCTGGTCATGGCCGATCCGACTCAAATTCATCAGGTGTTGATGAACCTTTGTACTAACGCAGCCCAGGCCATGGAAGAAAAGGAGGGAACCTTGGCTGTTGAAATGACTGAAGTCGAGCCGGAAAGATCTTTAAGGGAACAGTATCCCGACCTCAAAGACTCGAAATACTTGAAAGTCAGGGTTTCAGACACCGGGGCAGGCATAGATCCGAGTGTGGTCGGGTCCATTTTCGAGCCCTATTTCACCACCAAGGAACCGGGAAGTGGGACCGGACTTGGCTTATCGGTGGCCCATGGCATCATCAAGGCCCATGGCGGAGAAATCACCGTTGAAAGCGAATTGGGGAAGGGGTCTACCTTTACTGTCTATCTCCCAGCACTGAAGAGGCAAATCGAAGAAGCGTCGGTGGTTGTCGAACAAATCTCCACCGGCCGGGAAAGAATTCTGCTGGTCGACGACGAAGGACCCATCGTTGAAATGGGAATAAAAATGCTTTCATCCCTGGGATATAATGTGACCGGCGCCGCCAGCAGTTCAACAGCCTTGGATCTTCTTAGGAACAGCCCCGCCGGCTTTGACTTGGTCATCACCGATATGAATATGCCCAAGATGGCCGGAGACCGACTGTCAACGGAGCTTTTAAAAATCCGTCCCAACATTCCGATCATTCTTTGTACCGGCTACAGTAGTAAAATGTCCCGGGAGAGGGCTTTAAACCTCGGAATCCGAGGATTCATTATGAAGCCCTATATTACAAATCAACTGGCCCGAACAGTCCGCTCGGTGTTGGACGAAGTGAGTGAGTCGGAATAATCTCCCATTCACAACGGGTGGGCGCCTTTGTCTTATTTTTTCCTCTATCACCGTAAATTGGATTTAAAGTTCTCGATCTAAAGCTCGCAGCCCACCATCCGCCTTCCGACCGCTAATGTTGGAGGCGGCGACGATGGCCAAATCGAGGGTCCGGTCGATCACGATTCGAAGGCCATTCCTTCATCTATAACTCCATCAGCGTCCGGCCGGCGATGATCCGGCCGCTGAAATGCTTCCGCTATGTTGGCGAAGAACCCTGATCCTCTCTTATTATGGGTCTGGCGGGGATAATTTTGCCGTCTTTAAATACCGCCGGTTCCCAGCCAAACCGTCTCGCCCGTTCCCTGGCCTTCTGAGCCGCGCGCCGCAGGGCTATTTCACTGTTAATTACGTCCGGGTCATCTTCCCCGAATCCTCGTTTACTTCAAGAATCCCTGAATAATTCTGTTGACCGCCTCATCGTAGTTTAGCCCCAGGCTCATCAACTTCATCAACTGATCGTTGGCGATCTTTCCGATGGAGGCCTCGTGGGTCAGCTCGGCGTCGGGATGGTAGGCTTTCAATGAGGGGGTGGTTTCGTTCTTCCCGTTATCCATAATCATGGCGTCACACTCGATATGCCCGAAACACGAAGCCCGGGCCTCCATGATGGCATAAAAATTCTGTACCGAATCCCCTTTGATCACCGAGCGGGATATCATATTGGCCCGGCTGTTCGTGCCGGATAAAAGGATATTATTTCTTGATTCGGCTGTCTGGTTTCCTTCGGTCAGGACACGTTCCGTGATCTGGGCCAGACTGTTAGGTCCCAGGGTCACCGTATTCAATCGACGGGCCTCATCGACGCCGCCGATCTGCGTCAATTCCATCCCCATTTGGGCGCCGTCTTCCAGGAAAACCTTCGTCGTAGGGTTCAAAGTTCGTTTCCCCGAAACCCGGCCCGGTGGCGTAATGCTTCTCCACATAGGTTACCCGGGCATTTTTCCCCACCCGGAAATCATGGATGCCGGCGTGCCCCTCGGGGTCGGGGCCGCCGCAATGAATGCCGCAGCCGGCGATGATGGTCACCTCAGAACCCTCCCCGATCAAAAAGCGGTTATGGACCACGTCATAAAGCCCGGCTTGACTCAGGATCACAGGGATATGGACGGACTCGTTCACTGTCCCCGGCTTGATCGTCACGATAATCCCCCGGCCGCCTTCAAAAGTCTCAATTTGGATGTTCGCCGAGGTCTTTCGGTCCAAGAGCTTTCCATCCTTCCGGATATTATATGCCCCTTGGGGTAGTTCCTCCAGTCCGGCAACTTTTTTCAGTAAGTCTTTATCGATAGCATTCAACATCGTTTTGTCCGAGGCATTGCCTGTAATTACAAACACTGGAATCGTTCAAGAGCGGCAGGGCGCCAGCCAACTTGCCGGTATAGACTAAGTTTCCCTGATTGATCATCAGAACGATGTCCGCCGCTTCGAGAAAAGCCCGGTTGTGGCTGACGACGACCGTAGTGGTTTTATGCTCCGTCTGCTCCCGCTTTAATAACCGGACCATGGGGTCAATGGTCCACAGGTCGATACCCGTATCCGGCTCATCGTAGATGGCGAGTTTCGGTTTCCGAGCAATGGTGGTGGCCAGTTCGATCTTTTTGATCTCCCCGCCGGAGAGTTTGGCGTCCACCGGCAGGTCCATAAAGGACAGGGAACAAATCCCCACCTGTCGAACGATGTCCAACAGCTTCGCTTCGTCATCAGTGCCGGCGGCCACGGCCAGGAGATCCCGAAAGGTGATGCCCTTGAAACGAGCCGGATGTTGGAAACTGTAGGCAATCCCGGATCTGGCCCGCTCCGTGATCGAAAGCTGGGTGATATCGTTTCCTTCGAAGAAAATGGCGCCGGAGGTTGCAGGATTGATCCCCATAATCAGCTTGGCCAGGGTGGTCTTGCCGCTTCCGTTGGGTCCGGTGATGACATAAAAGTTCCCTTTTTCAAATAAGAAATTTACGCCAGCGATGATATGGCGCTGTTTTCCTTCTTCAACGGGTACTGAAAAAAAAAGATCCTTTAGCTCCAGCATGGTATGCCTCGCTTAAAAGTCGTGGTTTGGAAAAGCGCCGGGGACGTAAATCCAAGTACTCGTCTCCCCAGCCGAAGTCCATAGAACCCGAAACCCTTAAAGATAGCAAAAACAGGCTGATTCTGCTAAGTTAACGGCATTGGGTCCGACCCTCATGCCGTTGATTTAAGGGTAATTCCCTTGCCCACACGGCACCTCGGCGAAAGTCGGGGTCCAGAAAGCCTGAGAAACCTGGATTCCGGCTTCCGCCGGAATGACGGCAAAGACCTAATTTTTGGACTAAATCTGTTAAGTTAACGGCATTAGGACTGATCCGGTTTCGATCTGGTTAGGGGATACCAATTAATTCTCGGAATTTGGGTATGTTTCCGAGCGGCTCTAGAAGATCATCGGTCTGAGCATAGTCTCGCGCTGATGAATCTCGTTCGATGGCCTCCTTCAGTAATCCAACGGCTTCATCAGTTCGACCGCTCAACGCACAAACTACCGCTTTGTTATAGAAATTATGCGCTCCTTCAGACGGGGACTGACTGACAAGGGCTATATCCGCATTTGCCGCAACGATATTGCCACGAGCCTGATAAACTGCCGCACGTCTTGAGTGATTGAAACTTTCGCTCTCCGGATCAAGTTGAATTGCCAGAGATAGGTCTCTAATCGCATCATCATAGCTACCCAATCGTCTATGCATCTCGCCTCGCCATGCCAGGGCGGTGTATGATTTCTCATCAAGAGCAACGGCCCGGTCGAAGTCAACCAGCGCCTCGGGATACTTACCCATGAGACGATAGGTCATCCCACGGCTGACAATTACCGACGCATCTTTCTCATCAAGCGGATCGCCCGATCGAAGTCAGCCAGTGCCTCGGGGTACTTACCCATCATCGAATCGAAGTGGCCAGTGCCTCGGGGTACTTTCCCAACAGTATAGGTCCTCCTCGGCGGAAATTGCCTCGCATCTTTCTCATCGAGCGTTATGGCCGGGTCGAAGTCGCCACACCTCGGGGTACTTATCCAACAGCTAATAGGTCCTCCTCGGCCGGATATTACCGACGCATCTTTCTCATCGAGCGTTATGGCCCGGTCGAAGTCGGCCCACGCCTCGGGATACTTATCCATCTGCTGATAGGTCCTCCCTCGGCTGGCTATTACCGACGCATCTTTCTCATCGAGCGTTATGGCCCGGTCGAAGTCAGCCAGCGCCTCGGGATAATTATGCATCTGCTGATAGGTCCTCCCTCGGCTGGCAATTGCCGACGTATCTTTCTCATCGAGCGTTATGGCCCGGTCGAAGTCAGCCAGCGCCTCGGGATACTTATCCATCAGCAAAACTGATAGGTCTCCTCGGCTGGCAATTACTGACGCATTTTTCTCATCGAGCGTTATGGCCCGATCGAAGTCGGCCCGTGCCTCGGGATAATTACCCATCATCAGATAGGTCCTCCCTCGGCTAGCGATTGCCGACGTATCTTTCTCATCGAGCGTTATAGCCCGGTCGAAGTCGGCCACTCCTCGGGATACCTACCCATCCGCCGATAGGTCAACCCTCGGCCCACGATTGTCGCCGCATCTTTCTCATCGAGCGCTATGGCCCGGTCGAAGTCGGCCAGCACCTCGGGATACTTACCCATCAGGTGATAGGTCCTTCCTCGGCCGGCAATGGCCCCGTATTTTTCTCATCGAGCGCTACGGCCCGGTCGAAGTCGGCCAGCACCTCGGGATACTTACCCATCAGGTTATAGGTGATGCCGCGGTCTACGATTGCCCACGTATTTTTCTCATCAAGCGTTATAGCCCGGTCGAAGTCGGCCAGTACCTCGGGATACTTACCTATCAGCCGATAGGTCACTCCGCGGCTGGCAAAAAGAGCTGATTCTGCTATCGAATCAAGATCATTTTGCCGGGAAAGCGAGTTCGCAAGACGTATAAGCGCCTCATGGTCGTCTTTATCGTAGGCTCGGTAAAAACCAATTAAGGTTTGCGCGCATTCTCGCGCCTCTTGGGAGGCCATCTCCCGTCCCGCTTGCTGACATGCTAGTGCAACGATTTCGCTGAATCTCCAGCGCCAGTGAAATGCTCTGAGAAATGTATTCACGGCTCTCCCGATATCGCGTGTGGGTTGTTCGCTCAATAGGTGGTAAACCCTTTCGGCCTCCAACCCGCGCCAGGTTTCACTATCGTATCCTGACCTACCATCGAGACCTAACTGGTTTTGACGGGCTTCGAAGAAGTCTACCAGTTGTTTATGCGCGATTGCCAAGTCGCCGGGAATCGTGCTGCGCAAATATCGCAGCATCAGTTCGCGCACCTTTTCATGGTAGAACCATCCCCGTGTAATACTTGTGCGAATATAGCTTTGCTTGGAGAGCCAACTAGCAATACGTTGTTATGTCTACGTACTTCAACCGTCCACCGTATTGCTCCTAGGCGCCAACAGCCGAAGAAGGACGCAGCAAGCTGCGAAAAGCCACGGGGAGCTGCAAGCAAGCATAGAGCCGTGGATATCCGAATGGGGAAACCCGGCAGTGGTCATGCACTGTCATCCGCTGTAAACGGAAGGGCACCCGGGGAACTGAAACATCTAAGTACCCGGAGGAAAAGAAATCAAACGAGATTCCCTAAGTAGCGGCGAGCGAACGGGGAAGAGCCCAAACCAGAGAGCAGCAATGCTTCTGGGGTTGAGGACCGGCGGAATTCGGGACTAGGTCTAGCTGAACTACCTGGAAAGGTAGGCCACAGAGCGTAATAGCCGCGTAGGCGAAAGGCAGAGCTCGAAGGCTGGTATCCAGAGTACCACGGGACACGAGAAACCCTGTGGGAAGCAGGGGGGACCACCCTCCAAGGCTAAATACTCGTTGGCGACCGATAGCGAATAGTACCGTGAGGGAAAGGTGAAAAGCACCCCGGGAGGGGAGTGAAAGAGAACCTGAAACCGTATGTCTACAAACAGTCGAAGACCCTTATGTGGTCGACGGCGTGCCTATTGAAGAATGAACCGGCGAGTTACAGGTACTGGCGAGGTTAAGTGGGAAACACGGAGCCGAAGCGAAAGCGAGTCTGAATAGGGCGATAGTTAGTATTTGTAGACCCGAAACCGCAGTGATCTATCCATGGCCAGGGTGAAGCGCACGTAACAATGCGTGGAGGCCCGAACCCGTGAGCGTTGAAAAGCTTTGGGATGAGTTGTGGATAGGGGTGAAATGCCAATCGAACGCGGAGATAGCTGGTTCTCCCCGAAATAGCTTTAGGGCTAGCCTCAATGTTGACTATAGACGGTAGAGCTCTGATCGGGCTAGGGGCCCTTTGGGTTACCGAACCCAGTCAAACTGCGAATGACATAGTTATGCTTGGGAGTCAGACTGCGAGTGCTAAGATCCGTAGTCAAGAGGGAAACAGCCCAGACCATCAGCTAAGGTCCCCAATGCCGTGCTAAGTGGCAAAGGATGTGGAACTTCACAAACAACCAGGATGTTGGCTTAGAAGCAGCCACCATTGAAAGAGTGCGTAATAGCTCACTGGTCGAGAGGTTCTGCGCCGAAGATGTCCGGGGCTCAAGCACGGAACCGAAGCTATGGCAGGCCTAACGGCCTTGGGTAGGGGAGCGTTCTTATCGGGTCGAAGCGATACCGTAAGGAGTCCGTGGACTGGTAAGAAGAGAGAATGCCGGTATGAGTAGCGAAAAGACAAGTGAGAATCTTGTCCACCGAAAGCCTAAGGTTTCCTGAGGAAGGATCGTCCGCTCAGGGTAAGTCGGGACCTAAGCCGAGGCGTAGATGCGTAGGCGATGGACAACTGGTTGATATTCCAGTACCGCTTGGAGTCGTTTGAGTGATGGAGTGACACAGTAGGGCAGGCAATCGCGAGGATGGAAATTCGCGTCTAAGCTTGTAGGGTGTGGCGTAGGCAAATCCGCGCCACTGAAACCTGAGAAGTGATGGGTAGCTGTCCGCGAGGACGGCGAACTTGCTGATCCCAGACTGTCAAGAAAAGCTTCTAGCGAGACGAAAGGCGCCCGTACCGTAAACCGACACAGGTAGGCGGGGAGAGAATCCTAAGGTGCGCGGGAAAACCCTCGTTAAGGAACTCGGCAAAATGTCCCCGTAACTTCGGGAAAAGGGGAGCCTGTCGGCGTGTAGACAGAAACGGTCGAAGCTGGCAGGCTGCAAAAAGAGGCCCAAGCGACTGTTTACCACAAACACAGGTGCCTGCTAAAGCGAAAGCTGACGTATAGGTGCTGACACCTGCCCGGTGCTGGAAGGTTAAGGGGAGCGGTTAGGCGCAAGCCGAAGCTGTGAACTGAAGCCCCAGTAAACGGCGGCCGTAACTATAACGGTCCTAAGGTAGCGAAATTCCTTGTCGGGTAAGTTCCGACCCGCACGAAAGGTGTAACGACTTGGGCACTGTCTCAACGAGGGACCCGGTGAAATTGAAGTACCTGTGAAGATGCAGGTTACCCGCGACTGGACAGAAAGACCCCATGGAGCTTTACTGTAACCTGACATTGGATTCTGGTGAATGATGTACAGGATAGGTGGGAGACTGGGAAGCTGGGACGCAAGTCTCGGTGGAGTCACCCTTGGGATACCACCCTTCATTCACTGGAATTCTAACTGAAGTAGTAACGATACTCAGGACCGTGTCAGGCGGGCAGTTTGACTGGGGCGGTCGCCTCCGAAAGAGTAACGGAGGCGCCCAAAGGTTCCCTCAGCGCGGTTGGAAATCGCGCGTAGAGTGTAAAGGCAAAAGGGAGCTTGACTGCGAGACAGACAAGTCGAGCAGGGACGAAAGTCGGGCTTAGTGATCCGGTGGCTCCGAGTGGAAGGGCCATCGCTCAACGGATAAAAGCTACCCTGGGGATAACAGGCTTATCTCCCCCAAGAGTCCATATCGACGGGGAGGTTTGGCACCTCGATGTCGGCTCATCACATCCTGGGGCTGAAGTAGGTCCCAAGGGTTGGGCTGTTCGCCCATTAAAGTGGTACGTGAGCTGGGTTCAGAACGTCGTGAGACAGTTCGGTCCCTATCCATCGCGGGCGCAAGAGACTTGAAGGGAGCTGCTCCTAGTACGAGAGGACCGGAGTGGACGAACCGCTGGTGTACCAGTTATCCCGCCAGGGGTACAGCTGGGTAGCTACGTTCGGAACGGATAAACGCTGAAAGCATCTAAGCGTGAAACCAGCCTTAAGATGAGGTCTCTCATTCGTAAGAAGTAAGACCCCTTGTAGATGACAAGGTTGATAGGCCAGGTGTGGAAGTCCTGTAAGGGATGGAGCTGACTGGTACTAATCGGTCGAGGACTTGACCTAATACAAATCCTAATTGCTCTATTCAATCTTCTGTGACAGTTTTGAGGGAGCATATCCTTAGAGGATGCACACTCACTTTATATCCTGTGACGATAGCTGTGTGGTTCCACCCGTTCCCATTCCGAACACGGCAGTTAAGCACACATACGCCGAAAGTACTTGGGTGGTGACGCCCTGGGAGGATAGGTAGT
>CAVUPH010000017.1:0-139072 GCA_963743305.1 uncultured delta proteobacterium
ATGTTATTAATTTAGTTGACATACACATTTAAAGATGATATCCTCCCGGAAACAATCCGAAGGAGGGCATCATGAACGAATCCCAGGTCAAGGACGTCATTTTTGAAGCGATTGAAACCAGCTTGGAAGCCCAACTGCGAGCCGTCCGGCGATTGCGGTCCGGTAAAGAAACAGCTCCCAAGCGTAAAATCCGAAAGGGTATGTCCCAGGTAGACATGGCTTTCGACATACTTTCAAGAACCGAGGGGCCGCTGCATATCAGCGAGATCATCCGTCGGATGGCCGAAGTCCATAATCGCCAAGTCGACCGGGAATCGCTGGTCTCGTCGCTGGTAAAAAAGGTCCAGCGAGGCGATCGTTTCGTACGTACCGACAAAAATGTTTTTGGGTTGTTAAAAGAGGCTCGGTAGCCATGTTGCTCCAAACCTTCACCTCGCTGATGGCCGAAGGCTGGCGCCCGGTCTTTGCTCAACAGCGGACCCAGGAACGGGCCGTAGGACAGGCCTTGAGTCTGCCCTTGGTTCTGGGCCGACGCACCATTTCCCGAAGTCTGTGCGCCCTGGATCGAGCGGATCGGGATTGGAGCGCGGACTACAAGTTGTTCTCCCGGAGCCCTTGGAGGGCGGCGGACTTGTTTGATCCCGTTTTGGAAGCCTATCTGGGGCGCTATGACCGGGGTCCGGTGACGGTAGCCTTGGATGACAGTTTGTATCCGAAAACCGGGAAGAAGATTCCGGGAGCGCGTTGGTACAAGGACCCGCTGTCTCCTCCGTTTCGAGTCAACTTGCGTTTTGGTTTGCGGTTTTTGCAGGCCAGTCTGCTTTTTCCTCTGCATCAGGAGGGTCCCTTTGCGGCACGGGCTATTCCGATGGCCTTCGACCAGGCCCCCACCGTGAAGAAGCCCGGCAAGCGGGCTACCGACGAAGAGCGGCAGGCCTACCGTCGTTTGAAGAAGGAAATCAATCTGTCGTGTTCGGCCATCCAGCAATTGGAGCGGTTGCGAAAAAGGCTGGACGATACCGGAGCCACCCATCGACGGCTGTGGGCCGTTCTGGACGGCAGTTTTTGTAATCGGACGTTGTTTCGGGCCCCCTGGGATCGGGTGATCCTCCTGGCCCGCTGTCGCAAAGATGCCCGCTTGTGCTATCCGGCGGCGGGGCCCGGTAAGCGGCGCTACGAGGCCCAGTTGTTTACTCCGGAATCGGTTCGGGCCGATTCCCGAGTGGTTTGGAAACGAGTTCGGATCTATTACGCGAATCGTCGACGTTGGATCCGAGTGAAAGAACGGAAGAACCTCTTGTGGCGCCGTGGGGCCGGTACCCACCTTCTGCGGTTGATCGTGATTGCCCCCCAACCGTATAAAAACTCCAAAAAAGGGCGCACCTACTATCGGGATCCGGCTTATCTGTTGACCACCGACGTGACCGCTTCTTTGAAACGACTGGTCCAGGCCTATTTTGATCGTTGGCAGATCGAGGTCAATCATCGTGATCAAAAATCCTTGCTCGGGGTAGGTCAGGCTCAAGTGCATTCCCTAAAGTCCGTCCCCCGGCATCCCGCTTTATCGGTAGCTTCGTATAGTTTGTTGTTAGTGGCTGGCCTACAAACGTATGGTCCGGGCCGTTCCCAGGCCCTCGCCCCTCTGCCTAAGTGGAGAAACCAGCCGCCTCACCGTTTCTCTACGTTGGATCTGTTTACGCAACTGCGTCGTGAAATCAACGAAACGGCAGTTTCTCCATTCCCAACACAAAATATATCGAAAAATCTCATGACTTATGCTTATACCTGACCTGAAAAAGGTCCAAACTCCAGAGTCCCGCGCTTCGCGGGACTGTGATTAATAATTGAAATATTTTCATCCTTCAAATAAAAACCACCTGAACGGAGGAAGGGTTGCATGCCTGATTTGATTTCCCGGTCCCGGGAGGAGATTTTGCGCGAGGCGGAAGAGAAGGCCTACGCCAATGAAAAGAGTTTTCATGGGTGCAGCCAGTCCACGTTGGCCGCCCTGCAGGACGTTTTTGATTGCCGGAATGATGCGGTGTTTCAGGCCGCCAGCGGCCTGGGGGGCGGGGTGGGCCTGACCGCTGAAACCGCCTGCGGCGGGTTAACGGGCGGCTGTATGTTCATCAGCCAGCTTGGCGGAAGAAAACGGGAAGCGGACGGCAGCTTCGGGGATAAAGAGAATTTCCGCTTCAAGGCCTATAAATACTGTCAGCTTCTGGCCGAACGTTTTTTTGAAGAATACGAGGCTTGCAACTGCTTCGAGGTGCAGAAGGTAAAATTGGAAGGCCGCTCCTATGTCCTGGCCAAGCCCGATGAGTTCCAGGAGTTTATCGGCCGGGGAGGGCACAGCCACGTCTGTCCCGAAGTCATCGGCCAGGCGGCCCGCTGGACGGCGGAGATCATCCTGGACCACCTGGAGGACTTCGGCCTGGCGGATAAGATCAAGTTAATTTGAGCGATTCAAATCCAAGGAAGGGGTTCATGATGTCCATCCTGGTAGCTTTTACGGCTAAACTCAAGGAGGGGGTCGAGGAACGTTATCGCGTCCTCTCCAAGGAGGTCCTGGAACAGGCCCTCCAACAGCCCGGCCTGATCTTCCTGGACCGGGGCGATCGGTGATGCAGGAACGGGGCATCATCTCCGTCAGCGAATGGGCTTCCGAAGAGGCGCTTGAGGCCTGGAGAAACCATCCGGTGCACCGCCGGGCTCAGGAACTGGCCCTTAAAGAGCTCTTTGAATCCCATATTTTGAAGAAGGCCAAACTCTAATAAAATCAACCAAAAATTTATTTTTTGGTTCAAATTCGAAATTCGAAGCACGAAATCCGAAACAAATTCAAATGACCAAATCTCAAAATCCGAAACGTTTTTGTTTTGAACCTTTGAATTTTGGACCTTCGTGCTTGTTCCGAATTTGGGCATCAATTTAGCTTTTTGAAATGATTTTATTTTAAAACCTGGTTTATTCACCACAGAGGCACAGAGGACACAGAGCATTTCAGTTTTTCTTTGGCGGGATCCCGCCGCCGGCGGGACGCCAAAGAAAAAACAATCCGTCGCTTCGCGAATAAGAGGTTCACCAAGTGCCGTAGGTCCCGCTGGAAGCGGGATTTTCAGAAATCGGTATCTCCCGATTTCTGAAAAAACAAGGGGTCTCTGTGTTCTCCGTGTCTCTGTGGTGAAAAAGATTTTTAAAATATAGAGCTTAGAATTCAACCTCCGCCTTTTTTGAAAAGGCCGGAAGAAGAAAGGGAGAACGCCATGGCCAGCTATTTGAAGAAAGCCCAGGAGCGTCCGGAGCAGGACTTGCGGGTCGTATCGGATCTGGTAAGGGAAGTGTTGGATCGTGTCCGTCTGGAAGGGGAGGCGGCCGTCCGGTTTTATTCCAAGAAATTTGACCAGTGGGACCCGCCCAGCTTTCGCCTTTCGGAAGCGGAGGTGGAAAAGTCCATCCGGACCCTGTCCCCGCTGGAAAAAGAGGATATCGATTTTTGCCAGGCCCAGATCCGGAACTTCGCCGAGAAACAGCGGGAGGTCATCCGGGGTTTTGAGGCGGAAACCTTACCGGGCATCCATTTGGGGCAGAAGATCATTCCGGTGGCGGCCAGCGGTTCCTACATCCCGGGAGGCCGGTATCCCATGCTGGCCTCGGCCCACATGACCGTCATCACCCCCAAAGTGGCCGGGGTGGGGCGGGTGGTGGCCTGCACGCCTCCCACCAAGGGCCAGGGGATCCATCCGGCCACGCTCTACTCCATGAAAGCCGGCGGGGCGGATGAGATCTTTTGCCTGGGCGGGGTTCAGGCCCTGGCCGCCATGGCCTACGGGATGGAAGGGCTGGAGCCGGTGGACCTGATCGTCGGGGCCGGAAACGTGTATGTGGCCGAAGCCAAACGGCAGCTCTTCGGCCGGGTGGGGATTGATTTATTGGCCGGACCCACTGAAATTTTAGTCTTAATCGACGAGACGGCCGACCCGTATATTGTCGCCGCGGATATCCTGGGTCAGGCCGAGCACGACCCCAATGCGCGTCAGGCCCTGGTGTCCCTCTCCAAGAGTGCGGCCGAAAAGGTTATGGCCGAGATTGAAGTCCAACTGAAAACCCTTCCCACAAGGGAAATCGCCTCGGTCTCCTGGGGGAATAACGGGGAAGTGATCCTGGTGGACACTCCGGAGGAAGCGGTGGAAGTCTGCGACGCCTGGGCCCCTGAACATCTGGAGGTCCAGACCGCCGATTGGCGCTACTATCTGGACCACCTCAAGAACTATGGCTCCATCTTTCTGGGTGAGGAAACGACGGTGGCCTACGGCGACAAATCCATCGGCACCAACCACGTCCTCCCCACCATGCGGGCCGCCCGCTATACCGGCGGGCTGTACGTCGGGAAGTTCCTCAAGGTGGTGACCTATCAGTACGCCACCCGGGAGGCCTCCAGGCAAGCTCGGAGCCGTCTGCGAGCGGGCCTGCAACTATGAGAACATGCTGGCCCACGGGATTTCCTGTAAAGTCCGGGTGGAAAAATACGGCCACTAATCCCGGGCGACTGCTTCTCCCCAACCGGGAGGTGGAATGCGGTTGCCGTCCGAAGGCAAAAATGGATGGTGACCTGCATGAAAAAAGCAAAGTATGCCGTCATTTTACCAGGTAGAATGACGGCATACTAGACAGAGTTGGAATGGCTTCTCCGGAATAGATTATACTCCTTCGCCGTAATCCCTCGAGCCGAGCCACAGCCCCTTGCACCAGTTGTCCATGAAAGCGGGACCGGATGTGGCGTCAACACCCGAGGATGGCATTGAGGTTTTCCACTTCCTCCATTTCGCTGATCTGCTGGCCAGACGCTCACTCTAAATAGAAATCTTTGAGCCCCCCTCCTCCGAGGGTAAGAGAGAAGGGGGCAAGGGCTTCTTCCCAAAATCTGGTTTTTCGAAATCAGCCCTCAGAATGAATTTCAATCGGTAGCCATTGATTTTAGTTCCTTTTGTGATTAAATTATAAGGATAAATTTGTGCTCATCACTGGTTCTGTGAGGGGCCGCAGTCACCGGATACAGGTTGAATTATTGGGAAACCGCTTGGAAACCAGGCGGCTAACCGAGAAAATAAACCTCAACTTGTAGTATCGGGAGAAACCGGTTCACTCGATTCAATAAATCTTTTCTTGGATGAGGAAGTGGTGAGCAGAAACAATCTTAAGGAGGTAGTTCATGCAACAAAGATGTACTCGGAGATGTAATATGGGTCAGGCGAACGAGTCAGGGCGAAAGGTATTGGTTAAGACGTTGGTTTCCATCGCCTTCATCCTGACTGTTGGGTTTTTAGCCCCGATGGCTTCGGCAGCGCCGATCGAAGCGACTATTGAGTATCAGCCGATGACAAGCGACGGGCTTGCCGCGGGCTATCCGTTTGAGGCCTGGGTGGTCTTCGACAAGTCCTCAGACCCGACTGTGCCGGGTTATGCGTTGCCGGCCGGCGCGACGTTCCGTTTCACGTTTCCCCAGGCTTTTACCCCCCAAGTCGCCGGCCCGCGTCCTTCGGCCGTCCTTCTCTATGGCTGGCCGCAGCGTCCTGCTCTTATACCCTTTACGGTAGGACTCGACCCCCAAGACCCCCGAACGATCGTCCTTAAGCTTACGGAGGCCTTTCCCGCCGGTCCGCCCGAGCGTCCGGGACTGAAATCGATCCACCTCCGTTGGGGCCCGCTTAACCCCACTCAGGCAGGCGGCTATCCCATCACCATCCAACTGATTGATGCCGGGCCATTGTCCGGAACGACCCAGGCCATTGCACAGATCACCCCAAAGCCAGTACCAAATGTGGCGGCCTATAACCCCCTGCATGATGGACGCAATGAGAACTGGCAGCATGTGAAGGCAGGCCAGGAGGCGGCACTGCCCATCGATCTTTTGGTCACCCTCCCCGATAAGGCTCGTTCCTTCATATCCTTGAAACCCACCAAAGAGGGAAACCTCGAGATCCTCAGCGACATGGCGCCGATAGGGACGATCACGCGGCGAGGCGCTCCCGTCACCCTCAAGCCGGAACCTTTCGGTCCGGGCTTTGCGCGTTTAGGCATTATCCGCTATTATGTTACGGCCGGTTCGGAGCCGGGCGTGGCCCAAATAGAAGCACAGCTAAATGGTGGCACGCGTTACACGATCAACGTGATTGTCGAGCGCTGAGCGGAGAAGATCTGCCGAAGAGAAACCGGGGACGGCAAACCGAACAGGCATAGTGCCGGAGAGCAGAGACGTTCTCTCGCGAGCGGGCCTGCAACTATGAGAACATGCTGGCCCACGGGATTTCCTGTAAGGTCCGGGTGGAAAAATACGGTCAATAATCCGGGCGACTGTTCTCCCAATCGGGAGGTGGAATGCAGTTGCCGGCTGAAGGCAAAAAGGGACGTTGACCTGGATGAAAAAAGCATAGTATGCCGTCATTTTACCATGGCAAAATGACGGCATACTCGGACAGATTTGGAATGGCTTCTCCGGAATAGACTGTAATCCTCCGCCGTAATCCCCGAGCCGGGCCTTGAATTTTGGGCCGGATTGCACGATTTATAACACTAATCGTTTACTACCTCCTCCAGCAATTTAAGTCCCCCAAGAAATAAAACTTCCTATTTACTGTCCTCCTAAAATGGTGTATAATTCGGGTCATTCAGGCGGAAAATAGTGGCTCCAATTCTGAGACTGTTAATAAAAGGAGAAAATCTGATGAAACCTCTCAAATCAATCTGCATCATTCTCCCCATCAAAGCCTGTGCGATAGTCATGCTTCTCATTATGGCCACCGCCGCACTGGCTCAAGTACCTACCATGCATTACCAGGGGCGATTACTCGATCCAGGAACAGGCAAACCAAAGGCGGACGGTGTGTATCCCATGACATTCGGATTATACACGACATCAGGTGGTGGCGCGCCCATCTGGTCCGAAATCAAGGATGTGGCGGTTACCAATGGTATCTTCAGTACAATGTTGGGGGACACTACGCTGCTCAATGTGGGAAATTTCAACGGGCAGGATTTATGGCTGGGGATCACTCTGAGCGGGGATCCCCAAATGACGCCGCGCCAACCTTTGGCATATGTTCCCTATTCAATCTATGCCGGCAACGCCGATAAACTGGACGGGTCGAGCGCCAGTAGCTTTGCCTCTTCATCCCACAACCATAGCGCTTTACCCCGCGCCTACGGATATGTGTCGGAATTTGATCCCCTGCTGCGTCCCGGGTCCTATAATGTTGACAGTGTTGTGTGGAATGGGACATTATTGCGTTATGAGATAACCCTGACGAATTTCAATTACAGTATTGATGATGTGGCGGTGGCCACCATTATAGGGGATGCAGGTAGTTGCCCGGCCGGCACGGTGATCCGCACAACCAGCGTGGACGGCAAGCTGTTGGTTTACATATTAAACAGCGCCGGCGCCAAAATACAATGCAGTTTCCATTTCGTCGCCTTCGCGGGGCAATAGGCATGAACATAGAAAAATCCTTTCGAATCAGTCCATGGCTCATCATTGGTTTGGTGATCCTGACCTCGGGGCTGCTGTCGACCGATGTGGCTTCGGCCCAGAGCTCCCCGTCTTTCGACGCCACCTGGAGCCGGTTTGCTGATGGTGGCGGGACTCGTCAATCAACCACCTATCAGCTACAGGATATCCTGGGCCAATGGGTATTACAAAGTCCCGCCGGCACCCATTCCCGGATTGTCACCGATTTCTTTTGGGATGGAGATACGCTGGCAAATACAATGCGCTTTTTACCTCTTATAATAAAGCACTAGGCGAGACGAAATATGGCAGGGTCTCGCCGAAGGCATCAACTTCGGCCTTCAGGCGGGCCTGGACATGAAGCAGGTGCTGGAGGTTATCGGCCGGGGCGCCGCCCAGTCGTGGCAAATGGACAACCGCGGCAAAACCATGGTGGACGACCAATTCGATTTTGGCTTTGCCGTGGACTGGATGCGCAAGGACCTGCGCATCTGCCTTGAGGAGGCAAAAAAAGAGGCGCCGCGCTGCCGGTCACCGAATTGGTCAATGACTACTATGGTGAAGTGCAGAAGATGGGCGGGGGCCGCTGGGATACCTCCAGCCTGATCCGGCGTCTCAGAAAAAATCAAGAAGGGGGGAATTTGTAAGGAAAAACTTCCATCTTGACTATCCATTCCCTTAGGAGTATTTTCGAAATAGTTAACCACCCAGACTTTATTAACCTCCCAAAAAACCTCTAACCTTATGGAGTCCAATATGAAATGGGAATTCCAGCAGGTTCAAATTTTCTCTGTAATCTGGAAAGGATTCTAAATTATTTAACAATTTTAATAAGTTACGAGGAATCTGGGGAGGTTTGTTGACCACGGGGCGTCAATCCAGAGACAAATGATTTTCACTTGCATTTCCAGAAGTTTTTGGGTCGGGGAATTATACAGAAGCTTTAGAATAACTTGATGCACACGGAGATACCATCAATGGCATGTATTTTTTGTGAGCCGGATGACGATCTGGGCAATCGCGTGTATTACAAAGACGCCCGATGGTACGCCTTTCTATCGTCCCCGCCTCACACCCGGGGACACACGATTTATCGTCTCTACCTCTCCCCAAGAACTCCACAAACAGCGATCGCTGCCCCAAAGTGATATCAAGCCTTGTTCTTGGAGGACTCGAATTTGCACTCCCTAAAGTCACCTCGGCAATCCAAGAAGCATATGACCCGAAACCTAAAGATATCCTGCTTGCCTCGCTTCGTGGTGATAAACCGCACTTCCATATTCATCTCATCCCGCTGTGGCCAGAAGAGGAACAGCGCTGGCCGAAGTGACGGGCTATCCAAACGCTCACCTTATGGAATTTCTCGGATCTGTGGAAAAGAAACATGATTTCGAAATGCTTTGGATAGAGGCAAAAGAGAAAAAAAGGGAAGAGGAGCAACGTATAAAGTGCACAAAGCTTATGTCGAGGCAGATCGAAAAACTAAGGCTTGTCACAAAATACAAAGATCAAACTTGACCGGCTCAACTTTACAGCTACACTTAATACAAAAATGAAATTGCCCCCGATAAAGCCTAACCACCTGAGAGGACGGCGCGGGAAGCCGCGGGTGCTGAGTTTATTAAAGCACGGCCGAGCTGCCGAGGGATGACATTCCTTTCGTGTCTCGGCCTTTTTGTTTGGTTGACATTTCAAGTCAAAGACTCAAACGACATCACCGGAGGCCCCGACACATCCTATCGTGAGTCGGACTAGGCAAAGCCTCGTCGCTACGTTCGATAATCTCTCATTTTTTCTCTCCACTTGCTTAATTCTGAGGTAGGGCAAACGGGGCACTTAATCTCCCTGAGCCCGTGAAAGTCCCAGTAGGAGCTTGACACACTTATGAAAACATTACACACGCCAGCAATCGTTCTCGCAGCCCTTTGCCTCAGTTTTCTAGTTTACCTGGCTTGGTCAGCCCCACTCTTGCCGGAGCGAGTGGCGACTCATTTCGGGTCCGGCGGCCAGCCAAACGGTTGGATGAGCCGTTCCATGCATTTGCTGTTTATGGGAGCGTTGGGTGTGGGTCTGCCTTTGGTTTCTGCTGTTCTCGCGCTGGTTGTCCGGTTGGTCCCAGCGCGGTTTATCAATGTTCCACACCGCGAGTATTGGTTGTCGCCGGAGCGTCAATCGCAGACCTGCACCTATATTTCCCGTCAGTTGCTTTGGTTGGCATGTCTGGAGGTTGTATTTTTTGCCGGGATGCAGTTTTTGATAGTAGAAGCTAATCGGACGGCACCGGTGCAATTGCCGATGGAGAGGTTTCTGCCGATGGTTGGCGGTTTTCTGGTTGCAGTCGCGGTGTGGATCATAGTCCTTATTCGCCACTTTGCAAAAGCCGCCTAACTAATTTAGGATTGAGCCGATCCTGAAATGAAAATCAACGAAAATAATTCAAAATATCTTATAATCGTGATCCCGGGAGGAAATTTCTTATGGATGATTTAAGGGGCAAAGTGGCTGTCGTCACCGGGTCGGCTTCCGGCATTGGCCGGGCCTTGGCCGTGGAATTAGCCGGGCAAGGTTGTCTGCCGGTGATGGTCGATCTCGACGGCGAAGGTTTGGAACAAACCCAGAAATTGTTGGCCGGGTATGGGCAGTCGGCCATTTCTTATGTTGTGGATGTGGGCGATAAAGGCCAGATGTTTTCCCTGGCTGAAAAGGTCGTTCAAGATCAGGGAGGGGCGGATCTTTTAATCAACAATGCGGGAATAAGCGGACTGGCCTCTTTTCTGGATGTGCCGCTGGACATGATCGAACGATTTATGCAGGTGAATTTTTGGGGCGTAGTTTACGGCTGCAAAGCTTTTTTACCCCAATTATTGACCAAACCCGAGGCCCACATCGTCAACCTTTCCAGTATCGAGGGCATTATCGCCCTTCCGTCGATGAGCGCCTATGCAGCCAGCAAGTTTGCCATACGGGGATTCACCGAAGTTCTAAAGCTGGATCTACGGCACACCCGGGTGGGAGTTTCCTGTGTGTTTCCCGGCGGCGTTAAAACCAATATTGCCCGAAACGCTGTCCGCCTGGCTACCCAATATCTGGAAGAACATCCGGAGCTCGTCGCGAAAATGGCTCCGCAATTAAAGGAGGCCGATTCCCAGGTGGCCGCGTTTGAGGCCCACGCCGGAACATCAGCCGAAGAGGCGGCTAAGGTTATTATCGAAGGGATCCGGAAAAAGCAGTGGCGAATCCTGATCGGCCAAGACGCTATAGGTTTGGATGAATTGCAGCGTACCCAACCGGATAATTACCAGGAAATCCTCTCTCAGATCTGGCCCAAGGGATTGGGCCCGGAGTGGTAGGACGGAGTCGAAGAATATAAGCTTTTTGCTATGATGCCGTTCACTGGAGTCCGAGGGTAGGTTTCTGCTGCGTAGGTGCTCAGCGCTGATCCAGGCACAAACGGCGCTCGGCATGCAGCTCAACACGCTCGTCAACATTCATAGTGACGAACCACACCAAACCGATGTGACAGGAGGAAAGCCCCATGAAAATCAAAGTGACCAGCATCTACGTGGACGACCAGGAGAAAGCGCTGCGCTTCTACACCGATGTCCTGGGCTTCGTGAAGAAAGCCGACGTCACCCAGGGGCCGTTTCGATGGCTCACCGTAGCCTCACCCGAGGAGCCCGACGGCGTCGAGCTGCAGCTCGCCCCCAATGACAACCCGGCGGCTAAGGCCTACCAGCAGGCGATGTTCGAGCAGGGCCAGCCGGCCGCCATGTTCTATGTAGACGACGTGCAGCGGGAATATGACCGGATGAAGGCGGCGGGCGGGGAGTTCACCATGCCGCCGACCAAAGTCACCGGCTCGACCATCGCCGTGGTGAACGACACCTGCGGCAATCTGATCCAGATCGCCGCGCTCGATCGCTGGCAGTAGCGGATCAGCTCAGGTCCATGAGCCGGGGAAAGGGGACATCCTATAATGTCCCTGTCATACTAAAAAGTTCCCAATTGACAGGAAGAAATTTTGATTTTTAAGGCCTCACAGGCCGAAGAGATTTCTCTCTTAGCTATTTTGAATTTTGCCGCTATCTCCCAAGACGAGGCACAGGGAAGTTTCCCCTTAACCAGGGATTCCCGTATGGCCGCCTCCATGGCTGGGGATACGGTTTCTGCCGCTGTAACCCCTTTGTCAGGGGGGTCATATCCAAAAAGCCCGAGCTGGCATTTAATGATGGGTATCTCAAGTAAATCTATCGTAGCACCCACTTCACCCGGGGTTACTTTTAATTTGCCGGCGACCTTAAAGGCAGCGGTGCAGGATATTTTTCCGTCAGAGACCCCTTGTTTTACCGCTTCGGCGATTGCCGGATTCAATTTGAGTTCCGGCGAGCGTTTTTTCGCATAACCACCTTTGTCCTTGTGTGTCATGGATTCCCTCCTTGATCGTCTATTGTCCGATTTCGAATTCTATATCTTTCTCCAAATGGTCCCTTTTTCCCAAACAGAGAGGCAGTAACAGTCTATCCCTTATCTTAACCGGTGGGTTTGGAACGGTCAACTCGAATTGCAGTACAGGGCGCTGTAAAGGCGGCGGGACATCCTACAATGTCCCGTTCAAGGAAATACTTTGAAAGAACAGAATGCTCACAGAGGCGGAGGGTCGTCTTTGCGGCCGAATTGATCAGCTGTGAGCCAGGGCAATAAATATCTTTTAAGCAACCAGAAATGTTGGTAAGATTTGTCCAGACCTCGGAAAGCACCTGAGAATATTTTTAAGCGCCTTACTATGAGGGGCTGAAAGGGGGTTCAGGCAAATGAACAAGGGTGACGCGGAAACAGCCAGGACCATGTACCGGAAAATGGTCTTTATTCGAAAATTCGAAGAAAAATTAGTGGAACTTTCTCAAGTCCGCGGGCGATTGCCGGGTATGCAAATCCTGGCTATCGGACAGGAGGCCGTGGCGGTAGGGGTCGTTCAGGCCATGCTGCCGAAGGATATCCTGGTCAGCTAACCACCGGAGCCATGGCCATCTGTTGGCTAAGGGGGCCGATCCCGCCACGCTTTTGGCGGAGATCATGGGGAAGGGTACCGGTGTCAATAAAGGAAAATCCGGGACCTTGCACCTGGCCGTACCGGAGATCGGGGCCTTAATGACCAGTACGGTCGTCGGGGCCGGACCCCCCCTGGCCGTGGGAGCGGCCTTTGCCCAACAATATCGTAATGAACCCTTTATCACGGTGGTCTTTTTTGGAGACGGGGCCGCGGCGGAGGGCAGCGTTCATGAGGCCATGAATCTGGCCGCTCTCTGGAAATTGCCCGTGCTCTTTGTCTGTGAAAATAACTGCTGGGCAGGGGCTCAAGGCCTGGCGCAGCATTGTTCGCTGACACGGATAGCCGACAGGGCGCAGGCCTATGGTTTTCCCGGTCAGGTGGTGGACGGCAACGATGTCCTGGAAGTCTATGCCCAGGCCCGGGAATTGATCGCCTTCTGTCGAGAGGGAAAAGGACCGGCCCTGCTGGAGGCCAAGACCTATCGGATGCGGGGCCATGGAGAGTATGACCATCAGCATTATGTCGATAAAAAAGAACTGGAAGAATGGGCCGGCCGCTCGCCCATTCAAAAGCTGGAAGAAAAACTGTTGGCCGAGGGAATGATGGAAAAGAGGGAGATGGAGAGCATTGCCTTGGAGATCCAAAGACAGATTGAG
The DNA here is from genome assembly GCA_963743305.1 of uncultured delta proteobacterium. Taxonomy (GTDB): domain Bacteria; phylum Desulfobacterota; class RBG-13-43-22; order RBG-13-43-22; family RBG-13-43-22; genus CAVQSS01. Next base: position 13,214 of record CAVUPH010000017.1, read on the forward strand.
GCGGCCCTGAAATTCGCCGACGAGAGTCCCTACCCCCTGCCGACCGAAGCCCTGGACCATCTTTGGGCCTAACGAAAGGAGCGCCTGATGTCAATACGATCTTTTGGGAAGGCCATAAACGAGGGGCTGGATCTGGCGATGAGTCTGGATGAACGAGTTTTTCTGGCCGGTGAGGGAGTGGGGGTATCCATTCACCTCGACCCCAATATGCCCACCTACGGTCTATTGGAAAAATTCGGTCCGAAGCGGGTCAAGGATACGCCGGTCAGTGAGGCGGCCATTGCCGGCCTGGCCGTCGGCGCCTCTTGTCTCGGTCTTTTGCCGGTAGTGGAAATCATGTTTTTCCCCTTCTTTACGCTGGCCAGCGATATGATCATTAATCATGCGGCTAAATTACGTTATCTCAGCGGGGGGAAATCGTCTTTTCCCCTGACGGTACGAATCAAGTCCGGGTCCGGTTTCTCGGCCGGTTGTCAGCATTCACATAATCTGGAGGCCTGGGTGGCCCACATTCCCGGCTTGAAGGTCGTCTATCCTTCAACCCCCGCCGATGCCAAAGGCCTCCTGCTGAGCGCTCTTTTTGATCCCAACCCGGTCATCGTCATCGAGGATCTGGCTCTTTACGGGAAGGAGGACGAGGTCCCGGAAGGGGATTTTCGAGTACCTCTAGGCCAGGCTCGTCTGGTCCAACCGGGATCCGATTGTACCTTGGTCAGCTATGGTTCGGCTATCTATACGGTCTTGGAGGCGGCCCGAGCGCTTAGCGACAGGAAGGTATATCGGCGGAGGTCCTGGATTTGAGGTGCCTGGTTCCCCTGGATAGGGCTTCGTCTTCTCGAATCGGTCCGGAAGACAGGCCGGCTGGTGGTCATTCACGAGGCCAACAAATTTGGGGGCTTCGGAGCGGAAATTGCCGCCCTGGTTGCCGAGGAGGCCTTTGAACACCTTAAATCACCCATCAAACGGGTTGCCGCCCCGGATATACCGGTGCCCTTTTCACCACCCCAGGAGAAATTTTATCGACCAAGCCCGGAGAAGATTCTCGAAGCCGTTCACTCCCTTATGGGGGATGGGAGACGATCATGATAAAAAGACTTGAAGTACTCCAACTCCCCTGGCAGGAACATCCCGTTTTCAAAGACTTACGCATCAAGAAGCTTCTGACGTACGAAATGGATAATGTCGATTTGAGCATTGCGATGGTACAAGTGAAGCGAGGCGCGCAAATTCCGGCTCATGTGCATGATCAAGACGACATAGTTTATCATTTGAAGGGGAAAGGAAAAATGTGGATTGAGGGCGAAGGAGATTTTGAAGTGACTGCGGGGAGCTTTATTCGAATTCCGGCTGGCGTAAAACACCAACCCCACGATATCGAGGAGGATATGTTGGTCTTTGACATCTATTTCCCCCACCTGTTTTAAAATGGGATTTGATGCGAAAAGAAGGAAAGGTGAGAGACAGCAGGGAATGAACGCTTATAAGCGGGTGATAGCCGTTATTGGTGGAGAGAAGCCAGATTGGAAGGCAGGGGGACAACACCGGGTTCAGAAAATGCGTTACCCTATGACCTGATAACGTAACCGGGGACATCAACCTTTTTGACAAAACTATATCGATCATGATTTTGTAAGACAAAATTGTAGATTCCTCCGGCTGGCTCGCCTACTTCGCGGACGGACCTAACGCCAAGCATTTCCTGATCCCGTTGAGTGATTCGACCTTGCTTGTTGCCCCAACGGTTACGATATGTGAAGTATTTTTCCAATTCGCCTGGTGAAAGGCAAGCCGCCACCGGGGAAGGTCTTCGCCTCTTCACGGGCGGCAAGATCCCTTACGCAATCTTTTTATATCCCGGGTCCTTGATCCCACAGATAGGGCAGGTTGAGGGCGGGGTCTTCTCCGCGGTATGGCCGCACACCGGGCAGACATAATAGGAAACATTTTCTTCAGGGCTACCGAGGGCGTCGGCTAGCTTTTGAAAAAGCTCGGCGTGGACTTTTTCCGTTTCCAAGGCATAGCGAAAGAAATTTTCCGCTTCTTCTTTTCCTTCCGCTCTGGCGGTCTCCACCATCTCAGGAATTAAGGACTTGAAGGCCCGGCTTTCAACGGAGATGGCTTCCTGCAGGTTTTCCCGGGTTCCGCGAACCCCACGGAGCGCCTTCAGGTAGTTGTGGGCATGGACCGTTTCCGCTGCCGCGGCCGCTCGAAACAATCGAGCCACCTGCAACTGCCCTTCTTGTTCGGCCTGGAGGGCAAAGGCCAGGTATCGGCGGTTGGTCTGGGATTCTCCAGCGAAGGCCGCTTTCAAAAACTCTTCGGTTTTGGACATGGGGGTTCCCCTTTTCTAAATTTTTCTGCCCCCTTGGGTATAGCTAACGGCAAAAAAATTTAGCAGGCCGTAAAGCCGCCGTCGATCATCAGCACCGCGCCGTTGACAAAGCTGGAGGAATCCGAGGACAGATAGATAGCCGCTCCCACCGTTTCCTCCGGCTGGCCCATGCGGTGCAGCGGGATGCGGTTGGTACTCCACTCCACAAAGGACGGGTCGGCCAGGACCGGGTTGTTCATGGGCGTGCGGACAAAGGCCGGACCGATTCCGTTGACCTGGATGCCGTAAGGCCCCCATTCCGTGGCCAGGCAGCGGGTGACCAGTAGCAGGCCCCCTTTGCTGACACAGTAGGCCCCGATGCCGTGCTCGGCCACGAAGCTGCAGTTGGAGAGGATATTGATGATCTTCCCTTTCTTCCGTTTGATCATTTCTTTTCCCACGGCCAGGGCCATGAAGAAGTTCCCTTTCAGGTTGATGTCGATGGTCGTATCCCAGAGCTCTTCCGTGGTAGCTTCAATGGGACCCTTAAAGAGCACCGCGGCGTTGTTGATCAGGACATCGATTTTTCCAAAGGTCTTAACGGTCTCCGCTACCGCGTAGTCCTGAAAACTTAAGTTGGAAATATCCCCCGGGAGCACCAGGGCCTGGACGCCCTGGGCCAGCACTTCCCGTTCCGCTTCCTTCAAGGGCTCCGGCCGCCGGCCGATGAGGACCAGGTTCGCCCCCGCCTGGGCCAGGCCGACGGCCATGGCCTGACCGATCCCGGTACCGGCTCCGGTAACGATAATGGTTTTCCCGCTCAGGTCGAATCCCGTGTATTTCATAGTATCCTCCTTCTTAGTATGAATGTAGCTCTTGAAGCCAATTATTCATTTTTGTCATTTTGAGGGAGTCACGCCCAGGCGTGACGAATGAAGAATCCCCCCAGGCCTAAAAACGAGATCTTTCGTTCCCTTCGGTCACTCAGACAAGCGGGGACATCCGACGGTTGTATTTTCATGCAAAGCACTACCCCCTTGACATGCCTGGAGTATAATTTAATATTAGACTGAAATCAGGCCATACCAGATCTGGGGGGTACCCACCCAAAAGGGCGAAGCGTCAAAAAGTTAAATCCCGGCAAAAGGAGCGACCTCTATGGATTTCCCCGAATTCTCCCTCACCGACAAGGTAGCCTTAGTCACCGGCGCGAGCCGCGGCATCGGCCGTTATCTGGCCGCGGGGCTGGCCCGCTATGGGGCCGACCTGATCATCACCGGCCGCACAGTCAGCCAACTGGAAGAGGCGGCCCAGGAAATCCGACAGCAGGGCCGTCGCTGCCTGGTGGTGCCCATGGACATTACCCGAAAAGCCGATATTGAAAAAGGAGTGGAACAGGCCTTTCGGCATTTCGGTCGTATTGATATCCTGGTCAACAACGCCGGCATCAACATCCCCAAACCGGCGCTGGAAGTTACCGAAGAGGACTGGCGCCGAGTCATCGACTCCAACCTGACCGGTCTTTTTTTCTGCTGCCAGGCGGTCGGTCGGATCATGGTCAACCAGAAGAGCGGAAAAATCATCAACATCAGCTCCCAGACCGGGACGGTGGCCATTCAGTGGCGGGCGGCCTATTGCTCCAGCAAAGCCGGGGTGAACCTCCTGACCAAGGAGCTGGCTCTGGAATGGGGACCCTACAACATCAACGTCAATGCCGTGGCCCCGACCTTTATCGAAACGCCCATGACCAGGCCCATGCTGGAAAATCAGGCCTTCCGGGAAATGGTCCTCAGTAAAATTCTGTTAGGCCGTGTCGGTCAACCGAAAGACGTTCTGGGGGCCGTCATCTATCTGGCCTCCGGGCCTCCGACCTGGTCACCGGCCATGTGCTCCTGGTGGACGGCGGCTGGACAGCGCACTAAATAAAGACATTAATAATCAATAATCAATTGTTAATTGTTAATTATTAATGAAAAAACCGTGGACTATTTTGTCAGCCCCCCCCAGGACTTACTCTTCTCACCACCACCAGATCACCCTGCCTGGTCACCTTGAGCGCAAAATCATAGATATCCCGCTGGAGGCAGAGAATGGGGTCTTCCGCCGGGAAATGGGCCTTTTCCCTTCGTAGAAACTTCTGGGTGGTTTCCTGGAAAATGATTTCCCGCAAGGCTTGATTGTGATCGTAGGCCGTCCCGTCCAGGAGATGGGCCAGGTATTGGGCGCACCACTCGTCTTCGGGGGCCTTTTCCTTCAACTGGACCCCCATGGCGATAATGGAAACCGTCTCGGGCCCCCGGGCTTGAAGATAGGCGGCGGTGGCCCGGGCCACCATAAAACTTCCCAGCAGCACCTCATCGGCAGTCTCCAAGGCCGCCAGGGCCCCCTGGACCCCGGCCGAGGTCCGCTGGACGACGGCCTTCCCCGGCGAAGAATTCCGATCCCCGGCGCAGGATCTGGCTGGGCGAATTTCCCAGGTCGAACCCCTCGACCGGCACGCCCCCCACCTCCCCGATCAAAACCAGTTCCTTATCGCCGGCCTTCAAGGCCAGGGCTTCCTCCGGAGTGGCTACCAGCAGCGAGTGACGCGCCCCCAGGGACAGGAGCAACGGCGTGCAGGAAAATGCCCGGAAGACGTCCACCACTACGGCGATGCCCCGGGCCGACCGGGCCCCCTCGAGCAGGCTGGAACGGATTACTCTCACGGGATTCCCCCTCAGTTATCGGTCCCGGCCGGATAGACCGGGTGGTCCATGGTGCGCATATCGTGACCGGGAAGAATGACCTTTCCCCGCCGCACGATCTCTTCCATGCTGCGCCAGGAATCCACAATGTTGGAAAACCGGCCCATGACGGTAAAGGGCTGGTATTCATTGGCCGGGACGAGGTTGGCGTAGGAAAAAACGGCATCCCCGGTGATGACATGGACGCCCCCCTCCGTGGCCACGGCCACCGATTGATGTCCCGGAGAGTGGCCGGGAGTAGGGAAGATGGTAATTCCCTGCAAAATTTCCGCCTCAGCGGTTAACGTCTCAAAGGAAACCGCCGCGTAAGGGGGGGTCCGGCCGAGCCGGGGATGTTCATAGGATTTGTAATAAGGGGGGATGGGATCCCGGGCAAAGGCCAGCTCCCGGGCATGGACCAGAAAACGAGCCTGGGGAAATTTATCCAGATTATGACAGTGATCCCAGTGGAGATGGGTCAGGATGACCACTTCGATCTCAGCGGGATCCACGCCCAGGGCCTGGAGCTGCTCGTGGACGGCCTCCCCCGGCTCCTGCCGTGAGCCTTTGTGGTGCCAGTCGGCCAGCGCGGTGTGGCACATGCCCGCGTCCACCATGATCTTGCGCCGGCCATCGGTCACATACCAGGCGGTCCCCGGTATCTCCATCTCTCGGCCCAGGCCGATGCCCCGAGTGACGTAGGCCCCCTGGTCGACGATGATGGTTCCGGTCTTTAAGGGATAAATCCGGTAAAAGGGCATTGAATTTCCTCCTTAAAACGAAAATAGAACTCGGCCCAGAATGCGTCCATGACATGAATAGTCAATAATGGATGGACTCGCAAAAAGTCCTCTGGGCTGTCATTGCGAGGAGAGAAGCGACGAAGCAATCCCCAAGAATCAGCTAGTTGCCAAGGTGGGGATTGCTTCGCTTCGCTCGCAATGACAGGTTTTTGAACTTTTTGCGAACTCAAGAATAATTAACAATTGTTAATTATTAATACAACCCGGGTTATTAGTCCACGACCACGATTTCATCCACGGGCCATTGGCTGAGTATCTCCACTCCGCCCTCGACCACATGGATCATTTCTTCGATACGGACCCCGCCGATACCCGGGACGCCGTGCTGGGTTTCGATGGCAAACGTCATGCCCTTTTCAATCGGCATGGGGTGATCCAGCGAACAGCCCCGCCAGACCAGGGGATATTCATAAAGGGAGAGGCCGATGCCGTGAGCCCAGTTGCTGCCGGCCGTCTGGTCTTCGTAAGCCACCAGGATATCGCTCCAGTCCTTTTCACAGGGCGGCCATTGTTCGGCGATATCCCTGGTGGTAATCCCGGGTTTGATAACACTAATGGCGGCATAAAGCCATTCGAGGGATTTTTTGTAGGCATCTACCAGTTGTTGGGGCGGCTTGCCTACGCTGAAGGTGCGGTAATAACAAATGTGATAGCCGTTGTAGGTGGTGTTGTAGACATCGACGTAAAGGATATCATGGGGACGGACAATTCGATCGGTCATATACCGGGAATTAGGCCAACTGAAGGGACCGGAGGTCACCAGCATCCCGGAATACACTTCCCCGCCGAGGTCATAGGCGGTCTTATGCATGGACCCCATAATCTGGTTTTCTTTCACGCCCGGTTTGAGCATATCCTTGACGGTCTGCATCTGGGAGTCGCCGATGGCCGCGCAAATCCGCAGGCACTCCACTTCGTCCGGGTTCTTGATGCTGCGGGCATCAAACATCAACTCCGTCGCCGGCACCACCTTGATTCCCTTGGCTTGAAATCCGTCGATCAGACCGGGATCCCAAACATCCATGGCCAGGGTTTCATTGGCCACTCCGTATTCTTTCAGGTCATCGATGATCTGGGTAACCAGTTTGTCTCGTTGGGCCTGGTGGGCCGAGCGGCCCATAATGACGCTGGCCCATCCGCCGCCGGTGATGGCCACCTTGACTTTATCGAGCCAGGGGGCCATCTGGCGGGTGTGATAGCCGATCTCCCCCTGTTCGTAGAGGATCGGCATCTTGGCGGTGGCGGGCATCAGGCAATAACGCAGTCCCGAAGAGGGGGTGGTCCAGGCCGGGGTCCAAGTGCTGGTGATGTACCGGGTATTCCATTCCTGAATCGATAAAACCGCCCCGACGTTATTGGCCTTCAAGGCCGCCCGGGTCCGTTCGACGCGGTATTTCCTCATCCGGTCATAGTCGATCCGACTATCAAAATCCACCGCCTGAGTGCCGCCACCCCGGTAGGCTTTGTAATCGGGAATCATCGGATACTCAAACTTCATGGGGGTGTCCGCCGGTTTGAATTTTTCGGCGAATTCCCTCATCTTGGCCGCGCCGTCCCAGGTAGAATATTTGGTGTGAACCGCATCAATACCCATCGTTTTTCCTCCTTCTTTAGACTAGGATTACATTCAGACCGCTGTGGATAAAACAATTGACCGAGAAAAAGATTCCTGCCGGATCAAAGTGTACGACCACCTCCTTTATAAAAGATCACATATATGATATTTCTTCTAATTCTTCCTTAAAAAACCCGGGCCGCCGGACCTGCGGTTCCCGAGTCGCGTCGTCCTATTGCCCAGGGGTCGAGGATTTCGCGGGTACTCCCAGCACGTTTTAAACCGCCAGGTATTGGCAGGCGATCTCTTCGTCGTTCAGAATGGCCTGGGCATCCCCCGAGGTTTGAATCCGGCCCTCGTCGATGACATAGGCCCGATGGGAGATGCTCAGCGCCATTTCCATATTCTGCTCCACCAGCAGCACGGTCACGCCGCTGCGGTGGATGGTCTGGATAATCTCGGCGATCGTTTCCACCAGCAGGGGCATCAGGCCTTCGGTGGGTTCATCGATCAGCATGATTTCCGGATCGGTAATCAACGCCCGGCCGATGGCCAGCATCTGCTGTTCCCCGCCGCTCAGACTGGTCCCCTCCTGCTTCAAGCGGTCCTTCAGTACGGGGAAATAGTGGGCCACCCGGTCGATCATCTCCTCCTCCCGGTTGAGGTTTTTACTTTTGAGCAGGGCCAGTTTCAGATTTTCCCGGACCGTCAAACCGGGGATGATGCGGCGCTCCTCCGGAACGTAGGCAATGCCCTTTTGAATGATGCGGTGGGTGGGCAAAGCGCTGATGTCCTCATCGTGGAACAGTACCCGTCCGGACTTAACCGGGGTAATGCCCAAAATGCTTTTCAGGGTAGTGGTTTTGCCCGCCCCGTTCCGGCCGACCAGGGTGACGATTTCCCGGCTGTTGACCTCTAGCGATACCCCTTGAAGAACGTGGCTCAGACCGTAGTAGGTGTCTATATTATTCAGCGCCAGCAGCATAAGGCCCCCGAATTTAACATTTGATGCCTCCCAGATAAACCCGGCGTACCTCTTCATTGTTGCGGATATCATCCGGGGTCCCCTGGGCCAGAAGTTTTCCGTAATGCAGGACCGTGATGGTATTGGAAACCTCCATGACCACCTTCATCTTGTGTTCCACCAGGACGATCGTCAGGCCGGCGGCTATCTTCTTAATCAGTTCGATGGTCTGCCGGGTTTCATGAGGGGAGAGGCCGGCGGTCGGTTCGTCCAGCAAAAGCAGTTTGGGTTTGGTGGCCAGCGCGATGCCGATTTCCAGCCGTTTCCGGTCGCCGTGGGAAAGATTGGCGGTCGTCTCCGCCTGGAAATCGGCCAGGCCGATCAACTCCAGGATGGCCAAGCTTTCCTCGACCAACTCCTTATGAGCCAGGGCCTTGGACCAGAGGTTGAAGGTCGTTTTTCGTGACTGAGCGGCCACCCGCACATTTTCCAGCACCGTCAACATGGGAAAAATATTGGTGATCTGGTAGGCCACCGCAATCCCCAGGTGGGAAACCTTGGTCTGGGACAAGGCGGTAATGTCCTGGTCTATAAAAATCACCTGCCCGCTGGAAGGTTTGATTTCCCCGGTAATCAGCTTGAAAAAGGTGCTCTTGCCGGCCCCGTTCGGACCGATGATGGTCTGCAGGTCCCCTTTCCGGATTGAAAAACTGACGTCGTTCACTGCCGCCAGGCCGCCGAAATTCTTGGTCAGGTTGATGGTCTTCAGCAAGGCATCCATGGAACCCCAGACCTCCCTTAGTCCTTTTTGCGAGTGGAAAGGTTTTTGACGGTACCCCAGACCCCGGCGGGGAAAAACAAGACGCAGAGGACGAAGATGACCCCCAAAAAGATCATCCAGTTGGAGGTCAGGGCGCTCAACGTATCTTCCAGGTAAAGAAAAATCCCGGCCCCGATAAAGGGCCCGATGAAGCTTCCCATGCCTCCCAGCAGCGTCATCATGACCACCTGGCCGGAGGTGGTCCAGTAGAGCGCGTCAATGCCGACAAAATGCAGGTAGACGGCGTGGAGTCCGCCGGCCAACCCGGAGATGGCCCCGGAAATCACAAAAGCCAGCCAGCGGACATTGGTGGTTTCATAGCCGCAGCTTTTGGCTCGAGGCTCATTTTCCCGGACGGCCTGCAACACTTGTCCAAAAGGGGACTCCAGGATGCGGTTCAGGGCCAGCAGGGACAGGACGACAAAGAAGAGCACAAAGAAGTAAAAACGGATGGGTTCATAAATATTCAGATCGTAACCGAAGAGGGTCAGGGGAGCCGCCGGGAGGTTGCGCAACCCGTTGTCGCCGCCGGTCAGATCCACCCACTGGAAGGCCAGAAAATAGATCAACTGGGCGAAGGCCAGGGTCAGCATGGCGAAATAGATGCCCCGGCGCTTGATGCAGAGATAACCCAGGACAAAGGCGGTAAGCGCCCCCATGACCATTCCGCTGAAAATTCCAAACCAGATATTCGGCCAGAGTCGAATGAGTACGATTCCCGTGGCATAAGACCCGACTCCGAAATAGGCCGCGTGGCCGAAAGACAGCATTCCCGTGTACCCCAGGCAGACGTTGTAACCGAGCGCGAATAGCCCCCAGATAATGATCTCCGTGGCCAGGGCCTTATAGGGCACGATAAAGGGAATGATAAAAAAGAAAAGAATGATGAAGACCAGAGGGTGGCTGGAGAAAATCCCCACCACTCTCGGCCACGCGCCTTGTTTCTGCACCTGTTCTTCCATTTTTTCCGCCGGGAAAATCGGTTAATCGATTAACGGAGCGCTGCTCTCCGGATTACTCCAGAAGACCGGCCCTGCCAAACAGGCCGCTGGGGCGGATCAAGAGCACCACGGCCATGACCAGGAAAATAACAATATCCGCCATCTGGGGATAAAAGAGGGTGGTGATGGCGATGGCCTCTCCCATAATGATCCCCGAGAGAATCGCTCCCTTGAGACTGCCCATACCTCCCACCACCACGACGACGAAACATTCCACCAGCATCGCCAGGCCCATTTCCGGGAACACACTACGGATCGGCGCCGCCAGGATTCCGGCGAGACCGGCCAGGGCGGAACCGATGCCGAAGACCAGCCACCAGATGCGGCCCATGTCGATGCCCAGCGCTTTGACCATCAGGGGGTCCCGGGTCCCGGCTTTGATGATCAAGCCCAAGTTGGTCCTTTCCAGAAAGTACCAGAGGACGAGGCAAATGACCATGGTGACGGCGATGACAAAGACCCGATAGGCCGGGAAATAAAAAATGCCGAGAATTTCAATGGGCAGGCTTAAGGCCTCCGGAGCCTGGAAGGGATAATCCGAAGTCCCCCAGAAAATCCGGATGATTTCAATCATGATGAATTGGAGACCGAAGGTCAACAGCAGGGGATAGTTAATGTCCCGGCCGTACAGGGGACGGATCAGGGTCCTTTCCACTAAAAGACCATATCCACCGAGGACCAGCGGGGCCACAATCAGGGCTAGCCAGAAATTGCCGGTCAGGGCCATCGTCGCCACTCCGGCATAGGCGCCCCACATGTACATCGCCCCATGGGCAAAATTCACCACTGTCAGGAGCCCGAAGATAATCGAGAGCCCCAACGCCAGGAGCACATAAAGCATCCCCAGGGAAAGCCCCGTAAAGAGCTGCATGACGATCGCAGTCCACTCCATCCCTCTACCTGCCCTTTTCTGATTTCCCCGCCCCCTTCCGGGGGCGGGATTTTGATGATGCGGGTTTGTAGTTTATTTGGCTTCCTTTTTGATCAGCCCGCTGCGAATGGGTTTGTTGGGGTCCTGCCCCACTTCCGTACAGGTCCGCAACAGCCGTTCATTCGCCCCGGAGACTGTAGTTATGATTTCGAAGACATCGTATTCGCTTTTTCCTTTTTTGGACTTGATAATGAAAACATCCTGCTGGGACTGGTGGTCACAGGGACGCCACCATTGTTTGCCCTTGTAATTGTCGTAGGTCCGTCCCTCGATCGCGGCGGCAATGGCTTCCGCCTCCAGGCTTTTGGCCCGGTTGACGGCGGAAAGCAATTCCTTGACCCCGCTGTAGGCATAGCCGGCATAATCGATCGGCGGCCGGCCGTGCATTTTCTGGAAGGCCTCCACGAATTTTTTGGCGGTGGGGTGATTCATTTCCCAATAGAAGGACGTCCCTCCGATAATGCCGTCAAAGGCCTCGGGCCCACCGCCCATCCGGGAAGACATGAGCAGCACCGGGCAGACGATCTGCATCTTCTTTTTCAGGCCGAAGGCCGTCGCCTGCTTGGCCGAATTGATTTGATCCTTCCCGAAGTTGTCCAGGAAGAGGACATCCGGCTTGGCGGCCAGGATTCGGGGCATGTAGGAAGAGTAATCACTAGTGCCCAGGGGATGCTTAGTTTCGCCCACGTCCACCATCTTGTATTCCTTGCCCTTGCGGCGGAAGCCATCGGTCATCTGCCATCCATAAGCATAGTCGGAGGTCAGGAAGTACCATTTTTTGCCGTACTTTTTGGCCACATACTCCCCCACGGCCTGGGTGGTTTGATGGGGGTCCAGCGCCTCGTGGTAGGTATAGATGCTGTTGTCCGGCCGCATGGTGATCTCATTCGCCTGGCTGACGGACATATAGGGGATCCCGTGAAGCTTGCACTGCTCGTTGACCGCCAGTTGGTTGGCAGCCGAAAGGACTCCCGACATCAACTGAACCCCTTCACTCTCGATCAGCTCCTTGGCCCGCCGGGCGGCCTCATCCGCTTTAAGCTTATCGTCGCGAACCAGCAGCTCCACCTTGCGCCCCAGGACCCCTCCCTGGGAGTTAAGCTCGGCCACCGCCAATTCGGCCCCGGCCTGCTGGTCTTTGGCCTCGGTGCCGTAGGGGCCGGTTAAGGGGATGGGAAACCCCAGCTTGATCGGTCCCGCTTGTTGGGCGTGAGCCCGGCGGACAAAATGAAATCCTCCCAGGAGCGCCGAACCCGTGACGATGCCGGTGGTCTTGATGAACGTTCTTCGGTCCATGCCGCCATCTTGATTTTTTTGAATTTTTTCCTCGGCCATGATTCTCCTCCTCGCTTAAGGGTTAATAAAAAGGAACGGTGCGTTTAGTCGGTCTACGGTCGGACCGTCAATCCCGGCGGAATCCCACCGGCGTCAATCCCATTTATTACTCTTCCAAGACGGCCACGGCCCTCAGGGGCGCACCGCTGGCACCCACTAGTTTGAGGGGAAACCCCGCAAACTGAAACCGTCGGCCAAGGAGCTGATCAATGTGGGTCAGGTTTTCTATATGGTAATAATCCAGTTCTTTGGCCAGGACATGGGCCGGATAGGTGGGGTCGATATCGATGGTGATCGCGTCCACCCCGATAACCCGGACGCCCAGGTCATACAAATAGCGGATGGTCTCGGCCTGGATAGGAACGATATGGGAAAAATAACGCGGGTCTCCCCAAAAGCGGGAAGCCCCGGTATGCATCAGGACCACATCCCGGGGATGAATAACGGCCCCGGTCGCTTGCAGCGTCTTATGGAGATCTTCCGGGCGGACGTATTCCCCGGGCGCTTTATGAGAGAAATCCAGGGCCACGCCAGGGGCATAGCAGAGTTCTAGGGGGATTTTTTCGGCGGTTAGCGGTCGCTGTCCGAAATGAACCAGGGCATCGATGTGGGTGGAACAATGGTCACTGAAAAAAACCGAGCAGGTAGTATAGAGGCGATCCATCTTCCCCTGCCCCTGCACCCGGGCCGTCTCTTCATAGGTGTTCCAGGTGTTGATCAGCGTCTTGGCCAGCCCGGGATAGACCGGCTGGCCGGTTTCAATCGGCTGGCTTAAATCAATAATTCGGGACATGACTCAGCTTCCTTTCCCCGGTAACCTACCGGGTCGGCGTTCATTCCCTGTAAACAAAAAAACGCTTTCCAGCAGGAGGTGGATGCTCCGGAAACGATGGCCTATCAGTAGGTATGATTACTCCTCTTCTAATGCCTCCTCGATAGTCTTTAAGCCGTTTTTTAAATGGCTCTTCAGGGATTTCTTGGCCAGGGTCGGGTCATTGTGGCGGATACTTTCCAGGATCAAGGCGTGTTCCTTATTGGCGTGATCCACCGCCCGCTCACTATCGGAAAACAGGCGAAGATAAGGCCCGGTGCTGTTCCATAAACCCTGCAGGATTTGGAAGAGGCGCGCCGATCCGGACATTTCATGAAGTTTCATATGAAAGGCCCGATTCAGGTTAAACCATTCCGCCCCCCGCACCCCGTTGCGGACCATCTGCCGATGCAGTTCCTCCAAGCGCTTGAGACCCGCCTTATCCTGGCGTTCCAGGCATTTCAGCAGGGCGATTTCCTCCAAGGGGAGACGAAGGGCGTAGATTTCGTGCAGCTCTGTCCGGGAGAGTCGATTGACCAGAATACGTTTATTGGATTGAAAGGTGATCAATCCTCCGGCCTCGAGTTCCCTCAGGGCTTCACGGACCGGCATGGTGCTGACGGCCAATTTTTCAGCGATATTGCGGATGTTGATTTGTTCCCCGGGCGGGATTTCCCGTTCCAGAATGGCCTGGCGTAAGGTCTCCAGGACCATCTTCTGGAGAGACTGTTTTTGAATGGGCGTCCCTAAGATCATAAGCGCACCCTCGTTTCTTCGGTCGGGGAAAGTTCGATCGGACGGCGGCCAGTTAAAGATGACCTCTCCGTTGGTTGAATTCAGGATATATCATATATTTTGTAAAAAGCAAGTAAAAAAATGGAAAAAGCTCGACAAAAGGAAAGAAGTTGAATAGATTGAAAGAAAATGAATTATTGGCAAATTTATGACCCGAGAGGAGGGCGCGCGTGATGAAAATTGGTTTTATTGGGTTAGGCATTATGGGCCGGCCGATGGCGCACAATCTTTTGCAGGCCGGCTACTCCCTGGTGGTTCACAACCGCCGGCAGGGCCCCGTAGACGAATTGGTGCAGGCCGGGGCTGAGTCGGCCGCCTCCTCCCGGGAAGTGGCGGAAAAATCGGAGATCGTCATTACCATGCTGCCGGATTCCCCCCAGGTGGAAGAAGTGGTGCTGGGTAAAAACGGCATCCTGGAGGCGATACTGCCACCGGGGTTTATTCTGGTGGACATGAGTTCCATTGCCCCTTTGGTGGCGCAGCAGGTCGAAAAAGCACTGGTCTGCCGGGGAGGGGAGATGCTGGACGCCCCGGTCTCTGGAGGCCAACCCGGGGCCATTGCCGGCACCCTGGCCATTATGGTTGGAGGGAAACCGGAAATATTTGAAAAAGTAAAACCCCTTTTTGAGGTGCTGGGCAACGGGGGGACCCTGGTAGGTCCTATCGGCGCCGGCAATATCACCAAGCTGGTGAACCAGATTATCGTGGCCATCAACATCGCGGCCGTTTCCGAAGCCTTCGTACTTGGGAAAAAAGCGGGGGTTAACCCCCGATTGATTTTTGAGGCCATTAAAGGCGGGTTGGCCGGCAGTCAGGTGCTGAATGCCAAAATGCCGCTGATGCTGGACCGCAAATTTGAGCCCGGGTTTCGGATGGCTTTGCATATCAAGGACCTGAACAACGCCCTGTTGACCGGTCACGATATCGGAACGCCGCTGCCGCTGACCAGTCAGGTGATGGAAATCATGCAGGCGCTCAAAGTGGCGGGGGAAGAAGGTAACGACCACTCCGGACTGGTGCGCTTTTTTGAGCGACTGGCCGGGGTGGAAGTGACGGAGTAGACCGGTTCAAACCGAAAAATCCACTTCTGAAAAAATACGCCAAAGTGGCTAAAGCCATTCTTCGCGCCCTACAGGAATACGTGCGGGAGGTGAAAGAAAGAAGATTTCCCCTATCTATTTTCTTATTAAAGGCAGGTAGATTGTCCCGCCTGGCAAGAAGCCCTGGACGACAAACAGCGCATTGCTGATCGAATCTTGCCGGGTGGACACGAGCGTCAGGCCGGAGACCGGCTTCTTGAAATCAAAGCTCGACGGAATTTGGAAATAACCCTGGCCGGTGTAGACGGCCCCCTGTCCCAGGACCTGGAACGTGCCATCGCCGTTCGACGTGGCGGCCGCATAGGTACCCACATCCGTGTCACCAAGGGGAGCGTTATTCCAGAGCAGATCGGCCCGGCCATCGTGGTTAAGGTCGGCCAGGGTCAGGCGGCCCGTCCAGGCGCTGCCGAAATTCTGAACGGACCCGAGCTGGAAGGTCCCGTCGGGATTGGCGAAACCCACCACCACTTGGTTGTTGCTGGTTTTGGCGACCGATTGAGAGGAAGAAGACCAGACCAGGTCGCTGCGGCCGTCACCGTTCATGTCGCCGATCAAATCAATCTGATAGGGATAATCTGACCAGCCCGAACTGCCATACGTCTGCTTCGCACTCAAGGTGAAGCTCCCGAGCCCGTTCGATAACGCCGTGTAGACATAGTTGGCATCGCCAACCGTGCAGGTGGGATCGATGAAATTCTTCTTCTGGCAGGTGGAGTTGAAGACCAGGTCGGTTTTGCCGTCGCCGTTAAAATCGCCGGCGAAGGCATAGAAGTCCATCCAACCGGTGGCTGGGCCCAGATCCTGACGGGCGCCGAGGGTAAAGGTCCCGGCGCCGTTGGAGGTGGCCAGGTACAAGGCGTTATTATCCCCAACCGAACAACTGCCGGATGATATATTGCAAACCGTTGTGAAGACCAGGTCGGCTTTGCCATCGCCGTTAAAATCGCCCACGCCGGGATTGAAGTTGCCCCAGGTTTCGTTTCCGAAGGTCTGCGGGGACCCCAACGTGAAACTCCCATCGCCGTTAGAGCGGGCCACATAGATCGTCAGATTGCCGACATCGAGACTGAGCAGCGCCAGGTCGGTTTTCCCATCGCCGTCGAAATCGCCGGCCAGAACCTTGAAAAAGGTGAAGTCTACACTATCGGCCCCCAATTGCTGCGGCGCCACCAGGGTGTCGGTATGGCCGGGCGTACCCAGCGTTGTGCCGACCTGGAGATGTTTGGTGGCACAAACTCCAAATTGGTTGGGATTCTGGCAGGTGGAGACCAGGATCAGATCGGGCCGGCCATCGCCGTTGACGTCCCCGGTCAGGATTTGAGAAAAAGTGTTGTAACCGGACGGCGCCAGGGTTTGCCGCGGACCGAAAGCCAGCGGCCTATCCATCCCACAGCGCAGCGCCAGCAGATCAGAGATGCCGTCGCCGTTGAAGTCCCCCACCCGCAGCGCGGGCGCGGGCGCCGGAATGAAGCCCAGGGTGACCGCCGGGCCGAGCCCGCCCGGCCAGTAGAACACCTGTAGGCCGCCATCAGCTTGGGGCAGCGCGGCCAGCACGTCGGTCTTGCCGTCACCGTCGAAGTCACCAAATTTCAGCTCCGAGTAGGGTACGGCGGTCGTGGCCAGATTGGTGTAACTGGTTGCCCCCCCACTGGAATACAACCATTGGGTTGAACCGTCGGCCTGCTGGGTAGCCGCGAAAACATCGGTCTTGCCGTCGCCGTCAAAATCGCCAAAACGCAGCAACGCCGGATCGGTGTCGGCATGGGCCAGGGAAACCAGGATACCGCTCCCGCCGGGGGAGTAGCTCCATTGGTAAGTGGCACCATTTAATGCGGCGATGAAAACGTCCGTCTTGCCGTCGCCGTTGAAATCACCGAGCGCCAGGCGATCCGGTGGAAAGATAGTCGAATTCAGGGTGACGAAGCTGTCGGTCCCGCTGGGGGAATATAGCCACTGATAGGCATTCAACACAGTGCTAAACAGGGTGGCGAAGACATCCGTCTTGGTGTCGCCATTGAAATCACCAAATTGCAACGCCGTGGTGGTCAGGCTGCCGTCGGCAAAGGCCAGGTCCTGCCAGGCGCCGGTCCCACCGCTGGAATATTGCCATTGCCGGCTCCCATCGCCGCGCAGAAAGGTGCGGAAAACATCGGTCTTGTTGTCGCCGTCGAAATCCGTTGAGCCGGTGCTGTTTAAGTGGGTGGATTTACCTTTACACATATTGCCCAGGCTCAGGTTGATGATGGGCGTATTATCGGGATCGTTAAAGAGCGGCTGCTCCGGTTGGAGCTGACCACCGGAAATCGGGTAGTAGGTCCACTGGCAGCCGGCTGCGCCCAGGGAACGCTGCCGGGGTTCACCCAAAGTCATTGGGTTTTTGTTTCCGACTGACGGCAGAATCGGCTGTGCAGACGTTTCCGCCGCGATCAGCAGGGCCATAATCAATCCAATCGTCAAAAACAACGGGAAACGGCTATTCTTTGTCTTCATCTTCTTTCCTTCCTCTGCTTGATTCATAATCCGCGGGCCGATCAGGGCTGGAAATAATGGGTGCAAACATTTGGAAAAGACACGCAAATTGACGCACCTGGAGAGGGGTGAAGCCTTAAGCTAAACTTTCGTAAAAGTTGCAAATCTTTTTCTATAGTTTAATTATCACTTTTGATAAAAGATAGAAATAGGGTAAACAGCGTATTTTAAGAAGGGGAAAGCTGTATTTCCAATGGGTTGAATTCCGGGTGGCCTATCCATAATCAAGGCCCAAGCCGAGAAGGTTGCAGATCTGAGAAGTTAAGGGTGATATCCCCTTGAGGCGAAGTCCTGCGGAAGCTTAAATTTCCCTTGCAATAAATAAATCTGTAACCGACGGCTCAGTTATCGGGGGGACCTCCTGCTTCCTTTATGGCCCAGAAGACTTTTTCCGGGTCGGCCGGGAGGGAACGGACCCGCCCGCCGCAGGCATGGGCTATCGCGTTGAGAATGGCGGGTGTGGCCGGGATGTTGGGCATTTCCCCGATTCCCTTGGCCCCGTAAGGGCCGTGTTGGTTGGGCATTTCCAGGATAAGGGATTTAATTTTCGGGACGTCCAGGGAAGTGGGGATCAGGTAATTTTGTAGATTCAGGTTCTGAATGACGCCTTCCTTCAAGACGATCTCTTCCATAAGGGCGTAGCCCAGCCCCATGGCCACGCCGCCCTCAATCTGGCCTTCCACGGTCTGGGGGTTGATGGCTTGGCCAATATCGAAGGCGGCCACATAATCCGTAACTTCCACCTCACCCGTCTCCACGTCGACCACCACTTCGGCCATATGGGTGGAATAGGTATAAACAAAATAAGGATTCCCCTGGCCGGTTTCCGGATCCAGGGTGGCCATGGGCGGCGCCCACCAGCCTTGCCCGATCAAACGTTTGCCCCGGGACATAGCCCGGGCCGCGGCCTCCCGGAAGATCAGGGATTTCCCGGGATTTTCGCGGTCGAAAATGCGTCCTTCTTTGGCCTCCAGCCGGCCGGCCGGGATCAGCAAGAGCTCCGCTGCCGCCTCGAGGATGGATTCTTTGACCTGCCGGACCGCCAGGATAATGGCGTTGCCCATCAACGTGGTGGAGCGGCTGCCCACCGTCGGCCCGGATTCCGGGACCAGATCCGTGTCCGGCGTCACCAGCCGAACCTGATCCACGGAAATTCCCAATTCTTCGGCGCAGATCTGAGGCAGGACGGTAGCTGACCCTTGTCCCATTTCGGTGATCCCGCTGTAGAGCAGGACCGATCCGTCTTCATGTACGTAGACATTGGCCCCGCAGCCGTCGCCGGCGGTGCCGATGCTGGTTCGATACCAGCCCAGGCCGATCCCTACGCCCCGCCGCTTCGTTTTTTCGGTGTCGATATAGCCGGCGCTCCGGAAGCGTTTTCCCCAGTCGAAGGACTGGGCGCAGGCTTCCAGGGTTTCCCGCAGACCGACGCTCTGGTCCAGCACCTGCCCGGTAGCCGTGGCGGAGCCTAGTTTGAGGGCATTTTTTCGGCGGACATCTAAAGGGTCCAGCCCCAATTCCAGGGCTAATTCATCGATGATCTGTTCATGGGCAATATGGACCTGGGGGGCGCCAAATCCCCGCATGGCCCCGCCATAAGGATGATTGGTAAAGGCCAGATAGGCATCTACTTTTACGTGGGGTATCTCATAAGGCCCGGGCATCATGATCATGGAATGGATGTGGGACCCTCCGGCCGGAGGAATCACCGGACCCAGACTGGCATAAGCCCCCTGTTCGTCATAGATGACCCCTTCAAAGGCCGTCAGGGTCCCGTCTCTCTTGGCCCCGAGCTTGATTTCCATAATCATGGGGTGGCGTTTGCAGGTCTGGAGGGTGATTTCCTCCCGCTCCAGGGCCAGCCGCACCGGCCGTCCGGTATGCCGGGCCAGAACCGCCGCCCGGCAGCCGATATCGATGGGGGAATCCTCCTTCCCTCCGAACCCCCCGCCCAGGGGCGTCTGGCGAGCGCGGACCCGGTTGACGGGCACACCCAGGACAGCGGCCACATTGCGGCGGGTCGTAAAGGGGGCCTGCATGGGTCCTTCGACCAGCAAGGTGCCGTCCGCCTGGGGGACGGCCATAGTCACATCCGGTTCCAGGTAGGCGTGCTCCAGGAAAGGCACCTGATAGGTGCGTTGAATGACCACCTCGGCTTCGGAGAACCCGGTCTCCAGATCTCCTTTCCGGAGCTTGTTGTAGGAGAGTTGGTTGCCGCTCTCATGAATCCGGGGGGCACCTTCCTTCAAGGCCTCCCGGGGATCAAAAACGGCCGGCAGGAGTTCATATTCCACTTCGATGAGCTCCAGGGCCTTTTGGGCGATCATTTCGGTTTCAGCGGCCACCAGGGCGACCGCGTCGCCCACATAGCGGACCTTATCTCCGCAGATCACCGGCTGATCGGGAATGATGGCTCCAAACCCGTTTCGGCCGGGCACGTCCCCGGCGGTCAGGACCGCCGCCACGCCCGGGAGCTGTTTCGCCCGTTCCACCTTAATCGATTTGATCAGCGCGTGGGGGTGAGGGCTCCGCAGTATCTTCCCATGCAGAAAACCCCGTTGGTCAAAATCTCCTCCATAAGCCAGCTTCCCCGTGACTTTCAAGGGGGCCTCGGTGCGGGGCAGCGACCGTCCGGCCACGGCCAGCTCCTTTTTGGGAGTTTGGAGCAGCTTCTGAAAATCGAACGCTTCCCTGGTTAAAACCCGGACTTGCGGTTGGTCTTCTTCTTTGGCGCCCATACCTTACTCCTCGCTTTATTTCCTGACATCCGCCGCCGTGTGGATCGCCTGGACGATCTTGTGGTAGCCGGTGCAGCGGCAGAGTACCCCGGAGATGGCTTTTCTAATTTCCGTATCATCGGGCCGGGGACTCCTGTCCAACAAGGCCTTGGCGTTCAAAATCATACCGGGGGTGCAAAAACCGCACTGGACCGCCCCCTGATCGATAAACGCCTGCTGCAGGGGATCCAGCGCCCCGTTTTCGTCGCTGAGACCTTCGATGGTGACTACCGATCTTCCGCCGACTTTCAGCGCCGGCAAAATGCAGGAATTCACCGGGGCCTTGTCCAGCAGCACCGTGCAGGCCCCGCATTCTCCTTCCCGGCAGCCGATCTTGGTCCCCTTGAGGCCCAGTATCTCCCGGAGCAGATCCACCAGCAGGGTTTCCGGGGGCACCTTAACAGCGACTTCCCGGCCGTTTAATTGGAACACCAGATCAATTTTCTTCATCGTCTTCGCCCCTCAATCTACTGAAAAACCGGCCTGTTCCAAGGCCTTTTGTACGGATCTCCGGATAAAAACCGGAATCATCTCCTGCCGGTAATTGCAGGAACCACGCAGCAGGCTGTCCCGAGGAAGGCATTCCCGGACGGCCAATCCTGCGGCCTTTTGGATGGCCTCCCGGCTCAGGGGAGCCCCCTGCAGTGCGGCCTCGCTTTCCCTGGCCCGAAAAGGGGTGGGGGCCACCGGTCCCAAGGCGATGGCGGCTTTCTTAAATACCCTGGCGTTCGAATCCACGGTGACAACTGCCGCGACCACCAGGACCGGGAGGGTGAGCGCCCGACGCTTGCTTAAACGCAGGGTACACCCGCCCTGGTCCGGCAGCAGCTCCTGAAAACGGATGTGGGATAGCACTTCCCGGCTGGGGTCCAACACGGTTTCCCCGAGGGAAACAAAAAACTCGGTTAGGGGAACCACCCGTTCTCCTCTTTTCGAGGCAATGGTTACCGAGGCCTCCAAAGCCAGCAGCGGAATACTGGTATCCGCGGCCGGCCGACCGCTCACCAAATTACCGGCCAGGGTGGCGATGTTTCTAATTTGAGGAGACCCCACGGCCGCCGCCCCATCGGCCAGCAGGCCCGCCTTTTCCCGGATCAAAGGAGAACAGGCCACTTGGCCATGGGTGACCAGGCCTCCCAAGATAATGTGCCGGCCGTCCTTTTGGATGGCTTTCAACCCGGGAAGGCGGCTGATATCCACCAGGGTCTTGACCTGCAAGTCCCGGCGCCGCAACTCCGGGATCATATCGGTCCCGCCGGCTATGACCCGGGCCTTTCCCTTATAGTGGTCCAGCATATCCAGCGCTTCGGCTAAGGAACCGGGAAAGAGGTATTCCTTAACCGGGATGTCCCGGCGCCAGTGTAATTCTTTAAAAGCAGGTTCCATAAGCCGCCTCGTAAAAAATTGGGTTTAATTATTGGCCGTTTCGTCCCTCTTAGAACCCGTCAAGAAATAAGCTGTACAATACCGCTACTATCTCCGTTCATGCTGAGCCTGTCGAAGCATTGCCGTATCGTTCACCCTTCGACTGCTCGACAGGCTCGCAGTTCAGGGCGAACGGTTGTAGGGCCATTTGTCAACGTTATTTGTTTACAGATCCTTAGGGTGGGTATCTCCAGGTCTGGTATGGCCCCAGGGATCCGGCGCCCATGAAAGCCCGATTTCAGACCTTCGTGCTTGTTTCGGCTCTCTCAATCAATCGGCGCATTCTCTGGTTATGTCGGGTCATAACCTCTTTGGCTTCCACAGCGTCTCGAACTTTAAAGGCCTGCACCAGGTTTTGATGATCCTGATAAAGCTCTCCCAGAATGGAGGTGATATCGCAGACCAGGGGACGGGACCGGCCTTTGATCTGTTCCAACTGTTCTTTCAGCAGCCGATTGCCGCAGGAATCGTAGATGAGCTGGTGGAAGTTGAAATCCGAAATGGAATAGCGCAACAAATCTTTCTTTTTGACGATGGCCGACTGTTCGGCCAGGATTTTCCTCAACCCGGCTAAGGCTTCGGCGCTGATGTTTTCCGCCGCCAGACCGGCAGCCAGCCCTTCCAAAACCTCCCGAACCTGGTACAGGTCCCGGGCCATTTCCAAAGTCATCTCGGCCATCCGAATCCCGCGATTGGGGAGGTGGGTAACCAGCCCTTCGGCCTCCAATTGCTTCATGGCCTGTCGGATGGGGGTTCGGCTCACCCCCAGTTCCTTGGTCAATTCCTCGACATTGATCCAAATGCCGGAAGAAAACCGCCGGGCGGCGATCATTTCCCGCAAGGCCCGGTAGGCTTGCTCTTTTAAGGTCAGTCGATGCAAGGTAGTAACTGGCAGGATCCGCTCCAAATCTTTGGCTATTTTTCATCTGCGTTTTTAGGGTAGGCGGGCGATAATCGAAAGTCAATAACAATTTTACAATTTGTAAAATATTTATACGATTTTCTAAGGTCCACGAAGGCCAGTCGGTCTGGGCCTCCTTCCAGCGATGAAATGAAAGACTTGTCCGAAACCTACACCGAGTTCATAATAAGTAAGACGCTCTGGAGGGCGCAGCTTAAATCGAAAGGAGATTCCTTGGACCCGACCTTTCTGCTCTTCCTGGCCCTGGCCGCTCTTATTATTATTTTGTTCCTTTTACTCGGTCTGTTTCTGCTGCCCCGGCTGATGAAGGGCCTGAGCGGCCGGGGAGGGGGCTGGTCCAGCCTGGCCGAGGCCTTCCCGGCCCTTGCTTCCCCCGAGGGTACCTTGTCCGTGAGGCAAACCATCCAGGTGGGTCGGGTGGTCTACAAAAGATGCGCCACGGTGGGGATCACCCCTCAGGGGCTTTATCTGGAAGTGAGAATTCCTTTTTTCTCCCGGCTTAAACCGCTGCTCATCCCCTGGGAAAAAATCAACGGGTTGAGGGAAGGAAACCTGCACTGGAAAAAGACGGTCATTTTTTCCCTAGGGGACCCGGAAATCGGAACGGTCGCTCTTTCTGGATCTGTTTGCGCAGACCCGCCCTTTTCTGGACCCAAAGCGCTTTTCCCCCTCAACCTGATCCGGGATAGAGGGCAAGCCATCCGCCTAGCGGGAATCCGGGCCGGGTAAAATTCTTGAAAGGGTATGCCCCTCCCGCAAAGGCGAAAGCCTTCTTTCAACCAGCCGGCATGACCAGCACCTTGGCCCCCCGGATCTTCCAGCAGCCATGGCCCCCGCCCGGGAACGGAAGTACACTGCCAGAATCATCGATCTTCCTAGCATTTTGCCTGACTTTGACGAAATTCAATCCAAGCGAGGTTAAAGTTTCCGGAGCAGGTTCCGATAGACAAAATGTAGTCGGGCTGAGAAGGGGGTCATCTTTCCCGCCTATTTTTTTGGGGGCCGTTTTGTTAACCAACCCAGGTGCCCCCCTTAATCTCCATTTACTACGACAAGGTCTTTAATGTCGGGGTCTTTAAGGTAGTCAAAGAATAGTCCCCAAAGAATTTTCCCGGGAGGTCCCTCTCCTGGGTTTTCAATCAGCAAGGAGGATTAACCGTTATGTTTAAATCGATTGGAGCGAGGCTGCTGGCCATTGTCAGCCTGGCCTTTCTGGCCACGGTGGTGGTGGTGATCGTATTGGCCAGCCTATTGACCGGCCGGATTTCCCGGGAAGTAAACACCATAGTGGATCAGCAACAGGCCGAGGTTTTTAAAGAAAAACTGCTAGGGATAGCCGGAAGACTTTCCAGCGCCGATTCCGGGTTGAAGAGCACTCTTAAATCGGTCGGATCGGAAGGCACGGATTCGGCCAAAACCTATTTAGACGAGGCCCAAAAGACCGTCCTGGATTCCCTGCAAAAAGAAAATTATGCCGGGCGGAAGTTTGGGGCTGCGGATCCTTATTTTTTCATCGTGGATGCCAATGCCGTGGTGGTGCTCCATCCGAATTTATCCAAAGGAGACACTTCATTAACCGGCCTCGATTTTGCCAAGAAGATGGTCCAGATGAAAGAGGGGTCCTTTGATTATGAATACAAGAATCAGAAAAAATGGATGTATGTAAAACAATTTGATCCCTGGAACTGGACCGTCGGTTTCGCTTTCCCTGAAATCGCCAAACAGGCCACTATCCAAAAGGTGGATGGCCTGCTCGCGGGTCTTCGAAATAGTATCGTGTTGATCATTGTCCTTTTGGCCTGTTCGGTCATCGCCGTGCTCGCCTTCTTCATCTCCCGCTATATCACCCGGCCGATCAACCGGGTGGTGGGCGGTTTAACCCAGGGAGCCGATCAAGTGGCCTCTTCCTCAGGTCAGATATCGGTTTCCAGCTTGTCCCTGGCCGACGGTGCTTCTCAGCAGGCTGCCGGTTTGGAGGAAACCTCCTCTTCTATGGAAGAGATGTCTTCCATGACCCGGCAGAATGCCAACAACGCCAACCAGGCCAAGGCCATGATGACCGAGGCCTCGAAAATCGTGGAGGAAGTCAACCAGATGATGAACCTGATGACGGGTTCTATCACCGAGATCACCCGTTCCAGCGAGGAAACCGGCAAGATCATCAAGACCATCGATGAGATTGCCTTCCAAACCAACCTCCTGGCTTTGAATGCGGCGGTGGAAGCGGCGCGGGCCGGCGAGGCCGGGGCCGGGTTTGCCGTGGTGGCCGACGAAGTGCGCAATCTGGCCCTCCGGGCCGCCGGAGCGGCAAAAAACACCAGCGATCTAATTGAAAAGACTATCAAGGCCGTCAAAAACGGAAATGAGTTGACCCAAAATACCCGGGAGGCCTTTGGCCGCAACCTGGAAATTTTCCAAAAAATCAGCGGTCTCATCGAGGAAATCGCCGCGGCTTCAGAAGAACAAGCCCAGGGCATCGGTCAGGTATCCAAATCGGTAGTGGAAATGGATCGGGTCGTCCAGCAGAATGCGGCCAATGCCGAGGAATCAGCTTCCGCTTCGGAAGAGCTGAACTCTCAGGCGGACCGAATGAAGGATTTTGTGGAAGAACTGCGGGCGGTGATCGGGGGTCAGGGGAAGGGATCTGGCAACGGACATGGTCTGAAAGGGCTCCCGCGACCCCTTCCCCGGGAGTCCTCTCCAGGGAAGGCCGTAAAGTCCCCTTCACACTTTAAAGTCAAGCATTCCAACCCTAATATCGCTCTGCCCGGTGGAAAGGAAATCTCCCCGGAATCGGTTATCCCTATGAATCAGGAAGATTTTAAGGAATTTTAACCGGGATACAACCCAAGGTGCGGGGGAGGGCCTGCTCTCCCCCCGCTGAAATTGGATGGCGAAATTTTATTTCCTCCTGTGTAAAGCCTAGCCGATTTTTAGCACCTTGGCCCCCCGGATCTTTCTTTCCTTCAGCTCCAACAGGGCCGTATTGGCTTCTTCCAGTTTATATTCCTGAACCACCGGACGGAGGGGGATCGCTGCCGCCAGGGCCAGGAATTCTTCCACATCCTTCCGGGCCACGTTGGCCACGCTTTTAATCTCTTTTTCCAGCCAAAGGTGTCGAGGATAATCCAGCTTCAAAAGTTCGTTCTTGTCCGCTTCTTCTTTTCGAATGGCATTGACCACCAGTCGGCCGCCGGGTTCCAGGTTTTTCAGGGCTTCGAGGAGGGGCTTCCAGGCCGGCGTGGTGTCGATGGCGGCCTGTAGTTTCTCCGGGCATTCCTCTTCGATACCCCCGGCCCAAACCGCGCCCAGTTCCCGGGCAAAACTTTTTTCCTTGTCCATCCGGGCAAAGACAAAGACCTTGGTCTTGGGGTAGGCCCGGCGGACCATTTTCAGCACCAGGTGGGCCGAAGCGCCAAAGCCCACCAGCCCCAGGTTCTGCCCGTCCCGGATGCCGGTTAAACGGAGGGAGCGATAGCCGATGGCCCCGGCGCACAAGAGGGGCGCCGCCTCCACATCCGAAAAAGCCTCGGGAATCGGGTAGGCGAAGGGTTCCGGAACGGTCAGGTATTCCGCATAGCCGCCGTGGGCGTCCCTGCCGGTGGCTCTAAATTGACTACATAAATTTTCATTTCCACTGAGGCAAAACGAACATGCTCCACAGGCCGAATAGATCCAGGCCACTCCCACCCGATCATGGATAGCAAACCGAATGGCCCCGGCCCCGGATCCGGCTACCCGTCCCACTACCTGATGGCCTAAAATAATCGGCAAACGCGGCGGGGGGGTCCGTCCTTCGATCTCGTCCAGCTCGGTATGGCACACCCCGCAGGCGGACACCTTGATCAACAATTCTCCCGGCCCCGGCACCGGGTCCGGCCAATCCATCAATACCAGCGGAGCCCGGTTTTTCCGGATATCGCCCAGTTCTTTCAAAATCATGGCTTTCATGGCGAGATCCGTTTCGAGCAAAGCTCGGCCACGGATTGCACTTGGGCGAAGAGCCCGTGAAGGGAGGCCAGAAAGGCCGTTTGGACGTCTTCCGCCGGTATGGTTACCCCGCCGAAGGATAAGTCTTTGGTAGCGCAGGCGTCCCGGGCGAGAAAGCACTCGAAGCCCAGATCGGCAGCGGCCCGGGTGGTGGAATCGACGCACATATGGGTCATCATCCCCCCGATGACCAGTTGCCCGACGTCGCCCTTCCGAAGATGGTCGAGTAAGGGGGTCCCTCGAAAGCTGTTGGGAAAATTTTTTTGGATCACGATCTCGTCTGCGCCAGGGGCCACGCTCGAATGGATTTCGACCCCGCGGGTGTGGGGCAGGAAAAAGGCAGCCCCCGGGCGAGTGGATATATGCTGAATGTGAATGACGGGAAGGGCTTTCCCCCGGAAGGCGTGAAGCAGCTTACCGGCCATGGCGCCGGCCTCGGGGCTGCCGGCCAACTCCATGGCCCCGCCGGGGAAATAGTCGTTTTGGATATCGATGAGTAACAGGGCTTGATTCATAGGGAACACCTCCGTTTGATTAGACGAAGCCATTCTTTGCGGATGAGGCCGCTGAACGGGCCGATAAGCCGCCAATACCTTCGAAAGGAACGCCGGCTGGCCTCCCCCAGGCAGTAAACCCGGGTTTCCGTGGTCAACCGGACGATCCCGTCCGACCCCGGATGGAAGGTCAGGTTCATCACGGCCTTGGCCAATCCCGTTTGGTTAAAGCCGATAAAGTCCTCGGGGGAAAGAGATTGGATCTGGGGTGAACGGCTCCAAAAACGTCCGATCAGCCCCAGAACGATTTCCCGTTCAGCATCCTCCGCCAAAACCACAAACCCCCACTTCACCATTCCTTCCAGAGTCAGATTGGCTTCAGGCAGCCCGCGTAAACGAAAGAGCCCGCGGGCTATCCAGGACGCCCGCAAGTCCAGAGAGCGGGCCGCCTCGTAAACCCGGGGGAGGGGTGCCTGAATATCAATCCCATATTGGGCGCGGACATCGTAACGGGGCAAATAATGATCGATCCACATACGATTTGAATTAGTCCTCGGTTCGGACAGCCGATTTCAATGGCCTTAGGAGACCAGCCCGGGAGGGGCGCGGTCAAACCAGGGCCGGGCGCGCTCCAGTTGCCCGGCCAGGCGAAAAAGCGCCGCTTCGTCCCCGAAGCGTCCGACAAAGTGCATCCCGATCGGCAGCCCGTCCGTATTCCAATGCAACGGGATCGACATGGCCGGTTGGCCGGTTACATTGAATAACGGGGTGTAAGGGATAAAATCAAAGGTCTTGGCGGCCAGCGGTTTAATGACCTTGGGGGACTTCAACAGCCAGCTCGCGTTGAGCCTTCCGATGAGGCTTCAGCAGCAGACGCTCGCCGCCGGAGGGCTGCAGCGACCCCGTGAGCACCGGAGGTTGGGCCAGCGTGGGAGTAAGCAGCAAATCGTATCGTTCGCAGAAGCGGCCGATTTCGCGCGAGGCCACCTGCAGGTGACGCGAGGCGTTGGCATAATCCGCAGCGCTCAGTGCCCGGCCCAGGAGGCCCAGGGCATAGGTGCCGGCCTCAAAGTCCCCGAGAGACGGGCGATGTTTGGCCAGGCCCGCTGCCCATTCGATGTCGGCGCGGCACTCGGCGGCCACGATGGTGAGAAAGGCGACGGCAAAGGCCTCTTCGTCAATCCGGGGGGCGTCCTCGATCAATTCATGGCCAAGCTCCTGCAGCAGACTTACGGTGGACTGCAGGCCCCGGACGCAGTCGGCCTGAACGTTTTTCCCCAGAAAAGGGCGGGAAGTAAAGGCGATGCGCAGCTTGCCGGGCTCCGTGGTCACTTCATCCAGGAAGGGACGGGCCGGCGGCGGGGCGGGGTAGGGCGCACCGATGTCGGCGCCGGCAGTAGCGTCCAGCATGGCGGCGCTGTCCCGGACCGTCCGGGTAAGGACGTGTTCCACCACGAATCCCCGCCAGATCTCGCCGGCGTCCGGCCCGGTCGGATTGCGGCCACGGGTGGGCTTCAACCCGAAGACCCCGCAACAGGAGGCCGGAATACGAATGGACCCGCCCCCGTCGCCCCCACTGGCCAGCGGCACCATACGGGCGGCCACGGCGGCGGCCGACCCGCCGCTCGAGCCGCCCGGCGAGCGGCGGAGATCCCAGGGGTTAGACGTTACCCCCGTGGCTTCCGGTTCGGTGTAGGGTACCAGACCGAACTCCGGAGTGTTGGTCTTGCCTAAAATGATTACTCCCGCCGCCTTGAACCGCTTAACCAGTTCGCTGTCGTGCGTTGCCGGCAGGTTTTTCAGCAGGCGGTTGCCGTAACCGGTAGGCACCCCGGCCACCGTGGCAATCAGGTCCTTCAAGAGAAAGGGGACTCCGCGGAAGGGGCCGTCCGGCAGTCGGCCTTGAGCGGCGGTCCGGGCCCGATCATACAGGGTATAGACCACGGCGTTAAGGCGGGGATTATGCCTTTCAATGCGCTGGATCGCCGCTTCGACCAACTCGGCGGGGGAAACCTGTTTGCTGCGGACCAATTCAGCCAAACCTAAACCGTCGTACTGTTCATATTCCAGAAAACCGTTCATTTTGTCCTCCGGGCAACGGATGGCGGCAGAGGGTGATGACCAAAAGCAATGGCTATGGGCCTATTGATTGGAATCCTTTCGACTTCTCATATATTCGTCGTAGGTGGTGCTGTTCACGCTGTCCAGGCACTTCTGAACCTCACTTTGGCCGGGATTCCGGTAACATTCCTGGCGTTGTCGCTCCTTCAATCCTTCATACCAGGCCCTGTAGGTACAGCCTTGACTGCCCAGGCAGGCGACTGCCGCCAATAACAGCAAGGCCATTCTTCTAAACATCGCTGCTCATTTCCTTTAAGAAGTTCGAGTCAGAAAGATTGATTTTCTGTTGAAAAGTATGATAAAAATTACGGTATTGTCAAATAAATACTTAAATGAGGACTGTTATGAGCCATTGGCAACACCGGCCGGAAGCGGACTGGAAAGAATTTCGATTCAATCAGCCCTATGAAAAGGGTTTGAACCGACTCAAAGAGGAGGTGCTGGCCAAAACCGATTTTGACCCGGCCGTTCTCTGGCAGTGGGGGACCATGCAGGCCATGGCGGTTATCCGGATACTGAAGGCTTGTGAAGCCCGTTGGGGGGCCGATGGCCAACAGGTGGTGGCGGAGGCCTTGAGGCAGACCGGCCTCGACATCGGGCGGCAGGTACTGAAAAACTCCGCCCGACCCGAATCTATGTCCGAAGCGGAGTTCATCAGTTTTTTTGCTACCGTTATTAACCGCGTCGTTTATGCTTCACTGGAGGCCCCGCAGATCGACTCAGCCGACCAGGTCAGCTTCGACATTCTCTGGTGCCCACACCAGGACCACTATCGGGCCTTTGATTGCCGGGTCCAGCGCTACCTGGTCCAGGGCATGCTGGAGGCCCTGGAGGAAACCGGGCTGGTCCGGGGATTCCAGCTCCGGTTTGACTGCACCATCCCGGCCGGGGCCAAAACGTGTCATTTTACAATCTGGCGAGGGAGCGAAGAGGAAGAAAAGGCTTGGACGGAGTATACCCGTCAATTGGAAGCCCAGGCTCTGCGGCGGGCTTCCGGGGATAAGCAGTAAATATCCGCTCTCCTGGGGGCCGGCCTTGGGATAGCTCTGGAAGAGATAATTTCCTATGCCAAACGAATATCAAACAACCGATGTGATTATCATCGGCGCCGGGCTGGCCGGGATGATCGCCGCCTGCGCTGCCGAGGCCGAAGGCGCCGGGGTGCTGCTCCTGGACCGCAGTTCCCTGGGGGTGGGGACCAACTCGGCCCTGTCCAACGGGGTCTTCGCCGGTCCCACCCCCGGTTATTCGGAGGAGGCCTATGTGGAGGACACCCTCCGGATCGGCCGGGGTCTGAACCGGAGAGCCTGGGTGGAGCAGGTGGCCCGGGAGGCGCCCGGGGCCATCGAATCCCTGAAGGCCTTCGGCCTGGAGATCCAACCCTTTAAGGATCATTTTTCCGTCCAGCCCTCCCCTCCCGGCACCATTCCGGGGGTGACCCTGGTGCGGAGGATCGCGGAAAAGGTCAAGACCCTGGATCGCGTTCGGATTATCAAAGGGTTACAGGTCACCGAAATTTTAACCGGCGATGACCGGGCCCTGGGCGTCAGAGCACTGGACGACCAGGGAAACGAAGAGGCTTTCTTGGCCCCGGCAATGATCTTGGCGGCCGGCGGCTTCGGCGCCATCTATCTGCGCAACGATAATCAAAAAAGCACGCTGGGACAGGGGATGGCCCTGGCCGCCCGGGCCGGCCTCGATCTCTGGGATATGGAGTTCGTCCAGTTTTATCCCCTGGTGCTGGCCCAACCCGGGCTCCCCTCCATGCTGCTCTACCCGCCGTACCCCCGGGAGGCCCGACTGGTCAATCAGGCCGGCCAGGACCTGCTGGAAAAGTTCGGCATTCAGAGCCTCCACGAGGCTATCATGCAACTACGGGATGCCTTTTCGGCCAAACTGTTCGAAGAGCTGGAACAGTCGGGTACCGTTTATCTGGACTACCGGGGGGTCCCGGTCGACTCCTGGAACAAGTTCCCCCTGATCCTGCTCTCCCGGTTAAAGTATGACTTTCAAAACAATCCCTTCGCCGTCGCCCCGGCGGCCCATTTCTGCATGGGAGGACTGCGAACGGACGGGCGGGGCCGGACGGATCTGCCGGGCCTTTTTGCCTGCGGGGAAATGGTCTGGGGCCTGCACGGGGCCAATCGTCGGGGAGGCAATGCCCTGACCGAATGCCTGGTTTCGGGAAGGCTGGCGGGGGCCCAGGCCGCCGTCGAAGCCTTATCTTCCCCTCCACGCCGGAATAGGATGCCTCCCCCAGAGGACGACTTCGTCTATTCCCCGGTTTCGGCTTTCGAGGAAATACGGGCTTTCCATCAGACCCTCAAAGAAATCGCCTGGCGCCAGGCCGGCGTAGTTCGGAGCCGGAACGGTTTAACCAAAGGACTGGCCCGGCTCCGGAAATTGGAGGAGGGGTTATCCGGGCTCCAACCCGGGGCCGTTGCGGAGCGAAAACGACTGGAGGACCTGCGCAGCGCCGTGTTGGTGACCCGGGCCATTTTGACGGCCGGTTTAGCGCGGGAGGAGTCCCGGGGCAGCTTTATCCGGGAAGATTTTCCGGACGAAGATAATCTCCGCTGGCGGAAAAATTCCCGCCTGACCTACTTGCCGGACAAGAATGACTTTCAACCGGCATCTTCCTAACCAGTCCGGTTAGGCGGGGAGCAGGGCAGGCTCATTTTAAAGAGAGTCTCTTACATATTGTGGCGTATGTGCACGACTTCTCCGTCTTTAACCACGTAATCCTTGCCTTCCAGCCGCAACTTGCCTTTGTTTTTGGCCTGATTCAGCCCGCCCAGTTCAATCAGTTCCTGAAAAGGGATCACCTCGGCCCGGATAAATCCTTTGGCCAAATCGGTATGGATGGCCCCGGCCGCCTCCACGGCCGTGGCGCCCTGGCGGATGGTCCAGGCCCGGACTTCATCCTCCCCCACCGTAAAAAAGGAGAGGAGTCCCAGCAGGTCATAAGAGAGGCGGATGGCCCGATTTCGAAAGAGTTCCTGAAGACCGTATTCTTCCATGAACAGGGTTTTGTCTTCGGACGACAATTCGCTGAGCTCGCTTTCCAAGCGGCCCGGGAGATTGATCCGGGCGCTATTTCGGTGGGGGTATTCCAGGTCCGGGGCCTGGCCGTCATCGCCGGTATTCAATACGACCAGCACCGGCTTCAGAGACAAAAGTCCGTAGCCACGTAGAAGTTTGACTTCCTCGGGGGCCAGGGGGAGGTCGCGAAGAGGCCGCTCGTCCTCCAGACCACTCCTTACCCGTGTCAGGAGTTCTTTTTCCTTGAGGCCTTGTTCCTTGTCCTGGGCCCCTTTCTTCAGTCCTTCGACCACCCTTTCCTGACGCCGCTCCACGGCCCCTAAATCATGGAGCAGGAACTCCGTATCCAAAACGGACAAGTCTCGGGCCGGGTTCAGGGTCCCACCACTGAAAGGAACGGAGGGATTTTCAAAGGCCCGAACCACGTGAATAAAGGCGTCCATCTGGCCCAGAAGATTAATAAAAGGGCCGGGCAAGCCTTTTTGACTGATCCCCTCCTCCAGCCCGGCAATGTCGGCGTAGGTCACTTTGGCGTAGGTTCTTTTTAAGGGATTAAAAAGACGAACTAAAGCGTCCAACCGTTCATCCGGTACCTCGGTTAAGGCCGAGTGTACTTCCAGACGTCCGGAGGCAAAAGTTGATATCGACTTCTGCCCTCCCGACAAGGCCCTGAACAGGGTCGTTTTCCCACTTTGGGGCAATCCAACGATTCCGATTTCCATGAGTTAACTTATTCCCAACTCGCCACATCCTTGTCTTCTCCCTCTCCACCCGGCTTATCGTCCCGGCCGTAGGAAAAGAGATCATATTCACCGTGGGTGCCCGGGTTCTGATAGTGGTAGGCTTTCCCCCAGGGATCCAGGGGCACATTTTTTTTCAGGTAAGGTCCTTCCCATTTTTCAACCCCGGGATTGTTAGTCAGGGCGTTCAACCCCTCCTGAGTGGTGGGATAGGATCCCACATCCAGGCGGTACTGGTCGAGAGCCTGGCCCAAAAGCTCGATTTGGGCTTTGGCTGCCGCCAGTTTCCCCTTGCCCAGCTTAGGAAAAAGCCGCGGAGCCACCAAAGCCGCCAAAAGGCCGATGATCACCATCACCACCAGCAACTCCACGAGGGTAAAACCTTTTTGGTTCCTTTTCCGCGTTAATATTTGAATCACAATTTCTCCTTTTTGCTTTAACAAATTTATCCTGAACTATAGCAAGAACCCGAATAAATTCAAATAAAAATCCTAACCGTACTCCTGGTCAAAAAGGCAATAAACCCTGGCCCACTAGGCCATCAGACAGTAAAATACTGTAAATTAAGCTAGTTCCAATCAAAGGCTTTCGCCGGGGTGGCGAGTTGTTGAACCTTTTAGGTCAAACGCCACCGCAACAGTCGTTTACTTTTTAATTGTCAATCCTTCTTTTTTTCTTTATAGTTACGGTCTATTAGGTTTGAAAAGCCGTTTTTCGGCTGGCGTTGAACCGGTGATAGGACTTTCGGGCCCTTCAAAAAAACCATCGAAACCGGAAAATCAGAAAAAAAGGCAGCACCAGGGGGAGTCGTTTTTGACTACTAGTTTCTCCAGGTTTTTTTCGAACCTGGTTATTTTTTTATTTTTTGCTGGCCTGGGAGTTTTCAATGGAATCGCCCAAGCCGAGCCGGTTTTGGTCCCGGCTCCTCGATCGATTCCCCCGCGCACTTTAACGCAGGCAGTCGTTCCCAATCCCGGCGATCAGAGCAGCCAACCAGGTTCGACCGGTGCCCAGGCCGTGCCTCCGGCGGGTTCCCCGATACCGACCTCGCCGGTGCCCGCTTCAGTGCCTCCAACTTCCCCTTCCCCGGTCCCTTCCCCGGCGGCGCAACCGGGGGTCACTCCACCGCCGGCCCAGCCGGGAGTCCCGTCTTTGCCGCCTGAATCCGGGAAGCCGCCCCTGGCGAGTCCGCCGAGTCCCCTTCCGGGAGGACCGCCGGTAACCCAGCAACCCCTGCCGTCCGGACCCCGAATGCAGCCGCAACTCCCACCGGCGCAGCCCGGTCAGCCTTCTTCCTTGAATAGACCGGGTGTCAAGCGGGGCGAGGTCAGCTTTAACTTTGACGACGCCGATGTCTTCTCCGTCATCCAGACCATCTTTGGCGGGGTCCTCAAGGTCAATTACATTATCGATCCCAAAGTCAAAGGAAGGGTGAATTTTCGATCCGTTTCCCCGGTCCCGAAAGAAGACGTCATGCCTCTGATGGAAGTCATCCTCCGCCTGAACGGGATCGGGGTGATCGAGGACGGCGGTTTGTATCGAATTATCCCCATCGGCGATATGCCCCGGGAACCGGCGGCGGTCGGGATTGGGCGGGATGCGGGGAAAATCACCGTTGCCGGCTTGGGACTGTTGCAGGTAGTCCCGCTGAAATTCATCCCTTCCTCGGAGATGATTCGAGTCCTGACCCCCTTCCTGTCCACCAACGCGGTTATGGTAGACGTGCCCAAGATCAATTATATTATCATCGTGGACACCGATGCCAACATCAAACGCCTTCTCCAACTGGTGGAAATATTCGACAGCGAGCAGCTCAAACAGATCAAACCCCAGGTCTTCGTTTACCCGGTTCGGAACGGAAAGGCCAAGGATGTGGCCGCCCTGCTTCAGCAAATCTTTTTGGGAGGTTCTAAGTCTCCCACCTCCACTCCTTCCAGACCAACGACTACTCCTGCCAGGCCTACCGGCGCTTATCCTACTCCCGGTCAACCATCCCCCGCTCCTACGCCCTCGCCGCAGATTTCCCTCGGGACTCCGGGCGGAGGGGAGTCCTTGGTCCTGGACATTACCCGGATCATACCCGACGAGGTGACCAACACCATTGTAATATTGGCCACCCCGGATGATTATGCCTTGATGTATGATACCATTCAAAAGATTGATATCGTTCCCCGGCAGGTGATGATCGAGGTGATGATCGCCGAAGTAACTCTGGGAGACGACTTACAATTTGGCATTGAGTGGTCACTCAAGAACCAAATCGATAAGGGGTTCGTTAATCTCGGTTTTACTAATACCAATCTTGACCCCACCAAGCCCGTGGGCTTTACTTTTTTAGGAATTGACCGGACCGGCCTGATCCAGGGGTTTCTGCAGGCCCAGGCTTCGGAATCCAAGGTGAACGTCTTGGCTTCACCCCATATTCTGGCCGCCGACAATCGGGAAGCGCGCATTCAGATCGGCAACCAGGTGCCCATCGTGACCTCTGAAACGCCGGTGTCGACCACCGGCACTGTCGGCACCTCTGTTTCCCGAACTATTCAATACAAAGATACGGGGGTCATCCTGAAGATAAAACCCCTGATCAATGAAAGCGGGGTGGTCAGCCTGGACATTTCTCAGGAAGTCTCGGATTACTTTCTGCAGAACATTTACGGGAGCGATTACCCGGTGATAACCAAAAGGGAGGCCGTCACCAACCTGGTGGCCCAGGACGGAGATACCATCGTAATCGGCGGCCTGATTCAGGAGAATTTTAATCGGACCAGGCAAGGCCTCCCCTTATTAAGCAAGATTCCTCTGCTGGGATGGCTTTTCAGCAATACCTCGGATATTAACAAGAGGACCGAGATTATCATGCTGCTGACCCCCATGGTGGTAAAAAATCCGGAAGAGGCCAAGAACATGACCAACATCTATATTCACCGGATGCAGGGGCTCAAGAAGGATCTCAAGTTGGAAAAGATGGAATGGTACAAGAAAATCAGCGGCACCACAGCCGAAAAAGCGCCGGAGCCCTCGCCAAAACCTCAAGAGTACACCCCGCCGGTCACTCCCTAACGGAAATTCGTTTTCATTAAATAAATTTCGGTTAAGGATAGGGCCTGACCGGGGAAGACGAAGGCGCCGGATACGGGCTGCTGGAAGGCACCGGTCGGTATCGAGGCCTTGAAGGGGTGAAGGCCCCCGAGGTGGCGGGACTGACAGCCGGGGTCCCCGACGAGGGAAGACCACTCATCGTTGCCGGCGGGGGTGCCGGGCTGGTGGTGGAAGGGGGCGTCTGGGAGGCGACCGGTCGAGATCTGGTATTCGGGCCCGATCGGGGGGGTCCCGGGACGGGAAGGGGCAGGTTGGGTCCCCGGACGGGGGGGCGTCCCCGGTGCGACCCCGGGAGCGGGTTTGGTATGATCCGGGATACCTTCCCTGGCCTTGGGGGCCTGGGCATCGTTTAAATAAACAGTCATGGTCTCTTCCCCCCGGTTCATCACCACCCGGTCATTGAACAGTTCCTTCAAGATAAATCCGCTCAGGGATTCCCCCTTTTTTAGAGCAGTCTGTCTCTTGCCCCTGCCCGGGGTCATTACCGGGGGGGCTTTCTTGTCTTCCAAATAGGCAATCCCCAAATCACCGGTTATCAGGGTTCCGTAAAGAACAAATTCCGGTTTCGGCAAAGGGGCCTCGGCCTTTTTTTCCGGGGGTATCTTTCTTTCGGGGTGAAATAGATTTTGGTCGGCGATTACGGTGTATTCCACGGGATTAAGCGCCTGTTGAGTTGGCGGTTCCGTTTCGGTTTTTCCTGGGGCCGATGGTTTAACCGGCGGAAGTGAGTAAGCTACCGGCATATCCATTAGTGGAAACAAGAGGTAGTAGGCAAAATAAAGGATCAGGCCCAATAGCCCCAGGTTAATCACGTTGATGTTACGGAGAAACTTATTAGAGGTCATGCCTTAACTCCCATAGAGGGCCGCCACGTCCAGCTTAACCACCAATTCCCGAGGCTCTTTAAGATTGCGGACCCGGGAATCCACTTCCCGAACTACCAGGTAAGGGGTTCGGGATTCAATAAAGAAAAGGATGTCCCGCAGGGCGGCCGAATCCGGCACTACGATATCCAAGCTCACGTTAATCACTTTGAATTTCCCTTCCCCTTCCGGTTTGGCCTTTTTGGAAGGGGGCACCTTCCTTTCTTTGGCCCCGTTAGCCGGTTTTTCGACGGCCGCGGGTTCCTGGTAAACGATGTCCTCCACTTTGCCTACCCGGGCGCTGGAGACGGTACCGCCGCGATTGGCGACAATGCCCTTGATGGTGTCTTGCAGGGCGGCGGAGGCCAAAGAAGGCATCTCTCCGGCAATGAGCTTGGTGTTGTCGGCCTTTCTCTCTTCCTTGAGCGTTTGAAGCTGATTTTCCAGGCCCGGTTTCTCGGAAATGATCGCCAGCGTTTTTTTCAACGTCTTAATTTTGGCCGCTTGTTCTTCTTTGATGCCTGATAAATCCTCCTGAATCCGCAGGTACCCGTATTCATAAACCACCCCTCCGGCCAGCAAGACCAAAATCGGGATGGCCAGCAGCAGCCATTTGCTTTTAGGCATCTTAAAGTCCCTCGATCTCCATTTTGATTTGGAAGCGATCCTGATTCAGTTTGGGGTCCCGATAGGTGGGGGAAGCGAATTCCACTTTCTCAAAATAGGGAGAGGCCTCCAGTTTCGGTACCAGCAAGGTGGCCGACGGGGCGTACCCTTCAATATTCACTTGCTTCTCGGAAATCCGAACCCGAGTAAGCCAGGCATCCTTGGGGATGGTCAGGGTCAATTCCCTTAAAAGACTGATAGCCGTCCGACGAGAATATTTGAAATCACTGATGATGTTTCGCTCCTTGGTAATGGCAGTAATGTCCTTTTTAAGGGACTCAACCTTTTTCACTTCTCCCTTCTTCTGGATAATCTGCTTATCAATCAGGGCCAGTCGCTGGGTTTCTATCTTGACCGGGGTAACCCAGTAAAAAGCGGTCATGACCATTAAACCCAGCAGCAGGGGAATGGTCAACCAGAAAGGGGCCTTGATACCCTGCCGGACCCCCCTGGTTATTAGATTCAGGTCATCCGCCCCCCTCCAAAGAAAGGACAGCCATCCGCC
Organism: uncultured delta proteobacterium; assembly: GCA_963743305.1. GTDB lineage: Bacteria > Desulfobacterota > RBG-13-43-22 > RBG-13-43-22 > RBG-13-43-22 > CAVQSS01. Next base: position 51,536 of record CAVUPH010000017.1, read on the forward strand.
CAAGGCCGGGTAGGAAACGCTTCGGGGGTTCCCGGGCAAAGGCAGACGCAGGTTCATTTCGTCAGAGAAAACAACCGGCCGGGTTAGGCGCAACTTGACCATTTCCTTTAAAGTCGGATTGGGTTCCGCCAGGTGAAAAAAAACCGGTCGGGGAGGACTGGCCAAGGCTTGATTCGGAAGAAGCTTTTCCAGAGTATCCACCAATTGGTCGGTTTTAGTTTTCTCATCTGCTGAATCAAAACTTCCCGTCAGGACCGCGGAAATACCCTGCTTCTGAAATAGGGCGCCTTCATAGCCCTTTTCTTGGACTTCCAGATAGCAGGCCTCCGGTCCCAGGGCCTGATAATGCCAGAGGGTCTCCATTCCCACCAGATGCACGGTCAGGCCGCCTACCCGAAGCCCTTTTCCCCGAAAGGCCTCCAGGTAAGGGTCGATCCGGTCTGCTCGGGCCGCGATGACTAGCAGGGAGATCTTTTCCTCATTCCGGGATTGTATCTTAAAGTCAAAATAGACTTCCTCGGGGGTAAAGGGGGTGATCCGATCCATCTCCGAGGCCACGACTACAGGCAAGTTCTCCAGGGTGCTGACCGGGAATTCCACGGTTTTGATGACGGCCCAGGGTTTGGGCACGGATAAGACGATTTCGGTTTTCAGGGCGTTTCGTTCGGTGAGGTATACGGCCACCGAAGAGGCCAGGGCCTCCGGCGGCGGATAGCCTTCCTCTTCGTAGGTCAGGGGTCGCTGATCTCTAATTTTCAGACGGGAGAATAACCGGGTCCCCAGGACCAGGGCGGCGCCCTTCGCCTCAAGGGCCACACAGAGCATTTTCCGGTAGGCGATGGACGGGTCCGCCGGACTAAAGGATAGAATCCGCCAGGCATATTCCCCGACCCGAGCCAGCAGGGATCCAACCTTGGTTATTGCGGCCGAGGCCTTATTAAAATTAAAATCCATGAGTGATTACTTCGAAGCCCCTTCTTCGGCCTTTATTATAACCGGATTTTTGTAAGAAAGGTAGCGATATTGGTTGTTCCCCTCCAGGGTCACTTTGGCTTGGATCCCGTACCCGGCCTGGCCGTCTTTTTTGTAGCCCCGGGATTCGATGGTAAAGGTATTACCCACAGCCACGGTCACATAAGGGGCCATCTGGGCTTGGGCCTCGCCCAGCAGACCGGCGATTTCCTGAAGGCTCTTGATCTCCTTTTCCTGGCGGTAGGCCGCCACCGCCTCCGCTATTTCCGGGGTCATTCCGGGAAGGGCCAGCAGCACCGGTTTGGTGGCGGCATTTAGATTTATTTTATTGGTCTTGGCCTGGACGGTTAGAAAATCTATCAGCCCGGGTTTTTGGTCATTCCCGTATAAAATTTCTGCGGTAACCCCCTTTACCAGAATCAGTTCCTCCACGGTGTCAAAATTGCCGTTCTTGGCCTTATAAGGATGGGGAAGGGACTGGTAATAATCGCTTTCCGCCCCCTGGAGGCGATGAAAATCGTCCGGGTCTTTCCAATCCAGGATGGAATCCACTATGGTATTCACCAGCAAATCTTTGTCCTCACCGGGCAGGTCCAGGCTGTTCAGCAAACTTCGTAAGATTACCTCGGGTGCCAGATTCAAATCAATTTTTCCCGACTCATCCAGCAGGCGTACCCGATAATATCCTCCTCCCAGGACGTCGACCTGCTCGGTCCCGTCGATCCTCCAGGGGTCCTGTTCTTCCTCTCCGAGGTTTTGGGGGTTTTGCTTTCGGTAAAAGAGCTCCATGATGGCCCGTTCGATCCCCGCCTCGGCCAGAAATTTGTTCTCCCAGCCTTCTTTGAAGGCCCGACTGGAAAAGGATTCCGTTCGGGCCAGGTAGGAAAAAGAAAAGACAATCACCATCAGGATGGTTAAGATCCACAAGACCATCATTAGGGCAAAGCCTTTTTGTTGGAAAAGAATCGAACGCAAGCGATCACCTTATTTTTTTGAAGGCGTCACGGGTGCCACCGGGGCGGCCGGGACGCCCGGCAGGGCAAAGGGGGGTGCCGGAGCGCTCAGGCTGCCCCGTCCCTTGAGCGGTATAATCCAATCCAGGGCACTATGATCCAAGCGCACATGGAACTTGATCTTTTCCAATTGATCCGTGGTGGCCACGGCGGTGTCATCCACCCATTCATCCACCCAGCGGCCCGGATCATCTTTCGGGTCTTTGGAAGTATCTCGGATGAAATATTCAAAATAGAACTCGGCGACCCGGTCCAGCATTCGGGTTTCCCGGCTGTTTTCCTGGCCGATGATATTTTCTTTAACCCACAAGGTCTGGCGACCGTCGGCTTCCGGGGAAACTTGATAGTGGACGACCACATACCCTTTTTCACCTCCCCAGATGGAATAATTGGTGGCCATATCCAAAAAGGTTCTCCCCCCTCGAAAATAATACTTTTTGTCGGCGTTTTCATAGTAGGTCAGAGGGATCTCCGACTGGATCTGGGATTCCAGGATCGTGATGGCATTTCGGATCCGCTCCAGCGATTCCGCTTTTTTCTCGCCGGCTTCCACCGACCGGAACCCGAGACGCAGGGCGCCAACGACAATTAAGATGATCATGGAGATAATGATCACGGAGAGCAATAATTCCAGGAGAGTGAAACCCGGGGGGCCTTTTTTTCGAGCCGGGGAGGGGGTCATGGAAGAGCCCATTAAATTTCTTTCTTGACCAACTTCAGCGTTTCAAAGGTCATGGACCGGGTCCGCTTCCCCTTGGTCCACTGAATGGTTAGGGCAATATCCAGGAGTTTAACCGGGAGCAGTTCCGTTCGCTCCGTCAAGCTCTCTTTGACGGCGATATCCAACCGGTAACCCTCAGGGGAGATCTCGGTCCAAGACTTTTCATCCAGATCTTTATCGTCCAGCAGGGCCCTCATTTTAGCGGCCCCTTGGAGCGAGGCCGACACATAGTCTTCCGAAGCAGAGAGGGCCCGCAGGTTGGCTGAAAATAATTGGAAAACGACCGTAACGGCGATCCCCAGGATCGCTAAGGCTACCAGCACTTCCAAAAGGGTAAATCCCTTATCCTGGTTCAAGCGGGTCTCCGGAGAAGGGGTCATGTCTAGCGAAGCACCACGGAACCGACGATGGGGTCCAATTGGATCTGAATGGTTCGTTTCTTAGAGGACAAAAAGAAGGTCGCTCCCTCAAGCCCCAGCTGGCTCTCCACCACCATCTGATATTTTCCGGTATGGATTTCTCCCTGGTAAGGATCCACGATCTTGAGGACCAGTTGGGCCGGGATTTTCTTGGAAGGGTGCCCGCTCAGACCGTATTCCCGCCCGTCCAGATCAAAGGTCAGCACCTGCCGGCTATCGCTGATCCGGGCCAGGGATCGGGCGTAGCGGATGGTGGCCGATAACTCCCGGGCGGTGGCCGTTAACCGCCCGGAGGCCAGGGTCTGGGCGAAGAAAAGGGTCGTTAAGCCCAACAGCAGAGTCGCCAGAAAAAGGACGATGGTGATCTCGATCAAGGTAAAACCGTTTTTATTTTTTCCGGGAGACGTCAATTATGATAACCTCGCGAAAAGTCCAAAACGACTTTCCGCTCGGCGGGGGAGGGCTTCCCCTCCCCCGCCATTTGAAGTGAATTCAAATGGTTCCACCCCCACCCCAGCCCGGCGCTTAATCGCGCTCGGGCTATTGACGGACTTCTGGCGAGTCCGTCAATTATGATAACCTCACGAAAAGTCCCAAAACGACTTTTCGCTAAAAAGGCAAGTCGGTAATGGAGAAAATAGCCGTCAACATGGATAGGACGATAAAACCGATCACTATGCCCATCAGCAGAATAAGGGCCGGCTCCAAAAAACTGATGAAGCGTTTGACGGCCACCCGCAGGCTTTTTTCGTAGGTGGCGGCCACCTTCATCAGCATGGTATCGAGTTGTCCGGTTTCTTCTCCGACCTTAACCATGGACAGGGCCAGCGGCGGGAGGACGTTGGCCGCGGCCAAGGGAAGGGACATGCCCCGTCCTTCTTTAACCCCTTTGGAGACGCGATCGATAGCCTCGGCAATTACCTGATTGCCGATAACCTCTTTGGCGTTGTTCAAGGCCTGTAAGAGAGGGACCCCGCTTTTCAGCAGCGTCCCCAAGGTCCGGCAAAAACGGGCCGTTTCCAATTTGGTGATTAAGTCCCTTAATATTCTTAATTTGAATCGATCCCAGCGCAGCCGTCCGGCGGGGGAACCGATATTTTTTTTAAACAGGATCCCCAGGGTAACGGGGACCGCGATCATCAGCCACCAGTAATCCCGCAATCCCTGACTGAAGGCCAGCAATACCTGGGTCGGCAAAGGCATGGCGCCCCCCAGTTCCGAAAAGATCACCGAAAATTTGGGCAGTACGTAGGTCAATAATACGATGATCGATATGCCGCCGGTTCCGAGAAGGATCAGCGGGTAAATCATGGAGGAGAACACACTGTCGCGAAGCTCCTTGCTCGTCTCCAGAAAATCATTCAATTTTTCCAGGACGGCGTCCAATACCCCGCCCGACTCTCCGGCGCGGACCATATTGACATAAAGCCGGGAGAACATTCTCGGGTGGCGCTGCAAGGCGTCCGAAAAGGAACTGCCTTCGCGAATGGATTTCAAAATGCCCTGGACGATGGCCCGGGTCTCCGGTTTTTCCAATATTTCAGCCAGGATGTTCAGACTGCGATCCAAGGGCAGGCCGGCGTTGAGCAGGACGGACAATTCCGTGGTAAAGGTCAATAAGTCCCCCTTGGCCGAACGCCAGGAAAGCTTTCTTTTGAGACCTTCCTGGGCGCTGGAAATCTTAAGGGGGATTAAACCGGAAACTTTAAGCCGCTCCAGGGCCGCCTTTTGATCCGCCGCCTCAATGGCCCCTTCCAGGATTTCTCCTTTCAGGGATGTCGCCCGATAGGAATAAATGGCCATTTAGATCTCTTGGGTTACCCGCAGGACCTCAGCGAGGGTACTTTTTTGAGCCCGGACCTTATCCACCCCGTCTTCCAATAAGGTCCGCATCCCTTTATTTCTCGCCACTTCCCGCATTTCGGTGGCATCGGTGTGCTTTAAAATCAGACGGCGGATATCCTCGTCCACCACCAGCAATTCGAAGATCCCGATCCGACCGAAATAACCGGTAAAGGAACAGATTTCACACCCCCGGCCGTGGAAGGGCGCCATAGTCTGATCGGAGGAACCTAAAAATTGGAGTTCTTCCGGGGTAAAAGCGGTGGAGTCCAACTCCTGGCAGTGGGGACAGATGACCCTGACCAAACGCTGGGCCAGGATTCCGCGGATGGTGGAGGAAAGGAGAAAATTTTCCACTCCCATATCCAGCAGCCGGGTGATGGCGCTGGGGGCGTCGTTGGTATGCAGGGTGGAGAAGACCAGATGCCCGGTCAAGGCCGATTGAATGGCAATCTCCGCGGTCTCCAGGTCCCGGATTTCTCCGATCATGATGATATCCGGGTCATGGCGAACAATGTGCCTCAGGGTAGAGGTAAAATTCAGACCGATCTGGGACTGCACCTGAATTTGGTTGATCCCCTTGAGCTGGTATTCAATCGGGTCCTCCACGGTAATAATTTTTTTATCGGGGGAATTGATTTTATCCAGTGCCCCGTAGAGGGTAGTGGTTTTCCCGCTGCCGGTAGGACCGGTTACCAGAATGATCCCGTTGGGCTTCTTGATCAACTGATTGAAGGCCTCCAGGACCGACCGCGGGAATCCGAGTTGATCCAGGTCGATGACGATGCCCTCTTTGAGCAGAATGCGCATCACCACGTCTTCCCCGTGCAGGACCGGAATGGTGGAAACCCGAAGGTCGATTTCTTTTTCCGCCACCCGCAGTTTGATGCGTCCGTCCTGGGGTAGCCTCCGCTCGGCGATATTCAATTTGGCCATGATCTTGATCCGGGAAATAATGGCGGCCTGGAGCTTTTTAGGCACCGCCTCGACGTCGTGGAGCACTCCGTCGATCCGGTAGCGAACCTTTAATTCATCTTCGAAAGGCTCGATGTGAATATCGCTGGCCCGGCTCTCCACGGCCCGGGTGATGAACATATTGACCAGCTTGATGATCGGGGCTTCCGAAGCCAGGTCTTTAAGATGACCGACATCCTCCTCATCCTCCCGAATAAATTCAAAGCCCCCTTCCCCCAAATCTTCGATCAGGCGATTGATATTTTGAGGGTCCTGACCATAAAATTTCAGGATGTAATCGTTGACGACTTGGTCTTCTCCCAAATAGATTTGGACTTCAGCCCCGGTAGCCACCTTCAGGGCATCGATGATATCGGGGTCCCCCTGTGAGGCTAGAGCCACCTTTAAAAGGTTATTCTTAAGTTCCAAAGGAATGACCTGATTTTCCCGAATAAAACGGGAAGAGAGGCCGTTCAGGACCAGGGGTACCTTCGGTAGCCGTTCCGGATCTAACGCTTGAATGGCGAGCGCCATTTTAACACCTCGTTTGGGTTTGTGCCGGAACCGCGAAAAGGAGCGCCGGACTATTTAAAATTTTGGCCCTCCCGCCCCCGAAAGCGCTCGGTGACGAAAAAACCCTTAATATCTTTGATGAATAATATACCACAGAAGAACGGGAGATACAACCTTGAGGGACGGGTAGAAAGCCCGTCTCCCGGAAGGGTTCTGGATGACATCCAGGGACTTTTCGCGGGCTTGTCAACCATCAGAGGGCCCCTAAACTTTTTATTGACATCCCCACTAGTCTATCCTATTTTCAAGCCTCAGTCCTGAGATTTTCAGGGTTTCGACCCTCGCCCATACCGATTTTTTATGGTCAGCCATTTTTATTCCCTCTAAGGAAAGGAAAGGTCCATGGATTATTCGTTAACGATGGAACAGGACATATTGCGGAAATCGGTCAGGGATTTTGCGGAAAAGGAGATTAAGCCCCGGGCCCGGGAGCTGGACGAAAAAGAGGAATTTTCTTATGAAACCTGCCGGCAGATGGCCAACCTGGGACTTTTCGGCATGTTTGTCTCCGAGGCCTATGGCGGCCAAGGCCTGGATTATATTTCCTATATTATTGCCGTGGAGGAAATCGCCCGAGTGGACGGCTCCCATGCCGCCACTATCGCCGCCGGCAACTCCTTGGGAATCGGCCCGCTGTATTATTATGCCAGTGAAGAACAAAAGAGAAGATACTTGCCTAAACTCTGCAGCGGCGAGATGCTCTGGGGGTTCGGACTCACTGAACCCAACGCCGGGTCCGATGCCGGAAACACGCAAACCACGGCGGTCCTGGACGGCAATGAATGGGTGATCAACGGGAGCAAGATTTTTATTACCAATGCCTCCACCGCCATCACCGGCGGGGTGACCGTTCTCGCCCGGACGGGGGTCCGAGAAAATGGAAAAAAGGAATTAAGCTGCATCCTGGTGGAAACTGGCACCAAAGGATTCGAAGCGCGACCCATGCATGGAAAACTCATGTGGCGGGCCTCCAATACCAGTGAGCTCTATTTTGATGATTGCCGGGTCCCCAAGGATAATATCCTGGGCCCCCGGGGCGATGGCTTTCATCACATGCTGGGAACTCTGGACGGGGGTCGACTCAGCATCGGCGCCATGGGCCTGGGCGGCGCCCAGGGTTGTTTTGACCTGGCCCTGCGCTACGGGCACGAGCGGATCCAGTTCGGAAAGCCCGTCGGTTCTTTTCAGGTGAATTCTTTTAAACTGGCCGACATGGCCTTAGAAATCGAGTGCGCCCGGTTGTTGCTTTATAAAGCCTGCTGGCTGCGGGACAACCATAAACCCTTCGCCAAAGAAGCCGCCATGGCCAAGCTCTATTGTTCCGAGGTCATGTACCGGTGTGCCAACCATGCCGTCCAATTGCACGGCGGCTACGGCCTGATGAAAGAATACGACGTGGAGCGTTTTTATCGGGACCAGAAATTATTGGAAATCGGGGAGGGCACGTCGGAGATTCAACGGCTGGTGATCTCGCGACTGATCGGGGCTATCTAGAAAAGAACAGGGCGATGAAAAAACCGCTCAGCGCCCTGTTCTTTTTTTAAAGTTACCCCTCCGGGGTAGGGGCGGCCAGTTCCTCTTTTTCCTGCTTCATGGCCTCCCGTCCGGCGTCAAAGGCCGAAGACAGGGCCGACTTCTTCTGTTCCATGAACTCCTTGCCTTTCTCAATATAGACAGACGCCTTGTCCTTCCATTCATCGGAAAGGTGGCCGGACTTGTCTTTTACTTCCTCCGCCAGGTCACGAATCTTGTTCCGGGTCTGCCGGCCTTCCCAGGGGGCGAAAAGTATCGCCACCGCGGCGCCGACTACCCCTCCCATTATAAAAGACAAAATCAAAGAACTGCCGCAACTCCCTCTCATATCTTCTGCCATCTCCTCATCCTCCCTTTTTTTTATGTTTAAAGAACGTTTTACCGGCGGCCAATACTCCGGCGGACAGGCCGGCCATATTGATCAACGGAGAGGCCACCCCCCCCTTGATCACCCGGTTGATCGTGGAAACGAGCCCGGCCGATTCGGCTATGGCTTTAAAAAGAGGCTCCGTCTGTTTCACCTTGTCCTCCACCTGAATCGTCAGGCGATTGATCCCACCCGAGACCTCTTTCAGATTGCGGACCAGCGGGACTATTTCCACTTCCAGGGATTTCAAGGTAGTTTCCAGGTCCTTGGACAATTTTGTCAATTGGATCAAGACCCGAATAAGGAAAAAAGCCACCAGGGCCGCTATAATCAAAAAACCCCAACTCACCCAATCCTGCAAAGAAACCCCTCCCTTCTCTTATTGAATCCCCATGCCCGGCGGCGGCACTCGAAGCATGATCACGGGAAAGCTATTTGTTTACAATAATAGCCATTTTTCTTGACAAATGCAAAGGCTTTAATGCCTGTTAGGCAAGTAGCGGTTGACTCATCGATTCTCAGAACCCGGAGTTGGAGATGGTTGCTTCCTGGATAGCGTCCACCAAAGCTTTTCTATTCGATTTTGACGGGACCCTGGCCAGACTGAATATCGACTTTCAAGCCCTTCGCCTGGAAATCCTGGCTTTGGCCCGGGACTTCGGGCTTAAGGAGCCCACCCTTCCGGACCCACCCTATCTCCTGGAAATGGCCGGCGCCTTAAGCGCCGAGTTGGCCGTCCGAGAACCCGGCCAGGCCGCCGTTTTCCTCAATCGCTCTCTGGCGTTAATCGAAGCCCGGGAAAGGGAGGCCGCCGTCCCGGAGAACCTCTTTTCCTACACCCCCCGGGTCTTAGCCGGTCTGCTCCGGGAGAACTTCCAAGTTGCCATTCTGACCCGCAATTCAGGGGCTTCAGTCCGTAAGGTTTTTCCGGAAATCGATCGCTATTGTCACCTCTTTTTGCCCCGCGAAGCCGTACCCCGGCCTAAACCCGATCCGGGACATCTCCTGGCGGCCTTGCATCGTTTCCAGGTCCCGGCCCGAGAAGCCGCGATGGTGGGGGATCACCCTCTTGATATCTTTTCAGGTAAAAAGACCGGCACTTGGACTATCGGCGTGTTGACCGGGCGGACGGGCGCCGCGGAATTGGAAGCCGCCCAGGCCGATATCGTCCTGTCCGATGTGGCGGAACTGCTGGGGTTAGTATGTAAATAGCTTCCTGGGCTTGGAAGCGCCCAGACCGACTCGGTCTTAACCTGGGCATTCCTCCTTGAGCATTTTCATGCTTTGGGGCGACCGCCCCGGACATGAGGGGTTAGAATGAAAAACCTCTTTAGGGGATTAGGCCCTCCTCCCCCCGAACCGTCACGGCAATAGCAGCGGGAACCGGCCACCCGTCTGGTGGGGCTCACCAAGAAAAACTCGGAAGACCCCCTCTAATCCCTGGCCATCGGCCCAATTATTCATCTGGACAGTTTGTTTTTCTTGCCTTATCCTTCATGAATTAATTGTGATGGTTTCGCAAAAAGTCCCCAGTGCTGTCATTGCGAGGAGTGAAGCGACGAAGCAATCCCCAAGAATCAGCCGGTTACCATGGTAGGGTTAGCTTCCCCCGGATCAAGTCCGGGGTCGCAATGACAGGTTCTTGGACTTTTTGCGAGGTTGTCGATTGTAATAGCTTCTATAATTAATGACTGAACTCAAAGACGCGCTTCCGTTGCATCCGACCTCTCCGCCCTGCAATCTTGCACTCCAAACGACTAACGCATGCAATTTTAAATGTGTGATGTGTGCGTATAAAGACGTGCGCCGATCACAGCCCCGTAATGACATGTCTATGGAATTGTATACTAAAATAATCGACCAGTTCCTGGAAATGGATAGGTTGGAAAGGGTGGGACTGTCACTGCAATGCGAACCGCTGCTAGATGAACATCTGCTTAAAAAGATTCAATATGTTAAGATGAAAAAGCCATTGGCGCGGATCGGGTTATCAACCAACGCTTTTTTGCTCAGCCAAGACATGTACAAAAGGCTTTATGACCATGGGTTGGATGCATTGAACATCAGCCTTAATGCCGTTGAGGAAAAGACTTTTAAGGCCGTTGGCGGAACAGGCTACCGGCAAGTGATGGAACACACTGTTTTCGCCATAAAAAACAAGCCCAATGGATTGCGCCTGACCATCACCTCCATGCTCGTGCGAGAAAACATCATCGAATTGGTGCAGGGGAAACATCCTGTTTTAGAATTAATTAAAGAGTCTGGCATTCCAAGAGACATGGGGCCTATATCCAATCACTGCGGCAGTTTGTCGAACTATGAACCAATGGTTGTATTTCCAGAGATGCAAAGCTCGGCAAAAAAACTTTATTGCCACGACATTTTTGAAGCGGCTTATGTTTTGTCTAACGGCGATCTCATCGGATGCTGTAGTGATTGGAGGAGAAAATCTGTTCTTGGCAATCTCGCCGAACATAATTTTTTTGATATATGGCAAAGTCAAAAGACGGCGAAGCGGCGCGATCAAATGATGCAGGGAGACCTTTCCCAGATAGAGCCATGCAAACAATGCAGCCAAGGATGGAATATCATGAAAAATCGAGGAAAGTAAATATTAGGCTGGTGGAATTCGGTGAATGGCTATCGATGATTTCCATTGATAAATAACAAATCGTAAAAGCCTTGATTCTGTTTGTCCGTAGGCGGTTGACGAAGGCATCAAAGCGCTGGAGAGCCTGGAAAGTTATTTTCGTGATGGCTAATGGATCGGCGGCCGCGGATTTTCTTCTACGGGAAGCCCGCGCCGCCGCGTCTGCATCTGCAGGTAGCCGTCGCTGAAGGGGTAGGGGCCGCCTTTAAAATGGTGACAGGGGAATTTGTCGCAGTCGCGCAGACAGTATTCCACCTTGCGCTCCACCGCGCAATTCAGAATGGGGCAAACTCCGCCGATCAGCCGCAACTGGGTCACCAATTTTCGATTGGCCTGCTCCGATCGCCCGGATCCGCAGGGGCTGCATTTTCCTTCCGCAAAGAGTCGACAGGTCAAGCAATTGATGCCGCAGGCCCCGGTACCTTCCATTTTTATTCCTCCTAAAAAGAACAGACCGCTCGAACGTAATAGTGGCAGGTAAAATCCTGCCAGAAAACAAACCCCAAGTCAATGCTGACAAACCAGGCGGCGTTGAAAGAACGGCGATCGGCGCTCCAGAGGCATTTCTGAGCGGAATCGAAAGGTGGGGCCGGGCAGCAGGCGTCGACCCCGGGAGTTTCTGTGGTCAGGGAACACAACTCATCTACCGTGGGGAGGCGCCAATCCGACCGTCCGGCGAACCGGTCCCGGTTAAGCCCCTGAACATAGATCCGGGCCTCCGGCCAGGTCAGAGGGTATTCGGAACCGGATTGTTCCCAGAGCAGATCATGAGACCGATCGGCTACTGTTCCGTCGTCCATTTCTTGCCAATCCGGATGGGAATAAGACCGGGGCCGCCACAATTCGTCCATTCCAAAAATGGCGCGGGCCTCAGCCGGACGAACCTTGATCGGGTTCCGACGCAACGGAGGGGGGGGCTTATTTTCCAGGGGCTGCTCATCCGGGACGGGCGCCGGGCGACAAGCCTGCTCCCGGACGGTCTCCCACTGGAGTCGCAGTCGCTCCAATTCCTCCAGCATTTCCCCGGCCGAGTCAAATCGGTCTTCCTTTTCGAAAGCGGCGCCCCTGAATAAAAAGGCCTCCCAGTGGGAATCCAAATCGGCAGGGCTGCGGCTCGCCGGCCGCCGGTCTTCCGAGGGAAGGCAGCCGGTGGCCAGACGGTACAGCGTTACCCCGACCGAGTAGAGGTCGGCCCGGACATCAACCCGATCCGGGTCCTGCTCCTGTTCCGGAGCGGCATAGTAGGGGGTCCCAATCTTCAGATTGTCCGGAGCCGGCAAAGTTTCTCCGCGAAGTAAGGACAAACCGAAATCGCCTATTTTTATGGTGTCCTCTTCGCTGATCAGGAAATTGAAGGGCTTCAGGTCTCGGTGAATGATCCCGGCTTCGTGGAGGCGGGCCAGCCCCTTTAAAATATGCCGACCATAACGCATAATCCGGTCCGGTTTCAGCCGGCGGGTCGGGTTCTCCACCTCTCCGGATTCCCCGATCAGTGTCCCCAAGTTGTTGCAATAATATTCCATGACAAAAAACGGCGTTCCCTCAACTTCATCAAAATCCCAGACTGCCAAGAGGTTGGGATGACGCAGTCTGGACATGATAACGGCCTCGTTGATAAAGCGTTTCTTCAGCTCCTTTTCTCCCAGGAGGCTTATCAGAATCGGATGGGGGTGAAGTAGTTTCAAGGCCATTATTTTTTCGATCACCGGCAGCCGCACCTTGTAAACCAGGGCCATGCCGCCGCGCCCCAAAAGCCCACAGATTTCATATCGTCCTATTCTGCGCATTCTATTTTCTTATTCATAACTTAAAGGACGCTTCGCCCTTTTGGGTGGGTAGTCCCTAGATCTGGTATGGCCGCGGGGTCTTGGCCAAAGGGTTTTCCAAAGGTACTCCGGACTTCGAATCCGGGCCTAACTTGCTAATTTTATTTAAAGCAGGCCCATACTCAGTGTATTTTAATATCTTCTTGGCTAGCCCTATCTTCTGGAAACTTTGAATGTCAGGGGGCCGGGTTAGAACCTAAAAAGCAATATGGAAAGCCCTTTCGCCAAGACCCCGCGGCCACGGAGACCCGATTTCAGGTTAATCTACTATATATTATGGCCACCCACCCAAAAGGGCGAATAACCACTTAAAAAAGTCGCCGGGCGTTGTATTCCGGAAAACCCAGGCCCAAAATTTTTTCGGCGGTTCTGGCTATATTATAGGTTACGTAGCGCAGTTCGAGGGTGGAGGAGCGACTATCCCAGATCACATACTTGGCCTGGTTGTTGCCATCCCGGGGCTGGCCCACACTCCCCACGTTGACCAGATATTTGACCCCCTCGCGCAGGAGAAAGAGCCCGCGTTTGAAGGGGAGGTTCGTGATGCCCTGACCCTCGGAGGCGATGAGATGCAGGTCGTGGGTGTGACCGATAAAGCATATCCTTTCCGGCAGGGCCGCCAAAATTCGATGGATTTCCTGGTCGGGGACTTCGTAAAGATAGGTGGTGATCGAATCGGGCGGAAAGCCGTGGACGAACCGGCAGTCCTGGTCCAACAGGAAGGGGCTGAGCCCTTTGAAATAGTTCAGTGACTCTTGCGATAACAAGCGCCGGGTTATCCCTAAGGAGATCCGGGTGGGCTTGTTGAACCAGCCCAGATAGCTGGGATCGACCAGACCCAGTTCGTGATTGCCCATGACCACGGGAATTTTCAGCGCCCGGATTTCCCGAATAACTTCCTCCGGTTCCGGTCCGTACCCCACGCAATCGCCCAGGCAGAACAGGGAATCAATCCGGTTTCGATCCATATCGGCCAAGACTTTTTTGAGGGCGTCCCAATTGCCATGAATATCCGAGAAGACGGCCAACCGCATGGTTTATATTATCCCAGAGAACCCTTAAAAGTAATCAAAAAATAATGTAATCTTTGGTTAGAAAGGGTTCAAGCAGAACGGAGTGTTGGCCGAAGAAAGACCTGGCAGGGGAGTGCGCGTTCCGTGTATAATACACTTAGGCGGATTCCCCGGCCCGTTTGAGAAAGGATGGTTTATGATGAATAAAATGCAGCCCCTTTACTACCCTCCCCCGTATCAGGATTCCGCCGCCTATGGGCGGCTGATTTTGCGGGACGGTTCCACGGCCTCTATTCACGTCGCCACGCCCAAAGACCAGCAGGCCCTTCGTGATTTTTTTGAACGGCTTTCTCCGGAGTCCCGCTACCAGCGGTTTTTCAGTTTTCGTTTGCCGGACGATCAACTCATTGCCACCTTATGTGATTCCTCCAATCCTCGGGAATGCCTGACCCTGATCGTCACCCGGATCATCGAGGGCGCCCCCCGCGTCATCGCCACGGGGTCCTATGTTCTGGCGGAGCCGAAAAAGGCGGAGGTGGGGGTAGCGGCCGCCGATCAATTCCAGGGCAAAGGTCTGGCTACGCTGCTCTTGGAGCGGCTCTCTCTGCTGGCGGTCCGCAACGGCATCCTGCGCTTTCAAGCGGTGACCCACGCCGACAATCGGCGTATGCTGGAAATATTTCAACATTCGGGTTTTCTTTTAGAGCAGCAGGCCAACCAGGGCCTGATCGATATCGAGCTCTCGGTCCAGTCCGGAGAGGACAGCGTGACTCGATCGGAATTACGGGACCGCGTTTACACCACCGCCTCCTTGCTTCCTTTTTTTCGTCCCAATGCCGTGGCGGTGATCGGGGCCTCCCGGAGGGAATCCAGCCTGGGGTTTATGGTGGTGGAATCTCTGATGACCAACCGGTTTCAAGGTCCGGTATATCCGGTGAATCCCAAGGCCGAGGTGATCTACTCCATCCGAGCCTCCCATTCGGTCCGGGAACTGCCTGAGCAGGTGGATTTGGCCGTAGTGGTCGTCCCCAAGGAAGCGGTGTTGCAGGTGGTCGATGATTGTGCCGCCCTCGGGGTGCGGGCCTTGATCGTCATCACCGCTGGCTATGCCGAAGAGGGTGCTGACGGCCGTCTATTGCAGGAGGCCCTGGTGGAAAAAGTCCGAGGCTACGGCATGCGGCTGGTGGGGCCCAACTGCCTGGGGCTGATGAACACCGATCCTGAAATTCGAATGAACGCCTCCTTTTCCCCCATTTTCCCTCCGGCCGGGAGGATCGCCATGTCTTCCCAGAGCGGGGCCTTGGGGCTGGCCATCCTGGGGTTTACCAAGCAATTGAACCTGGGGCTTTCCAAGTTCATTAGTATCGGCAATAAAGCGGATGTTACCGGGAACGACCTCCTTCAATATTGGGAAGGGGACCCTCATACCGATGTGATCCTCCTCTACCTGGAATCGTTCGGTAATCCCCGCCGCTTTGCCCGAATTGCCCGCCGGGTCAGCCGATCGAAGCCCATCGTAGCCGTAAAAAGCGGAAGGACCACGGCCGGGAAGCGGGCAGCCGGATCCCACACCGCGGCACTGGCCGCCAGCGAGGTGGCCGTCGAAGCCCTTTTCCACCAAACCGGAGTTATCCGGGCCGAAACGCTGGAAGAGATGTTCGACCTGGCGGCCGTCCTGGGTAGCCAACCGTTGCCCCCCGGCCGGCGGGTAGCCATTGTCACCAACGCCGGAGGCCCGGGGATCCTCTGCGCCGATACCTGTGAAGCGGGGGGAATGAAGGTTTCGGAACTTACCGGAAAAATCCAGGCCGATCTGCGAGCCGTTATTCCCAAAGCCGCCAGCCTCGGGAATCCCGTCGACATGATCGCTTCGGCGACCCCCGAAGAATACCAAAAGGCCATTGAGGTTTTGCTTTCGGCCGAGGAAGTGGATGCCTTGATCGTCATTTATATTCCGGTCATTGCCGAGACCGAAACCGTCTCTCGGGCGATTTATCGAGGGGTCTCGGCGGCCCGGGCCGCCGGCGCCGTCTCTAAACCGGTGCTGGCCTGCATGATGGTCGGGGAGGGGTTGACCGGTTCCCTGAAATTGGGAGAGGAGACCATCCCGACCTTCGCCTTTCCGGAAGCAGTCGCCCGGGTCTTAACCCGGGTGGCGGAGTATGCCGAGTGGCGCCGTCTCCCCATAGGCATGTATCCGGATTTTGAAGACCTGGAGGTTGAACCGGTCCGGGCGATCTGCCAACAGGCTATCCGAGAGCGGGGAGCCGGCTGGCTCACGGCCGAAGAAATCCAAAGGATTTTTAAGGCGGTCGGGTTGCCGCAGGCCCCCGGCGGATTGGCCCGAACGGCCGAAGAAGCCGCGGAGCTGGCCGAAAAAATGGGGTTTCCGGTGGCCGCCAAGCTGTCCTCCCTGGAGATCGTCCATAAAACCGAAGTAGGCGGAGTCCATTTGAACTTAGCCGATAAGGCCGCTGTTCGAGAGGCTTTTTTATCCATACAGTCGACCCTGGAGGCCTCCGGAAATCTTCAGGCGCTGGAAGGCGTCTGGATTCAGTCCATGATCTCCGGAGGGGTGGAGATCATGGTGGGCGTCACCGAAGACCCGGTTTTCGGTCCCCTGGTGGCCTTTGGGCTGGGGGGAATTCATGTCGAAGTCCTGGGTGATGTGCGCTTTCGGGTAACCCCGCTCACCGATCGGGACGCCCGGGAGTTGGTCCGGGAGATCCGCGGATTTAAGCTCTTGACCGGCTACCGGGGGAGTCCACCGGCGGATATCGAAGCCCTGGAGGAGGTCCTGCTCCGGGTGTCGCGTCTGGTGGAAGAGGTCCCGGAAATAACGGATTTGGATTTAAATCCCCTCTTGACCCGGCCTCCCGGCGAAGGCTGTCTGATCGTCGATGCCCGGATTCGGGTGGAGACCAGGCCCTAGCCCTAATGCTTGGCGGTTCAAAATCCAAATATTTTTGGTTCGTGTTGAGCGGGATATTGGCCGGGCTCTCTCCGGCTTACGGGCAGGCCCTGCGCCAGGCGACTTTTATTCCTCAATGGATCCCGCAAGCCCAGTTCGCGGGATATTATGTGGCTTACGAAAAGGGGTATTATCGGGAAAAGGGGATCGATCTTCAGCTCCTCAAGGGCGGACCGGAACGGCCTCCTTCGGAATGGCTGGAAAAGGGGTTGGCCGATTTCGGGTCCTTGATGCTTTCCCAGGCCATCAAGAAGAGGGCCGAAGGGGTTAAGTTGGTCAACATCGGGCAGATCATCCAGAAATCCTCCCTGATGCTGGTGGCCAAGAAATCCAGGGGGATCCGAACGGTGCCGGATCTCCAGGGTAAAAAAATAGGGCTCTGGGAAACGGAGTTTCAAATTCAGCCCAGGGCCTTCTTTAAAATGCAGGGCCTGAAAATCATTCCGGTCAGGCAATCGGAGTCCGTGAATTTATTCCTGCGCGGGGCCGTGGACGCCGCCTCCGCCACCTGGTATAACGAATACCACCTGATCCTGAACGCCGGGTTAAACCCGGAGGAAGTGACTCCCTTTTTTTTCTCGGATTACGGCTTGAACTTTCCGGAGGACGGATTGTATTGCCTGGAAAAGACCTGGCAAAAAGATCCCGCTTTGGCCTGCCGCTTTGTCCAGGCCTCCATCGACGGCTGGCGGGAGGCCTTCGATCATCCGGAAGAAGCGTTGGATATAGTCATGAAATATGCCCGGGAGGCCAAAACGGCCACCAACCGGGCCCACCAGAAATGGATGCTCCTGCGGATGAAAGACTTGATCCAACCACGGGCGTCTCGGCACCCCCTGGGGTTATTGTCGGCCGAGGCGTATGCCCTGGTCGGGCAGACCATGCTTCGACAGCAGGTGATCGCCGTCCTTCCGCCCTTCGAAGATTTTTTTAAGAACTGTTTCGACCGTGCGCAATAAAAGTCTAACCTTCAAGCTGGTCTTTTTGATCCTTTCCAGCGTCCTGCTCATTTTCTCCGCGGCTTTTGGTTACGATTATTATCGCTCCCGAAAGGCCCTGCTTCAGTCGGTGGAGGAAAACGCTTTAAACTTGACGGGGTCCACGGTGAACCGGATTGAGACCGTCCTCTTCGGGATCCAGAAAATTCCTCAACAAATGGCCACCTGGATGGAGACCGGACTTTGCCGGGGGACCGAGATTCAGAAGATCATCCACACCGCGCTGATCGGCAACCCGGAAATTTTCGGGTCGACGGTGGCCTTTGAACCCTATGCTTTTCAGCCCGAGAAACGGTTTTATGCTCCCTACGGGTATCGGGAAAAAGATCAATCCATCAAGACCTTATTTTTGGGTAGTGAGGACTATCAGTATTTTTACTGGGACTGGTACCAGCTCCCCAAGGAATTGAACCACGCGGTCTGGAGCGAGCCCTACTACGACGAGGGCGGCGGCCGGATTATCATGACCACCTATTCGGTGCCCTTCAATAAAATCGTGGGAGGGCACCGATCCTTGCAAGGGGTGGTGACGGCCGATGTTTCCCTGTCCTGGCTGAAGGAAATCGTGTCGGCGGTAAAAATATTCGAAAGCGGCTATGCTTTTTTGGTTTCCCAAAACGGGGTATTCATCACCCATCCCCGTGAAGAGTTGATCCTGCGCGAAAGCCTGTTCAGCCTGGCGGAGAGCCGCGGGGATCCGGGTTTAAGGGAAATCGGTCGGGCCATGATTCGAGGGGAACAGGGTTTTGTCAAAGTCCGGGATTTTGTCAGCGGAAAAGAATCCCGATTGGCGTACGCCCCGCTGTCCTCCTCCGGCTGGTCGCTGGGGATTATTTTTCCGGAAAACGAGCTTTATGCCGGTTTACGGCGACTGGAGCGAGGGGTGCTGTTGATCGGTTTGCTCGGACTGGGGCTGCTGGTGGTGGCGATTGCCGTGATTGCCGGGACCATCACCAGACCTTTACGCTTTTTGGCCCGCCAAAGCCAGGAAATCTCGCGGGGAAATTTGAACATTGATTTGCCCGTGCCGGTCAACCAGGATGAAATCGGCCGACTGACCCGATCCTTCGGTGAAATGCGGGACTCCCTGAGGGAATACATCAGCCATTTGGCCGAAGTCACGGCCGCCAAGGAGCGGATCGAAAGCGAACTGAAGATCGCCCGGACCATCCAGCAGAGTTTTTTGCCCAAACATTTTCCGCCGGCGGAGGGGAAAGACCCCTTTGAAGTGTATGCCCTCCTGGAACCGGCCAAGGAGGTAGGCGGGGATTTTTACGACTTCTTTTGGGTGGACCCCGAGCATTATTGTTTGACGGTGGGTGACGTGTCCGGGAAGGGGGTGCCCTCCGCGCTCTATATGGCGGTTACCAAAACACTTCTGAAAGGCCTGACCCGACCGGGCCGGGACCCGGCGGAAATTTTAAAGCGGGTCAATCAGGAGCTTTGCCGGGATAATGAAGCTACCATGTTTGTTACGGTTTTCCTGGGTATCCTCGCTGTTCGAACCGGGGTCTTCACTTATTCCAATGCCGGTCATCTTCCTCCGATTCTGGTACGGGCGGGGCGGGAGCCCGAGTGGCTGCCCCTGCCCAAAGGACTGGTGTTGGGGGGCCTGGACCAATCTACGTATCAATCCCAAACGGTTCTATTGGAACCGGGTGACCACCTGGTCTTGTATACCGACGGGGTGACGGAGGCCGTAAACGGGGAATCCGAGCTCTATTCCACCCGACGTTTGCTGGAAACGGTCCGGGGAGCGAGCCAGGAATCCATCGCCCAAAGACTCCAGCGTCTGTTGGCTGCGGTCAGGTCCTTCGCGGGCGATACCCCCCAGGCGGATGATATCACTCTGTTGGGGGTTACCTTGAAGGAAATCCCTTTCCCCCAAATGGATAGAAAGGAGGAATGATTATTGGAACCCAAGGCCCAGGCTGAAGTCATACTCAGTGTGTTCCCCGATCCGGCTTTTATTCCCCTGGTGACGGCCTTCCTGGAGAATTCCGCTCAGGCCCAGGGGTTGGCCCGGAAAGAAGCCTTGGCCCTGACCTTGGCGGGGGAAGAGGTGTTTACTTACCTGTGCCCTCTGCTGCAGCCCGGGGAACATCTGGAAGTCCGTAGTGTTAAAGGCGGCTATTATGTACGAGCTGATTTCATTTTTACCGCGCGGGAGTTGAATCTGAGGGCTTTCAACCTCGCCAGCACCGTCTCGCTGGAAGACGAGGCCGGTCTGAATGAACTGGGACTATTGATTGCTTCCCGCTCGGTAGACCAGTTCACCCTAACCCGGAATCGGAACCGGATACAATTAAGTCTGCTCAAGGAGAAGGCCTATCCTCGGGGGGAAAGCGGTCAGGCGCCTCTTCCCGGCCCGGTTGAGACCTATACCATCAAAAGCCCCAACACCGCCGCACTCAAGTGGCTGGCCCAGCAGATTGGGGAGGGCTACTCGTCGTTGGAACTGCCGGCCTCGTTTCGGTATCCCGGTAAATTGGTGGACATGGTGGAAAGCCAGGCCTTCCAGGCCGCCCTGGCCGAAGGTCCGGCCGGCGAAGTGTCCGGTGGGGTGGTCTGGCATTGGGTTGGAGAACGAACCGTGGAGTGTTTCGGCCCCTATATTTTTCCTCCAGGGTCCAGTCCGGCCATGGCTGAAGCCTTGATCGATGCCTGTTTGGCTTCCCTGGCCCGAACCCCGGCCGTGGGTCTAATCAACCGCTGGCCGACCCTCGATTTCCCCCGAAACTATTTTGAAGCCCTGGGAACGCTTTTCGATCAGGAAACGGGCGGCGTCTTAAGAGAAACACCCCATTATTTTCGCCAGCTTACCGAGGATCCGGGGTGCGCGGTCTGGTCGGCCCCTGAGCTGGAACCTTTTTTAAAGGAAGAATATCGTCGTCTGGTCCTCCCCCGGGAAATTCGCCTGGTCAGACCCTGGGGTGAAAGTCGAGCGGAGTTTTCCGTACTGGCCTCGGCCCTGGATCGTACCCGAAAGACGGTCACCTTACGACCGGTCCTGACCGGAGCTGACATCGAGGAGAATATTCGCAGGCACCGGCGATTATTTCAAGGGGAAAAGATCATCTATTGTTATCTGGAATTGGATCTAGGACAACCCTGGCAGGCGGATTTCGCGGGGCCCTTGCTCCTTAACGGTTTTATCCCCCGCCTGATTATCCCCTACGGCGGTGTGGGGGACCTGGTGATCTTTCAATGGAGGAATGTCTGAGATGCCGTTCCCTCCTCTGGACCGTCTGGTCCCTGAATATGTTAAACATTTTGAAGCCTACATCCCCAGCCGGCCCGATGAGGAGTTGAAGAAGCTTTACGGCTGCTCCCGTCTCTTACGCCTCAATAACAATGAGAATCCTTTGGGGCCTCCCCCGGAGGCCCAGGCGATCATCCACCGTTTTCCGCCGCCTCGGGCTTCCATCTACCCCAGCGGCGATTCGTTTTACCTGCGGGGCCATCTGGCGGAGAAATTCGGACTCCATCCGGACCAGTTTCTGGTAGGCAACGGGGCCAACGAGGTGATCACCTTTGTCATCAAGGCTTTCTGCCAGGAAGGGGACAATATCGTCACCGCCGATCGGACCTTTTCCGTTTACGAATGGGTGGCGGAGTTTTCCGGCGTTGAGGCCCGACTGGTCCCGCTTAAGGATTTTGGGTTTGATGAGGCGGCCCTGCTCCGGCGAAAGGATGACCGGACCAAAATTTTCTTTATCTGTAATCCCAACAATCCGACCGGAACCTATTGGGATGAAGATCGTCTCCGGGTTTTTCTGGATCGTCTTCAGGGCCGGCAGATCGTGGTGCTGGACGAGGCGTATTTTGAATTCGTGGAAAAGGACGATTTTCCGGACGGAATCAAACTGCTGGGTGAATACCCCAACCTGGTGGTCTTTCGTACTTTTTCCAAGATGTATGCGCTGGCCGGGCTGCGGATCGGTTTTCTGGCCGGCGACCGGCAGGTGGTGGACACCATTCGGAAAACCTGCGTGGTCTATTCGGTGAACGCCCTGGCCCAGGAAGCGGCCCTGGCGGCTCTCAAGGATCCGGAGCACCTCCCGCGAACCCGGGCGATGGTCAGAACCGGGAAAGAATTTTTGTTGAAAGAACTGGAGTTATTGAAGCTTCCCTTCATCTCCGGCGAGGGCAATTTCTTGATGGTCAAGCTGCCCATGAGCGACAGCCTGGCTTATCGCCGGCTGATGACCCAGGGGGTTATGGTCCGGACCATGACCGGCTTCCGGTTTCCGAATTATATCCGCGTGACCCTATCCAGTTTAGAGGTTCTGGAGGTCCTGGTAGCGTCTTTGCACCGCCTGTTGAAGGGATCGGTCGATGGCTGACCGCTCCACCATCGGAATGTCCCTACCCCGTCAGGATGCCTGGCCCAAAGTCCTGGGGCAGGCCAGATACGCCGTGGATCATTACGGACCGGATCTGGTCTGGGCCGGAGTAAAAAGGGCCGGGGTTCCTCATGCCCGCTTAAAGGGCCTCCGTTTAAAAGCGGCTCAGGAGGTTCCGGGCGTCATCAAAATCCTGACACATCGGGATATCCGGGGTACCAACCGGCTGGGGGTTGTCCGGAGGGATATGCCGGTTTTGGTGGAGGAGAAGATTCGTTCCTGCGGGGATGCCGTGGCCCTGGTCTTGGCTGAAAATCCGGAAGCACTTAAAGAAGCCCTCGACCGGCTGACTTTGGATCTGGAACCCCTGCCCGCGGTTTTTGATCCGGCCAGGGCCATGGAAAAGGGTGCCCTTCTGCTTCATGAAGATCACCCCGACGGAAATATTCTCTTAAAAGGGGTGTTGGAGACCGGCTCGGGCGAAGACGGATTCGGGGAAGGGGCCGTGATCGTAGAGGCGGAGTTTCAAACCCACTGGCAAGAACATGCCTATCTGGAGACCGAGGCCGGCTGGGCCCTAGGGGAATCCGCTGGGGGGATAACCCTCATCACCTCCACCCAGACTCCTTTTCGGGACCGAGCGGAAGTGGCCGAAGCGCTGGGTTTGAAGGCCGAAGAAATCCGGATCATCGTTCCTCACTGCGGGGGGGCCTTCGGCGGCAAGGACGGCATCACCGTTCAGGCCCATTTGGCCTTGGCCGCCGGGCAGGCCGCCGGCCGACCGGTCAAAATGTGGTGGAGTCGGGAAGAGAGCCTTTCTGGCAGCGCGAAACGCCATCCGGTTCAAATGAGTTTCCGGTTGACGGCCAAGAAAGACGGGACCTTCCAGTCTCTGAGCGGTCGTCTGGTTTACGACACCGGGCCCTACGATCATCTGGGCGGGGCGGTGATGGCCTTGGGCCTGGAACATGCCCCCGGCCCCTACCGGATCCCCCGGGTCTCCTTGAAGGCTTGGGCGGTCTATACCAACAACCCGTTGGGTGGTCCCTTCCGAGGGTTCGGAGTCCCGCAGGTTACGGCCGCCAGAGAGCAGGTGGTGGATATGATGGCCGCCAAGCTGGGATGGTCTCCTTTGGCTATCCGTTTAAAAAACGTTTTAAAAGCGGGGGAACCCAATCCGTTGGGAGTTTCGGCTCAAGGCGCCAGTGGACTGACCACCTGTCTGGAAACCCTGTCCGGTCACCCTCTCTGGGAACACCGGGAATCCTGGAAAAAAGAGGCGCCACCCTTCAAGAAGCGGGGCGTCGGTCTGGCCTGCGTCATGCACGGCCAGGGATATGGGCCGGTGATTCCCGATGTGGCCAAGGCTAAGCTTGAATTTACCGCCCTGGGACGAATCCGGATTTATAGCGGGGTGGTGGACATGGGCCAGGGGAATAGTTCGACCTATGCACAGATGGCCGGGGAGATTCTGGCCCAACCCCTTTCCCGGTTGGAGTTGGTCCTGCCGGACACCGCCAGAACGCTCCCCTGCGGATCGGCCTCGGCCAGCCGCACGACCTACACCTTCGGGCAGGCCCTCATCGGCGCCGCCGTCCGGTTGAAGGAACGGCTTCTGGAAAAGGCGGCCGATTTCCTGCACACCATGGATCTGGAAGCGTTGGAACTGGTCAGCGGCGGAGTCAGACACCGGCCCACGGGTTGGCTGGTACCCTTGGCCCAGTTGTCCCGGGAATTTTCTCCGGAGGAGCGCTTCGTGGTCAATGAATTTCAAGCCCCGGTGGCCGCCGAGACGCCGACCCGGGACCCAGCCTTGAGGCTGCACGGGATCCCCCATCTCATTTTTTCCCATGGGGTTCACCTGGCGGCCATCGAGGTTGATACCCTGACCGGGGCCATCGAGGTCCGAGACTATCTGGCGGTCAGCGATTGCGGGCGGATCGTCAACCCTCAGGTTTTTGAGCAACAGATCCAGGGCGGTATCGTGCAGGGGCTGGGGTACGCCCTGCTGGAAGAGTTTAAAGCGGAAAAGGGAAAGGCGAAGACGACTACCCTGTCCACCTACCTTATTCCCACCGCCCTGGACTGTCCGGAGATGACTTCCCTGGCCGTGGAGATTCCGGAACCCACGGGCCCCTTTGGACTCAAAGGCGCCGGGGAAATCGCCATTGACGGCCCGTTGCCCGCGGTGGCCAATGCCTTGGCCGAAGCCTGTGGGATCAGGATCAAGCAAACGCCGCTGAACCCGGAGAGGGTGTTGGGGGCCCTGCGGGAGAAGGAAGAGGGAAGTGGGGAGATGGAAGAAGGAAGCAGAAAGTGGTAGGACGCGATCGGTGAGCGCGCCGCCTCTTGGAGAGGGCAGAGGAGAGAAAAGAGTGATAAACAGTCCGTCATGGCGAGCGAAGCGAAGCAATCTCCCGGGTCGAACTTCTGAGATATGAAAATTAAGCTTTTCTTTACTCTAAATCAAAAACCCGTTGAACTGGAAACGAACAGTGACCGGCGGGTGGTGGATCTGCTGCGCGAAGAACTGGGCTTGACCGGCACCAAGGAGGCCTGCGGATCCGGGGAGTGCGGGGCCTGCACCATTCTGCTGGACGGCGAAAGCCGGCTGGCCTGCCTGATGCTGGCCGCCCAATTGGAAGGCCGATCCGTTATCACCATCGAGGGCCTGGGATCGGAGGCCAGGCCCCATCCCCTCCAGCAGGCCTTTGTAGCGCAAGGGGCTGTCCAGTGCGGCTATTGTACGCCGGGGATGATTCTGGCTTCCGAGGATCTGCTGGCGCGCAACCCCCACCCGAGCCGGCAGGAGATCCGGGAAGGGTTGAGCGGCAATCTCTGCCGCTGCACCGGCTACCAGAAGATTGTGGACGCCGTGGAAGCGGCCTCCCGGAAAGAGGATTGAGGGGATGCGTTCCGTTTTTCTTCCCCAAAAACTGGAGGAACTTTGGCCCCGGCTGGAAGATTGTTCCACGTCCCTGTATGCCGGGGGAACGGACCTGCTGGTCCGGCTCCGGGAAGGCGCCCTCAAAGCGGGAAATCTGGTTTGTCTGGAGCGGCTGGCCGAACTTAAAAAAGTGGAAGACTTGGGCGATGCGGTCCGGATCGGGGCGGTCTGCACCCATACCCAACTGCTGGCCGATCCGCTCGTCCGGCGGCATTTCCCGATCCTCATCCGGGCGTTAAGGGTCTTGGGTTCCCCGCCCATCCGCCACCAAGGGACGATCGGGGGGAATATCGGGACCGCCTCACCGGCCGGGGACACCCTGGGACCTTTATATGCCCTGCGGGCGGAGGTGGAGCTCCGGACCCGGGAAACAGCCCGACGTTTGCCCATCGAGGATTTTATCCAGGGTCCGGGGCGAACCGTTATGCTGAGCGGAGAAATCATCACCGGGGTCCGGATTGTTAAATGCCCGGCTTTCAACCTCCACCATTATGAAAAAGTGGGACAACGACGGGCCCTGGCCATCGCCATCGCCGGATTGGCGGTTTTGATGCGGGTCGGCGGGGATCAGACTATTGAAGAGGTCCGACTGGCCTGGGGGAGTGTCGGGCCGACGGTGGTTACTTCCGCCCCCGTGGAGGCCCTACTGCGGGGCCGGCCCCTAAGTCCGGAGGTCCTGCGGGAAGCCGCCGATTTGGCTCGTCAAGTGGTGGCCCCCATCGATGATTTACGGGCCAGCGCCGACTACCGCCGGGAGGTGGCGGGTAATCTTCTGCGGCGCTTGCAGCTTTATTCCCCTTCGGCTACCGAGCGGGAGGAGACGCTTTCCCTTAACCTTCTTCCCCGGCCGGGGGCGAGGGCGGAGTAAGGGGGGCCAGGATGCCTACCTCATCTCCGCTCTGGACGAAGAATTTTCTCTTCTTTAACGGGGCTGTCTTTCTGGCCTTCGCCAATCTGGCCGCTTTTTTTTACTTGGAAGAATATCTTCGTACCCTGCCCATCGACCCCCGTTGGTTCGGACTGTTGATCGGCCTTTTTGCGGCGGTCTCGCTGGTCCTGCGTCCCTTCCTCAGCCTCCTGCTGCGTCCGGACAACACGCGTCGGTGGATCTTCCTCAGCACCCTGGGGGTCATGGCCGCGTTGGCCGCCTATGGCTGGCCGAAGAGCTTTTCTTCCATGGGCCTCCTGCGGTTGTTTCACGGGGCAGCGCATGTGATTCTGGCCACGGCCCTGTTTACCGGTCTGGTGCAGCGCATCCCTCCCTCGAAAAGCGGGCAGGCTTTCGGGCTCATTTCGATTGTCACGCTCCTTCCCTATGCCGTCATCCCTCCCTTTTTAAAGGCGCTTATGGGAACTTTGGGAGGCTATCCGCAGGTGTTGGCCTTTCTGGGGTTAACCATGGCCCTCATATTCCCCTTGGTTCTTCTTGACCGGGACCCGGTCCCAGGGGATGCCGGTCCCGAAAAAGCACGCCTGACCTCCAAAGAACTCCGGGAAAATTTTAAGGATTTGCGTATCGGGTTGATTCTTTCGGCCATGTTGTTATTCTATAGCGGGTATGCCGTCGTCTTCTTTTTTCTGGCCGGCTTTGCCCGAAAAGTGGGATTAGCTCAGGCCGGCTGGTTTTTCACCCTGTCCACCATCGGCGAGATCGGGATCCGGCTGGTGGGCTCTTCCGGGTTTGACCGCAGGAACAAGCGCGGCTTGGTGACCGGCGCATTGGTGGCGGTAGCCGCCGGCTATTTTTATTTGCCCCGGGTGACTACCGAGGGCTGGTTGTTCATTTTGGGCGGCTTTCTGGGATTGGGCTGGGGGGTGGCGATGCCCGTTTTGAATGCCTTGCTTTTTGATTGTTCCACCACGAGGCTGCGGGCCTTTAACACCAACCTGGGCCTGCAGATGTTCCAGACCGGATTTTTTGTCGGACCGCTTCTTGGGACTTTTATCTTGCAGCAGGGGGGGTATGAAGGGCTGTATTATTTCTGCGCAGTCCTGGTCGTGGGTTCCGCCGTTTTGATGTTCCGACTTCCGGAGAAAAAGGAGAATGAACGTGGCTGAATTAGTGATTGAACCCGATCAAACCTGGGAAGTGGACCAGTTTCGCCCCGAGGATGCCGAGGGCGTGGCCCGCTTGTTTCTTCAGGTCTACGGGGAAGGGTACCCCATCAGGACCTTTATCGATCCATCCCTTTTGATCGAGGAAAACGCCAGCCAGCGGACCATTTCGAGCGTGGCCCGTACCCCGAAGGGAGATATAGTCGGACATAATGCCATTTTTAACTCCGCGCCGTTCAAAGGTCTCTATGAATCCGGAGCGGGGGTGGTTCATCCCCTCTACCGCGGCGGGGCCGGAATCTTTGCGCAGATGGCCGCCCACGGACTGGACCTGGGGAAGAACAGATTCAAAATAGCGGGCTTGTTCGGCGAATCGGTCTGCAATCACGTCTTCTCCCAGCGGATGTGCGCCAAACTGGGAGCGGTGAACATGGCCGTGGAGGTGGACCTGATGCCGGCGGAGGCTTATTCCCGGGAGCAGAGCGCTCGGGGGCGGGTATCGTCGCTTTTGGATTTTATTTTTATCCAATCTCAGCCGCAGACGGTTTTTATACCGCGGGTTTATGGCGAGGCCCTTGATTTTATTTACGGAGGATTGACCGACGAACGGACCCGCCGACCGGCGACGACCCCAATTCCGGATGATTTAACAACCGAATTTAAAACGCAAATCTTTGATTTCGCCCAGGTGGCGCGACTTGCGGTTAAACAGGCGGGCGGGGATTTCGACCAAACGCTGGAAGGGATGGAAAAAAATTTTGAGGCCCAGGGCGTGGTTGTAATCCAGGTCTGGTTGAATCTGTCCTGGCCTTGGGTTGGTGAGGTGGTGGATCGATTGCGGGCCCGGGGATATTTTTTGGGAGGGCTGCTGCCCCGCTGGTTCGATTCCGACGGGTTGCTCATGCAAAAAATAGCCGCCAGCCCCGGCTGGGAGGATATGCAGATTTATCATGAGCGGGCCCAAAGGATCGCGGCCTTCGCCCGCACTGATTGGGAAGAAACCAAGGAGAAAGGTTATTCATGATGAACATTAAATCAAAAAAGGAAGAGGGTATTTTAACGGTTTCGGTTGACGGCAAAATTGATGGCGCCACTTCGCCTGAGCTGGAAAGCCAATTGAAGGACTGGCTGGATCAGGGGGAGACGAAGGTCATCCTGGACCTGCAGGAAGTCTACTACATCAGCAGCGCCGGTCTCCGAGTGGTCCTGATGGGGGCGAAACGCCTCCAAAACAAGGGCCGCCTGGTGCTGGCCGGCCTTAAACCCGAGGTGAAGGAAATCTTTGAAATGGCCGGGTTCGATACCATTCTGGATTTCTATGATCAGCCGGGAACGGCTAAAGAAATCCTGCTGCAAGGATAGTTGGGGGCGGACGTGCGGAGAACCTGGCCGGCGGTCCCGGATTCGGTGCCTGAAATCTGTCAATGGGTTTATGACGCGGCCCAGAGAGCGGGTTTCCCCGAACAGGAGGCCGAGCGCTGGGAGTTGGCCGTGGAAGAAGTGGCCATCAATATTGTTCATTACGCCTACGGGAACGGCCCGGTGGGAACGATTGAGCTGGAAGCCGGCTTCTCAACCTCTGGAATGACCGTTCAAATCTCGGATACCGGCCTATCCTTCAACCCGCTGGCGGCCCCGGAACCCAAAATCGGGGCCGCCCTGGAAGAGAGGGAAATCGGGGGACTGGGAATCTACCTGGCGCGGAAGGTGGTGGACCGGATCCACTATGAGCGGCGGGACGGGAAAAATATCCTGACCCTGAGCAAACAACTTCCCCTTTAATGTTTATGTAAAAAGATCTTGTTCTATCACACTAACCCCCATGCCTGCCTAAGCGGGCACCCACGAAGCATGAAAATATAAGCAATCTCCCGAAAGCTTTTAGCATCACCCCAGCTTGTCCGAGGGATTGCTTCGCTTCGCTCGCAATGACAGACTATTTGAAAACGAAAAAGAGAATCGAGATGGAGGATCGAATTCCAGAAGTCTACGGACTGGGCCAGTGTTCGCTGGATTATATCGGGAAGATTTCTGGCTATCCCCCGGCGGACAGCAAGTGTGAATTTACCGGATTGGCGGTTCAAGGCGGAGGGCCGGTGGCCACGGCCCTGGCCGCCCTCTCCCGCTGGGGGATACTCTGTACCTTTGCCGGGGTGATCGGGGATGACCCTTTTGGCAAGCAGATCCGGGCCGGTCTGGAAAGGGAAGGGATCGACCTTCAGGGGTTGTTGATCCGGAAAGGGTTCGAGTCCCAGTTCGCTTTTATAGCCGCCGAGTCCGGGTTGGGGAGGCGGACGATTTTCTGGCAAAGACCCACCGGTCCGCCGCCCGCTCCCGAAGAACTGGATTTTGATTTGATCCGCCGGGCGAAGGTCTTTCACACGGACGGCTTGTTTCCTGAAGCCTCCCTGGCGGCGGCCAAAGCGGCCCGGGAGGCCGGGGTGCCGGTGATCGTGGACGCCGGATCGCTCCGGGAAGGGATGCTGGATTTGGCCCGTCTAAGCGATTATTTCATTGCCTCATCCGCCTTTGCCCGTTCCCTGGCAGGGAAGGGTGACCCCTTGGCGGCCTGTCGGGAAATAGCCGCCGTATGTCCCGGTTTGGTTGGGCTCACTTTGGGGAAAGAGGGTTACCTGGCCCTGGATCGTGGCCGAGTGATCCGCCGCCCGGCTTATCCGGTGGAGGCGGTGGACACCACCGGTTGCGGAGATGTGTTCCATGCCGGGTTTATTTATGGGGTGCTTAAGAGTTGGACCGTGGACCAAAGCCTGGATTGGGGGGCCTGGGCCGCCTCACGGGTGAGCCTGAAGCTTGGCGGACGGGCCGGGATACCGCCATTGCCCGAGTGGGTTAACCAATAAAAATGAGCGAGATTATTCATTTCACAGGGAATAAATCTGCTTGCCCCTAAAGATGGAATGCGATACAATCTTTTAGATATAGATACAAGGAGATGAAATACGATGCCCCTTAGCTTAAGAATCAATCCAGACAAGGAAGAAATCATCCGCAAAGCGGCGGCCAAAAAAGGCAAAAGCAAGACCTCTTTTATTTTAGAAGCCGTGGATGAAAAGCTGGGTCTGCATAAATCCCGGGAACAGGTTGTCCGGGAGCTGGCCGGCTGGATGACCCATGAAGAGGCTGAGGATTTGCGCCGGACAACCGAAGTCTTTCAGCGGGTTAGCAAAGGGGATTGGGATTGAAATTAGTCCTGGATACCAATAGTTACTCGGATTATGCGGAGGGCCTGACCGAAGTAGTGGAGGCGATCGTACAGTACGGCCAATCCCTTTATCTTCCGGCCATAGTCTTGGGAGAACTGACGTATGGTTTTTTAAAAAGCAGCCGCCAGGACTATTGCGAAAAAAAAATAAGGCAATTCATCAATAGACTGCAGGTTGAGATTATCTCGGTGGATGATGATGTGGCCCGTAAATATGGTTTGATCTATTTGGCACTTCAGAAAAAGGGGGCCAAGATTCCGATTAATGATGTCTGGATCGCTGCCTGCTGCATGGCGGTTGGCGGTGTGCTCCTGACCCGAGACCGTCACTTCCAGCGGATTGAACAGATAGAAACCATTTTTTTGGATTATTGATAAAAAGGATTAATAGGAGGTAACGATGCGAAAACGAATTCGGAAAAAATTATGCTTGGGTGAATTTCAGGAGTATGGGTTTGAAGTGCAGTTTCGTCTTCCGCCCGACTCAAGCGATCAGGACCAGGAGGCTTTTTTCAACGCCTTCTGGGACGAGGCCATCGATGGCCAGGGCTTAATATTCGACGGCGGTTGCGGCACGGACTGGGATATCTTTATCACCCTGGCCGACCGCGGCTCGGCCAAAGAAAGCCACCGGAAGCTGGTCGAGGATTGGCTGCGGAATTCTCCCTTGGTTTCGGAAATTAAGGATCGGACCCCTGGTCGATGCCTGGAATTAATCGGAACTTGATATGTTTTAATTCTATCTGTCGTAATCCCGATCGGTTATTTTTATTCCTTTTTTTCTAGAGCTTCAACCATATTGAAAAGGCCACTGTTCGTTTCGCCACCGGAGGAATATGCAAAAAATGCATATTGCTTTCTCCATAAGGAAAGAGGCGCGAAGTTAAAAATGGCAGAGCAGGGCACATGACCGACGGTTTCAAAGACATCGAAAAGCTCGAGACCGCTCTTTGGGAGGCGGCGGACAACCTGCGGGCCAATTCCAAGCTCACTTCCAGCGACTACTTCATGCCGGTCTTGGGAGTGATCTTCCTCCGTCACGCCGCCAACCGTTTCGAGGAGGCCAGACGACAGATCGAGGAGGATCAGGCGGCCGGCCGGATGCCCAAACGAAAAGTGGTGCCGGCCGATTATCTGCGCCGCCGCGCCCTCTGGCTCCCTGAGACCGCCCGTTATGACCGGATCATGGAGCAGGCCGCCGTCGGCGGCAGCGACCTTCCCGGCCTGGTGTCCGAAGCTATGACCGCCATCGAGGAGGCCTTCGAGCCGCTGCAGGGTGTCCTTCCCAAAGATTACGGAATCTTCGAGCCCAAGGTGCTGGAAGACCTGATGCGGCTCTTCAATAGCGAGCAGATCAAACAGGCCACCGGCGACGTCTTCGGCCGCATCTATGAATACTTCCTGGCCAAGTTTTCCGTCCAGAAAGCCCACGACAACGGGGAGTTCTTCACTCCCTCCTCCCTGGTCCAGACCATTGTCAATGTCATCGAGCCCGATCACGGCATTGTCTTCGACCTGGCCTGCGGCTCGGGCGGCATGTTCGTCCAGTCCAGCCACTTCATCGAACAGGAGGGCGGCGATACGGCCAAGAAGGTGGTCTTTTATGGCCAGGAGAAGAACCGCGACACCATCCGCATCGCCCAGATGAACCTGGCCGTCCACGGGTTGGAAGGCAAGATTGCCGAGGCAATCACCTATTACCAGGACGAGTATGCCCTGGCCGGCAAATGTGATTTCGTGATGGCCAATCCGCCTTTCAACGTCGATCTGGTGGATGCCGAACGGATCAAGATCGACCCGCGCCTCCCTTTCGGGCTCCCGGGGGTGAACAAGCAGAAGAAGGTCTCCAACGGGAACTATCTCTGGATTTCCTATTTCTGGAGCTACCTGAACGAAAAGGGCCGGGCTGGTTTCGTCATGTCTTCCCAGGCCTCCAGCGCCGGGCACGGCGAGAAAGAAGTCCGACGAAAGATCGTCGAGACCGGGGATGTGGACGTGATGATTTCCATCCGCTCCAATTTCTTTTATACCCGATCCGTCCCCTGCGAACTCTGGTTTTTCGACCGGACCAAACCCCCCGAGCGACGGGACAAAGTGCTGATGCTCGATGCCCGAAACATTTACCGCAAAGTTACCCGCAAGATTAACGATTTTTCCCCGGAACAGATGCGCAACCTTTCGGCCATCGTCTGGCTTTATCGGGGGCAATCGGATCGTTTCCTGTCTCTAGTAAGAAATTACTTGCATTCAGTGTGCGAGGAAGGCGCAGCCATTCCGGAAAAGCTGGCTATCTTCGAAAAGACACTAACTGAATTGCGCCAGCGTTTTGTGACGCTCGAAAAAACCGTTGCTGAGGTCTGAATAAATCGAAGATGAAAAGAAAAAGTCCCTGGCCGAAGCCGGTACGGAACTCAACGAAACCGGAAAATCCTACAAAATCGACAGGGACAACCTGCTGACCGACCTTGGGGGTTTCCTGAAACGATTCGCCTCATCATTGCCGGAAAAAAATGATCCCCAACACAGAGCTCGCCGGATGTTCGAACCGACTGCCGAACGGATCAAGGGGCTTATCAAGCAAGTGGACTTGCTCTACAAGTTGGCCGCCCAGGTGGCCAACCTGGGAGCGGAATTCTCCCTCACCCCCGGGAACGGGGGAGAGCGGGGTGAGGGGGCGCCTTATGAACGCCGCGCTACGGGCAGGCTGGTAAAACAGCTCGATGGAGAGCGCAAAGCAGCCGTTGAACAGCTCAAAAGGGCCGTTTACTTCCATAGACAGGTGATCTGGCTGCAGGATCGTTTCCCCAAGGCCGAACTGGAGGCCGTACTGGGGCTGGTGAAGCTGGTGGATGTCAAGGAAATCGAAGCGGCCGATTGGAGCCTCACTCCCGGCCGCTACGTCGGCGTTTCTCCGCCCGAGGAAGACGAGGACTTCGACTTCGAACAGACCCTGCGGGATATTCATACCGAGTTGGCCGACCTCAACAAGGAGGCAGGAGAATTGGCGGCGAAGATTCAGGAGAACTTCGAGGAGTTGGGGATATGAAGAAACAGATTCGGACGACCCCGGCGGCCAATGCTCCGGATCGTAAATCAAGGGGCAGAATACGCGAAGACGCCTCGTTCCCAGTGGCACCGCCTCACGAGAGCTTACCCGTCAGCTACGCCTCCGTTCTCGGTGAGATCAAACAACGTATCCAGGCAGAGCGGCTGCGGGTTATTATGGCCGCCAATTCGGCCATGATCATCCTGTATTGGGACATCGGTCGACTGATTTTAGATCGTCAAGAGCGTGAGAGCTGGGGCGCCAAGGTTATTGATCGGCTCTCCGCCGACCTGCGCGAAGCCTACCCGGATATGGGCGGATTATCTCCACGTAACCTCAAATATATGCGCGCTTTTGCGGCGGCCTGGCCGGACTCGTCAATTGTGCAACGGGTCGTTGCACAAATTCCCTGGAGGAGTAATATTGCCCTCCTGGACAAGTTGGATGATCCCGCCATTCGGCAATGGTATGCCGAAAAAACAATCGAACATGTCTGGTCACAACCGGTCCTTTGCTTTCAGATAGAATCCCAACTCCATTCCCGCCAGGGCAGGGCCGTAACAAACTTCGCCGCAACCCTTCCACCCGCTGACTCGGATATGGCGGCACAAGTCTTTAAAGACCCCTACCTCTTTGACTTTCTGGGCACCGCCGATCCACGCCGCGAACGGGAGATCGAGCAGGCCCTCATCGATCATATCCAGCGCTTTCTCCTCGAACTCGGCGCAGGCTTTGCCTTCGTCGGGAGGCAGATCCATCTTGAATTTGCGAGCAACGACTATTACCTCGATCTCCTCTTTTATCACCTGAAACTGAGATGTTACGTCGTGGTGGAACTGAAGGCCGTCCCTTTCGACCCGGGTTTTGTCGGCACCATGAACATGTATCTCTCCGCGGTGGACGACCTGTTACGACACACTGACGATAAACCCTCCATCGGACTAATTCTATGCCGTTCGAAAAATAAACTGGTGGTGGAGTACGCTTTGCGCAATTTCAGGAAGCCAATCGGTGTTGCCGAATGGGAGACCAAAATCGTTAAGAAACTCCCAAAGGAATTCAAAGGGAGCCTTCCTACCGTAGAAGAGATTGAAGCGGAATTGACGTGGGATAGACGATTAAAATGATCGATATAGCGGAACTGGTGGGGAAGGCCCAAGAGAACTTCGAGGAATTAGTATGATTGGGAAAACTCTAACCATACTCTCAGACGTATGCGAGTCTATACGCTACGGCTACACGGCCTCAGCCAATCTTGATCCTTGCGGGCCGCGCTTCCTGCGCATCACTGACATTGTCCCCGATTCCCTGGACTGGGAAACGGTACCGTACTGCGAGATCGATGAAACCGACAGGGAGCGATTCGCTCTTGCGGTCGGTGACATTGTCGTTGCCAGAACGGGGGCGACTGTTGGATACGCGAAGCTCATTCGCGAACCGGTGGACGCTGTATTCGCTTCGTATTTGGTCCGCTTCCGGGTGGATACCACAAAGGCTGATCCAGCATATATTGGCAGGCTTGTCGAATCCCACGATTACAAGTCGTTCGTTAAATCCAGGATCGGCGGAGCCGCCCAACCCAACGCGAGCGCTCCGGTGCTCGGGAGCTTCGAGTTTCCCTTGCCGTCCCGGCACTCGCAGGAGCGCATCGCCGACAT
The DNA here is from genome assembly GCA_963743305.1 of uncultured delta proteobacterium. GTDB lineage: Bacteria > Desulfobacterota > RBG-13-43-22 > RBG-13-43-22 > RBG-13-43-22 > CAVQSS01. The sequence continues at coordinate 86,663 of CAVUPH010000017.1, forward strand.
CCTCTCCGCCTACGACGACCTGATCGAGAACAACCGGCGTCGGATGGTGCTGTTGGAGGAGGCGGCGCGGCAGCTTTACCGGGAGTGGTTTGTCCGTCTCCGCTTTCCCGGGCATGAGCATACCCGGATTGTTGATGGCGTGCCCAAGAGATGGGAACGGATAGCATTTGAAAACGCCCTTGTCCTTCAACGTGGTTTCGATCTCCCCGTTCAGCTTAGGGAAGATGGTGATGTGCCAATTTATGGCTCGACTGGTATCCTCGGATTTCACAGTAAAGCGAAGGTTACTGGTCCAGGTGTAGTTACTGGACGAAGCGGTACGCTTGGGGAAGTAAAGTACGTTCCGGTTGATTTCTGGCCATTGAACACATCTCTATGGGTTAAGGAGTTCAGAAGGGCCACGCCATTTTTTTCTCTATTTCTAATGCGAGAGATGGACCTAAAGAAGTATAATGGCGGAGTGTCAGTACCTACACTGGATCGGAAAACCGTCCATAAAACCCAAATTTTAATCCCTTCAAAAGACCTGCTTATGTTGTTTGACAATTTTATTAACCCGCTATTTCAGCAAGTTAACATTTTAAGCGGTCAAACCGAAAAACTAAGAACAGCCCGCGATATGCTCCTCCCTCGTTTGATGAACGGGGAGATTGTACTATAACGCTGTTACTGCTTAAGAAGGATGGCGTCTATGAATAACCTATACAAGCTAAAAATCGAGGGGTTCAAGTCTATAAAGAGTCAGGAGCTTGAGTTCGCACCCCTTAATGTTTTTATTGGGGGGAATGGGGCTGGCAAATCCAATCTAGTCAGCGTATTCCATTTCCTTCGGCGGATAGTCGACCAAGAGCTTCAAACATATACCGGTGAAGCAGGGGGGGCTAACGCCATACTCTACTTCGGCCGCAAGAAGACAGATAAACTCTCCATGAGAATTGAATTTCGCCCAGGCAGCGATGCGAACATATATGAGTTTGTTTTAATTCCGACGGATGATGATCGGTTTATCTTTGAGCGCGAAAATGCCTATTACTGGGCGACGGATCGGTTCGATGCCACTTACTTAGCCGATTCCTGGAAAGCTCACCGAGAGGCTCGAATTATAGAGGAGAAAAATCCGTCGCCGCCTACGTACGCGACCATCTGGAAAGCTACCGCATTTACCACTTTCATGATACCAGTCCTTCCGCTGCGGTAAAACAAACCGGTGATGTGGCCGACAACCGGTTTTTACGACCCGATGCAGGCAATCTCGCCGCCTTCCTTTATAGGCTTCAGCAAAAACAACCTGATCATTTTGAAAATATCGAAGATACGGTAAGACAAGTGGCGCCATTTTGGGGACATTTCAAGCTGGAGACATCCCTCCTAAACCCCGATAGAAATTCGTCTGAATGGGAAGAAAAGGGGAGCGATGACCTATTTCAATGCCTCGGCACTTTCGGATGGAACCTTACGTTTTATCTGCCTATCGACTCTCCTTCTTCAGCCGACCTTGCCTTCGCTCATTCTCATCGACGAGCCGGAACTGGGGCTTCACCCGGCCGCCATCCAGGTCCTCGCCGGACTCCTCCAATCTGCGGCCACACGAACCCAATTGATTGTGGCCACCCAGTCGGTGACCCTTATCAACCAATTACAACCGGAACACGTCTGGGTGGTGGGCCGGGAAGACGGCCAAAGTATTTTCCGCAACTTGAAGTCGGCAGATATGTCTGAGTGGCTCGAAGATTATGGTTTGGGAGAATTGTGGGAGAAGAATATCTTTGGAGGCCGTCCTTGATGAAACGCGTTCTTGTGCTTGTGGAAGGACAAACCGAGGAACGTTTTATAAAAGACGTGGTAGGGCCTCACCTTGAAGCAAAGGACATATACGCCATCCCAAAAGTCGTGACGACCAAACGAGTTAAGCAAGGGCCTGATTTCAAGGGCGGCATTACCGATTATCAGAAGGTCGAAAACGATTTGAAACGGCTTCTTGGGGATTCAGATGCGGCTCTTATCACCACCTTTATAGACTATTATGGTCTTCCCCTGGAATTCCCAGGTATGGCTACCCGTCCGATAGCCTCCCCGCTAGAGAGGGCAAAACATGTGGAGATTGAATGGAAACGTCGGATAGACCACCCTCGTTTTCTATCCTATTTAATGACCCACGAATTTGAAGCTCTTTTATTCTCCAAACCAGAAGAACTGAGTAGAGCGCTTTATCAATCGGATTTGGGGCCAAAACTCAAAACCATCAGAGATTCATTTCCAACTCCTGAAGAAATTGACGATGATCCATTGACTGCTCCCTCGAAAAGAATATTGCGCCTCCTCCCGGCATACCAGAAGACCGTTCATGGTCCGCTGGTAACCAGACGCATAGGTTTGGAAACCTTGCGTCGCGAATGTAGGCATTTCAATGACTGGCTTTTAAAGCTTGAAAGTATTTAGGATCAATAGGCTTAGATGATCACCGACATCAACAGCGAAGACCGCCTGGTCCAGCAGACGTTTGCCGAGCATCTGCACGATAAACTCGGCTGGGACAGCGTCTATGCCTGGAACCAGGAAACCTTCGGACCGAACGGCACCTTGGGGCGGACCAGTGAGCGCGAAGCGATCCTGATGCGTGATCTGCGAAGGGCGGTGGCCGACCTCAATCAGGAATTGCCGGAAACGGCCCGGGATCAGGCGATAGAAAAACTTACCCGGGTGGACTATTCCCGATCACTGTTGCAGCATAACCGGGAATTCTATGGTTTCCTCCGAAATGGCGTTCCGGTGGATTGGCGCGATACCCAAGGGGAGACGAAGCACGCCCGGGTGCAGGTCATCGATTTCCGGAATGCGGCCAATAATCGGTTTCTCGCGGTTCGGGAACTGAAATTCCAGGGAATGCGGGTCCCCCACTATAATGTCCGGGCGGACCTGGTCTGCTTTGTCAATGGCTTGCCGCTGGTTTTCATTGAACTGAAGGCAGTTTACAGGAACATCCGGCAGGGGTTCGATAATAATCTTACCTGGTACCTCGACCCGAACGTCGTTCCCCAGGCCTTTCATCACAACGTCTTTCTTATCGTCAGCAACGGCGACCGGGCCCGTTACGGATCTATCACCAGCCGCTGGGAGCACTTTGTCGAGTGGAAGCGCAATTCAGAAAAGGAAAAAGGCCGCCTGGAGGCCGAGGCCCTGCTGGAAGGGATGCTCGCCAAGGAAAATTTGCTCGATATCATTGAGAATTTTATTCTGTTTGACGACAGCCGGCCCGGCGGAACCCGTAAGATTATCGCCAGGAACCATCAGGTGCTGGGGGTGAATAACGCCGTCGCCTCGGTTCAGCGGCAGGAAGAACTTAAGGTGGAGTTTCCAATGGACCGAAGGCTTCTTTCTTATACTTATACCGTTCCTGTATCCGAGATAAAAATCGCCGCGCGAAGAAGGTAAAGGAGATGGGGCTCCGTATTGATCCTCAAAGACAGAAACCTGGAGGAACTACCCCTGGTGAAGCGGGCGCATCCGGACCTTGGCCGGTTGGGGGTTTTCTGGCATACCCAGGGCAGCGGCAAATCCTATTCCATGGTATTCTTTACCGAGAAAGTCCGGCGGGTGGTACCGGGGAACTTCACCTTTGTCATCATGACCGACCGGGATGATCTGGATGATCAGATCTGGAGGACCTTTATCGGTTGCGGGGCGGCGGATGAGAAGAATCCGCGAGCCAAGTCCGGTGACGACCTCAAAACACTCCTTTCTGAAAACCACCGGTTTATTTTCAGCCTGATCCACAAGTTCAACCAGGAGGTGACCGAACCCTATAGCGACCGGGACGACATCATCGTCATCTCGGACGAAGCCCACCGGACCCAGGCCGGGAAGTTTGCCCGCCATATGCGACTGGCGTTGCCGAACGCCTCTTTCATCGGCTTTACCGGCACCCCGCTGTTCAAACACGACCATCTGACCAAGCGAATATTCGGAGGGTATGTCTCGCGCTACGACTTCAAACGTTCTGAGGAGGACCATTCCACGGTCAGGCTGGTCTACGAAAATCGGGGAGAGAAGCTGGGTATTGCCCGGCTCGACCTGAACGATCGAATCGCTTCGAAGATTGAGGAGGCGGAACTGGATCCGGATCAGGCCGCGTTGTTGGATAAATTGCTGGGCCAGGATTATGAGGTCATAACGGCCGATGATCGACTGGACAAGCTGGCTGAGGATTTTGTCGAGCATTGCTCCACCCGGTGGGAATCCGGCAAATCGATGCTGGTTTGTATTGACAAGATCACCTGCGGCCGGATGTATCAAAGGATCAAGCCCCGCTGGGAGGCCAAACTGGCGGTTCTTAAAACCGTTATCCGGGAAAAGGAAGCGGAATTAGCCAATAGTTCGGACCCGGACGAAATACAGCGGATAGACCGGGATCTTGAAAAACTGCGGGGACAAGTGGGTTGGATGGGGACCACCATCATCGAGTTCATCATCAGCGAAGCGCAACACGAAGTACGCGATTTTAAAAAGTGGGGGATCGATATCATTCCTCATCGGGAGGTTATAAAGACAGGTTTCCAAACGCCGGACGGTAAGCGGGTGGCCGTGGATGATGCCTTTAAAGACCCGGAGCATCCTTTTCGAATCGCCATTGTCTGTGCCATGTGGCTGACCGGCTTTGACGTGGAATGTCTGTCCACCCTTTATATCGACAAACCCATGAAGGCCCACACCCTGATGCAGGCCATCGCCCGGGCCAACCGGGTGTATCCGGGGAAGGACTGCGGCGTGATCGTCGATTACAGCGGGATGCTCAAAAGTCTGCGGGAGGCCTTGGCCCAGTATGCCTTGGGAGACGATGAGCAGGAAGAAACAGGAGGTGAACTGGTTGCCCCGATTGAAGAACTGGTAGTGGCCCTGGTTCAGACGCTGGAGTCGGCGGAAAATCATCTCCGGTCACTAGGGTTTGAACCGAGCAAGGCTGAAAGGGGCCAAGGGATTTGACCGGATTCAGGCTCTACGCGACGCCGTCGAGGCCCTTTATTCATCGGACGAAGCCAAGCGCCGGTTTGAAATTATGGCCCGACAGGTCTTTATTCGATTTAAGGCGCTGCTGATGGAACCCAGTGCCTTTGCTTATATCGAACGACACGACAATATTGAAACGATTTACAAGAAACTGGAAGAGAAAAGAGATACGGCCGATGTGACCGAGGTTTTAAAAGAACTGCATCGGATCGTCAACGAAGCCATCCGGGCCCAGGAACCGGGGGATGATCATGCCGAAGGGCTTACCGTGGACCTGAGCCGGATCGATTTCGTCAAGTTGCGTGACGAGTTCGCCAAAAAAATAAAACGAAAGCATACCGCCTTGCAGGACATCCGGGAGATCGTGGAAAAGAAGCTCCAGCAGATGTTGGCCCGAAATCCGCAGCGAATGGACTATTACAAAAAATATCAGGAGATTATCGCTGACTACAACCGAGAAAAGGACCGGGTGACCGTAGAGGAGACCTTTGCCAGGCTTTTTGATCTGGCCAACAATCTGGACGCCGAACAAAAGCGGGCGGTGCAGGAAGGATTGAGTGAGGATGAGTTGGCGCTTGTTCGATCTGCTTTTTAGAGATAATATCAGCAAAGCCAGACCGGGAAAAGCTCAAACAGGCCAGCCGGACTCTCCTGGCTTCGCTCCAGGAATTGATCAAGCCTATGCCGACCTGGACGCAAAACTCCCAGACCCAAGCGGAGGTCAAGGTCTGGTCCTCGATACCCTTTGGGAAAAACTGCCGCGGCCGCCCTTTACCGAAGAAGATGCGGAAACACTTGCAGAGCGGGTTTATGACTTTGTCTGGCAGCAGAGTGCCGGGGGTCGGTTCTTGGAAAATATGAGGGCGGCCTGATCTAAACCCTGTTAGCCTTATTGGCCAATGGGTTTGAAACCGAAAATCATAGAAATGGGGTAGGTAAATGGCAACCGAGGCTAAGGATCTGTAAACAAATAACCTTGACAAAGCGGCCCGACAACCGTTCACCCTGAGCTTGTCGAAGGGTGAAGGATACGGCCATGCTTCGACAGGCTCAGCATGAACGGAGATATCAGCGGTATTGTACAGCTTATTTTTTGACGGGTTCTAAGTTAAAAGAGTTGGAAAAAATTGCCGAAGAAATGAACGCTATTGACCGGACCAAGCTTCTGGGCAACCCGGTGGTCTTTATCGGCCCTAATAATTCAGGGAAGACCTCGGCCTTGCAGGCCCTGGCGCTCTGGGAGATCGGCCTTAAGAAATGGAATGAAAAACGTGAAGGCAAGTCGGCGAAGCGTGCTCCAAAAGAGGGAGGGTATTTAATTGGTCAATGAAGAACTGCTAAAGATTGTCGTAAAGCGATTGGCTGATAATTTCCACCCCCAAAAAATAATCCTTTTTGGTTCCCAAGCCAAAGGAACGGCGGATGACCGCAGCGATGTTGACCTTCTGGTCATCTGTCCGATCAAAGGGTCCCGAAGGGGGAAAATGGTGGCTATGGATCGTTCCCTGCGGGGGTTGGGGTTGGCCAGGGATATCGTTCTTCTTACGCCGGAAGAGTATGAGCGGGACCGCTTTATACCGGGGACCATCGCCCGACCGGCCTCGCAAGAGGGGAGGGTTCTATATGAATCCTAGTGATGTTGAAATCCGCATACATATAATATTTCCAGGCTCTTGGAACTCTGCGCCGAAAAAGCAGATTGGCCGGGAACGGTTTTGGAAGCGGAGGAATTGACCCCTTACGCCATAACCACCCGCTATCCTGGAGAGGATGAAAGGGTTACGAAACAGGAGGCCTTGAGGGCGATTTATATTTCCGAAAAGGTTCGAAAAATAATTAGAAAAGTTTTAAGAAAGGATGGATTAAATTATTAAAATGCGTTCTTCCATATTTATTTAGAGGGTTTTTTATGCTTACCAAATTAACCATCCATAATTTTAAGCGGTTTGGCGCGGTGGAGATCGAGCTGGGAAATCCGGTGGTCTTTATCGGCCCCAACAATTCGGGAAGACCTCGGCCTTGCAGGCCCTGGCTCTTTGGGAGATCGGTCTTAAAAAATGGAATGAAAAACGCAAAGGCAAATCGGCTCCGGAAAAGCGGCCGGGGGTGACCATCAACCGGAAAGACCTGGTCTCCATCCCCGTTCCGGATGCCAACTTGTTGTGGCGGGATCTGCACGTTCGGGATGTTCAGAAAAGTGAAGGGAAGCCGCAGACAAAAAATATCCGGATCGAGATTGTCGTGGAGGGTATCACTAACGATAAATCCTGGGTCTGTGGGTTGGAATTTGACTATGCCAACGAGGAGTCTTTTTACTGCCGCCCGCTCCGGTCAGGCGAATCGGAGGGCGAGCCGGGCCGCATGGTTATTCCGGACGAAGCCGAGTTGGTGCAAACGGCCTTTCTGCCCCCCATGTCCGGTTTGGCGGCCAATGAAACCCGTCTGGATGACGGGGCCATTAATGTCCGGGTCGGGGAAGGAAGGACAGCCGAGGTTCTGCGGAACCTTTGCCAAAAAGTTTTTGAGCGTCAGAACGGTTGCTGGGACAGGATGGTCGGGCAAATCCAGTCACTTTTCGGAGCGGACTTGGATGTCCCCCAATATATTCCCGAACGCGGGGAAATCAAACTAAGCTACAAAGAAAATGGAAGATCCTACGACTTGTCCTCTTCCGGCAGAGGGTTGCAGCAGACCCTTCTGCTTCTGTCTTATATGTATGCCAACCGGGGGGCCGTTTTATTACTGGATGAACCCGACGCCCATCTGGAAATCCTCCGCCAGCGGCAGATTTACCAACTGCTGATCGATGTGGCCCGGGAAAACGACAACCAGATAATCGCCGCCAGCCATTCCGAGGTGCTGCTTAATGAGGCCGCTGAGAGAGACGTGGTGGTGGCCTTTGTGGGAACCCCTCACCGGATGGATGACCGGGGCAGTCAGGTTCTGAAGGCCCTGAGGGAAATTGGGTTCGAGCATTATTATCAGGCGGAACAAACCGGATGGGTCCTTTATCTGGAAGGCTCTACGGACCTGGCCATTCTCAGGGCTTTGGCGGAAAAAATCGGCCATGAGGACGCGATTCGAGTGCTGAACAAACCATTTGTCCACTATATCCGAAATCAGCCGCAGGAAGTCTTAAGGCATTTTCACGGCTTAAGGGAAGCCACCCCAAAGTTAATGGGTGTGGCCATTTTTGACCGGCTGGAGCAGGAAATTCCCGCTATTAATGGAGTAGAGTGCCTGGAGTGGCGGCGAAGAGAGATCGAAAATTACTTGTGCTACATAGAAACACTTTTTGAATATGCCAAGGCCACGAGCCAAGTCGATTCCATCGGCCCCCTTTTTGCCGCCGGGGAAGCCTCCCGCCGAATGAAGGCGATGGAAGAGGCCATAGAGGAAGTCACCCGGGCCATGGAGACCTTTGGCAAAGGTTCCCCTTGGGACGTTAATACCAAGGTCAGCGACGATTTTCTGGATCCCCTGTTCAGGTCCTATTTTAGGAGACTGGGGCTCTATAATGTAATGGCCAAGAAAAATTTCCATGAACTGGCTTACTTTGTCCCGGAAGATAAGATTGACCCGGAAGTGAAAGAGAAACTGGATGCCTTAGTCAAAGTGGCCAATTCAGCCAAGCCGTTTGAAAACCAATAGAAAATATCTATTGATAACCTCGCAAAAAATCAAAAAACGACTTTCTGCTCGGCGGGGGATGGCTTCCCCTCCCCCGCCATTTGAAATGAATTCAAATGGTGCCACCCCTACCCCAGCCCGGCGCTTAATCTCGCCCGGGCTGTTGACGGACTTTTTGCGAGTCCGTCTCTATTGACTGTTTGTGTGGATGGAAAATACTGAGGATTTCAAAAAGCAACTGGATAAGGCCCTGAATGAGTGCGCTCGCCTGAAGGCTGAAAATGACCGGTTGCGCCGGAGGCTCGGTGGTATCCCGGAAGGGGAACATTTGACTCCTGAAAAGACCCTTGCAGAACCCAACCTTCCTTTCACGCCAGCGGCCTTTAAGATTACCAATGATTCTCCTCCGAAAGAAAAAATAGGCCTCTTTAAAAGTCTTTTCCGCGGCCGGGAAGATGTTTATCCGGTTCGCTGGGAGCGGAAGGATGGCCGGTCCGGGTATTCTCCGGCTTGCGTTCTCGAATGGAAAAGGCCCCTGTGCGGGAAACCGCTGGTAAAATGCGGGGACTGCCGCCATCGAAAATTCTTGCCGGTTACTGAGGAAGTCCTCCACCACCATCTTATTGGGAAGCACACCATCGGGGTGTACCCCCTGCTTCCGGATGAAACCTGCTGGTTTCTGGCTGTCGATTTCGACCGGAAGACCTGGCAGGAAGACGCCGGGGCTTTTATGGCCACCTGCCAAAAGATGGCCATACCGGCGGCCCTGGAAAGGTCCCGCTCCGGGGAAGGGGGACATGTCTGGCTGTTCTTCCAAAGTCCGGTTTCGGCCTCCCTGGCTCGAAAATTGGGCTGCGCGATCCTGACCCGCACCCTGGAGGAACGGCATCAACTCGGCCTGGATTCCTACGATCGTTTCTTCCCCAACCAGGATACGCTGCCCAAGGGCGGATTTGGCAATCTGATCGCCCTTCCTTTGCAGTGGGGCCCCCGGGAAACGGGGAACAGTGTTTTTTTGAATCCGGATGGAGTCCCCTATCCGGACCAGTGGGTTTTCCTGTCCGGTCTCGACCGGCTCCCGGTTGAGATCGTGGAAGCACGGGTTGGTGAGGCCTCCCGGGCCGGGAAAATAATATCCGTTCGACAAATCCCGACCGATGAACAGCTCGAGGAAGATCCTCGGCCCGATTTCCCTTCCGGAAGCAGAACGGCAAGACCCCCGGCCGGACCTTGGCCGAAACAGATCCGTCTGGTGATCAGTGATTTGATCTATATCGAAAAAGAGGGTTTGCCCCCGTCCATGCTCAACGCCTTAACCCAGTTGGCGGCCTTTCAAAATCCTGAGTTTTACCGGGCTCAGGCTATGCGCCTGCCGATCTTTAATATTCCCCGGATCATTTGCTGCGCGGAGGATTTTCCCCAACAGATCGGCCTGCCCCGGGGATGCCTGGAAGAGGTGTTGCGTTTCTTTGAAGATGGCGGCACCGCCGTGACAATCGATGATCGACGAAATGAGCCCACCCCGATCAGGGTTCATTTTCTCGGGGAACTCCGTCCCGATCAGGAAGAGGTGGCTAGAAACCTATTGGGCTATGAAAATGGGATCCTTTCCGCCCCCACCGCCTTTGGTAAAACGGTCATCGCGGCCTGGGTCATTGCCCAAAGGAAGGTCAGCACGCTGGTTCTGGTCCATCGAAAACAGCTCCTGGATCAGTGGCGGGATCGATTAGCCGATTTTCTGGATCTGCCCAAAAGTGAAATCGGTCAGATCGGAGGGGGAAAAGGGCAGCCGACCGGGGTGATCGACGTGGCGGTCCTTCAAAGCCTGGTTCGAAAAGGCGTGGTTAAGGATATCATTTCCGAATATTCACAGGTTATTGTGGACGAGTGCCATCATATCCCGGCCTTCAGCTTTGAGCAGGTCTTAAAGAAGGCCAGAGCCCGATTTGTCCTGGGCCTGACGGCTACCCCAATCCGGAAAGACGGCCACCAGCCCATACTAATGATGCAATGCGGTCCCGTACGGTCTAAGGGGCAGGCCAAAAAAAGCGTTCAGGATGATCCCTTTGAGCATGTGGTCCTTCCGCGCTTGACCGAATTCAATATACCTCCCCATAAAGATCTGACCATTCAGGAAATCTATAACGCTATGCTGTTCGATCAGGCCCGAAATGACTTGATTTTCGATGATTTGTTAACCGCCCTGGAAGCCGGCCGATCTCCCCTTTTACTGACCGAACGAACGGAACATCTCGACCTGCTGGCCGGAAAGCTCAAAAACTTCGCCAGGAATATGATTATCTTGAAGGGCGGCATGGGGAAGAAGCAACGGACCGCCGTCAACGAACAAATGAAGTCCATCCCGGACCGGGAAGAGCGCCTGATACTGGCCACCGGCCGGTACATCGGCGAGGGGTTTGACGATGCCCGCCTGGATACGCTGTTTCTGGTCATGCCCATCTCCTGGCGGGGCACACTGCAACAATATGTGGGACGTTTGCATCGACTCCATGACAATAAACGGGTGGTGCAGGTTTATGATTATGTGGATAAAAAAGTCCCGATGCTGATGCGGATGTACCACAAGCGGCTGATCGGCTATAAGGCCCTTGGCTATAAATTAGAAATACCAAGTGGCCGGCAAGCTTAAATGATTCGTAGACCAGGGTTGATAGATTCTGTCTTTATCGATATAATTATGCTGAAGAGGTACTTATTCCCTATGAATTACCTGAAAGCCGCATTTTGGGACTACCCTCAGTTTACCGAGGAGGCAACGCTCCGGGCTTGTTTGCAGGAGCGGAAGGATACCACCTTGTATTTTTGGCTAATGAGTAGATTTCTGGAATACGCTCGGGTCGTGGATACCCTGAAATTTTTTGCGATAGACGAAATTGCCGGACAATTGTCCAGGCTGAAGCTTCGGCCCTATACCCGAATAAAATGGACCCGGATGGTCGAGATCTATGGAACCTCTTCAGGAAAATAAAGCCGGTTACGCCTCGGCCGCCCAACGGGAGGTTTTACTGAGCCTAGTGGAACACCCGACCATTCGTGATGTTTCATTTCTGACCGGCGGGACGGCCCTTTCCGTTTTTTATCTCAGTCACCGTGTATCGGATGATATCGATTTGTTTTCCGTTGAACCGATTGATTTGCCGGAGTTGGATTTTTGGACTAAGACCCGCTGGGGGGCGCGCTGTTCCCAACTCCGGAAGAGCCCCCAATTCCTCTCCCTATTAATCGACGGGGTTAAGGTCGACCTGGTAATAGACCCTCTTTCTTTTCGAGATCCACGGCAACGATTCGAGTTCGATAGCCAGAGATCTCTTCAGGTGGACACTCTGTCCAACATTGCCTCCAATAAACTCACCGCCGTCGTGAGTAGAACGGAACCAAAAGATTATGTCGATTTGTATTTGATCCTCAAGATTTTTCCTGAATATAGGTTGGAAGGCCTTTATCAAAAAAGTCGTTTGAAAGATGCTATCTTTGATGACCCACCAACGGCTGCTTTTCAATTGGAGACCGGTGTTGCTTTTTTAAAGGAAAACCCATCTCTTAAGCCAAAGATGATCAAGGAATTAAATTGGGAGGATCTTTTCGATTTTTATAGGCGGTTAACTCGCTGGGTCTATGACTTGGTCAAACTGTAACTTTTCCAAATGGAACCACTACCGACATTAACCCCGATTCCCGCAGCGACTGCCTGCTGACCCTCCAAGGCCCCGGCTCAGGTGAGCCCGCCCCGGATGGATCAGCCTTTCGTGATTGGCCGGATCACTACCCCTGTGGGTGAGGTGCCGCAGGTTTCTTCCGAACTGACGCCGGCCGATCGGTGGGGCGCGGTCAAGGCTCGCTGGGGGGTGGGACGGATGCATTTCACCGTCGATCCCGGGCTGTATGCCCTGGGAAATCCCAACGGAGAATCTTCGGTCCTGGTTACCGCCAATTACAAAATGAGCTTCGACGCCCTGCGTCGGGCCTTGCCCGGTCTGGAGGCCTGGATTCTGGTGCTGGATACCCGAGGGATCAACGTCTGGTGCGCCGCCGGCAAGGGCACCTTCGGGACCGGGGAACTGGTTGGGAGGATCCAGAGTAGTGGTTTGGAGCAAGTCGTTAAACGTCGAAAAATAATCTTGCCGCAGTTGTCCGGTCCGGGCGTGGCCGGTCATCAGGTGAAAAAAATGTCAGGCTTCCAGGCGGTCTTCGGGCCCGTCCGGGCCTACGACCTGCCTGCTTATCTTTCGGCCGGCTGCCGGGCCACCCCGGACATGCGCCGCAAGACCTTCACCCTTCGGGAACGGGCCGTCCTGATCCCCGTGGAGCTGGTGCAGGCCCTCAAGCCCGCTTTGCTGGTCATGCTGGCCTTTTTTCTGCTAAGCGGTCTTGGAGGATCGGCCGGATATTGGACCAATCTCGGGCATAATGGCCCCTGGTCGGTACTGGGTATCCTATCGACCCTGTTGACCGGAGCCGTATTGACACCCCTATTACTGCCCTGGGTCCCCGGCCGGGCTTTTTCACTCAAAGGTTGGATTCTTGGTCTGGCTTCGGCCTGGGGCTTTATACTCTTGCGGGGATTTTCTCCAAGAAGCGGATTTCATCCGTTGGAAGCCCTGGCCTGGCTGCTCCTTTTGCCGGCCTTATCGGCCTACCTGGCCATGAATTTTACCGGGGCCTCGACCTATACTTCCCTTTCCGGGGTCAAGAAGGAAATGCGCTGGGCCGTGCCCCTGGAAATCGGTTTTGGTGCTGCCGGTTTAATACTCTGGGTGGCGGCGCGATTTTATTTTTAAAAAGTCATGTCATTGAGAGGAGCGAAACGACGAAGCAATCCCCGAGTCAGCTTATGGTGTTCCCTAAGCTTGCCATGGAGATTGCTTCCCCCGGATCGAGTCCGGGGTCGCAAGGACATAGGTATTTTATACTCGGATTAAGGGTGAGACGTTATGGCGGAATTGATTTATCTCAAAAATGTGGTGACCCTGCGACTGGATCCGGAAAAATGTACCGGTTGCGGGACCTGTCTGGAAGTCTGCCCCCGACAGGTGCTGGCTTTGAACGGGAAGAAGGTCCGGATCGCCAACCGGGATGCCTGCATGGAATGCGGGGCTTGCGCCCTGAATTGTCCTTTCGCCGCCCTGGCGGTCGAAGCCGGAGTGGGTTGCGCGGCGGCCGTGATCAATTCCGCCCTGGGGCGTAGCGGTGACTCCTGTTGCTGCGTTATCGAACCGAAGAAACCCGGGTTATCCCCCGAACCGGTATCTCAAAAACCCTCCTGCGGTTAGACCTCCTTTTTCTTTTTTCCCCACCGCGATTTCTTCGGCCTTGATAAAAAAACCCTCAAAAGGTATGTGATAGGGATAGGATCAACGGACATGGGGGAGGGGAAGGCCATTATGAGCATCCACCATTTGGATAAATTCTTCCATCCCGTCTCGGTGGCGGTGGTCGGTGCCAGCCCCCGGGAGGGAACTATTGGGGCGGCCCTGGTTAAAAATATCCTCGCCGGAGGGTATGGCGGAAAGCTTTTTTTAGTCAATCCGCAGCATAAGGAGATTCACGGGTTGTCCGTCTCGCCGACCTTATCCCAAATCCCGGATGCCGTCGATCTAGCGGTCCTAGCCACCCCCCTTCCAACGGTCCCCAAGATTATGGAGGAGTGCGTCCGGAAACAGGTGAAGGCGGCGGTGATTATCTCCGCCGGAGGCAAAGAGACCGGGGAGTCCGGAACCCGATTGGAAACACAGATTAGGGAGACGGCCCATCGCGGCGGTGTCCGTGTTATGGGTCCCAACTGTCTCGGAGTGGTCTGTTCAGATGGCCGCCTCAACGCCAGCTTTGCCAGCCATATGCCTCTTCCGGGGAAAATGGCCTTTGTCTCCCAGAGCGGCGCCATCTGCACGGCCATTCTGGACTTGTCCCTCAAGGAGCAGATCGGCTTCAGCCATTTTGTCAGCGTGGGTTCCATGCTGGACGTGGACTTCGGGGACCTGATTGATTTTCTGGGAAACGATTCCCGGGTAACCAGCATTGTCCTCTATATCGAGAGCCTGACGAATTTTCGGAAGTTCATGAGTGCGGCCCGGGCGGTTTCCCGGGTGAAACCGATCATCGTCTTGAAATCAGGCCGCAGTCCGGCCGGGGCTAAAGCGGCTTCCTCTCATACCGGGGCTTTGGCCGGAGAAGATGCCGTGTATGAGGCGGCCTTCCAGCGGGCCGGCATCAAGCGGGTGCATACCGTGGCCGAACTATTTGACTGCGCCGAGCTGCTGGCCAAACAACCCCGTCCCACCGGCTCCGGGCTGATCATTATCACCAATGCGGGCGGACCGGGCGTCATGGCCGCCGATGCCCTGGCCGAATACGGACTGGAGCCGCTGGCCCTCAAACCGGAAACGCTGGAACGGCTGAACGAAATTTTACCGCCCTTCTGGAGCCGGGGAAATCCCGTGGATATCCTGGGTGATGCCGACGTGGAGCGGTTCCGCCGGACCGTCGCGGTCTGCCTCCGGGACCCCGGGATTAATGGGCTGCTCGTAATGACCGCCCCGCAGGCCCTGACCGACCCGACCGCCATCGCCGAGGCCTTGACCCCCATGCTTTCCGGGAGCCGCTGTCCAATTTTTACGGTTTGGATGGGCGGCCGCGATGTGGAGCGAGGTCGGGAGGTTTTCAACCAGGCCGGGATCCCCACTTATGAAACGCCGGAACAGGCGGTCCGGGCCTTCTGGCACCTGGTATCCTATAAACGGAACCTGGAGTTGCTACAGGAGATACCGCCCAAGCTGCCCACCATTCTGAAATACGATCAGGAGCGAGCGCGAAAAATCATCGACCGGGCGCTCCGGGAAAAAACGGAGACATTGACCGAGATCGAAGCCAAAGCCCTGCTTTCAGCATACGGGATACCGGTTAACCGGACCGAGGCGGCCTCCGAGGCGGAGGCGGCGGTTAAGCTGGCCGAGGCCATGGGGTATCCGGTGGTTTTGAAAATCCTGTCCCGGGATATCCTCCATAAAACCGATGCGCGCGGAGTGGAACTCAATCTTCAGCACGCCGAAGACGTCCGGCAGGCCTTTGAACATATCCTGGCCCGGGCCCGGGCCTATGATCCCCGGGCCCGGTTGGAAGGCGTAACCGTTCAACCGCTGGTGCGGCGTTCGGATTATGAACTGATCCTGGGCAGCAAAAAGGATCCGGATTTTGGCCCGGTCATTCTTTTCGGCCTGGGCGGGATCATGACCGAGGTGCTGAAAGATCATGCCGTCGCCCTGCCCCCCTTAAACCGGCTGCTGGCCCGTCGCCTGATTGAAAGCACCCGCGTTTATAAACTGCTGAAGGGGTATCGTAACCGTCCTCCGGCCGACTTGCCTCTGCTGGAAGAGATCCTGATCCGCCTGTCTCAACTGGTGACGGATTTTCCTGAAATCACGGAGATGGATATCAACCCGTTGATTATGGATCCGGAAGGCGCCTGGGCCGTGGATTGCCGGGTGCTCATCGGACGCTCGGATGTGGTCTCTCCGAAGCATCTGGTGATCAGCCCCTATCCCAACCAGTATGAAAAGACTCTGATCAGCCGGGGAGGAATACCCTCTTTGGGTCCGGCCCATCAAACCGGAAGATGCCCCATTGCTGGTGGGCCTTTTCCGGGTGTTGTCGACCCGAAGCATTTATTTCCGATTTTTCCGGCCCCTCAAGGAGATTCCTCCGGACCTGCTGGTCCGGTTTACCCAGATCGATTACGACCGGGACGTGGCCCTGGTGGCGATCGATCAAAATGGTGAGGGGGAACGGATGCTGGGTGTCTCTCGGTTGATGGGCGATCCCGACGGAATCGAGGCGGAATTCGCTGTGCTGGTGGGGGATCCCTGGCAAGGAAAAGGGATCGGAGCAGCCCTGCTGGAAAGCTGTCTGGCTATCGCCCGGGAGCGTGGATTCCGATCTATCTGGGGGATCGCTTTGAAGGAAAACACCCAGATGCTGGAATTAGGCCGGCTGCTGGGCTTTGAAATCGCCTACGAGCCGGGGGCGGGTGAATATACCTTGCGACTGGACCTAAATAAGAAATAAAGGAATACGGATGCTGACCATTGTCCTATTAGTTATCGATCTGATTTTTTTGGTTGGGGCCGGATTGTTTACCCATGAAAGCCTGCGGGAAAAAGAGCCGCGGGCGCCAAAATTCGGGGTCGCCGCGGTCTTTTTCCATCTGGGGTTGGCGGTACTCATTCTGACTGTCCCGCCCAGTCGACCCTTCCTGGCCGTGTTCTTCGGAATCCTGGTATTCCTTTTCCTCCTTTTCCTGATACCGGGAAAATCCAATCCTCGGGCCTTGAAGGGGACGGAGGGATACGCGGTCGGTCCGGTGACCCGTTTCGACGAGCGGGATATTGTCTTCGCTCGTAACCGTTCCCTGCCGCCGGGATCAGAACAATATCGACAATATTATGATCAGCATCCGGACAAGGAAGAGGTCGATGCCCGGAGGCGGGAACGGGGCGGTCCTATCGGACGTCCGGGGTCCATCGACAACGGGTATCCTCCCAATGTTTCTATGATCCTGGCTTCCTTCGCCCTCCCGGGTTTCCTGGCCGGCCAGGCGCTGGGGATGCCTGATCCTGCCAAGGCGCCGGTATCGCTGAATTCGAAGGAAGCTTCCGAAATAGTCAAAGGATTTGCCCGCCATCTGGGGGCCGCGCTGGTCGGGATCTGCCGGGTTAACCCCCTCTGGGCTTATTCCCACCGGGGAGAAATCTTTAATAATAACTGGGAGGATTGGGGGAAAGAAATCGGCCAACCACTGCCCTATGCGGTAGTCATCGCCACGGAGATGGACCTGGAAAACGTCGGCGCCGGTCCTCATACGCCGGCCCTGGTGGAGAGTTCGGCCAACTATGCTTTAGGAGCCTATATCACCACCATCCTGGCCCAATGGTTCGGAGGCCTCGGCTATCGGGCAGTGGCCCACCATAACCGGCACTATGATCTGCTTCTGGTGCCCCTGGCCGTTGAAGCCGGTTTGGGCGAATTGGGACGGCACGGCTATTTGGTGGCGGATCAACTGGGTCCCCGGGTTCGGCTGTTTGCCGTGACGACGGACATGCCCCTCCAAGCGGACCGTCCCATTGATAAAGGGGTCGAGGCCTTCTGTCGCACCTGTAAGAAATGCGCCACCGCCTGCCCATCCCGGTCGATCCCCCTGGAAAGGATGACCGTCCAAAACGGGCTGGAGCGGTGGAAGCTGAACGAAGAGACCTGTTTCGATTACTGGGGGAAGGTCGGCACGGACTGCTCGGTTTGTATGGGGATCTGTCCCTTCTCCCGGCCCAACCGCTCCGTCCACCGGAGCGTGAAATGGCTGCTGCCCCGGTCCTGGCTGGCCCAACGAATTCTGCCCCATCTGGATAATTGGATCTATGGCCAAAAGTGGAAACCCAGGGCGGTGGCGCCCTGGGTGCAATATTTATGGGATCGCTAGCATTTTTTTATTTTTGAATCAGGGGGAGTAAGATTACATAGGGGGGCAAGGCAATGTGAGCTGGAACAGCTATGATCGGGACGCCATCCGTCCCGGCCTCGAGCGCGCGTACGGGCGCTCCCGAAGTGATCATGAACGTAACGGTATCCAAGGTTGCCGAAAGGGACCGCTTGCCGGATCCGGAGGCCACCACCGCAGAGACGCGATAGATCCCATAGTCCACGCCGGCGGTACTCAGCACCAGCAGAAAATTGCCGGAACCATCGCAAGGGACGTTCGGCGGGAGCGGAATATCATTTACCAGGATGAGGACTTGAGCGTTGGGCGGAAACCCTGCTCCCCGGAGAGTGAAAAAGCTGCCCACTTCTCCGGAGCCGTAATTGATGTTGATCGTCCGAGTATTTCCGGTGACTACCTCCAGGTTGATCCGGTTCCCGGCCTGGTCATAGACATAACGGATGGTACCGCTGCTGCCGTAATCGGCCTTGACCAGTTGCCCGTTCTGGTCGTAGGAGTACGTGATGGTCATCGTCGCGCTCCAGGCCGACGACGGTCTGAATACGGCGGCGGCTAAAAATAAGATGAACAACGCTGCCCAGGCCGATGTCGTTCCGATCCTCAATATCCGATCCATAGAATTATTACCTCGTGATTCTCAAGCCTTTCCTGATAGGCGTCCATCCAAGGAAATTCCTCTGAGCATTAGCTCTCCTGTTTCTCTTATTCCTCCCAGGCTGACCCGGATTCTTCATAATCTCCATCGGATAAATCTATCAGCTCATCCGGATCTCGCTCAGGCTCTTTGCCTAATGCTTCAGGGGTCAATCCGCTGAAACTCCCTGTTTCTTGGTCCCAACGAATATCATAGACCGTATCTTCCCCTCTTTTCTTTTTCTTGCCCCCGCAATCCTCAATCCCCGATTCAAAGAGTTTCTCAACAGCATCAGCCATATTACCGTAAGGTCCGGCGGTCTCCTTGGCAGTTTCCCAAATGGCTCTCCCCACATTTCCTTTATTCCATTCCTCTATTGCCTTGACGTACCCAGCACCAGGTATAAAATCAATCGGTTTGAGCTTAGGCTTATCTTCTAAACCCTTGGGATCGATCCTGTCCACCGGATTATTTCTCACATAAGCATACAGGTTTATCCCGCCCTTAAATCCGATAGGATCTTTCTGGATAAATTTCCCCGTGACAGCGTCGTAGTAGCGGTTTTTCATAAAATAAAGCCCGTTCCCTTCGTCCATCACGCTGTAAGCTCCGACATAGGTAAAGGGATTGGCCAAGGCGCCGCTTCGGTCCGTGATTTCGCCGAAGGGGGAATAGGCATAGGCCGCAACCACATCTCCGCCGCCGTCCGTCATCGCTAGGGTATTGCCTATCTGGTCGTAGTGGTAGTAGTAGTATCCTCCGGCCGGGGTACCCATGGCCACCAGGCGATGGCCTGCGTGCAGGTAATACGAAATAATTTGTCCCGAGCCGTCGGTCTGGAACAGGAGCCTGCCCGAAGCGTCATAGTAGTAATGGGACGTCTGCGTTCCGGTAATCGCCCTGGTCCTTTGCCCCAGGCCATTGTATGAATAGGTTGTCGTAATTCCATTGCGGGTAATCGCTATCAGGCGGTTCTCGTGATCGTAGGAGGCATCCAGCGACTGGCTTCCGGATAGACCGGTGAGGTTCCCGTCCGCGTCATACCCATAGCTGTCGGGACCCCAGCGCACGATCTGATTGAGATCGTTGTAAGTACCGGTAATCGACTTGCCCGCCAGCGAGGTCTGAAGGGGCAGCGTGCTGGTTTCCCGAACGGTGTTTCCAGCCGGATCTCTCGTATAGGCCATGTCGGCAAAGGCAGTCGATTGACTGCTGTGCGAGATCCTGGTGAAGCGATCATTCGCATCATAGCTGTAGTCGGTCTTCGTTCCGTTTGAGCGGATTTCGCTCAGCACATTGCCGACGTGGTCGTATGTCAAATCGATGGAATTGTTGCCCCAGGAAATCCTCTCCACCCGGTTGCGGAGGTCATAGCTATATTGAACGACCAGCCCGCCGGGATAGGAGAGCGCGGTGACATTTCCGGCCGCATCGTACGCTTGGGTAAGCGACAGTCCATCGGGATAGGAGATACTGGTAACGCGTTTCAGGGAATCGTACCCGTAGGTGAGCATACCCGTAGGATCGTTTACCTGTTGGAGGTTTCCCGCGGCATCGTAGGCCAAGGCAGCCATCCCGGTACCACTGTAACTCTTGCCGGTCAACCGAGCGTCCAAATCATAGGCAAAGTCGATTGGCTGCTGACGGGCGTTAACGGCCGTCAGCAGCCTCCCGGCGGCATTCCAAATCTTAACCGTCGCGTTGCCCAGTGGGTCCCTGACGCTGGTGAGCCGATCCTCGAAGTCGTAGGAAAACACCGTTTCTTTTCCCCGCTCATCCTTAAGCGAGGTCAGATTCCCTACGGCGTCGTAACCCAATGTCACCGTGGCGTTTTTCGGATTGGTACTCGTTATCGGCCTGTTGGCGGCGTCATAGGTCGTTGCGGTCGTTTTTCCATTGGCATCGGTTTTTCTCACCAGGTTGTTGTTTTCGTCATACTGAAACCCCGTAATGCCGCCCAGGGGGTCCGTGATCCGGGTATAGGATAGCAGTTGATTTCGAGCGTACGCGGTGGTGTGCCCGTTTTCATCGGTTATCGCGTTCATGGCGCAGCAATCATAAGCGATGGACCGAAACGAGCCGTCGGGATGGGTGACTCTCGTGAGGCGATCATTGCCGTCGTAAACATACTGCGTGGTGCGGCCCAGGGGGTCCGTTTTCGAAGTCCTTCTCAAACCAAAAGGATCATAAGAGAACTGGATGCTATGGCCCAGGGGGTCTGTGAGCCGGGTGACATTGCCGAAAGCGTCATAGGAAAAAGCGGCCGTATTTCCCAGGGCATCGGTGACGCCGGTGAGGCGACCGGCGGCATCATAGGTCATAGCGTCGGTATGCTGAAGGGGTGAGGTCTTGCTGATCAGGTTGTGCTTCGTATCATAGCCGTAGCTCCAGGTTTCTCCCAACGGATTGGTCCTGGTAAGCGGATTACTGCTCAGGTCATAGGTGAAGGTGGTGCGGTGGTAGGAAGGATGCAGCCTGGACAGAACATTGCCGCGCGAATCATAGGTCAGACGCCACGCATGATAGTTGGCATCAGCCAGAACGACCGGCAAACCGCCCTCATAGGTCTTGATGGTCTCATAACCCAGAGGGTCTATCGTAGCGTTGGTTTTCCCGGCATCATTCGTATAGGAAGAAACACCGCCGCGAGGGTCGGTCACCGAGACCTTCGAGGAATACCCGCCCCCGTATTGGGTGGTCTGCCCCGCGGCGTCCGTTACCGAAGCGATCTTCCTGGCGGAATCGGCGTCACCCGAATAGGGCTGATAGCCGAATCGGGTGGTCTTGCCTCCGGCGGTCATGGAAGTCGCATAGTTCAGGGGATCATATTCATAGATCGTTTCGTTTCCCGCAAAATCAACCGTGCGGATGAGGTTGCCGTTCGCATCATAGGAAAAAGTCGCCGCCCGGCCGTCAGGGGAGGTCATGCGGGTACAATGTTTATTGGTGTCAGATTCAAAGTTCGTCGAGCGCCCGGCGGCATCCGTGATGGACTGGATCGTCCCGTTGGCGTTGTGGCTGATGCGCACGGCGTTGCCGTTTGGGTCCGTTACCGAAGTGAGCCGGGTGGCCCCGGGGACAATGAGGCCGTCCCGCAAGACGACGGGGTGAGACGAGGCGGTATCTTTAATGAAATCATACCGATAGGTCAGGTGGCTTTCCTTCTCCTCCCAGAGCCAGACGCCCCCTCCCATATCGGTGAGCGTATCGAAAATCCCCTCAGGCGGCGTCAGGACTATCGGGGGGTTCAGTAACCCTCCTTGACAGTAGGCATTGCTCGAATAGAAGAGGCCCTGCCCGGAGCCTTTCTTCAGATAGGCCCCATTGCAATCACTCTTGAGCGTCGACTCATACGCAAAACTCCAGCCGTTGCCAAACATCCCGGAAATCTTGGGGTCTGCATTGAGGGAGCGGGTCATCCTGAGTTCAGGCCCTGTTCCCTTATAGGCAAAGTCGGTGTCTTCTATGACCAGATTCAGCGTTGAGGTGTTTACCCAGTACCTGGGTAATCCGGTCTCGCTTCACTTCCCGGGACCCCCGCCCTGTCTCGGCCTGTACCGCGTTTGTCGGTTGTCACGCGGACCACCCTTGAGCCAGGGCATGGATCCTATCGAGTCTAATTCCGTATTGAACAGCCAGAGATAAATGTACAGATCGCGCTCGTGCCCCCCTGATGGATAATGAATAAGGTGCCGTTGATAGAACATCGCCACATAGTCCTTGAAATAATCACTGGGATAAAACAATACCCAGTCCTCGGCAGAAAGAGGGCTGCAGTCTTCGGAACGAATGCAGCCCTCGTAGTAGTTCGGGAAGCAGACATCCAGAGCGGTCGAATCCATTACAAAAGGCCCATCGTCTTCCACATATCCCGGGGTGATCGTAGCTTTGGCGTGGATTTCAGATCCCACTGGAGGCCACTTGGCACGGTAGTGGCATTTTCTCCAGAAATTGAGTCCGGAGGGCGGATAGATGTCCTCGCAGTACCAAAAGGAAACATCCAAGGGCGTGCCATCATCATAGGTCACTTCCCATTCGACCGTCTCTCCCCCGTAGCTGGTGGTCACGGCCTGCGCCGGCGCAGAAAGAGCCGCGCTGATCATGAGTGTCACAACAAGCACGCCCCACAACCGAAGTATCATAACGTTCCTCCATCCTGTTCCCATCGGCCTCCCACGACCTGTAGATTACTTCAGGCTGAAAAAAGGTGATCCCCTAATTTATCTCAGCAAGAAAACCGAAAAATACTCGCTTGAGCCACCGGTGACAATTGTCATTCGATAAGACATTATTTTTAAAGGTAAAATATAAAGGCTGTTTTCCCTTGTCAAGGAATATTTCGAATTGAAAAAAGGGCTGGCGATGCGGTGGGGGAGGGAAGATGGAGCGCCTAAGGTGCTTTTGAGAAATCAGCTCACCTTATGAAGAAGACTTCGAGGGCCAAAGACACCGTTCGGGATTACCGATAACGGGAGATTATTCTTTCCCGCTCGTCCGGTGTCAGGGAATTTAAATAGGATTTCCAACCGGGGCACCAGCGGGTGTGCCATTTCCAAAATCTTCCCAAGAACGATTTGGGTTGGGCGTCATACCTGGCCCGGCATCCGGCAGGTTTCACAGGATTTCATAGGTCCTCCTTGAACGATAAAGCAACGGAAGGGATCACCCGGGAAGGACCCCCTGGGCGATCCCTTCCGCTTTTGTCCGCGTAGGTCTGCGGCAAAAAAAGGATTGCTTACGGATTCTTCTTCAACCACTCCTGGCAGAATTTCAGCGCCTCGTCGCCCGGAAGCCCTTTAGCCTTCATATTTTGCACGTATTCGTTGAGAATCGGCTGCACCAGTTTGGCCCAGCGTTCGTCTTCCGCCTTGGAAAGGGATACGACCTGATTGCCCTTGGCCTTGGTGGTTTCCAATCCCGTCTTGTCGAAATCATCCCAGGCCTTGCCGGTTTTTTCAACCCACTCCTCATTTACTTTCTGAATGGTGGCCTGAACCTCCTTGGGCAGGGCGGCCCATTTTTGCTTGTTCATGATAACAGCAAAGGCAATGGAGTAGGCTGAACCATAATTCAACGTGGTGGACTTGATCACTTCCGCGAATTTCCAGCCTTTTAACGATTCGAGCGGACACATGACCCCGTCAACTACCCCTTTTTGCAGGGAATCATAGGTCTCCGGCATGGGCATGGCTACCGGGGTTCCTCCTAAATGGCTGACGATTTTGGCGCTGGTGCCGGTGCAGCGGATCTTCAGGCCCTTTAAATCCTCCAATCGGGCTACCGGCTTCTTGGTGTTGAGGAGGCCCGGGCCGTGGGCGTGGAGATACATGACTTTGGTATCTTCAAATTCCTTGGGCTGAAATTTCTGATAATAGGCGTTGACTAAGCGGGTGGCCTGGAGGCCGGTTTTATATCCCAGCGGCATATCGATTACTTCCGTCAAGGGAAAACGGCCGACCGTGTAGCTGAGGACCACAAAGGCCACATCGGAGATGCCCTTGACCACGCCGTCATAGGCCTGTTGGGGCGGGGTAAGCGTAGCCCCGGGGAAGTAGGTGAACTTGACCGCACCCTGGGTCCTTTTTTCTATCTCCTTGCCCCAATCCTGGACCAAGAGGGTATGTCCGTGAGTTGCCGGCATGAAAATGGAATAAGTCAGTTCCACGGGTTTACCCTGGGCGGCCGCGAAATCGTTAACGATGCAGCCGAACAAAAACAGTAAAACGGCGATCAAACAGAACCCTTTTTTAGTCATGATGCTCCTCCTTGAGATCTTTCTCAGTTAGAATGAGTAGTAAGAACGGCTCTTTTCACCTCCCCTGGCATTGTTTCCTCTTGGTCTTGGACGGTTTTTTTGGTATCCTGAACTCTGATTTTTCTTTAAATACGACAGGGAAATTGTAGCTCAGATGACTCGAATTGTAAAGTCCGCCTGCGGAATGTGTCAGACCGGCTGTGGGATCCTGGTTCAATTGGATGGAGCTCGCATCCAAAAGATCAGCGGAGACCCGGACAGCCCTATCAATAAAGGACGTTTGTGCCCGAAGGGAGAGGCCTCCCTGGAATATCTTAATTCCTCCGGTCGGCTGAAAAAACCCCTGAAACGCTTAGGGCCAAGAGGCGGCGGTTCCTGGAAGGAAATTTCCTGGGATGAGGCCCTGGATACGGTAGCAGAGAACATCCTGAAAACCAAGTCCTCCTTCGGGCCGGAAGGGCTGGTCTTCATCCGAGGCTCTTTCAAGGGAGGGTATGAAGGGGCTCATCTGGCGCGGTTGGCCAATGTGCTGGGGGCGCCCAACGTGGCTTCCATGGCCCCGGTCTGCTATATTCCCAGGGTCAACGGCAACCAATTGACCTACGGGTTTGAGCCGGTGCCGGATTATGCCTTCCCGCCTGCCGCCATCCTGGTCTGGGGGGCCAATTTGGCGGAAACCCGGATCGGCGAACATCAAGACCTGTTGGCGGCGCTGGACCGGGGGGCCGAGTTAGTGGTGGTCGATCCCCGACGGACCCCGCTGGCGGAGCGGGCCGCTGTCTGGCTGCAACCCCGCCCAGGCTCTGATCTGGCCCTGGCCCTTTCCCTGATTCAGACGATCATTGCCGAGGGATGGATGGACCGGTCCTTTGTGGACCGCTGGTGTACCGGCTTCGAAGAATTGAAGGCCCACAGCCTCCGTTTCTCCCCGGAGGCGATGGAGTCCGTAACCTGGGTAAAACCGGATCGGGTCCGGGCGGCCGCCAAGTGCTATGCCACAGCCAGGCCCGCCATCCTGCAGGCCGGGAACGCCATCGATCACAGTCCCCATAATGTGCAGACCGCCCGGGCCCTGGCCATTCTTCGGGCCCTGACCGGGAATTTGGGGATCCCGGGCGGGGAAGTGCCGGGTGTTTCCCCGGGCGTCCTGCCGATGGGATCCCCGGTTTTTGATCTGCGGGAAAAACTCCCGGCGGAGATTCGGGACAAACGCCTAAACGCCCGGGACGGGCTCTTGCCGAATATTTTTTACGCACTGCCCCAGTCCATCGTCCGGGCGGTTCTGGAGGAAGACCCCTATCCGGTCCGCCTGGCCTATGTCCAGGGGTGCAACCCGCTGCTGACCTATCCCCAGGCGGGCCGTGTCTTTCAGGCCCTGCAGAAACTGGATTTCCTGGCCGTGGCCGATTTTTTCCTGACGCCCACCGCCGCCCTGGCCGACGTGGTCCTGCCGGCGGCTTCCTATCTCGAGGTTGACGCGGTCATTGCTCCGCCCTACTACCCCGTGGTCCAGGTTCAGCAAAAAGTGGCCCAGGTGGGCGAATCCCGTTCAGACGCGGCCATTATCCGAGGGTTAGCCCAACGGCTGGGTCTGGGGGAGTTTTTTTGGGAAACCGAGGAGGAGAGTCTGGACTTTATTTTGAAACCGGTCGGGCTTCTTTTCCAGGAGTTCCGGCAGATCGGTGCGCTCAACGGGCGGAGATCCTTCCGTCATTACGAAAAGCAGGGGTTCGCCACCCCTTCCGGGAAGGTGGAGCTTTTTTCAGGTAGATTGCAGGATTGGGGGTTTGACCCGCTGCCCGTTTATCGGCCGTTGCCGGAAACACCGGACGGGTCTCCGGAGCTGGCCGGGGAATATCCTCTGGTCCTCACCTCCTGGAAGGTGGGCGTTTTTCGTCATTCCGGGGGACGGCAGATCGATTCCCTGCGGCGGTCCCATTCGGAAGCCGTGGTCTGGATACATCCGGAAACGGCTGAAAAACTGGGCATTACCGAGGGTAACCGAGCGGCGATCGAGACCCCTCGGGGCCGCATAGTCCAGCAGGCCCGACTTACCGAAAAGATCCATCCCCGGGTTGTCGGAGTGGATTATGCCTGGTGGTATCCGGAGCGCGGGGTGGGATCCCTCTTTGACTGGGACCAGGCCAATGTCAACATCCTCACCGACGATCAGATCCCTTCCGCCAGCGAGATGGGTACTCCCCTGTTGAGAGGATTCCTCTGCCGGGTTTACAGGGTGGAAGAGGAGCCGTCCTGACCCAGACCGTATTCCCGGGCGGCCTCGATCATGGCCCGGATATTTTCCTCCGGCGTCCCCGGGGGAACGCTGCATCCGCTCATGAGAATGAATCGTTCGGTCCCGGCCTGCCGGAGACAATTCCAGGTATCTTCCTTAACCGTTTGGGTGGATCCCAAAAGAAGGGAATTCACCGGATCGACGTTTCCCCCCAGCGTCACTCCCGGACTGTCCGCCCGGGCCGTCTTCAGATTCATGCATTGATCCAGGCTCAGTACCTCGGCTCCGGTTTGGGACATGGCCCTCAACAGGGATGAAGTATCTCCGCAGATATGAAGGATACAGGGCAGGTCGATATTCCGCATGATTCGTTGTAGGCGGGGAAGGACCCACTCCTCAAATAACCGGGGGGCAATCATGGAAGCCGAAGCGGTGGGCTCGGGGATCAGCAAAAAGCGGGCCCCCTGATCCCTGAGGGCCTGAGCAAAAAGAAAAAGGAACTCCGTGACCCGGTCCAGCAGGCGGCTCAGAACCGGTCGGTTTCTGTAGAGCATCCGCATAATCCGATCGGTTTCGAACAGGCGGCAGGTGGTAGTCAGGGGCCCTTCAAACAGTCCGATGAAGGGGACCCGATCCTGGCCATATTCCGCCAGCAGGCGGGCGGTTTGAAGGATTTCCGGCAGCCTCCCGGAGTTTTGCGGATCCGGGAAGGCCAGGGCGTCGACCTGGTCAATCGTTTCGAGGGGGATTCGCAGCGGTTGGGCCAACGGGCCGGATTTGGTAAAATGAACCGGGCAACCGAAGGCCTCGGGAATATGAAGGGGATCCAGATGGCCGAAGAGCCCGTCGAAGCCGAGTGTTTCCTGGGCTTTGATCTGCGCCTCCGCAATCCGCTGGGGATCCCGGTAAATCCGAGTCGGCGGGTCTATTGAATAGTGGGCTGCCGCCCAACCGGCGAGGAAAGGCAGTACCGGAACATGGTCTAACGGCCGGGCACGGAGGGCGTCGCCCATTCGATTGGAGGCGGAGTAAGGCATCCTTGGAAAAAAGAAAACTATTCCCCGGGCTTTTTTCTAAAGTTAAAAAAAGCGGCGGAGTTTGAAGTGAGGGGAGGAGCAGCCGGAATTATTTTCGGCGCTTCGCCCTTTTGGGTGGGTACCCCCTAGATCTGGTATGGCCATCTGGTCTCGGCGAAAGGCCTTGCCAAAGGTTCCAAAGGTACTCCGGACTTCGAATCCGGGCCGAAATTACTAATTTTATTTGAAGCAGGCCCAAACTCAGAGACTTTTGATGCTTCCCGGGCTGGCCCTGCTTCCGGGAAGATTTAGAAACACTGGGGCCGGGTTAGAACCTATAAGGCCAGGTGGAAAACCCTTTCGCCGAGACCAGATGGCCATGAGGGCCTGATTTCAGTCTAATCTACTAGATATTGTGGCCACCCACCCAAAAGGGCGAACAACCTTATTTTCTAACCGGCGGCCTCTTCTTCTTCATCGGTGTGTTGCAGCAGACCAAGTCCATGGTGGCGCAGCCGCAATCGTCCACTACGGAAACCACCAGCCCACAGGCTTGGCAACCATATTTGGCCCCTTTGCGGGTAGCGGCTTTCTTAGCGGGTTTGACGACCTTTACGGTTTTGACCGTTTTCGCGGCTTTAGCCGGGGCCGCTTTCTTGGCTGGGGCTTTGAGGGCTTTCTTGGCTGGGGCTTTCTTGGCAACGGCCATGGTTTTTACCTCCTGATAAGGTTTTTTGTTTTCGGTCCGGGCGATAGTACCGAAGGGACCTGCTTATTTTTAGAGATTAAATAGGAATCCCGGGTTTTGTCAATTAGAAAGTTGAAAATAGAAGACGAAGCCTATAAAATAATTGAATGAAAACCCAACCCCTGTTAGTTACCGGGTCAACCGGTTATGTGGGCGGCCGGCTGGTGCCTCAACTGCTGCAAGCGGGGTACCGGGTGCGGGCGCTGGGGCGTTCCCTTTCCAAACTGAAAGGACGCCCCTGGGGCAACCATCCTCTGGTGGAGTTGGCCCCCGGCGACGTGTTGGACCGGGCTTCCCTGGTGGAGGCTGGCCGCGGTTGCTGGGCGGCGTTCTACCTGGTCCACTCCATGATCGCCGACCCCAAAGGCTACACCGAGACCGACCGGACAGCCGCTCAGAATATGGTGGAGGCGGCTTCCGCCACCGGTCTGAACCGGATCATCTATCTAGGAGGTTTGGGGGGGAAGGACGATCCCCATCTGAGCGAACATTTACGTTCCCGCTACGAAGTGGCCCGCATCCTGCAATCCGGCCCGGTCCCGACCACCTTTCTGCGGGCGGCCATGATCCTGGGCGCCGGAAGCGTTTCCTTTGAAATTCTCCGCTACCTGGTGGAGCGGTTGCCCATTATGATTACCCCGCGCTGGGTAGACACCCGGGTTCAGCCCATCGGCATTCGGAATGTCCTCAATTACCTGCAGGGCTGTCTGGAGCACGAGGAGGTCCTGGGACAGACCTTTGATATCGGGGGGCCGGAAGTGATCAGCTACCGCCGGCTTTTTCAAATCTACGCCGAAGAGGCCGGCCTGCGAAAGCGGATCATCCTTCCGCTTCCTTTTTTTACGCCCAGCGTGAGTTCCTACTGGATCCATTTGATTACGCCGGTTCCTTCTTCCATCGCCCGGCCCCTGGCCGAAGGACTGCGCAACGCCGTCACCTGCCATGACAACCGCATCCGCGAGATTATCCCCCAGGAGCTGTTGGATTGCCGTCAGACCATCCGTCTGGCCCTGCAGCGGATTCAGCAGGAGCGGGTCGACACTTGCTGGATGGATGCCAGTGCGGCCATTACTCAGGAATGGATCTATTGCGGGGACACGCCTTATGCGGGGGGGACGACCCTGGAGCTGGGATACACCATTCAGATTCAGGCTTCCCCGGAAGAGGTCTGGAAACCGTTGGAAAAAATCGGCGGGAAAACCGGCTGGTATTTCGGAACCGGACTCTGGAAAATCCGGGGCTGGTTCGACCGGTTCACCGGCGGAATCGGATTCCGGGCCGGGCGACGCCATCCTTCGGAATTGCGGCCCGGAGATGCCCTGGACTTCTGGCGGGTGCTGGAGGCCGTTCCGGGGGAACGCCTGCTGCTCCTGGCGGAAATGAAGGTCCCGGGACAAGCCCTGCTGGAGTTCAAGATCAAGCCCCTGGCCCAGGGGGTTACCGAACTGCAGCAGGTGGCCCGTTTCCTGCCCAAGGGGCTGGGTGGGATCCTCTACTGGTACAGCTTTGACCCCTTTCATCGCCTGCTGTATCCCCGGATGCTGAAAGCCATCGCCCGCTCCATCTCCCGGCCCATAGTTCGAGGGCCCGAAAGGGTGGCGGGCCGGAAAGATCCCCCACCCGGGAAGCGCCGGGAGAACTAGCGCCCATGCATCCGGAACGTCTTCGTCTTCTTAAAGAGGGCCCGACTGGAAAAGGACCGGTTATTTATTGGATGAGCCGCGACCAGCGGACCCGGGACAACTGGGCGCTGCTCTATGCCCAGGATCTGGCCGTTCGGGCCAAGGCCCCTCTGGTCGTGGTCTTTTGCCTGGTTCCGGAATTCCTGGGGGCGGCTCCACGTTCCTATGCCTTTATGCTGGAGGGGTTGCGGGGGGTGGAAAGCAACCTGGTGAAGCGGCGGATAGCTTTTCATCTTCTCCGGGGAACTCCGGAGGAGGTGCTGCCGCGCTTTACCCGGACGATCCAGGCCGGCGCCCTGGTTACGGATTTCGATCCTCTGCAACTCAAACGACTCTGGAAATCAGGCGTGGCCCGGCTAATTGAAATCCCCTTTTACGAAGTAGACGCCCACAATATTGTTCCCTGCTGGGTTGCTTCCCCTAAACAGGAATACGGGGCCTACACCCTGCGGCCCAAGATTCAACGGCTACTATCCGAATTTCTGGAAGACTTCCCCCCTTTAAGAAAACATCCTTTTTTCTTGAAGGAAGCAACGAAGGAAACCGACTGGCCCCGGGTGATAGCGGCCCTGGCGGCGGATCCCGCGGGCCTTTCGCTGAACGCTTTCCGTTCCGGTGAAAAGGCCGCCCGACGGACCTTGAAGGCCTTTCTCGAAAACCGGTTACCCGCTTATGATCCCAACCGCAATGATCCTCTGGAAAACGGGCAGTCCGGCCTTTCACCGTACCTTCATTTCGGCCAGATTGCCGCCCAGCGGGTCGCCCGGGAAGTGCAGCAATGCGCCGCCCCGGCTCAATCCAAGAAAGCCTTTCTGGAGGAATTGATTGTCCGGCGCGAACTGGCGGACAATTTCTGCTTCTACAACCCCTGCTATGACCTCGTGGAAGGCTTCCCCGCCTGGGCCCGGGCCACCCTGGACCGGCACCGACGGGACCCGCGGGATTATCTGTACACTAGGAAACAATTCGAGCTGGCCCGAACCCACGACGACTTATGGAACGCGGCGCAGCGGGAAATGGTCCGGACCGGCAAGATGCACGGTTATCTGCGCATGTACTGGGCCAAGAAGATCCTGGAATGGACGCCTTCACCGGAGGAAGCCCTGAAAATCGCCATCACCCTCAATGACCGCTACGAGCTGGACGGCCGCGACCCCAACGGCTACACCGGAATCGCCTGGAGCCTCGGCGGGGTCCACGATCGCCCCTGGGGTGAACGCCCGATTTTCGGAAAAATTCGTTATCTGAGTTCCAACGGTTGCAAATCCAAGTTTGACGTGAAAGGGTATATCCAAAAGCAATCCATCGACCAATAGCGAGGTTACATGGGGATGGCATCAAAAATTAGAATAGGAATCAGTTCTTGTCTGTTGGGCAATGCCGTGCGCTACGACGGCGGTCACAAGGGGGACCGGTTTTTGACCGATACCCTGGGCCGGTACGTGGATTTTGTGGCGGTCTGCCCGGAGGTGGAAGTCGGGTTAGGCATTCCCCGGGAGGCCATGCGGCTGGTGGGGGATTTGAGCCGCCCCCGTTTGCTGACCGTTCGCAGCCGGATCGATCATACGGAACGGATGAGGGACTGGGCCAAAAAAAGGGTGAAAGAACTGGAAAAGGAGGGTTTGTGCGGGTTCATCTTTAAAAGCGATTCTCCCAGCAGCGGCCTGGAACGGGTGAAGGTTTACGATCAAAAGGGGATGCCGGTGAAAAAGGGGGTGGGTCTCTTCGCCCAAGTGTTTAGAGACCATTTTCCCCTGTTGCCGGTAGAAGACGAAGGGCGCCTCCATGATCCCCTGCTGCGGGAAAATTTTATCGAGAGTATTTTTATCTGGAAGCGTTGGCGGGAGATGGGCGAGCAAAAAGAGGCAAGGGCGGATTGGTCGATTTTCACAGCCGTCACAAACTGCTGATCATGGCCCACAGCCCCAAGCACTATCAGACCCTGGGGCAATTGGTGGCCCAGGGCCAGGGGCTTTCGCTGGACGATTTGCTTCTTGAATACCAGAAAACGCTTTCCTCGGCTTTAAGACAAAAACCTACGAACAAGAAAAACGTCAATGTGCTGCAACATATTTTGGGATATTTTAAAAAGGATCTTGCGCCGGATGAGAAGCAAGAGGCTCTGGAATGTATCGAAAATTACGCGCGAGGGTTCGTGCCCCTGATCGTTCCGGTTACGCTGATGAATCATTATATCCGCAAATATCAGCAGCCGTATTTAAAAGACCAGTATTATTTGAATCCCCATCCCCTGGAGCTGCAGTTGCGGAATCATGTCTGAGACCGGGAGGAAAGAAGTCTTTCGCCCTTAGTCCGTCCAGCAGTCCGAAAGCAGGCGCTCCGGGCAGTCAGAGCGAAGCGACGAAAAGATCAGACCTGAAACTCCAGAACCTCCTGAAATTGGGATACCACGATATAGTTCTCTGTTCTTATTTTGATCAAGGCGCTGTCCGGGGCGTCAACAAAGGCTGAGAGGTGAGGGTGTTTGGACAGGAAAAGCTTCCTGAAAGCTGGTCTTTCTTCCGGGGAGACTTCTTCGGCTGCCCCCAGAGCCGTAACCGAAAAAGCCTCTTGAAAATCAACGGCCCGGTTGGATCGGTTGTCCATCAGCAGGGAAACCCGGCCGTCGGCCATCAGGTTATGATATTTACGGGTTATTTTGGAGGTCGCCACGACCAAGGTTTTCAAGTCCGGAGTGGCGGCGAAGGCCATCAGACTCAGGTAGGGGCGGTGAATCTCTGGGGTGGCCAGCACCGCCAAGCGCTGCCGGGCGAATAATTCCCGGACCTGGTTCTTGGCGTTGAAAACCCTTCCCTGACGATTGTCGTCCGACACGGCTTTATCCCTCTTGTTCATCAAATGTTAGGGATAAATTCTCAGGTTGAAAGGTATAGGCACCTGGCGGGGTTGAGCAGAAGCGGGGACGCCCCGCTTCTGCTCAATACTGCTTATCCCATTTGTTGGCAGGAGGGTTGAAACCGGCAA
Organism: uncultured delta proteobacterium; assembly: GCA_963743305.1. Taxonomy (GTDB): domain Bacteria; phylum Desulfobacterota; class RBG-13-43-22; order RBG-13-43-22; family RBG-13-43-22; genus CAVQSS01. The sequence continues at coordinate 119,858 of CAVUPH010000017.1, forward strand.
GGTCTTCCGGTGGTGGTCCGATTCCCTCTCAATTGAAAAAGGTCGATCTGCTTTAGGCCCCGGGCAAACTATCCATTCGATGCGGGCTTCGGAGGAAGATGCGGCTTTGGGAACTTTAAATCCCTTTGCCCGTGAGCTTAGGCCGATTAAGCGGAAAATGATAAATGCGCTTATTTCTTTTTTGCCGGGACGACGGCATCCTTAAAAGCTTTGGCCATGCGCATTTTAATAACGGTCTTGGCCGGAATTTTGATGGGTTCGCCGGTTTGAGGATTCCGACCGGTTCGGGCTTTGCGTTTGGAAAGGACGAGTTTGCCGATGCCGTGAAGTGTAAAAGCCCCGGTTTTCTTGGTTTCAGTGACAGCCAGGCTGGCCAATTCATCCAGGACGGCATTGGCCGTGCTTTTGGTCAATTGAAATTTTTCGGCGAAATAAGCCACCGCTTGCGCCTTGGTCATGGGTTTTTTGGGGGTCGCCATACTTTTTTTCCTCCTTTAATGGGATTTAGGTAATAAATAGTTGAATTTTATAATGGGAAAAGCCGGTTCGGTCAAGAAAAAAATAGAACCCGGACAGGAAAAAAGATTTTACTTCAATCGCTGAACTCGAAGATAATAGCTAAATGATCGCGAATTCGGATTTGGAAGAGCAGCCAGTCACCGGCATTCTCTTGATGGCGGGGTTAGCGAGCCGCCTGGGTTTTCCCAAGGCCCTGCTGCCTTATGGGCGGAAGGTTCTGGTAGAGCAGGTTTTAGAGCAGACCCTGGCGTCCCGATTGGACCGGGTGATCCTGGTCCTGGGCTGTCAGGCGCCTAGGATCCTTTCGGCCCTTCGATCTTTTGCGAGGATCCCCAGGCTGGAAATCGTGGTCAACCAGCGGTACGACCGGGGTTTAAGCAGCTCTATCCGGGCCGGGTTGCGGTTTTTGGACCCTTCTTCCCAAGGAGCGATGTTTATTCTCGGGGACCAGCCCCTTTTAAGAACCGCAACCATTAATCGCTTGATTCAGACCTTCAGAAGGAACCATTTTCCTATCGTGGTCCCGCTTTATGGCGGGCGGCCTGGAAACCCGGTCATTTTCGGGCGGGCGTTGCTGCCCGAGCTGCAACGCCTGCGCGGCGACACCGGCGGCCGGGAAATTATCAGGAAAAATCCGGATCGGGTTCTGACCATCCCGATACGCCCCCAATATATCGGCTGGGATGTGGACACCTGGGAGGATTATGCTCGAACCCGGAGGTTCTTTTCTCCCACCAGTGAAAAACCGATTTTCAGAGGTGACTCCTGATCAGGATATTTCTTCTTTTAATCCGGAGGCATTATTCCCAGGCTTGGAGACAATCGGGATTGACGATCCTGGGACTGGGATTAGGGGTTTCCGTTTTTATCAGCATCCATTTGGCGGTGGGCGCCTGCCTATCCTCTTTCAAAAGCACCGCCCAGGCCGTTTCCGGTCTGGCCCAATGGCAGATTATTCAAGAAGGCCGCGGTTTGGATGAAGGCCTTTTCCCGGTCATTAAGGCCCACCCGGCTGTCCAGGCGGCCGCCCCGGTGGTAGAGCTCCAGGTCCCCCTTCAAAATCACCCCGGCCTGGTCCTCTGGATTATGGGGGTGGATTTTTTCAATGAAGCCCAGGTTCGTACCCACGCCCCTTCGCTGACCTCGTTGCGGGAACCGGATTTCTTGTCCCTTATTCTTAGCCCCCGGGCCATCGCTTTGAGCAGGGACCTGGCCCGGCGATTAACGGTCCGACCGGGTTCATCTCTGGGCGTTTTGATCAACGGACACCCACAAACCCTTAGGGTGACCGCCTTGATCGACCCGGAGGGTCCGGCCCGGGCACTGGGGGGCCATTTTGGGGTAATGGATATCGCCCAGGCGCAGGAATTAATGGGGAAAATCGGACGACTGGATCGCATCGATCTGGTGTTGAAGCCAGAATATCCACCGACCGCTGCGATCGAAAGTCTGCAAAAAATGCTGCCTCCCGGGGCCTCCCTCCTTCAGCCCTCAGAACGCCAGGCGGGTACGGAACGTATGGTGCGCTCCTACCAGCTTAACCTGCTGGCCCTGAGCTTCATCGCCGTCCTGGTCAGCATGTATCTGATGTACAATGTGACCGCACTTTCGGTGGTTCGCCGCAGGAAAGATCTGGGCATACTCCGGTCCTTGGGGATGTTGCCGAAGCAGATCCTGCATTTAATTCTTTGGGAGTCGGCCGGATACGGGCTGCTGGGGGGACTCTTGGGCATCGGAGGCGGCTATCTGCTGGCCCGGGTGATCCTGGGGACCATCAGTCAAACCATCAGCGACCTCTATGTGCTGGTGGGGGTAACGGAAATACCTTTTAGGCTGCCGGAAATGGCTTTGTTCCTGGTGGGAGCCGTTGGGGTGGCGCTGGTCTCGGCCTACGTTCCGGCTCGGCAGGCCTCGCGTTTGCAGCCCCGGGAGATCATCTCCCAGGGGCCGGGGACTCTCTCCCCACCGCCATCCCGGAAGGGAAGTTTTTTTTGGGCCGGATCGATCCTGTTGATCCTAACCGGTTTACTCCTTTTTATCCCGCCCTGGCAGGGGCTGCCCTTGGGGGGTCTGCTGGCCACCCTCACTTTGATCCTGGGATTTTCATTGTGGCTTTCCCCCGTAACCCACAAAATCCTGACCCTCATTACTCCGGCCCCAGCCAAACGGAGGAAACGCCGGAATCATCGGTATTTGGGCTATCTCTATTTTGATTATGCCTTGGATAAAATGGCGGTCTCGATGGCGGCTTTAATGACGGCCATCGCCATGCTGATCAGCGTTTCCATTATGATCAACAGCTTCCGCCAAACGGTAGACCAATGGATTGATCAATCCATCAGCGGGGACCTGCTGGTCGGTCCGGTTTTTCCCTCCAATCAGGGCGATTTTCAGTTTTTAGAGCCGGAGGTCATTGCGGGGATCGAAAGGCGGGCGGAGGTAAAGGATATTTACTACTATCGAAGCGTTCTGACGGCTTCCCAGGGCCGGCCGATCCGCCTCTGGGCCGGTAATCTAGCGGTCATTGAGCGGTACAGTCGGTTGGCGTTCACCGCTGGAAATCCCGAAGAAATCTACCGGCAGGTCTTATCCCGGGAGGCAGTGATCCTCTCGGAGGTTTTAGCCAATCGGCTAAAGGTCGGGCCCGGGGACTCGGTTACCCTGTTAACCGCCTTTGGGCCTCACTCCTTTAGGATCGCCGGGGTTTTTTACGATTATCGGACCGAGGGTGGCGGGGTTTGGATCGATCGGGCGGTTTTTTTAAAATGGTGGCAGGATGAAAGGGTCAACGGGGTGCGTCTTTATTTAAAGGATCCCGGCCGGCTGTCCCAAGTCCGGGAATCGTTGTTAAAGCAGTTCTCCGACCGCTATGAACTGGTGGTTATTTCTCACCGGGAGCTGCGGGAACAAATACTGCGGATTTTTGACCAGACTTTTCAAGTTACCTATGCCCTGGAGGCAATCGCCATCCTGGTGGCCTTCCTGGGCATTATCCACACCAGTTCCATCTTGATTCTTTTCCGGGAAAAGGAGTTTGGAATTTATAAAGCGCTCGGGGCATCGCCCGGGCAGGTCCGAATAATGGTTCTCACGGAAACCGGGCTGATGGGTTTTTTTTCGTTTCTCTGGGGTGGATTGTCCGGGACCTTATTGTCCCTCATTTTGATCCTGGTGATTAACAAGCAGTCCTTTGGCTGGACGATTCAATTGCACTGGTCATTGGGTGTTTATGGGCAGACCCTGATCCTCATCCTGATCAGTTCTGTCTTAGCCGGACTGGTCCCGGCTTCCATCGCCCTGCGAACTAAAATGGAACAGCAGATTCGGGATGAATGAACCTTTGGAAAACCCTTTGGCCGTTCCCCGCAGCTTTAGCGGATAGACCGGTGGACCCACCCAAAAGGGAGAAGCGTCGAAAAAATAGTCGAAAGAATATTAAGGATCGAAGGAAGAACTAAATGAAACGGTGGGGAATCATTGGCGCTATTTTTTTTGTAGGCCTCGTTTGGCAGTGGCTAAGCCCGGGGCAGGACCAGGCAGCCGAGGGGTTCAAGCCGGCCTTGCCGGGGAGGGCCTTTGTCTTTCCCGAGGATCACCGGGTCCACCGGGATTATAAAACCGAGTGGTGGTACTATAACGGCCAGTTGCAGGACGCCGAAGGTCGTCGTTACGGGTATCAACTGACTTTTTTTCGTGTGGGGATAAGACCCGGTCCGGTTTCCAGCCAGGGATCCCGCTGGCGTGTTCGAGAGGTCTACCTGGCCCATTTGGCCGTCACCGATGTCGATCGGAAAAGATTTTCTTATGCCGAAAAAATCAGTCGGGGGAATCTAGGTTTAGCCGGAGCGGAAACCGGACGCTATCGGGTCTGGATAGAGGATTGGAGCGTGGGCGAAGAGGGGAAGGCCCAGGTTTTAAGAGCCGGTGACCGGAGTTTGGGCTTGGTACCTTCAGACTTTTCCTGGGAATCCACCCGTGATCCATGGGACGGACGGGATCAGCCGGAAAGGGGCTGGAACCGGGCAGGCTTCCCATTACTATTCCCTAACCCGAATGGCCACTCGGGGGCAGATCACCCTCAACGGGAGATCGGTTAAAGTTCAGGGGCTAAGCTGGATGGATCACGAGTTCGGGAGCAACCAGCTTCAGCCCGGCCAGATCGGCTGGGACTGGTTTTCCTTGAACCTGGGGGATCAGGCGGAATTAATGCTCTATCAGATTCGAGAAGGGAATGGACAAATCGGTCCGTATTCCAGCGGAACGATGGTCTCCAGGGGCAGGATTCTCCAATCGTTATCCCGGCGGGATTTTTCCATTGAGGTGCTTAGGACCTGGAAAAGTCCCCACAGTCAGGCTACCTATCCGGCAGGCTGGCAGATCGCTATCCCCCGACAACAGCTAATCCTGCGGTTGACGCCGGTATTGGACGACCAGGAGTTGATGACCATGAAAAGCACCCGGGTGACTTATTGGGAGGGCCTGGTGGACGCGGAGGGAACCTATCGGGGACAGCCCATCAAAGGCCAGGGCTATGTGGAGATGACCGGATACGATCGGCGTTTCGCGCCCCGCTTGTGACCAAAAAAAGCTTGACAATTAAGGTAGTTTAAATAAGATGAAACCGTCCAAAAAGACGGTTGAAAAGGTCAAAAAGCTCTTCGTGAGCTAAATAATCAAATCATAACGCGAGTGGAGGTAAAAACCTATGTTAATTAAAGGGTGGATGACCAGCGATGTCATGACCATTGATGAAGACACCTCGATGATGAAAGCCTCACAAATTATGAAGGAGAATAATATCCGCCGGCTGCCGGTCATGCATAAAGGCAAGTTAGTGGGTATGATTACCGACCGGGATATCAAGGAAGCCTCTCCCTCCAAAGCCACCACCTTGGATGTCCACGAACTGTATTATTTGCTCTCCGAGTTAAAGGTTAAAGACATTATGAGTAAAAACGTCTTCACCATCGGTCCGGAAGAAACGGTGGAGAAGGCGGCCGTGAAGATGCTGGAGCACCGGATATCCGGACTTCCGGTGGTCAACGATAAGGGGAAGGTCGTCGGGATGATTACCCAAGGGGATATTTTTAAAGTCCTGGTTTCGCTGACCGGGATTTATCGCGGCGGAATTCAATTTGCCTTCAATTTAGAGGATCGTCCGGGATCGATTAAAGAGGTGGGCGACCTGATCCGGAAGCACGGCGGAAGGATGGTCAGCATTTTAACCTCTTACGACATGTGCGATGAGGGCTGCCGCCATGTCTATATTCGGATCAAGGATATTCCTGAGGATAAACTAAAGGCCTTGACCGATGATTTGGATAAGAATTTTATCCTCCTCTATACGGTTCAGGATTCGCTGAAAGACGTCTAATTTTTTAAAAATTTATTTTGAGCCCTGAGCCCCGTATTCTTCTTCCAGAGAAAGAATACGGGGCTTTGTTTTTTAGGGTATCCAGGAGACGGCTCCCCCTTCGACCGGCAGGGCTTCCTCCGGGGCCTTAAAGGCTTCCAAAACAGTGTTTCCTCCCACTCCCCGCAAGGGTTGGAAAACGATCCCGGACGGGACTGGAAATTCTTCGGCCAGGGCATTGGCCAGCGCTTTTTGAAAGAATTCCAGGATGATCGGACTGGCCGCCTGGGCTCCGGTCTCTCCGGCCCCCAGCGTGGCGAGGTTATCCAGACCCACCCAAACCCCGGCGGTCACCTGTGGGGTGAGGCCCATAAACCAGGCATCCCGAAAATCGTTGGTTGTGCCGGTTTTCCCGGCCACCGGTCGGCCCAAAGCCTTCAGGCGCCAACCCGTCCCCTCTTTAACTACCCCCTCCAGCAAGTGCGTTATAATATAGGCGGTGTTGGGTGCCATGACCGGTTCGGGTTGAGGCTGGTGAAGGTAAATAGCCCGGCCCAGATGATCCATGATTCTGGTGATATAAAAGGGGAGCACCCGATTTCCCCCATTATTAAAACAGTTGTATGCCGTGACCATTTCCGCCAGGGAGACCGCCGAGGAACCCAGGGCCAGGGAAAGATTGGGATAAAGGGGCGAGGTGATCCCCAACTGCTGGGCATAGCGAATAGCATATTCCACCCCAATGCGCTGGAGGATGCGGATGGAAACGATATTTCGCGATTGAATCAACCCGGTGCGCAACAACGTCGGTCCATTAAACTTATGGTCGAAATTTTGTGGTGACCAGGGGTTGTTGCCTCCGAAGACCAGAGGGGTGTCCATCAGGACCGAAGCCGGTGTCAGGCCCTTGTCCAAACCCGCCGCATAGATGATCGGTTTAAAGGCCGAACCGGGCTGCCTCTTGGCCTGGGTGGCCCGATTAAACTCGGTCTGGCTGTGATCTTTTCCGCCCACCAGGGCCTTAATCGCTCCGGTGGTCTTGTCGATACAGATCAGGGCGGCCTCGACGGGATTTTGTTCGGCCAGGGACAGATAGGGCTTCCCTGGATCTACCCGGAAATTCAAGACATCCCCTTCCCGGAATAAAATGACACTCCTCCCGCCGGCGGTTGATTCGTCATCCGCGGAAGAATTCTTGGGTTCCGCGGTTCGCTGGGGCAGCGGGAACACCCCCCACTCCCGGCCAAGGCACACTCGGGCCGTTTTCTCGATCGGATCGATTTGGACGATAATGCCGGTCCGCAGCGGACCGTTTTTTTTCGAACCGTTGGCCGGCGGGCGAGCCAACTGCTGGCAGTAGGCCTCGATCTTGTCGGGGGGGATTTGCCGAAGCGGTTTGGCATAAAGGTGGCGCAAGTAAACCGCCCGGGTCCCGTTCTCCACCGCTTCCCGGGCGGCTTTTTGAAATCCGGATTCGATGGTGGTGTAAACGGTGAGCCCGGCTTGCAGGACAAAATCCGAGCCGTAGTTCTGATACAAAAATTTGCGGACCATGTCGCTGAGATGGGGGGCGACGGCGCCGGTACTATCCGACCCCCGGGCAAAGGTTAGCGGAAACTGCTCCGCCGCTTGCGCCTCCTGGGAGGACAGATAACCCTCCTCCACCATTCGTTTTAATACGTAGCGCTGTCGATCCTTGGCCCGCTGGAAATTCAACAAGGGCGAATAGCGACTGGGCGCCTGCGGAAGCCCGGCCAACATGGCGCTCTCGGCCAGGTTGAGCTCCTTGGATTTCTTACCGAAATAGGTCTGGGCGGCCGCCTCCACTCCGTAGGCTCCATGCCCCAGGTAGATCTGGTTGAGATAGATATAGAGAATGTCCCGCTTGGATAGGTTTTGATCCAGCCGGTAGGCCAGGAAGGCCTCCTTGATCTTTCGGGAGAAACTTTTCTCCGGGGAGAGGAGCAGGGACTTGGTCACCTGCTGGGTAATGGTACTGCCACCTTGAACAATTTCACCGGCCCAGATATTTTTCCAGAAAGCCCGCAGAATGCTTATAAAATCAAGCCCTCCGTGCTGAAAGAAACGGGAGTCTTCCGAGGCGATAAACGCCTGAATGAGTTGCGGCGGGAGTTCGGTGAGCGACACCAAAATTCTTTTTTCTTTATAGAGAAAGCCGATCGGAGCGCCATCGGCCGCCAGGATCTGGGTAGCCAAAGGAGGCTGATAGTCCTCCAGGGAGCGGATGTCGGGCAATTGATAGACCAGCAAGAGGTAGTACAGTCCGGCCAAGGTAAAAACGGCACCGAAAAAGGCGGTAAAAAAGAAGAAAACCTTGAGGGCCTTAAATCTTGATGATCGGGGGGGGCGACGCGCTGGTTTAGTGGGCATGGGGTGCGTTTGGTGAGGGTCGGTTATCCTTCAGGAATAAAAATGCCGGTATTGTCCGCTGGGACCTATTATTTGTCGGTTAGAAGATGGCTCAACAACCGACCATTATAGCTGGACGAGGGGGCGGGATCAACTGTAAAAGCCCGGACCGGCACCGACCGGAAAGGTCAATCCTCTGAAACAAGGCTGGCCGGTAGCTTGAGTCGGTCAAAAATCGAAGAGATCCGGCACCCGAGCGATCACCTGCTCCAACGGTGTTTGATTCCCGGATTGGAGCAGATCCCGAACGAGGGTGAATTTCAATTGGACTGCTTGGGAAAGACCAAAGATTAAGGCGGCGGTTAAAAAACTCATATCCCGGATATAGCCTTCCTGAAAGTGCCGGTGCCGTGGATTCAGTTCTTGGGACCGGTCTTCAACCCGGTCGGCGGCTTGGAGCAGGTCTTCATCGGACGTCTTCCGCGGCCCGATGGTTTCCACGGCAGTACAATAAGCCACCCGATGGCCGGTCACCTCTTCGGGCAGGGGAACCCCCAGGTTCCTCCATTGTTGAACCACATTTCTTTTTATCAAGCGGGCCTGATGCGCTATCTGCCGATAATGGCCCTTCGACCAGAGACCATAGGCCCGGCAGCCAAAAAAACGACTGGGATAAATCAGGCATTCCCGGTCTTCCAGGAAGGGGCAGCCGATAATCTCGGTCGGGTTGATAAAGAAATAGCGGCTGATTTTTTGAGTAAGCTCTTTCCGCCGGGCGGGGGGGAATCTTCTGATTTGGTCCAGGACTTCCAGGGCTTCCAGAAGGGACATTTCCGGCAGGAGGGAACAGCACAGGGCGCGGCGTTGGCAGGACGTATCCGGCAATTGGGAATAGATATTCCTTAGATCCTGCCGCTGTCCTTGAGAATTGAAGATCAGCTCCCGCAGGTCCGGGATAGTCAGGGGAGTCATAATAACCTCGCAAAAAGTCAAAAAGCGACTTCTTGCTCGGCGGGGGATGGTTCCCCCTCCCCCGCCATTTGAAGTGAATTCAAATGGTGCCACCCCTACCCCAGCCCGGTGCTTCCTCGCGCTCGGGCTGATGATGGACTTTTTGCAAGTCCATCATTGACCGGTGGTCTTTAATAACCCAGGTTTTCCCCCACCAGTTTCACCTGGAGGCGATCTTTAACGGCTTGGCCTTCGATGATAGACCACATGTTGCAGATACGGGTCGGGAGTGTGGCAATCACTGCAGAGGCCGGTTTCTTTGCAGGGGTTATTGATATTCAGCCGGATGCAATTCATGGGGGCGGCCACCTGTTTGGTCCGGTCCATGGCCTCTTGCAGGGTCAGGGCCACTTTGTTCATCCCGACTACCAAGATGACTTTCTTAGGGCCAAAGGTCATCGCCGCCACCCGGTTTCCCATGCCGTCCAAGTTCACCAGCCTTCCATCCAGGGTAATGGCATTGCTGCTGGCGATCATGAAATCGGCGGTCAGCCCCCGGCGGCGCATCTCGAGGCCTTCTTCCGGGGAATATTCCGGAAGGTAGGGGTCGATCACGGTAATTCTGGGATTGGCCTTCAACCGTTCCCACAGCCCCATTTCCACCAGGGATGTGGACCCGCAGCGGAAAACCGAGGAACCGTCCGGGATCAGGGCCGCCACTTCCTCCCGGGCCTGGGCGATGGTCTGGGCATAGCTCCCGGCCATACGTCGTTTTTCCAGGGCCTTGATAATCTGTTGCGCCAACTTTTCCTTAAAAATTTCTTGCGGAGTCGCCATGAAGTCCTCCTATGTGTTTGATTTAATTTTTGGTTAAAACTCGAAAATCCGAATTTCGAAATCCGAAACAAATTCAAATGATCAAATTTCCAAAATATTCCTGTTTTGATCATTTGGATTTTGGACCTTCGTGCTCGTATCGGATTTCGTGCTTCGGATACGGGTACCTCAAATCAAGTTTTTCAGGCGTTCCTGAAGATCGCGGCGGTGTCTTTTTTCTTCCTCGATAATGAGCCGGAGACTATCACGGCCCTGGGCCATTTCAACAAATGGCTCCAGCATTTCGTAAAAAACAACCGTGTCCTGCTCGAACTCCGCGGCTATCCGCAAAACGGCTTGGAGATCCGGAACCCGGGCGAGATCCAGGTCGTCCAGAGAAAAGGCCTTTTCCCCCAGGATGTTCTGAAACAGCTCTCGGCCCATGGCTTCCAAGTTCTTGTCTGCCGGTATGGTCCCCACCCGGCTTTTAAGATCGGTGAACCAGCGCTGATGCTCCAGTTCCTCATCCGCCAGACGGCCGAGCAGGTCCGCCAGGAAGGGATCGGAGGTCTCTTGTCGAGCCCGGCGATAGGTGCTTTCTCCGTTTTTTTCAATCTGTACGGCAATTTCAATAATTTCGCTTATGGTAAACATATGATTCTATCTCGGTATTCGACGATTCACGGAAGCACAACAATTAGGTTGTTCGCCCTTTTTGGTGGGTGGCCACAATATGGTATAAAAGCCTGAAATCGGATCTCCTTGGCCTCCGGGTCTCGGCGAAAGGGTTTTCTCCCGTTCAGGCGGGACTTTTTAAGTTCAAACCCGGCCCCCATGTCATCAAATCTTCCAGGTGGCAGGGCCGACCGGGGAGGTGTCAACAGACTCGGAGTATGGGCCTGCTTTAAATAAAGTTAGTAACATAGGCCCGGATTCGAAGTCTGGAGCACCTTTGGAAAGCCCTTTCGCCGAGACCCGGAGGCCATACCGGATATAGGGGTACCCACCCAAAAGGGCGAAGCGTCCAACAATAAAACTTGACAGGTAAAAGGCTGTTCCACTAAATTTATTAAATATTTCGAAGGGTGTCAATTCCTAAACCGGGAGTGTTTCGGTTCCTGGGTTTAAGGGTTAAGGAGAAATTCATGGATCCGTTAAGTCAGATAACCATCCTTTCATTAGAACAAGCCACGGTGCTGCCCTATTTGACCTTCCGGTTGGTCCAGGACGGTGTCCAGGTGATCCGCCTGGAGCATCCGGTCTTTGGAGACCCCAATCGCATGGTGGGGGATAACGTCCTCCAGGAAGAGCGGATGTTCAGCTATTTTATGGCCATTAATGCCGGGAAAAAGGCCTTGACCTTAAACCTGGGCGTTCCGGAGGGACAGCAGATTCTGAAAGACCTGATTGTGAAACTGAAGGTCGATATTTTTGCCACCAACCAGCTTCCCCGAAACTACGCCAAGCTAGGCATCGATTACGAGATACTCAAAAGCGTTAAGCCGGATTTGATCTGGCTGGGAATCACTGGGTTCGGCCCGGACAGCAACGAGGCGGCCTATGATCCGATACTACAGGCCCGGGGCGGCCTGATGGAGCTGACCGGGGAAGCGGACGGGGAACCCCAGGTCCTGGGCATTCCGCTGCCGGATATGGGAGCCAGCGAACACGCCTACGGCCTGCTGATGAAGGCCTTGTTTCGTCGACAGGCCACCGGACAGGGGAGCCGGATCGACCTGTCCATGTTCGAAAGCACCGTCTCCTGGCTGACCGTGCCCATCACCCTGAGCCGGTCCTTCGGCAAGAAGATCACTCGGCGGGGAAACACCCATGAGTTCTTTGCCCCGGTTTCAGTCTACCCCACGGCCGACGGCTACGTTTATGTGGCCGGAGGCAACGACAAGCAGTGGAATGCCCTGACGCAGTTACCCGGTTTCGAAACATTGGCCCAGGAGGGATACCGGAAAAACACCGGCCGGATCGCCGAAGTAAAGAGGCTGAATCAGGAGATCAGCGCCATTACCCGAAAATTCGAGAGCAGCGAATTAATCAATCTATTTAATCAAATCGGGGTGCCGATTTCCGAGATTCATGGTATAGACCAGGTGGTTCAGGACCCCCTGGTCGCTCGTAATTTGTTACGAACCAAAGATCCGAAGACCGGAATGGAAATCACCCTGGCCCCGCCGCCCCACATGACCGAGTACCTGAAATCCAGCGGTGGTCAGCTTACCTTTCCGCCCCGTTTCGGGGAGCATAATGGAGCCATTTACGGGCAGGTGTTAGGTCTAGGCCCGGACCAAATCAATGAAATGAAAGAAAAGGGGATCATTTAATCCATGACCACTGAGCAGAAAATCAATCGAAAAATAAGGATCTTGATCGCCAAACCGGGATTGGACGGCCATGACCGGGGCGCCAAGGTCATGGCCCATGCCCTGCGAGATGCCGGGATGGAGGTTATTTACACCGGTTTGCACCAGACCGTGGAGAGCATCGTCCAGGCGGCTCTCCAGGAGGCGGTAGATGTGGTCGGCCTGTCCATCATGTCCGGGGCCCATTTGCCCATCAGCAAAAAACTGATGGCCTTGATGGCCGAGAAGGGGCTCCAGGACCGAATGGTCCTGGTGGGCGGGGTGATTCCCAAGCGGGACATCCCGGCTTTGAAGGATCTGGGGGTGGCCGGCGTGTTTCCCGGAGGGACTCCATTCAAGGTGCCGATCGAGTTTATTCGAAGTAGTTTAAATTAAAACGAAAATAGTGTCGAACCCCCGCTGTCATGGCGAGCGGAGCGAAGCAATCTCCTGGCCGAGCCTAGGGGAATCGTTTTGGCTGGAGGGAGAATTGCTTCGTTGCTCTCCGTTCTCGCCAGGACTATAATTTTTTTCATCTAAAGATGAAGGGGATAATTTGCTTCCCCTCCAATCGAGCGGCTAAAATCACCTTGCCCCGATCTTTATTTTATATCCCAAGGGCATCCATTTCGCTGGTTCCACATGTCCGAGCCTCATAAGATCCGCCTGCTGGTCGTTGACGACGAAAAGAACCAACGGGAGCTGTTGCAGGGTTTTCTGCAAAAAGAAGGCTACCCTGTCCAAGCGGCGGAAGGCGGGGAAGCCGCGCTCGAATGGCTGAAAGAAAGCGGCTGCGAAGTGGTGTTCACCGACCACAAGATGCCCGGCATGGATGGAACCACCCTGCTCCGGGAAATCAAAAAACGGCATCCTGAAACGGTGGTGGTCCTGATGACGGCCTACGGCACGGTGGAGAAGGCCGTCGAGGCCATGAAAACGGGCGCCTATGACTACCTGACCAAGCCCATTGATCTGGACGAACTGTTGATCTTATTAGGGCGGATCGAGAGCAGTCTGCTGCTGACCTGGGAGGTGAAGCAGCTTCGTCAGGAACTGAAAACAAAATTCAGCTTTGAAGGATTGATTACCCAGAGCGCCAGGATGGAGGATGTCCTCTCCCTGGTGGCCCGGGTAGCCCCCAGCCAGTCTACGGTGATGATCCGGGGGGAGAGCGGGACGGGCAAAGGACTGCTGGCCCGGATCATCCATTACCATAGCCCCCGGTCTTCCGGTCCGCTGGTGACCCTCAATTGCGCGGCTATCCCGGAGAACTTGCTGGAAAGCGAGCTCTTCGGTCATGAAAAAGGGGCGTTTACCGGCGCGATTTCCCAGCACCAGGGAAAATTTGAACAGGCCCAGGGGGGGACGCTTTTTTTGGACGAGATCGGCGACCTATCCCCGGTGCTCCAGTCCAAGCTGTTGCGGGCCGTTCAGGAAAGGGCTTTTGAGCGGGTAGGAGGCAGCAAGACCATCGAGGTGGACGTCCGGCTGATCTCGGCCACCCACCAGGACCTGGAGCAACTCATGCGGGAAAACCGCTTCCGGGAAGACCTGTACTACCGCTTGAACGTGGTCTCCCTCTTCCTTCCGCCCTTGCGGGAACGGAAAGAGGATATCCCCATCCTGCTGGATCATTTTCTGAAAAAATTCGGCCGGGCCAATAGAAAAGAGAATATCGAAGTATCCAAGGAGGCCCGCGACCTGCTCCTGCGCCACGATTACCCGGGTAATATCCGGGAACTGGAAAACCTGGTTGAAAGGGCCGTGGTCCTGGCCCGGGACAATCTGATTACTTCCCGGGAGATCCCTTTCCATTTAAAGGAGGGCCGGGATGAGTCGGAGTCGCCGCCCCCGTCGTCCTCCGATCTCCCCCTGATGGAACAGTTGGACGCCCTGGAAAAGTACCTGATCCGGCAGGCCTTGAATGAAACCGACGGGGTCCAGACCCGGGCGGCCGAAAAACTCGGCGTCAGCGAACGGGTGCTGCGTTATAAACTTAAGAAATACGGGATGTAAGGGGTCCAGGGGTCCGCTGGACCATAATTTGGGGATCCTAAGGAGGTTTTCCTCGATGGAATACACGGCAATAGTGGAGCAAAAAGGCAGTTGGTGGGTAGGATGGATCGAAGAGGTCCCGGGTGTAAACTGCCAGGAACGCAGTCGGCGAGAGCTACTCGAAACCTTACGCGTGACTTTGCAGGAGGCCATTGATTTCAATCGCCGAGACGCTATAGCCGCAGCGGGACCAGGGTATGCGGAAGAGAAGATAGCCGTTTTCCCATGAAACGCTCGGGGCTGCTGAAACACCTCCGGGCGGAAGGCTGCGAGTTCATCAGGGAAGGGGCCAGACATTCTTGGTGGGGAAATCCGGCCCAAAACAAACGTTCCTCAATTCCTCGGCACAGAGAAATCGACGACGATCTTGTAAAGAAGATATGCAAGGACCTTGGGATAAAATCCACAAAGTAAGCCTCAGGTATCTATCCACCACCGACACGAGAGACCTCCAAAGATTTTTGATTGAGAAACAAGCAATCGGAGCAAAGCAGGTCAACTACGCAGCTTTGCCGCCCACTTAACCGCACCGATGTGAACAATAGGAAGAACGACTAAATGGAGAAATACCTGCGCTCAACTGAAATCATCGACTGGACCCAGACGGACGTTTTCCGGCTGGCCGGTTCGCTGGCCGCTCAAAATAGAGATAAAACGGAAATCGCCAAGCGCTGTTTTGAATGGGTGCGGGATAAAGTTAAACACAGCTATGACTACCAATGTTCTCCGGTCCCAGTTTACACCACCGATCGAGCGTTTGGGGGCCTTCCGCCTGGGCCTTCCTGGCGAGGCCGACCTGCCCGAGATCTGGACGGATCCCCTACCGGTGGTGGTTGAGGCCCTTCGATCTTACTCAACCTGGGATGCGCTTTGGGAAAACCTGCCCGATATAGAATTATTGCCGGGAAGGGAGATCAAGTAACCGCCGGGTGCCGTGGATCGAATAATTTGGGCCAGACCCGAATCCCCAGGAGACCTCGATGTCCGAACCATCTTTTTCATTTAAGGAATTGCGCGAAGCCGACCAAGTCAGTTTGGGCGATCCCGCGTCGCTTATTGCCAGCGATGGGGTCAGGCTGGCCTATCGGTACTATGCTCCGGCCTCACCGCGCGCGGCGGTTCTGTTCTATCATGGCGGTGGCGCGCACAGCGGGGCAGGTTATCAGTATATCGGAAACGGCCTGCAAACCCAGTTCGACACCCTGGTCTTCACGCCCGATATGCGAGGGCACGGAGCCTCGGAAGGACCGCGTGGCGATGCACCCAGCCCCCGGCAGGTCTGGGAAGACATCACCACCTTCGTGAAACACATTCGCGCCGAATATCCTCACCTGCCCCTGTACCTCGGAGGCCATTCATCAGGCGCAGGGGTAACGCTCAACTATGCCGGCCAACCAGACCACGAACCGGTCGACGGATACCTGTTCCTTTCACCCCAACTCGGATTTCGGGCTCAGACTGACCGCCCGTCCCTGGCAGCGCCCTTTGCCAAAGTCGATACCTCGGCTTTTGTAGCCCACGCCATGAGCGGCGGCAGGTCGCAGGGCCATGACTATGCGGTCCAATTCAACTATCCCGCCGACATTTTGGCTAACGATTCCGGCTTGGTGGCGGCCATCACGGTCAACCTGGCCGTGGCCCTCACTCCTTCCGCACCCCGCGACCAATTTGCGATCCTCGATCGTCCCTTCGGTTTGTGGATTGGCTCAGAAGACGAGTTGTTTCTGCCGGAAAGAGTACTAGCCTTCGCCGATCTGGCCGTATCCGTTCGAGCCGATTCTGAGGTAAGCCGCATTCCCGGCGGAAAACATCTCTCGGTTCTGGTGAGGGCCCACGAAACAATTGGCCTCTGGATTGCAAATCGGCTTCAGGGAAAAAAGGTCTGAAAGCCAACAGGACATGAGGATTAAACATGGATGACTTTCCCGAATTCATGAAGACCGTTGAGAATTCCATAGATCCCGAGTCGCAGTCGAGGGGGCTGGAAGGCTGGGTCTACGACGGAGTGGACGGCAAGCAGATGGCCTATTGGAAATGCAACGTCGCTGGAACCTCCAAGGTGCACACGCACGACTACGACGAATACTTTGTGGTGGTTCAGGGAAGCTACACCCTGATCTTGGGGGCGCAAAAAATACCCGTCCGGGCGGGTGAAGAATATTTTATACCCAAAGGATTGGCCCACGGGGGTGAGTTTGTTGCCGGGACTCGAACCATCCATTGCTTTGGTGGGAAGAGAGCCAGTCGGGCCTAATCGTGGCCTGTAGCGGGCCTTGGTAAAAGGGGGTTATTCCGCTTGAGGCGTATGTTGGTGAAGATGAGACACCTTTTGGCCATTGCCGTGATCATCATCGGGGCACCCTTCGCCTACGGCCAGACTCTTCCCATTCCTGAAAGCCTGGTCAACAGCGCTTTTGCCGGTCGCCGGGGAGCCTTCGTCCTCATCGACTGCTCATCCGGAGCAATCAGCGCATTCCGTCCGGAGGCTTCATCGGAGAAACTGGCCCCTTGCTCGACCTTTAAGATCTGGAACACCCTGATAGGCCTAGAGATTGGAATACTATCCATTGCGGAAGGAGCCTTTTACCTATGGGACGGAGAAATCCGGCCTATCCCTGAATGGAATCGGAACCTCACCCTGAAAGAAGCCTTCCGGGCCTCCTGCGTGCCGGCGTTTCAGAATCTGGCTCGGCAGATTGGACCCCGCAGAATGCAATCGTGGATCAACCAAATCGACTATGGAGACGGCGATCTATCCGCCGGAATCGATGTCTTCTGGCTCCCCGCTGCGGGTAGAAAGATGATTCTGATTTCGCCAAAAGAGCAGGCAGAGCTAATAGGCAAGCTGGTCTCCCGCAAACTTCCCTTTTCCGCGAAATCCCTGGCAGCGCTCAAAGATATTATGCTTATTAAGCGGACGGACCACGGCGTCCTTTATGGAAAGACCGGGTCGGGCGCTGACGATTATGGAACATATGCCCTGGGATGGTTTGTTGGCAATGTGGAAAGCCAGGGCCGGACCTATGCCTTCGCCTGCGCAGCCAAGGGAAACAACGTCATGGGCAAGGACGCTCGCACCATCGTTGAGAAAGTTCTCGAAGGGCAAGGGCTTTTGTAGAAAAGCCATGTTGAACAAGCCGTCGCTGGCGACGGCTTAGAACAGCGCGAGAACCGTTGATCCCTCACGATGAAATGGTCAAAAGGCTAAAGAGAGATGGCCGTTTATATGGAAGGGCATCAGAAATCCAGCGGGCTTTTGGCCTCTTTCACCGTTCGGCTGGGTATGCAGTGGGTATAGATCATGGTGGTCCTCACATCGCTGTGGCCGAGTAGGGTCTGGATTGTCCGGATATCATAATTGGCCCGCAAAAGATGAGTGGCAAAACTGTGGCGGAAGGTGTGGGAGGTGACGCGCTTGGTGAGTTTGGCCCGGCGAACGGCCTCGTAAAGGGCCTCTGGACATGCGTCTCGTGCAGATGATAGCGCCGCAGTTCCGGGGCCGCCGAAACCCGGGTGAGGGATTTTTGAGGGAAGAACCACTGCCAGATAAAATCCTTGGCCGCCGAAGGATACTTCTTTTCCAGCCGGTCGTCGAGGAAGACGCCGGAAAATCTTGCCTCGAGATCCTGGTCATGAGTGGCCTTGACCATCTCAACTTGGGAGTGCAACTCCGGCATTATCGTCTCCGGTAGAGGAACCGTGCGATCCTTTTTCCCTTTTCCGTGGACGGTGAGTATGCCGACTTCGAAGTTAAAATCCTTGACGCGCAGTTGCAGGCATTCAAACAACCGGAGTCCGCAACCGTAAAGCAATTTCACCACTAAATCATAAGGATAGGAGAGATGTTTCAGTATAGACTCGATCTCCTTCCGGGAAAGGACGATCGGGATATATTTGGATTGCTTCGCCCGGGGAACGTCCTTTACATCTCCGAAATCCTGGTTGAGGGCATTTCGAAATAGAAAGAGAAGGGCATTGAAGGCTTGATTCTGCGTGGAAGCCGAGACCCGGGCTTGAACAGCGAGATAGGTCAGGTATTCCTTAACATCTTTCGTTGACAGAGATTTCGGGGGTTTGTTCTTTAAAAAACGCTGAAACTGGCGCGACCAATGGGCGTACGTTTTAAGCGTTTTTCTGGAGTAATGCCGGGTTTTGATCTCCGCTGCCAGATCGGCGATGGCGGCATCCCATTCCGGAGAGGAAGATTTAATGGCATAACCGTCCTCCCACAGACGCCAAGGAGGCCGCTGAGCCGCCACAGAAAGCGAAGTGGTTTTTGGCGGAGCGGATTGGGTAAAGGAGGGAGCGCTTTCCCGGACCTGCGGTGGTTCCGGGATGGATGGTATTTTAGCGTGGGAATGGATATTTGCAACCGGGGTATGGCCCTTACGCTGTATTTCAAAGTATAGGGATAGGGCGTGGGCGGCCTGTTTTTGCTGAGCCGGGGTCTGCTTTTTTTTCTGTAGCTTATCAACGAACAGGCGGACCTGTTCAGACCGAGCCGTCGGGACTGGATATTTGTTCCGAAAATCCAGGAAGTACCTGAGCCATTTTTTATAGTCCGCCCGTTGGTTCGGCGCAACCAGCCGTTTTTCGAGAATGGCTTCAAATCTTGCAAGAATGGGGGCCGGAATAGGCAGCATCGGCATTGAGCATAAACCTTCTATAAACGGTAATTCGTTATTGAACAACTTAGGTTAAATAATAATATCAGCTAGATTTGTCAATAAGTTTTTATTCGTTCATTGACAATCTAATAAATTCCTGATATTGAACAGAAACTAATCAATATATTGT